>NZ_JBCFXD010000004.1:0-298267 GCF_038562055.1 Stutzerimonas chloritidismutans | reverse complement strand
CTTATGGCGTGCTCAAGTCAGGGCAACCTTTCGACCCCAGACTCGCCATTGCGCACTAAGGGGCAAGACGGTATCTACAGGAGTTTTTACTTCACTGCCTTGCCGAACAACCGCAGACGGCTGACGCCACCGTCGGGGAAGATGTTCAGGCGCACGTGGGTGATCGGACCAAGCTTGGCGATCTGCTCGCTGAACTCGTGTTCGGCGTGCATTTCCAGCTTCTGGCTCGGCAACAGTTCACGCCAGAACAGGCTCTGGGTCTCGATCTGGCTGTCGGTGCCCCCTTTAACAAAGGCCGCCTGGATGTTGCAGCTGTCCGGGTAGTTGCCCTTGAAGTGCAGGGTGTCGACGACGATGCGCTCGATTTCGCCGGGGGTGCCCAGCGCGACGATGACCCAGTCGTTGCCTGGCGTACGGCGGCGGGCAGTTTCCCAGCCGTCGCCCATGTTGATGCCACGACCCGGGTTGAGGATGTTGCTCATGCGCCCGAAATGCTCATCGGAGCAGGCCAGTGCGCGGCCACCATTGAGTGCCGAAGCCAGGTCGAGCTGTTCGTTGTCGCCGACAGTGCTCCAGTCGCGGTACGGAATGCCGTGTACGCGCAGGCGGGCAACGCCACCGTCCGGGTAGATGTTGAAGCGCAGGTGGCTGACCGGCTTGTCGAACGCGATCTCGTGATAGTGGTGGCTGTTGCCCTTGAGTTCGACGGCCGGAAGGATTTCAGTCCAGTGGGTGTTGTCGTCCGGGTCGCCTTCGGCGAGGAAGCAGGCTTCCAGCGAGGCGGACGGCGGGAAGTTGCCGGTGAAGAAGCTGGTGTCGATGTCGACGCCCTTGATCGAGCCGGGCACGCCGAGGCGAATGACCGCGTGGTCGTAGCCTTCGAACCGCTTGCGGCGCGACTCCCAGCCGTCCATCCACTTGCCGTTGTCATCGAAAACGCCCTCCTTCCATACGGCCGGCGTCGGCTGGAACAGCCGGTTGACGTCGGCAAACCAGTCGTCGGTGACGGAGATGGCCTCTGTGCCCAGGCGGGCGTCGGCCAGGTTGACGTATTTTTCGAAAGGTACGGCGTAGCTCTTCATACGTTGTTCTTCTCTTCGTGTCGTCTGATGGTGCGTGCTTACATCGCCTGCAGACGGAACAGGGCGATCTTGTTGATTTCGGCCAGGGCGCGGGCGAATTCCTGTTCCTGGGAGTTATTCATGCGCTCCTCGAAGGCGGCCAGGATCTGGTGCCGGTTACTGCCCTTGACCGCCATGATGAAGATGAAACCGAACCTGGCCTTGTAGGCATCGTTCAGTTCGGTAAAGCGGGCGAACTCTTCAGCCGTGCATTCGTGAATCCCGGCACCGGCCTGCTCGGCGGTGCTCGATGCGGTCAGCTCGCCGCGTACGGCGGCCTTTCCGGCGAGGTCCGGGTGAGCGTTGATCAGTGCCAGCTGGGTGTCGTGGTGAGCGGCCAACATGGCCTGCGACATGCGCTCGTGCATCACCTCCACGTAATCCAGGGTTTCGTCTACACCGGCCTGATAGACCGTGTCGGCGACCCACGGCGAGTGCTCGTAGACATCGGCGAAGGTCGAGATGAAGGTGTCGCGGTCCAGGGTGGACGGCTTGATGGTCTTGAACGGGGTCATCAGGTGCGCTCCGCGGTCATGGGATGGGTGGCGTGCCAGTGGCGGGCGATGTCGACGCGGCGGGCGAACCAGACTTCTTCATGACCTTTCACGTAGTCGATGAAACGGGCCAACGCGGCCATGCGCGCCGGGCGACCGAGCAAACGGCAGTGCATGCCAATGGACAGCATCTTCGGCGCGCCTTCACAGCCTTCGGCGTAGAGCACGTCGAACGCATCCTTCAGGTAATTGAAGAAGTCATCACCAGTGTTGAAGCCCTGCACCTGGGTGAAGCGCATGTCGTTGGTGTCCAGCGTATAGGGGATCACCAGGTGAGGTTTTTCGGGCGTCGATTCCGGGTCCCAGTAGGGCAGGTCGTCGTCATAAGTATCGGAGTCATAGAGGAAGCCGCCTTCCTCGCGCACCAGTCGACGGGTGTTCGGCCCCGTGCGGCCGGTGTACCAGCCCAGCGGACGCTCACCGGTGATCTCGGTGAGGATGCGGATGGCTTCGTGCATGTGCTCGCGCTCCTGCACTTCATCCATGTACTGGTAGTCGATCCAGCGATAACCATGGCTGCAGATCTCGTGGCCGTCAGCCACCATGGCCTTGATCACGTCAGGGTGCCGCTGCGCGGCCATCGCGACGGCGAAAATCGTGAGCGGAATGTCGTTCTTGCGGAACAGCTTGAGCAGGCGCCATACCCCGACCCGGCTGCCGTATTCATAGAGCGACTCCATGCTCATGTTGCGCACACCCTGCAGCGGCTGAGCTGAAACCATCTCGGATAGGAAGGCTTCGGACTCCTTGTCGCCATGCAGTACGCAACGCTCGCCGCCTTCTTCGTAGTTGAGTACGAAGGACAAGGCGATACGGGCATTACACGGCCATTGCGGATGGGGTGGGTTCTCGGCATAGCCGATGAGGTCGCGAGGGTAGTCTGCGCTCACTGTTGTTATTCCTTGTTTGATCCGCGGGTTGCCGCTATGAAGTGCGGGCAGTCGTCATGGGTCAATTGTATACAAAACGTTTTGCGATTTGTAAATCAAAAATCGCTTCAAACTGACCGGCTGAGCCTTGAACGTCCGCTTTTATCTCAAGGCTTTTTTCCAGGATAGCCCGCTATAGCCTCACCGCTTGATGCTGACCAGCATGAAGCGGGCCAAGGTGAAGAATTAAAAACTGTGTACAATTTTTGCTGAAACTGTCTTTGTTTTTTCTTGCGGGGTGCTATGCTCGACTCACTCCACCACTTACCACCAAGAGGAGGCAGGCATTGGCGGCCAATCGCTGATGCTGGAATCTATGGGACGTTTGACTACTCATGTACTGGATGCCGCTCACGGCTGCCCAGGCAGCAATATCCGCATCGAACTCTATCGCGTTGAAGGCGAGCGCCTGGAGCTGGTGACCACGCGCCAGACCAACAGCGATGGCCGCTGCGACTCACCTCTGCTGGACGGTGACGACTATCGCTCCGGCGTCTATCAGCTGCAGTTCTCGGCGGGCGACTATTACCGCGGACGCGGCGTAACGCTGCCCGAGCCGGCTTTTCTCGACGTGGTGGTACTGCGCTTCGGCATCAGCGCCGAGCAGGATCATTACCACGTGCCGCTACTGATTTCGCCGTACAGCTACTCGACCTATCGAGGCAGCTGATGGCATCTGCCGTGCCGTTATCGGTACGGCGGTTACCTCTCCCACGCGTGAAACCTTGACTCCCCTGAGTCCCCGGACCCGCCTCTAAGGCGGGTTTTTTTTGAGGTGGGCGTTGGGTGGCGTCTGACCTCTGTTGGGTCATGCCAGGAGGGTGGGTATCGCGAAGCTTACCCACCGCTTGATGGAACCCTCACCGACTCATCAACGAAGCCGCTCCCGCGCCTCCAAACAGCGCAGCGCTGGTTCGGTTGAACCAAACCTGCCCCTTTCCGGTGCGTAGGTAGCGCGCCGCGCCATGCGCCCCCAGCCCGTACGCCAGCTTGCAGCAGAGGTCCAGCACCGCCCAGGTCAGGATCATCACCAGCAGCTGCGGCATGAAGGGCCGATCCGCACTGAGGAATTGCGGCAGGAAGGCCGCAAAGAACAGGATGTCTTTCGGGTTGCTGGCGCCCAGGCCAAACGCGCGCCAGAACAGCTGGCGAAAGCGCGGGCTGACCTCAGCGGTCGCCACACTGGGCGCGCTGGCGGGGCGGCGCGATTCCTGCCAGCTCTGCCAAGCCAGATAGAACAGGTAGAAGGCGCCGATGATTTTCAAAACGCTGAATACCTCCTCCGACGCCAGCAGTAGCGCCCCAAGCCCCAACGCCGATGCGCAGAGCAGGCAGATCGAGGCGCTGACCCCGCCGACGAAGGCCGGCCAGGAACGGCGGAGTCCGTAGTTGAGACTGTTGCTGATCATCAGCAGCGACAGCGGGCCGGGGATCAGGATGACCACCAGCGCCGCGCTCGCAAACAACAACCAGGTTTCCAGGCTCATTTCGGCACTCCTCGATAGCAATTAGAAAATGTAGGTAGCGTGGATTGGGCTACCTCGCGGCTGCGGGGTGGATCAGGTTGCATCATTACAGTTCTTCCAAACGCACTCCGCAGGCTTCAAAACGTCAAAAGGCCCCACCGCCGGAACGGTGGGGCCACTGGTTCGCCTGATTAAAGAAAGGCGAACTTGGCAATGAAGATCACGCACAGCACATAGAGGCTGATCGAAACCTTGTCGCGCTGTCCGGTCAGCAGCTTGAGCGTCGCATAGGTCAGGAACCCCAGCGCGATGCCGTTGGCGATGGAAAAGGTCAGCGGCATCATCACCACGGTGACGATAGCTGGAATGGTGTCGGTGTGATCCTTCCAGTCGATATTGGCCAGACCGCTCATCATCAGCATCGCGACGTAGATCAACGCCCCCGCAGTGGCATAGGCAGGGATCATGCCGGCCAGCGGCGCGAAGAACATCGCGATGAGGAACAGCGCGCCGACAGTTACCGCAGTCAAGCCGGTGCGTCCGCCCGCAGCAACGCCCGAAGCGCTTTCCACGTAGCTGGTCACCGGCGGACAGCCGACGAAGGCGCCCACGACACTGGACGTGCTGTCGGCTTTAAGTGCACGGGAGAGGTTCTGGATCTTGCCGTCCTCATCCACCAGATGCGCGCGATGGGCGACGCCCATCAGGGTGCCGGCGGTATCGAACATGTTCACGAAGAGGAACGCGAGGATCACGCTAACCATCGCGACATTCAGCGCGCCGGCGATATCCATCGCCAGCCAGGTCGGCGCCAGGCTGGGCGGCATCGACACCACACCGTTGTATTCCACCAGACCCATTGCCCAGCCGATGCCGGTCACCACCAGCATGCTCAGCAGGATGGCACCGAAGACGTTGCGGTGGCTGAGCACGGCGATCATCAGGAAGCACACCGCGGCGAGCAGGGCAGTGGACTCGCCGAACGAACCCATGGTCAGCAGGGTGGCCGGGCTGTCGACAACGATGCCTGCGGTCTTGAGGCCAATCAGCCCGAGAAACAACCCGACCCCGGCGCCCATGGCGAAGCGCAGGCTCATTGGAATGCTGTTGAGCAACCATTCGCGCAGGCGGGAGAGGCTCATGATCATGAACAGGATGCCGGAGATGAACACCGCGCCAAGGGCGATCTCCCAGCTGTAGCCCATCTCACCGACCACGGTATAGGTGAAGAACGCGTTGAGGCCCATGCCCGGTGCCAGGCCCACCGGCCAGTTGGCGTACAGGCCCATCAGGAGGCAACCGAGGGCCGCCCCGATGCAGGTGGCGACGAATGCGGCGCCGTGGTCGATACCCGCATCGGCCATGATGTTCGGGTTGACGAAGATGATGTAAGCCATGGTGACGAAGGTCGTCAGGCCCGCTAGCAACTCTGTCTTGATAGTGGTTCGGTGAGCACTGAGTTTGAAGAATCGGTCGAGCAAGCCGGGGTTTTTCGGCTGCAGGCCGAGGGCCGGCTGTTCCTGCTTGGTGGTTTCCACAAGGTGTTCCTCATCGTTCTTGTTGTCTATCACCTAGAGCAGTGCTCTCGAGGGCAGGTGATGGTGGGGCGCTTTCATTCGGTTTGTTGACCGAAAGGTCAGAAAGGCTTGACGCGATTATGCTTTTGTATACAAGAAATGCAACAGACATTTCGGTGGCTATGGCGTATTCGCTGTTCCCGCTAAGCAATGTTGAGGTGAAAGAGCACGCAGTAGGGCGTCTTCTCGACATTCTGGAATATTTATGGATTCACTGATTGTGCACAATAAAATGCGCTTTATTTCCTTGTTTCGCTGTTGGCGACTCCCAGCTGCGTAACGAAAGGCAGTAAAGTTCGATCTGCCGACAATTCCGACGCGAGTCACCATGAACGAACAGTTGCAGCCTTTGAAAAAGCCGACACGAAGCGGCAAGGCCCGTACCGGGACCCAGGACGACATCGTTTACGCCCACATCTTTGATGCAATCCTTGAACAGCGCCTGGCGCCGGGCACCAAACTCAGCGAAGAGGCGTTGGGCGAGATTTTCGGCGTGAGTCGCACCATCATTCGTCGCGCCCTGTCACGGCTCGCCCATGAGGGCGTGGTGCTGCTGCGGCCCAATCGCGGCGCGGTCGTTGCCAGTCCGAGCGTCGATGAAGCACGGCAGATCTTCTTTGCCAGGCGCATGGTGGAACGCGCGATCACCGAGCTGGCCGTGCAACATGCCAGCGCTGAGCAGCTGAGCGAGCTACGGCAAATGGTGACCGACGAGCAGGACTGTTTCGCCCGCGGCGATCGCGGCGCTGGAATCCGTCTTTCCGGAGAGTTTCATCTGAAGCTGGCCGAAGCGGCGAAGAACGCGCCGCTGGTGAGCTTCCAGCGCAGCCTGGTGTCGCAGACCTCGCTGATCATCGCGCAGTACGAAAGCGGAAACCGCTCACATTGCTCGTTCGACGAACATAACCAGTTGATCGATGCCATTGCTGCGCGCGACAGCGAAAAGGCGGTGCGCCTGATGATGCACCACATGGATCATATCGACAGCAAGCTCAACCTCGATGAGGAGAGTGCGTCGGATGATCTCCATGCCGTGTTCTCGCACCTGGCTCTGGCCAAGAAGAAGCCGCGTAGCGCTCGCTAGCGTTCGTCCAGCTTCAAGTGGAACTGGCTCGGTGCGTCTCTGACGGCCGAGCCGCTGAAGGCGCCTCGCGCGCGCCCGCTCTCACCTATCAGTTGTGAACTGAACTCGATCTCCTCCGGACGGCGCTTCGCTAAACGTCCAGCCCTCCAGCGTTAAGTCAAAAAGGCCATCGCGTTCTGCCTCGTTCGTTTGAGGCTGCGCACGGTGCGGTTCTGCCCGCTGTCCGTTTACCAGCCGTTTACCGGTCTGTAGTGCTGCCAGGCTCGAAGAGCCGCGCCTCAATCCCTATCGGTGAATATCGCCGTTGTACGAGGCGATCTCCATGCGCATAATGTTATGTTATAACTATTTGATTAAGCGCTTCCGCTGGTCCGCTCGAACGGTCTGTTGCGGGTGCCTGAGTAGTCGAGGTGATGATGATCCAATTCCAGGGTTTGCAATGGGGCGCGGGTGGGCGAGCGCTGACACCGCCGCTGGATCTCGCGCTGGAGGCTGGAAGCCTGACGGCCGTGATCGGAAGCAATGGTTCCGGTAAGAGCAGTCTGCTCAAGGTCATCGCCGGCCTTGATCGTCCAGTTGCGGGGCGGGTCGATATCGGCGTTCCGCTTCTGGGTGGGGTGTCTTACCTGCCTCAACAGCAGCATGTCGATCGGCAATTTCCGATTCGCCTGGCTGAGCTGGTCAGCGGCGGTTTCTGGCGTAGCCGTCTGGGACGTGCCGAGCGACAGACACGCTTAAAACGAGCGTTGGCGGATTGGGGCCTGTTGGATTTGCAGACCCAGGGCCTGCACGCATTGTCCGGCGGGGAGTTGCAGAGAGCGCTGCTGGCGCGTTTGAGCCTGACAGATGCGCCAGTGCTGTTGCTGGATGAGCCGGAAGCGGCGCTGGATGACGTGGGGGTGGGCTTGCTCTGGCAGCATATTGAGCGCTGGCAGCAGCGGGGAAGGACGCTGGTCTTGGTCAGCCACAACCTCTTAGGTCTCAGCGAAAAGCGCTGCGAGGGCTTGCTGATCGCTCGCAATGGGTGCATCGCCGCGCCCATCCAGCAGTTCATGGCCGACCGCCAACGGCTCGGGCAGGTCGCGTGACGCTCGATGTGTTGTGGTCGCCATTTACTGAATTCGCCTTTATGCGCCGCGCCTTGTTCGGTGGCGTGGCGCTGGCATGCAGTGCCGGACCACTAGGTGTGTTTCTCATCCTCAGGCGGATGAGCCTGATCGGAGATGCCATCGCCCACGGCATCTTGCCCGGCGCGGCATTGGCGTTCTGGTTGTTTGGTTTGAGTCTGCCGGCGCTGACCCTCGGCGGCCTCGTCGCCGGGCTGGGAATGGCGGGAGCGGCGGCCTGGGTCAGTCGGCGAACTGGCCTGCGTGAGGACGCCAGTCTGGCTGCGCTCTATCCCATTTCGCTCGCCAGTGGCGTGTTGCTGCTCGGACTGGCGGGTCGCAAGCTCGATCTGCTGCACCTGTTATTTGGCTCGGCACTGGCGGTCGACACGGCCACACTCACGGGCATGCTCGGCACGGCTGTGTTCAGCCTGCTGGTACTTGCGTTTACATACCGCGCGCTGGCGCTGGACAGCCTGGATCCGCTGTTTCTGCGTAGCGTCAGCCGCTTTGGGCCGTTGGCGCACGCGGCCTTCCTCACGCTGGTCGTGCTCAATCTGGTTATTGGCTTCCAGGCCATCGGCGCGCTGATGGTGGTTGGGCTGATGATGTTGCCTGCCGCTGCGGCGCGCTTCTGGAGCAGACGGTTGCCGGTCCTGCTGCCGCTCGCCGCTCTGCTTGGTGCCGCGTGCGTATGGCTGGGACTGCTGCTCTCCTTCCATGCCAGCCTGCCCAGTGGGCCGTGCATCGTGCTGCTAGCCGGCGCCTTCTATCTGTTTTCGGTCGTGGCTGGGCCTGTTCAAGGCCTGCTGCGCTCACGCGCTGTTCCCATCACTGTTTGAGGTTTCACCATGCGATACCTGATGTTTGTGTTCACGCTGTGGCTGCCGCTTTCATTGCACGCCGAGGAGAAGCTTGATGTCGTCACCAGCTTCAGCATTCTTGCGGACCTCGTCCAACACGTCGGTGGCGACCGGATTCAAGTGACCAATCTGGTCGATGCGGACGCCGATGCGCATGTTTACGACCCAAGCCCTGACGATGCCAAAGCGCTGCTGCGGGCCGACCTGATCGTCGCCAACGGCCTGGGTTTCGAACCCTGGCTGGAAAGCCTGCTGGCCAGCAGCGAGCCGGCCGGTAAGCGCATCAACGCCAGTGCCGGCGTCGTTCCGTTGATGCTGGAGGAAGACGGCGAACAAGTGCCGGACCCGCATGCGTGGCAAAGCCTGACCAACGTCGAGATCTACGTGCGCAACATCACCAAGGCGTTCGTGCAACTCGACCCGGATCATCGTGAAGGCTATGAAGCGCGACGTGACGCCTACCTGGGCCGGCTGCATGCCTTGCTGAAGAGGGCCGATGCGCAGATCGCGAGCTTGCCGGCCAGTCAGCGCAAGGTCGTCACCAGTCACGATGCGTTCGGCTATCTAGGCCAGGCGTGGCAGCTGGCGTTCATCGCGCCGCAGGGACTTTCCACCCACGACGAACCTTCGGCAGCCGAGGTGGCTGGGTTGATCCGTCAACTTCGCCGCGAAGGTGTACGAGCGGTGTTCGTCGAGAACATCCGTGACCCGCGCCTGATTGAGCAAATCGCCGAAGAAGCCGGCGCCACGGTTGGCGGAACGCTGTATTCCGATGCGTTGGCCAGCGAAGGGCCGGCCAGCACCTATCTCGGCATGTTCGAGCACAACCTCGACACGCTGATGGCGGCGCTGAAACGGTAGGGTGGATCATGCGGTCCACGCGTTGATCGAACTCGGTGCCGACGTGGCGGTGGATGTAGAGAGCGACATCCACCCTAAGAGCGGCCGATGCCGCTTCGACCGTAGGGTGGATCACGCTTCATCGATCCACGCGTTAGAGCTCGCATTGCGGATTACTGGCGAGACGACCGATCATCGCGTCAGTGATCTACCGTTCACGATGCCTTTCGGTGTACCGAAACCCCGGCGGCGTAGGTTTCTTTCACCGCGCGGTCGTCGCCGAGCGTCATCAGGGCGAAAAGCTTTTCCTGCAATGTGGTCGCCTGGCTCAGGCGGTAGTCGATCAGCGGTGTCGCCTTGTAATCGAGCACCACGAAGTCGGCATCTTTGCCGGGCTGCAGGTTGCCGATCTTGTCGTCCAGGTACAGCGCCCTTGCCCCGCCGAGCGTGGCGAGGTACAGCGCCTTGAACGCATCGAGTTTCTGGCCCTGCAGCTGCAGCACCTTATAAGCCTCGTTAAGGCTTTGCAGTTGCGAGAAGCTGGTGCCGCCACCGACATCGGTGCCCAGCCCGACGCGCACGCCGAAGCCTTCCACCTTCGCCAGGTCGAACAGGCCGCTGCCGAGGAAGAGGTTCGATGTGGGGCAGAAGGCCACGGCCGAGCCGGTTTCGCCGAGGCGTTTGCATTCGTCATCGCACAGGTGGATGCCGTGGGCGAAAACCGAGCGCGCGCCGATCAGACCGTAATGGTCATAGACGTCCAGATAACCCTTGCGCTCGGGGAACAGCTCCTTGACCCACGCCACTTCCTGCTTGTTCTCGGAAATGTGCGTGTGCATGTACAGATCGGGGTATTCGGCAAACAGCTGGCCGGCCAGCGTCAATTGTTCTGGTGTGCTGGTCGGTGCGAAGCGCGGGGTCACGGCGTAATGCAGGCGGCCCTTGCCGTGCCAGCGCTCGATCAACGCTTTGCTGTCGGCATAACCGGATTCGGCGGTGTCGGTGAGGAAGTCCGGCGCATTGCGGTCCATCAACACTTTGCCCGCGATCATCCGCAGGTTGAGTTTTTCCGCCGCCTCGAAAAAGGCATCCACCGATTGCTTGTGCACGGTGCCGAACACCAGTGCCGTGGTGGTGCCATTGCGCAGCAGTTCGCCAAGAAACAGGTCGGCTTGCTCGCGCGCGTGCGCCATGTCGCTGAAGCGGCCTTCATTCGGGAACGTGTAGGTTTCCAGCCAGTCGAGCAATTGCGCGCCGTAGGAACCGATGACGCCGACCTGCGGGTAATGAATGTGGGTGTCGATGAAACCAGGAGTGATCAGCGCGTCGGGGTATTCGACCACCTCGGTGCCGGCTTTCAGGGTTGGAAGCAGGTCAGCGGCATTGCCGATCTGAGCAATCTTTCCATCCTCGACAACCAGCAGGCCGTCTTCGAAATACTCGTGAGATTGCTCGATGCCCACTTCGCGCGGGTCGGCGAGGCAGTGGAGCAGGGCGGCACGGTAGGCTTTGGCTTGGGGCATGGTGAGTCTCGAAAATCGTGGTGTAAGTGTTCCGGTCCGGAATCAACGAGTGATTCCAGCGGCTTGGGTTCTATTCTCTATTCATAGGAGCCAGTTGCCGACGAAGCTTTAGCTTCAGTCCATTCGCGAGCAAGCTCGCACCTCCAGCACCTCCAGCACCTCCAGCACCGCCGCGCGCCGCGAGCTGATGCCTTGATGCAGTTCAACCCGCCTGCGAGCGGCGCGATGCGGGGACAAGCATGGGCACCGGCTTTTCACCGTCGACGGTCTTTTCACCGAAGTTGGCGTTGTAGGTGGCGATTACTTCGCCCGCGATGGACACGGCAATCTCCACCGGCAGCTTGCCCTTCACTTCGGCGATACCCATCGGGCAGCGCATCCGTTGCACGGTGTCGGGCTGGAAGCCACGGTCGCGCAGGCGGTGTTCGAACTTGGCGCGCTTGCTCTTCGAGCCGATCAGCCCGTAGTAGGTAAAATCGTTACGTTCGAGGATGGCTGCGGTGAGTTCCAGATCGAGTTGATGGTTGTGAGTCATGACGATGAAGTAGCTGCCGGCGGGCATCTCGGCCACTTCGTCGACCACCTCGTCGTTGACCACTTGCTCCACGCCCGCAGGAATATGGGCCGGGAATTCGCTTTCGCGCGAATCGATCCAGCGCACCTTGCACGGCAGACTGGCAAGTAGCGGCACCAGTGCACGGCCGACGTGGCCGGCACCGAACACCGCGATATGTGCCTGCGGTTGGCCCATGGGTTCGAACAGCAGCACGGTGGCGCCGCCACAGCACTGGCCGAGGCTCGCGCCCAGGGAAAAGCGTTCCAGCCGCGTATCACGCACGCGGTTTTCGAGCATCTCCCGCGCAATCGCCTGTGCCTTGTATTCCAGGTGACCGCCGCCAATGGTGTCGTACAGGCGCTCGCGGCTGATCACCATCTTCGAGCCGGCATTGCGCGGCGTCGAGCCGCGCTCCTCGATGATGGTGACCAGCACGCAGGGTTCGCCCTGTTGCTGCAGGTCGGCGAGTGCTTCTATCCAGGCGGTATTGCTCATGGTCTGTCCTTCCCAGGTGGCTCCGCAAAGCGGCGCCACCTAAACGATCATGTTGGGTTGACGGTGGACACGCACAGCGTTGACCACCTTACGTCAGGCCGGTGTGGTTTCCGTTGTCGCGACCGCGACAGTCGCCTGCTTCAACTTTCGCATCTGTTCCACACCCCACAGCACCCGCTCGGGCGTCGCAGGCGCGTCGATCTTCGGTTGGGCCTTGTAGTCCGAAAGGCTGGCGACGGCATCCTTGATCGCACACCAGACCGAAATCCCGAGCATGAACGGTGGCTCACCGACAGCCTTGGAATGGAACACGGTATCCTCGGGGTTCTTGCGGTTCTCCACCAGCTTGACCCGCAGATCCAGCGGCATGTCCGCCACGGCTGGCACTTTGTAGCTCGCCGGGCCGCTGGTCATCAGCTTGCCCTTGTCGTTCCACACCAACTCTTCCATGGTCAGCCAACCCATGCCCTGGACGAAGCCGCCTTCGACCTGGCCAATGTCGATGGCCGGGTTCAGCGAGGCGCCGACGTCATGCAGGATGTCGCTGCGCAGCATCTTGTACTCGCCGGTCAGGGTATCGACGATCACTTCCGAACACGCTGCACCGTAGGCGAAGTAGTAAAACGGCCGCCCGCGTGCCTGGCTGCGGTCGTAGTAGATTTTCGGCGTGCGGTAGAACCCGGTGGACGACAGCGAAACCTGGCCGAAGTAGGCCTGCTGGATCAGCTCGTCGAACGACACGTACTGATCGCGAATGCGCACCTGACCGTTCTTGAACTCGACATCCTCTTCGGTGACCTTGAAGTGCCGGGCGGCAAACTCGATCAGGCGTTGCTTGATGGTTTGCGCGGCATTCTGCGCCGCTTTGCCGTTCAGGTCGGTGCCGCTGGAGGCGGCGGTAGGCGAGGTGTTCGGCACCTTGTCGGTATTGGTGGCAGTGATCTGGATGCGGTCGATATCGACCTGGAACACCTCGGCCACGACTTGTGCGACCTTGGTGTTCAGGCCTTGGCCCATCTCGGTGCCGCCGTGGTTCAGGTGGATGCTGCCGTCGGTGTAGACGTGCACCAGCGCGCCGCCCTGGTTGAGGAAGCTGGCGGTAAAGCTGATGCCGAACTTGACCGGCGTCAGCGCCAAGCCTTTCTTCAGAATCGGGCTCTGGGCATTGAACGCGCGGATTTCTTCGCGGCGTTTGGCGTACTCGCTGCTGCCCTCCAGTTCGGCGGTCATCTCCTCGAGCATGTTGTGCTCGACGGTCTGGTAATAGGGCGTGACGTTGCGCTCGGTCTTGCCGTAGTAGTTGCGCTTGCGCACGTCCAGCGGGTCCTTGCCGAGCTCGCGCGCGACGGTGTCCATGATCTCCTCGATGGCGACCATGCCTTGCGGACCGCCGAAGCCGCGGTACGCGGTGTTCGATGCCAGGTTGGTCTTGCAGCGATGGCCATTGATGGTGGCGTCGCCCAGGTAATAGGCATTGTCCGAGTGAAACATGGCCCGGTCGACAATCGAGCCGGATAGGTCCGGTGAGTAGCCGCAGTTGCCGGCCAGGTCGATCTCGATGCCGTGCAGCAGGCCTTCGTCATCGAAGCCGACGTCGTACTCGACATAGAAAGGGTGGCGCTTGCCGGTCATGGTCATGTCTTCCATGCGGGGCAGACGCATCTTGGTCGGCCGGCCAGTAAGGTGCGCGATCACGGCGCACATGCACGCCGGGCCGGCGGCCTGGGTTTCCTTGCCGCCGAAGCCGCCGCCCATGCGCCGCATGTCGATGACGATCTTGTTCATCGAGACGCCGAGCACCTCGGACACCAGCTTCTGCACCTCGGTGGGGTTCTGCGTCGAGGTGTAGACGATCATGCCGCCGTCCTCAGTGGGCATCACCGAAGAGACCTGAGTCTCCAGGTAGAAATGTTCCTGCCCGCCGATGTGCAAGTTGCCCTGCAGGCGACGCGGTGCACTGGCCAGTGCGCTGGTCGAATCGCCACGCTTGTGGGTGTGGCTGTCGAGCACGAAGTGCTTCTTGCGCAAGGCATCGACCACGTCGATCACCGGCTCCAGATCTTCGTATTCGATGATCGCGGCCATGGCCGCTTTGCGCGCGGTTTCCAGGCTGTCGGCGGCGACGGCGATCACCGGCTGGCCGACATATTCGACCTTGCCGTCGGCCAACAACGGGTCACCAGGCATGACGGCGCCAATGTCCAGCTGACCCGGAACGTCCTGGGCCGTAATGGCGATGGCGACGCCTGGCACCTGGTAGCAAGGGGCCGTGTCGATGCGCACGATGCGGGCATGGGCACGGTCGCTCATGCGGGCATAAACGTGCAGCTGATTGGGGAATTCCAGGCGGTCGTCGACATACACCGCCTCGCCAGTGACATGCTTGGGCGCGCTGTCATGCTTGACGCTGCGGCCGACGCCGGTGACCAGATCCTGCTTGAACAGGGCGGCGATTTCTTCCTGGGTTTTGGTTGGCTTATGCATAGGAAGTGACCCTCGTCTCGTACGCCGGCGCTTGTTGTTCGTGGAAGCATTTGCGCAACAGGTTCTGTGCGACCAGCAGGCGGTATTCGCGGCTAGCGCGGAAGTCGGTCAGTGGCGTGAAGTCCTGTTCCAGCGCTTCACAGGCCCGCTCGATGGTCTCGGCGGTGAACGGCGCGCCGATCAGTGCGCGTTCACACGCAACAGCGCGTTTCGGGATGGCCGCCATACCGCCGAAGGCAATGCGGGCATCTTCGATGATTCCGTTCTCGAGCTTTAGATCAAACGCGGCGCAGACGGCGGAGATGTCGTCGTCCAGACGCTTAGAGACCTTGTAGGCGCGGAACACCCGATTCGGCTGGGCGCGCGGGACGATGATCTTCTCGATGAATTCACCTTGCTCGCGAGCGGTGACCTTGTAGTCGATGAAGTAATCCTGCAGCAGCAGGGTGCGGCTGTTGTTGCCTTTGCGCAGCACTACTTGCGCACCCAATGCGATCAGCAGGGGCGGCGAATCGCCGATGGGCGAGGCGTTACCGATGTTGCCGCCCAGCGTGCCCTGGTTGCGGATCTGCAAGGAGGCGAAGCGGTGCAGCAGCTCGCCGAAGTCCGGGTATTCCTCTGCCAGCACTTCATAGCAATCGGTCAGCGGTGTGGCTGCGCCGATCTCGATGCCCTTGTCGGTGACCTCGACTTTCTTCATCTCGGCGATGTGGCCGACGTAAATCATCACCGGCAGCTCGCGGTGGAACTGGGTGACTTCAAGGGCGAGGTCGGTGCCACCCGCGAGCAGGCGGGCGTCCGGGTTGGCGCTGTAGATGTCCGCCAGATCACCCACGGTCAGTGGCGACAGGCAGCGCTTGTCGCCGCTGTTCAGTTCGGCGGTTTCGCGGGGTTCGATGGCTTTTAGCTGGGCGATGGTCTCGGCCTCGCGCGCATCGAACTGGTCCGGCTGCTTGCCGCAGCAGGCTTGCTCGGCGGCCTCCAGAATCGGACGGTAGCCGGTGCAGCGGCAGAGGTTGCCGGCCAGCGCTTCATGGGTGTCGGCTTTGTCGAAACCGTCCGCTGATTTCTGCAGGGCGAACAGGCTCATGACGAAGCCTGGCGTGCAGAAACCGCATTGCGAACCGTGGCAGTCGACCATGGCTTGTTGGACGCTGTGCAGCTGCCCCTGATGCTTTAGGTCTTCGACGGTGATCAGCTGCTTGCCGTGCAGCGCGGAGACGAAGGTCAGGCAGGAGTTGAGTGTGCGGTAGCGCAGGCGGTCACCGTCCAGCTCGCCAACCGCAACGGTGCAGGCACCGCAGTCTCCGGAAGCGCAGCCTTCTTTGGTGCCGGACTTACCGCGGTATTCGCGCAAGTATTCCAACACGGTGGTATTCGGATCGAGTGTCTGCTCACGGCGCAGTTCTCGATTGAGAAGAAACTGGATCAAGGCGGGCCTCCGGGGCGTTTTTGTTCTGGGCTCTGGCGGTGGAAATTAGCGTTATCTGACTTTTCGGTCAAGAAATTACTGACTCAAAAGTCAATACGTCCGATGGACCGCTGCTGACTGACCCCGATTGCCGCCACAAAGGCGGGCCGAGCATGCCTAGAGTGTGGCTCAGGCTGGCTGCTCCTGCTGATTGCGACGACAGGCGTGGGATTCCGGCGCAGCTGGGAGAGCTATGCGATGGGCTGCTGCGACGGCCCCACCCTAACGCCGCATACGCCTTCAGGTTCAACCATCACCAAATTGAATGCAAAAAGCTGACCAAAGGGACAACTACCGAGGCTGCCTGAGTATCTGGCCGCCTTTTATAAGCTGTATTGGTCGCCGCCGATCCGGTAAGGCGCATGGGTGGGGATATTTGCCAGGGCTTGGTGCGTCGGAGCTTCAGGCCCCAATGGAATTACAAAATGTTGCAGAGATTCAAAGACGAGACCTATCTCATCGTCGCGCTGCTGGTCGCGCTGCTCGCGTACGTGTTCGAAGAGAGTCTTCTGCACGGCGGTCGGTCCGTTGCGATGATCAGCACGGCGGTGCTTGTACTGGTCATCGTGTTGGCCTCGGTACGCGTCGCTCACCATGCCGAAGTGCTTGCCGAAAAGGTCGGCGACCCCTACGGCACCATGATTCTCACGCTTTCGGCCGTGCTGGTGGAGGTCGTCATCCTCGGCATCATGATGTCGCACGAGCCATCACCGACCCTGGTGCGTGACACCATCTACGCAGCGGTAATGCTCGACCTCAATGGCATTCTCGGGCTGGCTGCGCTGATGGGCGGGCTGCGGCACGGCGAGCAACCCTACAACGACGATTCCGCGCGGACCTACAGCGTGATGATCCTCACCGCGATGGGCGTCTCGATGGTCGTTCCTGAGTTCATTCCGCAGGAAGACTGGCGTCTGTACTCGGCCTTTACCATTGGCGCGATGCTGCTGCTGTACGCTGTGTTTCTGCGGATGCAGGTGGGTGCACACAGTTACTTCTTCAGCTATAGCTACCCGGAAAAGCGGCGGCGCAACGAGCATTCGGCCAGTGCAGTGGCGAGCGGCAGCGTTGGAGCATCAATCGCCATGCTGGGCGTGGGGGTGGTGATCATAGGCGCGCTGGCCGAGGTGATGTCGCAGACCATGAAGGTGAGCCTGGCCGGTACTGGCGCCCCGCCGATTCTCGCTGCTCTGTTGGTGGCCGCCATCGCGGCCGCGCCGGAAATTCTGACCGCCTTGCGCGCCGCCTTGGCCAACCGTATGCAGGCCGTGGTCAACATTGCGCTTGGCGCCTCGCTGTCCACGGTGATTCTGACGGTCCCGATCATGGAGGCCTTGGCGCTGTATAGTGGCCAGCCATTCCAGATGGCGATGACGCCAGTGCAGACAACCATGGTGCTGATCACCATCATCGTCGCGGCTATCAACCTGAACGACGGCGAAACCAATGCGATTGAGGGCATGACTCACTTCGTGCTCTTCGCCACCTTCATTATGCTTTCGCTGATCGGGCTGTGACCCCGCTCACCAGGATGGAACCTCAATGACGTTGCGCATCTACCTCGCTGGCCCCGGTGTTTTTCGCCCTGACGCCCTCGAACAGGGTGAACAGCTCAAAGCCTTGTGTGCCGAGTTTGGCTTCATCGGCTTGTACCCGCTGGATAAGCAGGTGCCAAACGCGATTGAGGCGCTGCATGAGCAGGCGGCCTGGATCTACCGGGCCAATCTGGAATTGCTCGACCAGGCTGATGCGGTGCTTGCCGATCTGAACTTCTTTCGCGGTGGCGAGCCAGACAGCGGCACCAGTTTTGAGGTCGGTTACGCCGCGGCCAAGGGTAAGCCGACCTATGGCTATCTGGAGGGGGAGGGCAGTTATGCCGAGCGCCTAGAGCGTCAGCATCCTCAGCTTTGTGGCGTGCCCGGTCTCGATTGCGACGGGCTGCAACTGGAAGCATTCGACCTGCCCGTGAACCTCATGCTGGCTGTGCCCGCTACGCTGATTTGCGGCGGGCCGCGTGAGGCTCTGCAATGCATGGCCGACGCGCTGCGCCCTGCGCCGCATGCCTAGCGCGGCTGGCCACACTGGCCGCTACACCTGACCCGGTAGATGGCTTTTGGCTGGCGTATATTCGCTCAAGAGCGGCGTATTGCAGGGCTGAGAAGCCTGGTGTTCAGTCCTGCCGCTGGCGAACGTCTTAGACCGCCGACCATACGCCACCCTTGAGCGAAACCTCGGTGTCGGACGCTAGCCCGCGATCAGCTCGCGCGCTGCCTGGCTGTGGTTGGCGATCAGTCCGGCCACGTCGAGGCCTTCGATCTGCCCGTCGACCACACGCCACTGGCCACCCACCATCACCCGGTCGGCCCGGTCAGCGCCGCACAGCAACAACGCGGAGATCGGGTCGTGGCTGCCGGAGAAACGCAGCTCGTCGAGCTTGAACAGGGCCAGATCGGCCTGCTTGCCCACCGCCAATTCACCCACGTCGTGCCGCCCCAGCAGCCGTGCCGAACCACGCGTGGCCCAACCCAGGGCCCGCTCAGGTGTGATCTCTTCTGCACCGTAGCGCAGGCGCTGGATGTATAGCGCCTGCCTGGCTTCAAGGATCATGTTCGAGGCGTCGTTGGAGGCCGAACCGTCCACGCCAAGCCCGATGGGCGCGCCTGCCGCTTCCAGCGCCACGGTTGGGCAAATGCCGGAAGCCAGTCGCATGTTGGAGCATGGGCAATGGCAAATGCCGGTGCCCGCGGCACCGAGGCGGGCGATTTCCTCGTCGTTGAAGTGAATCCCGTGTGCCAGCCAGGTGCGATCGGACAGCCAGCCAACGCTATCCAGATAATCCACGGTGCGCAGGCCGAAGCGCTGCAGGCAGAACTCTTCTTCGTCCAGGGTTTCAGCCAAGTGAGTGTGCAGGCGCACGTCGTGGTGTTCAGCCAGTGCGGCGCTGGCGCGCATGATTTCCGGGGTAACCGAAAACGGCGAGCAGGGCGCGAGGCCGATCTGGATTTGCGCGCCTGCGCCGCGCTCGTGATAGCGGCCGATCAGCCGTTCGCTGTCCGCGAGGATGGCTTCGGCCGTTTGCACGGTGTGCTGCGGCGGAAGCCCGCCATCGGCTTCACCCAGGCTCATGGAACCGCGGGTCAGCATGGCGCGCATGCCCAGTTCGCGAACGACGTCGATCTGCACATCGATGGCGTTCTCCAGGCCATCCGGGAACAGATAGTGGTGGTCCGCTGCGGTGGTACAGCCGGACAGCAGCAGTTCGGCCAGCGCGACCTTGCTGGCGAGCGCCAGACGATCCGGCGTCAGGCGTGCCCAGACCGGGTACAGGGTCTTCAGCCATGGAAATAGCGGTTGATTGACCACCGGGCCCCAGGCTCGCGTGAGGGTCTGATAGAAGTGGTGGTGCGTGTTGATCAGCCCTGGCAACACAACGTGTTCACGGGCATCGAAGGTGCTGTCGACAGGCGTCGAGGGCGATTGCCCGGCGTCGAGCAATTCAACAATCACGCCATGCTCGATCACCAGCCCGCCGGGGGCTTTCTGATCGTTGGCGGTGTAGAGGGCGAGGGGGTTCTTGATCCAGATACGGCTGGCAGGCATGGCCGGCTTCTCCTGAGTTGAGTTCAGAAATGAGCCAGCTCAGTTATGCCCTGTCTGCTGATCCAGGGGTCTCGTCGGGACGCCCAGATGGGTGTCGGGAAACACGGAACGCAGAGCACGATAAAGGCCCGGTCCTCGTTTGTCATCCCCTGCGTGTGGGCATGAAAAAGCCGGGCAAATGCCCGGCTCCTTCGCTTGCCTCGATTCAGCCGCCCAGGTAGGCGTCGCGAACCTTGGGGTTGACCAGCAGCTCTTCACCGCTTCCCTGCATGACGATGTGACCGTTCTCCAGCACGTAGGCCCGGTCGGCCAACTTGAGCGCCTGATTGGCGTTTTGTTCGACCAGGAAGATGGTTACGCCATCCTCGCGCAGCTGTTCGATGATGTCGAAGATCTGCTGAATGATGATTGGCGCCAATCCCAACGACGGCTCGTCGAGCAGCAACAACTTGGGCTTGCTCATCAATGCACGGGCAATGGCGAGCATCTGTTGTTCACCGCCGGAC
Source organism: Stutzerimonas chloritidismutans (assembly GCF_038562055.1). GTDB lineage: Bacteria > Pseudomonadota > Gammaproteobacteria > Pseudomonadales > Pseudomonadaceae > Stutzerimonas > Stutzerimonas chloritidismutans_A. Next base: position 278,092 of record NZ_JBCFXD010000004.1, on the reverse strand, counting down.
ATGGTGCCGCCACGCTGCTGGAAACGCTCCTTCAGTCGCGGGAACAGCAACAACACCTTGTCCAGCTGCTCCTGGAAATCCGCCTTGTTGGTGAAGAACCCGCCCATGGCCAGATTTTCCTCGACCGTCAGACGAGCAAAAATGCGGCGCCCTTCAGGCACCACGGCAATGTCCTTGCGCATGATGTCGAAGGTCTGCTTGCCGACCAGTTCCTCGCCCTCGAAGCGGATGCTGCCTTCGGATGCCATGGGCGTACCGCAAAGCGTCATCAGCAGGGTCGATTTGCCCGCGCCGTTGGCACCGATCAGGGTCACGATCTCACCCTTGCGGACCTCGACATTGACGTTATGCAGCGCCTGGATCTTGCCGTAAAAGGTCGAGACGTTTTCGAAATACAGCATGGTTACGCCTCTCCCAGATAGGCTTTGATCACGTCCGGATTGTCACGAATCTGCTCCGGCGTGCCGTCCGCCAGCGGACAGCCCTGGTTGATTACCACGATATGGTCGGAGATGCTCATGACCAGCTTCATGTCATGCTCGATGAGCAGAACCGTCACGTTGTGCTGGTCACGCAGCATGCCGATCAGCGCTTTGAGGTCTTCGGTTTCCTTCGGGTTCAGACCGGCGGCCGGCTCGTCGAGCATGAGGATGCGCGGACGCGTCATCATGCAACGCGCGATCTCCAGACGCCGCTGCTGGCCGTAGGCAAGGGTTCCGGCTGGGCGGTTGGCAATGTCGGTCAGGTTGACCTGATCGAGCCAGTGCGCGGCGAAATCCATCGCCTCGCGCTCACTCTTACGAAACGCCTTGGTCTTCAACAGGCCGGACAGAAAGCCCGTGTTGAGGTGCCGGTGTTGGGCGACCAACAGGTTTTCGATGGCGGTCATATCCTTGAACAGGCGAACGTTCTGAAAGGTCCGTACCACGCCCTTACGGGCGATCTTGTGGCCGGGCAAACCCTGGATCGCTTCGCCGTCGAGCAGGATCTTGCCGTCGGTGGGCTGGTAGAAGCCGGTCAGGCAGTTGAATACCGTGGTCTTGCCAGCGCCGTTGGGGCCGATCATCGAAACCACTTGTTTGTCATGTACGGTCAGGCCAACCCCGTTGACAGCCAAAAGGCCGCCGAAGCGCATGGTCAGGCCGCTTACTTCGAGAATCGGGCGGCTCATCGCTTCAGCTCCATGTGGGGGCGTTGCATGGGCAGTAGGCCCTGCGGACGCCAGATCATCATCAGCACCATCAAGGCGCCGAACATCAGCATGCGGTACTCGCTGAACTCACGCATCAGTTCAGGCAGCAGGATCATCACAATGGCGGCAAGAATCACCCCCAACTGTGAGCCCATGCCGCCCAGCACGACGATGGCGAGGATGATGGCCGATTCGATAAAGGTGAACGATTCCGGGGATACCAAGCCCTGGCGCGCCGCGAAAAAGCTGCCGGCGAAACCGGCAAAGGTCGCACCCAAGGTGAAGGCTGAAAGCTTGATCACGGTGGGGTTCATGCCCAACGCGCGGCAGGCGATCTCGTCTTCACGCAAGGCTTCCCAGGCGCGGCCGATTGGCATGCGCAGCAGGCGATTGATGACGAACAGGGTCAGCAATACCAGCAGCACGGCAATCAGATAGAGGAAAATCACTTTGTTGATCGACTGGTATTCAAAGCCGAAGAACTCGTGGAACGTCTGCATGCCCTCTGCGGCACGACGGTCGAACGAGAGGCCGAACAGTGTCGGTTTCTCGATGCCGCTGATACCGTTCGGGCCACCGGTGAGATCGGTCATGTTGCGCAGCAACAGGCGGATGATCTCACCGAAGCCCAAGGTTACGATCGCCAGGTAATCCCCGCGCAGACGCAGCACCGGGAAGCCCAGCAGAAAACCGAACAGCGCAGCCATGGCGCCGGCAATTGGCAATGCGACCCAGAATCCGATCCCGTAGTAATGCGAGAGCAGGGCATAGGTGTAAGCGCCAACGGCATAGAAACCGACGTAGCCAAGATCCAACAAGCCAGCCAGACCGACCACGATGTTCAGGCCAAGGCCGAGCATTACGTAGATCAGGATCAGCGTGGCGATATCCACCGCGCCGCGCGACCCGAAGAATGGCCACACCAGCGCCAGGAGAATCAGGCCGATGATGATGTAGCGCTGGGTCGAGGGCAGGGTCAAAAAGTTGCCCGCACCGGCCGGTACTCTCGGCAGGTTAGGGGTCGCCGCCCAGCCGGCCGCCGCATGGTGACGGAACAGCTGCCAGACGAACATGGCCACGGCGCAGGCCGCGATGATCCAGAATGTCGTCGCGTCGCTGCCATGGACTTCGAGGCGGATGCCGACGGTGGTGAGTTTCAGGCCGAAGACCGGTACCGCTACAGCGAATACCAGCAATGCGCTGAAAAAGGCGGTGCGCAGATTGCGAGTCATACCTTTTCAACCTCCGGACGGCCGAGAATGCCGGTCGGACGGAACAGCAGCACCAGTACCAGCAGGCTGAACGCGACCACATCCTTGTATTGATCACCGAAAATATCGGCGCCGAACGCTTCAGCGACACCCAATACCAGGCCGCCGAGCATGGCGCCCGGGATGCTGCCAATGCCGCCAAGAACCGCAGCGGTAAACGCCTTGATCCCGGCCAGGAAGCCGATGTGCGGGTTGATCACGCCGTATTGCATGCTGATCAACACGGCAGCAACGGCCGCCAGCGCAGCGCCGATGACGAAAGTCAGGGCGATGATGCTGTTGGTGTTGATGCCGAGCAGGTTGGCCATCTTCAGATCTTCGGCGCAGGCACGGCAGGCGCGGCCCAGGCGAGAGCGGGAGATGAACAGCGTCAGACCCATCATGGCAATGATGGTGACGACAAAGATCAACACCTGCATGTAGGAAATCACCACCCCGTTCATGGCGCTTTCACCAAAGATGAAGTTGCCAGGCATCAGGTTGGGAATCGCCTTGTCCTTGGAGTCCTGGGAAAGCAGGACGACGTTCTGCAGGAAGATCGACATGCCGATCGCGGAGATCAACGGGATCAGTCGGTTGCTGCCGCGTAGCGGTCGATAGGCGACCCGCTCGATGCTGTAACCATAGGCGCTGGTGACGATCATGGCGGCTGCGAACGCGCCGATCATAAGGATCGGCAGCGAATCAAGCCCCATCATGGTCAGCCCGACGATGGCGATAAAGGTGACATACGACCCGATCATGTACACCTCGCCGTGGGCGAAGTTGATCATGCCGATGATGCCGTAGACCATCGTGTAACCGATGGCTATCAAGGCATAGGTGCTGCCAACGGTCAGGCCGTTGATCAGCTGTTGGAAGTAGTGGTAAAGCTCAGGCATTACGTTCTCCTGAACACCCGCAGCCGTGCTCGCCGCCAATGCGGACCTGCTTCGAAACGCTGCAGGGAGAATGCAGCGCCGTGGGCTCGGTGCGGATCACGCACCTACCCGTCGAGGCGGGCCAGTTCTACAGGCCACTCGCTTGGTTGAAAGTGTTGCTGGGCGTCCCGTGCTTGTGGCCGGGTTGGCTCCGATCAGCTAAAACAAAGCCCACGGCGGATGCCGTGGGCTCTGGGTCGGTTGGTTATAGGTTCACTTGGCTTCGGTCTTGGTGCCGTCCTGGTGCCATTCGTAAACCACAAAGTTGAAGTCTTTCAGGTCACCCTTCTCGTCGAAGGAGAGGTTGCCGGTCGGCGTGTCGAAGGTATTGCTGCGCAGGGCTTCGGCCACCTTGGCGGTGTCGGTGCTGCCGGCTTTCTCGATACCCTCGGCAATGACTTGAACAGCGGCGTAGGCCGGGAACACGAACGGGCCACTCGGGTCCTGCTGCTTCGCCTTGAATGCGTCGACCAGCTTCTGGTTGCGCGGATCCTGATCGAACGACTTCGGCAGGGTGACCAGCAGGCCTTCGGAAGCTGGGCCGGCAATGGCGGAAATTTCCTTGTTGCCTACGCCTTCTGGGCCCATGAAGCGAACATTCAGGCCTTTCTCCTTGGCTTGACGCAGCAGCAGGCCCAGTTCCGGGTGATAGCCGCCGTAGTAGACGAAATCGACGTTCTCCTGCTTGAGCTTGGAAATCATCGAGGAGAAGTCCTTGTCGCCTGCGTTGATGCCTTCGAACAGGCCAACCTTGACGCCTTTTTTCTCCAGGGTTTCCTTGACTGCGGTCGCGATCCCTTCGCCGTACTGCTGCTTGTCATGGATGACTGCCACATTCTTCGGCTTGACGGTATCGGCGATGAAGTTACCGGCGGTCGGGCCCTGCAGGCTGTCCAGACCGATGGTGCGGAAGATCAGCTCATAGCCACGAGAGGTGATGTCCGGGCTGGTCGACGCTGCGGTAATCATCAGAATGCCTTCGTCCTCGTAAATATCGGACGCCGGCTGGGTGGAGCTGGAGCAGAGGTGACCTACAACGAAGCTGATCTCGTCGTTAACAATCTTGTTGGCAACCGCTACCGCCTGTTTGGGGTCGCATGCGTCGTCATAAACGATACCTTCAAGCTGCTGACCGTTGACGCCCCCTTCCTTGTTGATCTGCTCGATGGCCATCTGGGCACCGATGAACTGCATGTCCCCGTACTGCGCGACGGCCCCGGTAACCGGACCGGCCAGGCCGATCTTGATGTTGTCGGCGGCCAGCGTGTAGCTCGCTGCACCCGTCAAAGCGATAGCCATGAATAGTTTCGAAAGACGCTGCTTGGTCTTCATATGTGCTCCACTTGCATCATTATTGTTTGGATCCTGCGGGCTGCAGTGTCGTTAAGGGCTTAACGTCCCCAAACGGTACGGCAACTGTACCGGCACAGTGTAGAAGCGTCAGCACCTGTTTGCACAGTCAGGATTTCCATCCGGTTGATGAGATTTACCCGAGCGCTATCATTGCGCCCTTTAAGGCAACGGGCGGGTCTCATGAGCGAAGATTCAAGCACTCTCTATGCCAAGCTACTGGGCGAAACCGCTTCGATTACCTCGCAGGAACTCGAGCCGTTCTTCGCGCGTGGCGCGCTCCTGCGAGTCGCCGGCGAGGCCGATCTGATCGAAGCGGCGCAGGCCGTCACTCAGGACGACCGCGACAAGGTAGCCAAGTGGCTGGCGAATGGCCGGCTAGGTAAGCTGGATGAAAGCCAGGCACGTGACTGGCTGGCTCGCGATCCTCAGTTATGGGCCGTGGTGGTAGCGCCGTGGGTGCTGGTTCAGGAGCGAACCGTGCGACCGTCCCGACACTGATCCATCGCTCTGCACCGAAACAGGGCGCCGGAAAGCCAATGGGCAGGCAGGTGGGGCAGGCACTCAGCGCGTAGAGTGGTTGCGGTTGCCCGCGGGCTTGGCAATCATCCGTTACAGGCATGGCAGCGGAGATACCGATGTGACGGCGTCGTTCGAGGGTCGGATCAGCACAGTGCGCGGAGCGGTCGTCGACGTGGTGTTCACCACGGGCTTGCCCGCGATTGGCGACGCGCTCGATGTCATGCGGGACGACGCTGAGCCCCTGTTGGTCGAGGTGCAGGCGCACCTCAGCGAGCGCACGGTACGCTGCATTGCTCTGGGCGCTACCGCCGGGCTGCCGCGAGGTGGCAGGGTCCTGTCGCGCGGTGGTCCGCTCAGTGTGCCGGTGGGTGAAGCCGTATTGGGGCGCTTGCTTGACGTCAGCGGGCGGCCCGGTGACAAGGGAGAAGCTCTGCCGGACGATATCCCCCGTCGGCCAATCCTGCGCACGCCGCCTCCGCTCGCAGCCCAAAGCGTCGGCCGCGAACTGTTTGCCACCGGCATCAAGGTCATCGACCTGCTGACACCACTGGTACAGGGGGGCAAAGCGGCGATGTTCGGCGGCGCCGGCGTCGGCAAGACTGTTCTGGTGATGGAGCTGATCCATGCTATGGCGGAGCGCTACCAGGGCATTTCGGTATTCGCTGGCGTCGGCGAACGCTCCCGAGAAGGCCACGAGCTGCTACAGGACATGCGCGATTCCGGGGTGCTTGACCAGACGGTGTTGGTTTACGGGCAGATGAGCGAACCACCCGGTGCGCGCTGGCGTGTTCCGCTGACGGCGCTGAGCATCGCCGAATACTTCCGCGACGAGCGCCAGCAGAACGTTCTGCTGCTGATGGACAATGTGTTTCGCTTCGTGCAGGCCGGCGCCGAGGTGTCAGGGTTGCTCGGGCGTCTGCCGTCGCGGGTGGGTTATCAACCAACCCTGGCCGATGAGGTGGCGGCGCTGCAGGAGCGCATCGTGTCGGTGAACGGGGTGGCGGTGACGGCCATCGAAGCGGTGTATGTGCCTGCCGATGATTTCACCGATCCCGCCGTGACCGCGCTGGCGGCGCACATGGATAGCATGGTCGTTCTCTCGCGCAGCATGGCCGCCCAGGGCATGTACCCCGCCGTGGACCCAATCGCCTCGTCTTCGATCATGCTCGATCCGCTCGTCGTCGGTCAGGCGCACGTCGATACCGCGATCGAGGTACGCCGCAGCATCGAGCACTATCGCAGCCTGCAGGACGTAATTTCGCTGCTTGGCGTCGAGGAGTTGGGTGTAGATGACCGGCTAATCGTCAGCCGGGCGCGGCGCCTGCAGCGCTTCCTGACGCAACCCTTTGCCGTGACCGAAGCCTTTACCGGCATGCCTGGCTGCTCGGTCAGCCTGGACGATACGTTATCGGGGTGTCGGGCGATCCTGGCCGGTGAGTGCGACCATTGGCAGGAGAGTTCGCTTTATATGGTCGGGACCTTGGAGCAGGCCAGGGCCAAGGAAAAGCGTCTTGGCGCGGGGAGCAAACCGTGACCCGTTGTTTGCGTCTGCAGATCAGCACGCCACAGCAGCTGCTGCTGGAGCTGGATGACGTGGTCTCGTTTCGCGGCGAGGATGCCAGTGGATGCTTTGGTCTGCTGGCCGGCCACGAGGACTTTCTTACCGTGCTGCAGCCGACTGTGCTGCGTTGGCAGCGTGTCAGTGGCGAGCAGGGGTTCTGCGCCGTCCAGGGTGGCGTGCTCAGTCTCTGTCGGCAGGTCCTGCGTGTCGCCTGTCGAGACGGCATCGTCGACACTCGGCTCGAAAAGCTTGAAGCGGGCGTGCACCGGGCGCAGCAAACGCAGGTCGAGAGCGGGCGCCAGGCGCGCGTGGAGCACGTCCGCTTGCACACCCAGGCGGTGCGGCAGCTGGTGCGCTATCTGCGCCCGACACAGGGCATCGAGCCAGCCTTCGATCCCCTGGGAGAACAGCATGAAAGACCAGCGTGAGGATTTGCGCGAAGCGGCTCGGCGGGCACTTGAGCGCGCCGAGCAGGCCGAGCGGGATCCGGAACCATCCCTGGCAAGGCGCCTGGGTCAGATTGGCGTGCTGGGTTGGGCCATCGTGCTTCCGCTGTTGTTGGGGCTGTTCATCGGTCGCTGGCTCGACCGCCTGTTGGGCACTGGCGTGACCTTTGCTGCAGCACTGCTCTGCTTGGGCGCGGCGCTTGGTTTATGGTCCGCCTGGCGCTGGATGCACCGCCAATGACCGGCTTGCCGCTTTTCACAGTGCTCTGGCACATCGGCTGTGGTCTGCTGGGCGGCGCCTTGGCCGGTGCTGTGCACTTCCGCCTGCTGGAGCTGAACGTGCGCCTGTTTCTCTCGGGGCGCGCCGGAGTTGCGCTGTTGCTGCAGCTGACGCGCCTGGCCGCCACGGTGGCAGTGCTGGTCGTTCTGGCGCGCCTCGGCGCATGGGCGGTGGTCGCCGGTGGCGTCGGGGTGGTGCTGGCCCGGCAGCGGGCACTGCATCTGTCTTGGAGTAAGCGTCCATGAGTCCGTCATCCCCGCTGGAGAGTGCACTGCTGTTCGAGCTCGGGCCGATGCGGGTCAGCATGGCTGTGGCGGTGACCTGGCTGCTGATGTTGTTGCTGGCCACCGGCAGCTGGCTGCTGACCAAGCGCCTGTCTCTTCGCCCCACTGCGATGCAGAGCCTGCTTGAGTTGCTGGTCGAGACCCTCGACGGGCAGATTCGCGACACCATGCAGAGCAGTCCGGAGCGATACCGGGCGCTGATTGGCAGCCTGTTCATCTTCATCCTGGCCGCCAACTGGTCATCGCTGATACCCGGCGTCGACCCACCCACCGCAGTGCTGGAGACGGACACAGCCCTGGCACTGGTCGTGCTGGCAGCCAGCATTGGCTACGGTATCGCAGTCAAGGGCATGGGCGGCTACCTGCGCACCTTTGCCGAACCGAGCTGGGTAATGATTCCGCTGAATATCATCGAGCAGCTGACACGTACCTTTTCGCTGATCGTGAGGCTGTTCGGCAACATCATGAGTGGCGTGTTCGTTGTTGGCATCGCCTTGTCGTTGGCCGGTCTGCTGGTGCCGATTCCGTTCATGGCATTGGATCTGCTCACCGGCGCCATTCAGGCCTATATCTTCAGCGTCTTGGCAATGGTTTTCATCGGCGCTGCCGTTGCACGGTAAATGCCCCGCTCAACTGCATTCTTATTGGAGGTGCACATTGGACAACATGATCGAAATCGTCAGCATCATCGCCGCGGCAATCGCCGTTTCGTTCGGTGCGATCGGGCCGGCGCTGGCGGAGGGGAGGGCAGTGGCGGCGGCCATGGACGCCATCGCCCGTCAGCCAGAATCTGCCGGTACGCTATCGAGAACGTTGTTTGTCGGCTTGGCGATGATCGAAACCATGGCCATCTATTGCCTGGTCATCGCGGTGCTGGTGCTGTTCGCCAACCCGTTCATTCAGTGAGCGTGGCGACCCGATGAAGCTCGATTGGTGGACCCTCGGCCTGCAGCTGATCAACGTCCTGGTATTGATGTGGCTGCTGTCGCGTTTCCTGTTCAAGCCGATTTCGCAGATCATCGCCGAACGGCAGCGTGTGGCAGCCGAGCTGCTCGATCAGGCCGCTGCGGCGAAGGCCAATGCGCAAGCGCTTGATGCCAGTGCCCAGGCGGCGAATGAACAGGTGGCGCAGACGCGTGCGGCGGCGCTTGAGGCTGTACAACAGGAGGCTGACGCCATGCGCACCAAACTGTTGCGCGAGGCCCAAGCGTGCGCTGCGGACAGTCGTGAAAAGGCGATGCAGGCGCTGCAGGACGACCAGCGCGCGTCACGTCGACGGGTTGAGGCGGATGCCGCGCGGCTGGCGCTCGATATCGCCGGAAAATTGCTGGCGCGCTTGCCGGCGGATGCTCAGGTCAGCGGCTTTGTCGAAGGGCTGGTGGCCGAGTTGGCGCGACTGCCGGAGAACCTTCGCGACGGTCTTCGCCAGTCGGCACCGCGATTTGAGCTGCATGCGCCGCGCCCACTTTATGAAGCCGAGGTCGCCCAAATCCAACAGGCGCTTGCCACCGCACTGGACCAGCCGGTGACGCTGGACGTCTTGGTCGATGCCTCGCTGGTCGCTGGGCTGGAGCTGACCGGAGGTGCGGTGGTGGTGCGCAACAGTTTTCGTGCCGATCTGGACCGTTTGAAGGACCAGCTGCTGGACGCCGAACATGCCTAGCCATGAATACAACGCTGACGACTGGCTCGCACGAAGCCGTGCAGTCCTTGACCGCGTCCGGCTCGGCGCCGAGGTCGGGGAAGTGGGCCGGGTCGAACAGGTGGGTGACGGTATCGCGCAGGTTTCAGGGCTGCCCGGCGCGCGCCTTAATGAATTGCTGCGCTTTGACGGCGCCGGTTTCGGTTTCGTCCTGACGCTCGACGCCGAGCGTATCGGTGTCGTGTTGCTTGACGAAGCCGGCACCATTGCCGCCGGGTCGCGTGTCTATGGTACCGGCGAGGTACTTCAGGTGCCGGTTGGCCCCGAACTGCTGGGCCGTGTGGTGGACCCGCTGGGGCGGCCGCTGGACCGAGACGAGCCGATCGAAGCTCGGCAGTGGCTGCCCATTGAACGGCCGGCGCCCGCCATCATTGATCGCGACCATGTGCGCGAACCGGTGGAGACCGGCGTGCTGATCGTCGATGCGCTGTTTGCGATAGGCCGCGGCCAGCGCGAACTGATCATCGGCGACCGCGCCACGGGCAAAACCTCGCTGGCCATCGATGCCATCGTCAACCAGAAACACACCGAACTGATCTGCGTCTATGTGGCTGTTGGCCAGCGCGCCAGCGCAGTGCAGCAGGTGATCGAGGCCGTGCGTGAGCACGGCGCGGCGGAGCGTTGCGTGTTCGTGGTCGCGTCGGCATCCGCCTCGCCCGGCATGCAGTGGTCCGCCCCCTTCGCCGGTTTCAGCATCGCCGAGTACTTTCGCGACCGCGGCCAGCATGCATTGATCGTGCTCGACGACCTCAGCAAACATGCCGCGACCCATCGCGAGTTGGCCTTGCTGACCCACGAGGCGCCGGGCCGCGAAGCCTACCCGGGGGACATCTTCTACCTGCACGCACGACTGCTGGAGCGAGCAGCCAAGTTGTCGGCAGAGCTCGGTGGCGGCTCGCTGACCGCTTTGCCGATTGCGCAGACCGAGGCGGGCAACCTGTCGGCCTACATACCGACCAACCTCATCTCCATCACCGATGGCCAGATCGTTCTGGACAGCCACCTTGCTGCCGCCAACCAACTGCCTGCGGTCGACGTCGGGCTGTCCGTCAGCCGGGTCGGCGGCAAGGCGCAGGCACGGATCCTGCGCGACGCGGCAGGACGGGTACGCCTGGAGTACTCCCAGTTCCTCGAGCTGGAGTTGTTCACCCGGTTCGGCGGGCTCAGCGACAACCGGGTAAAGGCGCAGTTACAGCGCGGCGAGCGCAGCCGGGCGCTGTTTGCCCAGCCACGGTTTGCCGCCTTGCGCCTTATTGATCAGGTGGCCCTGCTCGCGGCGTTGTCCGACGGAGTTTTCGATGCTCAGCCGGTCGCCCTGTTTAAGTCCCTGCGCGCGCGTCTTCCATCCTGGCTGGATGCGCGGGCTACTGCGTTATCCCAGGAGGTCGAGCGCAGTGGTCAGCTGAACGATGATCAGCGCGCCACGCTGATAGCTGAAGTCGCGGCCTTGTGTCGCGAGCTGGCGAGTACCGCGACGTGAGCAGTCGCCTCGGGGAGTTGGCCCAGCATCTTGAAACCACCCATGAGCTGGCCGGCGTGATTGGCGCCATGCGCGGGATTGCGGCAGCCCGCTCGCACGAGGCACAACAGCGCTTGACGGGTGTTCGGGCCTACGCCAGTACGCTGGGCGAGGCGATCGGTAAAGGGCTTGGGCTTCTCGATGAGCTTGATCGGCCTGCTACGCCGCAAAACGGGGCGCAGGCTCATCTGTTGCTGGTGCTCTGTGCCGAACAGGGCTTTGTTGGTACCTTCAACGACCGCCTGATCGACGCCGCGGCCGATGGCCTGCAGCGCTTGCCGGGGGACTTGCTGGTGGTGGGGGCGCGTGGTCAGGTCAGTGCCGCCGATCGCGGGCTGAAAACGGTCTGGTCGGCGCCCATGGCGGTCCATCCGGATGAGGCCCAGGCGCTCGCGGGGCGCATCGCCGAGGCGCTCTACAGTCGATTCGACCCGAAGCGGGTGACTCGCGTTTCGCTGGTGCACGGCATGCCCCGGCAGACCGGAAAACAGGCGATCGTCACGCGTCCACTGCTGCCGTTCGATTACTCGCGCTTCCCGGTCGAGTCAAGCGAGGGGGTGCCACGGACGCATCTCGAACGCGGTCAGCTGGTGTTGCAGTTGGCTGAAGAATACGTCTATGCCGAGCTGTGCGAAGCGCTGATGCTGTCGTGCGCCGCCGAAAATGAAGCGCGGATGCACGCGATGATCACCGCTCAGGACAATATCAGCCGTCGCCAGGACAAGTTGCATGCCCAGTTCAGTCGCGTACGGCAGGACGAAATCACGGATGAAATCATGGAGCTTTCGTCGCAGCGCCTGTTCTGAGTGTCTGCCTGGTGGGCGCCTCGATTACGCCCGGACCCAGCGCTGGCGGGCCCAGCCGCTCAATGCATCGACAGCCAGCACCATCAGCAACATGGCCAGGATTACCGTCGATGCTTGCGCCTCTTGGAACAGGCTGAGGCTCATGTAGAGCATCTGGCCGAGGCCGCCGGCGCCAACGAAGCCGAGTACGCTTGCCATGCGGATGTTGTTTTCCCACCGGTAAAGGCTGTAGGCGATGAGCTGCGGCCACAAACCCGGTAAGGTGCCGTAGCAGAACGCGGTGACGCGCCCACTGCCAGCCAGTCGCAGTGCGTCGCCTGGTGCGCTCGGTGTGTTTTCCAACGCTTCGGCGAACAATCGCCCCAGCACGCCGGCCGTATGCAGCGCCAGCGCCAGAGTTCCTGCATTCGGCCCAAGCCCGGCAGCCAGTACCATCAATGCGGCCCAGACCAGTTCGGGGATCGCCCTCAGCGCATTGAGCAGCAGCCGCGCCCCGCCTTTGCCAACCAATCCGAAACGTCCGGCCGCCGGCAGCGCCAGCAGTAGGCCAAGCAATGCTGCCAGTAAGGTGCCGATGGCCGACATCGCCAGGGTTTCCAGCGCGCCGTAGCCGATGGCGCGCAAGTGCGGCGCCGACAGGTCGGGACTGAGAAAGCCTGTGGCGTATTCGCCCATGTGCGCGAGGCCTTCGCGGCTGAACAACGCGCTGGCTTCGAGCTGCAGATAGCTAAACGATCCGAGCACTGCGATAACCAGCAGCAGCGGCAGGGCGTAACGCGAGAGCGGTTTCAGACGTACCTCCGGCGCAGCTGCTGGCTGAGCAGGTCGGCCAGCAGCACCAGCACGAGGAAGGTCAGCAACATGCTGGTCACTTCGCCGCCGGCGAACATGCGGATCGAGAGGTCCATCTGCTGGCCCAAACCACCCGCACCGACGAAGCCCATCACCACGGAGGCGCGGATAGCGCACTCCCAGCGGTAGACGGTATAGGAGAGCATTTCGCCGGTGGCCTGCGGTAGCACGCCGTAGGCGAAGGCCTGCAGACGCGAACCGCCAGCGCCAATCAGCGCGCGAGTGGGCAAAGGATCGACCGACTCGAAAATTTCCGCATAGACCTTGCCGAGCATGCCGGCATAGGTGATGGCAATGGCCAGTACCCCAGCGGTAGGCCCGAGGCCGACAGCGCGGACGAAGAGCAGTGCCCAGACGATCTCAGGGACGCTGCGTAGCAGAATCAGCAGCCCTCTGGCTGGCCAACGCAGCGCCTGCGCCCACCAGTGAGGACGACCGCCGCGGCTGACCGCTGAGATCGACAAGGCGCGGGTCGCCAGCAGGGCGCAGGGGATGGCCACGGCGAGGGCCAAAGTCATGCCGGCTGTCGCGATGGCGAGCGTTTCCAATGTTGCGCGCCCGAGCAGGCGCAAGAACGCGGCATCATGAGCCGGAGGCCAGAATCCGGACAGGAAACTGGCCATGATCTCGGCGTTGCTGCCATCGAAGAGCACACCGATATCCAATTCGCTCAACGACAAGCCCGGCCACAGCAGCGCCAGTGCCACGAGGGTCAGCACCAGGCGTGAGCGGGCGGCGGGGTCGCGCTGGGTGAAGACCGGGTTCAGCATCGAGGAATTTGCAGCGGCTGGCCGGGCATCGCCTGCACGACCGCCGCACTGCCCAGTTGCTCATTGGCATAGAGCGCTTCGAGTTCGGCCGGCATTACCTGGCTGGACGGCTTGTCAAAGAGGATGCGGCCATCGCGCACGCCAATCACCCGAGGAAAATGCTCCAGTGCCAGCTCAACGGCGTGCAGGCTGGCCAGTAGCGTCGCCTGGCGGCTCATGGCCTCGCGGTTGAGCACATTCAGTGAATAGGCAGCGAGCACGGGATCCATCGCCGAGACCGGCTCGTCTGCCAGGATCAGTTCCGGGCTTTGGTAAAGCGCGCGTGCGATGCCGACTCGCTGCAGCTGCCCGCCAGAAAGCTGGTCGCAACGCGCATAGAGCTTGTCCGCCAGATCCAGCTTGCCCAGCGCCTGCGCAGTGCCATCCTTGTCCAGCGGATAGACCAGGCTGAGCAAGCTGCGTACCAGTGACCATTGGCCGAGCCGACCGGCCAGCACCGAGGTGATCACCCGTTGCCGCGGCGGCAGCGGTGGCGCCTGGTGAATCAGGCCGATACGTGAGCGCAGCTTCTGCCGGGCACCTGCTGAAAGCGACCAGGGGCGGTCACCGAGCACGTCCAGTTGTCCTGTGACCGGTTCTAGATGAGTGGCAAGCAGGCGCAGCAAGGTGGTCTTGCCTGCGCCCGAGGGGCCGATCAGCGCAACCCGCTCGCCCTGAGCGATCTGCAGCTCGATATCGTGCAGTGCGATCTGTCCACCGGCATGGCGATAGCTTACGCCGGCCAGCCGCAAGGCGGATTTGGCCGGGGACTCTTCACTCTCGAGCAAGCCAGCAGACGTTGTTGCATGGCTCATTCAAACGCACCCACTTACCCTGGCTTCAGAAACACGGGAGGCAGAGGTGCTACGGCTAGCTGGGCTCACTTCAACAGGCCAGCGGCGCGCGCAGCTTCCTCGATGCCTTCGTAATTTTCCGGGCGCGTTTCGATGAAGCGCGTAGCAGCCTGAAGATCTAGGATCTTCTTGTGCTCCGGGTTATTCGGGTCGAGGTTGAGAAACGCGTTTTTAATCTTCTCGGCCAGTGCCGGCTCCAAGTTGCCGCGTACTGTCCAGTTGTAGTCGTAGTAGGGCGGCGTGGTGGAAATCACCCGCACCTTGTCAGTGTCGACCTTGCCAGCCGCGACCAGCTTGTCCCAAACCGAGGCGTTGAGTACGCCACCGTCGGCCTTGCCAGCCTGAACCCAGGCGGCCGTGGCGTCGTGCGCACCGGAATAGGCGATGCGTTTGAAGAACTGCTCGGGATCGATGCCGTCCTTGATCATGAAGTAGCGCGGCATCAAGCTGCCGGAGGTCGAAGACACGGAGCCAAACGCAAAGGTCTTGCCTTTCAGGTCCTGTAGGGTCTTGACCTCAGGATCGGCAGTGATGAATTTACTGGTGAATTTCTCGTCCTGTTCCCGCTGTACCAGCGGGATCGCATCGCCGGTCTTCAGGTGGGTCTGGACGAAGGTGAAGCCGCCGAGCCAGGCCAGGTCGAGGCGGTCGGACGCGAGGGATTCGACCACCGCAGCGTAATCGGAAACCGGGGTGAACTTGACCGGCATGCCCAATTCTTTCTCGAGGTATTCGCCCAGTGGTTCGAACTTGCGGATCAGCTCGGTCGGGGCTTCGTCGGGAATGGCCGATACGCGAAGGACGTCGGCAGCATGGGTGGTGGCAATAGACAACGATAGGGCAAGGCCGGTAATGGCTGCCAGGGTGCGCTTCAGCATTGTGGTTCTCCGGTTCAATAGCGGAAAAAGCGCGCGGATTATAGAGGTAGAAGGCGGCGACAACGCAAGCATCTGGCCGAGATGGCTTAATCGTCCGCCGGAACGAAAGCTGGGCGCCGGGTGTAGCAGAGCTTGGTGCGCTGTCTATCCGGTCGGGTGGATGACGCCGATCAACACATGCTCAGTTCATGCAAAAACCTAAACGAGTGGTGGCGTTTAGCTATTTAAGTGCCATCAAGGGTTGATTAGACTTCGCCGCCTTCAAGGTCGAGGGTTACGACATGGGTGAGTTCAAGGAAGAAAAGCGGAAGCTTCATGCACTGCGAAAACATATCGACGTACTCCTGGCGCACGGGGCCGTTATTACTCAGCGGGATCCGCTCGTCCTCCTTGATGGCGGACAGGTGCTTCGGGTCGACCACGGTATGCTCATCAGCTATTACAAATCCCTCGCATTGATTGAGCCGACCACCGACGGGGAATGGCCGGATTCATTGCGCGAGATGGCTGCCGATCTCTGTTGCCATCAGCTCGACGAAGCCATCGAAGCCGGGCTTGAAGACAATCCGGAAAGCGGCGCCTCGGCCAAGCAAGGCCAGGCGAGCTGATGCTGAGGGTCAGCCGGCGCTAATCGCCGGCTGGACCGGAAGACCCCTATGCTTTCTGAACGCCGTGAAAACCATACATTGCGCCAGCATATCGATTGTCTGCTCAGCGCTGGAGCGAGCTTGACCGGGCGCAGTCCGATCATCCTAGTGTGATGTGCGTCACATTTAGTACAATCCGCCGCCTTCATGGATGACGGTTTTTTGATGTGAGATCAGCTCGGGACAAGCGTGTACTCCATACGCTCCGCAAACAGGTCGACGCATTGCTCGATGTGGGCGCAGTCATCGTCTCGCGAGATCCGCTCACCGTTGTTACAGCTGGCGAAACCCTGAAGATGAAGCACGGAACGCTAGTCGGCTACGCTGAGATCCTAGACATGACCGAACCGGTGGCTGATCACGAATGGCCAGAGGTTTTGCGCCAAATGGCTATCGATCTCTGCATCAAGCAGCTCGACCAGGCAATCGAAGCGCTGAACAACGTTAGCGCGCCCGCTGAGGCGCATCTTGCCGCCAACGACTGCGCAATCACCGGCTAATCTGCCCCTCTGCTCTCCGCCGATTCGAAGCACCCCTGTGCAACTTGCCGACTGCGGCTTTTGCTCTAGCCTGCTCAAAGCAGACATTGAAAACAGCCGGCACGACACCGCTGCGCCTGAAGCAGCCTAATCTGAATAGACGCCCGCAAACGATCTGACTGAAGGGGAGCCCATGCACAATTCAAGCATGCGCCACAGCTTCATTCCGCCCTACATACTCGACCGGATTATCGCCCACGGCTCGGAGTGGCAGCGCGAGCGGGCGCTGGAAACGCTGGTGCAGGTGCGTGCTCTGCTGCCTAATCCCGGGCCACCCAAGCGACAGCCAAGCTTCACCGTGGTGCCTAAGCGAGGTCGGCCGGGCGAGCCGCGCCGGAGCATTCACGATGCGGCACAACAGATGCTATTGCCTGGCGTACTGGCCAGAATCGAGGGGCAGTCGCCAATCGGTGATGCGGCCGTCGACGAGGCCTACGATGCGCTCGGCAAGGCCCACGCTTGTTTCTGGCAAGTGTTCGGGCGCGACTCGATCGACAATCATGGCTTTCCACTGATCGGCACGGTGCATTACGGTGTTGGCTACGAGAATGCCTTCTGGAACGGCGCGCAGATGGTCTTCGGCGATGGTGACGGCGAAATCTTCAATCGCTTTACGCTGTCACTGGATGTCGTGGCGCACGAGCTGGCCCACGGCATCATCGAAAGCGAGGCCGGGCTGGTGTATCTCAACCAATCCGGGGCCTTGAACGAATCACTATCCGATGTGTTCGGCGTGCTGGTGCGACAGTTCAGCCTCCAGCAGACCGCTCAACAGGCCGACTGGTTGATCGGTGCCGAGCTGCTGACCGACAAGGTGAATGGCGTAGCGCTACGCTCGATGGCCAATCCCGGCAGCGCCTACGACGATCCGCTGCTGGGCAAGGACCCGCAGCCAGGCCACATGCGCGATTTCATCGACACCCGTGATGACAACGGCGGCGTGCACCTCAATTCCGGCATTCCCAATCACGCGTTTTATCTCGCCGCTCAAGCCCTCGGCGGCTACGCCTGGGACAAGGCCGGGCGCATTTGGTACGACACGCTTTGCGATCAGAAACTGGACAAGGATGCGGATTTCATGGCGTTCGCCAGTCTGACCATCGCAAACGCAGTCACCCGTTTTGGTGTCGGCAGCAGCGAGGCGCAGGCGGTCAGGCAGGCATGGGCAGACGTCGGTGTTCTGGTGCGGTAGGCCCAACGAGGAGACGTTATGAAACGGTTACCAGCGCTCGGTAAGGATGCCACCGTTCGCCTTTCCAGGCAGGGCGGGTTCGCCTCGATGCAGGCGCTTTCTCGGCCACGTGAGATAGATTTCGCCAGTTGCGATGAGGAGCAGCGGGGACAGGTTTGCTCAGTCCTTGAGGGCTGCCTGCCGCTGGCGAGTGCCACCGCAGGGCTGGGTGATCGTCGTTATTACCAGATCGAGCTCCACTACCGGGAAAACGACCGAGATAACGAGTTGCTGCTGCAGGTCCCAGAAGAGCTGGCCCCCGGTGAACTGGTGCGGCTTTGGGACAAGGGCAAGGTGTTCTGACCGGTTTGGCTGCCAGCATCATTGTGGCGCTAGAATCCCATTCCCGGTATTCAAGGAGCCATCCCCATGTCTGAATTGCCCTCTCTTGCCTTCGCCGGCATCGGCCTGATGGGCTTGCCGATGTGTCGACGACTCCTCGCGGCCGGCTATCAGCTGACGGTCTGGAACCGTTCCCCCGAAAAATGTGCGACGTTGATCGAGGCCGGGGCGAGGCAGGCCGGCAATCCTGCCGACCTGTGTCGCGATGCGGACATCGTGCTGCTCTGTCTGGCCGATACTGCGGTGGTGCGAGAGGTGGTGTATGGCTCGGATGGCATCGTCGAAGGAGCAAAAGCGGGCCAATTGTTGGTCGATCATTCCAGTCTGGAGCCAGCCGCCACGCGCGCCATGGCCGCGGAACTTGAATCCCGCAGCGGCATGCGCTGGATCGATGCGCCGGTGTCCGGCGGAACGGCAGGCGCCGAGACGGGCAGCCTGGCGATCATGGCCGGCGGGCGCAGCGCGGATATCGAGCGGGTTCGACCCGTGTTGGCGCACCTCGGCCAGCGGCTGACTCACATGGGCGATGTCGGCGCCGGTCAGGTGACCAAGGCCTGTAACCAGATGATCGTCGCCTGCAACGCGCTGGTCATTGCCGAAGTGGTGGCGTTGGCCGAGCGCTCCGGTGTTGATGCCAGCCTTATTGCGCCAGCCTTGGCCGGTGGTTTCGCCGATTCCAAGCCGCTGCAGATTCTCGCTCCGCAGATGGCTGACAGCGTGTTCGAACCGGTGAAATGGCGCGTTCGCACCCTGCTCAAGGATCTCGACACGGCCGTGCAGCTCTCGCGCGAAGCAGGCGGGGCCACGCCTATGACCGGTCTTGCTGCTCAGTTGATGCGCCTGCATGGCAGCGGGGGCGAACTCGAAAATGACCCTTCTACGCTGGTCAGGATGTTCCGGGAGCAAAAGCAATGAGGATCGCTGCCAACCTGTCCATGTTGTTCAACGAACTGCCCTTGGCCGAGCGCATCATGGCCGCCCGGGTGGCCGGGTTCGACGGTGTGGAAATTCAATTCCCCTATGAGCTTCCAGCGATTCGCTTGAAAGAACTGCTTGAGCGTGCGGGTTTGCCGCTGGTGCTGATCAACCTACCGGCCGGTGATTTCATGCAGGGCGGTGCCGGGCTGGCATCGGTGCCGTCGCGTCAGGCGGAATTCGACGCTGCCCTACAGGAGGGCCTGTCCTACGCGGCGATGGCGCGCCCGATGTGCGTCAACGTGCTGCCCGGCCGGCTGGCCGAAGGCGTGACGCGTGAGCAGGCCCTGGAAACCCTGGCCGGCAACCTGCGCAAAAGCGCCGAGGCGTTCGCGTTGCTGGGTGTGCGAGTGGTATGCGAGGCGATCAATCCGTTGGACATGCCGGGTTTTCTGATCAACACCCCGGCGCATCTGCAAGCGCTGCTCGAATGCGTCGATCATCCCAATTGCCAGGCGCAGCTAGACCTCTACCACATGGCACGCCAAGGCTTGGACATCGTTGCTGGTATCCGGCTGCTTGGGGCACGGATCGGCCATGTGCAGTTTGCCGACTGTCCTGGCCGTGGGGCACCTGGCACGGGATCGGTGGCTTTCGGGCCGTTGCTTCAAGCTTTGCAAGCAGTCGGCTACGCCGGCTGGCTGGCGGCCGAGTACCGACCAGACGGTCCAGTGACCTCGGCCAGTTTTGGTTGGCTGACCGCTTGGCAGCAACGCTGAACCCTCGCATCGACCGGCATCAGCGAAAGTGATGGTCACAGACAGACGCCTGTGAGAACCCTAGAGTCAGTTCCGAGAACCGGTCGGCACGCGACCGGCGCATAACAATAAATCGAGAGCGACGTCATGCAGCCATCCAACCAAGCCGCGAACGCCTGGCGCGTCCTGTTTCTGCTGTTTCTGGCCAACCTGTTCAACTTTTTCGATCGCACCATCCCGGCGATCATCGCCGAGCCGATCCGCCTGGAGTGGAATCTCAACGACTTCCAGTTGGGCCTGATCGGCACCGCTTTCACCATCGTCTATGCGATCGCCGGTGTGCCACTGGGCCGCATGGCCGATATGGGCTCCCGGCGCAAGATCATGGGCTGGGGCCTGACCGTCTGGAGCGGGCTGACGGCGGTCAACGGCCTGGCCTGGAATTTCTGGACCTTTCTGCTGGTACGCATGGGCATCGGTATCGGTGAAGCCAGCTATGCGCCCGCTGCCAACTCGCTGATCGGTGATCTCTTTCCGGCGCACAAGCGGGCTCGGGCGATGGGCATCTTCATGCTCGGCCTGCCGCTGGGGCTGCTGTTGGCCTTTTTCACCATCGGCTCGATGGTGGAGTATTTCGGTAGCTGGCGCGCACCGTTCTTCATTGCGGCAGTGCCTGGGCTGGTACTGGCGTTATTCATCTTTTTCGTCAAGGAACCCCAGCGTGGGGCGGCGGAAACGGTAAAGGTGTCGCAGGCGCCTGTGGAGCAGCCGATTCGCAAAGTGTTCGCGATCCGCACCTTCTGGTGGCTGGTGCTGGCGGGGCTGGCGTTCAATTTCGCCACCTACGCCTGTAACGCGTTCATGGTTCCGCTGCTGATGCGCTACCACGCGGTGCCGCTGGTGGAGGCGTCGATAGCCACTGGGGTAATCGTCGGCTTGACCGGCTTGATCGGGTTGACCCTGGGCGGTTGGGTCGCGGACAAGATCCATCAGCGCTTCGCCCGTGGACGCCTTCTCTTCGCTGCCGTGAGCATGCTCATCGCCACCGTTCTGACCGGGTATGCATTGCTCGCCGGCCGGATCGACGTGGGTGTGTTCGTTGCGGTCTTCAGTATCGGCTGGCTGTTCTCCTACAACTTCTACACCTGTGTCTACACAGCCATTCAGGACGTCGTCGAGCCACGTCTGCGGGCCACGGCCATGGCCCTGTTCTTCGCCGGTCTGTATCTGCTCGGTGGCGGCATGGGCACGGTGGTGGTGGGGCTGCTGTCGGACCACTTTGCCGAGTCGGCAATGCTTGCTGCAGGTGCCAGCGAGATGAGCGAAATCTTCCGCGCCGAAGGTCTACACGGTGCGATGTACCTGATCCCCGGCTCGCTTCTTCTGACCATGGTGTTCTTGTTCCAGGCCTCTCGCACTTTCTGCCATGACGCAAAGCGCATGACGGACGGCATGACCGACTCCGCGGCCGCTGCCGAGCCGGCACTCGCCTAACGGCGCGCCACTGCGACAGCACTCGGCTGTCGCAGTGGTCTGCTTGGTTGAGGTCGCCGACGATTGGCCTGCATTTGCCGGCCGGCTCGCATAAACTGCGCGGCCGTTTTTGGCAGTCCGGACCGCACATGCACAACCCGTCCCCCGCCCGCGCCTGCGGCATCGACTTCGGTACCTCCAACTCTACCGTCGGCTGGTGGCGTCCCGACGCCGAGCCACTGTTGGCCATGGAAGGCGATCAGCAAACCCTGCCCTCGGTAGTGTTCTTCAACGCTGAGGAGCGTCGTCCGGTATACGGTCGGCTGGCCCTGTCCGAATACCTTGAGGGCTACGAGGGGCGCCTGATGCGCTCGCTCAAGAGCCTGCTGGGCTCAAAATTGCTGAAGAGCGAAACCACCGTGCTGGGCAGCGCGATGCCGTTCAAAGACATCCTCGGATTGTTCCTGAGCACGCTCAAGCAGCGCGCCGAGGACCAGGCCGGGCGCTCATTCGATGAGGTGGTGCTGGGCCGTCCGGTGTTTTTCGTCGACGACGATCCGCAGGCAGACAAGGAAGCGGCCGACACCCTGGCTGCGGCTGCCCGGAAGATCGGTTTCAAGGATGTCTCGTTTCAATACGAACCCATCGCCGCAGCGTTCGATTACGAGTCGAGGATCGATCGCGAGGAGCGCGTGCTGATCGTCGACATCGGCGGCGGTACCTCGGATTTCTCGCTGGTGCGGCTGGCACCGGAGCGGCGG
The DNA here is from genome assembly GCF_038562055.1 of Stutzerimonas chloritidismutans. Classification (GTDB taxonomy): domain Bacteria; phylum Pseudomonadota; class Gammaproteobacteria; order Pseudomonadales; family Pseudomonadaceae; genus Stutzerimonas; species Stutzerimonas chloritidismutans_A. Next base: position 256,180 of record NZ_JBCFXD010000004.1, on the reverse strand, counting down.
CAGATCGATGACCGTCAGGACGACATCCTCGCCACCTCGGGCGTGCATATCGGCGGTACCGATTTTGACAAGCAGCTCAGCCTGCAGGGCGTGATGCCGCTGTTCGGATACGGCAGCCGGATGAAAAGCGACGCGCCGATGCCCACCAGCACCCACCTCAACCTGGCGACCTGGCACACGATCAACGCGGTGTATGCGCCAGCTTCGCTGCGTGCGCTACAAAGCATGCGCTACGACATCGTCGACCCCACCGGAATCGACCGGCTGTTCAGTCTGATCGAACAGCGCGCCGGGCACTGGCTGGCGATGCAGGTAGAACAGGGCAAGATCGAACTGACTGACCATGAACGCTTCCAGATCGACTTCGCGCGAATAGAACCCGGCCTTGAAGCCACTCTCACACGTTCTGTATTCGAAACGGCGATCGACCCCCTGCTCGAACGAATCCGCGCCAATGTCAGTCAATTGCTGATGAGTGCTGGGCTCAAGCATGAGGACATCGACACGGTCTTCTTTACCGGTGGTTCCAGCGCGATCCCTGCGCTGCGCCAGAACGTCGCCGCTTTGCTACCGCGGGCGCGCCATGTCGAAGGCAATCGCTTCGGCAGCATCGGTAGCGGCCTGGCCATCGAGGCGCGCAAGCGCTACGGTTGAATCGCCCGTCATGCCTGCTGCCTGAGCGTGGCAGCGGGCCTGAATGGGAGTTGTCATGGGCTACAAGCTGCGTCCGCAAGACCCTGCAGCCGAGGTGCGAAAAGTCGCTCGGCAGGGCATCGACAAGGCCATTGAGGCGCTGAGCGTTGCACCTGAAGAACGCGCCGAAGGGGTGCATCAGGCGCGTAAGCGGTTCAAGGAGCTGCGGGCGCTGCTGCGTCTGGTACGCAAGCCGCTGGGGGACGAGTTCCAGCGTGAAAACCATCGTTTGCGGGATCTGGGCCGCGCCCTGGCCGAGTCGCGTGATGCGACGGCCATGCTGGAAAGTTGGGATGCCCTGGCAAAGCGATTTCCGAGCCTGTTCGCCGAGGCAGATTTCAAAAAGACCCGACGTCGCCTGCAGGCGCGGGCGAAGCAGGCTGAAAGCGGCGCTACCGACCTTGATACGCGCATCGGCGAGGTCATCGATCAGCTGCAGGATGCGCGCAGCTGTGTCGACACCTGGCCACTCCAAACTAAGGGCTTCGACTTGCTGGCTGGCGGCGTCAAGCGCACCTACGCCGACGGTTGTGCTGAGCTGGCCAAGGCCCGGCACGATCTCAGCGATGAGCAGCTCCACCAATGGCGCAAGCGGGTCAAGGACCACTGGTACCAAACGCGCTTACTGGCGCCGAGCTGGCCGAAATTGATGCAGCTGCGCAGCGACTCGCTCAAGGAACTGGCAGATCTGCTTGGCGATGACCACGACCTGGCGATGATGACGGAGCTGATGCAGGCTCAACCAGCGTTGTTCGGTGACGACACACTGCGTGAGCGACTCGGCACAGCCGTAGCCGAGCGCCGCAGCGAGTTGCAGAGCGCCGCGCTCAAGCTGGGCGAGGAAATCTACGCGGAGGCACCGAAGGAGATGGTGGCGCGCTGGCAGCGCTATTGGGATGGCGCCAGCGGCTGATAGACACTGGTCTGCCCAACGAGCCAGGCATCAGGCCGCCTGGCTGTTGATCTCGTGAATCTTGAGCATTTTTTCCAGCTCGGTACGGACGAACTCATCGTTGCAGCCGGGCAGGTATTCGCGCAGCTTGCGGATCACCCATTGCTGACCGCGGTCGACGAAGGTCAGGCGCTCATCAAGCGATTCGATAGCCATCGCCTTGCCGTAAAACGCGCCGGTCTCGCGATTGGGTTCGATGTTCAGGTGGTTCATGCAGTTGAGCACCAGCCGGCAGCTGTCGACCTCGCCCTGGCGGATCTGCTCGAGTAATTTTTGCTGGGTTGGATCGTTGCATTGCTGCAGGCTTTCACCGGCGACTTTGGCCCCGGCACGCTCCGCGCTCAGCAGGTCCTGGAGCAGTTTTGCTTCCCCTTCCGAGGTGTTCAGCGGGCTCTGTTCACTCATGTCAGGTCTCCTGTTCAGCAAGCCGGTGCACGGCGGCTGCCGTGCACACTGTCGACCGAGGTCGAACGGTCAGAGTTTCTTCGCGGAGACGATCTTGACCGGCGTCAGCGGCACGTTCTGCATCATGCTGCGGTTGCCGGTCGGCACCTGGGCGATCTGGTCGACCACATCCATGCCGCGCACCACTTTGGCGAACACCGCATAGCCGAAGTCGCGGCTGCCATGGTCGAGGAAGTCATTGTCGCGATGATTGATGAAGAACTGACTAGTGGCCGAGTCGACGTTCTGCGTACGAGCCATGGCCAGCGTGCCGCGTACGTTGTGCAGTCCGTTGTCGGCTTCGTTCTTGATGGGGGCGCGGGTCTTCTTCTGGCTCAGGCCTTCGTTGAAGCCGCCGCCCTGGATCATGAAGCCCGGGATCACGCGGTGAAAAACAGTGCCGTCGTAGAAGCCGCTTTCGACATACTCGAGAAAATTCTTCACGCTGACCGGAGCCTTTTCAGCCTCCAGTTCGATCTCGATTTCGCCCATGCTGGTATTCAGCAATACGTGAGGATTCCCCGCAGCGAGCAGGTTGCCGGTGAGCAACAGTGAGCAGGCAGCAAGTACGAGTCGTTTCATGGTCTATATCCTGATATGGGTAAGCCTGGGTTAGCCCGTTCATGCAGGCCAGTGCAAAGGTGCTTCAGCGGTCGTGCGAGAGATTGCTCACCGGCTGAACAGGCGATTGCGCTTGTGCATCGTACGTCCTGATCAAGTCGATGAGAATCTGTGTGGCCGGGCCGAGTGGTTTGTCGGGGTTCGTGTAGAGGTAGAAAAGCGGCCGGCGAATGCTTCCCTGGACCAGAGGCAGCGGCTTCAGTGCACCTTCGGCCAGTTCGCGATGGATCATGTGGCGGGGCAGCCAGGCAAAGCCCAGGCCGCTGCTGACGAAGCCGACCGAAGTGGCCAGACTGCCGACCGTCCAGCGCTGTTCGGCGCCCAGCCAGCCGCTGTCGCGTGGCTGACGCTGGCCGGAATCGCGCACCACCACCTGCATTTGGCTTTGCAGATCCTGAACGCTGAGTTTGCGTTGCAGTTGATGCAGCGAGTGGTTGGGGTGGGCGACGGCGATGAATTCGACGGTGCCCAATTCCTGGCCAAGATAGCCGGTGATATCCAGACCGCTGATGGCCAGATCCGCTGTGCCGTCCTTGAGCACCTCCTCAACACCAGACAGCACTTCTTCGCGCAACCGCACTCGACAGCCGCGGCTCTGCGGCATGAAGGCGGTCAGCGCGCGGATCAGTTTGGCGTTGGGGTAGGCGGCATCGATCACCAGCCGCACCTCGGCTTCCCAGCCTTGCTCCATGTGGTGGGCCAGCTCTTCCAACTGGCCGGCCTGGTTGACCAGTTGCCGGGAGCGGCGCAGGAGTACTTCACCCGCATCGGTCAGCACCGCTTTGCGACCTTCGATGCGCAGCAGCGGCACCCCCAGCTGTTCCTGCATGCGCGCGACTGTATAGCTCACCGAAGATTGTGAGCGATGCAACATTTCAGCGGCCTGGGCGAAGCCGCCGTGGTCGACCACCGCCTGCAGGGTTCGCCATTGATCGAGGGTCACACGTGGCACTTTCATTCCATTGCTTTCCTGTTGCGTCGGTCTGGTACGCTGGCGGTCGCCAATTGGAGGAGCCCATAACAAATGAAAAGACTCTGCTTCGCTGCGCTCGTCATCTTCCCACTGAGCGCAGTTGCCGTCAGCTATCCCGTGGAGCTCGAGCAGGAGCTTAACGGCGCCGAGGTGCTGGCAAGCACCGAGACCATCGATCGCGACATGGCCGGTCTGGTGCTGCAGAACTTTGGTCAGGGCCCCGTGGAGTGTACCGCTGTGTTTCGCAATGGGCCGGAAATGCCGCGCACTCGACGTATCACGCTCGAGTCGGGGGAGGTCAAGCCCATGACCGCCAAGTTCAAGCGCGACGTGATCAAGCTACGCGTCAAGTTGACCTGCGAGCCTCAATGACGTCCGTATGACGCGCAGCAGTCACCAAGCCGGCGGTGAACGTCCGGTGGCTTTTCCTCTTGCTGACCCTCTGACGGTAGCTGCCGGTGAGCCTGTCGCCACGCTGTACAAAGACGCCGCTGCACGCGTCGAACGGGTTACTCTATGCCACGTTTTTTTCGACTTGCTTGAGGTGTCACCCTTGTTTGACCAATTCGCCCTCCACGAACGCCTGCTCAAGGCGGTCGCCGAACTCAAATTCGTCGAGCCGACCCCAGTTCAGGTGGCGGCCATTCCCCCCGCGCTGGAAGGGCGTGACCTGCGGGTGACGGCCCAGACCGGCAGCGGCAAGACCGCTGCCTTCGTGCTACCGATGCTCAATCGGTTGATCGGCGACGCCGTGGTGCGGACCGATGTGCGTGCGTTAATCCTGCTGCCGACCCGTGAGCTGGCTCAGCAAACACTCAAGGAAGTCGAGCGCTTCTCGCAGTTTACTTTCATCAAGTCGGCAATGATCACTGGCGGGGAGGACTTCAAGGTCCAGGCGGCCATTCTGCGCAAGGTGCCGGATATCCTCATCGGCACACCGGGGCGGATGATCGAACACCTCAATGCCGGCACCCTGATCCTCAAGGATGTCGAATTGCTCATCCTTGACGAAGCCGACCGCATGCTCGACATGGGGTTTGCCGAAGACGTACAGCGGCTGGTGGGTGAATGTGCCAAGCGCCAGCAGACATTGCTGTTCTCAGCCACCAGCGGCGGGGCGGCGCTGCGCGAAATGAGTACCGCCGTGCTACGGGACCCGCTGCACCTGCAGCTCAACCGCGTTAGCGAGCTCAACGAAGGTACGCGCCAGCAGATCATCACGGCCGAAAGCACCGAGCACAAAGAAAAACTGGTGCACTGGCTGCTGGCCAACGAAACCTACAAGAAAGCCGTGATTTTCACCAACACCCGCGTGCAGGCCGACCGTCTGTATGGCCGGTTGGTAGCCGAGGGCGTGAAGGCCTTCGTTCTGCACGGCGACAAGGATCAAAAAGACCGCAAGCTGGCCATCGACCGGGTCAAGGAAGGCGGGGTCAAGGTGCTGGTGGCTACCGATGTGGCCGCGCGCGGATTGGACATCGAAGGCCTGGATCTGGTGATCAACTTCGATATGCCCCGATCGGGCGACGAGTATGTGCACCGTATCGGCCGCACCGGTCGCGCCGGGGCTGAAGGTCTGGCGATCTCGTTGATCTGCCATAACGACTGGAATCTGATGTCGAGCATCGAACGCTATCTCAAACAGCGCTTCGAGCGCCGGGTGATCAAAGGGCTGAAAGGCAGCTACGGTGGCCCGAAGAACCTCAAGGCGTCGGGTAAGGCCGCCGGCACAAAGAAGAAAAAAGACGACAAGAAAAAAACTGCTGACAAGAAGGTCGCAGCCAAGCCGGTAGCCAAGCGTCCGAAAAATGCCAAGCGCGAAGCGCCAGCGTCATCGGTCGTCAGTCAGGACGGGCTCGCCCCTCTACGGCGTAAAAAGCCCGCCGCAGAGTGATCTGCAACAGCCGGGGCGGCATCGCGGCCCTGGCTCGTTCCATCTCTATCGCTCTTCTGCCGGTGCGATAGGGGCCTGCTTCTCCGCCTGCTCCACGTGCTTGATGCGCTTTTCGTAGGCTTCACATTCGCTGCCGAGCTGCTCGGCAGTCTGCTTGATCTCCATGTCGCGCAACTCTTCGTTGATCTTTGCGGCGCGCACCGGATCGCTCTCTGTCAGGGCGTTGACGCGGTCGGCAAGCTCTTTGGCCTTGGCATTGATCTGGTCAGTGGTGCATTGGTCGGCGAACACTGGCTGGCTGGCCAGCAGGGCCAGGGTGAACGGGACGATCAGACGTTTCATGGTGCGCTCCTTAATTAACGGCCTAACTGGTGGATCGCCACTGGCGCGCTTTAGTTCAGCCTTTTGCGGTTGCGCTGGATCGAACCATGCTGTGGGGGATGGGGTCCCAACAGCAATGGCCGCCATTCCCGAAGCGGCGCAACAGGAGAACGGACATGACCTACGACTGGGACTTGATGCTACGCCTGCTGCGCGAAGCGCAGAAATCCGGAAACGAGAGCTTCACGCCACGTCAGTACGCTGACGAGCATGCCCTGGCGGCGGAAGAAGCTGGTCAGCCGATGCCCAACATGGATTCCTTGAAGGCCGAAGCGCAGAACTACGAGAGCCTGCTATTCGAGGGGGGGTACATGGTGGCGCGTCCGGAGGAGGAGGGTGGCAATGGCGAGAATTTCGTGCTCACTGATCGCGGTATACGCCTGATGGAGATGCTCGAGGGTGGTGCGGGTCGAACCGAGAACCGTCGCCGTCTCGATGAAAAAGGTGAGGCGGCGTTGGTCCCGGAAGTATTCGACGGCGTCGCGACGGTAGGCTAGTACTTAAACGAAAGTCGCCCCGCAGAGGCGGGGCGCCGGTCGTGCATTACCGCAGCGGGCCAACGGCCCCGCAGGATTTGTTTGCTGCGTGCTTCTGCAATATGGGCAGCTGGGGACGAGGTTTGCCGCTTTTCACGTCCAGTGACAGCGGGTAGTCGCCCCACCAGGGGCCGGCCGCCCAGTAGGTGCTGGGAATGCAATGTTGGCCTAAGTACTTGAGCATGTTGTCCATGGCAACCACGGCTGAGGGAGAGAAGTCCGGCGCCCCGTGCTCACCAATGAAGCCGCGCAGGCGATACCTGTTCAGCCACTCGACAAAGGGTTTTGCACGCACCACCCCAATCATGGGGTCGTACTTTTCGTAGCGGTTGGTGTAATAGCCCGAGTAGTCCTTGTCGAAGTACAGGTGCGCCTCGAACATCAGGTTGTTGTTTGGGTCGCGCATCCACGGGTCCTTGACCAGCTGGGTGTTGTAAGACGGCCAGTGGAATGCGCTGGACCAGCGATCACCGGCGATGACCACCCACTTTTCAGCATCGATGCTGCGGATGCTTTTCGCCGCTGCCAGCGCGGCGGTAGGCCACTTGCCGTTGGTGGTGTGTGGCTCGTTCATCAAGCCATAGCCATAAACGGCCGGATGGCTGGCAACCTTTTGCGCAATGCGTCGCCAGGCATCGGCAAACGCGCTCACCGGCACCTCGTTGGACCCGATCATCTTGCCGTGATAGCGGTAGTAGTTATGCATGTCGAGGATGACCTGCATGTTGTATTTTTTCGCATGGTCGAGCGTCGTCAGCATGCGGCGGAGTTCGACGCTGTTCAGCTCACCGTTGAGCCTTGGCTGAATTCGCTCCCAGCGAAAAGGCAGGCGGACCAGTTTCAGGTTGCGCTCTGCGTAACGCTTGAAGTCGGCTTCGCCTGGGTAGATGTACTGCTTCAAGTACACCCCCGGAAGCCCGACATCTGCCCCGAACTCTGCCCCGGCTAAATTGATCCCGACCAGATTGATTGGGATTTCCGGTACTGCGTTTCCTGCCGCTGGCGTGTCGCCGACGCCTGGGCTGGTGCTGCTGAAGCCGGTGCTGCTGACCGAGAGGGTGCGGGGATAGCCCACCGCTTTGCCGTTAATGGGCCCGCCATCGACCATGACAGTCATGTTGCCGCCGGAATGGTAGATCAGCTTGATGGTGCGCACCTGGCCATCGAAGAAACGAATCTTCGCGCCCTTGTGGAAGGCCGCCTTGTTCTCCGCCGTCGCCTTGACCGAGACGCCGACGAACTTGCTGGTGTTGTAAACACCGTTGACGAAATCGCCGCCGTTAAAAGCATTCAGCGCAGTAGTCAGGGGTGTAGACGACGCGTTGTTCGAAGGTGGGGTGACCACTGGGGCCGTGGGCTCACTCGGTGCTGCTGTGGCGTTGGAGGAGAACAGCTTGTTCGGATGCCCGAGTTTGCCGTTCAGCGCTGCGCCCGAAAGCATCACGCTCATGTTCTTACCGGACACATACACGGCGTTGATCTTGCGCAGCTGCCCGTCAGCCAGTTTTACCGAGGAGCCGACCTTGAATGCCGAACGGTTCACGTTGCTGGCGGGAATCGAGAAGCCAGCCGACTTGCGCCATACCCCATTTAACCAGTCGTTGTTGGTGTAGTTGTTGATGGCGGTGCTGTGGGCCGAGGTGCTGCTGACCTGGTCGCTACTGCTAACCGGAGGTTTCCCATTGGCCACCGAGGTCGTGCCTAACGCCGCAACGGTTTTCGGATGACCATTTTTCGACGCGTTGAGGGTCGCTCCGGAGAGCATCAGGCTCATGTGGGCGCCGGAGTAATAGATCACCTTGATGGTGCGAACCTGACCGTCGCCCGTTCTGACCTGAGCGCCTTTCCTGAATGCTGCTTTGTTGGCCGCCGTGGCCGGTATGGACAGGCCGGCCGACTTACGCCAGCTGCCTTTGAGCCACTCTGGGCCGGTGAAGTCATTGACCCGAGCCGTGGCGATTACCTGTTGGGTAGTTACCGTGGCTGTGGCTGCGTGAGCAAGCTGGATTGGGCTTAAGCCTATCGCCGCAGCGAGCAGCGCGGCACTGAGTAGCACGTTACGTGTGCAGACCGTCGTTTTGACGAGCATTGAAATCTCCGGAACTTAATACGACAAAGGGCTTAACCCTTTAAAAAGTGCGGAGGCATCCAAGGACCCATGCATCGAACGAAGCACCGACCACTGACGCCACCATGCAACGCGTTGACGCGCCGGAAGTATCGTGGCGTCGCGTGCATAGTCTTTATATAGAGGCAGGATTAATTACTGAAGTTAAATTGGCGCCATTAAAAGCTACTAACGCAGTGGTGCTTAATAAATTTCCCTATATAGCCACTATTGGATGGCAATTAAATATCAAATTGATTCTATCAATTAAGTAATTGAATTTATTGTACTTATACCTGCGTAGAGTATTTTCACGAGCTATTCGGTGAGTTTTCTGCCGCTTCGCTTACATGCCTCGCTTATCGCGCTCGGCTTGTTTCAAAGTGTTTCAAAACTGACGATCCTGAGTTTCTGCTCATGGAGATGCGCTGCTGTTAAGCGTCAGCACTGTGTTGTAGGCGAGGAGAGTCGGTTCTCAGCGAACGTGCTGCAAACTGTCGACGGTCAATTCCAGCGCTTTGCGCATATCCAGGCGGGCCGAGCGGCCAATGTCCTGGTTGTCGAGCCGGTAGCTGCGTTCCGAAGGAAGGATCGGCGCTGTCAGGTCGTCGCCCTCGACGGCTTCGAAATCGCTGTTGCGGCCGATGGTTAACGCGCTTCGGCGCAGCAGTTCACGCAGCTGTTCCGGCTGGAGGGCCGGGTTGATCGACAGCATCGCACCGACCACCCCGGTGACCATTGGCGTGGCGTACGAGGTGCCGCAGTGCACTTCGCCACGCTTGCCAGGTTCCAGCGTCGCGGCTCGGGTACAGGCTGACGCGGTGATGTCGACGCGCATATCGATGTTGGAGGAGGGGCGCTTGGTTACGTAGGAAGGATGCTCGACCGGCACGTCCCTGGTGAAGTCACGCTGGTGCGCACCCACCACTAGGAGTTGTTCGGTGATGAACGAGGACGGCAGGCGGTAATCGTCCTGGCCGGAGTGGGCCGAGCCATTGCCCGCCGAGTTCACCACCACTACGTCTGGATGCTCGCGGCGCAACCAGAGGAAGAATTCTTCGAGCAGCTCTTCGTAACCGCTCATCGCGATACCGGAGCGCACCAGTGAATCGATCTCCTCGCCGTCCACATCGAGGGTGCCGACGCGATGAATACCCCAACTCCAGTTCAACACCCTCACGCCGTCTTCGACCATATTGACCGAGGCCGCAACGTTGGCGGTGATGCCTGCGTCCGAATTGCGCTCGACGATGACCTCGAAGCCTGAACTCACCGGCTCCAGCGCGCTGAGAAAGCCGCTGTCGCCAGGATCGACGCTGCGTGCCGCAAGGATGCCGGTGACACTGGTGCCGTGGTCCGCAGGGGAAGCCGCATCACGGGCATAGACGCAGGTTCGCGGCTTGGTCGGGTCGCAAGCGCCGAGGTAGCCGGCGAACTCGGGTGAGTCGAAGTCGACGTCGCGTTCGACAATGCCGATACGTACCGGGTGGGTGTTTATTGGTGGCTTTGTCGCGGGCAGCCGATGCAAGTAAAAATCCACCGCATCAAGAAAGCGGTTGGCGACCCATTCGCTGGTGCGCGGCTTGCTTTGCTGGTCTTGTTCCAGTGGCTCCTCGGCGCCGGACTCCTCGACGACTACGGCATCCACACTCGTCTCGCTGCCCAGGCGCAACACCAGTGCGTCGCGCTCGGTCAGGTTCTTTGCGGGCAGCCGCAGCTGGTAGGTATTGAGCGGGGCAATGGCGCCCACCACTTCGGCACCATACTTCGTCGCTAAGCGTCGCGACTCCTCTAAACCGTCGTGGTCTTCTTCGATGATCACGCTAACCAGATCGACGTAGGTGGTGAGGCCGTCCATATTCTTGGCGACTGCCTCGGGGCCGGCGGCCAGCACGTGGCTGCCATTGAGCGTGAGCCAGACCGAGTTGCTCCGCCGCCCACTCTGTTCCAGCCAAAGAGGACCGCTCTGATGACCGCCCGGACTCAGGGTCAGGCGCAGCCGGCCGTTATCTTCCTGACGGATATCGACTGCATCGCCACTCAACCTCACTTCAAGGGGGCTTGAGTCGAGCCCTTCGCTACGCAGGCAATAAGTCAGCGTTTCGTTGGAAAACAGATCACCGCAGCGCTGCAGATCCTTTATTCGCAGCGGTTGCTCCGCGGCCGCTGCGGTGGCCAGGCCATAGCTCAAAATGAGCGCGGTAAGGGGGAAGGTAAATAACCTCACGGACGGCGTTGCAGGTAATGCACGCTGAATAACTCCTGCGCATCGGTCCACTGGCCACTGCAGTCGAAACCAGCGCTATTGGCCAGATCGGCAAATGATTGCAGGGTGTACTTGTAGGAGTTCTCGGTATGCAGACTTTCGCCGGCATCGAAATGAAACCGCCGACCCTCAATCGTCACATCCTGCGCCTCACGGCTGATCAGATGCATCTCGATTCGTGAGTCCTGTTCATTGAAAAACGCCTGGTGGGCGAAGCGCGAGGGGTCTATGTCGCTGTCCAGCTCGTGACGAATGCGCTGCAGAACATTGAGGTTGAACGCGGCGGTGATGCGCGCGCGATCGTTATACGCGGCCTCCAGCACGCTGCGTTCCTTGACCAGGTCGACGCCAATCAGCACACCGCCGCCAGGCGGAAGAATTTCGTGCAAATGGCCGAGCAGCTTGCGCGCCTCCAGAGGCGTGAAATTACCGATGCTGGAGCCTGGGAAGAACACCAGCGGATGATGCAGGGTGAAGTCGTCCGGTAGCTTCAGCTCATTGGAGAAATCAGCGCAGGCGGCGTGCACTTCGAGCCAAGGGTAATCTGCGGCCAAACGCTGGGTGCTGGTCAGCAGAAAGTCTTCGGAAATATCGATGCCCAGGTAGCTGACCGGACGCAACCCTTCGAGCAGCAGACGTACCTTGCGGCTGGCACCGCTGCCGAGCTCGATGAGGTCGGTTTGTGGTCCGGCTATCTCGAGGATGTCGTTCGCCGCGTCGGCGAGAATTTTCTCCTCGGTGCGGGTTACGTAGTATTCAGGCTGCAGGCAGATCTGCTCAAACAACTCCGAACCGCGACGATCGTAAAAGAACTTTGGCGAGATCCGCTTGGGTGACGCAGCGAACCCCGCTAAGGCCTCGTCACGCAGCGAGGTGTCGTGGGTCGGCTGGGTCTGGTCATGAAAATGGACGGCTAGTGCCATGGCTCATAGCTCCCTGGCCAGGCGCAGCCCGGCGAATTGCCAGCGCATGGCTGGTTGAAAGAAGTTGCGGTAAGTGGCGCGAATGTGCGCTTCGGGAGTGGCGCAACAGCCGCCGCGTAACACCATCTGGCCTGACATGAACTTGCCGTTGTATTCGCCCAGGCTGCCTTCAAGCGGATGGAAGCCGGGGTAGGGGCGATACGCGCTGGCGGTCCATTCCCAGACATCACCAAACAATTGGGCCGGCCCCTCATGAGGCACGCTGGAAGCAACGGGTTGCAGGTAGTCGCTTTCCAGGAAGTTGCCACGCCGCGGCTGGTCGGTGGCGGCGACTTCCCATTCGGCCTCGGTCGGCAGGCGGGCACCGGCCCAGCGCGCATAGGCATCCGCCTCGTAAAAGCTGATGTGGCAGACCGGTGCTTCAAGATCCAGCGGGCGCATTCCGCCGAGTGTCATTTCAAACCATGCGCCGTCATCGCGGTGCCAGTACAGCGGCGCATTCCAGCCATGTTGGCGGATGTGTGCCCAGCCGTCGGAGAGCCAGAGTTCACTTCGTGCATAACCGCCGTCTGCAATGAATGACAGGTATTCGCGGTTGCTGACCAGTCGATCCGCCAACTGGAAATCTTCGATGAACTGCCGATGCCTCGGCGTCTCGCAATCGAAGGCGAAGCCGTTGTCAGCATGGCCGATGTAGTGCACACCGCCGGCATAGTCGTGCCAGCGAAGGCGCTCGCTCTGCAATGCTGGGGCCGTTTTCAGGTCGTCCCGGTAGACCGGGTGCAGCGGGTTCTGCGCAAGGATGTGCTTGATGTCCATGAGCAGCAATTCCTGGTGCTGCTGCTCGTGCTGAAGCCCCAGCTCGACGCGGCGCACGATCTCGGCGGCGTGCTCTTGCGGCGGGTTGACCAGCAGCTCGGCCATGGCGCGGTCAACGTGATGGCGGAAACGGTAGACGTCTTCCACGCCGGGGCGGGAAATCAGCCCGCGTTGCACCCGCGGAAAAGGCGTGCTGTGAGTTTCATAGTAAGAGTTGAACAGGTGATCGTATGAGGCGTTCAACGTTTTGTAGCCTGACTGATAAGGCTTGAGCAGGAAGGCTTCGAAGAACCAGCTGATATGCGCCAGATGCCATTTCGGCGGGCTGACATCAGGCATGCTCTGGATGACGTAGTCCTCGACGTGCAACGGTGCGCAAATCGCTTCACTGGTCGCGCGAACCTGCTGGAAGCGCCGCAGCAGATGATCCATCTCGGCCAGGGCCGGTTGCTGTTGCGGCTGTTGTGCCAGGTTACCCATGGGCATCCCCCCGATCGATGCATGGAGCGGCCGAAACCGCTTCTATAAGCGACCCGAAGCGAGGCGTAAAAGTTTCTCGCAAGAGGTTTGGGTCGCCTGCCTCAGATGTTCATAAAAGCGCCCCACCTCAAAACAGCCCGGCCGCGACCTCACATCCACTTGCCGGCTTCTGCTATCGCGATAGGTGCTCGGGCAATTGTTGAAACGCACCGGTCAGTCGTCCGAGATGGGCGGGACGGGGCGAACCAGTATCTCGTTGATATCTACATGGGTCGGTTGCGACAGCGCATAGACCACCGCACGGGCAATGTCTTCGGGTTTTAGGGCGTAGGCTGGCGGCTCGTCGAATAGCGGCGTATCGACCATGCCTGGCTCGATCAGAGTGACCCGCACGCCGGTGCCGCGCAGTTCTTCGCGTAAGCTCAGACCAAGGCCGGTCACCGCCCACTTGCTGGCGCTGTACATCGATCCGGGAATGACGAAGCGGCCAGCGGCCGAGCCGGTCATCAGCACGTGTCCACGGCTGGCCTTGAGTGCGTCGAGGCTGCAGCGCAGCGTCAGCCCCACGCCATAGACATTGGTCAGCAGCATCTCGCGCCAGACTTCGGGGTCCGCGCCGCTGAAGCCGCCGTCGCTACCCGGCATTCCTGCATTGGCGTAGACCGCATCGAGCTGACCAAAATGGTCGAGCACCCGCTGCACCATGGCCTGTTGTTCGGCGTATACCTTCACATCGCAGCGGACGGCCAAGGCCCGATCAGGACCGCCGAGCTCGTCCACCAGTGCCTTCAGCTTGTCCTCGGAGCGAGCGGCCAGGGCAAGGCGATAGCCCCCCTCGGCCGCGAGCCGAGCAGTGGCGGCGCCAATCCCGGAGGACGCGCCGGTGATCAGGAGAACCGGATCGCTCATGGCTTTTGTCTCGGTATCTGACGGATCAATAGTTCGGTGGTGTCTCGGGGATACCGGTGTCGTCGGTGATGGCAGGCATGGTCCATGGCTCGAGGCGCTGGTCCTTGTCTTCCACATCCAGCCGGGCCTGTTCGATGACGCCGCCAAGGCGCTGCGGATTGGTGTATTCCTCGCGCGACACGCTGGGCACGCGCAATATTTCGGCGCCGCTTCCAGACATCACGGTAAAGCTGAAACTGTCCTCGTCCGGGTTGGCGCTGGTCACGCAACCACACGGTAGAAAGGCTTCGGAGACGAGTTGCATCGCCTCATCAAGGTTCAGGGCTTGGTTACTCATTGGGTTCTCCATTGACGGGCTGTCTTAAGTGGACCGCCAAGCGGCGACGCCGTTTCCTTTCAGTTGACGTGGTTGCGACGGACTGCGGCGAAACGGCCTTGTAGATGCGCCGCCGCGGCAGCATATTCAAACCATGACAGACCCAACCGTTCCCGACGCGCTGGCGACCTTTCACCCGGCGGTGGCCGGCTGGTTCGGCCAGAGTTTCCCTGCACTGACCCCCGCACAGACCCGCGCCTGGCCCTTGATTCGTGCCGGCCACTCGACCCTGGTGGCGGCGCCCACCGGCTCGGGCAAAACGCTGACCGCCTTTCTCGCCGCCATTGACCAGTTGGTGCAGCAGGGCGTCGCCGAAGGTGGCCTGCCGGACCAGACTTCGGTGCTCTACGTCTCGCCGCTCAAGGCGTTATCGAACGATATCCACATCAATCTGGAACAGCCGCTGGCGGGCATCTCGTCGCAGCTAGAGGCGCTCGGTCTGCCGCCGCTGGAGATCCGCACCGCAGTACGCACCGGCGACACCCCACAGGCCGAGCGCGCTGCAATGCGCAAGCGCGTGCCGCATATTCTGGTTACGACGCCGGAGTCGCTCTATGTGCTGCTTGGCTCCGAGTCTGGCCGGCAGATGCTCGCTAACGTGCGCAGCGTAATCGTCGATGAGATTCATGCCATCGCGGGTAACAAGCGTGGCAGCCATCTGGCGCTGTCGCTCGAGCGGTTGGAGGCGTTGGCCGGGCATCCGTTGGTGCGCGTCGGGCTCTCGGCAACGCAAAAGCCTATCGAGGCTGTCGCTGATTTTCTGGTCGGTGACGGACGCCATTGCCAAATCGTCGATTTGGGCCATGGCCGTTCGCGTGATCTGGCGCTGGAGGTGCCGCCAGTACCGTTGGAAGCGGTGATGAGTAACGCTGTCTGGGAGCTGGTGTACGACCGGCTGGCTGCCTTGGCCGGTGAGCATCGAACCACGTTGATCTTCGTCAACACGCGGCGCATGGCTGAACGCGCCGCGCGGCACTTAAGCGAGCGGCTGGGCAGCGCGGTGGTGGCGGCCCATCACGGCAGCCTCTCGCGCGAACACCGGCTGGATGCCGAGCAGCGTCTCAAGCGCGGCGAGTTGAGGGTGCTGGTGGCTACCGCTTCGCTGGAGCTGGGGATCGATATCGGCGACGTCGAGCTGGTTTGCCAGCTGGGTTCGCCACGGTCTATTTCCGCCTTCCTGCAGCGCGTCGGCCGCGCCGGTCACCAGGTTGGCGGTGTCTCCAAGGGGCGCCTGTTTCCCAGTTCACGCGACGACCTGATCGAGTGTGCGGCCTTGCTCGACGCCGTGCGCCGTGGCGAGCTGGATACTCTGCTGATTCCCAAGGCGCCGCTGGACGTGCTGGCCCAGCAGGTCGTGGCTGAAGTGTCCTGCCGCGAATGGCAGGAGGATGCGCTGCTGACACTGATTCGCCGAGCCAAACCTTACGTACAGCTGAGCGAGGCAGATTATCAGGCCCTGCTTTCGATGCTCGCCGAGGGCTACACCACCCGCCATGGCGCACGCGGTGCCTACCTGCACCGCGATCTGGTCAGCCGCAGCCTGCGCGAACGGCGTGGCGGGCGCCTGACTGCGCTGACCTCCGGTGGCACCATCGCTGACAACGCTGACTATTCGGTCCTGCTCGAGCCACAGGGCTTCAGCATCGGCACCGTGAACGAAGACTTTGCGGTTGAAAGCCTGGCCGGAGATGTCTTTCAGCTGGGCAATACCTCCTACCGCATCATCAAGGTCGAATCTGGACGGGTGCGGGTAGAGGATGCGCAAGGCCAGCCGCCGAATATTCCGTTCTGGATTGGCGAGGCGCCCGGGCGTAGCGACGAGTTATCCGCAGCGGTGGCGCGACTGCGTGGAGAGGTTGATGAGCGCCTGGCAGAAGTCGAGTCTCGTAGGCGCCAGCTTGCTGGCGATGCCCTTATGAGGCCTGGGATCGCCAGCGAGCTGGCGCCTACAAAGCCGGAAGCTACCGAGGTCACATCAAGGCTGCAGCTTGCCATTGACTGGCTCACCGACACCCTTGGTCTGCCAGACACCGCGGCGCGCCAGATCGTCGAGTACCTGGCGCGCGCCCGTTCTGCGCTGGGCGCGCTGCCAACGCAGCAGCGGTTGATCATGGAGCGCTTCTTCGACGAGTCCGGCGGTACGCAGCTGATCATCCATTCGCCGTTCGGCAGTCGAGTCAACCGTGCCTGGGGCCTGGCGCTGCGCAAGCGCTTCTGCCGGACCTTCAACTTCGAGTTGCAGGCCGCGGCGACCGAGGATGCGATCATCTTTTCGCTCTCGACCAGCCACAGCTTCCCGCTCGATGAAGTGTGGCGCTACCTGCATCCCAACAGCGCCGAGGCGGTGCTGATCCAGGCGTTGCTCGATGCCCCGTTGTTCGGCGTGCGCTGGCGGTGGAATGCGACCACCGCGCTGGCGCTGCCGCGCATGGCGGGCGGACGCAAGGTCGCGCCGCAACTGCAGCGAATGAAGAGTGAGGATCTGCTCGCCACTGTCTTTCCAGATCAGGTCGCGTGCCTGGAGAACATCGTCGGTGAGCGGGAGGTGCCCGATCACCCGCTGGTCGCACAAACGCTCGACGATTGCCTGCACGAAGCCATGGACAGCGATGGCTGGTTGGCGCTGCTGCGACGCATCGAAGCGGGCGATATCGAGTTGCTGGCGCGTGACCTGCCGGCACCGTCGCCGCTGGCCATGGAAGTGCTGGGTGCAAGGCCTTACGCCTTTCTCGACGATGCTCCACTGGAAGAGCGTCGGACCCAGGCCGTGCTGAATCGCCGTTGGACCGACCCCGAGTCCAGCGACGATCTCGGTGCGTTGGATGCCGCGGCGATCGAGGCGGTAGGGGACGAAGCCTGGCCCCAGGCGCGCAATCCGGACGAGTTGCATGAAGCGCTCACGGGCTTGGGCTGCATCGCGGAAGCCGAAGTGCAGGCCGAGCCCCCGTGGCTTGCCTGGCTGAACGAGCTGGCTCGTGGCGGGCGCGCGACGCGGATGCAGGTCGCGCAGGATCGCGCGCTCTGGTTGCCCGTCGAGCGTCTTGCACTGTTGCAGTCCATCTATCCCGAAGTGGGTTGCGAGCCGGTACTCAAGCCGCTGCCGGGCTTCGATCAGCCGTCGAGCGAAGACGACGCCTTGGTCGAGCTGATCCGCGCGCGCCTGACGGGCTTCGGCCCCTTACCTGTTCCGATGATTGCCCGGCCGCTTGCCCTGCCGGCATCGGCGGTCGCGCTGGCGCTCACGCGTTTGGAGTCTGAGGGTTATGTGTTGCGCGGCCGCTTTACGCCTGGCGCAACTGACGATGAGTGGTGCGAGCGGCATCTGCTGGCGCGCATCTACCGTTACACGGTCAAGCGCCTGCGCCGAGAAATCGAACCGGTTGAACGCGCTGATTTCATGCGCTTCCTATTCGACTGGCAGCACCTGTCCGAGGCGACACGAATGCAGGGCCGCGATGCGCTCGGCACTGTAGTCGAGCAACTTGAAGGCTTCCAGGCCGCGGCAGGCGCCTGGGAGAGCGACCTGCTGCCGGCGCGCTTGAAGGATGATGGCGGCACCTGGCTGGACGAGCTGTGCCGCTCCGGACGCATCGTCTGGACGCGCCTGGCCGGGCGAATCAAAGCCAGCAGCGGGCCGGTGCGCGGCACGCCTATCGTGCTGCTTCCGCGCCGGCAACTGGCGGCCTGGTATGCACTGGCCAGTGATGCGCCGCAGCCCGAGCTGACATCACGCGCGCAGCGGGTGTTCGAGACGCTGCGAGGGCAGGGCGCATTGTTCTTCGACGAGCTGCAGCAGGACGCACGCCTGTTACGCAGCGAGCTGGAAGATGCTCTCGGTGAGCTGGTCGCGGTAGGGCTGGTCAATGCGGACAGCTTCGCCGGTCTGCGAGCGCTACTAGCGCCCGCTTCGAAGCGTTCACGCAGCACCCGGCAGAGCCGCGGCGGTGCCCTCATCGGCGGCATGGCGGATGCCGGCCGTTGGGCCCTGGTGCGCAAAGGCATGCCAGCGCCGGTCGAGACCTCGGCGCGTCGGCCCGCGCTCGACCCTGAAGCGCTGGAGCACATTGCGATGACCCTGCTGCGTCGCTACGGCGTGGTGTTCTGGCGCTTGCTGGACCGCGAGGCGGATTGGCTGCCGCCCTGGCGAGAGCTCCTGCGTGTCTACCATCGGCTCGAAGCGCGTGGAGACATTCGCGGCGGGCGTTTCGTGGCGGGCATACCGGGCGAACAGTTCGCCTTGCCCGAGGCGGTTGGCCTGCTACGCGAGGTGCGCAAGCGCTCGCTGGCCGGCGAGATGATCGCCGTTTCGGCGGTCGACCCGTTGAATCAGGTCGGCACGCTGCTACCGGGCGAGCGCGTCCCTGCAGTGCCAGGTAACCGCATCCTTTACCGCGACGGAGTGCCGTTGGCCCTGCTGATCGCAGGTAAGCCGCAGTTGCTGGCCGCGCTAGACGAAGACGATCAACGCAAGGCCAGACAACTGCTGGCGGTGGCAAGGCGGTGAGGGTTGCGGTGACGCGCTCGTTTCCCGGATGGACTGGGCGTGCGGCGCCCTGAGGCGCTAATCGGTGCCGCGGCGAATTGCTTCTCCGATGGCCGCTTTCCGCGTGGCGGGACCACTTGAAAGGACGCATGAAAAAGGCCGGTTGCAATCACTCGCAACCGGCCTTTTTATCTCGGGTTGAACGTCAGCCGGCAACCAACACGCGGATCGCCTCCAGACGCAGCCCGGCTTTTTCCAGCATCGCCAGACCTTCTTCACGCTGCTTGCGCACGGCTTCGATCTCGCTGTCGCGCACGCTCGGGTTGACCGCTTGCAGCGCTGTCAGCCGCGCCAACTCTTCGTCCAGGCTCGCCTTCAGCTTGCGCTGCGCTTCGGCGACGCGCTCGCTGTGACGCGGCGCGACCTTGGCTTCGGCATCGGCGATCTGCTTGGCCAGCACGTCGCGCTGAGCCTGGACGAACTTGTTCGCACTGGCACGCGGGACGCTTTCCAGCTGATCGGTGAGCGTCTCGAACGCCACCTTGGGCGCCAGGTCGTTGCCGTTCGAGTCCAGCAGGCAGCGCAGCGCCAGCGGTGGCAGGAAACGATTGAGCTGAAGGGCGCGCGGCGCAACCACCTCGCTGACATAGAGCAGTTCAAGCAGGACGGTGCCGGGCTTGAGCGCCTTGTTCTTGATCAGCGCCACGGCGGTGTTGCCCATGGACCCGGACAGCACCAGGTCCATACCGCCCTGCACCATGGGGTGCTCCCAGGTGAGGAACTGCATGTCTTCGCGGGCCAGTGCCTGTTCGCGGTCATAGGTGACGGTCACGGCTTCATCGTCGCCAAGCGGGAAGCTGGCATCGAGCATCTTTTCGCTGGGGCGCAGGATCAACGCGTTCTCGGAATGGTCTTCGCTGTCGATGCCAAAGGCGTCGAACAGCTCTTCCATGTAGATCGGCAGGGCAAACTGGTCATCCTGCTCTTCGATGGCTTCGACCAGTGCCTTGCCTTGTTCGCCACCGCCGGAGTTGAGCTCCAGCAGACGGTCGCGGCCGGCATGCAGGTCTGCTTCCAGGCGTTCGCGTTCGGTGCGGGCCTCTTCGATGAGCTGTTGAAACTCGTCGTCGTCGCCTTCTTCCAGCTGGTTGAGCAGGCGCGGACCGAACTGATGCTGCAGGGCATTGCCGGTGGGGCAGGTGTTGAGGAAGGCGTTCAGCGCTTCGTGGTACCACTTGAATAGACGTTCCTGCGGGCTGGTCTCCAGATACGGCACGTGCAGCTGGATCACGTGGGCCTGACCGATCCGGTCGAGGCGGCCGATGCGCTGCTCCAGCAGGTCGGGGTGCGCCGGCAGATCGAACAGCACCAAGTGGTGTGCGAACTGGAAGTTGCGGCCTTCGCTGCCGATCTCAGAGCAGATCAGTACCTGTGCGCCGAACTCTTCGTCGGCGAAGTAGGCGGCGGCGCGGTCGCGCTCGAGAATGCTCATGCCTTCGTGGAAGACGGTGGCCGGGATGCCAGAGCGCACGCGCAGCGCGTCTTCCAGATCCAGCGCCGTCTCGGCGTGGGCACAGATGACCAGTACCTTGAATTTCTTCAGCATCTTCAGCGTGTCGATCAGCCACTCGACGCGCGGATCGAAATTCCACCAGCGGTTCTGCGCATCCGGTTCTTCCTGCTGGCTCTGGAAGCTGACTTCCGGGTACAGCTCGGCATGGTCGCCTAGCGGCAACTCAAGGTATTCGGCAGGGCAGGGCAGCGGATAGGGATGCAACTGGCGCTCCGGGAAACCACGCACGGCAGCACGGGTATTGCGGAACAGGAGGCGGCCAGTGCCATGACGGTCGAGCAGCTCGCGAATCAGGCGGCTGCTGGCTTCGATGTCGCCATCGGTCGCCGCAGCGAGCAGCGCTTCGCCCTCGACGCCGAGGAAGTCATGGATGGTCTGGTGGGCTTCCTGAGACAGCCGGCCTTCGTCGAGCAATTCTTGCACGGCTCGGGCGACCGGCTGGTAGCTGGCGCTCTCGGCGCGAAAGGCTTCGAGGTCGTGGAAACGGTTCGGGTCGAGCAGTCGCAAGCGCGCGAAGTGGCTTTCTTGCCCCAGCTGCTCCGGCGTTGCGGTCAACAGCAAGACGCCCGGAGTGACTTCGGCCAGTTGCTCGACCAGCTTGTATTCGGCGCTGGCGTGTTCCGGGTGCCAAACCAGGTGATGCGCCTCGTCCACCACCAGCAGGTCCCAACCGGCGGCGAAGGCGGCGTCCTGAGCGCGCTCGTCGTCCTTCAACCATTCCAGCGAGACCAGTGCCAGCTGGGTGTCTTCGAAGGGGTTGCTGGCATCGCTCTCGATGAAGCGCTCGTCGTCGAACAGCGCGACTTGCAAGTTGAAGCGGCGGCGCATCTCCACCAGCCACTGGTGCTGAAGGTTTTCCGGCACCAGGATCAGCACGCGCTTGGCGCGACCAGAGAGCAGTTGGCGATGGATCACCAGGCCGGCTTCAATGGTCTTGCCGAGGCCCACTTCGTCCGCCAGCAGAACGCGCGGGGCGATGCGGTCGGCGACTTCACGGGCGATGTGCAGCTGGTGCGCGATGGGTTGCGCACGCACGCCGCCCAGACCCCACAGAGAGGAGGTGAGCTGTTTGCTCTGGTTTTCCAGGGTGTGGTACCGCAGCTTGAACCAGTTCAGCGGGTCGATCTGGCCGGCGAACAGACGGTCACTGGCGAGGCGGAACTGGATGAAGTTCGACAGCTGGGTTTCCGGCAGAGTGCGGGCTTCGCTCTGTGCGGTCAGGCCGTGATAGACCAGCAGGCCGTCGACATCGTCGACTTCGCGCACGGTCATCTTCCAGCCTTCGAAGTGAGTGATTTCATCACCCGGTACGAAACGCACGCGCGTCAGCGGAGCGCTGCGTGCGGCGTACTGGCGAGTTTCACCCGTCGCGGGGTAGAGCACGGTGAGCATGCGGCCGTCCTGCATGAGGATGGTTCCCAGACCGAGTTCCGCTTCGCTGTCGCTGATCCAGCGTTGCCCCGGTAGATACTGCTGCGCCATGCCCTGCCTCCCGCTGTAAAAAAGCCTGCTATGTTAACGGATCACTGCCCATAGATCGACGATAGATGCCATTGGATCAAGTCTGTCACCGCTCGTGTTCATCCATGACCACGTGCAAACGTACCCCGGCAGTTTAGCGTTGCTGCTAAAGTCGTCGGCAGATCCGCCGATCAATCGGTACAGGCCCGCCAAGCCGGAACAGATACCGATCGGCCTGCCAGGGGAGAGCGAAGATGCTGCCAGTCATTCCACCCGGTACCGTCCAGGTCACCGCGCAGCAGGACGTGGTCAAGCCGCGACCCGATATTGCGCCGGTGACGCCGGTGCAGCCTAGCGCCAACGAAAGCTCGGTGGGCCTTGATCGCCGTCACCCTCAGGAAGCTGAGCAGATGCTGCGCGACGAGCAGCGTAGGCGGCAACGTCGTCGTGGCTACACTGCCCAGGAGCTGGCCGAAGGCGAGACCGCCGAAGAAGACCAGGCTGCCCTTGATGAACTGCCGCGGCAGGGGTTGTGGGTGGATGTCGAGGTTTGATCCGTCTGTGCCAGTCGTCAGCGAGTTGATCGAGCTGCCTGATGCAGATCTTTGTTACATCCCGCGATGGGTCGACGCAGATTTGGCCGACAGGTGGC
Organism: Stutzerimonas chloritidismutans; assembly: GCF_038562055.1. GTDB lineage: Bacteria > Pseudomonadota > Gammaproteobacteria > Pseudomonadales > Pseudomonadaceae > Stutzerimonas > Stutzerimonas chloritidismutans_A. The sequence goes on along the minus strand of NZ_JBCFXD010000004.1, from coordinate 233,637 downwards.
TCTTGGAGCTTTCCACACTGACACCTTGGTCCCAACCCCAGATCAAACTCTATGGCCGTAGCATTACCGTGCCGCGACTGGTCGCCTGGTATGGCGATGCCGATGCGCATTATCGGTATTCTGGTTTCACGCACGAGCCGCTTGCCTGGACGCCATTGCTGGCTGATATCCGTCACCGGGTGCAACAGCAGGTCGGCCGGCACCTGAATGGTGTCTTGCTCAACTACTATCGTGATGGACAGGACGCCATGGGCTGGCACAGCGATGACGAACGAGAGCTGGGACAGCAGCCCTTGGTGGTCTCGCTCAATCTGGGCGCCACGCGGCGTTTCGATTTTCGCCGCAAGGGAACCAGCCGTATCGAGTACTCCATCGCGCTTGAGCACGGATCGCTACTGGTCATGAGCGGTCTCACCCAGCATTATTGGCAGCACTAGATCGCCAGAACACGAAAGGTTCGCGAACCGCGCCTTAACCTGACTTTCCGCCAGATCATCCACGAGCCGAGCTTATGAGCAGTGACGAAAAGCTGATCGATTTCAGTGCCGAGCGTGAAAAGCGTATCCACGACATCAAGGAAAAGCGGCTGGTCGAAATGCGTCAGGCTTTCGAACAGGTGCTGCCGTTAAGCAAGCCCAAGAAAAAGTCTAAGACCAAGCCGAAAAAGCGCTGACAGCGCTTGCTGATGGTCCGTTCCACGTTGCTCGCGACGACTTATCGCGTGGCTTCTGTCCCGCAGCGTCCCTCCTGATATCCCCAATTTTTTGATCCAGATCAGTTACCGCGGTGCCTTTATTCAAAGGCTCCGTGGTGATTGACGTCGGTCAATTTTTTTATCGGCGGGGAAGGCGACTATGCAGTCATCAGACAGCGAAACAGCTTGGAGGTCGGAAATCATGTTCGTCGATAATGTGGTGCTCGCAGGGGTGGTCACGGTCGGCCTTATGGTCGCCTTCCTCGGCGGTTTCGGATATTTCATCTGGCGGGACGCGCACAAAAAGCGTTGATCCGGCTGGTGGTAAAGAGCACGCAAGGCATTTGGGCGACTTAGGTCGCCCTTTTTTTTGTCTGTAATTCGCTGTACCCACGAACATTTGCCGCTGTTGCTCGATTCGTCCGAGGGGGCGAGGCGCAGCGCGTATCCCAATTTGATTCGTCTTACCGCCCCTCGGGTTGTCGCCGGCTGCCGGGGGGCATACGCATCGGGCCGCAGTTAAAACAGTTACCTCCCCCACCAATCCATCTTGCTAAGCAGGCAGTCGCGCAGCGCAACGGCTGGAATGCCAATAGATGCGTTCATCGTGGTGCACATTTCGCCGCGGAGCCCCGTTTTAGAGCGCTTCTTGCTGAATGAAACCTCTAAGCGAAAAGTCACAGCAGGCGTGGCAGCTTTGATTGATGGCTCACTGCTATCGCCGCTGGCGTTTGGGTTGGCCGGTATACATGCTGGCCAGTCAGTCAGGAAAAGCATGGTCGTCGGCGTTGTGGGCAAGGATGTTGCAAACAGCCTCGTAAGCGCGTCCCTCCCTGGGCGCTGGAGCGCCGGCTTCCTTCAGTCGGCGGCACGCAGAGGAATCCCATGTTTTTTTTCGCCCCGGTTTTGTCTCTGATGTCTAGGGCGCGTTACGCCCAGAAGTTCATCATCATCCTGGCTGTGTTCATGCTGCCGTACTGTTGGTTATCCAGCGACAAGCTGTCCGGGATATATCGCTCTATCGATGCGCTTGAGCAGGAGCAGGTCGGGCTCGAGGCGCTTGAGCGCTATTTGACCGTTCAGCAGGCGGCGTGGCGCGTGGCTGCTTTGCAGGTGGTCCGTCAGGCGCGCGACAAGCCTGACGTCAGCGAGGCAATAGCTCAGCAGGGCCGAATCTACGAGGAACAGGCAAGCGAATTCAATCACTGGCTGAGCGCCAATGGCTTTAGCGAGCTGGCGGCGCATCCTACTGCCAGGGCTGAGGAGATGAAGTTCGAACGCGGCACGGCCGTCGACACCTTGTTCATGTATCACGGCGCGCCGGTGCTCAGGCATGTCGAAGCTATGAAAGCGATCAGTGCCCGTGCCCACCTGGCACAGGATCAGGATCCGCTGGTGTTCAGCGAAATGGACCGCCTGCTCAATCGTATCCTCCCGCTTCACCAAAAGCTGGCCCAGGCCGGCGCTTACAGCGCCTACTTGAAGGCTTACGGCTACCTGGAGTCGGCAACCAGGCCGTCCGTGATCAACCTTGGCAGCGAAATCGCAGCCATGGCGGTCGCCGAGCCTGGTCCCGGAGCGGTCGCGCAGCAAATGGCTGTGGCGTCGGAAACGCTGGCGCAGACCTATGCAGCGGTCACCGAGCCCTATACCCGTTCGCGCTTCTTCGGCAGCGACAGCGTGCAGCTGTGGGCGGATGATTTCGCCCGCTACGATGACGTCGCCAGATTGCTTGACCAAGCTTCGCTCAGCCTGTTCAGCACGGTGCGCCAGCAAATCGCCGAGCATCTGGCGAACGAGCGTACCAGCCTGTACAGCTGGGCAGCGGCGTTGCTGGTGGTGGTGCTTTTCACTCTTTATCTGTTTGCGGGTTTTTATCTGTCCGTGCGTGGTGCCATCAAAGTCATTGGTGATGGCACACGGCAGCTTTCCGAGGGTGACCTGAGGCATGACATCCAGACTCGCGCTCGCGATGAACTTGGCGACCTGGCGCAGGACTTCAATCGCATGCAGACCCGCATTCGCGAGCTGATCAGTGAAGTGGCGCGGTTTTCTGCGTCGACCTCCGGCAAGGCCGAGCGCTTGAATACCAGTGCGATCGACAGCCAGCAGGCCATCGCCCATCAGGCCGCCGAGCTCGAGCTGATGGCCAGCGCCATCAGCGAGCTCGTCAGCAGCGTCCAGGAGGTCAGTAGCAACTCGCTGACTACGGCAGAAAAAGCGAACCGGGCTGGCGACCAGTGCCGTGACGGGAGAGTGCAGATCGAACTCGCAGTACGTCAGATCAATCGACTGTTCGGCGAGATGGATCAGTCGCTCGTAGCGATCACCTCAGTCGAACAGGAGAGCAGCGAGATCGCCAAAGCTGTCGACGTCATCAAGACCATCGCCGAGCAGACCAATCTGTTGGCGTTGAACGCTGCCATCGAGGCGGCCAGAGCCGGCGATCAAGGACGTGGCTTCGCTGTGGTGGCCGATGAGGTGCGAAGCCTGGCGCAGCGCTCCCACGCCCTGACCGGCGAAATCTACGCCACCATCGGTCGCTTGCAGCAGCAGGTTAGCGATGCCGTGCGCATCATCCAGGCCAGCCACTGCAATGCGTCCGAAACTGTGGAAGAAGTGACCCGCACCGCGGCGATCTTTGAGGGCATCACCGAAAGCATGGGGCTTATCATCGATCACAACACTCAGATCGCCTCTGCGGCGGAACAGCAAGCGATCGTTGTGGAAAACGTCGAACGCAACACACTGGCTATCAAGAGTCTGAGTGAAGCCAATGCGACCGAAGCCAGCCATACCGTGGCTGTGAGCGGGGAGGTCGTCAGCATGACGCGAGAGCTGCACGGGTTGATCGGGCAGTTCAAAATGAAGTGATCTGGTGGCGGTCTGTCAGGCGTCCATGTTGGAACCGTGGCCGACAGGGCTATCTGTCACCGCCCGATCACGGTGACAGCATCCGGTGATGCAGGGGTGGTATTGGTCCGGGCCCGCATCGCTTCGTTCTCAGCCGATGCTGACCGGCGGCAGGGCTTTGATCTCGACGGTCTGTGCCTTGCGGGGGGCAAGTATTTCGGCTTCGCCGTCCACGACCATCTCGTCGCGCTGGTTGAATACCTGCGTGGCGATGCGAACGCGAAACTTGGGCAGCTTTTCAAGGATTTCCAAACGCACGGTCAGGGTATCGCCAAGCTTGACCGGCAGGGCGAAGCGCATCGTCTGGCCGAGATAGATGGTGCCCGGCCCAGGCAGCTCGCATGCCACGGCTGCGCTGATCAAGGCGCCACTAAACATGCCATGGGCGATGCGCTCACGGAAGATTGTCGAAGCGGCGAATTCAGCGTCCAGGTGAACCGGGTTGTGGTCCCCCGACATGGCGGCGAACAGTTGAATGTCACGTTCTTCCACGGTCTTGCTATAGGAGGCCTTCTGGCCAACTTCCAGATCAGCGTAGGGAGTGTTGCTCAGCGTACTCATGCGTAGACCTCTGAATGCGGATATAACGACGGAACCGGCCGCAATAAGGTCCGTCGAGCGAAAGGCGCGCCCTAGCAGGCGCCCGAGTGGCTGCATTCTAGAGCGCTGCGATGGGGTTGTCCCGTGCCTGGTGGTCTGTTGCAGTGGCCGGAGATTCACATCACTGATTACACCCGCCTCGCTATTGCACCGCACAGTGGAGCTGTTAAGTTCGCCACAGCCCGCCGCGAGTGGGTCAGACACTCTCAGGTATAGAGGCCAATAACAATGCAACCTGACTTCTGGAATGACAAACGCCCCGCCGGTGTGCCTAACAACGTGGATATGGGTGGCTTTCGCTCAGTTGTGGAAGTATTCGAGCGCTCTTGCAAGACACATGCAGACCGTCCCGCATTCAGCAACATGGGCGTGACGCTGACCTATGCGGACCTGGAGCGTTACTCAGCGGCTTTTGCGGCCTGGCTGCAGAACCACACTGACCTGCAACCTGGCGATCGCATCGCGGTGCAGATGCCCAACCTGCTGCAATACCCTATTGCTGTCTTCGGTGCTCTGCGCGCCGGGCTGATCGTGGTCAACACCAACCCGCTGTATACCGCGCGGGAGATGCGTCACCAGTTCAAGGATTCCGGTGCGCGAGCGCTGGTATACCTGAATACCTTCGGCAAGCTGGTACAGGAGGTGGTGCCCGATACAGACATCAAGGTCCTCATCGAGGCGCGTATCGGCGACATGTTGCCGTCGCTCAAGGGGCTGCTGGTCAACGCTGCGGTCAAGCATGTGAAAAAGATGGTGCCGGCGTACAGCCTGCCGCAGTCCGTGTCGTTCAAGCAGGTGCTGCGTGATGGCGCGCGACACGGGCTCAAACCGGTCTCGCTGACGCTGGACGATGTTGCGGTCCTGCAATACACCGGCGGGACGACTGGCGTGGCTAAAGGCGCCATGCTAACGCACGGCAATCTGGTCGCCAATATGCAGCAGGTCCACGCCAACATGCAGCAGCTGGACGAGCAGGGGCACACGATCATCAAGGAAGGGCAGGAGATCATGATCGCGCCGCTGCCGCTGTATCACATCTATGCCTTCACAGTTAACTGCATGTGCATGATGGTGACCGGCAACCATAACGTGTTGATCACCAACCCTCGCGACATCGATGGTTTCGTCAAGGAACTGCAGAAGTGGCAGTTCACCGCTTTCCTCGGCCTGAACACGCTGTTCGTCGCGCTCATGTCGCACCCTGAATTCAAGAAAATCAATTTCACCTCGCTGAAGGGCACCAACTCAGGTGGTACGGCGCTGGTTTCCGCGGTGGCCGAGCGCTGGAAAAGCATGACTGGCGTCACTGTGACTGAAGGCTATGGCTTGACCGAAACCTCACCCGTGGTCTGCGCCAATCCCCACGGTGACGGTTCGCGGTTGGGGACTGTCGGCTTGCCAGTGCCCGGCACGACGTTGAAAGTAATCGACGATGACGGCAGCGAACTCCCGCTCGGTGAGCGCGGTGAGCTGTGCGTCAAAGGTCCTCAGGTCATGAAGGGCTACTGGCAGCGTCCCGACGCCACCGCCGAAGTGCTGGATACCGAAGGCTGGCTCAAGACCGGTGACGTCGCGGTGATCGATGCGGATGGCTTTGTTCGCATCGTCGATCGCAAGAAGGACCTGATCATCGTGTCCGGCTTCAACGTCTACCCCAACGAGATCGAAGATGTGGTCATGGCGCATCCGAAGGTGGCGGCCTGCGCAGTGATTGGCGTGACCGACGAGAAGTCCGGTGAAGCCGTGAAGCTGTTCGCCGTGCGCAGCGATGCCAGCCTGACCATCGATGAGCTGAAGGCTTATTGCAGAGAGAATTTCACTGGCTACAAGGTGCCTCGCCAAATCGTATTCCGCGATTCGCTGCCAATGACTCCGGTGGGCAAAATTCTGCGGCGGGAATTGCGCGATCAGGCCTGATCCGAGCGATATCTGACATTGCTCTCGAAGTGACCGATTAATAGTGATCGGTCACTTTGTGCCCTTTTTGCTCAGGATGGACACTGTTCGGCCAGTTCCAAAACTGCTAACCTCGAATCCACTTTTTGGGCGGAAGTTCCGTACAAAAATTAACAAAACACAACAAAACAGCTGCTATATGCAGTAAAGCTGTCGCTTAGGAGTGGGGTTACATGACCGATAACTTCTGGAAGGATAAGTATCCTGTCGGGGTCAACAGCGAGATTAATCCCGGTGAGTACCAGAACATTCAGGCTGTGCTCAAACAGTCCTGTGAGCAATTCGCAGACAAGCCTGCCTTCAGCAACCTCGGCAAGACCCTAACCTACGGTGAGCTGTACAAACTGTCTGGTGAATTTGCAGCTTATCTCCAGCAAAACACCGATCTGCAGCCCGGCGATCGCATTGCGGTCCAGCTCCCCAACGTGCTCCAGTATCCCATCGTCGTATTTGGCGCCATGCGCGCTGGGCTTGTGGTGGTCAATACCAACCCGCTCTATACGGCGCGGGAGATGGAGCACCAGTTCAACGATTCCGGCGCCAAGGGGCTGGTCTGCCTGGCCAATATGGCTCATCTGGCAGAAGAAGTGCTGCCGAAGACAGGCATCCGGCACGTCGTAGTGACTGAGGTTGGCGATATGCTGCCAACCGTCAAGCGCATGCTGGTTAACGCCGTGGTCAAGCATGTGAAGAAAATGGTGCCGGCTTACAACTTGCCGAAAGCGGTCAAGTTCACCGATGCCATGGCGCTGGGCCGTGGCAAGGTGGCGCGCGAAGCCAATCCGGCCAGTGAAGATGTGGCGGTTCTGCAATATACCGGCGGTACGACAGGCGTGGCCAAGGGTGCAATGCTGACCCACCGCAACATCGTCGCCAACATGCTGCAGTGTCGCGCCCTCATGGGCTCGGAGCTGGGCAACGGCTGCGAAACGATGGTCGCGCCGCTGCCGCTTTACCACATATACGCGTTTACCTTTCACTGCATGACCATGATGCTGATCGGTGCGCACAACGTACTGATCACCAACCCGCGCGACCTGCCGACTTTCGTCAAGGACCTCGGCAAATACCGTTTCACTGGTTTTGTCGGCCTCAATACCCTGTTTGTGGCGCTGTGCAACAACGAAGACTTCCGCAAGCTCGATTTCTCTTCACTGAAAGCTACCTTCTCCGGCGGTATGGCACTGCAATTAGCAGCGGCTGAGCGTTGGCAGCAGGTTACCGGGTGCGAAATCTGTGAAGGGTTCGGTATGACCGAAACCAGTCCAGTGGTCTCGGTCAACCCGTTCGGTGGCATTCAGATCGGCACCATCGGCATTCCGATGCCGTCGACATTGTGCAAAGTCATCGACGACGAGGGCAACGACCTGCCCATGGGCGCTATCGGCGAACTCTGCGTCAAAGGCCCTCAGGTCATGAAGGGCTACTGGCAGCGTCAGGAAGCCACCGATGAAATCCTGGATGCTGAAGGTTGGTTGAAGACGGGCGACATCGGCATCATCCAGGACGATGGCTACATGCGTATTGTCGATCGCAAGAAAGACATGATTCTGGTCTCAGGTTTCAACGTCTATCCCAATGAACTGGAAGACGTGCTCGCAACCCTACCAGGCGTGCTGCAGTGCGCCGCCATAGGGGTGCCGGATGAGAAGTCGGGCGAGGCGATCAAGCTCTTTGTTGTGGTCAAGCCGGGCGAAAGCCTGACCAAGGAACAGGTCATGCAGCACATGCACGACAACGTCACCGGTTACAAACGACCCAAGACCGTCGAGTTCCGCGACAGCTTGCCGACCACCAATGTTGGCAAGATCCTGCGTCGTGAACTCCGCGACGAAGAGCTCAGAAAACTCGGAAAGAAATAACCATTACTGGTATGCAAAAGCCCCGCTCTGTCGGGGCTTTTGCATTTCTACATGACTACCGCTCAACGTAACAATCGGTTTTGTTAACTCCTTTACATGCGACCTTTGGCTGCTGTCTGGAGTGCGTTCTACTTGTCACGATGGTGGTATTAATCCATGTGAAAAGTAGGGTCAAAGAGCATGATTGCTAGTCTTCGATTACGAGTGAAGCTGCTGCTGTTGGGGGTGGTGCCGACACTGGTGCTGGCCGTGATGCTAAGTGGCATCGCAGTCTACGAATTACGCGACCTGGCACAGCAGCAGGAAAGCAACGTCCGTGAAAGCCTGACCCGAGATCGTCGCGCCGAACTCCAGCATTATGTCGAAGTGGCGCGCAACGCAATTGGTGCCCTCTACGAGCGTTCCGCCGACGGGGACATGACAGCGAGAGCCGAAGCAGTCAGCCTCCTCGAGCGACTTTCATATGGCACCGATGGTTATTTCTGGGGCTATGACGATCAGTCAGTGAGGGTTTTTCAGGGCGATACTCGCGAAAAGATCGGACAGAGCTTTTCGGATTACAAGGATCCCAACGGCGTATTTGCGATTCGTGAGCTGGTCAAGGCTGGCCAGGGTGGCTCTCATTTGGTCGACTACAGCTTCGAGATGCCGGATAGCAAAGCCGTAGTGCCAAAGATCGGCTATGCCGAATACCTGCCGAAATGGAACCTGGCGTTCGGTACCTCTTTGAATCTCGACGGTGTAGAACGTGACGTGCAGGCGGCGCGTGTGGCTTTTCAACAACGGATCGATCGCATGACGACGATCATGCTGGGCTCAGCTGTCGCACTGCTGGTGCTGATTGCCGGGCTGGCGCTGTTCATGAGCAATGCGATCCTGAGGCCACTGCTGTTGGTCAAGCGCAATCTGGATGATATGGCCGCCGGGGACGGCGATCTAACCCATCGTTTGCCGGTGACCAGTAAGGACGAGCTGGGCGAGCTGGCCGGATCCTTCAATCGTTTCGTTGAGAAGATCCATACGCTGGTGCAGCAGGTTGCAGGCACCACCACTCAGCTGACCGGACTGGTAGGCGCGGTGGCCAGCCAGGCGCAGCGCTCGGAACAAGCCATGGCTGATCAGCGGCATGAGACTGACCAGGTAGCCACGGCGATCAACGAAATGTCGGCTGCTGCACACGAAGTGGCCATGAGCGCGCAGCGGGCGGCAGAAGCCGCGCAGGAGACCGACCAGCAAGGCCTGGCTGCCAAGCAGATAGTCGACCGCAGCATTGAACAGATTCACGAGCTGGTGGGCGAACTACGGGACAGTGGTTCTTCGCTGGAAGGACTCCAGCGGGACGTCGAGGGTATCGTCGGCGTTCTGGATGTGATCCGTGCGATTGCCGAACAAACCAACCTGCTGGCGCTGAACGCGGCGATCGAAGCGGCCCGCGCCGGGGAAGCCGGGCGAGGCTTCGCCGTAGTAGCAGACGAAGTGCGGGCCCTCGCCAGCCGCACCCAGCAGAGCACCGGTGAAATTCAAAACATGATCGACCGTCTGCAGAGCGCAACTTCGCACACTATAGGCACCATGCGGCGCGCCAGTGAGAAGGGCGAGGCAACGCAGGTGCAAGCCAACCAGGCCGGCGAATCACTGGACGCCATCGCCGCGCTGATTGGTACCATCAACTCGATGAACGCCCAGATCGCCAGCGCAGCTGAAGAACAGACCGCTGTGGCTGAAGAGATCAACCGCAGCGTGCACCACATCGCCGATGCGGTGGACGGTGTGGCCAGCGATGCGGCCGAAGGTGCTCAGACCGCACGTGAGCTCGATGGCCTAGGCGGACGCCTGCAGGGACTGGTTGGACAGTTCCGGGTTTAAGAGCAACAAGCAAATGATTCCGTGCCTGCTGCGTTGCTGCGCTGCTGCACTCCACACCCCTAGACATGGCCTGCGCATGGCCCGGACGAGACAGGTTCAAGCGAGGCGACAGAAGGTAGCGCCGTCCGGCGCGAGAGTAAGAACCGGGATATAAGCGTTCCGGTCTAGTCCCCTATGGCCGCGTCCACTTAATGCCGTAGGGGACGATGGCGCACGCCATTTTGCGGCCTGCCCATCAATCTCGTTGCAAGGATGAGTTACCCATGCAAAAGAAAAACAATGCACGTCGGGTAGTTGCTTCTTTCGCTTTACTGGCTTCCACCGCAGCACTCGCCGCGCCCACCTCGGACATCGCTGCGTTTGATGATTACTGGAGCCCTGGCAAGCCCGACTCACGGGTCTGCCGCTCGCCGCTGCTGGTAGGAACGCCGCTCGGGCTGCCGCGCTGTATGCAGGCGAGTAACATCATGACGCACCTGCAGAAGCTGCAGGACATCGCCTCCCTGAACAATGGCAATCGCGCGTCCGGTCAGCCTGGTTATCAGGCATCGGTTGATTACGTACGCACCACGCTCGAGCGCGCCGGTTACCGAGTACGGGTGCAGACCTTCCCTTTCCTCGCGTTCTACCCGGAAGGGCCAGGTTCACTCGCTGCAGTGGCGCCACAGGCTGTGCGGTACACCTGGGAGGAAGACTTCACCTATGCCGATCAGACTGACCCCGGGACCGTAACCGCGCCGGTCGCTCCGGTGGATCTTTCCCTCGGCCTCGGCAATACCTCTACCAGCGGATGTGAACCGGAAGATTTTGCAGGCTTTCCAGCTGGCGCCATTGCACTGATGCAACGCGGCGCTTGCGCGTTCGGCCAGAAAGCCACCAACGCGGCTGCGGCAGGGGCAGCGGGTGCGATCATCTTCAATCAAGGCGATACCGAGGACCGTAAGGGGCTTTTGGTTGCCACACTGGGTGAGGACTATGAGGGCGGCATCCCGGTGCTGTTCTCGACCTATGAAAATGGCGTGACCTGGGCTCAGACAAATGGGTTGCAGCTAAGCATGGACGTCGACGTGGTCCGCGAACGGACTGAAACCTACAACGTGCTGGCCGAGACCCGGCGGGGTGATCCTGACAATGTCGTGATGGTCGGCGCGCACCTGGATTCGGTATTTGAAGGGCCCGGCATCAATGACAACGGTTCCGGCAGCGCGGCGCTGCTGGAAATGGCAACGCTGATGAGCAGAGCCTACCCGCTGAACAAGGTTCGCTTCGCCTGGTGGGGGGCCGAGGAGTCGGGCCTGGTCGGCTCCACCTACTACGTCAACCAGTTGCCGGAGGAGGAAAAGCAGCAGATCAAGGCCTACCTGAACGTCGACATGATCGGTTCGCCGAATTACGCGAACTTCATCTATGACGGCGACGGCTCCGATTTCGGTCTGCAGGGCCCGCCCGGCTCAGGTGCCATCGAACGTCTGTTCCGCTCGTACTTCCAGCTGCGCAACGCGCCATCCGAAGGCACCGAAATCGACTTCCGCTCGGACTATGCGCAGTTCTTTGACGACGGCATCGCTTTTGGCGGGTTGTTTACCGGCGCTGAAGACATCAAGACCGAGGAGCAGGCGCAGCGTTACGGAGGTGCGACCGGACAAGCGTACGATCCGTGTTACCACAACGAATGCGACGACCTCAGCAACCTCTCGACCGAGGCGCTGGAGCTGCACGGCGATGCGTTGGCCTTCGCGACCAGCTGGCTGTCCCTGTCGACCAAGATGATCGACGACGAGATAGCGGCGGCGGCCGAGCAGAGCATCGGTGCGATGCGCATCCAGCAGGTACAGGAGAAGTCACGCTGGGGTCATTGGATCCGTTGATCGTCTACCACCGCGCCGGTTCACCGGCGCGGTTCTTCCTCCAATCCCTTTCCTTACGGCCAGCCGGGCAAATCTGCGACAATCGCGTCCTTCACGAAATCGCTTACGGCTGTCCATGACCGACGCAACGCCCACCTCTGAACAACTGCTGAAAAACCTCGATCAGGCCATCTACGCCGACCGCCATCGCTTGCGTCGTCAGCTGCACGACCTGCGCAAGAAGGCCGGTGCCGCGGCGATTGACGAAGAACGCCTCGCTCAGTGGCTTGAGCGCTTTCAGGCTTCAGCGGCCAAGGTCGAAGCGCGGCGCCGGAGTGTGCCGGTTATGCGCTACGACGACAGCCTGCCGATTGCGGCCAAGCGCGACGAAATCAAGGCGGCGTTGGAAAAGCACCAGGTACTGGTGATTGCGGGCGAAACCGGGTCAGGCAAGACCACCCAGCTGCCGAAGATCTGTCTGGAAATCGGCCGCGGCGTGCACGGGCTGATCGGTCATACCCAACCGCGCCGGTTGGCTGCACGCAGCGTCGCCACACGGGTGGCCGAAGAGATTGGCACGCCCCTGGGTGAGCTGGTGGGCTATCAGGTGCGCTTCGAAGACCAGAGCAAGGACAGCTCGCTGATCAAGCTGATGACCGACGGCATTCTGCTGGCCGAAACCCAGCACGACCGTTTCCTCGAGCGTTACGACACCATCATTGTCGACGAGGCCCATGAACGCAGCCTCAATATCGACTTCCTGCTCGGCTACCTCAAGACGCTGTTGCCGCGCCGGCCGGACCTGAAGGTCATCATCACCTCGGCGACCATCGACCTGGAGCGCTTCTCCGAGCATTTCAACGGCGCCCCGATCGTCGAAGTTTCGGGTCGTACCTTTCCGGTCGAGACTTGGTATCGCCCGCTGGCCGCGGAAACCGATGAGGACGGCAACCGGGTCGAGGATGATCTCACCGTCGATCAAGGTATTCTGGCGGCGCTGGACGAAATCGATGCCCACGAGCGCAGCATCGGCAAGCGCCCCGGCGACGTGCTGGTTTTCCTGCCAGGCGAACGGGAGATTCGCGATGCCGCAGAGATGCTGCGCAAGGCCAACCTGAAGTTCACCGAGGTTCTGCCGCTGTACGCACGGCTGACGCCCGCCGAGCAGCAGAAGATCTTCCAGCCCCGACCGGGCCGCAAGATCGTGCTCGCCACTAACGTCGCGGAAACTTCGTTGACCGTTCCAGGCATCCGCTACGTGATCGATTCGGGTACGGCGCGTATCAGTCGCTACAGCTACCGGGCCAAGGTCCAGCGGCTGCCCATCGAGGCGGTGTCCCAGGCCAGCGCCAACCAGCGCAAGGGGCGATGCGGGCGGGTCGAGCCGGGGATCTGCATCAGACTGTACAGCGAGGAGGATTTCCTAAGCCGACCGGAATTTACCGATCCGGAGATCCTGCGCACCAACCTTGCAGCCGTCATTCTCCAGATGCTTCATCTGCGGCTCGGCCAGATCAAGGACTTCCCCTTTATCGAGCCGCCGGACGGCAAGGCCATCAGCGATGGCTTCAACCTGTTGCAGGAGCTGTCTGCGGTCAATCGCGAGAACCAGCTGACACCCTTGGGTCGACAGCTGGCGCGCCTGCCCATCGACCCACGGCTCGGGCGCATGCTGCTGGAAGCGGCGAAGATGGGCAGCATAGCCGAAGTGCTGATCGTCGCCAGCGCGCTGTCGGTACAGGATGTGCGCGAGCGCCCGGCTGATCGTCAGCAACAGGCCGACCAGGCCCACGCGCAGTGGAAGGATCCGGACTCGGATTTCGCTGCGCTGATCAATCTTTGGCGCGGTTTCGAGGAGCAGCGCCAGGCGCTCGGTTCCAACCCGTTGCGCACCTGGTGTCGGAAGAACTTCCTCAACTATCTGCGGCTTCGCGAGTGGCGGGATGCGCATCGCCAGCTGACGCTGATCGTTCGGGAGCTGAAGCTCAACGATAGCGCGCAGAACCGTGGCAGCCAGCCTGCGGATGAGCGGGTATCGCAGCGTCAGGATCGCCAGCACGCCGAGTCTCGCAATGCGAAGTCCGCTCAAGCTGCGGATCTCAGTAGGGTGGAAGAAGGCGAAGCCTCTTCCACGGACAGACCCGCTCTGACGAAGGACAAGAAGGTCAACGTCAAACTGGCCCAGCAAGCCGAAGCCAGCGAGGCCGCGCAGAAAGCCAAAAGCTACGCGGCGGTGCACAAGGCGATTCTGTCCGGGCTGCTCAGCCAGGTCGGGCACAAGACCGAGGAGGGCGACTTTCTCGGCGCGCGCCAGCGACGTTTCTGGGTGCATCCGTCCAGTGTCATCGGCCGTAAGAAGCCCAACTGGATCATGGCGGCGGAGCTTGTCGAAACTACGAAGCTGTTCGCGCGCATGGTCGCGAAGATCGAGCCTGACTGGATCGAGCCACTGGCCAAGCACCTGACCAAGACCAACCACTTCGAGCCGCACTGGGAGAAGAAGCGCGGGCAGGTGGTCGCCTTTGAACAGGTCACCCTGTACGGCATGATCGTCGTGGCGCGGCGGCCGGTGCACTTCGGTCCCATCGATCAGGCCGCTGCGCGTGAACTGTTTATACGCGAGGGCCTAGTGCGCGGCGAGATGCACAGTCGCGCCAAGGCGCTCACCGCCAATCGCGAGCTGCTGGAGCTGTTTGACGAGCTGGAAGCCAAGGCCCGTCGCCGCGACATCATTGCCGACGAGGACACGCTGTTCGCGTATTACGACGCGCGTGTGCCGCAGGACATCTACCAGACCGCGAGCTTCGAGACCTGGTACAAGCGTGAAAGTCAGAAGAACCCGCAGCTCTTGGTCATGCGCGATGAGGATGTCCTGGCGCGTGACGCCAGCGAAGTCACCGCGGCGCAGTACCCAGACCATCTGCGCATTGGCGAACTGCAGCTGCCGCTTGAATACCACTTCGAGCCCAACCACCCGCGCGATGGTGTGACGCTGCGAGTACCGGCGCCGCTGCTGCCGCAACTGCGGGCCGAACGGCTCGACTGGCTGGTGCCGGGCTTGATCGAGGCCAAGGCCGTGGCACTGGTGCGCAACCTGCCCAAGGCAATCCGCAAGAACTTCGTCCCGGTGCCGGACTTCGTAAAGGCCGCGCTCTCGAAAATCACCTTCGCTGACGGCGCGCTGCCGGATGCGCTGGGCCGTGAGCTGCTGCGCATGACCGGTGCCCGGGTGTCGGACGATGCCTGGTCGGAAGCGGCCGTGGGGCTCGAAAGCCATCTGAAGATGAACATCGAGGTGGTCGACGCCCGTGGGAAATTCCTCGGTGAAGGCCGTGATCTGGCCGAACTGACGGCACGCTTCAGCGAAGCCAGCCAGGCCGCATTGGTGCCGCCGCAGCAGAAGGCCGAACAGAAACCGGTCGAGGCCAAAGGGTTCGCTCAGGTGGCCGAGAAGGCTCAGGCGAAGATGGCCGGCTTGTCGATGACGGTCTATCCCGCACTGGTCGAGGAGGCTGGGGTGGTCAAGGAGGGACGTTTCCCGACCCAGGCCGAGGCCGACTTCCAACATCGCCGCGCCTTGCAGCGCTTGCTGCTACAACAACTGGCCGAGCCGGCGAAATACCTGCGCAACAAACTGCCGGGCCTCACCGAGCTGGCGCTGCTGTACCGCGATATGGGCAAGGTCGATGCACTGGTCGAGGACATCCTGCTGGCCAGCCTCGACAGCTGCATCCTCGACGGCGAAACCCCGCTGCCCCGCGACGGCGCGGCGCTGGCGTCACTGGCCGAGCGCAAACGCGGCGACTGGGCGGCGCACGCCGAACGGCTGGCGCGCCTGACGCTGGACATTCTCAAGCTCTGGCACGGGCTGCAGAAACGCTTCAAAGGCAAGATCGACCTGGCTCAGGCGGTGGCGTTGAACGACATCAAGGCGCAGCTGGCCAATCTGGTCTATCCGGGCTTCGTGCGCGAAACACCGGGTGAGTGGTTGAAGGAATATCCACGCTACCTCAAGGCTGTCGAGCAACGCTTCGAGAAGATCGGCGCTCAGCTTCAGCGTGACCGCGTGTGGTCCGGCGAGTTGGCCGGTTACTGGGAGCAGTACCAGGCGCGACTGAAGAAGCACCAGCAGGAAGGCAAACGCGACCCCGAACTGACGGCTTACCGCTGGATGCTCGAGGAATACCGCGTATCGCTCTGGGCGCAGCAGCTGGGGACGAAGATGGCGGTGTCGGACAAACGATTGAACAAGCAGTGGAGTCAGGTGGAGGCTTGACTGTTGAGTGTTACAGCTTCAGTTGTTCTTCAGAATCGCCGTCTTGAGCTGGCTGGTAGGGCAGCCGGTCATACAGGCGACAAAATGAAACGAGGCGCTTATCGGTAAGCGCCTCGTTAATCTCAGCCACTGAGTCCTCTTAGAAACGGTAGTTGGCGCTCAGCTCGAGCGTGCGCGGTGCGCCTGGGGTGATCAGGTCGACCGAGCCGTGGGCCGAGGCGTAGTACTCCTTGTCGAACACGTTGAACAGGCGCAGTGCCGCATCCCACTTGGGTTGCTCATAGAACAGCGCCGCGTCGACGGTGGTGTAGCCGGGTAGCTCGGTATCGTTGTCCAGCGCGGTGTATCGGCTGCCGACGTAGTTGGCGCCCATGCCGACGCGCCAGTTGGTGTCGAGTGAGCGCACCGCCCACAGGTTGGCGCTGTGGCGTGGCGTGAGCGTCGGGACCTGACCTTCGTTGTCGACACCGTTGGTCTTGCTGTTCGACTTGGTGATTTCGGCATCCAGGAAGGCGTAGCCACCATACAGCTGCCACTTGTCCGAGACCTGACCCATGAAGGTGGCTTCGAAGCCGTCGGTGCGCTGCTCACCCGCCAGTACCAGCTTGGCCGGGTTGACCGGATCGGTAGTTTTGATCTGGGTACGCTCTAGACGGAATACCGCTGCGGTCAGCGTGAGCCGGTCCTGCAACAGGTTCCATTTGGCGCCGATCTCGTAATTCGTGGTTTCTTCCGGGTCCAGCTCAACGTTGGTCGTGCTGACCTGGAACATCTCGCCCGACGGCTGATAGGAACGGCTGACCGACAGGTAGTAGGACTGCATGTCATCCGGCTGCCAGACCAGACCCGCGCGCGGGCTGAGGGTGTAATCGGTACGTTCCAGTTCGGCCTTGTTATCGAGGTCATTGCGGAAGGACTGGTCGAACTCGTCGTAGCGCACGCCCAGCAGCGCTTTCCAGTGTGGCGACAGTTCGATCAGGTCCTGGACGTAGAGGCCCGTGGTTTCCTGAGTATTGAGGCCGTCCCCCGTCTTCTGATTGGCCTGGGAAGGCACCGGCAGCAGCGTATCGCCATACACGGGCACCCGCGCGACGTCGTTCTGGTTGTAGAACTGCTGATCCTTTTCCTGGCGGCCAAACTCAACGCCGTAGAGCAATTGATGGTTCATGCCGGCAAAGACCGCGTTTTGCTTGAGCTCGGTCTGGTTGAACCAGCCATCTTCCTTACGCTGGACGTTGCCACGCTTGAGCTTGACCAGCAGGCTGCCGTCCGGAGCGGTAACGAAGCGGTTGGCGTCGGTGTGTGCCAGAGTGTTGTTGCGGTCCAGATCGTAGTGGTAGTAGCGGCTGGTATTGCTCAGCGTGAAGGCGTCATTGATGCGGTAATCAATGCCCGCTGTCAGCGAGAAGACCTCGCTGCGGGTGTAGTCCTGACTCGCATCGGCAGAACCGAAGCGCTTGTCACGGTCCACCTCTACGGGGCGGCCATTGAGTGCGGGAATACCGAAGTCGATCAGACGTTTGTCATACAGATACGACGCGCCGAGGTTGATTTCGAGGTCGTCGGAAAGGCGGAAATAGGCCGACGGCGCCAGGGCCTTGCGTTCCAGAAAGGCATCCTCGCGGAAAGTGTCGCTGTCTTCCAGCGCGCCGGTTACCCGGAATGCCTTGTTTTGCTGTTCTTGATCCGCCCAGCCTGCATCGAATTGTGTGCGCCGCTTTCCTTCACTGTCGAAGCTGACGCCCACTTCCTGCTCTGGCGAGAAGGTCGGCTTCTTCGTCACGCTGTTGATCAGGCCGCCGGAGGAGCCGCGACCGTAGAGCACAGCAGCAGGCCCCTTGAGCACTTCCACGCGTTCGATATTCGACATGTCCCGGTAGTAAAGGGCGTCATCGCGGATGCCATCGATGTATTGGTCGCCAATCGCGCTGAAGCCTCGGATAGTGACCTGATCGCGTTGCCCGTCGCCGTTGCTCAGGCCGATGCCCGGAACATTTTTAAGCGCGTCTTCCAGAGAATCGGCACCCTGATCCCTGAGCACGCTTTGGGGCACCACGTTGATCGACTGCGGAATGTCGCGCAGCGGGGCGTCGATCTTCAGAGCAGTCGTGCTCGCTTCCGGCTTATAGCTGGCTTCTTCGCGGGCACCGGTCACCGCGGTAGCGGGAAGTTCAAGCGGGGAGGCGGATTGTGCATACAAAGCCGGAGCGGCGAGCAGGCTGAGCAATGGCAATAGACGGGTTGCGTTTGATGGCACGGTGTCATCTCCAGTGGAAGAGGAGGCGACAATAGCGATATGTAAACTGAATGTAAATGATAAGGTTTATCATTCAGTAGTAGTGCTTCTGCTTTACTCGGTGGCGGTAATTCCAGACTAAACGCAGGTGGCTGGTTCAGTGGTGCTTCGCACGCGTGCTGTTCATACCTTCCACCCGTTGCAGCTGCCCATGCTTGTCCAGGCTGATACGCAGCAGATCCTCAGCCAAAATCAGGTTCGCGCCAAAATGCCCTGCAGCTTCCTCTCGAATGTCCTCAATCGATAAGCCTCGACTCGAAGCGCCTTGATACCGCGCACTGAAGTGCGTCAGCACCAGATGCGGCAGCTTGACCGACGCTGCGAAAGTGGCGACCTGCGCGGCTGTGCTATGGCCGAAATCAGCTTTCCCGGCTTCGGCAATCGCCTGAGTATAGGTGGCTTCGTGAACCAGTAATTGGGCGCCTTGGCAGGCGTCGCGGAGCAGTTCGGGTCGGTCGTTATCGCCTGCGATCACCACACGACGCGGTGCGCGGTTGAACAGGAGATAGTCCTCGCTGAGCAGAGTACGGCCTTCGAACGCAACATCGCGGCCATGCATCAGCTCGCCCCAGAGTGGGCCGCGCGGGATGCCGTCGCGGTCGAGCTTGTCGATATCGAGGCTCGGGTCCGGGCGGGTTTCGGTAAAGCTGTATCCCCAGCTCGGGACGCGATGTGAAAGAGCGGTAGCCTCGACCCGCATCTGGGAACTGGACCAGCCATCGAGCGCCTCGGTGGCATGAAATTGCAGTTCATAGGGCAACCAGCTCTGGCTCATTTCCAGCGTGGCCCTGATCCAGCCTTCGATCGCCTTCGGGGCGATGATCTCCAGCGGTTCCTGCCGCCGCGCCATTCCGGCACTGGCGAGCAGGCCCGGTAAACCGTAGCAGTGATCGCCATGCACATGGGTGATAAACACCGCGCGCAGGCCGTGAAGGGTCAGTGGTGTGTGCAGCAATTGATGCTGCGTGCCCTCGCCACAGTCGACCAGATACCAGCCCTTGCCCTGATCTTCCAGTAGGGCTACACCGCTGACATTGCGGGCCTTGGTCGGTGTGCCGGAAGAGGTACCGAGGAAGATCAGATCCATGGAGATGCTCGTGCATAGTGGTAGCGTCAGTATGGCGGCTGAGTGCTGCTGGATAAACCAGCGCCAACCGCAGCGGTGTCTTGCATATATCTTTTAGCTACTAAGAAAGCACCAACTTATATTAAGGATTGCTAGTCAGGACCGTTATGCTGCTGGCCTTTGACACGGCCCCCGCGGGCCTCGATCGGACAGCACGTGATGGAATTCGGTGTAATCGGCTTCATTGTGGCCGGCCTGCTGGTTGGCTTTATCGTTGGCATGACCGGCGTTGGCGGCGGCTCGCTTATGACGCCGATCCTGTTGTGGTTCGGTGTCAATCCGGCTGCGGCTGTTGGTACGGATTTGCTTTATGCCGCGGTCACCAAGGCGGGAGGCGTCTGGGTTCATCAGAAGCAGCGAAATATCGACTGGCGCCTGATCGGCTGGCTGGCATTGGGTAGCGTGCCGGCAGCCGCACTGATGCTATGGCTGCTCAAGGGCCTGCACGGTGATCAGGAAGGCCTCAACGCTGTGATCAAGCAGTCGTTGGGCGTGGTCCTGGTGCTCACGGCGCTGGCCGTGTTGTTCAAAAAGCGCCTGGTGGCCTTTGCTGCCCGCCTTTCAGGTCCGACCCCACGGCTCTCACCACGGGGCCTCAACATCCTGACGGTGGTGGTGGGCGTGGTGCTCGGCGCAATGGTGACGCTGACCTCTATTGGCGCTGGCGCGTTGGGCACCGTGGCGCTGTTCTTCCTTTACCCGTTGCTCGCTACCCGCCGACTGGTGGGCACTGAGATCGCCCACGCGGTGCCTTTGACCTTGGTGGCCGGGCTGGGCCACGCCAGCATGGGCAACATGGACTGGACCATCCTGACCTACTTGCTGATGGGGTCGTTGCCGGGCATCTACCTGGGAAGCAACCTGGCCGGTCGCGTGCCTGAAGCGGTATTGCGGCCTTGCCTGGCAGTCATGTTGGCGATGATCGGGTATAAGCTGATCTGACTTATCGCTTTCTTCGGGAGTGGAGCGCGCCCCCGCGATGCGTAGCTAAGCAGGCTCGCCGGGCGGCGTCAGAACAGCATGACCACTGCAACGTTTCGCTTCTATGCCAGGTTGAATGCCTTCCTACCGGTCGAGCGCCGTGGGCAGGCGTTCCGCTGTACCTGCGCCAAATCCGCCACCACCAAACACATGATTGAAGCCCTCGGCGTACCGCATACCGAAGTGGCGCTGATCCTGGTGAACGGCGCGCAAGCTGGTCTTGACTGGCCCATCGAGGCGGGTGACCGCATTGCCGTATATCCCAGGTTCGAACAGCTGGACGTCAGTGCTTTAGCCACCGCTCAGCCTTTGCCGCCCGGCCCGCCGCGTTTTGTGGCGGATGCCCACCTCGGCGGTCTGGCACGGCTGCTGCGTATGGCCGGGTTCGACACGCTGTACGACAACCACTTCGAAGATGCGGCCATGGCAGAGCTGGCCAACCGTGAGCGCCGAGTGCTGTTGACCCGTGACCGCGCACTGCTGATGCACCGGGTGGTGCTGCACGGCTGCTATGTGCATGCGCTCAAACCACAAGGTCAGCTGCGCGAACTCTATCTTCGGCTCGAGCTGGCCAGCCATGCCCGACCCTTCAGCTTGTGTTTGAGCTGCAATGTGCGACTGCATGAAGTGGACAGGCAGGCGATACTCGACCGCGTCCCGCCGCGCGTACAGGCGCGCCATGAGCGCTTCCTGGGCTGCAGTGAGTGCGACAAGATCTTCTGGGAGGGCACGCACTGGCAAGACATGCGCGCCTTGCTCGAATCGCTGACGCTCGTTGACTAGCGGTTCGTATCAGTTAATGTCGTCTCAGTCTCTGGAGCCGCGCCCATGCAACCCCACAAGATGTCCTATCTCACGCCCGCCATCCCACTGCTTGTTTCAGGAGTTGCCTGCCTGGCGATTGGACTTGCCTCGGAGGCTGAGACCTTTCTCTGGATGGCGCCCGGTTTCATGGCGACAGGTGGCGTGCTTTTATGGCTGGGCCTCCGCCGTCGGGCCGGCTGACCGGCTCGGCGGAGCTCTGCTCAATCCTTCAGCGCTGCACGGCGCGTTGATTGGACAGGTAGATAGCGTCGGGTGAAAGCGCTTGCTCATCCCGCACGGCCTGTAGCCACTCGTCAGTGGTCACCACTGCCGCGAAACCGGTGTTCATCACCACAGTGAAAGCCCGATGAATTTCCTCGGCACTGGCCTTGCCAGCCGCATTCTCGTAGGGCAGCGAGCCACTGGCGTCGTGCAGCAGCTCCACCTTCCAGCCTTCATGATGTGCCTGAAGCACGGTCGAGACGTCGCAATTGTGGGTCATGTAGCCGACCACCGTCAGGGTGTCGATTTGCAGCTCGCGCAACCAGGCGCCAAGGTCGGTCTGCGCCAGTGCACTGGCCAGGGATTTTTCCACGTGTAGATCGAATGGTCGCTCGACGACCGTCGGGTGCAGCTCGGCCTGCTGACTGCCGCGGGCGAACAGCGGTGAACTCGCCGGTGCCAGGTGCTGTATCACGACAACCGGAATTCCCGCGTCATGTGCAGCGTCCATGGCGCGAGCGATGTTGCGCAGCGACAGCTGCACGTCGGGGTATTCGATACGCAGGTTGCCGGTGACATATTCGTTTTGAACGTCAATAACGATCAGGGCACGCTTTGGGCTCATGGTGCTTCCTCTGGTTGGGCTAACCGTGGCGGGCGTCTGACTGGACACCCGGTGTGACAGCGATTGTCTCGCGGCCAAAGGTGCACCGACGAGTGGCCCGGAAGACAGCTTGCGCTAAGATCGGGCCAGTTTTCATGTCGCTGGAGTCTGCCGATGTCGCCTGTGCACCGAATTGCCGTGGTTGCCTTCGACGCGATCAGCCCATTCCACCTGTCGGTGCCCTGTGTCGTATTTGGCGACGAGGGCGCGCGCGAGCAGGGCTATCTCGTCGAGGTATGTGCGGTCGAGCGCGGCAGCCTGCGCACCACCGCGGGCTTCGAATTGCAGGTCGTCCATGGTCTGGAGGCGCTGGCGCGCGCCGACACGGTCATCGTGCCGAGCTGGCGCCACGCTGACGACGCGCCACCGGCCGAGTTGCTCGAGGCGTTGCGCGTGGCGCATGCCCGCGGTGCCACGCTGGTCGGCCTCTGTCTTGGCGCTTACGTGCTGGCCGCGACAGGCTTGCTGGATGGGCGTTGCGCCACGACTCACTGGGCCTGGGTTACGCATTTCAAGGAACGCCACCCGGCCGTGAGCGTCGATGCCGATGTGCTCTATCTGGACGACGACAATCTGCTGACCTCAGCCGGGACTGCCGCCGCGCTCGATTGTTGCCTGTATCTGTTGCGCAAGCAGTGGGGCGCCGATGTGGCCAATCGGGTCGCACGCCGGCTGGTGATGTCGCCGCATCGCCAGGGCGGTCAGGCTCAGTACATCGAGCAGCCCATGCCAGTGCGGCCTCTGGACACCCGCCTCGGCGAGTTGCTGGATTGGGCGCGCGGCAGCCTGCACCTGCCGCACAGCCTCGACAGCCTGGCTGACCGGGTAGTGATGAGCCGACGGACCTTCACCCGACATTTTCGCCAGCACACCGGCATGACGGTCGGGCGCTGGCTGCTGGCCGAGCGGGTCGCACTGACGCAACGGCTGTTGGAAACCACAGACCAACCCGTCGACCGGATCGCAGCGCTGGCCGGTTTCGGTTCACCGGCCTCGCTGCGCCAGCATTTCAGCAAGGCGTTGGGCGTTTCCCCCCGGCAGTACCGCGGCACGTTCCGCGGCCAGCGCTGAGCTGCCAGGCGGCCGAAACGGTACGGACCGTCAGGCCTGCTCGCAGTTGATCATCCAGGACACGCCAAAGCGGTCGGTGAGCATGCCGAAGCGCTCGGCCCAGAAGGTTTTCTCCAGCGGCATCACGACCTGTCCACCTTCTGCCAGCCCGTCGAACAAGCGCTGGCTTTCTTCAATGCTGCCGGGATGTAGCGAGATCGAGCAGCCCTTGATGCCTTCGTATGTTCCGCCGCCGCAAGCTGGGTCCCCGGGCATGGTATCGGAGGCCATGAGCTGGAAGTCGCCGAGGCTCAGGCAGACGTGCATGATCCGTTCACGATGCTCCGCAGGGAAGTGCTCCGCCTCGGGCGCCTGCGCAAAGGTCATCATCTCGAGTTCGCCACCCAGTAGCTGGTGATACCGGGTGAAGGCGTCGCGCGCCTGGCCATCGAACGTGAGGTAGGGGGTGATTTTCATAGCGATCTCCTGTTGGGGTTAATGCCTGATCTGGTCGCGCAGACGCGCTTCCTGCTCTCGCAGCTCTGGGGTGAATTCCGTACCGAAGTCATCGGCCTCGAAAATCTGGCGAATTTCGATTTCTGCGTCGCCGATTGCAGACGCTGGGCAGCGTTTGACCCACTCGATCGCCTCCTGCAGCGAGTCCGTCTGCAATAGCCAGAAACCCGCCACCAGTTCGCGGGTTTCGAGGAAGGGACCATCCACGACTAAGCACTGACCACCGTCAAAACGCACCCGAGCGCCTCGGCTACTGGGGTGCAAGCCTTCACCACCAAGCAGCACGCCCGCATTGGCCAGGGTTTCGTTGTAACGGCCCATGGCTGCGAGAACATCCCCGCTGGGCATCTCGCCCGCTTCGGTTTGCGCGTTGGCCTTGATCATCACCATGAATCGCATCGCTTCGGTTCCTCTATAAATCAAGGAGGGCCAAGTCGGCGCCAATGCATCCGCTGGCACTGGTCTCTAGTCGTTTCGTGCTCAGAGAAATCGACAGCCAGGGCGATTTTTTTCCAGCGAGCGATTCAGCGCTCGACCATGCCCGCGTGATACGTGGCGATACATTCCCTGCGTGACGGTTCTGGCCATCCCAGCGCGCGGGTGGCAGGCAGGAGCGATGCGTCGATGAACCGGTCGAACGCTGTTTTGCTCTCCCATAGATCGGTGATGCGCCAGCCGCCTGGCACTGCAGCGCATGCGTAACAGGATGCCGGGAGGCGGACCGCCTGATGCGAGCGTTGCGTTGAGCGTGTCATAGCGTTGCTGATCGATAGTTTGGAATTCCACGGCCGTCAGATAGGGCATCGCGGGGTCTCAATGATCTGAAGAGGTTGGTTGGGATCGGCACATCTGGTCATGCGAAAAGCTAAGCACATTATTTTTCAAACTTACTGCATCCGATCGTCTGCCTGCTGGGTAGTACAGGTAGTGGCCGCATGGCCGCGCAATCCGATCACTACCCGGAGATACCAAAAATGGACGCAAAAAAGATCCTCTGCCTGACCGGTCTGACACTGGCCCTCGGCTGCTCTACCAGCGCTTTTGCCCAGATGGATGTACCTGAAGCCGTGCGCGTACCGGATGGCCACAAGGTCGCCATGGAAACGGTCGGCGTCGGCCAGATCACCTACGAATGCCAGGCCAAGACCGAGATGCCCGGCCAGATGGCCTGGGTCTTCATGGGGCCGAAGGCAGCGCTCAACGACCGCAGCGGCAAGCAGGTCGGCAAATACTACGGCCCGCCTGCAACCTGGGAATCGATGGACGGCTCCAAGGTGACCGGCACTCAGGTTGCCATCGCGCCGGCTGGCGAGCGCAACATCTCGCACCAGTTGGTCAAGGCCAACCCAGCTGAAGGCAAGGGCGCGATGACCGGCGTTACCTACATCCAGCGTGTCGCGACCAAAGGCGGCGTGGCGCCGGCCAAGGCGTGCGCAACGGCCAACGAAGGCGAGCAGCAGATTGTCGATTACCAGGCTGACTATCTGTTCTGGGCCAGCAAGTGAGTAAAGCGCAGCGGGTGAAAAGCCGCTCGATATGAGCGCTGATCGCCTCTATGCTCTGACTCCCCGGCGCGCATGCGCCGGGGGTGTCGATAACCAGCCAATGGCAGATACCGTGTCGCAACCCCCCTTGTTCGATTACGAAGCGGCATTGCGCGCCTGCGCGCGTGGCGAGCGCTCAGCGCTGCAGCAACTTTACGAGCAGGAAAGTCCGCGCCTGCTTGGCGTGGTGCAGCGCATCGTGCGCGATCTGGCGCTGGCCGAAGACATCGTCCATGACGCCTTCATCCGTATCTGGAACAAGGCCGGGACCTATGATCAGACGCGTGGCTCGGCCCGCGGCTGGATTTTCAGCCTGACCCGCCACCTGGCCCTCAATGCTGTACGTAACTACGCCCGCCACGCCCAGATGGAACCGGAAGAGGAGGGCAACATGGAGCACGCCGCCATCGACGGCTGGCAGGAACAGACCGACGCCTTCGATTGGCGGGTAAATCCCGGCAGGATCGAAGCCTGTCTGGAACAACTCGAACCGGTGCGCCGCAACTGCGTGTTTCACGCCTACGTCGACGGCTATTCGCATCAGGAAATCGCCCAGCGCCTCGGCGCGCCACTGGGTACGGTAAAAGCCTGGATTCGCCGCAGCCTGACTGCCCTTCGCGAGTGCATCGGATGAACAACGAACCCAAGGATCAGCACGAGACCCTGCACGAACTCGCCGGGGAATATGTGCTCGGCACCCTGGATGCGGTAGACCGGGAGGCGGTCGAAAGGCGTCTGGCCGTCGAGCCTGAGCTGCGAGCAGCGGTCGATTACTGGGAAGCGCGGCTGCTGCACCTGACCGACCTGGTCGAACCGCAAACACCTTCGCTGCGTTTGTGGAGTCGCATCCAACGCACGCTGGACGAGGCGAATCGGCAGGCTGTTCCGGTGGCGCCAACCCGGCAGAGCAGCTGGTGGGACAGCCTGTCACTGTGGCGCGGGTTTTCTGCCGCCGGCATGACCGCCACGCTGGTGCTCGGCGCCTTGTTGCTGATGCGTCTTGCACCCGAACCTTCGCCGACCTGGCTCGTTGTGCTCGCTGCGCCGCAGGACCTGTCACCGGGTTGGGTCGTGCAGGCCAGCAATCGGACGCAAGAGATAGAACTGATTCCGCTGGGCGTCACCGAGCTGCCGCCGGATAAAGCACTGCAGCTCTGGACCAAGGCTGAAGGCTGGCAGGCGCCGGTGTCCCTTGGCTTGGTCAAGCCGGGTGAACCGATCAGGATTCGCCTCGACGATTTGCCACCGTTGCAGCCCAATCAGCTGTTCGAATTGACGCTGGAACAGCCGACCGGCTCACCAACCGGGCTGCCGACCGGGCCGATCCAGTTCATCGGGCGTGCGGCGAAGGTGATCTGACGGGTCAGCCGCGAGCTGGAATGTTCAGCCCCTTGGCCACTGCGGGTCGCGCGACGAAGGCATCCAATACCCGCTGTACGTTGACGAAGCGTTCGAACTCCACCAGTTCGCGCGCTTCATAGAATTCAACGAGGCCGCGCACCCAGGGGAAGGTCGCGATGTCGGCGATGCTGTAACGACCGCCCATCAGCCAATCGCGGCCCTGCAGGCGCCTGTCCAGCACGCCCAACAGACGTTGGGCTTCGGCGACGTAACGGTCGCGAGGGCGCTTGTCCTCGTAGTCCTTGCCGGCGAACTTGTGGAAGAAGCCCAGCTGACCAAACATAGGCCCGACGCCGCCCATCTGGAACATCAACCACTGAATCGTCTCGTAGCGGGCTGCAGCGTCTTCGGGCATGAACTGACCGGTCTTGTCTGCCAGGTACAGCAGAATCGCACCGGATTCGAACAGCGCCAGCGGCTCGCCATCCGGGCCGTTCGGGTCGAGAATCGCCGGAATCTTGTTGTTCGGGTTCAGCGAAAGAAATTCCTCGGAGCGCTGATCGTTACTTTCAAAGCTGACCAGATGTGCCTCGTAGGGCAGGCCAACCTCTTCTAGCATGATCGACACCTTTACCCCGTTGGGTGTGGGCAGCGAATACAGCTGCAGGCGATCCGGATAGCTGGCGGGCCATTTCTGGGTGATGGCGAAGGTGGACAGGTCGTGCATGGTGCCTCCTGAGGAAGAGAGTAGCGCGCCATGTGGCCAGGCTGCGCCTTGGCTAGATTCAACTCGGACAGCAGCAGGCTTCTCACGTTGCGCTATTCGATGAGGCTGGTGGATCTTGCATCAGGGGCGCAGGCAGCCGGTTAGGGAGGCTGGCAGAATCACGTTGTCCGATCCGACACTTTGCATGGGCAAGGGCGCCCGCTATGGTTCAGATACCAAATCCGCCATGGAGCCCCGCACGTGTCCCTGACCACCCCTTACGATCCACAAAACATCTTTGCTCAGATCATTCGTGGCGATGCGCCTTGCTACAAGCTGTACGAAGATGATGATGTCCTGGCCTTTCTCGATCTGTTTCCGCAGTCCTACGGGCATACGTTGGTCATTCCGAAGCGCTCTGCGGCATGCAACATCCTCGATGTGGATACAGAGGCACTGTGCAAGGTGATGGCGGTGGCGCAAAAGCTGGCGCGTGTGATTGTCGATGAACTGCAGCCTGACGGCGTGCAGGTCGCGCAGTTCAACGGGGCGCCGGCGGGGCAGACGGTGTTTCATATCCATGTTCACATCGTGCCGCGCTATTCGGGCGAGGGGCTCGGTATTCATGCCGCAGGCAAGGCCGATCCAGCGGAGCTGGAAAAGCTGCAGGCGCGACTGGTCGGCAAGTTGGCCGAAATCTAGTGCTGGGTTAGAGCTGAACCGGCAACGCTGCCGCCACCGTTACAGTCGCGACCAACGCAGCAGCGAAGAGACACCAAAGTACTATTCGTGGCTGATGTGAGGCTTCGTACCCTGCTGGCATGAAGCCTGCTCCGTGGTTCCTCATCCTCTATTTCGCTCGCGCATGCCTCGCCGCACTTCGATGTGGGCGTTTGGTTCTGCTCGCGATGTTGCCGTTGTTTGTCCAGGCGCAGGGCGAGACACAACCACTGCCGGTCCTGACGCTCAGCGTGCTGCAGTTCGGCACGCCGCATTGGGAACTCGATCATCTCAAGCGTCACAACCTTGATCGGGCCAATGGCTTCGAGTTGAAGGTGCGTCTGGTGGCTGACCTGCCCGCCTCGCGGCTGGCGCTTAGCAGCGGCAGCGTGGACGGCGCGGTCAGCGATTTGCTCTGGGCCCAGGCGCGCTACGAGGCCGGCACAGCATATCGCTACCTGCCGTTTTCCTCGCAGATCGGCGAAGTATTGGTCAATGATGGCAGCGACATTCGCACCCTGGCCGATTTGCGCGGCAAACGCATCGGTGTGGCCGGCGGGCCGGACGGGCTCGGCTGGCAATTGTTGCAGCAGGTGGCGGCAAGGCAGGGAATCGATCTGGCGCGCGAGGCGACAGTGCAATACGCCGCACCCCCGCTGCTCAGTCAGGCGC
The DNA here is from genome assembly GCF_038562055.1 of Stutzerimonas chloritidismutans. GTDB lineage: Bacteria > Pseudomonadota > Gammaproteobacteria > Pseudomonadales > Pseudomonadaceae > Stutzerimonas > Stutzerimonas chloritidismutans_A. The sequence goes on along the minus strand of NZ_JBCFXD010000004.1, from coordinate 204,981 downwards.
TGCGGCGCGGTCAGGTGGATGCGTTGCTGACCTTTTGGCACTTCTCGGCGCGCCTGCGCGGCGAAGGCGGCGTGCATGCAGCGTTCGGCCTGGAGCAGCTGCTCGGAACACTGGGTCTCGATCCGGATCTGCCCGTGCTGGGTTATCTGTTTCCGCAAGCCTGGGCCAACGCGCACGGCGACCTGTTAGAACGCTTCGCCAGCGCGCTGCGACAGACCAAGAACGAGCTGGCGATTCAACCGGATCACTGGCAAACAATCCGGCCCTTGATGCGTGCCGAGAGCGACGCGGTGTTCGCCGCGCTGCGTGACAGCTTCGTCGAAGGCATCCCACAGCCGCTGGACGAAGCGCGTATTGCGGCGTTGCAGCGGCTGTTGGCCCTGACGGGGGCCAAGCAGAGCCAACTGATGCCTGCGGCGCTGTTCCAGAGTGGGTCATGAGTGGCTCGCGCTATGCCTGCTGGGTTGCGCTGCCGCTGTTGGTGGCGATCTGGGCTGTCGTAGCGGCGAGTACGAATACGCCCCTGCTGCCGAGCCCGGCAGAGGTGCTGCGGACCTTCTGGCTGGCAGTTGACAGCGGCGAGCTGCCCCATCACCTAGTGGTCACGTTACGTCGGGTGCTGATCAGCTTTGCACTGGCGATGGCGCTGGGTGCGCTGCTGGGCGTCTGGATGGGGCGCTCGCGGTTCGCCAACGCGGTGCTCGATCCGCTGCTGGTGCTGTTTCTCAACCTGCCAGCGCTGGTCACCATCATCCTGCTCTATGTCTGGTTTGGTCTGGTAGAAGCGGCGGCGGTGCTGGCAGTGGTGATCAACAAGGTACCCAACGTGGCGGTGACCGTACGCGAAGGCGCGCGCAGTCTCGATCCCAAGCTGGAGCAGATGGCGCAGGTCTACGGCTTCAACCGCTGGCAGCGGGTGGTGAACGTCTGGCTGCCGCAGCTGTTTCCCTATCTGATGGCGGCGACCCGCGGCGGTTTGGCGCTGATCTGGAAAATCGTCCTGGTGGTCGAACTGTTGGGGCGCTCCGATGGCGTCGGCTTCCAGCTGCACATGGCCTTTCAGGTGTTCGATGTGGCGAGCATATTGGCCTACAGCCTGGCCTTCATTGCAGTCGTACAACTGATCGAGCTGGCGCTGCTGCAGCCGCTGGAGCGCCGCGCATCAAGCTGGCGCAACGCCGGGGTTAGGCATGCTTGAGCTACGCATCGATGGCGTAGCGGCAGGCCATCCGGTGCTCGGCCTGATCGACGTAAAGGTGCGGGCCGGGGAGCGAATTTGCTTGCTGGGCCCCTCCGGTGTTGGCAAGACCACCTTGCTCAATGCCATCGCCGGGCTTGATCCGCGTCTGGCGCCGATGGTCCGGCTACAACCGGGCCTGCGCGTCGGCTACCTGTTTCAGGAACACCGCCTGCTGCCGTGGTACACGGTGCGGCAGAATCTCAAGCTGGTCGGCGCAACCGCAGGCGATATCGATCAACTGCTGGCTGATGTTGGCTTGAGTGATGCGGGTGATCGGCTGCCGGATCAGCTCTCGCTGGGTATGGCGCGTCGCGCGGCGCTGGCCCGTAGCCTGGCAATCAGACCGGACCTGCTCTTGCTTGATGAGCCCTTTGCTTCGCTTGACTCGGATCGCGCCGCTGAACTGCGCGAGCTGATCGTTCGCCTGCTCGATGGACGGCCGCAGATGGCGTTGATCTGCGTAACCCATGATCCCCACGATGCCGATCAACTGGCCAATCGCCTGTGGTACTTGGGCGGCCAGCCTGCCACCCTGCGCTGGGATCGTCCCCTGATGGCGGGTGACAGCACCAGTCAGATTAGTGAGCAGTTGCGCTCGCTCCAGGTCTGAAAGGTTTGCTGGCCGCGCTACACCGGCAGCGTTCGCTCAGCCAGCCGCCAGCTGCGTCAGTGCATGCAGCACCAGCCCCACCAAACCGCCGACCAGCGTGCCGTTGATGCGGATGTACTGTAGGTCCTTGCCGACACTCTGCTCCATCTGCTCGACCAGTTCGCGGCTTTCCCAGTTTTCCACGCGCTGGGCAATGTACTTGCCGATCTGTCCGCGGTAACGCTCGAGCAGGCTCGGCGCGGCTGCCATCAACTGTTCGTTGATCCAGTTGCGCATGGCGGTGTCGGCCGCCAGCGAGTCGCCTAGACCTTGGGTCAGGCGGACGATCCGTTTTCCGATGCGCGAATCAGGGCTTTCCAGATCGTCCTCCAGCCACTCGGTCAGCTCACGCCAGAGGGTCCGCAGGTAGTCGGTAGTCGCGGGGTGCTCAAGTAATTGGGCGACGATGCGCTCTACCTCCAGCCGATAGGCCGGATCATGCTTGAGTCGATCAATGTATTCGCTAACGTGTTCGTCGAAACGCTCGCGCAGAGGATGCTGGGGGTCACCGGCAATCTCGGCGATCACCGCTGATACGCCGTCGACGAACTTGTTGGCCGACCAGCCGCCGACGGCCTTGCCAAGCCCCAGGTAGCGCAGCGTCCTGACTTCAGCCGTGATGGCATCGGCCACCAGCGCGCGAGTGTCGTCGTCCTGCAGCAGTGCATCGACCTTGATCAGCACTTCATCGAGCATCGCCTGGTGCTTGCCCTGTCGCGTAAGCATTTCCAGCACCTGCCCACAGATCGGTGCGAGGTCGACCTTGCGCGTGCGGTTGATCAGCTTGGCCTGGATGAAGGCCTGCACGCGCTCGTCGTGCAGCGACTCGACGCCGAACCTCGCCATGTTGGTGAGCTGACCGCCCACCGCTTCGGCGTTGGTGGGATGGCGTAACCAGTTGGCCAGTCGGCCGCCGATATCGAGTGCCTCGAGCTTGGCCAGCACCATGGGTGTGGAGAGGAAGTGAGTGGTGATGAAGCTCGACAGGTTTTGACCGATGCGCGCTTTGCTGCGGGGAATGATCGCCGTATGGGGGATCGGCAGGCCGAGCGGGTGGCGGAACAGGGCCGTCACAGCGAACCAGTCGGCAATTGCACCGACCATCGCCGCTTCAGCGAAGGAGGCCAGATAGCCCCAGGCCAGGTGCCGCGGTTCCATGGCGGTTGCGATGACATAGAGCAACGCAGCGAGTAGCAGCAGCAGGCTGGCGACCAGCTTCATGCGCGTGACGGGGGAATGCCAGCGGCGGTGCAGAGGGCTCATGCGATTCCTCTTTTGCGGCGAATGGTATGTGCGGGTGGTACGCAGGCCTATCGGATCGGGATGTGCCGACGGGTCCGCCTTATACAGCACAGACCCGGTTGGCGCGGTAGGGGTTCGGCATCAGCAGCCGTGCGGCTTATACCTCGTCGTCTTCCTCGCGCAGCAATACGTAGCTGTCGTCTTCCAGGCGCTCGCAGACATAAAACATGGAGATGGTGCCGTCCTGCTCGGTCACGGCCGCGTAGTCGTCCGCCTCGACAGTGAAGAAACCCTTGGAGTCTGAGCCGTGCTCACTGGCAAACACGGCGGTAAAGAAAGCGTCTTCTGGCATGCCGTCGAAGTAGTCGGCCCGCGCCTTGGCGTCCCACTCGCGCGGCGGCTCGAACTGCCCGGTGATGATCACGCGGGCATCGCCCATGTCGCGTTCTTCGCCGTCTGGGTCCGTTTCGTGAGCGCGGTAGATCGTGCAGTTGAGTGCATCTGGGTCGGCCAGAATACTGTCGCGCGAAGGGGTTTGGGTGGCAGGCATGGCAGGCAGCTCCGGTCAAAGTTTGGATTGACGGCAGTGTGGTGGAGTACTGGGGTCGCTGCAATCGCAAGTTGGAAAGGGCGATGGATTCTTTTGGCTGCAGAGCACTGATCGGACCGCCGGTGCCCGGACAGGCGAACGCTGCGGGGCGCCTGTTGCTCCAATCGGGTAGACCCTTTGAACCAAGCCAACGAGGTAGCCATGAATCAGAGCGACCAGACTCAGCCTGAGCAGAACAAGCCAGCCGACGACCTGCCGGACGTCACCATGACCGACGCCGGCGAGAAGGAAGCGGGCGAGGACCCGGATTTCGACGAAATCGAAGGCGACGACGACCGGGGCTAGCCCGCCAACGTTCGTTTGCCGCACCGGCTGCAAGCCAGTCGGTACGTCAAGGCGCAATCACTCGTTGCCTTTTTGTTAAGAAAGCGGGCCAAGCAGATTCATAGAAGGAGCACAGCATGGACAAATACCACGTCAACCCCACCCCAATGGGCTGGGAACTGACCGATCAGCAGTCTCAGGAAACGGTGTTGCGTACCCTGACTAAAGACGAAATGTTCACCGGCCTGGATAGCTTGATGGAAGGCAAGACCGCATCGGTCGAGGTCTACGATCGCCATGGAGCGCTTGAAGAAGAGCGGCCCTATCCCGGCAGTAGCCATCCGGTGTCGACTCGTTAAGCCACTACTTTCCGCACGGTGAGCGAATAAAGCTGTCGTACTATCACCGCTTCGCTTACCAGACCGGAGAGTCCCCTATGCGCTTGATCCTCGCCCTGATCCCTGTGCTGGCCTTGGCCGGTTGCTCGTCCTGGCAGGCGGATCCGGAGGACATCACGCCGGTACCCGAGGAGCGGCTGCGTGGCTATCAGACGCCGGTTGCCAATGGCGGCGAGCTGGTGGTGACGCGTGACTTCGGTATTCGCGGCGGCGGGTGCTACGTGGCGGTGATGGTCGACCGGAAGCTTGCGGCGCGGATCCACGTCGGCGAGCGGGTGCGTTTGCAGGTGCCGGCCGGGATGCGCATTGTCAGCATTGAGTCCGACCCCGAAGACGACACGCTGTGCGGCATGGGCAATCTGCTGCGCGAAAAGGCTGCGCGGGTCGAGCCGGGCGAGACGCTGCAGTTTCGCATCAGCAGTGATAACCGCATCGGCTTTGATATCAATCAGGTCGACACCGAGTAGACCTTCGCATCGCGCTCTGCCGAAGATGGGTAGTGGGGGGTGGCCGCTCAGTCACGATTACCCACCGGTATAAAGACGAAACATTCTTCTGTCGGCAACGCCGAACCCTCACTGCGCTTTCGTGCTCCCAGATAGGCAAACTGTTGTGCTTGAGCCCTCGGGCGTCTATCTGGCATCCCCAGCGTCTTCTCCGCACAACGACCCATACGCCATGCTGCCCTAGTGGCCGCCCACCAGGAGTCGATGCGTGAAACGAGCCATATCCTCCCTGATGTTCGTCGCCGGGCTTGCCCTGGTTCCCGCGGTGCACGCTGAACAGAGTCCGAGCTATGGGCCGCATCTCGAGGGGTTCGACTATCCGCACGCGATCAGGCGCTTCGAGTTTTCGTCGCAGCGTCAGCCGTTAGAGATGGGCTACATGGACGTAGCCCCAGCGGGCAAGGCCAATGGGCGAGCGGTCGTGCTGATGCATGGCAAGAATTTCTGCGCGGCGACCTGGGAAGAGAGCATCGCGGTGCTTTCACAGCAGGGTTATCGGGTGATTGCGCCGGACCAGATTGGCTTCTGCAGCTCCAGCAAACCCGAGCGATACCAGTTCAGTTTCGCGCAACTGGCGCACAACACTCGGGCGCTGCTGCGGTCGCTGGATCTGGAGAAGGTCACCATCATCGGACATTCGATGGGCGGCATGCTGGCGTCACGGTTCGCCCTCAACTATCCGCAAATGGTCGAGCAACTGGTCTTGGTCAATCCAATTGGCCTTGAGGACTGGCAAGCCAAAGGCGTGCCTTATGCGCCGATCGAACAGCTGTATCAAAGTCAGCTGAAAACCGACTTCGAGAAGATCAAAGCCTACCAGCAGAAGTTCTATTACAACGGCAACTGGAAGCCGCGTTATGACCGATGGGTGAATATGGCAGCCGGGATGTATGCCGGCGACGGCAAGGAAATAGTCGCCTGGAACCAGGCGCTGACGTCCGACATGGTCTTCACTCAGCCCGTCATTCACGAATTCGACACGCTAAGCGTGCCGACCCTGTTGCTGATTGGCGGCAAGGATCGCACCGCACCGGGTGCGAACCGCGCCCCGCAAGAGGTCGCACAAGGCCTGGGCAACTATCCGGAGCTAGGCCGGCAGGCTACGGCGATGATCCCCAACGCCAAGCTGGTGCCTTTCCCGGAGCTTGGCCATTCACCCCAGGTCGAGGCGCCGGACGTGTTTCATGAGGCTTTGCTGAACAACCTCAAGCAGCATTGACGGGCACGCTGGTGGTCTGAACGTCGCTACAGTGGCCAGACCCAGAGAATGGTCGGCACCGCCACCAGTACCACCATGATCGACAGCGGCAGCCCGAGTCGCCAGTAATCACCGAAACGGTAGCCGCCCGGCGCCATTACCAGGGTGTTCGACTGATGCCCGATGGGGGTCAGAAAGGCGCAAGACGCACCAATCGCTACCGCCATCAAGAGCGGGTCGGCGGAGGCTTCCATACCCCGTGCGAGGGCGATCGCCACGGGCGCCGCGAGCACCGCGGCGGCGGCGTTGTTGACCACGTTCGACAGCAGCATGACACCCACCATCAGAATCGCCAGGGTGGCTGCGGGCGGGGCGGCCTGGCCAACGTCCAGCAGGGCATCGGCGATCAGGCGCGAGCCCCCAGTGCTTTCCAGCGCTTCGCCAATAGGCAGCATCGCTGCAATCAGGACGATGATCGACATGTCGATGCTTTTGTAGATGTCGCCGGTAGGCACCAGCCCGACGAGGATCATCACCAGCGCACCGGCCACCAGTGCCACAGCCGATGGAACGATGCCCAGTGCGATGAGCGCCAGTGCGGCGGCGAATATACCGCTGGACAGCAACACTTTTTGCGGTGCGGTGATGCGTAAGCCGCGCGAGGCCAGGGGCAGGCAACCGAGGCTGTTGAGGGCGGTTTGCAGCTGGTCCTCACGCGCCTGCAGCAGCAGAATGTCGCCGGCGGCAAAGCGGATCTTGCCAAGTCGCTGCTGCAACCGCTGACCTTGGCGAGCCACGGCCAGGATGTTCACACCGTATCGCTCGCGCAGCGAAAGACCGGTCGCGCTCGTGCCGACCAGTGACGAGTTCGCCGTCACGATGGCCTCTGCCAGCGCTCGCTCGGCACGGCGATCCCCGTTGGACTCGGTGGTATCGGGCTGCTTGCCCGCGTCGCCATTCTTTTCCGCGCGCTTTTCCTGCTCGGCTTTCTCCCGGGCTTCCGCCTTGCTGTCGGCTTCGGCGGCGAGTTGCAGGTGGGTGACGTCAAGAAAGCGCTTCAGGCTGTCGGAGTCCGCTTCGACCATGAGGATGTCTTCTCCGCGCAGCACGTCGTAGGTTGACGGCATGCGCTGATACTGTCCGTCTCGTATCAGGGCGATGACCATGACATCCGCCTCGTCACCGCCTGCAACGATCAGATCATGCAGCGAGCGACCGACATACTTGCTGTCTGCCGGAATTTGCAGCTCAGTCATGTAGGCGCTGATTTCGAACAGCTCCTTGTCGCCACTTGGATCTTCACGGCGAGGGGTCAGGCGCCAGATAAGGCCGATGAACAGTACGCCTGCTAGCGTGATCGCAAGGCCCACCGGCAAAAAGTCGAACATGCCGAACGCCTCGTCGGCGACCTCACGCCGATAGCCTGCAATGATGATGTTTGGTGGTGTACCTATCAGCGTCAGGGTGCCGCCAAGCAACGAGCCGAAGGCCAGCGGCATCAACAGGTAGGAGGGCGAACGTCCGCTTTGACGGGACATCCACACGGCCACCGGCATGAACAGCGCCAGTGCGCCAACGTTGTTCATGAACCCCGAGCACAACGCGACGATACCGGTCAGTGTCAGTACCTGAATCCAGGGGCGGTCACCGACTTTGGTCAGGTGGCGTGCCAGCGAATCCACCACACCGCCGTTGAGTAGCCCGCGGCTGAGCACCAGAACCGCCGCAACGGTGATCACGGCCGGATGCCCGAGCCCCATGAACGCCTCCTGCGGTGGCACGATGCCGACCAGGGTTACTACCAACAAGGCACCCACTGCGACGATGTCGTAACGCCAGCGATTCCACACGAACAATCCGAGGGTGGCGGCAAGCACGGCGAATACGATCAGCTGATCGCTTTGCATGGATAACTCCGATCGAAGGCGTGGCCGCTCTGAGCGGCTAAAAATAGAGAGCTGAGTGGAAGGCTGTAAGGGTTTGGCGCCGAAGCGAAGCGCCAGGGCGGCCATACACTAGCCTTAGAGCGGTTGCTGAGCCAGCGCTGCGTTCGACATTCATGCTTTCGGAGCCGGCGAGGGGCGCAGGTGCTCGGGCGTCCGGGGTGCAGAGCAGGCCAACCCGAAGTTTTTCAGCCCGGTCACTGGCGATACCCGCTCCGGTGGGCAAGTCTGTAGCGGACGCCTAATCAGAGTTAGCCCATGCCCAAACCGTTATTCCTGCACTGCCGCGATGGCTACCCGCTTGCCGGACAGCTTTGGTTGCCGGCGGGGCAGCCGCTAGGCTCGGTCATCGTCAGCAGCGCCACCGGGGTGCAGTCCAGGTACTACGCGAAATACGCCGGATTTCTGCGCGAGCGCGGGTACGCGGTATTGACCTACGACTATCGTGGCATCGGTGGATCACGGCCGGCCAGCCTGCGCGGCGTGACGATCCGCTGGCGCGATTGGGGTGATCTGGATTTCGACGCCGCGGTGCGCTGGATGCGCCAGCGTGATCCTGAGCGTCCGCTGGTTGCGATCGGTCACAGCATCGGCGGCTTCCTGCCGGGTTTCGCTGTGGCCGCGACCGAGGTGGACCGCTTTCTCAGCGTCGGGGCGCAATACGCTTACTGGCGCGATTATGCAGCCTCGCAACGCCTGCAAATGTTCGCCAAATGGCACCTGTGCATGCCTGCGATGACGGCGCTGTTCGGCTACTTTCCCGGCCGCCGCTTGGGCTGGTTGGAAGACCTGCCCGCGGGCGTCGCGCGGGAATGGGCGTTTCGTCGGGCTCGGCTGGAGCAGAGCTACCCGGCGCATGAGCGGGCCGAGGTGCTTCAGCGCTTTGCTGCGGTCAATGCGCCCATGCTTGCGGTCAGCGTCAGCGACGATGAGTACGGCACGCCGGCGGCCATTGCGCGCGGGCTGGCCTATTACCGCAACGCTCAGATTCAGCAGGTGCAGCTCAGCCCGGCGGCATTGGGCATGGAGCAGGTTGGTCACTTCGATCTGTTCCGTGAACACCACCGAGACGGATTCTGGAAAGCTAGTCTGGGTTGGGTCCAGCACGGCAGGAACCCCTGGTCTGATGAGGCGCAACCCGCTGCGTGCGAAGCCTGTTGAGCGCCAGCGCTGCAGCACGTCAGCTGCGGTTGCTCTTGGTACCGCGCGGCCATTGTGGGTTGGCGGCGTGTTCCACTGGCGTCGCCAGCAGTTCACGGATGGCCTCGGCATAGGCGCGTCGACCCACGCGCATGGCGTTGTTGTGGTTGCCACCTTCAACCAGCAGTAGCTGTTTGGGATATCTTGCTGCGGCGTAGAGTGCTTCGCTGAATCGCGCCGGCACGTATTGGTCATCCGTTCCGTGGACCAGCAAGAGCGGCATGCCAACCTGGTCGATCTTGTCCAGCGAGTCGAATTTCTGCGAGACCAGCCAGCGGATCGGCCAGGCGGTGTCGGCCACTTCCGTCGCGATATCGCCCAAGTTGGTAAAGGTCGATTCGACGATCAATGCCCGTGCTTCCGGCGCTTCGTCGCGGCGTTTGGCATCGCGGCCCAGTTCGGCCGCCAGGTCCACCGCGACAGCGCCGCCTAGGGAATGGCCATAGATCAGGCGCTTGTCGGCGTCAGGTTGAAGTGTTTTCAAGTGCTCCCAGGCGATGCGTGCATCTTCGTAGACGGTGGCCTCGGATGGCAGCTCGCCGAGACTCTGCCCAAAGCCTCGGTAGTCGATGGCCAGCACGGAGAAACCCAGCGACCGAATCTGCTCCAGCCTGAACAGGTGTCCAGTGAGGTTCCAGCGCGACCCATGAAGATAGAGTATCGCGGGCGCATCCGCCTGTTCGGCCGGCCACCACCACGCATGGATGTTCTGGTTGTCGCCGAACGCCGGCGGCCTCAGCGCCAGTTCTTCCACCCCGCTGGGCAAGCCGCGATACCAGCTGGCGGTACCAGGCTCGATACGAAACACCAGTTCACGCTCTTTCTGTTCGAGCATCGAACAGCCCACCGGCAGCCCGGCGAGCGCTGCAGCAAGGACCAGCCAAGCGAGCGTGCTGGGCTTGGTGCGGAAGATCGGCAGCTTCGACATGCGGCGGGGACGTCTCCTTGTGGAGCCGACATTGAGCGACCAGTTGGAGAGGCACGCAAGCGGCTGGCGACGACAAGTCGTTACTCCAGGTTGCAGCGCGGCGCGCGTGACCCGCGACCACTGACTTCCAAGGGGAGTAGCATCACCGTTCTTACTGGTAATGGAGGTTCATCGTGACTACCGCGCATATCGGTTTGCTGCCCGCCCTATCGATCGCCGCCGCGGTGGCTTTTGCTGGTTGGTCTGTAGGGCAGGGCGTGGAGCGCTTTCGCATGGCAGATCGCTCGGTGACGGTCAAAGGGCTTGCGGAGCAAGACGTCTCGAGTGATTTCGCCGTCTGGACGCTGGGTCGCCCGGCAAGCGCCTGCGCGTGGTCAGCACATTCGAATACGCGCTGTAGTAACGCCCTCTTCGCTGGTACGTCCTTTAGAGGCCCGTCGCGGTTGCATACGGCTTGACCTCAGGTGGCGGGAGGCGCGGCCTGCCTCGAGGAGGGAGCTCTTGTAGTTTTGACGGCTGGCCGATCAGCAGGCGTTTCGGTTTGGCCGCCACGACTCGATAGGGGCATTCGCTCAATCGCAGGCGGTGGCGGCTCCTCGTTCTTCGCTGGGACTGTTTGCGGTCCAGGCCCACCAGAACACCAGCAAGCCGACGACGGCGGTAGCGGCGCCGATATAGCCGGTAGAGGTCCAGCCGAGGCCTGCACTGATGGCCAGCCCGCCGAGCCAGGGCCCGAGAGCGTTGGCTACGTTGAAGGCCGAATGGTTGGACGCGGCTGCCAGGGTCTGGGCTTCTCCGGCCACATCCATCAGGTGGGTCTGCAGGGGCGGGCCGAGCGACACCATGGTGCCGACCGCAAAGGCTGCGGGAAGGATCGTCCACAGCGAGTGCGCCGCGAGCGGGAACACCAGCAGGACCAGAATGCTCCATAGCAGCAACCAGGCGATTGCCTTGAAGCCCAACCTGTCGAACAGCCAGCCGCCAAAGATGTTACCGACGATGCCGCCCGCGCCAAGCGCGGCCAGGCCCACCGGGATCCACTGCTCGCTGACCCCGGTGACCTCAAGCATGGTGGGGGCGAGATAGCTGAACACGCAGAACATGCCCGCAAAGCCAATCGAGCTGATAGCCAGTGCCAGCCACACCGGTTTGCGATTGAAGTCGCGCAGTTCGCGCATGGGGTTGTTGCGCGGCTCGCTGCGGTCGAGCGGCAGGAAGATCGCCACGAGCAACACGGTCAGCAGCGCGATCAGCGCTACCAGACCAAACGCCCAGCGCCAGCTGAGCCATTGCCCCAGCCAGGTAGCGGTGGGGTTACCAATCAACATGGCGATGGTCAGGCCCGCCAGCACGCGGCTAACCGCCTTGGCCCGCTGGTCGGGAGCCACCATCGAGGCGGCGACCAGCATGGCTACGCCGAAATAGGCGCCGTGGGGCAGTCCTGCGATGAAGCGAAAGACCATCAGCGTGTGGTAATCCGGCGCCATCGCGCTGGCGAAGTTGCCTATGGCGAAGAAGGTCATCAGCAGCAACAGCAGATGCCGCCGAAACATTCGGGAGCCGAGGATTGCCAGCAGCGGTGCGCCCACCACCACGCCCAAGGCATAGCTGCTGATCACATGGCCCACTTGGGGCTCGCTGATTCCGAGGCCGTGCGCGACGTTGGGCATCAGCCCCATGATGGCGAACTCGCCGGTGCCGATGGCAAAGCCACCCATGGCCAGCGCCAGTTCGATCAGCAATACGGCGCGTACCGAGAGCTTCGGCTTGCCTGTTGCGTTCACTTGAGTCATCAGTGCCTCAACGGGGTGATTCGAATAACGGACACGCACCGCCGGGTCGAGCAGCGCTGGGGCTGCGGCGGGACGCGAATACTAGGCAGCGATCACCGGGTGAAGTTCGGCGCCGCATCGAAGGCAGATTGCGCTCAGCGCGCGACCGATGGCGTTCAGGTGAGCGGTTATCGGTAGTTGGCCAGAATCGCACCGAACTCGCCGTCGTGCTGCATCTGCTTCATGACGTCGAGTATCTCGCGGGCCGGGACGTCTGGTTCATCACGCACAATGCAGTGGATGGAATACTCCGAAAGCCGGTCGACGATCTGCAGCTCGCGTCCAGCCGGTCTGTTTCGATGGAACCAGTCCAGTGCCACCTGGGTGCTGAGTGCGTACTGATTGCGTCCGGCGGCGAGTTTTTCCAGCACCTGGTGCTCCGTTCGGGCATCGTCGCGGATCAAGGTACCGTCTCGAAACGCCACGTCCGTCTCCGGGTAGTAGAAGCCGAGTACCGTGCCTATTCGTCGGCCGCGTAGGCTCCACAGTTTGGCTGGAGAAGTTCCAGGACGAGCCACCAGAATGCTGCGCTGGTTCATGAACGGAACGCTCCACCGGTAACTCGCGTGGGTTTCCGCCAGCCAGGCCGGGTTCATGTAGCAGCTGACATCGACCGCGCCCTCGGCCAGTAGCGGTTGGATGCGCGCCCGCGACATCACCAGCTCCTCGGCTTTACGTCCGACGCGTTCGGCGATGCGCCTGTGAAGGTCGTGAAGAATGCCGTCGACCGGCTGCCCGTTCTGCAGATCAATCATCGGCATGGTCGAGCTGTCGCTGACCGAAAACCGCAACGGCGGATCAGCTGCCTGCGCCCAGGCAGGATAGAGCAGAAGGGACACGGCAATGATCAGTGCGCGCAAGGTAGCAGCGATCCTTCATCAGTGACCGACCTGTAGCGGTTGGTCCATGTTCGTGAAGGCACGGATTATCGCGATATCGTTCCGTTTATGTCCATTTGTCGCATGAATAATGCGTAGAGGATCGTCGCAGCTTCGGCTCGTGTCCGCCGTACGGCTTCAGGCAGGAAACCCAGTTCGTTACGCCTTACGGGTAGGCGGCGCCATGAATTCCGGCCCTACCGGGTCAGTGATGTGCTCGGCGAGCAAGGCGTCGATATCCTTCAGGTCTTGCGGACTTAGTGTCCATCCGAAGGCATCTTCAATGCCATCCAGCTGCTCCGGGCCGCGTGCGCCCCAGAGCGCAATCGTCGGCCCCTGATCAAGAACCCAGCGGATGGCAAGCGCCAGTACCGACTTGCCGTGACGTTCCTGAGCCAGCGCTTTCAATGCCTCGACCGCGGAGAGGTACTGATCGAATCTCGGGGCCTTGAATTTAGGGTCCGATCTACGTAGGTCGTCGCCATCGAAGGTGGTGCCGCTGTTCATCCGGCCGGAAAGTAGGCCGCGACAAAGAGCGCCATAGCCGAGCACGACCAATCCGTTATCCCGCGCATAGGGCAACACATCGGCTTCGATGGCGCGCTCGAACAGGTTGTACGGCGGTTGCACCGAGGCCAGGGGCGCCGCTTTGCGAAAGGTATCCATCTGCTCAGTGGAATAGTTGCTCACTCCGATCGCGAGGATCTTGCCTTCCTGGCGTAGCGTTTCCAGCTCGGCTGCGGTTTCCTCAATCGGGACCAGCGGATCCGGCCAATGCACCTGGTACAGATCAATCCGGTCGGTGCGCAGCCGGCGCAACGAGTCCTCGACTTCCTGACGGATGCGCGCCGGTGTCGAGTTGCGACGCGGGCCGCCTTCGCTCCAGTCCAACGCGACCTTGGTGGCGATCACGGCCTGGTCTCTTACGCCTTCAAGCGCCTTGCCGACGATCTCTTCAGAATGACCGAAGCCGTAGACCGGCGCGGTGTCGATGAGGTTGATGCCGCGCTCCAAAGCGCTGCGAATGGTGGTAACGGATCGGTCGTCATCCGCGCCTCCCCACATCCAGCCGCCGATGGCCCAGGTGCCTAGCCCGATGCGCGATACGGGCGTGGCGATGCCTTCTATCATTAACGTTTCGATGGTCATGAGTGCTCCTCTGCTTGATCAGGACGGCCAGTGCTGCGGATGGCCAGGTCACGGCAACTGGCAGCGGCCACACCGCGACGTGCGTTGCGTCGAGCGGGCCGCCATCCAGAGGCGGCGCCGCTGAAAGTCATTTGCAGCCAGCAAGGGCTTCGGTCAACAGATGGGGCGTGTCCTGCGCCCCCATGGATTGCGCAGCGGTCAGGGCCGTAACGCCGTTCAAGTCGGCGCGGCTCGGATCTGCACCGCGCGCCAGCAGCAATTCGACAATCCGGTCGCGATTGAACATGGCGGCCATCATCAGCGCGGTCTTGCCATCAGCCGAGGCACTGTCGACGTCGGCGCCGTGGTCGAGCAGCAGGCGGGTCATCTCCAGGTTGCCCTTGAAGGCGGCGCCGGCCAGCGGGCTCTGGCCCTTGTCGTTGCGTAGCTGGGGATCGCCACCGTTTTCCAGCAGCACGCGGGAGGCGTCCAGATGGCCGTGGTAGCTGGTGAGCATCAACAGGCTGTCGCCGTTGTGGTTGCGAATGTTGGCCGGCAAGCCGCGACCGAGCAGATCAGCCAGACGCTGAGCGTCGCCGGTACGGGCGCTTTCGAAAACCTGTTCGGCGAACGCCAGTGCGGCCTCGTCCAGTTCGGGCTTGGGGCTCGGTTGTTCCGTCATCTTGATCTCCTCGGCTTTATGGTTTTGGCGCAGCGGCGCGGGACGCGTCATTTCGCAAGCGATTGGGCGGTGCGGGAGGGCTGCGTTTCTATCCGACCGACAGGCTGCGCAAATGTGCGGAACGGGCCGAAAGCTGCACGGCCACAATGGCTATGGCAGTATCTGCGGCCCATCCGCCGGTAGCGCTGCAATGAAACCTGAAGACCTGGAACGCCTGGTGACCCAGACGATGCCGTACGGCAAATACAAGGGACGGCTGATTGCGGATCTGCCGGGCAACTACCTGAACTGGTTCGCCCGGGTCGGTTTTCCGCCCGGGGATCTCGGCCAGCTGTTGGCGCTGATGCAGGAGATCGACCACAACGGCCTGTCCGGCTTGCTCGAGCCGCTGCGCCGGCGCTGAGTCAGCCTTCGCTTTCTGCTTGCAGGGCCGCGAGTGCCGGGGCTGCATAGATGCCCACCTCCACCGCCAGCGCCATGACTCGCTCGATATCGCAGGTGTAGACGAGCACCGCTTGCAGTTCGTCGTCCAGTGGCTCGCTGAAATCCACCAGCACATAGCCGCCTTTTTCCGGGTAGAGACTGCTGAGTTGGGTCTGGATACGGTTGAGTGCCTTGAGCGGCTCGGTTTTCGCCAGCTGCTTTGACTTGAGCACGAAATTCACATCCGGCCCGAATGACCCGACGATCTGCTCGAACAACGCCTGATAATCGTCGGCCTGGAACAATACGGTGTCCGGCAGGCTGCCGACGATCATCCATTCGCCCAGCGGAATGGGAAAGTCATCGTCGTAGATGATGTCCGAGTTCGCCTGCAGAAAGGCTAGGGGATCGGCATAGGCCTGAGCCGCTTCGTCGGCGAGCCTGTTGATCTCTTCTTCGCTCATGCAGCCTGAGCTGATCAGACGTATCAGTTCGGCGAGTGGCTCTTTCATCGGGGCGCAGTCCTGGAATGAGGGCCGGCAAGGATACCCGAAAGCCTGGAGCCAGCGGGCCACGGTGGACATTGCCACTGTGTGGCTACCCTCGCTGCACATCGTCAACCTTTGTCTGCTTTTACGCGCTGAGCTGCAGATTCTGTTCGGTTTTCGTGCACAATAGCCGCCATATAAACAGACGCGGCATGAACGATCGCATCGGCGCTGGCCGGCTTCGCTCCTGTTCCGGCGCCCGACTATGATCAGCCAATATTCGAGAGGAACGACTGTGCATAACGTCGTCATCAGCGGTACCGGCCTTTACACCCCTGCCCAGAGCATTTCCAACGACGAGCTGGTTGAGTCTTTCAACACCTACTCGCGCCGTTTCAACGATGAGAACGCCGCGGCAATCGAAGCGGGTGAAGTACAGCCGATGCCGGAATCCAGCTCGGCATTCATCGAGAAGGCGTCGGGCATCAAGAGCCGCTTCGTCACTGACAAGGCCGGCATTCTCGATCCGGATCGGATGGTTCCACGCATTCCCGAGCGCAGCAACGACGAGTGGTCCATCCTCTGCGAGATGTCGGTCAAGGCCGCCCAGCAGGCGCTTGAGCGCGCAGGCAAAACCGCAGCCGACATTGATGGTGTGATCGTTGCCTGTTCCAACCTGCAGCGCGCCTATCCGGCCGTGGCCATCGAAGTGCAGGCGGCGCTGGGGATCAAGGGGTTCGGCTTCGACATGAACGTGGCCTGTTCTTCAGCGACTTTCGGTATCCAGAATGCCGCCAACTCAGTTCAGCTGGGGCAGGCGCGCGCGGTGCTGATGGTCAACCCGGAGATCTGCACCGGGCACATGAACTTCCGTGACCGGGACAGCCATTTCATCTTCGGCGATGCCTGCACGGCCGTTATCGTCGAGCGCGCCGATCAGGCCACTTCGCAGTATCAGTGGGACGTGGTCAGCACCAAGCTGGCGACCGAATACTCCAACAACATCCGCAACAACTTCGGCTTCCTCAATCGCACTGCCGAGGAATACATGACCAACCCGGACAAGCTATTCGTTCAGGAAGGTCGCAAGGTATTCAAGGAAGTCTGCCCGATGGTGGCTGAGCTGGTCGGCGAGCACCTGAAGGAAAACGAAATCGAGGTCGGCGAGGTCAAGCGCTTCTGGCTGCACCAGGCCAACCTCAACATGAACCACCTGATCGTGCGCAAGCTGCTCGGTCGCGATGCCAGCCCGGAAGAGGCGCCCGTCATTCTCGACACCTATGCCAACACCAGCTCTGCAGGCTCGGTGATTGCCTTCCACAAGCATCAGGATGATCTGCCAGCGGGCAGCCTCGGTGTGCTCAGCTCGTTTGGCGCAGGTTACTCGATTGGCAGCGTGATCCTGCGCAAGCGCTGATCGCAAAGCCAGCCAGCATTCCGGTAGCAGCTTCTTTCGCAACTGTCACCGCAGCGCATCCTCTCGCCGTCAGACGGCTGCTTCGCTAGCAAGCGGGTTCTTGCAAACGGATCGCACGGTTTGTAAGGAGCGAGCCGCTTGCAAACACGTTAAGCACGACTTCGCTTGAAGCCCTTGTCTCCTCCAATAAAAAGCCCCGGCATAGCCGGGGCGAAGGTGGAGCAGAGCGATTGAGGAGCTCGATCAGAAGCTGTAAACCATGCCCAGCGAGAACACGTTGATGTCATCACCAGCCGCAGCAACCTGGTAGACATCCGTGTCGTGGCCGCCCTTGATGCGATAGGCGGCGGTGTTGTCATCGTTCTTCAGCATGTTGTAAACGCCGTAAACAGTCAGTTGCTTGGACAGCTTGTGGTCCAGGCCGAGGCTCACCTGGCTGGCGCCGGTGTCGTCGGTGTCGCTCCAGTCATCAGCAGTCATGTACTGCAGCTTCAAGGTGTTGGCGCCGAACTTGTATGCAGTGTTCAGGCCCCAGGCGTCACGCTCGGCGTCGGCTTCTTCGTAGCGGTCGAACATCGCGCCCACGCTGACAGGTCCGAAGGCGTAGCTGGCAGCAAGGCGGAACGCATCGCTTTCGTACGCAACAACGTCAGCGTCAACAGTGTCTTCATCATCACCGTCGGCCTTCTCGTAACCGGCGCTAAAGGCGAGGTCGCCGATGCTGTAACCCAGCGCGACGCTGGCCAGCGAGTAATCGTTATCTTCGATATCGCCGTCTTCGGTCTCCCAGTCTTCGAAAGACGTGGCGTACATGGCGCTGGCAACCAGACCACCCATGCTCGGGCTGACATACTGGATGCTGTTCTTGGCGCGACGGTTGGCTTCGTCGGCAATGTTACGCGCATCGCCCACGGTGTCGCCGAACAGGTCAAAGGCGTTGCGGACGTTCTTCAGGGGGGTGTCCTGGTTGCCCACCAGCACCTGGCCGAAGTCGCCGGTGAGACCAACGTAAGTGTTGCGTCCAGCGAAGCTGTCTCCGCCTTCGTCAATGATGATCTTCGATTCGATCTGGTAAACAGCGTTCAGATCCGGGTTGATTTCGGTGACACCTTTGAAGCCCAGACGCGAGGAGTTGCTGGCGATGGCCAGTTCGCTGTCGGTATCGTTGTCCACGAAATCCGCCGACACGTGGGCTTTGCCGTAGATCTCCAGCTGCTTGCCGATGATTTCATAGGCGTTGGCGGTGGTCGGCAACGCAACTGCAGCGGCAATGGCGAGGGTCAGGGGGAGAAGCTTGCGTGGCATGATATTTCCTTTCTGTGCGTTCGCGGATTGGTAGCTACGCCGCCTCCGGGTCCTAACCCCCCAAGCGGCTGTCGGCAGAATGAGGGGGTGTGGTTACAGCTTTTTGCTAATTTGACGACGATTTGATGACGGTGAAGGGGTGAGATCTTCTTCTTGCTATAGCTTTGATTGCCGTAAAGAGCCCCGCGGTCGTACCTCGACCAACAACTGCTTCAGTTCCGGTTGCTTAGCCGCCAGACTAGGCATATGCCCATACAGACGCTTTCCCACCTCGCCGACTACGACTCCTCTCGCTGGGACGCGCTGCTCGGCGAACACCCGCAGCCCTTTCTCCGGCACGCCTTTCTGTCTTCGCTGGAAGACAGCGGCAGCGTCGATGCGCGCAGGGGCTGGCGTGCACAGCATCAAGTGCTGAGCGACGACCAGCGGGGAGCGATTGCGGCCTTGCCGCTGTACAGCAAGACCAACTCCAGCGGTGAGTATGTATTCGATTGGGCCTGGGCTGACGCCTGCCACCGTGCGGGTATCGAGTACTACCCCAAACTGCTCTGCGCGGTGCCGTTCTCGCCAGTGACCGGCGCGAGGCTGTTGGGTAACCGCGAGGCGGCGAGCCAATTGCTCGACCAGCTCACCACCGGCTTGGCCGAAGGGGGCTATTCGAGCCTGCACGTGAACTTCACCGAGCCGGACGCCGATGCGATTTTCCAGGGCCGTGATGGCTGGCTCGAGCGCATCGGCTGCCAGTTTCACTGGCACAACCGCGGCTACCGCGACTTTCAGGATTTCTTGGACGGTCTCACTTCGCGCAAGCGTAAGCAGCTGCGCAAGGAGCGCGAGCAGGTGGCGGGGCAGGGGATCGAGTTCGAGTGGCGCGAGGGTCACCAGGTCAGCGAACAGGAGTGGGATTTCGTCTATGCCTGTTACGCCAATACCTATCATGTGCGCGGCCAGGCACCGTATCTGACTCGCAGCTTCTTCAGCCTGCTGGCAGAGCGGATGCCCGAGGCGATCCGGGTGGTGCTTGCCTGCCAGAGCGGCCGGCCGGTGGCCATGGCGTTTAGCCTGATCAGCGCTGGCGAGCTGTATGGTCGCTATTGGGGCAGCCTTGCGGACTTCGACCGCCTGCATTTCGAAACCTGTTTTTACCAGGGGATCGATCAGGCGATTGCCGCCGGTCTGTCACGCTTCGATGCCGGAGCACAGGGCGAGCACAAGCTGATACGCGGCTTCGAGCCGGTGATCACGCGTTCCTGGCACTACCTGGAGCATCCGGGGCTGCGTGCTGCGGTCAGCGAGTTCCTGCAGCAGGAGCGGCTGGGCGTGATGCGCTATGCCGAGACAGCGCGCGATGCGCTGCCGTATCGGCAGGAATAATCTATCTGGTCTTCGACGCGGCGCTGACCCCTTCCAGGGTCGAGAAGGATGTGTCCTTGGCGGTCAAAAGGAAATCGCGCATGAACGGCGAGTCCAGCATGTCAGCGCGGATGCCCGCATAAAGGGTGGCAAACAAGCCTTTTTCACCCAGGCGTTTGGCCGTGACATAGCCGCGCGTGCTGTATTCATGCAATGCCCAGTTCGGTACGCAGCATACGCCGCGACCGGAGGCCACCAGCTGCATCATCATCACGGTGAGTTCGGACGTCCGCACCTGCGCCGGTTCGACATCGGTCGGCTCCAGAAAGCGGGTGAAGATGTCCAGACGATCTCGCTCCACCGGATAAGTGATCAGGGTTTCGCTGGCCAGGTCTTCGGCGCGTACGAACGGGCGGGGCGCGAGCCCGTGCTGGTTAGCGACGGCGAGCAGCGCTTCGTAGGTGAACAACGGCACATAGGTGATGCCCGGCAGGTCGACCGGATCGGACGTCACCACCAGATCCAGATCACCGCGCGCCAACGCCGGAAGCGGCGCGAAGGAAAACCCCGAGGCCAGGTCCAGCTCGACTTCCGGCCAGGCATCGCGGAACTGGTCGATGGTTGGCATCAGCCACTGGAAGCAGCTGTGGCATTCGATCGCCATATGCAAACGGCCCGCAGTGCCCCCAGCCAACCGGGCCAGGTCGCGCTCGGCGCTGCGCAGCTGTGGCAGCAGGCTGTCGGCCAGCTGCAACAGACGTAACCCGGCGCTGGTAAAACGCACCGGCCGCGTTTTACGGACAAACAGCTGCAAACCCAACCGTTCCTCCAGTTCCTTGAACTGATGGGACAGGGCCGACTGGGTCAGATGCAGCCGCTCGGCGGCCTCTACCAAACTGTCGGTTTCGCGCAGTGCATGAAGGGTCTTCAGGTGGCGGATTTCCAGCATGCTGGGGTCTTCCTGCTGTTTCGTTGGCGAGCCGGGGTTTTAACTCGGTGCTGAGGACGGGTGACTTGAGCCGTTCTCATCGTGGCGGCGAAGTGTGTCCCAGCGCGCCGACCTTTGTCGAGCCGGCATGTCGATCGTTGGCGTTTGAAGGGTGCGCACGGATGAGTGTGCAAAGCGGCGTCGCTATCAAATCAATCTCAAGTTTCTTTCGTTGAAATCTTGGATGCCGCGACGTACCGAATGCAGAGGGCGGGCTGTACGCCCTGGAAAGAGCCGCACTAGCAAATAACATGAAAATATCTACTGATGATCAAGAAATGCGTGAGTTTGTTTCATCGCTGCCCGGACATCACAATCCGCTCATCGAAAACGAACGAATTGGAGATCGTAATGGCTGTTGCGCATTCCCTGGGCTTCCCACGTGTTGGTGCCGACCGAGAATTGAAGAAGGCGCTTGAAGCGTATTGGAAGGGTGATCTCAGCGAGGCCGAACTGCGCCAGGTTGGCAGGGAATTGCGAGCCGCCCATTGGCAGCTGCAGGCCAATGCCGGCATCGAACTGCTACCGGCTGGCGATTTTGCCTGGTATGACCAAGTGCTGACCCATTCGCTGATGTTTGGCGTTGTGCCTGACCGCTTCCGTCCGGCCGACGGTCAGCCGACCCTGGAGACCTTGTTCGCCATGGCGCGCGGCGTAACTCACCAGTGCTGCGGCGGTGGGCAAGCGCAAGAGATGACCAAGTGGTTTGATACCAACTATCACTACCTGGTCCCCGAATTCAGCGTCGATCAGACCTTCCAGTTGTCCTGGGAACAGCTGTTCGAAGAAGTCGAAGAGGCCAAAGCGCTGGGGCATGCGGTCAAGCCGGTGCTGATTGGGCCGCTGACGTATCTCTGGCTGGGCAAGGCCAAGGGTGAGGCGTTCGACAAGCTGGCGCTGCTCGAACGCCTGCTTCCAGTCTATGGAGAAGTGCTGGAGCGACTCGCCGCGCTGGGTGTCGAGTGGGTGCAGATCGACGAACCGATCCTGGTGCTCGACTTGCCTCAGGACTGGAAGAACGCCTTCGAACGAGCCTACAACCAGTTGCAGCGCGCGCCGTTGAAGAAACTGGTCGCGACCTATTTTGGTGGGCTGGAGGACAACCTCGGCTTGGCCGCAGCGTTGCCGGTCGATGGCCTGCATATCGATCTGGTGCGGGCACCGGACCAGTACCCGGTCATTCTGGATCGACTGCCCGCCTACAAAATCTTGTCTCTCGGCCTGGTCAATGGACGAAACGTATGGCGTTGCGATCTGGATAAAGCCTTGAACGTGCTCCGCCACGCTGCAGAACGGCTGGGTGAGCGGCTCTGGGTCGCGCCGTCCTGCTCGCTGCTGCACGCGCCGGTGGACCTTGGGCGCGAAGACCAACTGGACGCCGAACTGAAGAGCTGGCTGGCGTTCGCCGTGCAGAAATGTGCCGAGGTCGCGGTGCTGGCGCGTGCGGTCAATCAGCCTGATGACGCCCTGGTACAGTCAGCGCTGCAGCAAAGCCGCGAGGTGCAGGCGAGCCGCGCACTGTCCAGCCGGATCCATAAACCCGAGGTACAAGCGCGGTTGGCCGCGATCAAGCCCAGACACAGCCAGCGGCAGTCAGGCTTTGAAAGCCGTATCGAAAAGCAGCGCGCCCGGCTGAACCTGCCGGCATTCCCCACGACCACCATAGGCTCGTTCCCGCAAACTCCGGCGATCCGCCTGGCGCGTCAGGCCTTCAAGCAGGGCAAGCTGGCGCTGACCGACTACACCGAGGCGATGCATGCCGAGATTCGCCACGCGGTCGCCGTCCAGGAGCAATTGGGACTGGACGTGCTGGTGCATGGCGAGGCCGAGCGCAACGACATGGTCGAGTACTTCGCCGAGCAACTGGATGGCTATGCCTTCACCCGTTTCGGCTGGGTGCAGAGCTACGGCTCGCGCTGTGTGAAACCAGCCGTGATCTACGGCGACCTGAGCCGCCCGACAGCGATGACGGTGGAATGGATTCGCTACGCTCAGCAGCAGACCAGCAAGGTCATGAAAGGCATGCTGACAGGCCCGGTGACCATGCTGATGTGGTCCTTCACTCGCGAGGATCTCACCCGCGAGCAGCAGGCCCGGCAGCTGGCGCTGGCGATCCGTGACGAGGTCTGTGACCTGGAGGCTGCGGGCATCAAGATCGTCCAGATCGACGAAGCGGCCTTTCGCGAAGGCTTGCCGTTGCGCCGTTCCCAATGGGGGCACTACCTGGACTGGGCAGTCGATGCGTTCCGACTGTGTGCCAGCGGCGTGCGCGACGAGACGCAGATCCACACGCACATGTGCTACAGCGAGTTCAACGATGTGATCGAGGCGATCGCCGCCATGGACGCCGACGTCATCACCATCGAGACCTCGCGCTCGCACATGGAGTTGCTGGAAGCGTTCCGCGCCTTCGACTACCCCAACGACATCGGTCCTGGCGTGTACGACATCCACTCGCCACGGGTGCCAGACACAGCAGAGATGGTGCAACTGCTTCAGAAGGCCAGCGAGCGAATCCCGGCAGAGCGGCTCTGGGTCAATCCCGACTGCGGCCTGAAAACCCGCGGGTGGGCGGAAACCGAAGCGGCGCTGGTCAACATGGTCGCGGCGGCTCGCCAGTTGCGGACCGCGAACCGGGCCAAGGTGGCCTGACCGCTGGTTTGAGGGTAGGCCGGACCGGCCTAACGGCCGGTCAGTGCTGCAGTAGCTTCGGCCCGCACGCTGTGCGGGCCGTTGGGTTTTGGCTAATGTAGTGGCCTTTCCTCGACGATTCCTTTCGCCATGACGCCCGCTATCGATCTGCTGAAAAAGGCCAAGGCCGAGCACCGCATCCACAGCTACGAACACGATCCCAAATCGGCATCCTATGGACTCGAAGCCGCTGAGAAGCTTGGCCTTGAGGCGGCACGAGTGTTCAAGACACTGCTCGCCTGCAGCGAAAAGAATGAACTTTTGGTGGCTGTCGTGCCGGTTGCCGGTTCGCTTGATCTCAAGGCGCTGGCGCAGGCGGCCAAGGTGAAGAAGGTCGACATGGCCGATCCCATGGCGGCGCAACGTGCCACCGGCTATCTGGTCGGCGGGATCAGTCCGCTGGGGCAGAAGAAGCGGCTACGCACGTTTATTGACGTGTCGGCGCAGGCGCAACCGAGCATCTATGTCAGCGCCGGGCGGCGAGGGCTGGAGGTGGAGTTGGCGGCTGAGGTGCTGGCCGAGCATACCGCAGGCTGCTTCGCCCCAATCGGAAGAGGCTGAGGGCAGGAAGGATCAGAGCGGCGGAAGAATTTCACCGAGATCGGTGGAGTTGATGCCTGGGACGTGAATTTCGTTGTTGACCAGTTGCTGGCCTTCCATCTGCGGCTGAGTCACCCAGGTCAGGATGTCGTAGTAGCGGCGGATATTGGCCACGAAATGCACCGGCTCGCCCCCGCGCGCGTAGCCGTAGCGCGTTTTGGTGTACCACTGTTTCTGCGCCAGCCGAGGCAGCATCTGCTTCACGTCCAGCCACTTGTTTGGGTCCAGACCTTCGCTTTCAGCCAGTTTGCGCGCATCTTCCAGATGGCCGCCGCCGACGTTATAAGCGGCAAGCGCGAACCAGGTGCGGTCCGGCTCCTTGATGCTGTCAGGCAGATTGGCATGAACCCGGGCGATGTATTTGCCACCGCCCTGGATGCTTTGAACCGGGTCGAGCCGATTGTTTACGCCCATGGCCTTGGCCGTGTTGAGCGTCAGCATCATCAAGCCGCGCACGCCGGTCTTGGAGGTGGCTTCGGGCTGCCAGTGGGATTCCTGATAACCGATGGCGGCAAGCAGGCGCCAGTCGACGCCGTGCTCCTTGGCCGTTTCGCGGAATACCTTTTCATAGCGAGGCAGGCGCTGCTGCAGGTGCTTGGCAAAGGCATAGGCGCCAACATAGCCGAGCACGTCGACGTGACCGTAATAGCGTTCCCGCAAGCGTTGCAGGGTTCCGTTCTCCTGGGCCTGGGTGAGGAACTGGTTGGCAGCTTCAAGCACGCTGTTGTCTTCGCCCTTGCCCACGATCCAAGCCAGGCTGCTTTGCTCACCGAGATCGAATGCCGCTCGTGCATTGGTGAAGTAGACCTGATTCAGTGCCAGTTCATTGGACTCGACCAGCGTCAGGTCCACCTGGCCCTCATCGACCATGCGCAGCAGGTCGACCACTTCCACAGCATCCGATTCTTCGTAGCGCAGATCGGGGAGTTCGCTCTGCAAAGCCTTGAGCTTTTCCGCCTGACTGCTGCCCTTGAGCACCAGAATACGTTTGCCAACCAGGTCTTCGGGTTGGGTCGGACGACGCTGCCCTCGGCGATAGACCACCTGAGTGGTGACGTCCAGGTAGGGTTGGGTGAAGCGCGCCAGGTCCTTGCGCCCTTCGCTGGCCACCAGGCCGGCGGCTGCCAGGGTTGGGCCGCCAGGGCGGTTGAGGCGGGTGAAGATTTCTTCGATGCTGTCGGCGGTTTCGATCTGCAATTTGACGCCGAGATGGCTGGCGAAGCGCTTGACCAGCTCATACTCGAAGCCGGCTTCGCCGTTGCGATCCTGGAAATAGGTGGAAGGACTGTTGCGGGTGATCACGCGCAGGACGCCTTCCTCCTTAATTCGCTCGAGTGCGCTGGGCGGTTCAGCGCAGCTGCTGAGCATCAGGAAGAGTCCGGCCGCCAGCAACCAAGAGGCGCAGCGTTTGCGGAATGCAGTGTGGGCAAACATCGTCGCAGTATACGCAAAGGCGAACCGCCACCATATCTCGACAGGATCGACGGACTTTGCTAAGCGAAGCGACACTCCTCGAAGCCAGTGCCATTAGCGGCTTGGCTGCTGGTCGCACGCAGACCAAAACTGTGTCGGAACATTGCTGCAGCGTTCAAGCGCGATGAAGTCGAGACGACAAGCGGTGCGCTTGCGGATGTTCGTTTCGCTAGAGCGGCCTTGTCCTGACGGGTTTGGCGCAGGAGAATCCAAACGTCTTTTCAAGAGCCCGCTGCATGAGCACCGCTGCTATCAAACCTTGGTTCGTCTATCTTGTACGCGCCGCCAACGGCTCGCTCTATTGCGGGATAAGTGATGACGCACAGCGCCGCTTCGCGGCTCATCAGGGTGGGCGCGGGGCGCGGTTCTTTCACTCCAGTCCAGCGGTGGCGCTGGTCTATGTCGAGAGGCTTGGCAGCAAGGGCGACGCGCTTCGGCGTGAGCGCGCCATCAAACAAATGAAGAAGTCTGCGAAAGAGGCACTGGTCTGTGCTCAGTCCGGTAGCGATCCGGTGAATGTCCAGGCAATCAGCTGAACGGGTAGGCTGCCTCCGTTGGCGCGAGTAAGCTGCCGGTCTACCTAACGACTGGCGGAGCCTGCAATGCACGAAGTGATCCTGCACCACTATCCAACCTCGCCCTTTGCCGAAAAAGCGCGGCTGATGCTGGGTTTCAAGCAGCTTTCCTGGCGCTCGGTGCAAATTCCTCCGGTGATGCCAAAACCGGATCTGACCGCGCTGACAGGTGGCTATCGGCGGACGCCGGTGCTGCAGATTGGCGCGGACATCTATTGCGACACCGCATTGATTGCGCGTCGTCTGGAGGCCGAGAAAGCCACACCGGCGCTGTTTCCGGAAGGACAGGAGTTCGTCGCGGCTACGCTGGCGCAGTGGGCTGACTCGGTGCTGTTTCTGCATGCTGTGAGCTTGGTGTTCCAGCCTGAGTCTATGGCGATGCGTTTCGCTCAAGTGCCCAAGGCGTTCATCGAGGTGTTCAGCAAGGACCGCGCTGCGTTGTTCAGCAGCGGCTCGGCGGCTCGGGTTCCGCTGGAGCAGGCGAAGAACCATTGGCCGGTCCTGATGGCGCGCCTACAACAGCAACTGGCGCGTGGTAACGGAGAGTTTCTGCTTGGCAGCGCACCCTGCGTGGCTGATTTCTCCGTCGCCCATTGCCTCTGGTTCCTCAAGGGCACACCGGTGACGGCGCCGCTGATTGACGCCTATCCGGACGTAGCAGCCTGGCTGGGTAAAGTGCTGGCCGTGGGGCATGGCTCACTGTCCGAGCTGTCAGCCGAGGACGCCGTCGCTATCGCCCGCGAGGCAACGCCGGCCGATCTTCCGGATGAGCCATTCTCTGAACCCAACGGGTTCGAAGCGGGCCAGGCCGTGACCATCTCCGCAGTGGACTACGGCACCGATCCTGTCGAGGGTGAGCTGGTCTTCGCTGGCGTGGAAGAGTTGATTCTGCGACGTGAGGATGAGCGTGCTGGCGTCGTGCATGTGCACTTCCCGCGTATGGGTTATCGCATCGACGCGCGTTGATGTATCGGGCCCGCGCACATGTGTTGCGCGGGCCTCCATCGACGCTCGTCAGAGCGCGATGAACAGCAGTGTCACGCCCAGCAGCAGGCGATAGATCACGAAAGGCAGCATGCCCAGCGCGTCGAGCGCCTTGAGGAACAGCTTGATGCAAAGGAAAGCGGCTATGAACGACAGTGCTGCCCCGATGAAAATGTCATTCCACGGCGCAGCTTCACCTGACTGAGCCAGTTCGACCGCTTTCAGGCCGCCTGCGGCGAGAATCAGCGGTATCGACAGCAGAAAGGAGAAGCGTGCAGCAGTCTGCCGGGTGAAGCCGAGCAACAGGGCCGCAGTCATGGTGATACCCGAGCGCGATGTACCGGGAATCAGTGCTAGCGCCTGGGCAAAGCCGATGATCAGTGCGCTTTTCCAGGTCAGCTGGTCCATTTCGGCGACACGTCGGCCTTTGACGTCGGCGTACCACAGCAGCAGGCCAAAGATGATGGTCGTTGCCGCAATGAACAGCATCGAACGGGTGTACTGCTCGATATAGTCTTCCAGCAGCAAGCCGATGATTCCGGCTGGCAGGGTGCCAATGATAATCGCCCAACCCAGACGGCTTTCGGCACTGACCTGCCGACGGAACACATGCGCCAGCCAGCCGCGGGTGGTCGCGATCACTTCGTGACGGAAGCAGATCAATACGGCGAGCAATGTGCCGACGTGCACCGCAACGTCGAATGCCTGGCCCTGGTCGGGCCATCCAAGCACTTGCGAAGGAAGGATCAGGTGGGCGGAAGAGGAAATCGGGAGAAATTCGGTAATGCCCTGCACCAGGGACAGAATAATCAGGTGAAGCCAATCCATTGTGATTCCTTAGCCGTTACGGATAGAGCGGGGGGTTGCGGCAGCGATAAGCAGCCATCTGACTGGCAGATGGCCGTTTCATTCCAGCGGGAAGGCAGATTTTCGTAGCGAGAGTGCCTTGCGCGGGTTTGGCCCAGAGCCTCAGCAGCCTCCGACCTGAACAGGCGTCGCTGCCCGGCGCCTTATCCCTTGCGGCGCTTGAGTTGATCGGTCAGCTGCGTCGGCAGGTTGCGAATGATCAACATGTCGCGGGCTTCGTCGTACTCGACTTTCGAGCCCAGCAGATGTGATTCGAAGCTGATCGACAGCCCCTCGGCACGCCCGGTGAACCGCTGAAACTGGTTCAGGGTGCGCTTGTCAGCGGGAATCTCCGGCGAAAGGCCATAGTCCTTGTTGCGGATGTGGTCGTAGAAGGCGCGTGGCCGCTCCTCGTCGATAACGCCGGACAATTCCTCCAGTGACATCGGTTCGCCGATCTTGGACTGACTGCTGGCGTAACCCACCAGTGCGCTGGTTTTCTCACGTGCCTTTTCGTCGGGCAGGTCTTCGCTCTCGACGTAATCGCTGAAGGCCTTGAGCAGCGTGCGCGTTTCGCCCGGGCCGTCGACGCCTTCCTGGCAACCGATGAAGTCGCGGAAGTACTCGGACACCTTCTTGCCGTTCTTGCCCTTGATGAATGAGATGTACTGCCTGGACTGCTTGTTGTTCTTCCACTCGGAGATGTTGATGCGTGTCGCCAGATGCAGTTGGCCCAGGTCGAGGTGTCTGGCTTCGGCCACATCCAGTGCGTCGGTCACGGTCACGCCATTGCTGTGATGCAGCAGGGCGATCGCCAGGTAATCGGTCATACCTTGCTGGTAGTGAGCGAACAGCACGTGGCCGCCGGTTGACAGGTTGGACTCTTCCATCAGCTTCTGCAGATGCTCGACCGCCTGGCGGCTGAACGCGGTGAAGTCCTGATTGCCTTCAATGTACTGCGCGAGCCAGCCGCTGAAGGGGTAGGCGCCGGATTCCTCATGGAAGAAGCCCCAGGCTTTGCCCTGCTTGGCGTTGTAGCTCTCGTTGAGATCGGCCAGCAGGTTCTCGATGGCCTGGGAATCACCCAGCTCCGAGTCCCGGGCATGGAGAACGGCAGGCGTGCCGTCCGGCTTTTTTTCGATCAGGTGAACGATGCAGTGGCGAATCGGCATGGGGTACTCGCGTCGGGAAAGGCAGACAGGCGGCAGTTTACCCGAGCAGCCCCGTCGCTCGTCGTCCAAGGAATAAAAAGGGGAGGTGGATGACGAGGTGGTTGCGAGTAAGATGGATCCCCCTCGATTTTTGCAAAGTGTGTCAGCGATGAATGCGATTTGGCGCAACAGTACCTGGATCCTGCTGGGCGGCTCCTTGATCCTTGCTCTTTCCCTGGGTATCCGGCATGGGTTCGGCCTTTTTCTGCCACCGATGAGCGCCGAATTCGGCTGGGGGCGTGAAACCTTTGCGTTTGCCATTGCCTTGCAGAATCTGATCTGGGGCCTGGCGCAGCCGGTCACCGGCGCGCTGGCGGACCGTTTTGGTGTGGCCCGTGCAGTGCTGCTCGGTGGTGTGCTCTACGCGGTCGGCCTGTTGCTGATGGCGGGCGCGGATTCGCCGGTTTCGTTGTCACTCAGCGCTGGCCTGCTGATCGGGCTGGGGCTTTCCGGCACCTCCTTTTCCGTGATCCTTGGTGCAGTCGGGCGCGCGGTTCCGGTCGAAAAACGCAGCATGGCGATGGGTATTGCCAGCGCAGCGGGTTCGTTCGGGCAGTTTGCCATGCTGCCTGGCACGCTTGGTCTGATTGGCTGGTTGGGCTGGTCGTCGGCCTTGCTTGCGCTGGGTTTGCTGGTGGCGCTGATCATGCCGCTGGCGCTGATGCTGCGCAGCGGACCAGCAGCGCCGGTGACCGGCCCGCAGCAAACGCTGATGGAGGCGCTGCGTGAAGCGGTCAGCCACTCTGGCTTCCGGCTGCTGGCGCTGGGTTTCTTTGTCTGCGGGTTTCAGGTGGTGTTCATCGGTATTCACTTGCCGGCCTATCTGGTCGACAAGCAGTTGCCTGCGATGGCCGGCACGACCGTTCTGGCACTGGTTGGCCTGTTCAACATTATCGGCACCTACACGGCGGGCTGGCTGGGCGGTTGTTATTCGAAGCCGAAATTGCTGACGGCGCTTTACCTGGCCCGGGCCGTAGTAATCAGCGCGTTTTTCTTTGCACCGCTGACGCTGTGGACCGCCTATGCCTTCGGCATCGCTATGGGGCTGTTGTGGCTCTCTACCGTGCCCTTGACCAACGGCACGGTCGCTACGCTGTTTGGCGTGCGCAATTT
This sequence comes from Stutzerimonas chloritidismutans, assembly GCF_038562055.1. Lineage (GTDB taxonomy): Bacteria > Pseudomonadota > Gammaproteobacteria > Pseudomonadales > Pseudomonadaceae > Stutzerimonas > Stutzerimonas chloritidismutans_A. The sequence continues at coordinate 174,816 of NZ_JBCFXD010000004.1, read as the reverse complement.
GTCGATGTTGGGCGGCATCGTGTTTCTGTTCCACCAGATCGGCTCGTTCTTTGGCGGCTGGCTGGGCGGTTGGGTGTATGACACGACTGGTAGTTATGACCTGGTCTGGCAAATTTCCATCGCGCTGAGCCTGATGGCTGCAGCACTCAATTGGCCGATTCGTGAGCAGCCCGTCGAGCGTGTGCGCTTGGCGGCAGGTATGACCTGATGCGCCGCGGCTGGTTATGGGCTGGCGGCGCCCTGTTGGCTTCGCTGCTTTTGGTCGCGGCCTGGTGGGGCTGGCAGCAGGGTGGCCTGGCACTGTTGCAGCTGGGTGTAGGGATCTGTTGATCAATCGTTCGGGTAGTTTTTGCTTCTGTCAGGGAATCAATTGCGCAACGGATGGCTCCAACAGGCGAGACGAAGGAAGGTTGTCGTTGAATCGTAACCTAAGGCCTGTAAAAAGCTGCGGCATGCAGTTATCTGGAGCTACCGAACCATGTCCACTCTTACCGAACTCGCCCAACAGATTGCCCAGCTCTATCCGCTGCAGGACAAACGCGTCGGCAAGCGCTATCGCGTCGTCGGCGAACTCGCCGGGATGACCGAGCTGGAAGAAATCAACGGGGAGCCGAGGTATATCCAGACGCTGGCCCTGAAAGATCGCCAGCGCTGGGATATTGCCGTCTGAAGTAAGTTGCTCAGCTGATCCTTCGGAAAGCGATCAGCCCTACTGGCGACTCACCAGTGATCACTCCGCCACTTCGCGCGCTGTTCATTATCGAGGTAGGTCCAGGCCACGAAGCGGCTGCGCTTTTGCCCCTGGGACATTTCGCATACGCGTACTTGTTGGGCGCCAAGCTTCTTGAGCCGAGCCTGTAGAGCCTGCACGTTGCTCGCTTTCGAAACCAGCGTGCTGAACCAGCAGACTTGTTGGCTCACGCCACGACTTTCTTCCGCCAGCAGCGCGATAAATGCTGCCTCTCCACCTTCACACCAGAGTTCCGCTGCCTGACCGCCGAAGTTAAGCGCGGGCAGTTTGCGCTTGGGGTCGAGCTTGCCAAGGTTGCGCCACTTTCGCTGGCTGCCACTGCTGGCTTCTGCTTGCGAGGCATGGAAGGGTGGATTGCAGAGTGTGACGTCGAAGCGATCGTCGGCCTGCAGCAGAATCTCAAATACGTGGCGAGGGTGCTGCTGCGCGCGCAGTTCAATGCTCTTGCCGAGCTTGTTCGCGGTGACGATGGTACGGGCCGACGCCAGCGCCGTTGCGTCGATATCGGACCCGGTAAAACGCCAGCCGTATTCGCGCAGACCGATCAACGGGTAAATGCAGTTGGCGCCGGTGCCGATGTCCAGTGCGTGAATGCTTGCGCCGCGCGGAATCTCACCAGCGTTTTCGTCAGCCAGCAAGTCGGCCAGACCGTGCAGATAGTCGGCCCGGCCTGGTATCGGCGGGCACAGGTAACCCGGCGGTATATCCCAGTGCACGATTCCGTAGAACTGTTTGAGCAGTGCGCGATTGAAGACGCGGACTGCCTCCGGATCGGCAAAATTGATGCTTTGCTTGCCGTAGGGATTGACGACGACGAACCTCGCCAACTCGGGGCTGCCCGCTATCAGCGCCGGAAAGTCATAGCGCCCGGTATGGCGGTTACGAGGGTGCAGCACGGCCTTCTCGACCGCTGGCTTGGCCTTGCGCGGTGGCGGTGTGGCGGGTCTGGATGTCATGGTCGGCTGCCGCTAGCGGTAAAAGTCCGTATTGTCCCACAGCTTTCACGCCCGACGTGGCACCAGCAGCATCCATACCAGTCCCCATAGCAATGCGCCGGCACCGAGCCAGAAGGCGCTGTGCAGGGAACCGCCCATGCTTAGCCAGACGCCAGTAAGCCAGGGGCCGGCCAGTTGGGTCAGGCTGTAGAGTGCAATCAGCGCTGCTGACAGTCGCGGTCCCTGGTGCGGATGAAGGGCGCGTGCCAGGCGCTGGGTCAGCAACACGGTGCCAAGAAAGGTGCCGCCGACCAGGACGGCACATATCAGGATCCCCGGTGCGCCGGGCAGCAACAGCGCAGCCAGCACACCGACCAGTTGCGTGACATAACTGAAGCGCAGTGCCAGCGTATCGCCGAGCAGAGCGCCGAGGCGGTTCCAGAGCCAGGGTGAGGGCAGGGTAGCCAGTGCGACCACCAACCAGCTGCTCTCCACCAGCATGTCTCCCGGTTCGACCTGCAACCGCGCAACCATCGGCAAGAAGGTCATCGGCAAGATATAACCCATACCGGCGCCTGCATACGAGAGAAACAGCGGTGTACTGGCGCGGTCCAGCAGGCGCGCGCTCCGGGGCTTTGTGGCAGTGCTTTGGGGTTCTTCGGGAGGCAGGTCGAGGCTCGCCAGTTTGCGCCAGCCCCACCATGAGAGCGGGATAGACAGAATCGCCGCAGGCCACCAACGATCAGCACCCTCGAGCACACCGTTGCTTAAGCTGACCATCAAACTGGACACGATCAGCCCAACGCAAGCGCCAAGATAGACCAGGCCACTGGAGGAGACGCGGCGATGACGCGCCAGCCATTCCAGCAGCAGCGAGGGAGCCTGCACAAAAACCAGTCCATTGCTGATGCCATTGAGCAGGCGCAGTGCTGAAAGCACCTCTACCGATTCGGCTTGGGTCTGCGCCAGTGTGGTCCCGACATGCAGTACCAGTGCCCAAGGAAGGCTCCTGCGAATCTGACCAACCTGGTGCCAGCGCAGAGCGAGCAGCGCGCCAATCAGGTAGCCCAGATAATTCCAGCTGGCGACGTTCGCGCCCTGCTGCACGGTGAGCGCGCCGTCCTCCACCAGCCACGGCAGCAGCGGCGTGTAGACGAATCGCCCGAGGCCGTGGACAACCAGCAACAGGGTGGCACCAGCGAGCAGAGCCGGGAACAGGGCGGGGCGTTGAGACATTGACGACTAACCATGCGGGCGAAGAGGCCGAACAGCTTAACGGCGCGCCAGGCAAAGGACCACGCTACTGATGGTTGAGGTGTGCGTTGCGGGTACGCGAATGATGGCTACACCCGCGCCCAGGTTTGGTGCCGCCGAGCGGCACCTGAGTGGATGGTTACGGCTCGCGGTCACGGATAACCGAGAACGGACTTGATCTGCTCCAGGTTGCGCTTGATCCATTGTGGGTCGATCGCGCCCCAGTCGTGGATTCGATAGTGCCCGGCGTTATGCCGCTCGCCGTCGTCCTGCGTAAAGCGGCAGTCGATGTCCAGATCGACAAGCGCCGCCAACGTATCCTGCGCCGTTCTGCGCGGCATTCCGGTTGCGTCTACCAGGGCGGGCACGCTGGTGGCGACACCGCTATCAATCAGCCAGGCAACATACAGACGGCGATAGAAACTGCTTTTGGTTTTGCTGACTGTCATCACGGCTCCATAACAGTGAGGGCTGGGCCCGTTGACCGCCGCGCGTGCGGCTTCGACAGGCCCGCCTGAGTGGCTCAACGCAGCGCGAGCATGCCTATATAGGTCACGGCGCCGGCTGTATAGCCGAGGAAAGCCAGCAGGCTGACGCGCTTTACGTACCAAGTGAAGCTGATCTTTTCCATGCCCATGGCTGCAACGCCTGCGGCCGAGCCAATGATCAGCGTGCTGCCACCCGTCCCGGCGCAATAGGCGAGCATCTCCCAGAAGTTGCCGTCGACGACGAACTGCGACAGCCAAGCGGCTTCAGCGGCTGGCGCAGCATCAAGGGTTTCCGGACTTATCAGCGGGTACATTTTCATCGAGCCGGCGACCAATGGCACGTTGTCCACCACCGCCGAGAGCAGGCCAATGCTGTAATTGATCGGATAGATGTGACCGAGCGAGTCGCGCAGCGCCGTCGCGACCTGGGTCAAATGACCGGCTGTAGCAAGTGCCGCAACGGCCAGCAAGATACCAAGGAAGAACAGCACGCTTGGGGTATCAACCTTGCGCAGGACACCCACGACCGAAAGCGGGTGCTTGTGATCGTCTTCCTTGTGACGATGCAGGAACTCGGTTGTGACCCAGAGCACGCCGAGCCCGAACAGGATGCCCATATAGGGTGGCAGGTGGGTCACGGTCTTGAAGACCGGCACGAATACCAACGCACCAATGCCGAGTGCCAATACCAGGTTGCGTTCGAATGCCGTCGTGGCTGGCGGATTACTCTCGGCCAAGTGCGCTCGAGCACCCGGGCGGGGCACTTCGCCGCGCATGCTGAAGCTGAGGATCAGCAGCGGAACAAGCAGGCAGACCAGGCTCGGGATAAACAATCCGACAATCACCCCTGAGGCGGTGATCTGGTTACCAATCCAGAGCATGGTGGTGGTGACGTCGCCAATCGGCGACCAGGCGCCGCCCGCGTTGGCGGCGATCACCACGACGCCGACGAACAGCCAGCGTTCGGGGCGGCCGCGGATCAGTTTGCGCAGCAGCGAGACCATGACGATGGTGGTGGTCAGGTTGTCCAGCGCGGCGGACAGGAAGAAGGTCAGGAAGCCGATGATCCACAACAGGTGCACGCGCTTGCGCGTCTGGATCCGGTCAGTGATGACCTTGAAACCTTCGTGGGAATCGATGAGTTCGACGATGGTCATGGCGCCGAGCAGGAAGAACAAAATCTCTGAGATTTCGCCCAGATGATGTCTCAGCGATTCGACTACAAAGGCTGAAGGTTCGCCTGGGTTATGCGCGGCAGATGGCAACAGCGGCACGATGGATTCCGCACCGAGTATCAATGCGGTCCAGCACAGCACGGCTGTGAGGATTGCAGCGGCGGCCTTGTCAATTTTCAGCGGATGCTCGAAGGCTATGCATAGATAGCCCAGAACAAATAGAACAGCCATGAGTACATACATCGGAGGGGCTCCATTTTTTATAAACCGTGCCGGGCCATTCGGGTTGTTGTTCTGGCTCGGGGCTGACAGGCTAAAAAAAATGGGCGACTGGCGGTGCGAGAGAATTAAGTAACCGCGGTACGGAAGGTTTTACCTGCGTCGTGAACGGTTGCGCGTAGGGCAAACCGCCTCGGGTTTGCTTCGCTGCTGACTTACTTCATGTCGTGGAGCTTTCCGCGTGGGTTCAGGCCTGTCAGTTGCAATTCGTTATTGTCGGATGCGGCATAGTGTACTAGCGGCGCTGAAGGCGACTTGTCATCAATCAAGCGCAGTTATCTAAGCAAAAAGGCCAGCACAACAAGTGCTGGCCTTTCGCTTGTTTACAGGCTGGCGATGCGCTCGCGCTGCTCGAGCAGTCTGGCTTTGGCTTGTTCAGCCTCCGCCAGTTTGGCGCGCTCCTTGTCGATGACTTCGGCGGGCGCCTTGTCGACAAAGCCGGCGTTGCCGAGCTTGCCGCCTACGCGCTTCACTTCGCCGTCCAGTCGACCTATCTCCTTGTCGAGCCGGGCAAGTTCGGCGTCCTTGTCGATCAGGCCGGCCATGGGCACCAGCACCTGCATGTCACCGACCAGCGCCGTGGCCGACAGCGGCGGTTCTTCGCCTTGGGCGAGGACGCGAACGCTTTCCAGCTTGGCCAGTTTCTTCAGTAGCGGTTCGTTATCGGCGAGGCGACGCTGGTCTTCGGCCGAGGCGTCGGCCAGCACTACATCGATGCGCTTGGCCATTGAGATATTCATCTCGCCGCGGATCTGGCGGATACCCAGCATGAGGGCCTTGACCCACTCGACATCACCTTCAGCAGCTTCGTCGATGCGCTCCGGGTTGAATTCCGGCCAGGATTGCAGCATCAGTGTCGGCCCGGACTTGCCGGCCAGCGGTGCGACGCGCTGCCAGATTTCTTCGGTGATGAAAGGCATGAACGGATGTGCCAGGCGCAGCGCCGTTTCCAGTACCCGAACCAGCGTGCGCCGCGTGCCGCGCTGGCGTTCGACGCTGGCCGCTTCGTCCCACAGGACCGGTTTGACCAGTTCCAGGTACCAGGCGCAATACTCGTCCCAGATGAACTCATACAGGGCTTGAGCGGCCAGGTCGAAGCGGAAGGCCTCGAGCTGACGGGTGACCTCGGCTTCGGTGCGCTGCAGCGAGGAAATGATCCAGCGATCCACCGACGACAGCTCAACGGGTTCGTCATTGATCCCCGTGTCCTTGTCCTCGGTGTTCTCGAAGACGAAGTTGGCGGCGTTCCAGATCTTGTTGCAGAAGTTGCGATAACCCTCGACGCGACCCATGTCGAACTTCACGTCGCGACCGGTAGAGGCCAGCGAGCAGAAGGTGAAACGCAGGGCGTCGGTGCCGTAGCTGGCAATGCCCTCAGGAAACTCGGTGCGGGTCTGCTTGGCGATCTTCTCGGCCAGCTTGGGCTGCATCATGCCGCTGGTACGTTTCTGCAGCAGCTCGTCGAGTGTAATGCCGTCGACGATATCCAGTGGGTCAAGGACGTTGCCCTTGGATTTGGACATCTTCTGACCTTGGCCATCACGAACGAGCCCGTGCACGTATACGGTCTTGAACGGAATCTGCCCGGTCAGATGGGTCGACAGCATGATCATCCGGGCTACCCAGAAGAAGATGATGTCGAAGCCGGTGACCAATACGTCGGTAGGGTGGAAGGTCTTGAGGAAATCGGTCTGCTCGGGCCAGCCGAGAGTGGAGAAAGTCCACAGTCCGGAGCTGAACCAGGTATCCAGCACGTCCTCGTCCTGACGCAGTTCAACGTTGTTGCACAGGTTGTACTTGCTGCGTACCTCCACTTCGTCGCGGCCGACGTAGACATTGCCCGCTTCGTCGTACCAGGCCGGAATACGGTGGCCCCACCACAGCTGACGGCTGATGCACCAGTCCTGGATGTCGCGCATCCAGCTGAAGTACATGTTCTCGTACTGCTTGGGCACGAACTGGATGTCGCCGCTTTCGACGGCGGCGATGGCCTTCTCGGCCAGCGGCTTGGTAGAAACGTACCACTGGTCGGTCAGCCACGGCTCGATGATGGTGCCGGAGCGGTCGCCGCGGGGTACTTTCAGCCCGTGGTCGTCGATCTTTTCCAGCAGGCTCATGGCGTCGAATTCGGCGACGATGGCCTTGCGCGCATCGAAGCGGTCCATGTGGGCGTAGCCGTCCGGCAGACTGCCGTCGATCTTGTCGTTCAGCGAGCCGTCGATGTTGAACACCTGGGCACGCGCCAGGATGCAGGCGTTTTGATCGAAGATGTTGATCAGCGGCAGGTGATGACGCTTGCCCACCTCGTAGTCGTTGAAGTCATGTGCCGGGGTGATTTTCACGCAGCCGGTGCCGAATTCGAGGTCGACGTAATCGTCGGCGATGATCGGGATCAGGCGGTTCACCAGCGGCAGCATGATGTGGCGGCCGATGAGGTTCTTGTAGCGCTCGTCCTCAGGGTGCACCGCGACCGCAGCGTCGCCCAGCATGGTTTCGGGCCGGGTGGTCGCTACGACCAGATAATTCTCGCCATCGGCCGTCTTGCAACCATCGGCCAACGGATAGCGCAGATGCCAGAGGTGACCTTTCTCATCATGGTTCTCGACTTCAAGATCGGAGATCGCGGTGTGCAGCTTGGTGTCCCAGTTGACCAGGCGCTTGCCGCGGTAGATGAGGCCATCTTCGTGCAGGCGGACAAAGGCTTCCTTTACGGCGTTGGATAGCCCTGCGTCCATGGTGAAGCGCTCACGCGACCAGTCCACCGAAGAACCTAGACGGCGGATCTGACGGGTGATGTTGCCGCCGGATTCTTCCTTCCACTCCCAGACCTTGTCGAGAAACTTCTCGCGGCCCAGGTCGTGACGGTTGACGCCCTGAGCGCCCAGTTGACGCTCCACCACCATCTGAGTGGCGATGCCGGCATGATCGGTGCCGGGCTGCCACAAGGTGTTGCGACCCTGCATCCGCCGGAAACGAATCAGTGCATCCATGATGGCATTGTTGAAACCATGACCCATATGCAGGCTGCCGGTGACGTTCGGCGGCGGGATCATGATGGTGTAGGGCTCGCCTGAACCTTGGGGCGCGAAATAATTGTTCGATTCCCAGGTCTGGTACCAGGAGGTTTCGATGGCGTGCGGCTGGTAGGTCTTGTCCATGCGGCGGGACCCTTAGAACGGCTGATCGGAAAAGCGGGCAAGTATAAAGGCAAAGTGGATGATCGGCAGGGTTGCGATGCCGCTTTTGTCCTGCTGGCACAGCTGAGGGCGCGTGAATGCCTTTTCCGGCGCAGCGTGTGCCTTTGTCGTCAGCGAGTCAGGAGCGATGGGACTTGATCAGCTGCGCGGCGCGTGCCTCCAGGCGAACCCGCAGTTCGGCTTCGATCTGGGGCACGAAATCATCGATGACCTCTTGCAGGATGAGTTGCGCGGCATTTCTCAGCTCGTGGTCGAGATGACGCTCGGCAAGCGTTCGGAAGGCTGTACGCACGGCAGGCTCGCGTGGTTCGATCTCCGGTTCGGCTGCTGGTGCCTGTTCGACGATGTCCGAAAGCAGCGGAATGCTGTCTGGATCCAGCGTTTCACTCAGCAGTGGAGCGTCCTGGTCGCCCAGCAGCGTGCGAATGGATTCCAGGTCATCTAGAAGGTGGGCTTTAGGGGGGCGCGATTGCGTCATGTACGGGGCATCCGGAATTGAGCGTCCAGGCGTGTTAAGGCGATCCTGATCGGGCATTGGCCCAGAAGCTATTGATGTCCATCGGTGGCAGGCTTGGCGACTCCTTCGCTTGCAGCCATCGTGCGTTACAGTTCGACTCTCTTTGGATCATAGCCACGCTGCCGATAGAGGCGAAAGTTGTCCCGGCAGACGGTCAGTAGCTCAGGCTGCTGATTGACGATCTCGATCACCCGGCTGAACTGGTCGGTATGCGGCGATAGCGTCGTTGAAAGGTTGATCAGCAAGCCCTGTACCGAGGCGGGTGGCTGCTCTGTACCAATCACCACAGGGGCAAGTGGATCGACCCCATGCAGTTCATGCGGGATGAAACGTTCTGCACGAAAGGTCCACAGAAGCTCGTCGAGTTCATTGCACTGCTGGTCGTCCTGGCACCGAATGAACACCGACAGGCCGTGCTGCCAGCCTTTGCTTGCCAACTGGCAGGCCGCTCTCGCGCGGCCCGCCTGCTCGCTGTCAGGCAATACGTAGAACTCGATCCGAGTCATGCCGGGTTTACGCTCGTTACGCTCGTGTCGTTCATGCCTGCTCGGCTCGGTCCAGCAGGTACTGGGTCAGCAGGGGAACCGGACGTCCCGTTGCGCCTTTTTCCTTGCCGCCACTGATCCACGCAGTACCGGCGACGTCCAGGTGCGCCCAGGGGTAGGCCTTGGTGAAGCGTGAAAGGAAACAGGCCGCGGTGATGGTGCCGGCCTTGGGGCCGCCGATGTTGGCGATGTCGGCGAAGGGGCTGTCGAGCTGTTCTTGATACTCGTCAAACAGCGGCAATTGCCAGGCGCGGTCGTCGGCTTTCTGACCGGCGCCCAGTACTTGCTGCAGCAGTTCGTCGTTGTTGCCTAGCAGGCCGGACGTGTTGCTGCCCAGCGCTACGATGCAGGCGCCGGTCAGGGTGGCCACGTCGATCACCGCGCGTGGCTTGAAACGCTCGGCATAGGTCAGGGTGTCGCAGAGCACCAAACGGCCTTCGGCGTCGGTGTTGAGGATCTCAACGGTCTGGCCGCTCATGGTGGTGACTATGTCGCCGGGGCGGGTGGCGTTGCCGCTCGGCATGTTTTCCGCGCAGGCGAGTAGGCCGACAAGATTGATCGGCAGTTCAAGCTCCAAGGCAGCGCGGAAGGTGCCGAGCACACTGGCGGCACCGCACATGTCGTACTTCATTTCGTCCATGCCCTGGCCGGGTTTGAGGCTGATGCCTCCGGTGTCGAACGTGATGCCTTTGCCGACCAGTGCGTAGGGCTGTTCGCCTTTTTTGCCGCCGTTGTATTGCATGACCACGATGCAACCGGGTTGATCACTGCCTTGGGATACAGCGAGAAACGAGCCCGCGCCAAGTTCACGCAGCTTCTTTTCGTCCAGAATCTCGACTTTCAGGCCTTTGAAGGTCTTGCCGAGCTGCTTGGCCTGATCGGCCACGTAGTTGGGATGGCAGATATTCGGCGGCAGGTTGCCAAGGTCACGGGCGAAGCTCATGCCGGCGGCAATCGCGGCGGCGTGACGAGCAGCCTGCTCGACGCGTTCCTGATCCGCTTTGTCAGTTAATAGGGTGATCTTGCCGAGCTTGGGTTCGTCGTTCTTCTTGCTCTTGAACTGGTCAAACACGTACTGGCCATCGGCCAATACCTCGACCAGCATGCGAGCACGTGCATAGGTATCACGGTCCTTGACCTGCACATCTTGTAGGGCAAAGGTCGCATCGCTTCCGGCAAGGCCTTTGAGTACTCCGAGGACGGCTGCGGCGATCTTTCGCCACTGGCGCCCGTCGCGCTCGTCGTCCTTGCCGGTGCCAACCAGTAGAACGCGATCGGCCTTGATGTTTGGCAGACCGTGCAGCAACAGCGTCTGTCCCGCTTTGCCTTTCAGGTCGCCGCGCTTGAGCACTGTACTGATCGCGCCGCCGGTGGCCTGGTCGACGGTTTGGGCTGTTGCACCGAGCAGACCCTCTTCGCCAACGGGCAGAACCAGGGTGGCTGTTTTTGCGGCAGCGGCTTTGGTGTTCTTTACAACGAATTCCATGGCGTCGAGTCCCCAAGACAAAGAGTCGGGTTTGCAGGATAATGCCGGGCTTATTTTCCGGTGGTTCGTCTACCGGGGCGTTGGAAAATGCTGAGTGACTCCAACGCTCTGTTACGTACGGGCCGGCTGCTTGGTGGCTAGTTTGAGCGTAGCCGCCGGAGCCTGACAACCCTGGAGTGTCCGGTTTGATCGTCTTTCGTTACCTGTCCCGTGAGCTTCTGGTCACCCTTAGCGCGGTAAGTGCCGTGCTGCTGGTCATCATCATGAGCGGGCGTTTCATCAAATACCTGGCGCAGGCCGCACAGGGGCTGCTCGATCCCGGTGTGCTGCTGATGATCATGGGGTTCCGCCTGCCGGGGTTCCTCCAGCTGATTCTGCCGCTAGGCCTGTTTCTCGGTATTCTGCTGGCCTACGGGCGGCTCTATCTCGACAGTGAAATGACCGTGCTTTCAGCTACCGGCATGAGTCAGCGCCGTCTGCTGACCTATAGCTTGGCGCCGGCTGCGCTGGTCGCCGGGCTGGTCGGCTGGCTGAGTCTAGGGCTGGCGCCTCAGGGTGTAGCAGAGGTTGATCGTATCCTTAATGAACAGGATTCACTGACTGAGTTCGACACGCTGGTGCCGGGTCGCTTTCAGACCCTGCGCGATGGCACACGCGTGACCTATACCCGCGAGCTGACTGCTGATCGTACCGAGTTGGCCGGCGTGTTTATCTCCGAAACCAACCTCTCCAGCGCGACCGGCGAAAAGCGCGGGCTCTCCGTTCTGGTAGCCGAAAGCGGACGTCAGGAGATCCAGCCTGACGGCAGCCGTTATCTGATTCTGGAAAACGGCTACCGCTATGACGGCAACCCGGGACAGGCCGATTATCGGGCAATCCAGTACGACACTTATGGCGTGCTGTTGCCCCGGCCGGAGGTCAGCGTCGAGTTGAGCGAGCGTGAATCAATGCCGACGCTCGATCTGCTTGGGAGTGACGACATTCGTCTGCAGTCCGAGCTGCAGTGGCGTCTGTCGCTGCCACTGCTGGTGTTCATCGTCACGTTGCTCGCGGTCCCGCTGTCGAAAGTGAATCCGAGGCAGGGGCGTTTCTTGAAGCTGCTGCCCGCAATCCTTCTGTATATGGCCTACCTCGCGTTGCTCATCGCTGCCCGGGGTTCGCTGGACAAGGGTCGAATCCCTCCGGCGTTGGGGCTCTGGTGGGTGCACGGAATCTTCTTCGCGATAGGGATGCTGATGCTTTATTGGGAACCGCTGAGGCTTGCAATCAGCAAGCGCCGCAGTCTGTCGAGGGCTGCCCATGCGTAAGCTTGATCGCTACATTGGCAGCCACGTTCTGCTGGCGATTCTGACGGTACTCGGCATTATTGTCGGCCTTGCATTGCTGTTCGCGTTTATCGACGAACTGGGTGATGTGAAAGGTAGCTACGGCACGTTGAACGCCGCCGTTTACGTACTGCTCACCACGCCGTCCCGGATCTACGAAATGTTGCCGATGGCCGCCTTGATCGGCTGCCTTATCGGGCTTGGCACACTGGCGAGCAGTAGCGAGCTGACCATCATGCGGGCTGCCGGCGTGTCTCTCGGGCGCATCGTGCTGGCTGTGATGAAACCGATGCTGCTACTGCTTCTGGTCGGTGTGCTGATAGGTGAATATCTATCGCCTTGGAGCGAAAACATCGCACAGGCCACTCGCTCTTCGGCACAGGGCGCTGGCGAAGCGCAGAGCAGCAAGCGCGGGCTCTGGCATCGCCAGGGTGACGAATTTGTGCATATCAATGCGGTGCAGCCGAGTGGTCTGCTGCTCGGAGTCACCCGCTACCGATTTGACGAAAAGCGTCAGTTGTTGTCCGCAAGTTTTGCCCGCCGCGCACGCTACGAGGACGAGCAGTGGTTGCTCAGCGATGTTGCTACGACGCATTTCCGAGGCGATCACACTGAAGTAACGAAAGTCGCCGAGGAGCGTTGGGATGTTCAGCTCACGCCTCAGCTGGTCGGTACTGTCGTGATGGAGCCAGATGCGTTGTCGATCACCGGGTTGTGGCGCTATATCCACTATTTGGGTGAACAGGGACTGAACAATGGTCGCTACTGGCTGGCATTCTGGAGCAAGGTATTGCAGCCAGCGGTGACAGTGGCGCTGGTGTTGCTGGCAATCTCTTTCATTTTTGGACCGTTGCGCTCCGTAACGCTCGGTCAGCGTATCTTCACCGGTGTCATTGTTGGTTTCGTGTTCCGCATTTTGCAGGACCTGTTGGGTCCGGCAAGCCAGGTGTTCGGCTTCTCGCCGCTGCTGGCAGTGGCGGTGCCGGCGACTGTCTGCGCGCTGGCAGGTGTCTGGCTATTGCGGCGGGCGGGGTGATCGCAGTTCCGCAGGCTCGAAATCTGGGCCTGCGGGGTTTGATCAGTCGAGCAAGAATGACTCGCCGTCTGGCGCTATTTTTTATGGATGTTCTTTGGTAGCTGCACGACCTGGCTCTCCGAGTAGATGTCATGCCAGGTTCTCCGCTTCTTGTCGATCAGCATCCACCAATAGCCCAGCCCCAGGGCAAGCCAGGACATGATCGCAATCAGGAAGCGCAGCAGGGCCTGCCACAGGTCGATGGCGCTGCCATCGGCATTCTGTATGCGCACGCCCCATACTTGCATTCCAAGAGTCTGGCCGTTATGTGTCCAGAACTTGGCAAAGAAGGCGAACAGGGTGAACAGCAGTAGCGTCGAGAGGATCGGATCTATATCGAGTCCGCCGGATTCCGCCACTGCTTTGAGGCCTTCGTTTCCATAAAAAAAACGCAAGAGCACCTGCTGGTAGAACAGCGTAACCACCATCATCAGTGCGATCGACAGGAAAGCATCATAGAAGATGGCGGCGAGTCGACGAACCAGGCCGGCGGCAGGAAACGGGCCTTGCGGGCTGAGTGGGTGGTTGCGCATGCATATTGTCTCGCTAGGAAAGGCAGTGGCGCATTCTACGGAAGCGCGCGCATAAAAAAGCCCCTGATGTTGCCATCAGGGGCTTTCGGAGCGGGGCTTATTCCTGGATTTGTACCTGGTCAGCCTGCATGCCCTTTTGACCTTGTACAGCTACAAAGCTGACTTTCTGGCCTTCTTTAAGGCTCTTGAAGCCATTGCCTTCGATCGCGCGGAAATGCACGAACAGATCCGGACCGCTCTCGGGAGTGATGAAACCAAAACCTTTTTCGTCGTTAAACCACTTGACGGTACCGTTCTGACGATTCGACATAGCTTTGTATCCTTGAAACTCAATAGTGGAAGCGCCTCTGCAAATGCAGAAAGCGGAAACTGGTTGCAAGGAGTAAAGAGTCGAACGGATGTAGCGGATCTTGAGATCTACTGCACCAGGCCACGATTCAACAGCGACCCATGCAAACACAGTGGGCACACTCTACGATAACTCGCTGGGCGATGCCAAGCCCTTGGAGCCATAGATTATGCCCACCGCAAGCGGTGCTTACAGTGCTATTTGGTGCTGCGGAAATTCGACTTATCGCAGTTTGGTTCAGACGGTGCTGTATGGCGCGCCGCCAGTACGAAACTTTTTCCATGAAGCGTAAGGCTTGCTTCAGCAGGGCGCTGTTGGCCTGTCGCAGGTCGGTGAAACCGCTTCTCGCTGCGGGTCCCCCCATCAGAAGCGATAGCTGCTTCTGGTCACTGAAGTATGGTGCCTCGAGAGAGACTCGAACTCTCACGTTGTTACCAACGGCGGATTTTGAATCCGCTGCGTCTACCGATTCCGCCATCGAGGCTCAGTGGCGGCGCAGTATAGGGATGCATTGCGGAGCGGTCAATCGTCTGGCGTAGTAAGAATGAGGTGTTTCCGCTAAGCTTTGCGCCCCCTGTTGTTCCGTGCTGATCTTTTCAATGCAAGTCTCCGCTTTTTCCTTCGATCTCCCTGATTCGCTGATCGCTCGACATCCATTGGCCGAGCGTCGTGCCAGTCGGTTGCTGACGCTCGACGGTTCGACCGGTACGCTTGGTCACCACCGTTTCGTTGAGTTGCTCGATTACGTGCGCGCCGGCGACCTGATGGTTTTCAATAACACAAGGGTGATTCCGGCGCGTCTGTTCGGCCAGAAAGCGTCTGGCGGCAAAGTCGAAGTGCTGATCGAACGTGTGCTCGATGGTCGCCGGGTGCTGGCGCATATCCGATCCAGCAAATCGCCCAAGCCAGGGAGTGGAATTCACATCGACGGCGGCGGCGAGGCGCTGATGCTGGCACGGCATGATGCACTGTTCGAATTGGCGTTCGATCAGGACGTGTTGCCCTTGCTGGAGCGCGTCGGTCATATGCCGTTACCCCCCTATATCGATCGGCCTGACGATGCCGCGGACCGTGAGCGCTATCAGACGGTCTATGCCCAGCGGGCGGGCGCAGTGGCTGCACCGACTGCCGGATTGCATTTCGATGCCGAGTTGCTGGATGCCCTTCGTGACAAAGGCGTTGAGAGTTCGTTTGTCACCCTGCATGTAGGTGCGGGCACCTTTCAGCCCGTGCGTGTCGAGCGCATCGAAGAGCACCATATGCACAGTGAATGGCTCGAAGTTGATCAGGCCGTTGTCGATGCGGTGGCAGCTTGCCGTGCCCGAGGCGGCCGCGTAGTGGCTGTGGGTACTACCAGTGTGCGTTCGCTGGAGAGTGCGGCGCGCGACGGTGTGCTGAAGCCTTTTAGTGGCGATACCGACATTTTTCTCTATCCGGGCAAGCCATTTCACGTGGTCGACGCGCTCGTCACCAACTTTCATTTGCCTGAATCAACCCTGCTGATGCTGGTGTCTGCGTTTGCGGGCTATCCAGAAACCATGGCTGCCTATGCCGAGGCCATCGCCGAGGGTTATCGCTTCTTCAGTTACGGCGATGCCATGTTTATCACACGCAATCCAGCCCCATGCGGCCCCGAGGATTCCCAATGAGTCGTACCTGTCACATGTCCTTCGAGCTGCTGGCGACCGAGGGGCGAGCGCGCCGCGGCCGTCTGACCTTTCCGCGCGGTACCGTGGAAACCCCGGCCTTCATGCCGGTGGGTACCTACGGCACGGTGAAAGGCATGCTGCCGCGCGATATTGAGGGGATCGGAGCGCAGATTATCCTCGGCAATACGTTCCATCTGTGGCTGCGGCCCGGTACCGAAGTGATCAAGGCGCACGGAGATCTGCATGACTTCATGCAGTGGCAGGGGCCGATCCTGACGGACTCCGGTGGCTTTCAGGTGTTCAGCTTGGGGGCGATGCGCAAAATCAAGGAGGAGGGCGTTTATTTCGCCTCGCCAGTCGACGGGGCCAAAGTCTTCATGGGCCCTGAAGAGTCGATGCAGGTTCAGCGTGATCTTGGCTCCGACATCGTAATGATCTTCGATGAGTGCACGCCTTACCCGGCGGACGAGGACGTTGCGCGTCGCTCCATGGAGTTGTCGCTGCGGTGGGCCAAGCGTTCAAAAGACGCCCACGGCGATAGTCCGGCGGCACTGTTCGGCATCGTGCAGGGCGGCATGCACGAGTCGCTGCGCATGCGCTCACTGGAAGGCTTATGCGAGATCGGTTTTGACGGTCTGGCGATCGGCGGGCTTTCCGTTGGAGAGCCAAAAGAAGAGATGATTCGTGTGCTTGATTTTCTGCCATCACGGATGCCGGCCGATAAGCCCCGCTACTTGATGGGCGTTGGCAAGCCGGAAGACCTCGTCGAAGGTGTGCGTCGTGGGGTGGATATGTTCGATTGCGTGATGCCGACCCGTAATGCGCGAAACGGGCACTTGTTTACCGATGTCGGGGTGGTCAAGATCCGCAACGCCTCGCACCGCTACGATAATTCGCCGCTGGATCCGGACTGTGATTGTTACACCTGCAGACACTTCTCTCGAGCCTACCTGCATCATCTGGATAAATGCGGCGAAATGTTAGGCAGCATGCTCAATACGATCCACAACTTGCGGCACTATCAGCGCCTGATGGCTGGTTTACGCGAAGCTATTCAACAGGGTACATTGGCGGCCTTTGTCGACGCCTTCTATGCCAAGCGCGGCCTGCCAACGCCGCCGCTTGCGTGACGAATCCATAACTTAACTGATCTCTGCAACAGGAGTGCTACATGAGCTTTCTGATTCCCGCCGCCTACGCTCAAGAGGCTGCCGCTGGTCCCGCTGGTAGTGGTTTCGAGTGGTTGTTTCTGGTCGGCTTTCTGGTCATCTTCTATCTAATGATCTGGCGCCCGCAGGCCAAGCGTGCAAAAGAGCATAAGAACCTGATCGGCGGCCTGCAGAAGGGCGACGAAGTGGTAACTTCCGGCGGTATCGCTGGCAAGGTCACCAAGGTTTCTGATGACTTCGTTGTGATCGAAGTCTCCGACTCGGTGGAGCTGAAGTTCCAGAAGGTGGCGATCGCCGCAACGCTGCCCAAGGGCACGCTGAAGGCCATCTGAGCTGACTTCTACTCAACACCAACGACGGGGCGCGCAAGGCGCCCCGCGTCATTAGACGGGCTGCGTCATGCTCAATAGATTCCCCCTCTGGAAATATTTGCTGATAGTGGTAGTGCTCGGCATTGCCATCATTTATTCGGCGCCCAATCTCTATCCGGATGATCCGGCAGTTCAGATCACCGGCGCTGCCACCTCGCTAAATGTCACTGAAGCCGATCTCGACCAGGCGAGCAAAGCGCTTGCCGAGGCCGGTATCGAAGTCAAGGCTGCAAGCCTTGACGAGCAGGGGCGGGGCGGCCTGTTGCGATTGACTGATCAGGACGATCAGCTGCCTGCCAAGGATGTGGTGCGTCGTGCGCTGGGCGATGCCTATGTGGTTGCGCTCAATCTTGCGCCCACGACGCCAGAGTGGCTGCGTGACTTGGCTGCAAGCCCGATGAAGCTGGGCCTGGATTTGTCCGGTGGTGTGCATTTCCTGCTCGAAGTCGACATGGAAAAAGCCATCGAAACGCGCCTCAACGTTTACGAGGGTGAGGTCAAGAGCCTGTTGCGCAAGGAGCGCGTTCGTTATCGCAGCCTTCCTCTGGCTGAAAATGCTGTGCAGCTAGGTTTCGCCGACGAGGCCACGCTTTCGGCTGCTCAGTCGCTGATCCGCAAGAACTTCAACGATTTTGAGCTGACGTCCACCGAGCGCAACGGCCAGCAGGTGCTGCGTCTGGCCATTACCGAGGCCAAGCTGGCGGAGATCCGCGAGTATTCGATCAAGCAGAACCTGACCACCGTCCGTAACCGGGTCAATGAGTTGGGAGTCTCCGAGCCGTTGGTTCAGCGTCAGGGTGCCAACCGCATCGTGGTTGAGCTTCCGGGGGTTCAGGATACGGCTGAAGCCAAACGTATCCTGGGCAAGACTGCGAACCTCGAGTTCCGGCTGGCGGCCGAAGCTGACGCCGCCCGAGCGACAACCGAGACCTTCGAGTTCCGTGAGGAGGGGCGTCCACCTGTCCAGCTTGAGCGCAATCTGATCATTACTGGCGACCAGGTCACCGACGCTCAGGCCAGCTATGACGAGAACGGCCGGCCTCAGGTGAACATCCGTCTGGATGGCCACGGCGGCGATCTGATGAACCGCGCCACTCGCAACAACGTTGGGCGCAGCATGGCGGTTGTGTTCATCGAGCAGCGGCCGACAACGCGCTACGTCAAGCAGATGGTCGACGGCGTTGAGCAGGAAGTGCGCGTCGAGACCTTCCAGGAAGAGAAAAAAGTCATCAGCCTGGCAACTATCCAATCTCCGTTGGGCAGTCAGTTCCGTATCACTGGTCTTGACGGTCAGGGTGAGTCATCCGAGCTGGCATTGCTCCTTCGTGCGGGGGGGCTGGCCGCACCGATGTACTTTGCCGAAGAGCGCACCATCGGCCCAAGCTTGGGCGCTGAAAACATTCAGCTCGGTGTCGAGGCGGCGATGTGGGGCTTCCTGTTCGTCGCCGTGTTCATGGTGCTGATCTACAAGTTCTTCGGGATACTGGCTACCGTCGCGCTGCTGTTCAACATGATTGTGTTGACGGCTTTGATGTCGATGCTGGGCGCTACGCTGACGCTGCCGGGTATCGCCGGTATCGTGTTGACGATGGGCATGGCGGTTGATGCCAACGTGCTGATTTTCTCGCGAATTCGCGAGGAGATTGCCAACGGCATGTCAATTCAACGCGCCATCCATGAAGGCTTCGATCGCGCGTTTTCGGCGATTGTTGACGGCAACCTTACGACCCTGCTGGTGGGCGGCATTCTCTTCGCCATGGGAACCGGGCCGATCAAGGGTTTCGCCGTTACGCTCTCACTCGGGATCATGACGTCCATGTTCACCGCCGTCATCGTGACTCGAGCCATGGTCAACCTGATCTACGGTGGCCGTGATCTCAAGAAGTTGTGGATTTAAGGGGCTAGCACGATGAAACGCGTAATCAACTTTATGGGCGTTCGTCATGTGGCGTTTGCCCTGACCGTGGTGCTCACGCTGGTCTCGCTGGCTAGTTTGGCGGTGAAGGGGCTTAACTTCGGTCTCGACTTCACCGGCGGCACGCTAATCGAGCTCTCTTACGAACAGCCGGTTGCTCTGGATCAGGTGCGCTCTCAGCTTGCCGGCTCCGGTTTCAATGAAGCTGTGGTTCAGAGCTTTGGTGCCACCACGGATGTTCTTGTGCGCATGCCAGGCGATGATCCACTGCTTGGCGAGCGTATTGCCGAAGCCCTGCGCAGTGGCGAGGCGGGCAGTGCAGTGACCGTCAAGCGTGTGGAGTTTGTTGGTCCTGCCGTGGGTGAGGAGTTGCGGGACCAGGGCGGTCTAGGCATGTTGCTCGCCCTGGGCGGCATTCTGGTGTATGTCGCGTTCCGCTTTCAGTGGAAGTTCGGCTTGGGCGCGGTGTTGTCATTGTTCCACGACGTGATTCTTGTGCTTGGGATCTTCTCGCTGTTCCAGATCTCCTTTGATCTGACGGTGCTGGCGGCGGTATTGGCGGTGATCGGTTATTCATTGAACGACACCATCGTGATCTTCGACCGAATCCGTGAAAACTTCCGCATGCTGCGCAAGGCGGAGCTGCTCGAGAACATCAACATCTCCACCACCCAAACGCTACTGCGGACCCTGGCTACTTCGGTGTCCACGCTACTTGCGGTGGGCGCGCTGATGTACTTCGGTGGCGAGAATCTGTGGGGTTTCTCCCTGGCGCTTTTGATCGGGGTTGGTGCGGGTACCTACTCATCGGTCTATGTGGCGGGGATGCTGCTGGTGTGGCTGAATCTGACCCGCGAAGATCTGATTCCACCGGTTGTCGAAGAGGTGGACGAACTTCCCTGATTCGAACTTCCGGCAGTCTGATGAGTCAAAGGCGCCGCCGCGAGCCTGGCTCGTCAGATGAAGGAAGATGCAGTGAACAAGTCAATGTTGGTCGGTATCGTACTGGGCGCTGTTGTGGTGAGCGCTGGTGGTGCTTTTGCAACTTATGCGCTGGTTGATCGAGGGCCTGAATTCGCCAGCGTTCTAGCCGTTAATCCCGTCAAGGAGACCGTCAAGACGCCTCGTGAGGTATGCAAGGACGTGACGGTCAGTCGCCAGAGGCCTGTACAGGACAGCAATCGTATTGCCGGTACGGCCGTGGGTGCGGTGGTCGGTGGGCTGCTCGGAAACCAGATTGGCGGCGGCAACGGCAAAAAGATTGCCACGGTAGCCGGTGCGGTGGGCGGTGGTTATGCCGGGAATCAGGTGCAAGGCCGCATGCAGGCGAATGACACCTATAGCACAACGGAAACCCGTTGCAGTACAGTCACCGATACTCATCAGAAGATCATTGGCTATGAGGTGAAGTACGACCTCGACGGCACGGTCGGGCAGGTTCGGATGGATCGCGATCCTGGTCAGAAAATTCCGGTCCATGACGGGCGTTTGGTGCTGACACAGCAGTAAGTCGATATAAAAAAACGCCCAGATGGGCGTTTTTTTTTGCGGCGTATGGTTACCGTTTCAGTGCTGGAGTCAGATGGGGCTGGATGGCGGTAAGGACTGCCTTGAAGCACTTGGTGTTGCCCGCAACGATTTGGCCCTTTTCAAGGTATTCATGGCTGCCAGTGAAGTCACTGACCAGGCCGCCGGCTTCTTGAATCAGCAGGGCGCCTGCGGCCATGTCCCATTCGGACAGGCCAAACTCCCAAAACGCGTCATAGCGACCGGCCGCGACATAGGCCAGATCTAGGCTGGCAGCCCCGGCGCGGCGAATCCCTGCGGTTTGCCCAACCAGGCTTCGGAACATATTGAGGTAGCTATCGAGATTGTCCAACTGGCTGTCGCGGAACGGGAATCCCGTGCCGAGAAGTGCGCCTTCCAGGCTCTTGCGTGCACTGACGCGCAGGCGGCGTCCGTTGAGTGCCGCGCCGCGACCCCGGCTGGCAGTAAACTCTTCCTGGCGAACCGGATCGATCACCACGGCGTGTTCGAGGCGGCCACGATATTTGCAAGCGATGCTGACTGCGAAGTGAGGTACGCCGCGTAGAAAGTTGGTGGTCCCGTCTAGTGGGTCAATCACCCAGAGGTAATCCTTGCCGTCCCCGCTACCTTCCAGTAGTCCGCCTTCCTCGCCAAGGATTCCGTGGTTTGGATAGGCTTTGCGCAGCGCCGTAACGATCAGTTGTTCGGCTGTGCGGTCGATTTCCGAGACGTAATCGCGCGCGTCCTTTTCGCTAACCGAGATCACGTCCAGGCGCTCGGTGGAACGAACAATCATTTCGCCAGCGCTACGGGCGGCGCGCAGCGCGATATTCAGCATGGGCTGCATCGATCAAATACCTGGTCGTTTAAAGAAAGCCGGCAATTCTATCAGAAACCGGCGCTGCATGTTGCTCGCCAAGCGCACGGTCAGGTGGTTAATAGCGAATATGCGGATCCTTGCTGTAAGCTCTCCGTCTGCTTTCTGATTGAGAAAAAACAGTGTCGCTTCAGAGCATTCGCGTAGTGTTGGTCAACACCAGTCACGCTGGGAATATCGGGGGGGCAGCCCGCGCCATGAAAAATATGGGTTTAACGCGCCTGGTGTTGGTGGATCCAGAGGATTTTCCGAGTCCGAACGCCGTCGCTCGAGCCTCGGGCGCAACTGATATTCTGGATTCAGCGCAGATCGTAGCGACGCTTGAGGAGGCCTTGGTTGGCTGCAGCCTGGTGTTGGGCACGAGTGCGCGAGATCGTCGCATTCCTTGGCCGCTTCTGGATCCGCGCGAAACCGGTACGGTCTGCCTTGAGCAGGTCGAGCGGGGCGGTGAGGTGGCGTTGGTATTTGGGCGCGAATATGCAGGGCTCACCAATGAAGAGCTCCAGCGCTGCCAGTACCATGTGCATATCCCTTCAGATCCTGCCTTCAGTTCGCTGAACCTGGCTGCTGCGGTGCAAGTGCTTGCCTATGAGGTGCGCATGGCCTGGCTGGCGGCAAACGATCAGCCTAGCAAGCAAGAAAAACTCGAAACAACGTCGATGCTCGACACTCAGCCGGTTACAGCCGATGAGCTCGAACATTATTACGGTCATCTTGAGCAAACCTTGGTCGAAATTGGCTTCCTTGATCCTCAGAAACCCAGGCATCTGATGCCGCGGCTGCGCCGGCTTTACGGTCGTTGCGGTATCAGCAAACTTGAAATGAATATCTTGCGCGGAATCCTTACCGAGACCCAAAAGACCGTGCGCGGCGAACCCCACAAGCGGAGAGGTGATTGATGTTCGAAGGCATGCGCGAAGATATCCAGAGCGTTTTCCATCGCGATCCGGCAGCGCGTAACGCATTCGAAGTGATCACCTGTTACCCGGGTCTGCACGCTGTCTGGTTTCATCGGGTATCTCACTGGCTTTGGGTCAACAATTGCAAATGGCTGGCACGGATGAACTCAAATCTGGCCCGTTGGCTGACTGGCATCGAAATCCATCCGGGCGCGCAAATAGGGCGGCGTTTCTTTATTGATCATGGTATGGGGATCGTCATCGGCGAGACGGCCCAGATAGGCGATGACGTAACGCTCTACCATGGGGTGACCCTGGGCGGTACCAGCTGGAATAAGGGTAAGCGTCACCCCACGCTTGAAGATGGGGTAATCGTGGGTGCCGGCGCGAAGATTCTTGGCCCGTTCACTGTGGGCGCGGGCGCGAAGATCGGGTCTAACGCGGTGGTGACGCGTGCGGTACCGGCCGGGGCGACCGCCGTTGGTATCCCGGGTCGGGTGATTGCCAAGGCCGATGACGAGCAAGAGGCCAAGCGCAAAGCGATCGCTGAGAAGATCGGTTTCGATGCCTACGGTGTTACCGAGGACATGCCTGATCCGGTGGCGCGCGCTATCGGCCAGCTGCTCGATCACGTCCAGGCGGTCGAGGAGCGTATGGATGGCATGTGTCAGGCATTAACCGCGCTTGGCAGCGATTATTGCGCAAAGCAGATGCCGGAATTGCGTGAGGAGGATTTCGCTGAGGTCAAGCGCGCCGGCGAAGAGCCTCGCTCCTGAAATGCGACAGGGTGGGCGAGCTGTTATCATGCAGGTTCGCCTGCGGTCGAGTCTGTGTGGCTCGCGCTTCTGGCATCTTTCCCGTGCGGCTAAAGTCCGAGTGATTTAATGGGACTTATAGTTGATCTAAATAGTCGGGTATTGCATACTTGCCTCAAACCATGATGCTTGGTGCGAACCGATGCGATTGACTACCAAAGGCCGTTACGCCGTCACTGCGATGCTCGACCTTGCGCTGCATGCGCAACACGGTCCGGTATCTCTCGCGGATATTTCCGAGCGGCAAGGCATCTCGCTTTCCTATCTTGAACAGCTGTTTGCCAAGCTGCGTCGCGGTAGCCTGGTGACGAGTGTTCGTGGGCCAGGGGGTGGCTATCAGCTTTCTCGCGAAATGGCGGGCATTCAGGTTGCGCAGGTCATCGATGCGGTGAACGAGTCGGTAGATGCCACGCGATGCCAAGGCTTGGGTGACTGCCACTCGGGGGATACGTGTCTGACCCACCATCTGTGGTGCGACTTGAGTCAGCAGATCCATGAGTTTCTGACTGGCATCAGTCTGGCGGATCTGGTGATGCGCCGCGAGGTTCAGGAAGTGGCTCTGCGTCAGGATATGCGCCGCGCCAATGGCCAGACTCCGCAACTGGATAAGATTGAAGCGTCCGCCATTGAATGAGCAGGACGACAGCCTGATAGGAGATACCTGATGAAGTTGCCAATTTACCTGGATTATTCCGCTACCACACCGGTTGATCCTCGCGTCGCCGAGAAGATGGTCGAATGCCTGACTGCCGAAGGTAACTTTGGTAACCCGGCGTCGCGCTCCCATGCCTTCGGCTGGAAAGCCGAGGAAGCAGTGGAGAATGCACGTCGACAAGTCGCCGAGCTGGTCAATGCTGATCCTCGTGAGATCGTTTGGACCTCGGGTGCGACCGAGTCGGATAATCTGGCGATCAAGGGCGCGGCGCATTTCTACGCGTCCAAGGGCAAGCACATCGTAACCAGCAAGATCGAGCATAAGGCTGTTCTTGATACGACTCGCCAGCTTGAGCGCGAGGGGTTCGAAGTAACCTACATCGAGCCTGGCGAAGATGGTGTGATCACGCCAGCGATGGTTGAGGCGGCGCTACGCGACGACACAGTGCTGGTTTCCATCATGCACGTGAACAACGAGATCGGAACGATCAACGATATCGCCGCTATTGGTGAGCTCACCCGTTCGCGTGGTGTGCTGTTCCACGTCGATGCTGCGCAGTCGACAGGAAAGGTTGAGATCGATCTGGAAAAAATGAAGGTCGATCTGATGTCCTTCTCTGCTCACAAGACATACGGTCCCAAAGGTGTCGGTGCTCTGTATGTGCGGCGCAAGCCGCGTGTGCGTCTTGAAGCGCAGATGCATGGCGGTGGACATGAGCGTGGCATGCGCTCTGGGACGCTGGCAGCGCACCAGTCAGTGGGCATGGGTGAGGCGTTCCGCATTGCCAAAGAAAAAATGGCTACAGAAAACGAGCGTATCACTCAGCTACGCGACCGCTTCTTCAAGCAGGTTGAGCATCTGGAAGAGCTTTATGTGAATGGCAGTATGACTGCGCGGGTGCCACACAACCTCAACCTGAGTTTCAACTATGTTGAAGGCGAGTCGCTGATCATGGCGCTCAAGGATCTGGCGGTTTCCTCTGGTTCGGCCTGTACCTCTGCTTCGCTGGAACCGTCCTATGTGCTCCGGGCACTAGGTCGTAATGACGAACTGGCACATAGCTCGATCCGTTTTACCTTCGGTCGTTTCACCACCGAAGAGGAAGTTGATTACGCCGCGCAGAAGGTCAGCGAGGCGGTCACGAAATTGCGTGAGCTTTCACCCTTGTGGGACATGTTCAAGGATGGCGTCGATATTTCTCAGGTCGAGTGGGCTGCCCACTGATTTGAAACGTCGAGTTCCGCATAGCCTGATTCAAAGAGGATTGCACCATGGCATACAGTGATAAGGTCATTGACCATTACGAAAATCCCCGCAACGTCGGCAAGTTCGACGCTGAGGATCCTTCCATCGGTACCGGCATGGTTGGCGCGCCGGCGTGCGGCGATGTAATGCGACTGCAGATCAAGGTCAACGAGCAAGGCGTGATCGAAGATGCCAAGTTCAAGACCTACGGTTGCGGTTCGGCCATTGCTTCCAGCTCCCTCGCCACCGAGTGGATGAAGGGCAAGACGCTGGAAGAAGCGGAAACCATCAAGAACACTCAGCTCGCTGAAGAGCTAGCACTGCCGCCGGTGAAAATCCATTGCTCGGTATTGGCGGAGGATGCCATCAAGGCAGCCGTTCGCGATTACCGCGAGAAAAAAGGGTTGCCGCAGGCCTAAGGGGGTATCGATGGCTATCAGCATGACAACCGCCGCTGCCGATCACGTGCGCCGTTCTCTGGAAGGGCGCGGCAAGGGGCTTGGGGTCCGGTTGGGCGTACGAACCACGGGCTGTTCCGGCCTGGCTTATGTGCTCGAGTTCGTGGACGAAGCAGCTACAGAAGACTCGGTCTTCGACAGTCATGGCGTGAAGGTGATCATCGATCCCAAGAGCCTCGTGTACCTCGACGGGACGGAGCTCGACTTTGTTCGAGAGGGGCTGAACGAAGGCTTCAAGTTCAACAACCCTAACGTACGTGGCGAATGCGGCTGCGGCGAAAGCTTCAATATCTGAGGACGCTGTGGGAACTCCCTGTCACTATGCGCTGTTCGAGTTGCAGCCAACTTTCGATATCGATCCGGAGCTGCTGTCGTCTCGTTACCGCGAGCTGGCGCGCAAAGTTCATCCGGATCGGTTTGCTGACGCTGGCGAGACCGAGCAGCGCTACGCAATCGAGCGCTCGACGAATCTCAACGAGGCCTATCAGACGCTGAAAAGTCCGTCGCGTCGAGCGCGCTATCTGCTCACGCTTGAGGGTCGCGAGATGCCGTTGGAGGCGACCGTCCAGGATCCCGCTTTCCTTATGCAGCAGATGCAGTGGCGCGAAGAGCTGGAGGAGTTGCAGAGTGATGCGGATATCGCAGGTGTAGCTTCCTTCAAGGCTCGCCTTAAAGCGGCTCAGCAAGGTCTCAATGACTCTTTCGCCGGCATCTGGCGGGATGATTCGCAACGGGCGGAGGCGGAACGGCTGGTGCGTCGTATGCAGTTTCTCGACAAGCTGTCCCAGGAAGTGCGCCAGTTAGAAGAGCGCCTCGACGATTAACCCCGCGTAGCGCCAGACGCTGCGCCCGATATCAGACAGACATGGCCTTACTTCAGATAGCTGAACCCGGACAAAGCCCGCAACCGCACCAGCGTCGACTGGCGGTTGGCATCGATCTTGGCACTACCAATTCTCTCGTTGCAGCCCTGCGTAGTGGCGTTACGGCGCCACTGGCCGATGCCGATGGAGAGGTGATTCTGCCATCCGCGGTGCGTTATCACAGCGATCACGTTGAAGTGGGGCGAGCGGCGAAGGCCGCCGCTGCCAGCGATCCGCTAAATACCATTGTGTCCGTCAAGCGCTTGATGGGTAGAGGTATCGGTGATGTGAAGCAACTGGGTGGGCAGTTGCCGTATCGATTCAGCGAGGGGCAGTCGCAGATGCCCTTCATTGAAACGGTGCAGGGGGCGAAAAGTCCTGTTGAGGTCTCTGCCGAAATTCTGCGCGTCTTGCGCGAACGTGCGGAAGCGGTACTGGCTGGCGAGCTGGTCGGTGCGGTGATTACAGTTCCGGCATATTTCGATGATGCGCAACGGCAAGCGACCAAAGACGCCGCGCGCCTGGCTAATCTCAACGTGTTGCGTCTGCTTAATGAGCCTACCGCCGCCGCTGTTGCCTACGGTCTGGACCGCGAAGCCGAAGGTGTCGTGGCGATTTATGACCTGGGCGGTGGGACCTTCGATATCTCCATCTTACGCCTGACCAAAGGCGTGTTCGAGGTACTGGCTACAGGTGGTGATACCGCGCTTGGCGGTGATGACTTCGATCATGCAGTTGCCGGCTGGATTCTGGCTAAGGCCGGCGCCTCCCAGAATCTCGATCCGGGAGCCCAGCGTGAAGTGCTGAAAATTGCCTGCGATGCCAAGGAACAGCTCAGCGAAACCGATGCTGTCGAAGTGCGATATGCCGGATGGCAGGGCGTTCTAACGCGGGCCATATTCAACGAACTCATCGATCCGATGATCGCCCGTAGCCTCAAGTCGTGCAGGCGCGCGCTACGCGATTCGTCCGTCGAGCTGGACGAAGTCCAAGCGGTGGTCATGGTCGGCGGTTCCACGCGGGTCCCTCAGGTTCGCGAGCGGGTAGGGGAAATGTTCGGTCGGGATCCGTTGACCGATATCGATCCCGATCAGGTCGTTGCGATCGGCGCTGCAATCCAGGCAGAGACGCTGGCCGGCAATAATCGCGATGGCGAGGAGCTGTTGCTCCTCGATGTAATTCCGCTGTCGCTTGGGTTGGAAACGATGGGTGGTTTGATGGAAAAGATCATTCCGCGCAACACCACCATCCCGGTCGCTCGGGCCCAAGAGTTCACCACGTACAAGGACGGCCAGACGGCCATGATGATCCATGTACTGCAGGGTGAGCGGGAGCTTATTGCCGATTGTAGATCTCTGGCTCGCTTCGAGCTGCGGGGCATCCCGCCAATGGTGGCCGGGGCGGCGAAGATTCGTGTCACTTTCCAGGTTGATGCGGACGGGCTACTCAGTGTTTCGGCGCGTGAGCTGGCGTCGGGCGTCGAGTCGAGTATTCAGGTAAAGCCATCTTATGGGCTCACCGATGGCGAGATTGCTCGCATGTTGGAAGACTCTTTTCATAAGGCCAGCGAAGACAAAACGGCCCGAGCGCTGCGTGAGCAGTTGGTCGATGCGCAGCGATTGCTGGAGGCGGTTGAAGGGGCCTTGGCGGTCGATGGCGAGCGTCTGCTCGACCAAGACGAACGCGAAGCGATCGAGTCACAGGTGCATGAATTGCGTGAGCTGCTTGAAAGTCAGGATGGCCTTGCCATCGAACGGCAGGTGAAGCGCCTCAGCCAGATTACCGATGCCTTTGCAGCACGACGACTAGATTCCACCGTCAAGGCCGCCCTGGCCGGGCGGCGGCTTAACGATATCGAGGATTGAACTAGATGCCGCAGATTGTTTTCCTGCCTCATGCCGACCATTGTCCGGAAGGGGCGGTAGTGGATGCTCAGCCCGGTGAGACGGTGCTTGACGCTGCGCTGCGAAATGGCATCGATATTGAACATGCCTGTGAAAAGTCCTGTGCGTGTACCACTTGCCACGTGGTGATCCGCGAGGGCTTCGCTTCGCTGGAGGCATCCGACGAGTTGGAGGATGACATGCTGGATAAGGCGTGGGGGCTAGAGCCTACCTCCAGGCTGTCCTGCCAGGCTGCGATTGCCGACGTCGATCTGGTTGTCGAGATACCGAAATACACCATCAATCAAGTGTCCGAAGGTCATTAAGGCGAGGTGAATCATGGCGCTTAAATGGTCCGATGTATTGGATATTGCAATTGAGCTGAGTGAGCGTAAGCCTGACGTTGATCCCCGCTACGTAAATTTTGTCGAACTACATCGTTGGGTTGTCGAGTTGCCCGGCTTTTCCGACGATCCGACTCGCGGTGGTGAAAAGGTGTTGGAAGCCATACAGGCAGCCTGGATCGAAGAGGCATAGAGGCGCCCCTGCCAGCCGGGGGCTGTAGGCGGGCGATCTGGAATTGATGGCTCCTGCTGATTAGCTTCTGGCTTCTGGCTACCCTTATATTTTTCGTCCTGACCCGCGTATAATTCGCGGGTTTACTCGTTTGCTTTAACCTATCGTTTTCTGGAGTTTCAAATGGCCCTGCAACGCACTTTCTCCATCATCAAGCCTGACGCCGTCGCCAAGAATGTTATTGGTGAAATCACCTCTCGTTTCGAGAAGGCTGGTCTGCGTGTCGTCGCTTCGAAGATGGTTCAGTTGTCCGAACGTGAAGCGGGCGGTTTCTATGCCGAACACAGCGAGCGCGGTTTCTTCAAGGACCTGGTCGCGTTCATGGTGTCCGGTCCGGTAATCGTCCAGGTTCTGGAAGGCGAAGACGCCATTGCCAAAAACCGTGAGCTGATGGGCGCTACCAACCCGAAGGAAGCAGCTCCAGGCACTATTCGCGCCGATTTCGCTGTCTCTATCGATGAGAACGCTGTTCATGGTTCCGACTCCGAGGCGTCCGCCGCTCGCGAAATCGCCTACTTCTTCTCTGCCACCGAAGTGTGTGCCCGCATTCGCTGATCAGGCGAAGGTGAATCCTGATGACTGTGACTACCGGTAAAGTAAATCTGCTGGGGCTGACCCAGCCTCAGCTGGAAAGCTTCTTCGATTCCATAGGGGAGAAGCGCTTTCGTGCCGGTCAGGTCATGAAATGGATTCACCACTTTGGCGTCGATGACTTCGATGCCATGAGTAATATCGGCAAGGCCTTGCGCGAAAAGCTCAAGGCCTCTGCTGAGATCCGCGGCCCCGAAATCGTTAGCGAAGACATTTCCACCGACGGCACCCGCAAATGGGTTGTGCGTGTGGCTTCGGGGAGCTGCGTGGAGACCGTCTATATTCCCCAGGGTGGGCGAGGCACGCTCTGTGTTTCTTCCCAGGCTGGCTGTGCGCTGGACTGCAGCTTCTGCTCGACTGGCAAGCAAGGTTTTAATAGCAACCTCACCGCTGCCGAAGTGATCGGTCAGGTGTGGATTGCCAACAAGTCGTTCGGCACCATACCGGCGAAGGTAGATCGCGCTATCACCAACGTGGTGATGATGGGCATGGGCGAACCCCTGCTCAACTTCGACAATGTCGTCGCCGCCATGCAGATCATGATGGACGACCTCGGCTACGGTATATCCAAGCGTAAGGTGACACTCTCAACATCGGGTGTAGTACCGATGATCGAGGAGCTGTCCAAGGTCATCGATGTATCGCTGGCCCTTTCGCTGCACGCGCCGAATGATGAATTACGTGATCAGCTGGTTCCGATCAACAAGAAATACCCATTGGAAATGCTGTTGGCGGCTTGCCAACGCTACATCTCCAATCTCGGCGAAAAGCGCGTCCTGACTATCGAATACACGTTGTTACAGGACGTGAACGATCAGCCTGAGCACGCCGAACAGATGGTCGTCCTGCTGGCGAAGATTCCGTGCAAGATCAATCTGATCCCGTTCAATCCCTTTCCGCACTCCGGATATGAGCGGCCGAGCAACAATGCAATCCGACGTTTTCAGGACATCCTCCACAAAGCTGGGCACAATGTGACAGTGCGCACCACTCGCGGTGAGGATATCGACGCTGCCTGCGGCCAGCTGGTCGGGCAGGTGCTGGATAGAACGCGTCGAAGCGAGCGATACATCGCAGTGCGCCAGCTGCAATCTGAGCCAGTGACGACGCCCGTTGCTACGAACCGTTCCTGAGGGGGATGCTGATGACCTTGCGCGTCGCGCTGCTGTTTGTGCTCGCCAGTCTAATGGCTGGCTGTGTGTCTTCCGGGTCGGTGAACCCGATGCGCACCTCGGAAGGTCGCGACGAAGCCAGAGATGCCTATATTCAGCTTGGCATTGGCTATCTGCAGCAGGGTGAGACCTCTCGGGCGAAATCGCCGCTACGCAAGGCGCTTGAGCTGGACCCCAGCAGCGCAGATGCCCATGCGGCGTTGGCTTTGGTCTTCCAGAACGAGATGGAAAACCAGCTCGCCGACGAGCATTACCGCAAGGCGCTGTCGAGTCACAATGACGCCCGTATCCTCAATAACTACGGCAGCTTTCTTTTTGAGCAAAAGCGCTATCCGGAGGCGATGGAGCGTTTCTCAAAGGCCGCGGAAGATAACCTGTATTCCGGGCGATCCCACGTCTTTCAGAATATGGGCATGACTGCTCTGATGCTGGGTCAGCGGGAGCAGGCCGAAACCTATTTCACTCGTGCCTTGCGCCTCGACAGCCGGCAGCCGCGCGCATTACTCGAATTGGCCATGATGGCGTACGAAGACAAGCAGTACGTCCCGGCAAAACGTTACTACGAAGGTTTCAGCAGTCTTTCCGAGCAGACTGCCCGCAGTCTGCTGCTGGGCATTCGTTTGGCGAACATTCATCAGGACCGCGATCAGGCGGCGAGCCTGGGGTTACAGCTCAAGCGCCTGTATCCGGGCACGCCTGAATATCAACAGTTTCTTTCGGAGCAACGATGATAGCGCCGCATTCTGAAGCCGCCGCCCCGACGGCCCTTGGCAATCCTGGCGAAACGTTGCGGGCCGCACGCGAGAGTAAGAACTGGTCCCTGCCTGCGGTGGCCAAGCAGCTTAACCTCTCGGAGCGATCCCTTACCCAGATAGAGGCGGGTGACTTCAGTCAGCTGCCGGGTCATACGTTCGCCCGAGGCTACGTTCGCGCGTATGCCAAGCTGCTGGGGTTGGACCAGAATCGTCTGGTACAGCAGTTCGACCAGCATACCGGTACAGATGCAACCGGCAGCAGCGTCAATAGCCTTGGTCACATCGATCAGCCCGTGCGCCTGTCTCGCAGCATGGTGCGCTTTTTTACCTTCATCCTGACGCTGGTTATTGGCGTAGGAGCGTTCCTGTGGTGGCAAGATCGCTCGGCTCGTACCGAGTCGGGTCCGTCGGTCTCCGCGCTTGAGCGCATAGAGGTTGAGGCTGCCGACGGGACCACCGAGATTCATTTGCTCGACCGGGCTGAAGAGCCAGTCGAACTCGCGATAGAGGAGCCTGTCAGCTCGACGCCATCAACTGCCAACGAGCTCCAGGTCCCGAACACCGAGCCGTTGCCGTTAGCTGAACAGCCGGCAGTCGAAACGGAAGATGGAATGCCGGTGCAGCAGGCCGAGGGCGAGCCTTCCAGTGAGGCGCCTGCCGCTGCGCAGGCCGATGCCACGCCTGCGCCAGTGGCTGATGTAGCTGAAGCGGAGCCTGTAGCGCCTGGGGAAGGTCGTCTGACCTTGAACTACACGGCTGATTGCTGGACGCGGGTTACTGATGCGAAAGGCGAAGTACTCTACAGCGGGCTGGCCAAAGCGGGCAGCAGCCGTACCCTGGTTGGCGCAACCCCGCTGGACCTGCATCTGGGCTTTGCCTCGGGCGTGCAGGTCAGCTACAACGGCGAGCCCGTCAGTCTTTCCGGAAAAACCCGCGGTGAAACCGCGCGTCTCAAGCTCGGACAGTAATCATGCACAGTGAGTCTCCTATCAAGCGTCGCCCTACTCGAAAAATCTGGGTAGGCAACGTACCGGTCGGCGGCGATGCGCCTATCGCCGTTCAAAGCATGACCAATACCGAAACCTGCGATGTGGATGCCACGGTTGCGCAAATCGAGCGGCTGAAGAATGCCGGAGCTGACATCGTGCGTGTGTCGGTACCTTCGATGGAGGCGGCCGAGGCGTTCGGCAAGATCAAGCAGCGCGTCAGTTTGCCGTTGGTGGCGGACATTCATTTCGATTATCAGATTGCTTTGCGCGTCGCCGAACTGGGTGTCGACTGCCTGCGTATCAATCCTGGCAATATCGGTCGCGAAGACCGTGTCCGGGCCGTTGTCGAAGCTGCGCGGGATCGCGGCATCCCAATTCGCATAGGCGTCAATGCCGGCTCGTTGGAAAAGGATCTGCAAAAGAAGTACGGCGAGCCGACACCCGAGGCGCTGGTTGAGTCTGCGTTGCGCCATGTGGAGCATCTCGACCGTCTAAACTTCCCGGATTTCAAAGTAAGTGTTAAAGCCTCCGATGTCTTCATGGCTGTGGCGGCCTACCGTCTGTTGGCAGACAAAATCGAGCAGCCTCTGCACCTTGGCATTACCGAAGCCGGTGGATTGCGCTCGGGTACCGTGAAATCGGCAGTCGGGTTGGGCATGCTGCTCGCCGAAGGAATCGGCGACACCATTCGTATATCGCTGGCTGCTGACCCGGTGGAAGAGATCAAGGTCGGTTTCGATATTCTCAAGTCGCTGCGTCTGCGTTCGCGCGGAATCAATTTCATCGCTTGCCCAAGTTGCTCCCGGCAGAACTTCGACGTGGTCAAAACCATGAACGAACTTGAGGGGCGGCTTGATGACTTGCTGGTGCCTCTGGATGTTGCGGTGATTGGTTGCGTTGTGAACGGGCCAGGGGAGGCCAAGGAAGCACACATTGGCCTGACAGGTGGAACGCCGAACAACCTGATCTATATCGACGGCAAGCCGGCGCAAAAGCTGAACAACGAAAATCTGGTCGATGAGCTGGAGCAGCTGATTCGCCGCAAGGCCAGCGAGAAGGCCGAGTCTGACGCTGCGCTGATTCTACGCAGCTGAATTAAGGAACCGAATTGAGCAAGTCCCTGCAAGCCATCCGTGGCATGAACGATATTCTTCCGGCCCAGACGCCGGTTTGGCGTTACCTCGAAACGACCTTCGCACAGTTGCTCGATAGCTATGGCTACAGCGAGATTCGTCTGCCGATCCTTGAGTTCACCGATCTGTTCGCTCGCGGAATCGGCGAGGGGACCGACGTGGTCGACAAGGAGATGTACACCTTCCTTGACCGTAACGAGGAGTCATTGACGCTGCGGCCCGAGGGCACTGCCGGTTGCGTGCGCGCTGTGCTTGAACATGGCATGACGGGCGGCGGGCAGGTACAGAAGCTTTGGTATGCAGGTCCGATGTTCCGCTACGAGAAGCCACAGAAGGGCCGCTATCGCCAGTTTCATCAGATTGGTGTCGAAGTGTTCAATCAGCCGGGTCCGGATATCGATGCCGAGCTGATCGTACTGACCGCCCGGCTGTGGAAGAAGCTCGGCCTGTCCGATTCGGTTACCCTGCAGCTGAACAGCCTCGGCTCTAGCGAGGCAAGGGCAGCCTATCGCGATGCGTTAGTAGCTTACCTGCAGCAGCATTTCGAGCAGCTTGACGAAGACAGCCAGCGCCGCCTGACCAGTAACCCTTTGCGCATTCTCGACAGCAAGAATGTCCAGACCCAAGCGCTACTGGTTGACGCGCCGACGCTACATGACTATCTGGATGAAGAATCGCGTGCGCATTTCGAAGGCCTGAAAGCCCGTCTCGAAGTGGCTGGTATAGACTTTCAGATCAATCCCAAGCTGGTTCGCGGCCTCGATTATTACGGCCGGACCGTGTTTGAGTGGGTGACCGACAAACTGGGATCGCAAGGTACCGTTTGCGCGGGTGGTCGCTATGACGGGCTGGTCAGTCAATTTGGCGGCAAGCCTACCCCCAGCGTTGGCTTCGCCATGGGCATTGAGCGGCTGGTACTGCTACTCGAGACACTCGAATTGGTGCCCGAGGAACTCAATCAGCCGGCACACGCATTCATCTGTGCTTTTGGCGAGGCGGCCGAACTGGCGGCGCTGGGCCTGGCGGAGCGATTGCGGGACGCCTTGCCCGGCCTGCGCCTGCTGGTCAATGCGGGCGGCGGGAGTTTCAAGAGTCAGTTCAAGAAAGCCGACAAGAGCGGCGCCCGTTTCGCGCTGATTCTGGGTGACGACGAACTGGCCGGGCGCGTGGTAGGTTGCAAGCCGCTGCGCGACGACAGTGAACAAAAAAGCATTGCCTGGGATGCTCTACCCGAGTGTCTGGCTGCCTGTCTAGCGTGAGTGGACAGGTCCGATTTAAGCGAATGTAAGGAGTGACAGTGTGACCTCGGGTACCGAAGAAGAACAACTGGCGCAAATCAAGGAATGGTGGCAGCAAAACGGCAAACCCTTGCTGTTTGGTGGGGCGCTTGCTCTGGTGCTGGTGTTCGGATGGCAGTTCTGGCAGAAGCACCAGCTCAATCAGGCGCATAACGCCTCGACGGTCTATCAGCAATTGCTGAATGCCGCGCTGGAAGAGGGTGGAGCCGATACCGCCGAGGTCTCTCGCCTGGGCAATTTGCTGCAGAAAGAGTTTGCTGGTTCTCACTACGCCCAGTACGGCAGCCTCTTCGTTGCCAAGGTGGCGGTGGAGTCCGGCCGTCTTGACGAGGCTGCAACCGAGCTGCAGGCGGTGCTGGACAAGCCTGCCGACAAAACGCTGGAAGAGCTCGCTCGGCAGCGTATGGCCCGTGTTCTTGCGGCGCAGGATAAGGCTGAGGATGGACTCGCGCTGCTCGATGACGAAGCTGTTGATGCGTTTGCCGCCAGTCGTGAAGAGTTACGGGGTGATCTGCTGGTTCAGTTGCAGCGCCCTGAAGAAGCCCACGCTGCCTATTCCAAAGCAAAAGAACTGCTGTCTCAGGACGCCGCAATCGGTGGCCTGCAGCTGAAACTTGACGATCTGGCTCGTGGAGAGGCGTGAATTGATGCGTTGGAAAACTGCAGCATTGCTGACCCTGGCCGTTCTTGCGGCAGGTTGCAGCAGCAATGACAAGAAAGAGCCCGAACCCGCCGAACTGGTCAAATTTGACGCTGAAATCCAGCTAAAGGAACAGTGGAGTCGGTCCATCGGGGATGGCCAGGGAGAAACCTATAATCTACTGGCCCCTGTCGTCTACGGTAACGAGATATTTGCAGCCGATGTCGAAGGGTTGGTCGTGGCCATGGACCGTACGACCGGCAAGGTCAACTGGAAGAACGATCTCGAAGTGCCGGTTTCGGGTGCCGTGGGCGCCGGCTATGGCCTGGTTCTTGTCGGTACCCTGCGTGGTGAAGTGCTGGCTCTGGATGTCTCCACTGGTGAAGAGCGCTGGCGTAGCCAGGTGAGCAGCGAGGTGCTCGCCCCCCCCGCCGTCAATGGCGACGTAGTTGTTGTTCAGACCCAGGACGACCGCGTTATCGCGCTTGAGATTGACACGGGCGAACAGCGTTGGAGCTACGAAAGCTCGCCAGCGGTCCTGACCCTGCGCGGTACCGGCTCACCGTTGCTTACCAACGAGCTGGCGATCGCCGGCCTTTCCAGTGGCAAGGTAGTAGCACTGGACACCCGCCGCGGATTGCCAATCTGGGAGCAACGGGTCGCCATCCCACAAGGTCGTTCCGAACTTGAGCGCGTCGTCGATATCGATGGCGGGCTGCTGCTTTCAGGCGGCACCCTCTATGTCGCTTCCTTCCAGGGTCGCGCAGCTGCGCTGGATCTGGAGAGTGGTCGGATTCTCTGGCAACGCGATGCCTCGACGGCAACCGGCCTTGCAATGGGGTATGGCAGTGTCTACGTAAGCCAGGCCGATGGCACGGTCCTTGGCATCGATGAGCGATCGACAACCGTACTCTGGAGCAACGATTCGCTGTTGCGTCGGCAGCTGTCCGCTCCGGCGGTTTTCTCCAGCTATGTCGTGGTGGGTGACAAGGAGGGGTATCTACACTTCCTCAGCCAGGTCGATGGGCGTTTCGTCGCGCGCACCCGTATCGACAGCGCCGGGGTGCGAGCCAGACCTGTGGTCGAAGGCGACTGGCTGTATGCCTACGGTAACGACGGAAAGCTTGTCGCGCTGACCATTCGCCAAGCGGATTGACAGCCTCACGTCGTGTACCTTGCTCCGTTCAGGCGGAGCAATAAATATCTGGCCGCTGCCTTGCAGCGGCCTTCGTGTTTTCTGAAATATCGCAGTGGAGAGCCGTATGGTTCCCGTAATCGCCCTGGTGGGCCGCCCGAACGTTGGCAAGTCCACCCTGTTTAACCGTTTGACCAAGAGCCGTGACGCCATCGTGGCGGAATATGCCGGTCTGACCCGTGATCGCCAGTATGGCGAGGCCAAATGGCAAGGTCGCACCTACATCGTCATCGATACCGGTGGTCTGACAGGGGATGAGGAAGGCATCGACGCCAAGATGGCCGAGCAGTCCCTGCAAGCCATGCAGGAGGCCGATGCAGTCATGTTCATGGTCGATGCGCGTGCTGGCATGACGCCTGGCGATCAGATGATTGCCGAGCACCTGCGCAAGATGAACAAGCGCCACTTTCTGGTGGCGAACAAGGTTGACAGCATTGATCCCGATATCGCCCGCGCGGAATTCAGTCCACTAGGTCTCGGTGATGCCCTGCCGATTGCCGCCGCTCATGGTCGTGGCATCAGCCATATGCTTCAGCAGGCACTTGGTGTGTTCCCCAAGGACGACGCCGAGGTGGCTGAAGACCAGGGTGAAGAAGGCGAAGCGGTCGCTGAAGGCGAGGAGCTGAAACGCATCCCGGGGCCGAGTGAAAAGGACGGTATCAAGATCGCAATCATCGGCCGGCCCAACGTGGGCAAGTCGACATTGGTCAACCGCATGCTTGGCGAAGAGCGGGTCATCGTTTATGACCAGGCCGGCACCACCCGCGACAGCATCTACATCCCGTTCGAACGCGACGACGAAAAGTACACCCTGATCGATACCGCTGGTGTGCGTCGCCGCGGCAAGATCTTCGAGGCCGTGGAAAAGTTCTCGGTGGTCAAGACGCTGCAGGCGATCCAGGACTCGAACGTTGTCATCTTCGTCATGGATGCACGCGAAGGCGTGGTCGAACACGATCTGAATCTGCTTGGTTTCGTGCTGGAAAGCGGCAGAGCGCTTGTCATCGCGCTGAACAAGTGGGACGGCATGGAGCCGAGTGAGCGGGATTATGTGAAGACCGAACTGGAGCGCCGGTTGTTCTTTGTCGAGTTTGCCGACATCCACTTCATCTCCGCCAAGCACGGCACCGGCGTTGGCAACCTGTACAAGTCGGTGCAGGCTTCGTTCACTTCAGCCGTGACTCGTTGGCCCACCAGCCGTCTGACGCAGATCCTTGAAGACGCGGTTCGCGAGCATGCGCCGCCGATGGTGGCCAGCCGCCGAATCAAGCTTCGTTACGCACACCTGGGCGGAGCTAACCCACCGCTGATCGTCATCCATGGCAACCAGGTCGACTCGATTCCCAAGTCCTACACCCGTTACCTGGAAAACACTTACCGGCGTGTGCTGAAGCTGGTCGGTACGCCGATTCGTATCGAATACAAGGGTGGCGAAAACCCCTTTGAGGGCAAGAAGAACACCCTGACCGACCGCCAGGTCAACAAGAAGCGTCGCCTCATGTCCCACCACAAAAAGGCCGAGAAAAAGCGTCGCGACAAGCGCTAGCGTTCAGCCTTCGTCGAACGACTGGTCCATATCCAGGGCCGGTCGTGCATGCCTCGGCTTGCCGACTTGGCGGGCCGGGTTACCGACCACGGTTGTGTGAGGCGCCACGGCTTGCAGAACCACACTGCCAGCGCCGACCTTGGCGCCTTCGCCGATTTCAATATTGCCGAGAATCTTTGCCCCTGCGCCGATCATCACGCCGCTGCGCACCTTGGGGTGGCGGTCTCCGCTTTCCTTGCCGGTCCCGCCCAGCGTTACACCTTGCAGAATCGAGACATCATCGCCCACTGCGGCGGTTTCGCCGATGACGATGCCGGTCGCATGGTCGAGCATGATGCCGCTGCCGATCTGGCTGGCCGGGTTTATGTCGACGGCTAGACGTTCGTTGCAGCGAGCCTGGATGAACATCGCCAGCAGGCGCTCATCCTGCAGCAGCAGCTGATGGCCTATGCGGTAGGCCTGCAGGGCCAGAAATCCCTTGGAGAACAATAGCACTTCCAGCCCGGTGCCAAAGGCCGGGTCTCGGCTGACGATGGCCTGCAAGTCGCACCAGGCCGACTCGGCCAATGCCGGGAACTGCTGGTGAATGCTGGAGAACCGATCAAACAAGGCCGCTTGCTGCTCCTCGCTGTCAGCTAGGGCTTGGCTGACTCGGTGGGCCAAGGCGAAAGCGAAATCAGGCTGATCGAGAATGGCTTCACGAAAAGTGCCGCTCAAGACCGGCTCTGCCTGCACTGCTCGTTCTGCCTGGGTACGCAAGATGTGCCATGGGGAGTCTGCAGGTGACATGCTGGAATTCCTGAGTATCGGATTGAGGTGCCGCACAGGCGTGTTTGCATCACTGTAGCAGCCGGCGCGGCATGTCCGGCGCCCTCGTATCCTGGCGCATTGATCGGCTATTCTGTTTTCCCCTGCCGAAGCCCCTTACGGCGGGCCTGTTGGAAGGCTGTCATGTTGATCAGTAAATTGCCCAATGTCGGCACCACCATTTTCACCACCATGTCGCAACTGGCGGCGCAGACCGGCGCCTTGAATCTGTCGCAGGGCTTTCCCGATTTCGATGGCCCCGATGCGTTGCGTGAGGCAGTTGCCCGGCATGTGATGACTGGACACAACCAATACGCACCGATGACCGGCCTGCCGGCGTTGCGCGAGCAGGTGGCGATCAAGGTCGGCTCGTTATATG
Source organism: Stutzerimonas chloritidismutans (assembly GCF_038562055.1). Lineage (GTDB taxonomy): Bacteria > Pseudomonadota > Gammaproteobacteria > Pseudomonadales > Pseudomonadaceae > Stutzerimonas > Stutzerimonas chloritidismutans_A. Next base: position 135,500 of record NZ_JBCFXD010000004.1, on the reverse strand, counting down.
AGCGCCAGGTCAGCGCCGAGGCCGAGGTCACGATCACCCCCGGGGCGACGCAGGCCATTTTTTGTGCGATTCATGCGGTTGTCCGGCCAGGGGATGAAGTAATCGTTTTCGACCCCTGCTACGACAGCTACGAGCCAGCCGTCGAACTCGCCGGCGGGGTGTGCGTTCATCAGTCGCTGAGCTTGCCGGGCTTTTCCATCGATTGGCAGAAGCTAGCCGATGCAATTACCCCACGCACTCGAATGATCGTGTTGAACACGCCGCATAACCCCAGCGGCGCATTGATCGAGAGGGCTGACCTGGATCGTCTGGCGGCCTTGATCCGCGACCGCGATATCTACCTGCTCAGTGATGAGGTCTACGAGCACCTGATATTCGACGGTCGTGAGCACGCCAGTGTATTGCGGCACGATGAACTGTATCAGCGTGCCTTCGTCGTCAGTTCCTTTGGCAAGACCTACCATGTGACCGGCTGGAAGACCGGATACGTGGTGGCGCCAACCGCGCTCAGCAGTGAGCTGCGCAAGGTGCACCAATACGTGAGCTTTGCCGGCGTCACACCGTTGCAATGGGCGCTGGCCGACTTCATGGCTGCGCATCCCGAGCATGTTGCAGAGCTGCCAGCCTTCTACCAGGCCAAGCGTGATCTGTTCTGCGATCTGCTGGCAGGTTCGCGCTTCAGCTTCACGCGCGCCTCGGGGACCTACTTTCAGTTGGCGGACTATTCTGCGATCCGCCCGGATCTCGGCGATGTCGCCATGGCTGAATGGCTGACCCGTGAACACGGTGTTGCCAGTATTCCGATTTCGGTGTTCTACCAAACGCCTCCTGCAGAGTCGCGGCTTGTCCGCTTCTGCTTCGCCAAACGAGAGGAGACGCTGCGCCAAGCAGCAGAACGACTATGCGCGATCTGAACGACCTACCCGATCTTGAACTGGCTCTGATCCAGACGACGCTTGTCTGGCAGGATGCTTACGCCAATCGTGAGCGTTTCATCGGGCTGCTGGATGACGCCCGCGGCGCGGACCTGATCGTCCTGCCGGAAATGTTCACGACAGCCTTTTCGATGAATTCCGCAGAGCTCGCCGAGCCCGAGGAGGGCCCGACCTACTCATGGTTGCGTGAGCAGGCAGCGCGCACGGACGCGGTGATCACCGGTAGCGTGATCATCGAGGCCGCCGATGGCAGCCATCGTAACCGGCTGCTCTGGGCTCAGCCGAACGGCGAAATCTTGCATTACGACAAGCGTCACCTGTTCCGCATGGCCGGTGAGCACAAGCACTACACAGCGGGCGAGAAGCAGGCCGTTTTCAAACTCAACGGCTGGCACGTGCGCCCGCTGATCTGCTACGACTTGCGCTTCCCGGTGTGGAGCCGCGATCCGCACGACACCGACCTGCTCCTCTATACCGCCAACTGGCCGGCGGCACGGCGTAACGCCTGGAATCGCCTATTACCCGCGCGTGCGATCGAGAATCTCTGCTACGTCGCCGCTGTGAATCGGGTGGGTGAAGACGGTAAGGGTTATCCCTACAGCGGCGACAGCCAGGTACTGGACTATCTCGGCGATCCGCTGCTCGAAGCCGGTGATGCAGAAGGGGTGTTTCGCACGACGCTTCGCGCGGCTCATCTGGCCAAGTTCCGCAGCAAATTTCCCGCTTACCACGATGGCGACGCTTTCGAGCTGAAGCTTTAACCCGGACTGGAGATCAGCGCGCTGCTGATCTGTGCCGGTGACGCCACACCAGGCCGCCATAGATGAGTGCGTTTATCACCACCACTATGGCGGCCAGCAGATATTGCACTGGCACGCTCAGCCAGGCGGGGTAGATCAGTGGCAGCAGGTAATGTTCGATGAAGCCGGCCTCGTACCCCTGAGTGCCGGCCAGGCGGCGCAGCAGGTTTTCCCAGTAGGTGAGGGGGCAGGGTCGTCCGCTCAGCTCAACGAAGAGACCCCAGGCGATCGCTGGTAGGTGCAACAGCAAGAATCCGCGTTTCCAGGCAACCAGCAGGCCGCCCAGCAACACGAAGATGATGAAGGCGAGATGCAGCAGCAGAACTGCATCGGCTCCAAGTCGGTAAAGCACCGCGCTACACCGCTGCGCCGGCCCCGCCCAGCCGGCGGATCTGCCGGTTTTGCGGCCGCGCCAGGAGGATGACCGAGAGCACCGCTCCCAGCAGTGCCATGAACATGTCTGACTGGGTATCCCAGGGATCGCCCTGCGTACCAAGGAAGTCGTCCGCGCCCTGGCCGGCAAGAAGTGCCACCCACCACTCGATCAGCTCGTAAAAGGCGCTGAACGCCAGGGCGACGCAAACGGCGAGAAAGCCCAGCATTCTCCCGGCTGCGACTATACGGCGGCGCAGCAGAATCTCCCGCGTGAGCAGGGCTGGCGTGACGCCCTGGATGAGATGGCCAAGTTTGTCGTACGGATTACGGCTGAGGTCGAACCACTCCTGTACCCAGAAACCCGCGGGAACACGTGCATAGGTATAGGCGCCACCAAGAATCAACACCAACGCATGGAAGGCGATGACCCCATACATCAAGCGCGTTAGCGGAAAGCGCGGATAGCTCCAGAGCAGCAATGGGGCGGCGATCAGCACGGGGGCGACTTCCAGCAGCCAAGTCGCTCGATCGTACGGAGCCACGCCGGAGCAGACGAGTGCCGCCAGCACGACCAATCCGAGCGTCGCATAGAGTGTCCGGTCCTGCATCGGTGTCGCCATGGTTACGAGTCGGGCCAACAGCATGCAGTGTGGGGTCGGGCAGGCGCAACTGCGTCGGCGACAACGCCGGCAAAGCGCCTTCTGCGGGTGCTGGTCTAGCCTGGCCGTCGCAACGAGGTGGTTGAACGGGATATCGATCTGCTGCAGCGTCGCAGGTCAACCGCGCCGACGAAGCGATTGGCATTGCCCTGCACACAGGCTACGTTGCGGTTACGCCATTGCTCCCACTCGTTGACCGGGTACTGGCGATTCCATATGTCATACAGGCGGCGATCCTGCTTCGACAACCGCAGGCTGTAACGCTCGCTCATGTAGAGGTAGGTGCGGGCAATGACGCCGCGTGCGTAGGTCGGCGGCATGGCGGTGCGCTGCTTGAAGTTCACCACGAAAGGGCAGGCGCCATACTGACTGGGCTTTTCGCTGAGCATGCCGAAGCCGTAGTTGCTGCGGTCACCGTTCACTTCACCGACGACTGGCACCAGATTGTGCAGATCGGCTTCCGCCTGGCTGAATACCGGGTCGCTGGACGTACAGTGCTTGCGCCCGCCGTCCTGCCAGCATTGGCGTTGATGGCCGATCACCCAGGCCGGCACGATATGTTCCCACTCCACCCTGGCGGCGCGCTTGGGTTGCTTGCGCGGTACATAGCCACAGCTGGCCATGTCTATCTGCTTGCCCTTGAAGGCGCAGCCGCAATAGAAATCCACCGGTCGCTCGGCGTACATCTGCCAGGCAATTTTCTTTGCTTCGCGAAAGGTGCTTGGCGCGTCGGCTTGGAGCTGAACAGAGAAAAGCAGGGCGAGCAGAAGCAGGCTGTATCGGCGCATGGGGGTTCTCGACGACTAACTGAGAATCGCATCCATGCGGGGCGCGCTATCTTACCTGTCAGATATATAAATCCATATATAACAATAACTTACATAATGTCATTAAGCCTGCTTACGACCCAGGCGGTTGATCTGCAGCGAGGCCAGAATGATCAGCCCTCCAACCGTCAGCAATACAAGGTTGGTCTGCGTGCCCCAGAACAACAGATTGAGTACCAGCCCCACCGGCACCGCCATGTTGTTCATCACCGCGAGAGTGCCCGCATCGACCAGGGTGGCGCCCTTGTTCCAGCAGAATTGCCCCAGCGCCGTCGCCAGCACGCCCATCCACACCAGTACGCCCCACTGCGCAGTGGTGGTGGGCAGCTTGTCCGGGTTGCCGAACAGCAGCCAGGCCGGCAGCACGACGACCAGCGCGCCAATGAAGAAGTAGCCGAAGCGACGATGGAGAGGGATATCGGACGGATAACGCTGCGCCAGATGCTTGTAGCCGACCTGGCCGGCGGCAAAGGTGAAGTTGGCCAACTGCATCAGCAGGAAGCCGCCGAGGAAGTCGTTGGAGACGCCGTCATAGCGAATCAGTCCGGCACCCAATACCGCTACGGCTGCGGCGACCAGCGCCCAGGGGTTGAAGCGACGGTTCAGCGCATCGTCGATCAATGTCACGTGGAGCGGTGTCAGTACCGTGAACAGCAGCACTTCGGCGACCGTCAACACGTTGAAACTCAGATACAGGCACAGGTAAGTAACGCCGAACTGCAACGCGCCGACCAGGGTGACGCCGCCAATGAAGCCCGGTGCCACGCCTCGCCAGCGGGTCAGCGGCAGGAATACTATGCCAGCCAGCAGTACCCGGGTCAGCACGGCGAAATAGCTGTCCACCTGGCCAGCGAGGTAGGCACCGATCAGGTTGAAGGAAAACGCCCAGAGCAGGGTGACAAAAATCAGGTAGCGCATGCCGACTCCTCAGAAGGTCGGCGACCTTAGCGGCTCGACGGCAAAGAGGGAAGGCCCGGTTTGCCGCGCGCTGCGCATGAGCACGCCTAGACCAGCGTGCCCATGCTGTGGCTTATGCCGACTTGAGCGAGGCCATGTCGATGACGAAACGGTACTTCACATCGCTCTTGAGCATGCGCTCGTAAGCTTCGTTGATAGTCTGAATATCGATCATCTCGATGTCCGACACGATGTTGTGTTTGGCGCAGAAATCGAGCATCTCCTGGGTCTCGGCAATGCCGCCGATCAGCGAGCCGGCGATGCGGCGACGCTTGAAGATCAGGCCGAACACGCTGGGTGAGGGATGTGGCGAGGCAGGCGCACCCACCAGGGTCATGGTCGCGTCACGCTTGAGCAGCGCAACGAAGGCGTCGAGGTTGTGCGGCGCGGCGACCGTGTTGAGGATGAAGTCGAAGCTGTTCAGGTGCGCGGCCATCTCGTCCCGGTTCTTCGACACCACCACTTCGCTGGCACCGAGGCGCAGCGCGTCTTCCTTCTTGTCCGGCGAGGTGGTGAACAGGACCACGTGCGCCCCCATGGCATTGGCGATCTTCACTGCCATGTGACCAAGGCCGCCGAGGCCGACCACGCCGACCTTCTGGCCGGGCCCTACCTTCCACTGGCGTAGCGGCGAATAGGTGGTGATCCCGGCGCACAGCAGCGGCGCGACGGCCGCCAGGCTGGCTTCGTCGTGCGAGATGCGCAGGACGAAATGCTGGTCCACCACAATGTTGTCCGAATAGCCGCCCAGGGTGTTCTCGCCACCACCGAACGCCGGGCCGTTGTAGGTGCCGGTGAAGCCGTTCTCGCAGTATTGCTCCAGTCCTTCGCCGCAGGACGAGCACGTCCGGCAACTGTCGACCAGGCAGCCGACGCCGGCCATATCGCCGACTTTGAAGCGGCTAACCCCCTCACCGACGGCCGTTACCCGCCCGACGATCTCGTGGCCTGGGACGGATGGATAGAGCGTGTTGTTCCATTCGTTGCGTGCGGTATGCAGGTCCGAGTGGCAGACGCCGCAGTAGAGAATGTCGATCTTTATATCGTTCGGTCCGACGTCGCGGCGGGTGAAGGAATAGGGTGCGAGCGGCGTGCTCGGATCTTGGGCGGCATAACCGACGGCATTGCTCATGGCGACTCCTGAGGCTGATGTTCTGGGTGAACACCCATCCTAGTGCCAGAGGCCGTGAAGCGGTTGCACGATTCTGCTGATGAATGATGCGTTACTGCAGGAAGCAGGGGGGCGAGAAGCCATGGAGTGACGGGAGCGGCGCCCAGGGGGGGGTGTGCTCAATGCTTCCGCGGGTGGTGCGGGGAGGGGGGGGGGGGGGGGGGGGGGGGGCGGGGCCGGCGCGCCCGGTCGGGGCGCGCCGTCTGGCCTCAGGCGGCTTTGGATGTTGCTTCGCGCAAGGCTCTGTTCAGGGCACTGAACAGCGCACGGATGCTTGCGGTGGTGATGTTCTCGTCAATCCCAATGCCGTGCAGCGGGCGTTCGCCGTCCAGACGAACCTCGATATAAGCTGCTGCGCGTGCGTTGCTGCCGGCGCCGATCGAGTGCTCATGGTAGTCCATGATCTCCAGCTTGACCGGCAAGCCGGCCACCAGTGCCTCCAGCGGGCCCTTGCCAATGCCGCGCCAGTGCATGATCTCGCCTTCGCTGGCGACCTCCACGTCGACGGCGCTGGTGCCGTTCTCTTCCTGCAAGCGGTGGCTCTTCAGCGCATACGGCGCCGTAGCCTGCAGGTACTCGCTTTCGAGTAGCGCGTAGATCTGCTTGGCGCTCATTTCCAGCCCGAGACGATCAGTTTCGCGCTGCACCACCTGGCTGAACTCGATCTGCATGCGGCGCGGCAGACTGATGCCGTACTCCTGTTCCAGCAAGTAGGTGATGCCGCCCTTGCCGGACTGGCTGTTGACGCGAATCACCGCCTCGTAACTGCGGCCGATGTCGGCCGGGTCGATCGGCAGGTAGGGCACTTCCCAGACCCCGTTCGGATCCTGCTGGCTGAAGCCCTTGCGGATCGCATCCTGATGCGAGCCGGAGAAGGCCGTATGGACCAGATCGCCGACATAGGGATGGCGAGGATGGACCGGCAGTTGGTTGCATTCCTCGACCACCTTGCGCACGGCATCGATGTCGGAGAAGTCCAGCTGCGGATCGACACCCTGGCTGTACATGTTCAACGCAACGGTCACCAGATCGACGTTTCCGGTGCGCTCGCCGTTGCCGAACAGGCAGCCCTCGACGCGATCCGCACCGGCCATCAGGCCCAGTTCGGTGGCGGCTACGCCCGTGCCGCGGTCGTTGTGGGTGTGCAGGCTGATCAGCACGCTGTCGCGCTTGTTGATCTTGCGGCCAAAATATTCGATCTGGTCAGCATAGATATTCGGCGTGGCGGCCTCTACCGTGGCGGGCAGGTTGAGGATCAGCTTCTTCGTTGGCGTCGGCTGAAACACCTCTATGACTGCGTTGCATACTTCAACGGCGAAGTCGGTCTCGGTGGAACTGAACACCTCCGGCGAATATTCGAAGCGCCAGTCGGTTTCCGGCGCGGCATCGGCCAGGCGCTTGACCACCTGCGCGGCGTTGACGGCGATGTTGACTACACCGGCCTTGTCCTGGTTGAAGACGATGCGGCGGAAGCTCGGCGCGGTCGCGTTGTAGTAGTGGACGATGGCCTGCTTGGCGCCCTTGAGCGACTCGAAAGTGCGAGTGATGAGGTCTTCGCGGGCCTGAGTCAGCACCTGGATAGTGACGTCATCTGGAATGTGCCCCCCCTGGATCAGCTCGCGAACGAAATCGAAGTCGGTCTGTGATGCGGAGGGAAAGCCAACTTCGATTTCCTTCAGGCCGATCTGAACCAGGGTTTTGAAGAAACGCATCTTCTTCGCTGCATCCATCGGCTCGATCAGCGACTGGTTGCCGTCGCGCAGATCGGAGCTCAGCCAGATCGGCGCCTGGGTAATGGTCTGCGATGGCCAGGTACGGTCAGGCAGGTTGATCACCGGAAAGGCGCGATATTTGTTTGAAGGATCTTTGAGCATTGTCATGGCGTTTTCCTTGAGCAACTCCCCAAAGCGCGGCGCAAATCAGGGAGGGCAGAGCAGGTCGATGCGGTTTTATGGTTTCGAATTTAGGGCTCATGCGTATTGGATTGCAACTGTCTTGGAAAAAATGGTGAAAACCACTAATAAAAGGTTGTTTGCAGGAAATATATTTCGAATGGCCAAGGTAATCGACGGTCGATTGCTCCGCGGAATTGCGGCCCCGTGTCGCAGTCACCCTTGGCCTTTCAGCATGCGATCATCCGGCCACGACGTGCAGTAGCCGCGCCACGGCAGGATTTTCGTGAGACGTAGAGGACATTTCACAGCGGGTCTCTGGCTTGGCCTTTTTGCCATGCTGATGATTCATGTGGGGCCGCTCTATTCGGCTTCGCAGCTTGGGGCAGCCCAGTCCGGCACAGCGGCGCCAGTCGCCCATCAGCATCATCACCAGGCACAGGGTCACGCGCCAACGGCGCATACAACCTCGCGCTCGGTTGGCCAGCCGGCCTGGCTCGCCTCGCTTGACCTCTGTGGTTACTGCGAGCTGCTGACGCTGAGTCCGCCGCTGGTGCTGTCCTTCGCGCCAACCCTGCCTTATTACTCGCCTTCTCTCGTACGGCTTATCCCGCAATCGCCCCTGCCGGCCATGCCGCGCCTCACTGGCGGCCATGCACGAGCACCGCCCTTACTTCACGGCTGATTTCCGAGCCGCCAGCGCGCGGTTTCTCCTGCATTTCAGAAGTGGAAGATCCTTATGTCCAGAATCACCCCTGCACGGGCGGTAGCCTCACGCCTGCCCGGCAACTTTTCCCTGCGTCCGTTGCAATCGCGCTGGCACTTGGCGCACGTCGCTCTGCTCAGCGCTGTCGCAGCCCACAGCATGGCCGCCGATGCGGATCCTAGGTGGCCGATCCAGCTCACTCCCATGATCGTCACCGGGGTGGCGCAGCAGTCTCCACTGACGGTGGTCACCGATACGAAGATTCCTCGCCAGCCGATGCCGGCCAGCGACGGTGCCGATTACCTGAAAACCATTCCGGGGTTCTCGGCGGTGCGCAACGGCGGAGTGAACGGTGATCCTGTTTTCCGGGGGATGTTTGGCTCGCGGTTGAAGCTGCTCAGCAATGGCGGTGAAATGCTGGGTGCGTGCCCGAATCGCATGGATTCGCCGAGTTCCTATATCAGCCCGGACACCTTCGACAAGCTGACGGTCATCAAAGGGCCGCAGACTGTGCTCTGGGGACCAGGCGCTTCGGCCGCTACTGTGCTCTTCGAGCGTGAACCGGAGCAGTTCACCGAGCCGGATTACCGCCTCAACGCCAGTCTGCTGACCGGCTCTAGCGGCCGCTTCGACCGCAACCTGGACGCCGCTGTGGGGAGCGCACAGGGCTACGCGCGGCTGATGGCCAACAGCTCGCAGGCTGACGACTATGCGGACGGCAATGGAGACACAGTACCGTCGCGCTATGACAAGTGGAACACCGATGTCGCGCTAGGCTGGATGCCGGATGCCGATACCTTGCTCGAGCTGACTGCAGGCCGTGGAGACGGCTTCGCCCGCTATGCCGGACGGGGCATGGATGGCAGCCAGTTCCAACGTGAAAGCCTCGGGCTGCGCCTCGAGAAGACCAGTATCGGAGAGACCTTCTATGGGCTGGAGGCGCAGGTCTATTACAACTACGCCGACCATGTCATGGACAACTACAGCCTGCGAGACTTCGTTCCGACAATGATGATGACCCAGCCGACCCTGTCGCGGGTCGATAGGCGCACGCTCGGTGGCCGACTGGTCGGCACCTGGCAATGGTCCGATGTCGAGGTGAAGGCGGGCATGGATGCGCAACGCAGCGAGCATCGCAAGGTCATGAACCCGACCGGTGCGGTCAATCAGATGGTGGTGGCGGCGGGTAGCGACGCGCTGCCCTGGGTGCCGGATGCCGTCCTGCACAGTTACGGCCTGTTCGGCGAGCTGACCTGGCAGCTCAGCGAGCGCAACAAAGTCATCAGCGGTCTGCGGCTGGATCTGCACGAGGCGACCGATGAGCGAGCATTTTTCAACAGCCATCACCCGACGCTGAAAAACATGATGGGCATGCCGGTCAGTCAGGATTGGACCAATCCCAGCGCCGGAGACACTCGGCGTGACACGCTTTACAGCGGCTTCATGCGCTACGAAAAAGAACTATCCGGGATGCCGGTGACCGGATATGCCGGCCTCGGCCATGCCGAGCGGTTCCCCGATTACTGGGAACTGTTCGTCTCCAACCCTGGGCCGGTCGGCACGGTACAGCCGTTCGACTCTGTTCGGCCGGAGAAGACCACGCAGCTGGATATCGGCCTGCAGTATGCCGATGGCCCGCTGCAAGCCTGGATCTCCGCGTACGCAGGTTTAGTCGAAGATTACATCCTGTTCAGCTATGTGCCCGGCGTGATGCCCGGCATGCTTCGCGCGGAGGTAAGTAACATTGACGCCGCCATCGCCGGTGGCGAGATGGGCGCAAGCTACCGCTTCAACCGCAGCTGGAAAGGTGATGCCAGTCTGGCCTACGCCTGGGGCGAGAACCGCAGCGATGACCGCGCCATGCCGCAAATCCCTCCGCTGGAAGGGCGCCTTGGGCTGACCTATGAGCGTGAAAATTGGAGCACCAGTGGGCTCTGGCGAGTAGTGGCTTCACAGCGACGGGTTGCTGAAAATCAGGGCACTGTGGTTGGCAAGGACTTCGGCGAGAGTGCCGGCTTCGGTGTGCTGGCGGTCAACGGCGCCTATCGTTTCGACCGGCACTTCAAGCTCAGTGCCGGTGTCGACAATCTGTTGGACAAGGCCTACAGCGAGCACCTCAATCTGGCTGGCAGTGCGGGCTTCTCCGACTACGGCCTCGAGCCTACCCGCCGCGTCAACGAACCGGGCCGTATTTACTGGGCGCGGGTCGACATGAGCTTCTGACGGCCCTCGTCTGGGCAGTGAACATCACGGCCTGATGCTTCACTGCCCGGACGATCAACCGTGCCGGGACTGGCTTTGGTTGCGATTGTCGCCGGGTTGGAGCGGCTCGGGTATCGGTCGGCTGAATAACTGGCTGACCGAGCCATAGCCCTCGCGCATATCCGCACCGCTCAGGTGCTGGAACACGCGCAGACCGAACTCGGGCAGGATCGCCAGCAGGTGGTCGAAGATGTCTGACTGGATTGCCTCGTATTGAGTCCAGGCCACGGTGTTGGTGAAACAGTAGATTTCCAGCGGCAAGCCGTCGGCGGTGGGGCTGAGCTGGCGCACCATCAGCGTCATACTCTGATGGATACCGCCATGGCTGCGCAGATAGCGTTCCACGTACGCTCTGAAACTGCCGATATTGGTGATTCGTCGAGTATTCACCGGCTCCTTCCCGCGCTCCTCGAGCTTGGCATTCCACGCATCGATCTCACGGCGTTTCTCGGTGAGGTACTCATCCAGCAGATTGAATCGATGCAGATGCTCACATTCTTCGCTACTCAGAAAGTGCACGCTTTGCTGATCCAGAAACAGGCTGCGCTTGACTCGCCGCCCGCCGCTTTCCTGCATGCCTCGCCAGTTCTTGAACGAATCGCTGATAAAACGCTTGGTCGGGATGTTGCTTACGGTCTTGTCCCAGTTCTGCACCTTCACCGTATGCAGGGCAATATCAATGACATCGCCGTCTACGTTGAGCTGCGGCATTTCCACCCAGTCGCCCACTCGGATCAGGTCGTTGGAGGTGATCTGCACACTGGCCACTAATGAAAGAATGGTGTCTTGAAAAATCAGCATCAGGACCGCCGCCATGGCCCCGAGGCCGGACAGCAGGATCAGCGGTGAGCGGTCAATCAGGGTGGCGATGATGAGGATGGTGGCGACCGCGTACAGCACGATCTTGATCACCTGCAGATAGCCCTTGATGGGGTGCACATGCGCATCGGCCCGTCGCTGATACATCATGTTGATGATGTCCAGCAACGCACCCAAAGCGAGGGCAATGGTCAGCACGATGAAACCACCGCAGACATTGCGTACAACGGTGACGGCTGCTTCCGGAAGGCCCGGAACGGCATTTACTCCAATCGACAGCACCAGTGCCGGCACGATGTTGGACAGCCGACGAATGATGCCGAAGTCCTGCAGCTGAGTTTCGCGTGTGCTGCGCAATACCTTGTACAGACCGCTCACCAGGATGCGCTTGACCACCCAGTTGGCCAGCCAGGCCGCAAATACCAGCGCCGCGCTGGCGACCAGCGTCTCCAGTTCTGCATGCTCGCCCAGCCATTCCAGCCAGACTTTCATTTCTTCCTGCATCGTACCGCTCCGTCAGTTGGTGTCGGACCACAACCGCCTGCCAGGGGGCTATCAGCGAATGAATTCGCGGCTGATTGAGCGGAAGAGATCGGTCCCGGCCTGTTCCATCCATTCGAACGCTACCATTTCCCGCGAAACGATGCTGGCACCGGTTTGTTGCATGCGTGCCAGGCCAAGCGCCTTGTCACTGGCGCGACGCGAACCGACCGCTTCTTCGACGACGAACACTTGATGACCGCGTGCCAGCAGGTCGAGCACTGTCTGCAGCACGCAGATATGGGTTTCGATGCCGCTGATGATGAACTGCTTGCGCTCGCCACCGGGACGGTTGAACAGTTCACCGTCGCGGGCGGCGGAAAAGTGCAGCTTCTCGATGATCGCATCGTCACTCACACCGTCGCGCAAGGCTGCGATCGTCGGGCCGAGGCCCTTGCTGTATTGCTCGGTGATCAGTACCGGCACGCCGACGCGCTGGGCCACCTGGATCAGCCAGGCGCTGTGCTCCGCCAACGCGGTGTGGCCGTCGATGGAGGGGAATAGCCGTTCCTGAATGTCGATGATGACGAGCGTCGAGTCCTGCACATTGATGAGCATAGGGAGGATCCTTGTTGATTCAGGGTTTGAACGCACCGATGAAGATCGACGGATCGACCCGTGCATCGTTGAGGCTGACGTTCCAGTGTAGATGCGGTCCGGTGGCCCGGCCGGTGGAACCGACCTTGCCGAGCACGGCGCCGCGGGACAGTTCGTCGCCGACCGTTACGTCAATCTGTGACAGGTGACAGAACATGCTGATCAGTCCCTGTCCGTGATCGACGAATACTGTCTTGCCATTGAAGAAGTAATGGCCGGTCAGAATCACCTTGCCGGCGGCAGGAGTCTTGATCGGCGTGCCGGCCTTGGCGGCGAAATCCAGGCCCGAATGCGGATTGCGCTCTTCTCCGTTGAAGAAACGGCGCAGGCCGAAAGGCGAGGACAGCGGGCCGTTGACTGGCTTGTCGAACAACAGGTTGCTGGGTTGGCGCGGACTGAACTGCCGGTAGGCTCGGGTTTGCTCGGCCAGCTCGCGTTCGATGCGCTTGAGGTCATCTGGATTCGGATTGACCTGGCGCTGGTTTTTCAGCGTGATGTGCTGCTCGCGGTAATTGCGTGGCTCGACCCGAAAGCTCTGTGCCTGGCTGTTGACCTCCAGCGTTTGCTGGCCCGCCTTGACCGTCAGCGGGATGCCGACGACAGCGATCCAGCGCTGATCGTCTTCACGCAGCACCAGCACCGGTTTGCCGTCGTAGCGTGCTGTCGGGGCGCTGGCGTCGTTGCCCAGATCGACGACCGCTACGCCGCCGGGTACGGGCTTGTTGAGCAGGCGGGTGAGAAAACCTTCGGCGTGGGCGGGAAGCGTGAGGCAGAGCAGCAAGGTGAGGGCAAAGCGCATGGGAGTCCTGAGCAGAAGTGGGTTAGTCCAGCAGTGACAAGGTGACCGGCGTCTGATGGTTGTCTTCGACTCTGACGTCCAGTTCGCCCTCGCCGAGCCGTGCCTTGAGCCGTTGGCCGGGCTGGGTCTGATCCGCGCGTCGAATCGCCTGGCCGCGCTCGTCGAGCAGGATGCTATAGCCACGTGACAGCGTGGCGAGCGGGCTGACCACATTCAAGGTCTGCGCCAGCCCCTGTAGCTGTTGGCGATGGCCCTTGAGGGTATCCTGCATTGAGCGCGGCAGCCGACTGGACAGGTGATCGAGACGTTGGCGCAGCAGGGTCAGGTTTCGCCCAGGGTGTTGTCCGGCCAGGCGAGTCTCGAGGCGGGCGAGGCGTTCCTGCCCGGCGCAGAGGCGACGGTCGATACCGCGCAACAGCCGCTGCTCCAGATCGTCGATGCGTTGGGCCTGCTGTTGCAGGCGCTCGCCCGGGTGGCGCAGGCGACGCGTCAGCCCTTCCAGGCGCGTGGCATCGCGGTGCAATCGGTCGCGCATGCGCAGCAATAGACGCTGGCGCAGCCCTTCGAGTCGCTGGCGCACGTCAGCGCTGCTGGGCGCCAGGAGTTCGGCAGCGGCAGAAGGCGTGGGTGCACGCACATCGGCGACAAAGTCGGCAATGGAGACATCGGTTTCATGGCCGACGGCGGAGACGATTGGCGTCTCGCATGCCGCCACGGCGCGCGCAACCACTTCTTCGTTGAAGCACCAGAGATCCTCCAGCGAGCCGCCGCCGCGCGCCAGGATCAGTGCGTCGAAGCCGCCACGGTCGGCCAGTTCAAGCGCGCGGACGATCTGCGCTGTCGCCTCGCGACCCTGGACAGGGGTCGGCACCAGCGTCAGGGCGACATGCGGGGCCCGTCGGCGGAACACGGAAATGATGTCGCGGATCACCGCACCGGTGGGCGAGCTGACAATGCCGATACGCCGTGGGTGAGCGGGCAGGGCGCGCTTGCCGGCGGCGTCGAACAGGCCCTCGGCATCGAGCTTTTCTTTCAGCGCCTCGAAGGCCAGGCGAAGCGAGCCGTCACCGGCCGGTTCGACGTTGTCGAGGATCAGCTGGTAGTCGCCGCGGCCCTCGAATAAGGAGACCCGCCCGCGCACCTTGACCGCCAGGCCGTCGCGCAACGCCTGGCGCACACGCAGAGCGTTCTGTCGGAACAACGCGCAACGGACCTGTGCGGTCTTGTCTTTCAGCGTGAAGTAGATGTGGCCGGACGCTGGCTTGGCCAGGTTGGATATCTCGCCTTCTACCCAGACCTGGGCGAAGACATCTTCGAGCAGCAGCCGCGCACGACTGTTGAGCTGGCTGACGGTCAGCACTTCGCGGTCGAGGTTCAGGCGTTGGAAAGGATCTTTAAGCATGCCGGGGATGATAAGGGAAAAGTACGCTTCGGGCGCTGTAGTCTACGACCGAACAGACAGCCGCCGACGTCGCGTCGTTGACCTGAGCGGCGTACAGATTAAGCTGCGCCGCTTTCGCCGCCTCCTTTCGAGCTCACCATGATTCACAGCCAAGCTATCGTCGTGCCGCGCATCTCCATGTTTCCCGGCCATGAAGCCAAGGCGCGGATGATTCTGCGCTGGCTTGCCGAGCGAAGGGTCATCGAAGCGTTGCCCACCACCTGTGGTCGTGGCGTTGGCGGTATGGGGTATGCGATCGGACCGGGCGCACGGCACGTCGTGCTGCACCCGGATCGATTGCCGTTCGGTCACGCGATCAACGGATTGGAGGTGGTAACCAAGCGTTGCATCTATACACCGACCCGGGGGTTCGCCGAGGAGGCGGGATGCCCTGAGTGCCGTCGTGAGATCGGTGAAGCACTGTTTGAAAGTCTCGACGAATGGATGCCGGCGCAGACCGATACCTTCACCTGTCCGGAATGCGGCTTCGAAGACGACATCAACGGCTTTCTGTTCATTCCAGCCTGCGGCTTCTCCAACCTCGGCTTCATCTTCAACGGTTGGGGAGAGGCAGTATTCAGCCAACCATTTCTTGACGAGTTCGCTGCACGCTTGGGATTCAAGGTTGCGGTAGTGGATGTAGAGGTGTGACCAGGCAGTCATTTGTTGGGCGGGGCGAAGTGGGTTGCACGCGACAGACCGCACAACCGCATTGAGCGTAATGGCGTGCGTGGGTATAATGCCGCGCTTCCTTTTTCCCGCCTGGGAGCCCCCGCCATGCTGCGTATCAGCCAAGAAGCCCTGACTTTCGATGATGTTCTCCTGATCCCGGGATATTCCGAGGTCCTGCCGAAGGATGTCAGCCTCAAGACCCGCCTGACCCGCGATATCGAGCTGAACATTCCCCTTGTTTCGGCGGCAATGGACACCGTCACCGAAGCCCGCCTGGCCATCGCCATGGCGCAGGAAGGCGGCATCGGCATTATTCACAAGAACATGAATGTCGAGCAGCAGGCCGCAGAAGTGCGCAAGGTCAAGCGCCACGAAACAGCCATCGTTCACGATCCGGTCACTGTTACGCCTGAAACCAAGATCAGCGAACTGCTGCGCAAAGCGCGCGAGCTGGGCTTCTCAGGTTTTCCGGTGGTGTCGGGCAAGGAGCTGGTAGGCATCGTTACCGGCCGCGACCTGCGCTTCACGCCGAATGCTGGTGATTCGGTCGCCGCGATCATGACGCCAAAGGAAGAGTTGGTGACCGTTCAGGAAGGCACCGGCCTCGAGGAAATCAAAACCAAACTCTACGAGCACCGCATCGAAAAGATGCTGGTGGTCGATGGCAACTTCCACCTGCGCGGCCTGGTGACCTTCCGTGATATCGAGAAGGCCAAGACCTACCCGCTGGCATCCAAGGACGACCAGGGTCGCTTACGTGTCGGTGCTGCGGTCGGCACCGGCGCTGACACGGCCGAGCGCGTCGAGGCCTTGGCAGCCGCCGGCGTTGATGTGATCGTGGTCGACACCGCGCATGGCCATTCCCGCGGCGTGCTTGATCGCGTGCGCTGGGTGAAGGACAACTTCCCGCAGGTGCAGGTCATCGGCGGCAACATTGCCACGGCTGAAGCCGCGCTGGATCTGGTCAAGGCGGGCGCCGATGCAGTCAAGGTCGGTATCGGCCCAGGTTCTATCTGCACCACGCGCATCGTCGCCGGCGTGGGTGTGCCGCAGATTTCTGCCATCGCCAACGTCTCCGCCGCGCTCGAAGGCACCGGCGTGCCGATGATCGCGGACGGCGGCATCCGTTTCTCCGGTGACCTGTCCAAAGCCATCGTCGCCGGCGCCAATGCCGTGATGATGGGCTCGATGTTTGCCGGTACTGAAGAAGCCCCGGGCGAGATCGAATTGTTCCAGGGCCGTTCCTACAAGGCCTATCGCGGCATGGGCTCGCTGGGCGCCATGTCCCAGGCGCAGGGCTCCTCAGATCGTTACTTCCAGGACTCCTCTGCTGGTGCAGAGAAGCTGGTGCCGGAAGGCATCGAAGGGCGTGTGCCCTACAAGGGCTCGCTGGCTGCGATCATCCATCAGCTGATGGGCGGGCTGCGTGCCTCTATGGGCTACACCGGCAGCGCGACCATCGATCACATGCGTACCCATCCGCAGTTTGTGCGCATCACTGGCGCTGGCATGGCCGAGTCCCACGTGCACGACGTGCAGATCACCAAGGAAGCACCCAACTACCGGGTTGGTTGATATTTCTGTCGCTGGAGGCTGATCGCCGAGCGGCTGGATGAGCACTGCCTCGTTCAGCCGCTTGCGTTCGGCCTTCAGCCGTTTTT
Source organism: Stutzerimonas chloritidismutans (assembly GCF_038562055.1). Lineage (GTDB taxonomy): Bacteria > Pseudomonadota > Gammaproteobacteria > Pseudomonadales > Pseudomonadaceae > Stutzerimonas > Stutzerimonas chloritidismutans_A. The sequence goes on along the minus strand of NZ_JBCFXD010000004.1, from coordinate 118,387 downwards.
CCCAGGGGAAAAAAATGGCCCATCAAGACATTCATGCCCACCGCATCCTGATCCTGGATTTCGGCTCGCAATACACCCAGCTGATCGCCCGTCGCGTGCGTGAACTCGGCGTTTACTGCGAACTGCATCCGTTTGATATGCCGGATGAGGACATCCGCGCCTTCGCGCCGCGCGGCATCATCCTGGCCGGCGGCCCGGAATCGGTGCATGCCGAAGGCAGCCCGCGCGCACCGCAGGCAGTGTTCGATCTTGGCGTACCGCTGTTCGGCATCTGCTACGGCATGCAGACCATGTCCGAGCAGCTCGGCGGCAAGGTCCAGGGTTCGGATGAGCGTGAGTTCGGCTATGCGCGCGTCGATCTGGTTGGCAAGTCCAAGCTGTTCGACGGCATCGAAGACCATATGGACGACGACGGTGTATTCGGCCTCGACGTCTGGATGAGTCACGGCGACAAGGTGACCGACCTGCCGGCGGGCTTCCGTATCCTGGCCAGCACCCCGAGCTGCGCGATCGCCGCGATGGGTGACGATGACCGCCGCTACTACGGCGTGCAGTTCCACCCGGAAGTCACCCACACCCGCCAGGGTGGGCGCATCCTGTCACGCTTCCTGCTGGAAATCTGTGGCTGCGAAGCGCTGTGGACGCCGTCCAACATCGTCGACGACCTGGTCGAACAAGTTCGCAGCCAGGTCGGCTCGGCCAACGTGCTGCTGGGCCTGTCCGGCGGAGTGGATTCCTCGGTAGTCGCGGCGCTGCTGCACAAGGCTATTGGTGATCAGCTGACCTGCGTCTTCGTCGATAACGGCCTGCTGCGCCTGCACGAAGGCGATCAGGTCATGGCGATGTTCGCCGAGAACATGGGCGTCAAGGTGATCCGCGCTGACGCTGAAGCGCAGTTCCTTGAAAATCTGGCGGGCGAAGCCGATCCGGAGAAGAAGCGCAAGATCATAGGGCGCACCTTCATCGACGTCTTCGATGCCCAGGCCAGCAAGCTCGACAACATTCAGTACCTTGCCCAAGGCACTATCTACCCGGACGTGATCGAGTCCGCTGGTGCCAAGAGCGGCAAGGCGCACGTGATTAAGTCGCACCACAACGTCGGTGGCCTGCCGGAGGAAATGAACCTCAAGCTGGTCGAGCCGCTGCGTGAGCTGTTCAAGGACGAGGTCCGTAAGATCGGTCTCGAACTCGGCCTGCCTTACGATATGGTCTATCGCCATCCGTTCCCGGGCCCGGGGCTCGGCGTGCGGATTCTTGGCGAAGTGAAGAAGGAATACGCCGACCTGCTGCGTCGCGCTGACCACATCTTCATCCAGGAATTGCGCAACTTCGATTGGTACCACAAGACCAGCCAGGCCTTCGTGGTCTTCCAGCCGGTTAAATCGGTCGGCGTCGTTGGCGATGGCCGTCGCTACGCTTGGGTCGTCGCGCTGCGTGCGGTGGAAACCATCGACTTCATGACCGCGCGCTGGGCGCATCTGCCGTATGAGCTGCTGGAGAAGGTCTCCAACCGCATCATTAACGAAATCGAAGGCATCTCGCGCGTCACTTACGACGTGTCAAGCAAGCCGCCAGCAACCATCGAGTGGGAATGATCGGACGTCCGGCACTGGCCGACATCGATTAGCAGAAAGCCTGAAGCCCGCGTAACTGCGGGCTTTTGGTTATTTGGCGCTATACCTCAGCGACTTCTACCCTGTTACGCCCCGCCGATTTACTTTCGTAGAGCGCAACGTCAGCTCGTGCAATCGCATCACTGAGCAACTCGTCTGCACGATATTGGGTGATGCCGATCGACAACGTAACGCAGACACGTATGCCATCACTGTAGAGTTCGAGCTCCTCGACACGCTTGCGTATACGCTCGGCGCTTTCGCCTGCATGGTTGAAATTCGTATCCGGCAGAATGGCCAGAAACTCTTCGCCGCCCCAACGGCCGATGAAATCCTGTTCGCGCATTGATTGTTTGAGCAGATCGCTCACCGCCTGGAGGACGCGGTCGCCCATATCGTGACCGTACTGGTCATTGACCTGCTTGAAGTGATCGATGTCCATCAGCATCAAGGTGAGGTTGGTGGGATGGCGCTGGTGTCTCGCCAGGACCTTTTCGGTGAGTTCGATCATGTGTCGACGATTGAATAGGCCGGTCAGTGAATCGGTGGTTGCCATCGAGGCCAGCTTCTTGTGTGCCCGGGTCACCGTGGCCACATAGAACAGCGCGAGATAACTGAACATGCAGAACACGACGGTAAGGTTGAACACGTGCACGCCCAGCAGCGCGTTGGAGGAGATGGGTTGCAGCGGTTCAATGAACCACATCAATACGTCGAGTCCGACGTAGTAAGCCCATAGCCACCCCGCGTAAATCCAGGCGGTGCGTGTGGGCATGCTGACGAACAGGGCCGGAATAAACATCAGCAGGTAATAGTGGAAGCCGCTTTCCCAACCAATAAGCACCGTTCCCAGTCCGGCATGAACAAGCACTTCAACGCGTATCAGCATGACCGCAAGCTGATTTCTTCGCTGTTGGAATGCGCGATAGGCATAGATATACATGGCCACGCTGACCACGTTTATCCAGGCCAGAATCGGTGAACCAAGCATGAGGAATATGAATAAAAAGGCTACATCGACGCTACCCGCCAACTGACAGCAACGCATCGAGAGCTGCCAGAACTCCGGGCGGGCGTCGCGCTGGCGAAGGTGTTCCGGTTGTGTTCCTTGCATCGATGCTATTCCTTGAACTCCGGTTCTATCGCGCCGGCTTTTTGAGATGAGTGCCTTGAAACCCAGCAAAAGAGGGAAGGGGCGAGAGCAGTTCGCAGGGCATCTGAAGCACGTTACGAGGCTGGAGGGCGGCTGTCTAGTGGTCACTCGCCCTGTGCCTTCGATAGCCATATGTCGCAAAAGGCTTACGATCCACTCGCAGCAGGCACGGCGCTAGGTGCAAATGCCGTACCTGTTTTTCACCAACTCCGAGGGGCGTGAATCAACGTGGGACGTTCTTCCATGCTCGAGCTGGTACTCGATTGGCCGCAATGCTCGAGAGCGCAGGGCGGCTCAGTGGATCACTAAGCAGCGGAAGTTATAGGAAACGTCGCGCTGCGGGCTTGGAGAGTCTTTGTAGACGTTGAAGATCCGTTTCACTCGCTTTCGAACAGGAGTTTGTTGATTCGGTCGTGTTCGAGCGGTGACGGCAGCGCGGCCGCGTCTACGTTTTGGGTACCGCTCGCTTCCGAGTGCTGCGAATCGCTCTCTGGCCGAAAATTGCCGTCCGCGTCGAAGGTCACCCAGCCTTACCATTCCCGGGCCACCTTGGCGGGCTTTCCTGCGTCCATGGCGGACATACCAGTCCGCCAACCGAAAACGCTTGCCGGCGAGTGACGTGATAGCGCTTTGTGCTCTGATCAACGCCACGTAAAGCGGGTGCGGCAAAGGTTCTACTTGGCCGGACCATGGCTTGGGCAACGTATTGGGAGGCCAGAATGTCGGCCCACACACGCTTGGTGAGTTTCTCCCCGCGGTACGCGCCGCGACTGCCAAAACCGCTCACTGGCTTGAAGAACAAATTGCGTCGGTCCTGTCAGAGCAGTTCAGCATCGGCGGGCTCGACAAGCCTGGTCAGCGGGACGTACGGGGCGAGTCGTGCTTGGGTTTGCGGATCGACGCCCATCTGCTCGAGTAGCGCCGCATCGGTCAAGTCGACCAGCCTGCGCTTGTCTGCGTACAGGGCATAGGCCTGGGGATGGGGTGTCACCGTCACGGCATCCGCGAGGTAGGCTTCCCGCAGCGCGTTGCACGCGGCGCCCTCTAGGTAGAAATCGGTGAGCCGGTTGTAGATCAGGTCGACTGGCTTGCCGTTCACCACCAGGCGGCCTTCGGTGAATGTCATATCGGTTGGGTCAGCGATGGTGCAATCAATACCGGCCGATTCGAACAACTGCTGAAAGAGCAGAAACTCAGGGTAGAGGTACTGACGTTCGGGGCTTTCGTCGACGATGACCAGGTGCTTCAAAGGCTTCTGTTCGCCACTTGCTGCCCACTCGTGGGCAAACATGTTCAGAATCGCTCGCTCAAATCGGTCGGCGCCTTCGTCGCCCGGCGACAGCGCTACTACGCCGCTGCAGCAACGCCGTTGCGCACGGGCGAGCAACAGGTTGAGCATCGCGCCACCAGCGTTTGTATTGATTTCGATAAGGCCTAGCTTTTCATCGTCAAGGTGAAAGTCGTAGCCAAGGAACACGCCGCGCGCGCCTCGAGGCGGGTGCTGTGTAATCGCCGGCGCTGAAGCGAGTGCATGCGCCTGCCAGGTCGGCAGCATGACAGTTTGTTCGATAGCCCGGATAACCTCTGCCACCTGATTCAGTCGGAGGGGGGAGACAAAGACCGGTCGTGCGGCGAATACGTGGACAGCGCGCGTTCAGCAGCTCTTTGAGCTCGGGATTGCCTAGCTGGTCGCTCATCGTATCAGCGAGTGCCGATTGATCCAGGCTGATGCAAAAACAGGCTTCGTTCAGCGCCGAAGCCGTTGCACCGCAGTTCTGTGGTGAGGATGCTTGCATGGGACGCCTCCAAGGCCATACACGAGTTCGAAAGTGCTGCTCCCCGTTTGGTTCAGTCCTGGTTTCTTAACGTGCGCTGCGGGTCATTTTTTAGCTTTAGCATCTCGGGCATGGGATTGTGGGGCCCAAGTGAACGGGGAGCGACAGTTCGCCCTGACTAGATCCGAAGTCGGAAGGCGGTCAAACAACACGTGCCTCACGGAGCCGGGGGGCGTTGAAAACGACAGATGTTGAGCTTACGCATATGGGCACTGCCGCGATCATCGGGGGACAGCAGAGGCCGGGAGAATGGGTAAAGCAGCCCAGTTGGGCAGCTGAATGCAGCACTCCTTTTAACACCACGGTCCAATTAGACTGACGCTTGGCGCATAGTCATGAGCCAGCTGCAAAGTAGAAGCCCCCGAAGTGCCCAGGCTTCTACTGTGCAGTGTTCAATCAGTGCATGACGGCTGGCGTATCGATACGGCGCCAGATAGCTTCGGAAAAACTGTAAATCGAAAATGCAACCAGCCCAAGGCCAACGAGCGAAAGCCAGAATGCCCCAAACGGCAGATTCTGCAGGGCATTCAGGGCGTCCTCCAGTCCCGGCGGGTCGGTTGGCTCGTAGCGGCTACCACCTGTGAAAAGCATGCCGGCAACGACCAGAAAGGCAACACCCCGGGCAATGAGGCCGGCCCGAGAAATCGGGCGAACCCATTTCATGACGTGTTCGGAGGCGTAGAAATACTTTTCGAACTTGGCTTTCCACCCCTTGATGATGTGGGCGATGCCGACGCCAAGCGGCACAAGCGCAACCAGGTAAATCAGATAGTTCGAGTACTTCCATCCAAGTACGCCAGACAGGAAGTCGCCGCCACTTGAGCCACCACCGCTCCCGGAGCTTCCAATGGAGCTGCCAAGCAGCCCAAGGGTAAAGAGCGCAAGCAAGGTGTAGGTCACGGCGCTGCCGACGAGACCAGCGCGAATCAGCAATCCCTTGCCGTCGGTGCCATGACCTTCCGGATCGGTTATTGCCTGCGTCAGTCGCCACGCCACGTAGGCTACGAGGCCGACAACCATGATCCAGAGCAAGGTCTGCCCAAAGGGCTGCCCCAACAATTGCTGAATGGCACCTTTGGTACCAACAGTTTTACCGCTACCGATGCCGGCCATGAAGGCGAATATGCCGATGATCAGATAGACAACGCCTCTGGCGGCGTAGCCGCTACGAGCGAGCCAGGTTATGCCTCTGCTGACTTCACCCTTGGCTTGGGCTGCTGTGGGGTGCATGGCGCCTCCTCAATTGGGATGAGTGTCTCCGCAGTAGACGCGGGATCAGGCGCAAGGGTTCGCTTCTATTGATCAACGGGTTCGCTGTGCGTCTGGCCCGGCTGCGAGTTGGCCCGCGAAGCTGTAGCATGTCGCAAATGCGAGCGATTCCAATCTAGTTACTGGTGTAACGGCTCGTGCAGTTTTTGATGAGAAAGAAATGACTTTTACCCGAAGAAAGATGCTGGTTGGGTTGGCTGGGCTCGCTACGTTGGGCGTTGTCGGTGGCGGAGCACGGTACTGGATCGGGCGCCCCGCCGATCCTGTGACTCACGATTACGAGCTGATCGCAGCTCCGGCCGATATCGAGCTTATCGCCGGCACCAAGACCCCAGCATGGTGCTACGGTGGACAAGCGCCTGGCTTGGAACTGCGCGCCAGACAGGGCGAATGGCTGCGAGTGCGCTTCATCAATCACCTACCGGAGCCCACTACGATTCATTGGCATGGCATCCGCCTGCCGCTGAACATGGACGGGGTGCCGTATGTTTCGCAATTACCCGTCTTGCCTGGGGAATCGTTCGATTACCTGTTTCAGGTCCCGGATGCGGGTAGTTTCTGGTATCACCCGCACACGTCGAGCGCCGAGCAGTTGGGGCGTGGGCTGGTGGGGCCCTTGATTGTCGAAGAGCGCGAGCCGAGCGGCTTTCGTCATGAGCGAACGCTGAGCCTGAAAAACTGGCATGTCGACAAGCAAGGCGCATTCACCGATTTCAGCGTGCCCCGCGAGGCCGCGCGGGGAGGGACCCCTGGTGTGCTGTCGACCGTAAACGGGGAGCACGCGCCAACCCTTGAGCTGCCGGCCGGCCAAGTAGTGCGCTTGCGCCTCATCAATCTCACCAACACCGTGACCTACCGAGTGAAACTGCCAGGCGGCGATGCGCGTATTTACGCGATCGATGGCAACCCGGTCGCGCCGCGCCCGCTAGGAAAAGTCTATTGGCTAGGGCCGGGTATGCGCATTGACCTAGCGGTGAAAGTCCCGCCTGTAGGGGAAATGCTTTCCTTACGTAACGGCCCGCTGCGGCTGGCGACGCTCGCCTCCGTGGCTACGGCTGAGACCGAAGGCGATTGGCCTGCACCGCTGCCGGCCAATCCGGTTGCCGAGCCGGACCTGCAGCAAGCGCAAACCCTGCGCTTCAATTTCGAGTGGGCTGGCACGCTGTCCAGCGATTCGGGGCAGGGCGAGGCCTTCACCTTTTGGCAGATCAACGGCCAGGCCTGGGACATCAACGATAAGACCTGTGCCGACCGCCCCATTGCAACATTGAAAAAAGACGGTCATTACATATTCGAACTGCGCAACCTCAGTCAGTATCAGCACCCAATCCATCTGCACGGGCTGACATTCAAGGTCATTTCGTCCAATCGCAAGCGCATCGACCCCTGGTATACCGATACCTATCTGCTCGGGAAGAACGAGACGGCAAGAATCGCGTTGGTAGCGGATAATCCCGGGGTGTGGATGTTCCACTGCCACGTCATCGATCACATGGAAACTGGATTGATGGCAGCGATTCAAGTGGTTTGAGGGCGGCAGTAGCCGGACGGCTTAAATGAAAAGACCGAAGATCATCGATCGTTCACGTGATGATGAATTCATGCGCGAGGCGTTGGCCCTTGCCGCCGAAGGGGCAAGGCTCGGGGAAGTCCCGGTCGGTGCGGTGGTGGTACACAACGGCCATATAATTGGCCGAGGTTTCAATCGCCCGATCTCGAGCCACGACCCCAGCGCCCACGCTGAGATGGTCGCTATTCGCGACGCGGCGTCGAAGTTGGAAAACTATCGCTTACCGGGGAGCACGCTGTACGTGACGCTGGAACCCTGCAGCATGTGCGCCGGGTTGATTGTTCATTCACGTGTGCAACGGGTCGTGTACGGCGCAACGGAGCCCAAGGCGGGGGTTGCGGTCAGTCGGGGGCAGTTCTTCTCGCAGGATTTTCTCAATCACTGTGTGTTGATCGAGGGCGGTGTCGCTGCGGAGCGTTGCAGCGAGATACTGAGTGAGTTCTTCAGGGCGCGACGCCTCAAGTCACGCAGCGGCGAGGCGATGGAAGCTCGGTCGGAGGAGTGACGGCGGGAACTAAGCTCAAACGTTGCTGCTGTAACGCCGCACGCCCGCTTCTGGCAGTTTTTCATAGGCAGCAACGCTGCCTTGTGCAGGGAACACCACCAGGTGGTCGGCAGCGATGGCAATGCCCACTTCCTGGCCTGTCGGGTAGTCCGCGTGGCTGGGAAATATTCCCTCGAGCTGATTGCCGGTGGGTAACTGCAGTCGATACAAGGTCGAGGCACCAAGGAAAGTCTTGCCGACGATGAGTGCCTTGAGCCTGCTCTCCGGTGAATAGACGATGTCATCCGGACGCAGCAGAACATCCACCGAGCTGCCGGCCGGCATCGTGTAGGCGCGGTTGCCGCGAATGACGCCCAGTTCGGTCTGCACCGTCTCCGGGTCTATCAGCTGGCCACGAATGAAATAGCCTTGGCCGATGAAGCTCGCCACGAAAGGTGTAAGCGGCTCATGGTAGAGGTTGAACGGCGTGTCCCACTGTTCCAGCCGACCATCCTTGAATACGCCGACCTGGTCACTGACAGCGAAGGCTTCTTCCTGATCGTGGGTGACGAGGATGGCGCTGGTACCACGGGCCTTCAGAATCTCGCGGACCTCATGGCTCAAGCGCCGGCGCAGGTCGCCGTCGAGATTGGAGAACGGTTCGTCTAGCAGGAGCAGTTCCGGCTCGGGTGCAAGTGCACGGGCGAGCGCAACACGTTGCTGCTGGCCGCCGGAAAGTTCGTGCGGATAGCGCTTGCCGAGCGGGGAGAGATGCACCAGCTCTAGCATTTCGCGCACGATGCGTTGTGATTGCGGATGCTTGCGAATCCCGAAGGCGATATTTTCGGTCACCGTCAGATGCGGGAACAGCGCATAGTCCTGGAACACCATGCCGACCCGGCGCTTTTCGGGTGCCAGGGTGAAACCTCGCCTTGAAAGCACGGCGCCGCCCAGTTGGATCTCACCATCGTTGACGTGCTCGAATCCGGCAATTGCCCGCAACGTAGTGGTCTTGCCGCAACCGGATGGCCCGAGAAGGCACCCAATATCACCACGATTCAGGTGCAAATTGAGGTTCTGCACAATGCTCTGTTCGCCATAACCGCAGGCGAGGTCGCGCAGGTGCAGCAGCGGCTCATGGCTCATGCGTGGTGGTAAGCCGGCTCGACCAGGAACTCAAGCAGGGCTTTCTGCACATGCAGGCGGTTTTCGGCCTGTTGCCAGGCGACTGCACGCTTGTCGTCGAGCACGTCGTGGCTGATTTCTTCGCCGCGATGTGCCGGCAGGCAATGCATGAACAGAACGTCTTCAGCGGCCGCGTCGAGCAAGGCCCGGTCGACCTGATACGGACGGAAGGTGGCCATGCGCGCGGCGACTTCATCTTCCTGGCCCATGGAAGCCCAAACGTCTGTGCTGACCAGGTGTGCGCCAGCCACTGCCTCGCGTGGGTCGCGGAATACCTTCACTCTGTCACCGGCCTGCGCGAGCAGCTCGCTGTTGGGCTCGTAGCCTTCAGGGCAAGCGATACGCAGCTGGAAATCGAACTGAAGCGCAGCCTCCATATAAGAATTGCACATGTTATTGCCGTCTCCGATCCACGCTGCGGTTTTGCCCGCGATACTGCCGCGCAACTCATGAAACGTCTGCATGTCGGCCATCAACTGGCAAGGGTGGAGATCGTCAGACAGTCCGTTGATTACCGGTACCGAGGAGTTCGCCGCAAATTCGGTCAGTGTTGAATGAGCGAAGGTGCGGATCATGATGGCGTCGAGCATGCTCGACATGACGATGGCGGAATCGCTGATCGGTTCGCCGCGACCCAGTTGCGTGTCGCGCGGCGAAAGGAATATGGCTTGGCCACCGAGCTGAATCATTCCCGCTTCGAAAGACAATCTCGTGCGGGTCGAGGCTTTTTCGAAAATCATGCCCAGAACGCGGTTTTTCAGCGGCTCGAACAGAATGCCGCGCTCGCGCAGATCCTTCAGCTCGATGCCGCGACGGACCAGGCCTAACAGCTCCTGGGGCGTGCAATCCATCAGTGAGAGAAAATGCCTTGCGCTCATATCAACTACCTTTCATTGCCGCAGTCGAGGCCGGGGATTTCGACGAAATAGAAGGGCCTACGACAGGGGTCGCATAGATGGCGACGAAACGGGAAAGGCGCGATCTTATCCAGAAAGCCTCAGCCGGCGCAAATCGGCCTCAGCGCGCCAAAATCGTGCGCTTCAGGGAAGTTGTGCTGCATGTGCGTTAATAAAAGCCGAGTCCGTGACTCGGCTTTTAGGCTGCTGTTCTGTACAATGCGCGGCAACCGAGACTAGCCGAGGTGCCCCATGGATATCATCGAAACCATCAAAGAGCAGATCGAAAAGAACCCGGTGCTGCTTTACATGAAAGGCTCGCCTAATGCACCGCAGTGCGGTTTTTCCGCCCGTGCGACCCAGGCTGTGATGGGGTGTGGTGAGAAGTTCGCCTACGTCGACATCCTGCAAAACCCTGAAATTCGTACCAACCTACCGAAATATGCCAACTGGCCGACCTTTCCCCAGTTGTGGGTGGATGGCGAGTTGGTCGGTGGCAGCGACATCATCCTGGAGATGTTCGAAAAGGGCGAGTTGCAACCGCTGATCAAGCAAGCCGTTGAAAAAGCTGGCGCTTGATAGCTACTCCGAAAAAACCCGCTAAAGAGCGGGTTTTTTTATGCCTGCATTTAGGCAGGCTTCGATATTTCAACGTGAAGTGACGTTCAGTTGCGTCAGGCATTAACGAAAACGGGAGCCTAGGCTCCCGTTTTCGTTGAAAAGCGACGGTCTACTCGTCCATCTGCGACTGCAGGTAGTTCTCCATGCCAACCTTGCCGATCAGGCTCAGTTGGGTCTCCAGCCAGTCGATATGTTCTTCTTCGGATTCAAGAATGTCTTCGAGCAGCTCGCGGGTGCCGTAGTCGCCGACGCTTTCACAATAGGCAATGGCGACCTTCAGGTCCTGGATGCCGCCTTGCTCGAGCTTGAGGTCGCACTCGAGCATCTCCCGAGTGTTTTCGCCGATCAGCAGCTTTCCCAAATCCTGAAGATTGGGCAGGCCTTCAAGGAAGAGGATGCGCTTGATCAGCTTGTCGGCATGCTTCATCTCGTCGATGGATTCTTCGTACTCATGCTTGCCGAGCTTGCCGAGGCCCCAATCCTCGTACATGCGTGCATGCAGGAAGTACTGGTTGATTGCGACCAGTTCGTTGCCAAGGATCTTGTTCAGATGCTGAATGACCAGCTTGTCGCCTTTCATGTCGGTGCCCTGCGTCGATCGGGTTCGTTAGTGAGCGCAGTCTGGCCACGAACCTGGGTGCTGTCAAACCTAAGTCCTTGAATGATAAAGGGTAAAGCGAAATAAGAATAAGTCTGTTCCGCGACTGTCAGCCAAGGCCTTGATTCTCGGGCAGAAAAAAGCCGGGCATGTGCCCGGCTGGGATAATTCGATGTGGATTCAGGCGGGTGAGAACCCGGCTGGGTAAGCCAGGGAGGCGCTGGCGTTCTGTAGATCGCTCAAGGTTTCGCGGACGACTTGCTTGGCGACGCAGGCGCATTTACCGCATTGGGTCGCCACGCCAGTGGCGTCTCGCACGTCACGATAACTGCAGCAACCTTCATAGATGGCTTCACGAATCTGGCCGTCGGTAACGCCCTGGCAAAGACACACGTACATATGAACTACCCGTTGGGTCAGCGAATGATTGGATGCTAAATATAATGAGAACGATTGTCAAAGAACGCTCGTCGGATTTTTAGTTCGCGGTGCGGTAGCGAGCCACGCTAGGAGTGCCTCTGAACGTGTGTCGATACGTTAAACTGCGTGTCCTTTTTATCCGCCCGGAGCTGTCATGGCGCTGCAAGCCACACCGTATAAGGTCGAGATCAATCTCACCGACCTTGATCGCCACGTGTATCAGGATCTGCGCTTTACCGTTGCTCGGCATCCCTCGGAGACAGAGGAGCGCCTGGTCGCACGGCTGATCGCTTACGTGCTCTGGTACGACGAAAAGCTCGCTTTCGGTCGTGGGCTTTCAGACGTCGATGAACCGGCGCTTTGGGAGAAAAGCCTTGATGATCGCGTGCTGCACTGGATTGAAGTTGGTCAGCCGGATGCCGAGCGGATCACCTGGTGCTCCAGACGCGCCGAGCGCTTCAGCCTGGTCGCGTACGGAAATCTGCGGGTATGGCAGACGAAGGTGCTCGACAGTGTGCGCAGCCTGAAGAAAGTCAACGTCGTAGCGGTGGGGCAGGAGGCACTGGAATCAGTGGCGCGCGATTTGCCCCGAGCAATCAGCTGGAGCGTAATGGTCAGTGAGGGTTCACTGTTCATCACCGATGAGCGCGGTCAGCATGAAGTGCCGCTTGAGTGGCTGATTGGAGAGCGCGGCTGAGGCGGGACCGACGGCCCCATCATCCGCCTCTGACAGGACTTGTTCGCGTGTTCCGAGCGCCCCTTTGTAGGCGGCGCTTTCCTTTCTTCCTTGATTTCGGCCGCGCGCACCTATAGCCACTGGGCGAGCAAGCGACGTTGCTCTCGTTGCGCAGCCTGCAGGGCTATTGGCTTTAAATGGACCTCGGTGCCTGGCTGGCACTGCGCCAGCCGCGCCACGGCAAGTGGTGTCAGGGCACCCAGCCTCGGGTAGCCGCCAATGGTTTGCCGGTCATTGAGCAGGACGATGGGCTGGCCATCCGGTGGCACCTGGATAGCACCCAGCGGCACGCCTTCTGAAATCATCGACAGCCTTGAACTACGCAGTACCGGCCCCAGCAGACGAACGCCCATACGGTCGGCACGTTGATCGACGGTCCAGGGGCGATTGAATACGTCAAACAGGCTCTGGCCGCTGAAATCTCCGATCTGCGCGCCTAGCACGACCTCTAATGGCGTATCGGTAAACAGTGGAGGGTTCTGTTCAGGGCACAATTCGCGTGCGCGAGCAGAGCCGCCACTGTAGGTGAGGCGGTCCCCCTCGGTCAGGGGTTGGCCATCGCCGTGCAGGCCGCCGAGTTGCTCTCGGCGTACCGTGGCGCAGCTTCTCAGGAGAAGCGGCGCCGCGAACCCGCCTGGTGCGGCGAGATAGGCCCGCACGCCCCGTAGCGGCGTGCCGAAGCGCAGACGTTGGCCTTTGCGGATGGTGAAACTGCGTCCCGCGGCGATGGGCTGTTCTTCCACGGTCGCCGCGAGATCGGCGCCACTCAGCGCCAGGCAGCCATCTGCCTCCGCGAGCAGAGTCAGGTTACCCAAGGTGATTTCCACCGTGGTGGCCTGAAGGGGATTACCCAGCAGCCAATTGGCCCAGGCGTGCGACACCCAATCAGCAGCACCACCCTGGGTCACGCCAATATGACGGACGCCGAATCGACCGCCGTCCTGGAGGCTGGCCAGGGCGCCGCTGCGCTCTATCAACAGTGTCATGGCGTCCCCTCGTAAGGCATGTCATCTCCCCCAAGCCGGACAAATTCGGCGTGATCGATGGGCTGAAAGCGCACCCTGTCACCGGGTTGCCAGATGCTGTAGCCCTCCAGCGCCTGGTCAAACAGACGGGTGGGGCTGCGCCCGATAAGGTTCCAGCCGCCGGGAGAAACCAGCGGATAGATGGCCGTCTGGCGATCAGCGATACCCAGGCTGCCGGCCGGGACTCGCTTACGCGGCGTTTGCAGGCGCGGGCTGGCGAGGCATTCGTCGACCAGCCCCATGAAGGCGAAGCCCGGTGCAAATCCCAGCGCGAAAACCTGGTAGGTGCGGGCGCTGTGCCGTTCGATCACGCCTGCCATGCCGAGCCCACTGCGTTGGCCCAATGCCTCTAGTTCGGGGCCGACGCTTGGGTCGTACCACACTGGAATGTTCAATTCACGCGTCTGTCCGCCGGCGTCTGGCTGCAGGTTGTGCAGCGCTTCAGCCACTCGCTGACGCGCCTGATCGTCATCCAGTTGCTGCAGGTCGTAGTGCACCAGCACGGTGGTGTAGGAGGGCACCAGGTCCAATAACGCCTCACCGAAGGCTTCGCGCAGCCGTCGGGTTGCGGCAAGCAGCCATGGCATGTGGGTTTCGTCGATCTCGTCGAACAGGCGCAGCATCAGGCAATCGATGCCGACCACCTCTATACGAGGCTTCATTCCGCCAAATGCTCAAGTGCCTGGCGTATCCGCTGAACGGCGGCGACAGCGCCGGCGTTGTCGCCGTGTACGCAGAGGGTGTCGGCATGCAGCCTCAGCAGGCTGCCGTCGTTGGCGCCGATCGCTTCGCCTCTGGCGAGGCTTAGAGCCTGAGCGGCGACCTTCTCGGTGTCGTGATGAACAGCGCCGGGCTGGTCGCGGGAGACCAGCCTGCCGTCCGGGTCGTAGGCGCGGTCAGCAAACACCTCGAACCACAGCATTACGCCCAGCTCATCAGCCAGCGACTGAGCAGCGCTGTTGTCGCGGGTCGCCATCAGCATCAAGGGCAGTGTGGGCGAGTAGCCGATGACGGCGTTCATGACCGCGCGGAGCAGTTCGGGCTTGCGCATCATGTCGTTGTAGAGCGCCCCGTGCGGTTTGACATAGCTGACCTCGGTGCCCTCCGCGCGGCAGATGCCTTCGAGCGCACCGAGCTGATAGAGCAGCATGTTCTCCACTTCGTCCGGGCTGCAAGCCATGGAGCGGCGTCCGAAACCGGTCAGGTCGGGGTAGGCCGGGTGCGCGCCGATCATGACCTGATGCTGGGTTGCCAGAGCCACTGTGCGGCGCATGATCTGCGGGTCCGACGCATGGAAGCCGCAGGCCACGTTGGCGCAATCGATGAAAGGCATGACCTCGGCGTCCAGGCCCATGGTCCAGGCCCCGAAACTCTCGCCGATATCGCAATTAAGTAGCAGGCGCTTCATGCCGGTCTCCGGAATAAATCGGGGTTGGTATCGGGCAAAGGTGTCGCCGCGATGATAAAGCATTGATCTGCGATTGCTGATCAACAGGCACCCGGTCGGCGGCGCGCCCCGCAGCAATTCATTGCTGTATGCTGGCGGCCAGCTCAAGCGGCACCTGCTGCGCCGGTACTTGCCGCCAAGGCTGCCTGGCCCTCTACTTGAAAAATCGCCCTGCGCCGTTGCGTCTGCCATGGTCGCCGCTATGGCCAGCCCGCGCGCACCGCTTATCGCTGCCACCCACTTCACGCTGCACCGGATAATCAACAGATGCGCATCGAACCCCGCCCCCTTCCCGAACGGCTTCCCGACCTGGGCGACCTGCCGCCCCTGTTGACGCGTCTCTACGCCGCCCGTGGCGTGCAGTCGATTAGCGAGCTGGACAAGGGCTTGGCGCGCTTGATCCCTTACGGTCAACTCAAGGGCATCGACGCCGCTGTGGCGCTGCTGGTCGAGGCGCTGGAACGTCGCCAACGCATCTTGTTCGTCGGCGATTTCGATGCCGACGGCGCCACTGCCAGCACGGTGGGTGTGCTGGGCCTGCGCCAGCTGGGTGCCGCTCACGTCGACTATCTGGTGCCCAATCGCTTCGAGTACGGCTACGGCCTGACGCCAGAGATCGTTGCCGTGGTGCTCGAGCGTCAGCCTGATTTGCTGGTGACAGTGGATAACGGCATTTCCAGTGTCGACGGCGTAGCGGCAGCCAAGGCGGCAGGCCTCAAGGTCCTAGTGACCGATCATCATCTGCCGGGTCCCGAGTTGCCGGCGGCCGATGCCATCGTCAACCCCAATCAGCCTGAATGCGCTTTTCCAAGCAAGTGCATTGCCGGCGTCGGGGTTATTTTCTACGTGTTGCTGGCCTTGCGTGCGGCCCTGCGTGACAGGGGCTGGTTCAGCCGCAATGGTTGGGCGGAACCGAACCTGGCCGAGTTACTGGATCTGGTGGCGCTGGGCAGCGTCGCCGATGTGGTGCCGCTGGACGCGAACAATCGCATCCTTGTTCATCAGGGGTTGGCGCGAATCCGTGCAGGTCGGGCACGGCCTGGTTTACGTGCAATTCTGGACGTCGCCGCACGTGACCATCGCCGCATCACCTCGACCGATCTGGGCTTCATTCTCGGCCCACGCTTGAACGCGGCAGGTCGCCTCGACGACATGGCGCTGGGCATCGAGTGTCTGCTCTGTGAAGACGAAGCGCTCGCGCGCGACATGGCTGTTCAGCTCGACCAGCTCAACCAGGACCGCAAGGGCATCGAGCAGGGCATGCAACGCGAAGCGCTGGCCCAGCTGAAAGACCTACCGCTTGAAGACATGCCGTTCGGCCTGTGCTTGT
The DNA here is from genome assembly GCF_038562055.1 of Stutzerimonas chloritidismutans. Lineage (GTDB taxonomy): Bacteria > Pseudomonadota > Gammaproteobacteria > Pseudomonadales > Pseudomonadaceae > Stutzerimonas > Stutzerimonas chloritidismutans_A. The sequence continues at coordinate 102,205 of NZ_JBCFXD010000004.1, read as the reverse complement.
TCGAGCCGGACTGGCACCAGGGCGTCATCGGGATCCTCGCTTCACGACTCAAGGAGCGTTATCACCGGCCGACCATCGCCTTCGCCGATGCCGGGGAAGGCGTGCTCAAAGGGTCGGCGCGCTCGGTGCCGGGGTTTCATATCCGTGATGCGCTGGATGCGGTTGCGGCGCGCCATCCGGGTTTAATCAGCAAGTTTGGCGGACACGCAATGGCTGCGGGCTTGTCGTTGCCCGAGGGCAATTTCGGTGCCTTCGCGGCCGCATTCGATGCCGAGGTGCGTCGTCAGCTCTGCGAGGACGACCTCACCGGGCGTTTACTGACCGATGGCCAGTTGAGCGTCGAGGAATTCCATCTTGAACTGGCCAAGGCGCTGCGCAATGCCGGGCCATGGGGGCAGCACTTTCCAGAGCCGGTTTTTCACGGCGTTTTCCAACTGGTGCAGCAGCGATTGGTGGGGGAGAAACACCTGAAAATGGTGCTCAAGAGCGAATGCGGTTCGCTAACCCTCGATGCAATTGCATTCAACATTGATCGCGAACTCTGGCCCAACCCGACGGTGCGCTGGGCCGATCTGGCGTACAAGCTGGACGTCAATGAATTCCGTGGGCGTGAAAGCGTGCAGTTGCTGGTGGCGCATATCGCTGCGCGATGACCGATGGGGCTGCACTCGCAGTAAGGCCGTCGCTCGATTCGCTGCGGCAACCGCAGCGTTTGTCTCCAATGCTAAGCGGTTGCAGATGTCAGGTTGCGGCCCACTGAGGCGTTCATCGCCTGATGCCGTTCCAGAACGGGCTGCTTGAGCAAGATCGGTTATCTGAATCGGGCGCTATTTGTCAGGGCGTGCATGATTGGCGCAGGCCCGACTCCGGCCTAGAGTGATCTGATTACAAGAACAATCCTCTGGAGCCCGCGATGAGCGAAACGACCCAGCACCACCGTGCCTGTCATCTGTGCGAGGCCATCTGCGGCCTGACCATCGAAACCCGTGATGAGCAGATCGTCTCCATCAAGGGAGATCCTCAGGACAGTTTCAGTCGTGGCCACATCTGCCCCAAGGCCGTCGCATTGCAGGACATCCAGAACGATCCTGATCGCCTGCGCCACCCGATGCGACGAGTGGGCAACGAGTGGCAGGCAATTGAGTGGGATGAAGCCTTTTCGCTGGTAGCCGAACGATTCGCCGGGATTCGCGAGCGCCACGGCAACAATGCGGTGGCGGTTTATCAGGGCAACCCCAGCGTGCACAACTACGGGCTGATGACGCACAGCAACTATTTTCTGGGCCAGCTGAAAACCCGCAATCGCTTCTCAGCCACCTCGGTCGATCAGCTGCCTCACCATCTGACCAGTCTGATGATGTATGGCCACGGCCTGCTGATCCCGATTCCAGACATCGATCACACCGATTTCATGCTGATACTGGGCGGTAACCCGCTAGCATCCAATGGGAGCATCATGACCGTCCCGGATGTGGAAAAACGTCTGAAGGCATTGCAGGCGCGCGGCGGCAAGCTGGTGGTGGTCGATCCGCGTCGTAGCGAAACCGCTGCCATTGCCGATCAACACGTATTCGTCCGTCCAGGTGAAGATGCGGCGCTGCTTTTTGGTGTGCTCAGTACGCTTTTCGACGAAGACCTGACGCGTGCCACCCATCTTCCCGTGGCGGGCCTGGATGAGCTCAGGGCGGCGGTGAAGCCGTTCACTGCCGAAGCGATGGGGCCACGCTGCGGCGTGCCGGCTGCTCAGATCCGGCAACTGGCGCGGGATTTCGCTGCGGCGGACAAAGCGGTCTGCTACGGCCGGATGGGCGTCTCGACCCAGGCGTTCGGCACGCTATGCCAGTGGTTGGTGCAGTCGATCAACCTAGTCACCGGCAACCTGGATCGGGTTGGCGGCGCGTTGTGCACGGAGCCGGCGGTGGATCTCGTGGCAAACACCTCGGGCGGACATTTCAACCGCTGGCAGAGCCGGGTGTCGGGACTGCCGGAATACGGCGGCGAGCTGCCTGTTTCAGCGCTGGCCGAGGAGATGCTGACCGAAGGGGATGGGCAGATTCGCGTGCTGGTGACGGTAGCCGGCAATCCGGTGCTTTCAACACCCAACGGGCGCAAGCTGGAGCAGGCGCTCGACGGCCTGGAGTTCATGCTCAGCGTGGATTTCTACATCAATGAAACCACCCGCTACGCCGATCTGATCCTGCCGCCGACCGCGCCGTTGGAGCATGATCATTACGACACCACTTTCAACACGTTCGCCGTGCGTAACGTTACTCGCTTCAACGAGCCGGTCCTCAGCAAGCCGGAGGGTGCGCTGCATGACTGGGAAATTTTCATCGGCCTTGCCAAGGCGTTCGCGTCGCGTACCGGTGGCGATCTCAAACCCACCGTCGCGCCAGAACAGATGATCGATCGTGGCCTGCGTGCCGGCCCTTATGGCGAGAAAAGCGAACTGGACTTGAGTCTTTCCCGGCTGCGCGACTATCCGCACGGGCTTGATCTCGGTCCACTGAAGCCCAATCTGGCCGGGCGACTGAAAACCGATGGCCAGCGCGTTCAGGCGGCGCCCCCGCTGTTCCTCGGTGATCTGCAGCGTTTTGCTGCGTCGATCGCCGTGCCGGCCGATAAGCTCGTCCTGATAGGCCGGCGTCATGTGCGCAGCAATAACTCCTGGATGCACAACTACCACCGGTTGGTGAAGGGCAAGCCGCGCCATCAGCTGCTGATGAATCCGGCTGATCTGAGCCGGCTGGGGCTGCTTGACGGTCAGCGCGTGCGGGTACGCTCGCGGGTCGGCATGATCGAAGTTGAAGTGGCTGTCAGCGACGAGATGATGCCCGGTGTGGTCAGCCTGCCCCATGGCTGGGGCCATGGTCGTCCCGGTGCGCAGCTGGAGATTGCCAATCGCCAGCCGGGTGCCAGTGCCAACGACCTCACCGACGAGCGTCAGCTCGATGCCTTGTCTGGAAACGCAGCACTTAACGGCGTACCGGTGGAGGTAGAGGCGGCGTAACTGCAGTTATTGGGGATGGCGAGTGGTTTGCCATCCTCCAAGCCAACATTTTGAACAGCCTGAGCTGGTAGCGACCCGCGATTCGCGTGGACGCTCCTTGTACGCAGAAGGTCATGCCGGCGGTCGATCAATGTTGGCTCACACCGGTGTGCAACACCCGGTCACCGAATTCTCGGTAAACACCACCCAAGCAGAGCAAAGTCACCGAAACAGTCTGTACTGAAGGATGTCCAAAAACGCATCCCCTGCAGTCGAGGTTTCCATGACCCAGCTCTTCCAGCCGCTGACCTTGCGCCAGCTGACCCTGCCCAATCGTATTGCCGTATCGCCCATGTGTCAGTACTCGGCCAAGGCCGGGATGGCCAACGATTGGCATCTGGTCCACCTGGGTAGCCGCGCTGTGGGTGGGGCAGGGCTGGTGATCATCGAGGCGACTGCTGTTTCGGCCAATGGACGGATTTCACCCGAGGATCTAGGCATATGGTCGGATGAGCACATTGAGCCGCTGCGGCGAATCACACGCTTCATCGAGGCTCAGGGCTCGGTCGCAGGGATTCAGCTGGCTCATGCCGGCCGCAAGGCCAGCACCTGGCAGCCCTGGCTTGGGCGGCATGGCAGCGTCCCCATCGCCGCCGGAGGCTGGACGCCGGTAGGTCCGTCGACCATTGCCTTCGACCCGGAACATGCAGTGCCAACCGCGCTCGACGAGGCGGGGATTCGGGATGTCATTCAGGCGTTTATTCGTGCCGCCGAGCGTTCACTCGCGGCTGGCTTCAAGATTGCCGAAATACACGCGGCCCACGGCTACTTGCTGCATCAGTTCCTTTCACCGCTGTCCAATCAGCGCCAGGATGCCTATGGCGGCTCGTTTGAAAACCGCATCCGGCTGCTACTGGAAGTAACCGAGGCGGTAAGGTCGGTATGGCCGGAAGAGTTGCCGCTGTTCGTTCGCCTGTCCGCAACCGACTGGGTCCAGGATGGATGGAACTCGGAAGAAACCGTTGAGCTGGCGCGCCGGCTGAAGACGCTGGGCGTCGACATGATCGACGTATCGTCCGGCGGCACGGCAGTCAACGCGGAAATCCCGGTTGGGCCGGGCTACCAGACCCAGTTCGCCGAGCAGGTCCGCCGTGAAGCGGGTATCGCCACCGGCACCGTCGGCATGATCACCGAGGCGGTCCAAGCCGAACACATTCTGCGCACCGGCCAAGCCGACCTGATCCTGCTGGCCCGTGAGCTGCTGCGTGATCCGTACTGGCCGCTGCATGCCGCCGAAGATCTGCGTGACAGCTCGGTGCCTTGGCCTGCCCAGTATGTGCGTGCGGCCCACCGCAACACGCCGATCCGGCAGGTTCCCGATTCGCTCGATTAACCTCTCCATTCGTAAGCAGGAAACACCATGAAAGCCTCCGGTTTGCTCGATCAGCTGCTCAAGTCTGGGCAGGACCTTCTACAAAAACAGCAGAACTCCGTTACGCCTCCAGGCGCTCCCAAGGGCAGCAGCAGCGGCTCGCTCGGTGACCTGCTTTCCGGCGCAGGCGGACCATTTGGCAGCTTGCTCGGAGGTGCGGGCGGCGGTGGAAAAGGCGCGCTGACCACCGGCGCGCTTGGCATGTTGCTCGGTAGCCGACGGGGGCGTCGCATGGGTGGCAAGGCGGTCACTTATGGCGGCTTGGCCGCGCTCGGCATGCTGGCCTACAAAGCCTACGGCAACTGGCAGGCACAACAGGCGCAGCAGGGTGGGGCCAGGGTGAATCAGCCGAACCCTGTTCAGACTGAGCCAAAGACAGTCGACCGGCTGCCACCCGAGCAAGTGGAAGAGCACAGCCGGGGCATCCTCAAGGCGCTGGTCGCTGCGGCTAAAGCCGACGGACACGTCGACGAGCAGGAACGCAAGATGATCGAGGCTGAACTGGCCCAGCTCACTGATGACCCAGCTTTGCAGCATTGGCTTGAAGCCGAGCTGAACAAACCACTCGATCCGGTAGACGTCGCCGCTGCTGCTACCACGCCCGAAATGGCGTCGGAGATGTACATCGCCAGCGTGCTGATGGTCGATGAAGAGCAGTTCATGGAGCGTGCCTACCTGGACGAACTGGCCCGCCAGTTGAAACTCGATGCGGGGCTGAAGGCCGAGCTGGAAAGCCAAGTGCGCGGCGTTTCCGCATGACTGCATGCGGGGCGGTTACTGGGCCGCCTCCGCTCGTTCCTAAACTAAGCCCGCTTGACTTTTGCCGCTCCGGCGGTCCCGTTTGGGCTGTCAGCAGCAGCCTGCTGCGCTATAATCGCCGGCTTTTCGCAACGTCCGATTGAGAGCTGCCGACCTATGGAAATCAACCCGATCCTCAACAGCATCAAGGACCTGTCCGACCGCACCCAGTCAATTCGGGGGTATCTTTGACTACGATCAGAAGCATGATCGTCTTGTTGAAGTAAACCGCGAACTCGAAGACCCGAACGTCTGGAACAAACCTGAGTACGCCCAGAACCTGGGCCGCGAGCGCGCCACCCTGGCGCAGATCGTCGAAACCATCGACGATCTCGAAGGTGGACTGGCCGACTCCCGCGACCTGCTCGACATGGCTGTCGAAGAAGACGACCAGAGCGCCGTAGACGACGTCGCGGCCGAGCTGGAGCGTCTGCGTGGCATCCTGGAGGGGCTGGAATTCCGCCGCATGTTCAGCGGCGAAATGGACCCGAACAACTGCTACCTGGATATCCAGGCCGGTTCCGGCGGCACCGAGGCGCAGGACTGGGCCAACATACTTCTGCGCATGTACCTGCGCTGGGCCGACAAGCGCGGTTTCAGTGCCGAGATCGTCGAACTCTCCGAAGGTGAAGTCGCCGGCATCAAGGGCGCTACCGTCCACATCAAGGGCGAATACGCCTTTGGCTGGTTGCGCACCGAGATCGGTGTGCACCGCCTGGTGCGTAAGAGTCCATTCGACTCTGGAGCGCGCCGCCACACCTCGTTTTCGGCAGTGTTCGTCTCCCCTGAGATCGACGACAGGGTTGAGATCGAGATCAATCCGGCCGACCTGCGCATCGACACCTACCGCTCCTCCGGTGCCGGTGGTCAGCACGTCAACACCACCGACTCGGCAGTACGTATCACCCACGTACCGACGAACACCGTGGTGGCTTGTCAGAACGAGCGTTCCCAGCACGCCAACAAGGACACTGCCATGAAAATGCTGCGGGCCCGGTTGTACGAGCAGGAGATGCAGAAGCGCAATGCGGCCTCTCAGGCCCTTGAAGACACCAAGTCCGATATCGGCTGGGGTCATCAGATCCGTTCCTATGTGCTAGACGATTCGCGCATCAAGGATCTGCGTACTGGCGTGGAACGTAGCGATTGCCACAAGGTGCTGGACGGCGACATCGACCAGTACCTCGAAGCCAGCCTCAAGCAAGGGCTTTAACGCTACTGAGTTGGGCCAACGCGGTTGGGCTGGTGCGGAACGCCGCCCAGCCCACCCAACTCGAGTTCCAAGTGTCCAGCTGTAGGGTGGGCGTCAGCCCACCAAAATAGGGGCAGGCCATGGTGGGCTGACGTGAAACGCCCTCCAACACACCCTTCCCGGGATTCATTCATTCGATCCAGGCATTTTTAAACCATGAGCGAACAACCGCTGAACCAGCATGCCATCCACGAGGAAGAAAACAGCCTGATCCTTCAGCGCAAGGAAAAACTGGCTGCCGAACGCGCCAAGGGCGACGTTTTCCCCAATGACTTCCGTCGCGACAGCTACTGCAACGACCTGCAGCTGAAGTACGTCGACAAGACCAAGGAAGAGCTGGCCGAAGCGGCGATCCCGGTGAAGGTGGCCGGACGCATCATGCTTAACCGTGGCGCGTTCATGGTGCTGCAGGATATGACCGGGCGCATCCAGGTCTACGTCAACCGCAAGACGTTGCCGGCCGAGACGCTGGAAGCCATCAAGCATTGGGATCTGGGCGACATCATTGCCGCCGAAGGCACGCTGGCGCGTTCCGGCAAGGGTGACCTCTATGTCGAGATGACCGACGTACGGCTGCTGACCAAATCGTTGCGTCCGCTGCCGGACAAGCACCACGGCCTGACCGATACCGAGCAACGCTATCGCCAGCGCTACGTCGACCTGATCGTCAACGAAGAAACCCGCCACACCTTCCGTGTGCGTTCGCAGGTGATCGGCCACATCCGCAAGTTCCTCAACGAGCGCGACTTCCTCGAAGTGGAAACGCCGATGCTGCAGACCATCCCCGGTGGCGCCGCGGCCAAACCGTTCGAGACCCACCACAACGCGCTGGACCTGCCGATGTTCCTGCGCATCGCCCCTGAGCTCTACCTCAAGCGCCTGGTGGTCGGTGGCTTCGAGCGAGTCTTCGAGATCAACCGCAACTTCCGTAACGAAGGCGTTTCGACCCGGCACAACCCCGAGTTCACCATGCTCGAGTTCTACCAGGCCTATGCCGATTACGAAGACAACATGGACCTCACCGAAGAGCTGTTCCGTGAACTGGCGCAGCTGGTCCTGGGTAGCACCGACGTGCCGTACGGCGACAAGCTGTTCCACTTCGGCGAGCCCTTTGCACGGCTGTCCGTGTTCGACGCGATCCTGAAATTCAATCCCGAGATCAGCGCTGCCGACCTGCAGGATGTCGACACCGCCCGCGCCATCGCCAAGAAAGCCGGCGCCAAGGTGCTCGGTTTCGAAGGGCTGGGCAAGCTGCAGGTGATGATTTTCGAGGAGCTGGTCGAGCACAAGCTGGAGCAGCCAACCTTCATCACCCGTTATCCGTTCGAAGTCTCGCCGCTGGCGCGTCGTAGCAACGACGATCCGAACGTCACTGATCGCTTCGAGTTGTTCATTGGCGGCCGCGAGATCGCCAACGCCTATTCCGAGTTGAACGATGCCGAGGATCAGGCCGAGCGCTTCCACGCGCAGGTCCGTGACAAGGACGCCGGTGACGACGAAGCCATGCATTTCGATGCCGACTTCGTCCGCGCCCTGGAATACGGCATGCCGCCGACAGCAGGTGAAGGTATCGGCATCGACCGTCTGGTCATGCTGCTGACCAACTCACCATCGATCCGCGACGTGATCCTGTTCCCGCACATGCGTCCCGAGATCTGATCAGCGCACTCAGCCGCCCGGCGAATGGGTCGGGCGGCTGTCATCCCTGAGCTGCGATCTGACTGCGGCGAAGGGTAGGCGGAGGACCCCGCCGTGGTCATGCCCAGCCTGATATGGCAAGGCGTGGGTAAGCCAGATCGCGGTTTCGGCTGGTTCAGATTGCTTGAGGTCGGCCGACACACTCCATACGTCCAGCAGGCTGTTCGCGAACCGGGCACGGAATGCCAGGGTCCGCTGGTGTATAAGTTGAAGGCTATGGCTCATCACTGACGAGGTACGGATGAATACCCGTAACAACCTGGATGAATACCAGCTTACGGTGCGCGGTCTGTCCGAACGTATCGTCGAAGCGCAAACCCCGCTGCGCGTGCTTGATGCAGTGAAATGGGACGACAGCATTCGCCAAGGTTTTTTTGCCGCTGGCGCCCGTGAGCTGCCTCAAGTCGACCGTGCTTACTACGAAGGCCGTCCGCTTGGCTTTGATTCCAGCGCCAAGAAGGAAGAGTTCCAGAACATCGAACGCGACATCACCCGTCAACTGGGCCAGTTCAACCCGGTCGGGCAGATCATGCGGCGCATGTGCAAGGAATACCGGATGGTGATCCGCATGCTCGAAGCACGCGGCACTGCAGATTTCGGCCTGATTTCCCAGGAGCTTTACGGCGCCGCTTCTGACGCCTTTCATGCTGGTGACCCGACGCTCGCCGACCTCGGTCTGATGCTGTCCGACTACCTGAACAACATCGCTGACCGCGGGGACCTGAAGGACGAAGCCAAAGTCCTTAGCGCACCTCAGGCGGTGGACTTGCTGCAACGCCGGCTGGATCTGGTGTTTGGCGAGGGTGAAGGCGTGATTCGCGTATTCGAATCAGATGGCATTCTTGCCGATGCCGCCGCCGGCGCTGATTACATCAAGATCCGCAGCGATGCGATGTTCAACGAGCGCGACGTTCGTGCGCTGGAGGTCCACGAGGGGCTGGTCCATGTCGGCACCACGCTTAACGGGCAGAACCAGCCGATCTGCACCTTCCTGGCCAAGGGCCCGCCGTCCTCAACCGTGACTCAGGAAGGCCTGGCAATCCTGATGGAGGTCATCGCTTTCGCCTCCTACCCGACGCGCCTGCGCAAGCTCACCAACCGTACCCGTGCTATCCACATGGCGGAAGAGGGCGCGGATTTTCTTGATGTGTTCGGTTTTTTCCGCGAGCAGGGCTATTCCGACGACGATAGCTACGGCAATGCCAGTCGCGTGTTCCGCGGCTCGTCTCCCGATGGCTTGCCCTTCACCAAGGACCTGTCCTACCTGAAGGGTTTCATCATGATCTACAACTACATCCAGCTGGCGGTGCGTAAGGGCAAGCTGGAACAGATCCCGCTGTTGTTCTGCGGCAAGACCACGCTGGAAGACATGCGGACCCTGCGCCAACTGGTCGAGGAGGGCATGGTGGCGCCGCCGAAGTACCTGCCGCAGCAGTTCCAGGACCTGAACGCGCTGTCTGCATGGATGTGCTTCTCTAACTTCCTCAATCACCTGAGCCTGGACCGCATCGAGGCGGATTACGCCAATATCATTTGATGGACACGCAAAAAAAAGGCCGGAGCATCTGCTCCGGCTTTTTTATTTCGGCGCGGTTCGATCAGAACAGCGTGTTCGGCAGATAGGTCGCGATCTCGGGGAACAGCATGATGATGCCCATGCCGATGATGTTGACGATCACGAAGGGAATTACCGACCAGTAGATGTCCTTCATGGTGATGCCGGGCGGGACGATGCCTTTCAGGTAGAAGAGGTTGAACCCGAACGGCGGCGTCATGTAACCGATCTCCATGTTGATCACGAACAGCACGCCGAACCAGATCGGATCGAAGCCGAGTGAAGCGACGATCGGCAGGAACACCGGCAGAGTGATCAGCATGATGCCGACGGGATCGAGCAACATGCCCATGACGAAGACGATCGCCATCATGACGATGATGATGGCCCAGCGGCCACCCGGCAGGTCCATCATCAGGCCTTCTATCAGCGACTGCGCGCCCATGCCCTGATAGGCCGAGCTGAATGCGTGAGCCGCGAACAGGATCCAGGCGATCATGCCGGTCAGCTTGAACGTGCGGATAGCGGCTTCCTGCAGGACCGGCCAGTTCAGCTTGCGATAGACCGCCGCGGAGATCAGCGCACCGAACACGCCCATCGCGGCCGCCTCGGTCGGGGTCGTCAAACCACCGATGATCGATCCGAGCACCATGACAACGATGCCGATCGGAAGCAGCACGGCACGTATCGCGCGTAGCTTGTCGCCCCAACTGCCTCGCTCTTCCTTGGGTAGTGCAGGTGCCAGATGGGGCTGCAGGAACGAGCGCACCAACACGTAGGTGACCGTCAGCCCCACCAGCAACAGGCCCGGCAGGACGCCGGCGGCGAACATCTTGCCGACCGACTGACCGCTGATCATGGCGTAGAGAATCATCATGATGCTTGGCGGAATCAGAATGCCCCAGCCGCCGCCGGTGTTGATGCAGCCGAGTACCATGCGCTTGTCATAGCCGCGTTCGAGCATGGCCGGCAGGGCAATGGTGCCCATCGCCACGACCGCCGCGCCGCTGATGCCGACCATGGCACCGAACACCGCGCAGATCCCCAGCGTGCCGATTGCCAGCCCGCCCCGCATGCCGCCACACCACAGGTGCATCATGCGATAGAGGTCGCGCGCCACCCCGGTTCGTTCGAGCAGCATGGCCATGAACACGAACAGCGGGATGGCCACCAGGGTGAAGCTTTCCATGGTGCCCCACATCTGCGAAGCGACCATGTAGAAGGCGTCGACGCCCCAGGTGAAATAAAGGAACAGCACCGAGACACCGCCCAGCACGAAGGCCAGCGGCAGCCCAAGTACGAGAAAGAAGACCAGCGTCAGAAAGAACAGCAACGTGGTGATTTCGATGCTCATGGCGCATCCCCCGCGTGGCCGGTATCGCTGGCCGATTCACGGCCCAAGGCAATCAGAATGTCCTGCAAGAGCTTGGCAATGCCCTGCAGCAACAACAGCAAGGTGCCGAGCGGAATCATCGCCTTGATCGGCCAGATCGGCGGATTCCAGGCGGAGTAGGAGGTTTCCATGCCTTGAACCGACTCCCAGGCCATGGAGCTGCCGAAATACAGCAGCGCGGCCATAAACAGAAAAAACATACTGGAGGTGAAGATATCGACCCAAGCGCGTGTGCGAGGACTGAATGAGGCGTAGAGCAGGTCCACGTTGACGTGGTCACGGTGCGCCATTACGTAACCGCCGGACAGCACCACATAAGCGCCGAACAACATCTGTCCGAATTCGTTGGTCCAGGAGGTCGGGCTCGAGAACAGGTAGCGCATGAACACTTCGAGCAGCAGCAGCGCGAAGATAAGAAAGATCAGGTAGGCCACCCAGCGGCCGATGAATTCGTTGAGCCGGGTGATGCCGTTTATGTAGGCATGGATCAGGCGCATGACGGGCCCCACGAGCAAGGATTGAGCGAATCGCACCCCCGGCGCGTGACCGCGTCGGGGGTGGGTCAGGCGAGGGGGTTACTGGTAACCGAGGTCACTGAGGAAGGTCTTTAGCTTTTGCAAGGCTTCAGCCGACTTGTCGCTACGCTTGCCTTCTTCTTCCCAGGTCTTTTTCGCGACTTCACGAAGCCGCGCCTGGACGTCATCCGGCAGTACGTTGACCGTTACGCCCTGCTCCTTGATGGCCTTCTGCAAGGCGATCTGTTCCTGGTACAGGTACTCGTTGGTGCGATACCAGAACTGCTCATCGAGAATCTGCTTGACGATTTCCTGGTCGCGCTCGGAAAGCTTGTCCAGCGCTTTCTGGCTGATGATGATCACATCGGTGCCGGCGATGTTCAGTGCGGGTCGCACATGATTCTTTGCCACTTCGTAGAAGCTCATGCTTGCAGCGCCCTGGACCGCACCCCAATGGGCACCATCAACCACGCCCGTATCGAGCGCCGGGTAGAGTTCACCGCCAGGCAGATAGGTGGTCGAAGCGCCAGCCTCGTCGAGAAACTTCTGCAGCGCACCGGATGAGCGGATCTTCAGCTTGGTGAAGTCTTCCCAGCTGTTGATTGGCTTCTTCACCACCATCTCGGTTGGGTAGACCTTATCGGTCGACCAATAGACGCCGTGTTGCGCGGCTTCCTCACGGAGCATGTCTTCGAAGCCCATCTGTTTATGGAAGTACGCGGCCTCCCAGACATTCTGGAAGGCGAAGGGCAGGCCGGAGGCGATCCCGGCGAGGGTCATCTTGTCCTGCGCGTAGCCGGGAGAGATGGTGCCCATCTGGACGATGCCGCGGCTGACGGCATTGAAGGTTTCCTGGGGTTTGAACAGCGCGCCGGATTCGAACAACTGCAACTGCAGACGCCCGTCGGTGCGCCGCTCGATTTCATTCTTGAGTCTGACAAGGCTGTCTTGGTAGGAGCTGCTGGCGCTCGGCCAATGCGATTGCACGCGCCATTTGGTGACGTCCTGTGCGGCAGCCATCTGCGGAGCCATGGCAGAGACCGCCATCGCTAACAAACCGGCGGGAACGAGTAGCTTTTTGAGCATGGATTTCATAACGCGTCCTCTTGTTGTAATTGTCTGGCTGAGGCCATCTTTGTATCACGTGCGTCGCATGCTTGTTTCGCACAGCAGAACTGGCTTTTGCAAAGCTGATCGAAAGCTAACATAGCGCGGCGCTTTTTCAAGCGCTAGCAGAAGGCTATCGCTGCCTTTCTCGATAACAGGTCCGGTGTGCAGCGACTGATTGATCGCGGTCTGTCCAGCAAAGGTTGAGCTTAGACGGTTCTGTTTGTGGGACATCATAATTCTGCCTGATGGAACTGGATTCCGAATTGACTCAGCGTTTCCTGCATGCCAGCTTCAAAAGAAGAGGACTCCCCACAAAAACAATCGAGAGGACTCGTCATGCGCCTCGACGCAAGAGACATCCAGACGCAAGGTCCACGCTCCGGTTCTGCAGCTGCCGGTGGCTATGCGGTAGTGACACGATGAACGGGCAGGAAACGGAGCTGCCGGTCGATGACAGCCGGACCAACCATTTGCCCATCAATGGAGGCAGCGACCTGCCTGGCTTTCATCAGGTGCTTGGCTATCGTCAGGTGTCCTGGACCGAAGACGAAGCCGTGATCGAGCTCGATGTGCAGGCCTGTCATCTGAATATGGCCGGCGTGCTTCATGGCGGCGTGATCACGTCGCTGTTGGACGTGGTGCTCGCGGAGGCTGGCACCTATTGCCCTTATCCGGGACGTGTTCGCAAGGCCATCACCCTGGTGCTCAACACCACCTTTACCGGCCAATGCGCGGGTGGTGTGGTACGCGCCATTGGTCGGCGACGCGCCGGTGGAACACGCATTTTCAACAGCTCGGGTGAGGTGCGCGACGCAGACGATCGCTTGTTGGCGATTGGCGAGGCGACCTTCCGGCTACGCTCTGGCAGCGAGCAGGCGCAAGGCGTGCCTATGGATTTCCTCGTGCCCAACAACAAGAAGGAAGACGGCGATGTATGAACTGACCGGCAAGGCGCTGGAACTCCAGCAGCAACTCACGGCGTTCATGGATGAACATATCTACCCGAACGAACACGTCTTTCACGAGCAGGTCGCCACCGCCAGCAACCGCTGGGCACCACCGCCGATCCTCGAGGAATTGAAGCTCAAGGCCCGAGCGCAAGGCTTGTGGAATCTGTTCCTGCCGGAAAGCGAACATGGCGCCGGACTGACCAATTTCGAGTACGCGCACCTCTGCGAAATCATGGGTCGCTCCCATGTCGCCGCCGAAGTGTTCAACTGCTCGGCGCCGGATACCGGCAACATGGAAGTGCTGGCGCGCTACGGCACGCCAGAGCAGCAGGAACAGTGGCTCAAGCCGCTGCTCAACGGCGAGATTCGCTCCTGCTTCTCCATGACCGAACCCGAGGTGGCGTCATCCGACGCGACCAACATTGCGTGCGAGATCCGTCGCGAAGGCGACGAGTATGTGATCAACGGGCAGAAGTGGTGGTCGTCGGGCGCAATGACCACCACCTGCAAGATCGCCATCGTCATGGGCAAGACCGATCCGTCGGCCGAGCGGCATCGGCAACAGTCGATGATACTCGTGCCGCTGGACACCCCTGGCGTCGAGATCGTCCGCGCGCTGAACGTCTTTGGTTACGACCATGCGCCTCATGGCCATGCCGAAATTCATTACAACAATGTCCGTGTGCCGGCCAGCAACATGCTGCTCGGTGAAGGTCGCGGCTTCGAAATAGCCCAGGGGCGGCTCGGTCCAGGCCGCATCCACCATTGCATGCGGACCATCGGCGTGGCCGAGCGGGCCTTGCAGGCCATGTGTGAGCGGGTGCATTCGCGTGTCGCGTTTGGCAAGCCGCTGGCTGACTACGATTCGATACGCAAGGACATCGCCCGATCGCGTATCGAGATCGAGCAAACCCGTCTGCTGACGCTGAAGGCTGCACGCATGATGGACACCGTTGGCAACAAGGTGGCACGTCAGGAGATCGCGATGATCAAGGCCGCTGCACCAAGCATGGCGCTGCGGGTGCTGGACCGCGCGATTCAGGTTCATGGCGCCAAGGGTGTCAGCCAGGACAGCTTCCTCGCGGCGGCCTGGGCGCACCAGCGGACCCTGCGGCTGGCCGATGGCCCGGACGAGGTGCACCTGGACACCATCGCCAAGCTGGAACTGAAGAACTACGCCAGCAAGCGCTGAGCCCCACCAAAACAACAAGAAGGATGCCGTCCGATGACCAATCCATTATTCGACCTGTCTGGAAAAGTGGCGCTGATCACGGGTTCTACCCGCGGGATCGGTCGCTCCATCGCTGAAGAAATGGCTCGTTGCGGCGCGCGGGTGGTGATTTCCAGCCGCAAGGCCGACGCCTGCGAAGCGGTGGCTGACGAGCTGAACGCGGCTGGCTTCGAGGCCATCGCCGTGCCGTGCCATGTCGGTCGCAAGGAAGACCTGCAACGGCTGGTGGACACCACCATGCAGACCTGGGGGCGCATTGATGTGTTGGTCTGCAATGCGGCCACCAACCCGGTTTACGGACCCACCAGCGAGCTGACCGACGACGCCTGGGACAAGATCATGGACACCAACGTCAAGGGCACTTTCTGGCTGTCCAACATGGTGCTGCCGCAAATGGCCGAGCGCGGCGAAGGGGCGGTGATCATGCTTTCCAGCATCGCTGGGTTGCGTGGCAACACGGTGATTGGCACCTATGGTGTGTCCAAGGCTGCCGAAGCGGCTCTGGCGCGCAATCTCGCGGCGGAGTGGGGGCCGAAGGGCATCCGCGTCAACGCCATCGCGCCGGGGTTGGTGCGTACCGACTTCGCCAAGGCGTTGCTCGATGATCCGGAGCGGGTCCGCCACGCCGCCGAAAACACGCCGCTGCGCCGTATCGGGGAGCCGGTGGATATCGCCGGTCTCGCGGTTTTCCTGGCGGTGCCCGCCAGTGCCTACATCACCGGGCAGGTGATCGTCGCCGATGGTGGCGAAACTGCATGCTGAGGACTCGTCGATGAATGAACCCGAGTTGATCGACGTTCTGCCGGCGCATCGTTTTGATGAGGCGGCGCTGGCTCAATACCTTCGGCAGCAGCTCCCCGAATTGGGCCCCGAGCTAAAGGTTCGGCAGTTCCAGGGCGGCCAGTCCAACCCCACCTACCTTCTGGAAAGCGCCGGGCGCCGTTACGTGCTGCGCAAGAAGCCGCCGGGCAAAGTGCTGCCCTCGGCGCATATGGTCGAACGCGAATACAAGGTAATCCGTGCGTTGGCCGAACACAGCAGCGTGCCGGTGCCCTCGGTGTACCTGCTGTGCGAAGACGAAAGCATAATCGGCACGGCGTTCTATCTGATGGACCATGTCGAAGGACGAATTTTCAGCCATCCGGCGTTGGACGAAATGCCGGCCGCCGAACGCAAACCGATCCACCTGGCGGCTATCGATACGCTGGCTGCGCTGCATCAGGTCGACGTCGAGGCCGCGGGGTTGAGCGATTACGGCAAGGCCCAGGGCTATTTCGCCCGTCAGGTGAAACGCTGGTCCGGCCAGTATCAGGCGTCACGGACCGGCGACATGCCGGCGATGGAAAATCTGATGCAATGGCTGCCGGAGCAGGTCCCGCAGCGCGACGAATGCGCCATTGCCCATGGTGACTACCGCCTTGGCAATCTGATCTTCGCCCCGGGCGAGGCGAAGGTCGTGGCAATTCTGGATTGGGAGCTGTCCACCCTCGGCCATCCGCT
This sequence comes from Stutzerimonas chloritidismutans, assembly GCF_038562055.1. Lineage (GTDB taxonomy): Bacteria > Pseudomonadota > Gammaproteobacteria > Pseudomonadales > Pseudomonadaceae > Stutzerimonas > Stutzerimonas chloritidismutans_A. The sequence continues at coordinate 85,782 of NZ_JBCFXD010000004.1, read as the reverse complement.
GGCGGATCTCGCCTACTTCTGCCTGCCGTATCACCTGCCGGCTGGCGTCGACGGCCTGCGTGGTCTGGTCGGCATCGACCTGCGGGCGCAGGGCATTCCGTCCGAGCACGAGGTGCTGCAACGCTATTGCCTGAAGAGCGGGCGTGACGGTATCGACGATTGGCATGTGTTCGTGGCGTTTTCACTGTTCCGGCTTGCCGCGATTCTGCAGGGCGTGTATGCGCGAGCCCTGCAGGGCAATGCGAGCAATGCCGATGCGTTGCAGGTTGGCCAGCGCGCCGGTCTCCTGGCTGAGGCGGGCTGGCGGATCGCCCAGCGTGGCAACAGCGGGGTGGTGGCATGAGCAAAGCATTATTACGGCGCGTTCTTCTGACGAATGACGACGGTATCGCCGCGCCGGGCTTGGCACTGCTGGAGCGAATTGCTGCGCAGCTGGCGGAAGAGGTCTGGGTGGTGGCACCCGAGCACGACCAGAGTGGTACCGGTCAGGGCATCTCGGTCCACGCGCCGTTACGGGTCTATCACCATGGCGAGCGGCGCTTCGCTGTGTCTGGCACGCCGTCAGACTGCGTGATGTTTGCCATGGCCGAATGGCTGCAGGATGCGCCGCCCGATCTGGTGCTATCCGGCGTCAACAGCGGGGCGAACATCGGCGATTCGGTGCCTTATTCCGGCACCCTCGGCGCGGTGCTCAGTGCTGATCTGCTGGGCGTTCCGGCGATCGGACTGAGCCAGGCCTTCCTTGATCGCACCGCCATCGACTGGTCGGGCGTCGAGCGCTACGCCGCTGCCACTATCCGTGCGCTGTGGGCTCGTCGCGAAGAGAACGGCTGTTGCTGGAATGTGAATTTCCCGGCGTGCTCGGCTGACCTGGTAAGCCATCTGCGAATGACCCGCCAATCACAGGGCTCAATCACTCGGCCGCGGTTGCAGGCCGGTCATGACGGGCGCGGGCTGCCGTATTGGTGGCTTGGCTTCGAGCACTCATCGGCTCACCTCACAGACCCTGAACTCGACGTCGCAGCGTTACGCGAGAAGCGCATCGCCATTACCCCGCTGCGCGATACCCGTGCGTGGCTCGAGTGGGGCGAAGAATGGGCTGTGGCCGATCTGGCCATCAATTGTGATTCAGGAGTTCTGTAATGTTCACTCGTCATCATGCGGTCTGGCCTGACGATCTGCCCAAGCATTTGAGCGTGCCGGAAACCAGCCTGTTCACCAATCTCGAGATTTCGGCGCGACGTTTTCCGGACAAGCCCGCCATCGTCTATTACGACAGCCTGATCACCTACACCAAGCTGCTGCGAGAGGTGGAGGCGTTGGCCGGTTACCTTCAGCATCTGGGCGTGGCAAAAGGCGATCGGGTGCTGCTCTACATGCAGAACTCCCCGCAATTCACCGTCGCCTATTACGCGATTCTGCGTGCCGATGCGGTGGTGATCCCGGTCAACCCGATGAACCACAGCGCCGAGCTCGAGCACTATCTGCACGACACCGGCGCCGCCGTGTGCCTCTGTGGGCAGGAGCTGACCGGGTTCATTGCCCCGCTCGTGGGAACGGCGAACCTACGCCATGTCGTGGTCGCCGTGTATTCGGATTACGTGCGAGCGCCCACCGACCTGGCGCTGCCGGCTGAAGTGCAGGCTGCGGCGGTCACCCCGAGTTTCACGGGAGGCATCGGCTGGCGTGAGGCCCTCAATGCAGGCTACAGACCCGGCCCGCACACGGCCGGCCCGGACGACCTTTGCGTGTTCCCCTACAGCTCCGGCACCACCGGCGCGCCCAAGGGCTGCATGCACACCCACCGTTCGGCGATGGCGACCATCATTCATCGTGTGGTCTGGACCAACAGCACCAGCGAATCGGTAATCCTCGCGACGCTGCCGTATTTCCATGTGACCGGCATGCAGGGCGCCATGAGCGGGCCGATCTACAACGGCGGCACCGCCGTGATCATGACCCGCTGGGACCGCAAGGTTGCTGCGCAGCTGATCGAGCGGCACAAGGTCACCGGTTGGGTCAATATCGCCACCATGGCCATCGACTTTCTCTCCGATCCGGATCTGGAACGCTACGACCTGTCCAGCCTGGTCAGCGTTGGCGGCGGTGGCGCGGCGATGCCCAAAGCGGTGGAGGAAAAGCTGCATCGGCTTACCGGCCTGCGTTACATCGAAGGCTATGGGCTTTCCGAGACCATTGCCGCCACCCACATTAACCCGGTACCGCGACCCAAGGCGCAGTGCCTCGGGATTCCGGTCTTCGACGTCGACAGCCGCGTCATCGACCTGAACACCGGGCAGGAGCTTGGCCCGGATGAGGTGGGCGAGATCGTCAGCCGTGGGCCGCAGCTGTTCCAGGGGTACTGGAATCGTCCGGAAGAGACCGAGCGCGCGTTCATCGAACTGGACGGGCATAGGTTTTTCCGCACAGGTGATATGGGCTACTACGATGAAGAGGGCTATTTCTTCCTGGTCGACCGGGTCAAACGGATGATCAATGCCTCCGGATTCAAGGTCTGGCCGTCGGAGGTGGAAAGCCTGATGTACCGCCACCCGGCGATTCAGGAGTGCTGCGTCATCTCGCGGCCCGATCCCAAGCGTGGCGAGACCGTAAAGGCGTGCGTGGTGCTGCGTGACGGTGAGGCCGGGCAGGTCAGCGAGCAGGACATCATCGACTGGTGCAAGGCTGAGATGGCCGCCTACAAGGCGCCTGTGTACGTGGAGTTCGTCACCTCGTTGCCACGTTCCTCAACGGGCAAGCTGATGTGGCGTGCGCTGCAGGAAGAAGAAAACCGCAAACACGCCGTCAGTGCCGAACAGGCCTGACGGGCGAAAAGCAATTCCCCGCGCCGGCTGGCGCCGCCCAAACCAACGGAGCAGATGCGATGCACGATTCAACCGCTACGAACCGGGAAGCTGAATGGCAGGTGCGCAAGGACCTGGCGGCCGCCTATCGACTGGTGGCGCACTTCGGCTGGGATGATCTGGTTTTTACCCACCTCTCTGCACGGGTGCCGGGGCCTGAACACCATTTCCTGATCAACCCCTACGGGCTGTTGTTCCAGGAAATCACCGCCTCGTCGCTGGTCAAGGTCGATCAGGAAGGGCAGATCGTCCAGAGCGGCAGTCTGCACCGCGTGAATCCGGCCGGTTTCACCATTCACAGTGCCGTGCACATGGGGCGTGAGGATGCCGGTGCGGTGATGCACCTGCACGCGCCCGACGGCGTGGCGGTGTCGGCGCATCGCGATGGGCTGCTGCCCCTGAGCCAGACGGCGATGCTCTGTCTCGATCACCTCTGCTATCACGAATACGAAGGCGTGGCGCTGGACCTGAGCGAACGTGAGCGACTCATCCGCGACCTCGGCGACAAGCGCATGATGATGCTGCGCAACCATGGCGTGCTGACGGCGGGCGGCACGGTCGCCGAAGCCTTCACCTACCTGTATTTCCTAATGAAGGCCTGCGAGATCCAGGTTCGCGCACAGGCCTGTGGCCCGACCCATATGCCTTCAGCGGCTGCCATCGAGACGACTCGCCAGCAATCGGCCGAGCTGGGCAGCGCTGCCAAGCTGACCTGGCCCGCATTGTTGCGTCTGCTGGAAGCCAATGGGCATGTGTATGCGATATAGCGCTACGCTAGCGCGTTCCGGATGCCTTCCAAGGAATAAAGCTGAGTGAGCATGAAAATCCTCTTTGTCGCCGCCGATCCCAAACCCGAACGCTGGACCCGCCTGATCCAGCAGCAGTTGCCTGACGCCGATGTCCAGGTCTGGCAGCCGGGCAATCCGGGTTGCGGTGCGGATTACGCGATCGTCTGGCATCCACCCGCTGCGCTGTTCGATAAAGAGCCGCAGCTGAAGGCCGTGTTCAACCTCGGCGCCGGCGTGGATGCGCTGGTACGCATGCCGAACCTGCCACGCGACATTCCAATTGTTCGCTTGGAAGACGCGGGCATGGCGGTACAAATGGCCGAATACGTGGCCTATCACGTGATCGGTATCAGCCGCGACATGGACGCCTATCGTGAACAGCAGGCGGCCGGTCAATGGAAGCTGCGGCGTCCCATCGAACGCAGCGAGTGGCCGGTTGGCGTGCTTGGGCTTGGGCATATCGGCCAGCGTGTCGCCAAAGCATTAGCGATGTTGGAATACCCGGTGATGGGATGGTCGCGCTCCGAGCACCGCCTCGACGGGGTGCACAGCTTTGCTGGCGAGTCAGCACTGAATGATTTTCTCGGTGAAACCCGCGTGCTGGTCAATACGCTGCCCTTGACCGACAGCACCCGCGATCTGATCGACTACTCGCTGCTGTCACGGCTGCGGCCTGACGCGGTAGTCGTAAACGTGGGCCGCGGCGAGCATCTGGTCGATGAGGATCTCTGCCGTGCAATCGAAGAGGGCAAGGTCACTCGCGCTGTGCTGGACGTGTTCCGTGAGGAACCGCTGCCGTCTTCGCATCCGTTCTGGCAGATGCCGCAGGTGACGCTCACCCCGCATGTCTCGGCGCGAACGCTGCGCGAGGCGACCATCGTTCAGATCGCCGAGAAGATCCTCGCACTGGAAGACGGCCGTTCCATCAGCGGCGTGATTGATATCCAGCGCGGTTATTGATCCGCGCCAGGCACGTTGCGGCCGGCCGCTGCGGTCGAATCACGGCCCGGGCCGCAGCGGCAGCGCCCGGGGGCGCTGGCTGGTTCTCTTCAGTCAGCTGCGCCGTGCTCAGCCTGGTATTGATCGCGTAGTTCACGCTTGAGCACTTTGCCGATGGCACTGCGCGGCAGCTCGTCCGTCAGCACCAGTTGCGCCAGGCGTTGCGTCTTGCCCACGCGGCTGTTGAACCCGTCCAGCAGCGCCTCGGAGGCGACCATCTGGCCCTCGGCGAGCACCACGAAGGCGACCGGCGTTTCACCCCAGCGCGTCGAGGGCACGCCGACCACGGCGACATCGTCGATTGCTGGGTGCTCACGCAGAATCGCCTCGAGATCACTTGGGTAGAGATTGAAGCCGCCGGAAATGATCATGTCTTTTTTCCGGTCGACCAGCGTCAGGAAGCCGTCCGCATCGAAGCGACCAATGTCGCCGGTACGGATGAATCGTTTACCGCTGGGGTCGAACCATTCGGCTTCGGCCGTTTTCTCGGGTTTGTTCAGGTAGCCGGTCATCATGGCGGGGGAATGTCCGACGATTTCTCCAATCGAGCCGACAGGCAACTCGTGGCCTTCATCGTCAATCACCCGAATGTCATGCCCCTCGGCCGGACGGCCGACCGTGTGCAATTTATCCGGGTACTCGTGCGCAGCCAGAATGCAGGTGCCGCCGCCTTCGGACATGCCGTAGGTGTCGATCAGCCCGCCGGGCCAGCGCGCCAGGACTTCGGCTTTCAGTGCGGCACCGAACGGCGCGCTGGTGCACATCTTGTAGCGGAAGTGGCTGAGATCGTATTGCTCGAAGTCCTCGCGCGCCATGAGCCGCTGGTACTGCACCGGCACCAGCATCGTATGGGTCACCGCGTGCCGCTGGGCGAGACGCAGGTATTCGCCAGCGTCGAATTTGCTCATCAGCACCACCGTGCTGCCCAGGGCTAGGGTTGGGAGAAACGCCACCAGTGTGGTGTTGGAGTAGAGCGGCGTGGAGATGAGTGTGGTGGCCTGATCGCCATATCCGTAGGCTGCACTGCGGCGCACATGGGCCCAACGCATGGCGTGCGATTGCACGATGCCCTTGGGCTCGCCCGTGGTGCCGGACGAATAGATGATGTTGAACGCCCATTCCGGCTGGATCGCAACAGGCTCCGGGGCGGCATCGCTCAGCCAGTTGGACAGTCCATTCTCCGCCGTCTGATCCAAGCGCAGAGTTGGGCAGGGCAAGCGTGCCTCCACCGACTCCAGGTGCTGTGCCGCATGGGCGTCAATGAACAGAAGGTGGGGCGCGGCGTCTGCCAGCATGGTCAGCAGGCTTTCGGCACTGGCCGAAGGCGCCAGCGGTGCTACGGCTACGCCAGCGCGCAACGCCCCGAGCAACACGACGGCGTATTCAATCGAGTTGTAGGCGCAGATCGCCAGCGAATCGCCAGGCTGCATACCGTCACGCTGCAGCGCGGCGGTCACGCTACTCATCAAGGTGTCGAGTTCGGCATAACTCAGGTGGCGCCCATCCTGATGCAGCGCCGGATGGTCGGGCCGATGCTTGGCCCAATAGGCGATCAGGTCTGGGACCGCAGCAAAGGCTTGGTTCAGGTCTGGGGCATCGAGGCTGGCGGATAGGTCCATGTCGGGCTCGTTCTATCGAAAGCAGGTGGACGCTTGCGTGCAACAGCAAGCATGGCAGCGCAGCAGTCGAACAACCTTCGGTGGTTAGCGTGTGTGCGGGAAGCGCTATTCGTCTTGGCAATGGCGGACGATTACTGCCAAGCAAGTTTGCTGGCACTTTCACTGCAAGCCAGCGCTGGCGGTCGCCCATTTACGGCGACTAAGGGTGGCGTGGCAGCGAGCGAGTTTCGCGCTCAAGCCTTTATTTTTGCGACAATAGCGGCCCTTTGATCAGGCGAACCCGTCATGTCCGAACGCAACCCCATTCCGCTGATTCTCACCGCCATCGGCAGCGTCATCGGCACCGTTGCGGTGCTGTCCTATTATGGTTACGTGCACATCGCCAAGCCGGAGGACGCCTTGTTGCTGGCCGACTACACGATGCTCAAGACCATTCCCGGTGAAGACTATCGGGTCTCGCTCAAGCCCGCCCCCCAGGTCGCAGAGTGCATCGACGGTGTGTTGGTGCTATTCGATACAGAGCAGAAAGGCCTGACCGGCGTGCTGGTGGATAACCGCAAGCGCGCGATCCGCTGCATGGGTCAGCAGGTGCCGACCGAGCGCGCCCCTGCAGCCAAGCCGTAGCGTTGCACCGTTCGTTCAATAGATGAAACCAAGAAGCCCGCCGTAAGGCGGGCTTCGGTACTGCTGACGCGTTTTCGAGCGGTTATTGCTGCATCGAAGAACGCGGTGCTACACGCTGGTTATCGTTGGAAATCGTCACTTCGACGCGACGGTTCCTCGCCCGGCTGGCTGGAGAGTCGTTGCTTGCGACCGGATACGCTTCACCGTAGCCAACAGTCTGGATTCGATCGATTTCCACACCGGAACGGACGAGGGCACGGCGCACCGATTCTGCTCGACGCTCAGACAGCTGCTGGTTATACGAGTCGGAGCCTGTGCTATCGGTATAGCCTTCGACCATGACCTTGCGCTCCGGATTTTCATTCAGAAACTCCGCCAGTTTCTGCACGTCGCGCATGCCAGCTGCCTTGAGCTCAGCCTTGTTCAGATCGAACAACACGTCGCCGAAGGTCACCAGCGTTCCGCGTTCGGTCTGCTTGGCCTGCAAATCTTGCTGCAGCTGGCGGATCTCATCTTGCTGACGCTTGAGCATCGCCTCACGAGATTCCAGCCGCGCCTGCGCCCGCTTGGTTGAGGCCTGCTCGATCTCTTGCTCAGCCTTGCGCAATTCGATGGTCTGCTCGGCCAAGTCAATCCGACGGTTGGCCAGATAGGCAAGCTGGTCGACGCGCTCTTCATCCGCGTCGCTCAGATAGGCCTTATTGGCTTCGTCGAGTTGCTTGGAGGCGTCCTGGGTTTCCAGCGCGGCGTATTTCTGTGACAGCGGATTGCTCTGCAGTGATGCGAACTCGCTGCGTGCCGTTTCCAAGTTCTGGTTCGGCTGCGACGAGCAGGCAGCAAGGCCGATGCTCATGGCGATCGCTGTGGGGATGGCTACTAGCTTATGCATGACGATTCATCCTCTGCTAAACGGAGTGCGGAAGGGAAAGGGTTACTGCTGTTGAAGGCCGCGCATACTTTCTTCGCGCAGCTCCTGAATCCCCTTCTGGGCGTCCTCAACGGCTTTCTGGGCCTTGGCCGCTTGCGCTTTGCGTTCTGCAACCCTGGCGTCCCACTCGGCCTGCTGAGCAAGTCGACGGGCTTCGTCATAGTTTTCCTTCTGCATGGCGAGCTCAGCTTGCTTCCACTTCTCCTGAGCGGCACGCATGTCCACGGGTGCGTACTGGGTAGCCCCCGCGCTGACGGCGCTACGTACGGCCGATTCGGTTACAGCGAACTGCTCGTTCGGGGGATTGCCGGCACAACCAACCAGCAACAGGCCCCCAAGTGCAACGGCTGCCAGCTTGGGTAGCTGGAATCGCGATAGCGGGCTTTTGACGGTGTTCATTTTCATGGCCAGTCTCCATTGGGATATCGGATGGGATATCGAAAACAGTGCCCGTCACGCTGCGCCTTTATGTCGTTAAACAGGGCCTGCGATCAGAACGGGCATGTTTTTGTGAGGCCGGCTGGCTGTAATCGTTCCAGTGAAAAACAAACGAAACGACGAGAGGACGGCGATCTAGAGCCATTGGACAAGGCACGAGGTGGCGCGCACGGGCTACCTCGTACGCATGGACGGCTGTTTTCAGCGTTCGGATTCGATCAGGATTTCTCAGCCCGTTCGGCAAGTAAACGCTCGAGATGCTTGCGCGAGAGCGCCAGGAATCGCGGCGTTGGTCCGATGTCTTCGTAGATCGGGTCGCCTTGCTCGTCCGTCGAAATCACCTTGGAACCCTGCTCGTAGGGAAGGCTGGTCTCGATCCCTTCGAGGGCTGCGCCGACCAGTTCGCCCAGCAGCTCTTCGGTGCTGCGCTTCGGATACATTTCGCCCAGAGCAGCCAGCCTTGCCGCGCTTTCGACATCCAATGGGATGGTGTACTGGGCGGCGCTCATGCGGCCCTTGGCACTGCTTTCCCATTCACGGACCAATTCTGAAATCTTCATCTAGCTCCATCCTTAGCTCGCCTCGCGAGCAATATTGGCGGGTATTACGACCCAGCATCGACAGGCTTGCTCTGCTATGCCTTGTCTTAGTCGTAGACGCTGTGCACTCTGTTTGGACGGTTCCTACAGCGTAGCCGTTCAGCATCGCGGGCATTCAGTTACGAACTTCCGATGCGGCGGCCTGTAAAAGAGAGGCGAACATGGCGAAGATTGACGCGCGTTTGCGCGAAAACGTTCATCTGCTCGGCGAGCTGCTAGGCAATGCAATTCGCGAGCAACACGGCGATGCCTTCTTCGACAAGATCGAGCGTATCCGCAAGGGCGCCAAGGGCGCGCGCCGTGGCTCGGCTGACGGTGCGCGGCTGCTGCAGGAAACGCTCGACGGGTTGGGCGATGACGAGATGCTGCCGATGACCCGCGCCTTCAGTCAGTTTCTCAACCTGGCCAATATTGCTGAGCAATATCACCAGGTGCGCAGGCGGCGCCCCGACGAGCCGGCCCCGTCCGAAGCCGGCGCATTGGATGGCCTGCTCGAACGCCTTAAAGGCGAAGGATTCGGCCAGGAGTTCCTGGCACGTCAGGTTGGCCGGCTCGATATCGAGCTGGTGCTGACCGCACACCCGACCGAAGTCTCACGGCGCACCTTGATCCAGAAATACGACGCCATTGCCGCGCAGCTGGCGGCGCGGGATCACACTGACCTTGGCCCGGGCGAACTGGCCAAGATCGAGCTGCGTCTGCAGCGGCTTGTGGCCGAGGCCTGGCATACCGAAGAGATTCGTCGCAGCCGGCCAACGCCAGTAGAGGAGGCGAAGTGGGGGTTTGCCGTGATCGAGAATTCGTTGTGGCAAGCGCTTCCGAACGTTCTGCGACAGACCGATCAGGCGCTCAAACGCAGCACCAGCCTGCATCTGCCGCTGGACGTCGCGCCGATCCGTTTTGCATCCTGGATGGGCGGCGACCGTGACGGCAACCCCAATGTGACGGCGAAGGTCACCCGAGAAGTCCTGCTGCTGGCGCGCGGGGTTGCTTCAGACCTGTTCCTGCGAGATATCGACGGTTTGATCACGGCGCTGTCGATGCAAACCGCCAGCGATGAACTGCTAAAACGCAGCGGGCAGTCGGCCGAGCCTTACCGGGCCCTGCTCAAGACCCTGCGCGAACGTCTGCAGGCCACGCGCGACTGGGTCAGCGTGGCGCTCGAGCATGACCAGCCTGCACCAGCAGACATGTTGCTGAACAACCGCGATCTATGCGAACCGCTGGAGCTCTGTTACCACTCGCTGCACGCCTGCGGGATGGGCATGATTGCCGACGGCGACTTACTCGACACCCTGCGTCGGGCCGCTGCGTTCGGTCTATTTCTGGTGCGTCTGGATGTCCGCCAGGACTCGTCCCGGCATGTTGCCGCGCTGGCGGAAATTACCGATTACCTGGGTATCGGCCATTACGATCAGTGGGATGAGCAGCAGCGTCTGGATTTCCTGCAGTCGGAATTGAATAACCGCCGGCCGTTGCTACCGCCTAACTTCCAACCCTCGGCCGAAACGGCCGAAGTGCTTGATACCTGCCGCGTGGTGGCGCAGGCTCCCGGCGCCTCGCTTGGCTCCTATGTCATTTCCATGGCCAAGGGTGCCTCGGATGTGCTGGCCGTACAGCTGCTGCTCAAGGAGGCAGGGCTGCAACGCCCGATGCGGGTCGTGCCGCTGTTCGAGACACTGGCCGATCTCGACAATGCCGGCCCGGCCATCGACAAATTGCTCGGGTTGCCCGGCTATCGGCAGCGTCTGCAAGGCCCGCAGGAAGTGATGATCGGCTATTCGGATTCTGCCAAGGATGCCGGCACCACCGCGGCGGCCTGGGCGCAGTACCGTGCGCAGGAAAACCTGGTCGAGATCTGCCGTGATCATCAGGTCGAACTGCTTCTATTCCATGGCCGTGGCGGCACGGTTGGACGTGGTGGCGGACCGGCGCACGCGGCCATTCTTTCCCAACCCCCGGGATCGGTGGCGGGTCGATTCCGGACCACCGAGCAGGGGGAAATGATCCGTTTCAAGTTTGGCCTGCCGGATATCGCCGAGCAAAATCTCAGCCTTTACCTGGCAGCTGTGCTCGAAGCGACCTTGCTACCACCGCCGATGCCTGAGCCGGACTGGCGTGAAACCATGGAAAAGCTCGCGGCAGACGGCGTGTCGACCTACCGCAGCGTGGTGCGCGACCATCCGCAGTTCGTCGAATATTTCCGCCAGGCGACGCCGGAACAGGAGCTTGGACGGCTGCCGTTGGGCAGCCGCCCATCGAAGCGCCGCGAAGGCGGTGTCGAAAGCCTGCGCGCGATTCCCTGGATATTCGCCTGGACCCAGACGCGACTGATGCTGCCCGCCTGGCTGGGCTGGGAGCAGGCCCTACGCGGCGCGTTAGAACGAGGCGAACGTGAACGGCTCAAGACGATGCGCGAGCACTGGCCGTTTTTCAGCACCCGCATCGACATGCTTGAGATGGTCCTGGCCAAAGCCGACGCGGAGATCGCCGAACGCTACGATGCGCGTCTGGTCAGCGCAGAGCTGCTGCCGTTAGGGTGCGATCTGCGTGACAGATTGTCGCAGGCGGTTGCGGCGGTGCTCGAGTTGACCGGGCAGTCAGTGCTGCTGGCGCACAACCCTACCAGCCTTGAAGCGTTCAGCCTGCGCAATACCTATCTCGATCCGTTGCATCTAATGCAGACCGAACTGCTGGCACGTTCACGGCAACAGCAAAGCCCGGCGGAAAGCCCTCTGGAGCAAGCCTTGCTGGTCAGCGTGGCAGGCATTGCAGCCGGATTGCGCAACACCGGCTGACGCTCACAGGGGCTGCTCAGGTCGCGTCTGGGAAACGCTTTCATGAGCAGTCTGTGGCATTTTTTCGTCCTATCAGGCCCGTCTTGATCAGCTTGCTGCGGCGCCCCGGGCGCCGCTTGTCTGCATTCTGTGCGCTGTGTATCGTGTTCAACCTTTTGTCGCATGGCGGCAGACCAGATTTTTTGATTCGCCAGGGCTGAAAGTGCGTTGCATTGATCCTGGCGGCATCCATTTGCAAACTTGAGGACTTACTCCATGCGCATCATTCTGCTGGGAGCGCCGGGTGCCGGGAAAGGCACACAGGCCCGCTTCATCACCGAGAAGTTCACCGTTCCGCAAATCTCCACGGGCGACATGTTGCGTGCAGCGGTCAAGGCTGAATCGCCGCTGGGCCTGCAGGTCAAGGACGTCATGGACAGTGGTGGTCTGGTCTCCGACGAGATCATCATTGCGTTGATCCAAGAGCGCCTGCAGCAGCCTGATTGCGCTAACGGTTTCCTCTTTGATGGCTTCCCTCGCACCATTCCCCAGGCCGAAGCGCTGCGTGATGCGGGCGTTCACCTGGACCACGTGCTGGAGATTGCGGTAGACGACGAGGAGATCGTCGGTCGCCTGTCGGGTCGTCGTGTGCACCCGGCTTCAGGCCGCGTTTATCACACCGAGCACAACCCGCCGAAGGTGGCTGGAGTCGATGATCTGACAGGCGAAGAGCTGATTCAGCGCAAGGACGATCTTGAGGAAACCATCCGTCACCGTCTGAGCCTTTATCATTCCCAGACCAAGCCGCTGGTCGCCTTCTACCAGAACCTGGAAGCGGTGCAGGGCACGCCCAAGTGCAGCCGCGTCGAAGGCGTCGGCACTGTGGAAGAGATTACCGCCAAGGTGATGGCAGCGCTCAGCTGACACTTCTGGATGTCCAAAACGGCCCGCTTGCGGGCCGTTTTTGTTTTCTGGGTATCTGCGTCGAAGGAGTTCGATATTCAATCGACGCAAGCGCAACTGCTACAATCGCGCCCCTTTTCCCTGCCGACCGGAACATCTGATGACCACGCTGCTGGCCCTGGATACCGCCACCGAAGCCTGCTCCGTCGCGCTGTTGCATGACGGTCGAGTGTTGAGCCATTACGAGGTGATTCCGCGGCTGCATGCCCAGCGTCTTCTACCCATGATCCAGACGCTGCTGAGCGACGCAGGCATTGCCCTATCGGCAGTCGATGCGCTGGCGTTTGGCCGTGGTCCCGGTGCTTTTACCGGAGTGCGTATCGCGGTTGGTGTGGTGCAGGGCCTGGCGTTCGCGCTGGAGCGGCCAGTACTGCCTGTCTCGACCCTGGCGACCATTGCCCAGCGGGCGCACCGAGAGCAGGGAACTGAGCAGGTTGCGGTGGCGATTGATGCCCGTATGGACGAGGTCTACTGGGGGTGCTACCGGGTTCAGCAGGGTGAGATGCAGCTGGCTGGCAGCGAGGCGGTGTTGCCGCCGGAGCAGGTCAGCTTGCCTCGCGCAAGCGATGGCCAATGGTTCGGTGCGGGCACCGGCTGGGGTTATGGCGCGCGGCTCGCCGTTCAGACCTCCGCAAGCGACGCTACCCTGCTGCCGCATGCGTTGGATCTGCTCACGCTGGCCGGCTTTGCCTGGGCGCGCGGGGAAGCGGTAGAGGCCGATCAGGCCCAGCCGATCTACCTGCGTGACAATGTCGCTACGCCTAAGGTCCCGCGATGACCAGCGGCATTGCCAATTGCGGATCGGCTCGCTAGAGTCGACGAACTTGAACAGGTGAATGATGCGCCTCAACGGTCTCGCCCCCTCAGCCTATCCCATCGAACGTCCTGCCCATCCTGGCAGTGCGCCGGTCCCTTATCGCGAAAGCGAAAGGGCTGCGGAACAGGCGCGCGAGTCCATCGTCACGCCGGCCAGCCAGGCCGATTCCACCTACGAACACCTCGCCCGAGGCGGTAAGAGCCAGTCGGCCGACTACGGTTCGGTTATCTCCGGCGACTTCATGCCGGCGCGCTTTGAAGCCATGATGGAACGTCCGCTCACCAGCCGTGCCACCCAGGCGCTGCAGAGCTATGGCACTACCGCCAGCTTCACGGCCGACCTTGACGCCCATGAAGTGCTCGGCCTTGATCTCTACGCCTGAGGCGTATTGAACGCGTTTGAACCTTCCCTATTTTCTCGGTTGCCCCTCGTGGAACGACGCCGGATGGCGCGGTTCGCTCTATCCGTCTGGGCTGCCCGCAAGCGATTACCTGGCGCGCTATTGCTCGGTGTTCAACACGGTCGAGGGCAACACCACGCTTTACGCCTGGCCTTCTGAGCAGAAAATCAAGCGCTGGGCAGCCCTGATGCCGGAAGGCTTCCGCTTCTGCGCCAAGCTGCCGCGTGATATCAGTCAGGCGCCTGATCTACGTGAAGTCGAGGATCTGATCCGCTCGTTCCGCACCCTCCTGGCGCCCCTTGGATCACGGGTGACTCCGTTCTGGTTGCAGCTGCCGGCGTCGTTCGGCCCGGCGCGTCTTGACGAGCTGGCGCAGCTGATCGAGACGCTGGATCGCCCGCTTGCCGTGGAGGTGCGGCATGCCGCGTTCTTCGCCAGAGGCGAAGAGGAGCGGGCGTTGAACCGGATGCTGCGTGAGCGAGGCGTCGAGCGGATCTGCATGGATACTCGTGCGCTGTTCAGCTGCCGGTCCAGCGATCCTGCGTTGCTGCACGCCCAGCGCAAGAAACCACGGTTACCGGTGCGGCCTGCGGCGTTCAGCGAATCTCCGCAGCTCAGATTCGTCGGGCATCCCGAATTGGAAGCGAACGATCGCTTTCTGGCCCCTTGGCTAAGCAAGGTCGTTGAGTGGATAGAGGCGGGCAAGCGCCCGCATGTTTACCTGCATACCCCTGACAATCAGCTGGCGCCGGACCTGGCCATGCGCTTCCATGACCTGCTCAGCGCACGGCTCCCAGGCTTGCCACCGTTGACCGCGCCGCCCATGCAAACCGATTCGCAGCTCTCACTGCTCGGCCCGCCTGGGCAGCGCTGAAAGTCCAGAGCGCTAGCGGCTGCGCTGCAACCTTCAAGTCTCGGCGTTGCCGAAACGCCTATGACCTTCGGCCGTTTCTTCCTGTTGCTGCTCGTCGCGCTGGCTGGGTTCGCCTACGCCGTCTGGCGTGGGCATGTCGACGTCCCGGCGGAGTGGAACCCCTGGGCGCCACTGGATATCCGCGAGGCGCCGAACCTGCTGACCTCGTTCAAACTGCAACGGTTGCAGCAGGATCGCGCACTGTGTGAACAAGCCTTGAAGACCTCCGGCTTGAACTACGTGGCTGTGCCTGACAGCACCCCGCAGCCCGGTTGCCCGGTCGAAAATGCCGTACGCGTCAGCGACTCGGGCGTGCGGTTCAACGGCGCTTTTCTGGCGACCTGTCCATTGGCCGCGGCTTATGCGCTGTTCGAAAGGCATGGTCTGCAGCCTGCCGCACAGCGGGTCTTCGGTCAGCCTGTGGTTCGGGTCGATCATTTCGGCAGCTTTGCCTGCCGCAATATCGCGCGAAGCAACAGGCGAAGCCAGCACGCTTCGGCAAACGCGCTGGACCTGGCCGGCTTCAGGCTGGAGGACGGCACGCGCATTACCGTTGCGCGCGACTGGAACGGCGATGACGACAAAGCGCACTTCCTGCGCGACGTAAAGGCGGCTGCCTGCAATGTTTTCAAGATCACCCTGAGCCCTGAGTACAACGCGGCTCATCACGATCATTTCCATGTGGATATGGGCGGTTTCGGCATGTGCCGCTGAGGCATCCGGGCGTTGCCTCTGGCAAAATGTGGCGTTTTTCCGACCCTGAGTTTCCCCTATGACCGCCTCATGCCCGTTGGTCCGTATCGAAGCCCTCGCACCGCAATTTGCGGAGCTGGTCGGCGCCTGGGCGTCGCGGCTGGGGTTGCCGGTGCAGGCGGACGAGGCGGAGTTCGCCCTGCAGCTCGGGGAGGCCGGCCTGCAACTGCAGCTGCTCGGCCCTCACGCGCCAGGGCCGGTGCGGGTCGACTTCGTCGAAGGCGGCGCTGCACATCGTCGTCAGTTCGGCGGTGGCAGCGGTCAGATGATCGCCAAGGCGGTAGGCATCCAGCCCGGCATCCGTCCCCGTGTGCTCGACGCCACCGCGGGCCTCGGCCGAGATGCTTTCGTGCTGGCGACGCTGGGCTGCGAAATGGTGCTGTTCGAGCGCCAGCCTTTGATTGCCGCGCTGCTGGAGGATGGTTTGCGGCGCGGTAGTGAGGATGCCGAGGTGCGCGCTATTGTCGAACGTATGCGTTTGCGGCAGGGCAATGCCATTGAGTTGATGCGCCAGTGGCAGGGCGAGCCGCCGCAGGTCATCTATCTCGATCCGATGTTTCCGCACCGGGAAAAAAGCGCCCTGGTGAAAAAGGAAATGCGCCTGTTCCGGCCTTTTGTCGGGGACGATCTGGATGCGGGCGCCTTGCTCGAACAGGCTTTGGCGCTGGCCAGCCATCGGGTAGTGGTGAAGCGGCCACGCAAAGCGCCCACCATCGTGGGACCCAAGCCGGGCTACAGCCTCGAGGGCAAGTCCAGCCGTTACGACATCTATCCGAAGAAGAAACTGTCCGCTGACAGCTGATTCCATTTCTCGATATCACACCGCCAGACCCCGGCCATTTACCACAAGCGAAACGCGGCTTTCTTGGTCTTGCTTATTCTGCACAATAGTGGCATTCCTAGATCAGGCCGTTTGTGGCTGAACGGTGGTTACCTGATCGCGTAGAAGGAAGAGCATATGCAGATCCAAGTTCATAGCGATAACCACATCGAAGGCAGCGCCCGTCTCGTTGAGTGGGTCAGTGGCAGTGTTGCCGACAAGCTGGATCGATTCGACGACGAAGTCACCCGCGTCGTGGTGCACCTGAACGACGAGAACGGCGTCAAGGCTGGCGCGCAGGACAAGCGCTGCCAAATCGAGGCTCGACCCAAAGGCCTGCAACCGGTATCGGTCACGCACAAGGCGGCCTCGCTGGAACTGGCGGTCGATGGCGCCATCGACAAGCTCAACAATGCCTTGAATCATCAGTTTGGCAAGCTGCGCAGCAAGCGTGCCTCAGCCCCGACGCCTCTGGAAGGCGAAACCCTGGAAGTCGAAGGCCGTGACGCCTTGCTTGAAGAAGACTTTCTTGCCGACGAGCAACTGCGCAGCTCCTGACTGCTGTCGTCCCCTGCACACGGCAGGCTTCACCCGCGAAGCCTGCCTCCCGCTAAAGACCTTCCATAGCCCGTTCTCACATGGCCCAGTCGATCCGATGACCGGGCCTGCGAGCCTTGGTGTCTGTGCTATACACAATGGAGGAGCTGCATTGGACGCCGGGCTATCGTGCGCTCGAGACTCTGCGGCAACTTAACGGACGGAAAGGGGGGCCATCAGGCACGTGGGCGAGCTCCGGCCAACCCGTGCCACCAGCAGGCGAGGTGACACCATGACCATGATGCAGTGTGAATACCGTGACCACGTCATTACCGCAGAGGTAATGGAACATCCAGGCACGCCGACGCCCTGGGCTGGCGGATGCCGTATCAGAAATCCCCAGGGGCAGACGACCCGACGCATGGCGCTTCCGGTTGGGCACGCCTTCATGGCGGAGCTCGAACAGGCACAGCGGGCATCCATCGCCCATGGCAAGTGGCTGGTCGACCAATGTCTCGATCAGGGGCGGCAGCTTTTCGACAAGGCCGCTTGACCTTTTCCAACCTGTCGCGGCCTTTTGGCTGCGGCGGGTTTTTTTATTTCTGCTCGGTACGAAAATGGACCTCTATGGGTCCCGTGCCTGTTTCCGGTTGAACTGTGCGGCGCTCCATCACCTCTATCTAGTAGAGGATTGCCAGCGAGGCGGTCCAGTTTTTCTGCATAGCCTGACGGAGCCCTTACATGGAATTACCCAATAAAGACCTCGGTACACTTTTCGAGCAACTTGGCCTGCCTTCCGACCCGGCCAGTATCGACGCCTTCATCGCCAGCCACCGTCCGATCCCCAACCATATGAAGGTTTCCGAAGCGCCGTTCTGGAGCGACGCCCAAGGCTCGTTTCTCAAGGAACAGTTGATGGACGACGCTGAATGGGCGCCGGTGGTCGATGAGCTCAATGTGCGCCTGCACGAGCAGGGCGACGAATAGCATTGACTATTATGAGCGGCTCCGCCTGGTCAGCCGCTCAAGGTGGACGTTTATCGGCGCGTTAATGCGCGCAAGCGGCATCGTCCGGTATGACCGTTGCCACCAATTCTCTAGAATCTGCCTTCCGCGCGGCACCCGCGCACCCGATTCACAGGACGGTCATGACTTCCGAGCAATTCCTCGATATCGACGCGCGCTATGCCAGCGCCAAATCCCTTGCCCTCGAGGCCGCACAGCTGGGCATGGACTTCTACCGCAAGCGTGAGGCACTGACGGTCGAACACAAGGGCGACGATCTGCAGGACGTCGTCAGCATTGCTGACAAGCAGATCGAAGCCTTTATCCGAGAGCGGTTGACTCAGCTCTTTCCTGAGGATGGTTTTCTTGGTGAAGAAAGTGGCTCGGCTGATCTCGGTGCACGCTGCGTCTGGGTCATCGATCCGATCGATGGCACCGCCTGCTTCGTCAATGGTCTGCACAACTGGTGCGTGTCGATTGGCCTTCTGATCGACGGCGAGCCGCACCTGGGTGCTATCGCCGACCCCAACCACAACGAGCTGTTTCATGGTTGCCTGGGTAGAGGCGCATTCGTCAATGACACGCCGCTGAAGGTCAGCACGGCGACACACGTCGGGCAAGGTGTGACCGCCACCGGCACGTTCCATCCGCGTGGCAAAGAACACTTCATTCCGTTCATGGAACAACTGCTGGCCGAAGGTGGCATGTTCTTCCGAAACGGCTCAGGCGCGCTGATGACCGCCTACGTGGCCGCCGGGCGGCTGCTCGGCTACTACGAAACGGAGCTGAAAAGTTGGGACTGCATGGCCGGGCTGGTGCTCGTGAAAGAGGCGGGCGGGCAGGTCAACGACTTCTTTCGTAATGACGGACTGCTGCTCGGCAATCCTTATCTTGTCGCCTGTCCTGGGGTGTATCCGCAGCTGGCCGAGATGATCGGACCCTCGCTGGACGACTGATAGGTGGCATTAGCTGGTCTCGGCTAGCCAGTGGGGTGCTTCAGGATCTGCATGATCGTCGGTAGAAGGAGGCGCTTGAGGTGGATCGCGAGCAAGCTCGCTCCTACAGGGCGTGTGCACCGAATTTGTAGGCGCCAGCCTGCTGTAAGACGGCTCTTGCCGGGTATCCAGCGCCCGGCAAGGATCAAAGTTTTATCAGGTCCGCAGTTCAGGCGGAACAGTGCCGCCATGTTCGGCGAGCTTGTGCATCACGTTGCGGTGCAGCCAGGTGTTCATCTGGGCTGAGTCGCCCATCTTGTCCTCCGGGCAGCCCAGTTCGGTAGCGAGTTCTTTGCGCGATTCCAGACTGCTGTCCAGACCCAACAACTTGAGCAGATCGACGATGGAGGTGCGCCAGTTCAGTTGTTCTGGATGGTTGGCTGCCATGGCGTCGAGCTTTGCTGGAACATCCACGGCACTGGTTGAAGAACCCGTTGAGTGAGCTACCCCTTCAGGACTGGGCGCCACACCGGGTGGCGTGGTGGTGGCATTGTGCGCGGCGGTAGGCCGCTCCGAATCAACAACCGTATCCGGCGCATGCTGGTTCGGCGTGTTGTTCCGGTCGACCGGCTTGTGCGCTTCGTTGCTCACGCCGCCCATGCCGAGTTTGTCTTTGATTTTGTCGAACAGGCCCATTTCATTTCCTCAGGTCGTGATGTGGTGATTTTTGGACCACTGAGGCCTGTTGAGGATTCGCCGCCGCAGGTCGGGAAAGGCGCAGCGACAGGGGCTAGCGATTTGAGGTCGCGGCGCGCTGGGTTGTGCCCGTTGGTGCTGACGAAGTGTTGGTGCCACCGCCCAAAGCGATGTACAGGCTTACCAGATTCTGCACCTGAGCACGCTTGACCTCGATGAACGCCTGCTCGGCATCGAACAGGTTGCGCTCGGCGTCAAGCACCTGCAGGTAGTTCACTACGCCTTCGGCGTAGCGTTCCCGCGCGAGGTCGGCGATGCGTCGCAGCGTGGCGACATTTTCTTCTTGCGCGGCGACCTGCTCGGCCAGATAGCGGCGACCGGCGAGGGCATCGGCCACTTCCCGAAAGGCGGTTTCGATAGCGCTTTCGTATTCGGCTACAGCGACGTTCTCACGGGCCTCGGCGACGGTCAGGTTGCCGCGGTTGCGGCCGAAGTCGAACAGCGGCAGGTAGAGGCTTGGCCCGATGCTCCAGGTGCGGTTGTCACGGCTAACCAGATTGTCCAACTCGTTGGAAATATAGCCGAAGCTGCCGGTCAGCGAGATCTGCGGGAAAAACGCAGCCCTCGCCACGCCAATGTTGGCGCGCGCCGCACGCAGGTTCAGCTCCGCACCGAGGATATCGGGGCGTACCAGCAGCAGTTCCGATGGCAGGCCTGCATCCAGCCGCAGCGGTTCGATCTGCTTGGTCAGCGGTAGCGGCGCCGGCAACGGCTGCTCCAGCGGCCCTCCTAGCAGCTGGGTGAGATAGTTGCTCTGCTCGGCACGAATCAGGTGCAGGCTGGCCAGCTCGGTCTTGGCCTGGGTCAGCAGTGCCTGCGCCTGATTCAGATCCAGCGCCGAGGTGATCCCCGCTTCGAAGCGCACGCGAGCGATACGCAGGCCGTCGCGGCGGCTTTGCAGCGTCGCTTCGGCCAGATCGATACGTGCCTCAGCGCCGCGCACGGCAAGGTAGGTCGAGGCCACATCCGCGATCAACGACAATCGGAAGGCGCGTTGCGCCTCGACTGTCGAGAGGTATTGCGTGCGCGCAGCCTCGGTGAGGTTGCGCACCCGACCCCAGAAGTCGAGTTCGAACGCGGAAATGCCCAGCCCTACCGAGAATTGCTCGGTGATCTGGCTGCTCGCCCCCCCGGCTGCTCTCGAGGAAGCGCCGCCAGCCGCACCCGCACTGCCGACCGGAAAGCGACCGCGGCTGGCGTCGGTCGAAGCAGCCAGCGTCGGGTAGCGCTCGGCACCCTGCACGCCGAACTGACCACGGGCTTCTTCGATTCGGGCTACGGCGATCTGCAGGTCGCGATTCCGCCGCAGCGCCGTCTCGATGTAGAGCTCAAGTCTTGGGTCTTCAAGAAACTCGCGCCAGTCGATCTCGGTGGCCAGCACCTCGCCGTCCATTGGGCGATACTCAGTCGGATACTGCGCAGCGGTGGGCGAGGGCGGTTGCTCATGGGACGGCGCGAGCTGGCAGCCCGTCAGGACGCTGATCAGCAGCAAGGGCGCAAACCTAGGCATTGTCCTGCGCCTCCTTTTCCTCGGCTGGGTGCGCCTTGTCTTCGGCGGTCGGTGGTCGACGCTTGGTCAACCAGCGACGCACAGAGAGATAGAAGAGCGGGATGTAGAACAACCCGAGCAGGGTGGCGACAATCATGCCCCCCATGACGCCAGTGCCCACCGCAACCCGGCCAGCCGCGCCGGCACCGGTCGAGAGCACCAGCGGCAGCATGCCGAGAATGAAAGTCAGTGAGGTCATCAGGATCGGCCGAAAGCGCAGACGCACTGCGTTCATTACCGCGTCGGTCAGGTTTTTGCCGTGGCCTTCTTCCTCGATGGCAAATTCCACGATGAGAATCGCGTTTTTCGCCGACAGGCCGATGATGGTCACCAGGCCGACGTTGAAGTAGACATCCGCCGGCAGGTCGCGAATCATCGCAAACAGCACCGCGCCCAGCGCGCCGAATGGCACCACCAACAGGACCGCGATGGGCACCGTCCAGCTTTCATAGAGCGCGGCCAGGACCATCAGCACCACCAGCAGCGACAGCCCCAGCAACAGACCGACTTGTCCGGAGGCCTGCTGCTCCTCCAGCGAGGCGCCGGTCCACTCATAGCTGAAGCTGCCTGGCAGCTCGGATGCCAACCGCTCCATCTCCGTCATCGCTTCACCAGTGGTCGAGCCAGGTGCGGCGCTGCCGGACAAGGTCAGCGCCGGGTAGCCGTTGTAACGCTGCAACTGGGTCGGCCCTTCGGTCCAATCCACGGTGGTGAAGGCGCCAAATGGCACGCTTTCGCCCTGGTCGTTGATCACTTTCAGATCGAGCACATCCTGCGGCGTCATGCGATACGGCGCCTCGGCCTGCAACAGCACCTGCAGGACACGTCCATCACGGTTGAAGTCGTTGGCGTAAGCACTGCCGAAGGCGATCGCCAGCGTTGCATTGACCTCATTGATCGAAAGCCCCAGCGCACGTGCCTTGATGCGGTCGATGTTGACCCGCAGGCGCGGAGCGTCATCGGCGCCTTCTGGTCGCACGTTTTGTAGCACAGGGCTTTCGCTGGCCTTGCCCAGCAACTGATTGCGAGCATTGAGTAAGGCCTCGTAGCCCGCGCCGCCACGGTCTTCAAGCTTGAAGGTAAAGCCTCCGGCGACACCCAGCCCAGGAATCGAGGGCGGATTCAAGGCGAACACGCGGGCTTCCTTGATTTGCGAGAAGCGTCCCATGGCTTCGCGCACCAGTGCCTGGGCGGAGCTGCCGTCTTCGGTGCGCTGATCCCATGGAATCAGCCTTACAAAGGACATGGCATGCGCCTGGCCCTGGCCGAAAAAGCTGAAGCCGTAGACCGTGATAGCGTCCTCGACCAATGGATGATCGGCATAGAACGCCTTGACCTGTTCGACGGCTTCCTCGGTGCGTTCGATCGTTGCACCGGCGGGCGCCTGGATCACCGTCATCAAAGACCCTTGGTCTTCATCGGGCAAGAAAGCGCTGGGCATCCGCAGGTACAGGAAGGCTGTCAGTGCCAGCAAGCCGACAAACGCCAGCAGAAACCAGAGGGGCCGGGCGAGCATGCCGCCGACCGCATGGTGGTAACGGTCGGTGGTGCGCTCCATCCAGCGGTTGAAAGGCCCAAAGATCCGCTGACTCAAACCGGGTTTGCCGTCGTCCGGTTGGCTTGGTTTGAGCAACGCGGCGCAGAGCGCAGGGGTCAGCACCAGCGCCAGCACCGTCGAGGTGGCCACGGCAATCGACAGCGTCACGGCGAACTGTCGATAGATGCCGCCGGTTGAGCCCGGAAAGAATGCCAGCGGCACGAACACGGCGATCAGCGCCAGGGTCGTGCCGATGATCGGTGCGGTGACCTGCTCCATGGCCTTGACTGTCGCCTGATAGGGCGGCAGCTGTTCTTCGTCCATGATCCGTTTAACGTTTTCCACCACCACGATGGCATCGTCCACCAGGGTGCCGATCGCCAACACCATGCCAAACAGGCTCAGCAGGTTGATGGAGAATCCAGCGATCCAGAGCCCGAGGCAGGTGCCCGCCAAGGTGATCGGGATCACGATGGTGGGAATCACCGTGGTGCGCCAGTTCTGCAGGAACAACAGCATCACCAGCACGACCAAGGCCATCGCCTGGAGCAAAGTCACCACCACCTGCTGGATCGATGATGAGATGAACGGCGTTGAGTCGAATGGCACCGTCCAGGCGACGTCCTCGGGAAAGCCTTCGGCCAGTTCGCGCATCCGTTGCTTGACCGCTGCGGCTGTATCCAGTGCGTTCGCCCCCGGGGACAGCTGGACGGCGAGCCCCGCGGCCAGCTGACCATTGAGCTCACTACGCGAGGTGTAGTTCTGTGCGCCGAGTTCGACCCGCGCGACATCGCGCAGCCGTATCGCCGAGCCGTCCGGCGTCGCCCGCAGGATGATCGAGGCAAACTCTTCAGGCGTACTGAAGCGACCACGGGTTTCCAGCGGTGCGTTGATCTCGATGCCTTCCGCCAGTGGCAGGTCGCCGAGGGCTCCGCCGGCCGACTGGCTGTTTTGCTCCTGCACTGCAGCCAGCACGTCGGCGGCGGACAGGCCGAAGCTCGCCAGTCGGTCCGGATTGAGCCAGATGCGCATGGCATAGGCGGTATAGAACTCGCGGATATCGCCGACGCCCTGCACGCGGCGCAACTCATCAAGTACGCGGGTGGTGGCAAAGTGACCCAGCTCCAGCGTGCTCATGGTGCCGTTCTCGGAGAACAGCGAGATAATCAGCAGAAAGTCCCGCGAAGCCTGGAAAACCTGGATGCCTTGGCGACGAACCTCCTCCGGCAAGCGCTGCTCGACCCGGCTCAGGCGGTTCTGCACTTCCATCTGGGCGATGTCGATGTCGGTACCGGCCTCGAAGGTCAGCTCGATCGAGGCGCTACCGTTGGAGCGGCTCGAGGAATCCATGTAGAGGAAGCCTTCGACGCCGTTCAGCTCCTGTTCGATCACCTGGGTCACGTTGGTTTCCAGCACCGACGCGTCAGCGCCGGGATAGGTAACCGCGATGCGCAGCGCAGGTGGGGCGATGCTCGGGTATTGCTCGACCGGCAGTGAACGCAGGGCCAAGACACCGCCGAGCAAGATGCCCAGCGCGATGACCCAGGCGAATACCGGACGACGAATAAAGAACGCAGGGGTCATCGTGCGGACTCGGAAGAGGCCGACGGCTCGGTTGGCTCTGGCGGCTCTTCACGTTCGAAGGGGACGGTTCTCACGGGTGCGCCGTTGCGGACGCTGCCGCCGCCTTCGACGATAACTATGTCGCCGGCCTCGAGGCCATCACGAATGACCCAGTCGCTGCCCTGCAATTCACCCAGCTCGACTTCTCGCGAGGCCACCTTGTCGTCGTTGCCGACCAGCAGGACCCGCGCCGCCTGGTCGTTGACCATGACGGCTCGCTGCGGAATCAGCACGCCATTCGCGCGGGTGCCGGCATTCATCCTGGCCCTCACGAACTGACCGGGCAGGAGCAGGCGGTCCGGGTTAGGGAATTCGGCACGTACAGCCACTGTGCCAGTGGTCTCATCGATGCTCATGGCGTAGAAGTTGACGTACCCGGACTGTGGGTATTTGGCACCGTTTTCAAGGATCAGCTCGACCTCGACCCGGCCGTCCTCCGGTAGCTTCAGTGCGCCGGAGGCGAGCTGTGCACGAATCCGCAACAGATCGGAGCTGGACTGAGCAAAGTTCACATACACCGGATCGAATTGCTCCACGGTGGTCAGCAGGGTGCCCTCGCTGGCGCTGACCAGCGCACCTTCGGTGACCTGAGCGCGGCCTGCCCGGCCTTCGATGGGGGACTCGACGGTGGTGTATTCCAGATCCAGCTCAGCCGACTGGACGTTAGCCTCGGCTTGCGATACGTCCGCCTTGGCCGTGCGCAAAGTCGCCTGCGCGGTATCGTATTCCTGCTGGCTGATGGCCTGTTTGGCGACCAGGCCTTTGTAGCGCCTGACATCCTGTGCGGCGTTCAAGGCTGTTGCCTCTGCGCGTTCCAATGCGGCTTTGGCGGCCTTCAGGTTGGCGCGCATTTCTCGCGGATCGATCTGGAACAGCGGCGTTCCAACCTCGACGTCGGTGCCTTCCTCATACAACCGCTTCTGGATGATGCCGTTGACCCGAGCGCGAATCTCGGCAATGCGCACAGCCTGGACACGTCCTGGAAGCTCGATGATGTTGGGGATCGGCCGAGGGTCGACCGTTATGACTTCCACCTCGGGCGGTGGTGGGGCCGGTTGTTGGCCTTGATCGTCATCGGAGCAGGCCACCAGTAGAGGCGACAGGGCGCCCACCAGCACCGCGTTTTGTAGGAACTGCCTCATTCAGTTTGACCTTTTGGCTCGTGCACCGTCTGCGCCGCGGTATAGCGCGCCGACCTACACTCGACCGCGGTTACCTTGGTGCGGTTCCGGTTCATCGCCCGTTTCGGTTCGTGGTCGGAACGAAATCAGGGCGTGGCGGCGCTCAGGAGCGCGCGGCTGGGATGGGATCGGCTCTGTCTTCACGCGCTTATGCAGCAGCGCTCGATGACACGAGGAGCGGCGATCAGCTTTTCGGCGTATGTACCACAATGTGTTGCTGCGCCTGATCCGGCAGCGCGATGCCGGCCGAGCGCAGCGCGGTGACCAGCGCCTTGCGTACTTCCGAGGCGGTGGTGACGAAATCCGAGCGGCGCGAGTCGCACCAGAACAGCACGTCGAAGACCAGCTGGCTTTCGCCTAGATCGTTTAGCAGGACCTCGGCGTGCGGAGTGGCCAGCACACCGGGCGTCTGTTGGGCGGCGTCACGCATCACGGCACTGATGGCCTCGATGTCGATGCCGTAGTACAGCTTGCAGACCACCTTGCCGCGGCGGATCGGCGCCGCCGTGTTGTTGGTGACGCGCGAAGTGAAGGTCTCGGCGTTAGGGACCAATACGCGGCGCCCGTCGTAGGTGCGGATCTGGGTCGCGCGCAGCTCGATGCGCTCCACGCTGCCCTCGGTTTCCCCGATGATGATCTGGTCGCCGAGCTGGAACGGTCGCAGCGTCAGGATCAATAGACCGCTGACGAAGTTGGAGAGGATGTCCTTCAGGGCAAAGCCCAGCGCCAGACTGGTCAGGCCAAGGCCGGTGGCCAGGGTGCTGGGCTCCAGGCCAAAAGCACTCGCCGCGACGATGATGCCGAGCACCCAGACCGCGTAGTAGCTCACCTGCCGGACCAGATTCTCGACAGTCAGATCATTCGCCAGGTGACCCACGATCTTTTTCATCAGAGCACGAACGCCGGTGGCCAGCCCCCAGAACAACAGCAGGACCAGCAGGGCGGCCAGTACGCGCGGAATGATATTGACCGCTGATTCGACCAGGCGCGCAAAGGCGTTTTCGACGCTGGACTGCACCGAGGTCAAGAACCGTCCACGGTCTGAATCCCGGCGTTTGGCAGCCGTTACCAGAGCCCGGTCGAGTATCGCGGCCCAGTCGCGGGCCAGCCGGTCGAGCGGCAGGCCGTTGGCTTCGGCATCGGCCGGCGAGACCACCATCAGCGGGCGGCCGGCCACGCTGATCTGCAGCCCTTCATCTTCCTCCGACTCGGTTGGCTCAATGCGCGCCCGGGTGATGCCCTTTGGCGTCTCCAATACGGCCGCCAATTGCCGTTCGATCTGCCGTGCCCGTGGCCGCGCTTCGAGTTCTTGGCTGGGGCCGATACGGAACAGCGCGCGGCCATCCAAGCGCACGGTTGCCACGCCCTCCTGAGCCCACACATGCATTGTTGGCAGCATCGACATGCAAAGCAGCGCCAGCAGGGCGAGCGGACGTAGCAGGGCAGGAAGCGGGTTGGCGAGGCGAGAAGACATGGTGATCATCAACATTCGATGGGCAGGGGCCGGAAACGAACAAGCCGCCGGGTGGCGGCGGCCTGTTCATGAATCTTGCAACGTGCCGTTGTGCGTACCGAGGCACCGTGGTTGCAATGCAATCGTCTTTCGTTGGCGTTAGAAAATCAGCGCGAACAAGCCGATCACGACCAACAGACCGATCAGAAAGATGATGCCTACTGTGCTGCCCAGAAACTTCAGCATGAGGATGACTCCTTTGCAATGGGTTCACTAAATCCGACTGGGCAGGGTGGCGAACGTTCAGAAAACCCGGCGGCCGGTCGTGCCCGGTACGCGTGTCAGAGGCTTTTGTAGATCAGCTGCAACCCGGCCAGGAGCATCCCAAGGCGGGCGATCCGGTAGAACAGCTTGTGGTCAATGCGCTTGTGCAGCCAGAGTCCGGCCCAGACGCCGAACGGCACCACCGGCGCCAGCGTCAGGCTGAGCAGCAGGTTTTCGCGGCTGAACTGGCCGAGTGCGGCGTAGGGAATCAGCTTGATCGCATTGGTCATCAGGAAGAACAAGTTGATGGTCGCCACGTAGCGCAGCTTGTCCAGCTGCTGCGGCAGCAGGTGCATCATGATCGGCGGGCCGCCGGCGTGTGCGACAAAACTGGTGAAGCCGGCAAGCGAGGAGAGCAGGGTGCCGCGACCGCGTTGCAGCGGTCGCGGCTTGTCGTTGTTGGTGATCAGCCCCAGCAGTACGAAGCCAACAGCGATTGCGCCCATCATCAGGCCGATCATGCGTTCGTCGAGCATGCCGAAGGTCAGCGAGCCCAGCGCAATGCCGATCAACGCGCCCGGCATCATCACCTTAAGATTCGCCTTGTCCCAGTGCCCAACATAGGCCTTGAGGCCCACGGCATCGGCCAGACAAAGAATCGGCAGCATTACTGCGGCGGCCTGTTTCGGCGATATCGCAAGCGCCAGCAGCGGTACGGCGATACCGCCCAGGGCGCCACCGAAACCGCCTTTGGACAGGCCGGTGAGGAAGATCGCCGGCAGGGCAAACAGCAGGAAATCAGAAAGGGTCATGAGATAGTCAGGGGTGCGGGTCGGAGTTCGGCTGCGCTGTGCATCATCGCATCTTCGCTGGCAATCTTAGTGGTCTTAGACAACCTTACAGTTTTGGCAGAGCGCCGGAGTGGATCGCCCACCGCGGTTCGTGGTCAGCATCTTTAATCGCAAACAGACAGGTGACCCATGACCCCGCTTATCCCGACTCCAGCCGCATCCTCAGCAGGCGGTGCGCCAACCCGTGTGGTGGCTGGTGCTCTGCTGATCCTGGCAACGAGCCTGGCGTGCCTGGCGCATGCGCAGGAATCCGATCCCTTGATCGGCTTGATCAATGAATTTCGTGAGGCCGAGGAAGCCTGCGGAAGCGGCGAAGCCCAGGCGGTCGGGCCACTGGCGCCTAATGCTGCGCTGGCAGTGGCACCCGCCACCAGCGGGGTGCAGTTGCAGCAGGCGTTGCAGGAAGCCGGTTATCGGCCATCCAAACTGCAAGCCATCTCTGTCTCGGGGCCGGCCGATGCGCAAAGCGCCATGCAAGCCCTCAAGCAGCGATATTGCGCACCCCTGCGCAGCCATGAGTTCGCCGAAATCGGGGTGTCCCGTCAGGGCAATACCTGGCAGGTGCTGCTGGCCAAGCCACTGCTATCTCCGGACCTTGGCGACTGGCAGCAGGTTGGCAAGAGCATTCTGCGGCGCGTCAATGAAGCGAGAACACAACCCCGCAAATGTGGTCGTCAGGCCTTCGAGGCGGCACCTGCATTGAGCTGGAACGGCGAACTGGCTGATGCTGCTCTGGCGCACAGCCGCGACATGGCCAAGCAAGACTTCTTCAGCCATCGGGCGCCGGATGGCAGCCTGGTCAGTGACCGCGCCAAACGCGCCGGGTACAGCTGGCAGCGTATCGGCGAGAACATCGCGGCGGGGCAGGGGTCGGCGGATCAGGTCATGGCGGGTTGGTTGGCCAGCCCCGGGCATTGCAGCAACATCATGAATCCGGATTTCACCGAGATGGGCGCGGCCTACGCCATCGACAAGTCCAGCGCCGCCGGTAGCTACTGGACCCAGGTGTTCGGTACGCCCCGCTAGCGGGCTGTCGAGAAAGCGTGGTCAGTTCTGGCTCTCCAGCCAGTTATGCGCTTCGGTGTTCTGGTTCTCGTCGAAGGCCTTGATGGCCAGGCCGGGGAACAGCGCACCCTCGATCTCGCTGGCCCTGCGCAGCCAGTCCTTGTTGGACACTACCGCGCAGCGATCGAAGCGGCGGATGAAGCGGAACAGCTGGGGGATTCGCGCCAGTTCGACACCCATCGCGCCCAGGGTCGGTATATCGAAATCGCCGATGCGATAGAGCATCTGGCCGTGGCTGATGCCCTCTGATTTTCGCATCAGTTCGTCGAGTGCGAAGCGCATCTCGCTGCTGTCGAGTTTGCCGGAGAAATCCACGTCGATGCGGTTGTCACCAATGCGGGTTACATGAAACATGACGAGTCCTCGATGAAAAAATGGGTGCCAGACAAGTAGCCCTGCCATTACCTGACCATAGTCGTTATGCGGCGTTCGGTTGGCCAAATATGTGTCAATTCGACGCTATTTAATTGATCTGGGTCAGTGCATGTCGGCTCGACTCATGAGCGTTCGTGAATGGATCAAACGCCCGTATGACGGGACTTTCAGAAAGATGATCGATGGCTATCAAGTTGCTCCTGTTACAGCCGAGAAGTGGGTAACTGCGACGCCGTCGAGTGATGGCAGCGCTTTACCTTCTCTGTAGTTGGATACACCTATGACCAGCACCTTGGCGAACGTCATCCAGTCTGTATTACGCGGATTGGGTCTGCGTACCATCAACCAGCAATTCTTCTTTTCCTACAGCCTGATCTTTCTCTGCGCGGCACTGACCGCTGGGGTCCTGTTCATGTCCAGCAAGGACGCCAGCCAGATCGACATGGCCGGCGCCCAGCGCATGCTTAGCCAGAAGATGATGAAAGAGGCGCTGTTGGCATCCCAAGGCATCGGTGGGCCTGCGGAGGTGGAAAAGACCATTCAGCGCTTCGAACAGTCGCACCGTCTGCTGCTCAATGGTGACGGCAGCCAGGGCATCGCCCCAGTGGAGCTGGCCAGCGGCAAGCAGGCTCTGGCACGCGTCGACCAGATCTGGCAACGCTATCGCTCCGAGGTGCAGGCGTTGGCAGCAGGTCGGACAATTGACCTGAACACGGTTGCGGCCGATGCAAATGAGCTGCTTGCTGCTACTAACGAAGTGGTGTCGCTGATTTCTGCCGAGGCCAATCGCAGTGCTTCACAGCAACTCTGGGTCGCTATGGCCTCGACGCTGTGCATCCTGTTTCTGGTGATTCTCGGAAGGGTCGCCGGCATGAACTGGCTGATGCTGCAAGTAGATGAGCTCCGTCGCCGGCTGGAAAAGGTCAGTCAGGGTGACTTCTCCGCGCCGCTGCAGGTACGCCATGCTGACGACGAAATCGGCATGATCACCCTTGCCTACAACCGCTTGCTGGTGCAGGTCGGCGAGATGATTAGTGGCGTGCGTCAGGCCGCGGATGAAGCTGATGGACAGTGCGTACGCATGGCGAATCTGGCAGGCGACAGTGCGCGCAACGTCGAGGCGCAGCAGGCCGAGATTGACCAGGTCGCCACCGCCATGAACGAGATGCTCGCCACCTCGCAGGAAGTGGCGCGGAGCACCGTCGAAGCGGCCAGTGCGGCGGATCTCGCCGAACAGGAAACCAGCGCAGGAAATGCGGTGATGAATGAATCGGTCACTGCCATCCGCGCCTTGACTGGCCATGTCGATGGGTTGGCCGGTGTGATGCAGCAGTTGGTGCAGGACAGCCATGAGATAGGCAAGGTGCTCAACGTGATCAGCGGCATCGCCGAGCAGACCAACCTGTTGGCGCTCAACGCTGCCATCGAAGCTGCACGAGCAGGTGAGCAGGGCCGCGGCTTTGCCGTGGTTGCAGACGAGGTACGCAGCCTGGCCAGTCGCACTCAGGACTCGGCCAAGGAGGTCAGTGTGTTGGTCGAGCGCCTGCAGAGCCAGGCCACCCGTGCTGGCGATGCCATGGATGCTTCACGCCAGAGCAGCTCGACGACGCTTACCCAGATCGAAGCGGCGCAACATGCCTTGGGCGAGATCGTTGGTGCGGTGCAGACCATTCGCGGCATGACCAACCAGATCGCGACGGCGGCTGAGGAGCAGTCGCAGGTTGCCGAGGACATGAACCAGTCGCTGACCCGTATCGCTCAGGTAGCCGATCAGGCGGCCAGCGCCACCCACGACACCGCGGCATCAGGCAACACCATCATGCAGAGCATGAACGGACTCAAAGCTCTGACTGGGCGTTTCCGTCTGGAGGCGTGATCGGACTCACGTTGAAGCGGGGAGGTACGGTTTGGAAGAGAGCCGCTCGACGCATCGATGGCTGAGCGGCCTGGGTGCCCCCGCTCAAGATGCGCGGGGACAGCAGGATCAGTCTTGGCGGCTGGTCACTTCCAGCAGGTGATAACCGAACTGGGTCTTCACCGGACCTTGCACCTGGTTCAGCGGGGCGCTGAACACAACAGTGTCGAATTCCTTGACCATCTGGCCAGGACCGAACGAACCCAGGTCACCGCCCTGGCGGCTCGAGGGGCAGGTGGAATTGTCCTTGGCAACCTGAGCGAAATCGGCGCCGCCTTCGATGGCAGCTTTCAGCTCGTTGCACTTTTCTTCAGTGGGAACCAGGATGTGGCGGGCAGTGGCTCGGGCCATGGGGAGTTACTCCGTCTTGAGAAGTCGCTGAGCCTACCGCAATCGGAGGCGATTCGAAACGTCGTAGCCATCAGGCAGCGTTTACGTCGGTCGCCCTGCTCATCTGTGCTTGCAGATAGTGCTGCAGGCGGGTCAGTTCATCCGCAGTGAATGCCAGGCCAAGTTTGCTGCGGCGCCACAGGATGTCGTCGACCTGAGTGGCCCACTCTTCACGACGCAAATAATCAACTTCCTGTGCATATAGATGCTGGCCGAAGTTCTCTCCCAGCGCATCGAGCGAGCGGGCATCGCCGAGCATGCGCCAAACCCGATTGCCGTAAAGGGTCGCCCAGCGTTTGGCGAGCGGTCGATCAATGCCTGTGATCTCGGTCATCAGCTCGTCAGCGAGCGCCTCGGCCGTGCTCATGCCTTCGCCGCCCGGCAACGGGGCACTGGCTGTCCAACTCTCGCCCATGCGGGGAAAGTAGGGCTTGAGTTGAGCCATCGCCGACTCGGCCAGCTTGCGGTAGGTGGTCAGTTTGCCGCCGAAAACGGAAAGCAGCGGCGCCTGCTTTTCTTCTGCCGACAGCGACAGTGTGTAGTCACGGGTGACGGCGGAGGGGTTATCCGATTCGTCATCACACAGGGGCCTGACCCCTGCAAAGCTGTGCAGGATGTCCTTGGCCTTGAGCTGCTTGCGAAAGTGCGTATTGGCGACACCCAGCAAGTAGGCGACTTCTTCTTCGCTGATGCTGACTGTGGCCGGGTCGCCCCGGTACTCCCGATCGGTCGTGCCAATCATGGTGTAACGGTCGAGATAGGGAATGGCAAAGACGATGCGCCGATCCTCGTTCTGCATGATGTACGCCTGCTCGCCTTCGTACAGTTTGGGCACGATGATGTGGCTGCCCTGAATCAGCCGAATGCCGTAGGGCGAACGCTGCTGCAGCTTGTCACTGATGAACTGCGCTACCCAGGGCCCTGCCGCATTGACCAGTGCCTTGGCGCGCAAGGAAAACCGAGTGCCGTCCTGTCGCTGCAACTCGACGTGCCAAATGCCGGCGGCGCGCTTGGCGCTCAGGCACTGGGTCCGGGTGTGGATGTGCGCGCCTTTCTCGCGCGCGGCCATGGCGTTGAGCACCACCAGCCGCGCATCGTCGACCCAGCAATCGGAATATTCGAAACCGCGCTTGATCTCGGCTTTGAGCGGGCTCTCCGAGCCAAAGCGCAACCCCCGCGACGCTGGGAGCTTTTCGCGCTTACCCAGGTTGTCGTACAGGAACAGGCCAGCGCGGATCATCCAGGCCGGACGCAGGTGCGGACGATGCGGCAGTACGAAGCGCATCGGCTTGACGATGTGGGGCGCTTTGGCCAAGAGCACTTCGCGTTCGGCGAGAGCCTCCCGTACCAGGCGAAATTCATAATGCTCAAGGTAGCGCAGGCCGCCGTGGATCAGCTTGCTGCTCGCAGAGGAGGTATGGCTGGCCAGGTCATCGCGCTCGCACAGGTACACCGACAGGCCGCGACCGGCTGCATCAGCAGCGATACCCACACCATTGATCCCACCGCCTATCACGGCAATGTCGTACAGCTCGGAGACGGTCTCGCTCACGGCATCCTCCTCAGGAACGAACATTTATTTTCGAATATGAACATCCTAGCGCAGAAGAGCTTGTCGCTCTACGGTGAATGTTCATTTCTTATATCAAAAGAAAATAATCGAACCTATACGAACTGCCGATTGGTACTGGCATTCCATCATTTGGCCAACAGTTTCAGCTGGCCTGCGCCCTTTTTAACGGCAACGACTGCAGGAGGTGATTTTGATTCACAAAGGTAGGGTGGGCTTTAGCCCACCGTGACGGAGGCGCTGTTTGCAGGTATTGGCTAATGCCCAGCGCTAGGGGAAATTGGCGTCGGGATTGGGTTCGGGCTTGGGGCTGCGTGGTGCAGGCGAGGCGTGAACATTCCTAGCCGCGGGCGCGGCGGGTATCGGCATTGCGCCGGCCCGCCCTTAGAGAGTGGCTCAGTCAGTGACTTCCAGCTTCACATCATGCTGCGCCAGCAAGGCCAGAAAGGCTTCCGGTGGTTGGGCCTCGGTAAACAGCATATCGATCTGTTCAAGCGAGCCGAGGCGGGTCATGGCGCTGCGGCCGAACTTGCTCGAATCTGCAGCAAGAAAGACCTTCCGCGCGTTGTGAATGATGGCTTGTGAGACCCGAACCTCCTGGTAATCGAAGTCCAGCAGGGTGCCGTCTTCATCGATCCCGCTGATGCCGATCAGCGCATAATCGACCTTGAACTGCCCAATGAAATCCGCGGTGGCCTGACCGACCACGCCGCCGTCGCTTCGCACGTTGCCGCCAGCGATCAGTACATCGAAATCCTCCTTGGGGCTGAGGATGCTCGCCACGTGCAGGTTGTTGGTGATCACCTTGAGGTCGCGGTGGTTGAGCAGGGCGTGCGCAATGGCTTCGGTGGTGGTGCCGATGTTGATAAACAGCGACGCCTGGTCAGGGATGTGTGCGGCCATGGCGTCGGCGATGCGCCGTTTCTCGTCACGCATCTGCCGGGCGCGCTGGGTATAAGCGGTGTTCTGTACGCTGGAATCGTGGGCGGCGCCACCGTGGTAGCGGCGCAGCAGGCCGGCCTCGCCGAGCTGGTTGATGTCACGGCGGATGGTCTGGGGCGTCACCGCAAACTGTTGCGCCAGCTCTTCGATGCTGACGTAGCCGCGCTCGCGGACCAGGTCGAGAATGCTCTGCTGTCGTGGGGCCAGACTCATGGAGGCTTCCTTCTTGTCGATATGCCGTGAAGGATGCCGCAGTCTGGGGTTTGATTAAAGAATTGTTCGTTTGCGAATAGGCGCGCCCGGCGCGGTTCAGGACCGGGCCGGGCGCGATGCATGGGGCGCTTGTGCGCTGGGGTTATTCCTCTTCCCAGTCGCGGGTGCGTCCCACCGCCTTCTTCCAGCCTTTATAAAGGGCCTCACGCTTCTCGTCGTCGCAGGCAGGTTCGAATACGCGCTCGATTGTGGCCTTGCTGCGCAACTCATCCAGGCTGCTCCAGAAGCCAGTTGCCAGACCCGCCAGGTAGGCAGCACCGAGAGCGGTGGTTTCCTTCATTTCCGGGCGCTCGACCTGGGTGCCGAGCAGGTCGGCCTGGAACTGCATGAGGAAATTGTTCGCCACTGCGCCGCCATCCACACGCAGTGAACGCAGGCGCTCGCCGGCATCCTGCTGCATGGCATCGAGTACGTCGCGGGTCTGATAGGCGATGGATTCGAGCGCGGCGCGGATGATGTGGTCGACCTTTACACCCCGCGTCAGACCGAACAAGGCGCCACGGGCACGTGGGTCCCAGTAGGGCGCGCCAAGGCCGGTGAATGCCGGTACGAGGTAGACGCCGTTGCTGTCCTGAACCTTGGTGGCGAAGTATTCAGAATCGAGTGAATCGTTGATCACTTTGAGCTCGTCGCGCAGCCACTGCACCGTGGAGCCGCCGTTGAAAATGGCGCCTTCCAGTGCATAGTTCACCTCACCTTTCGGCCCGCAGGCGATGGTGGTGAGCAAGCCATGTTCGGACTGCACGGCCTTGGTTCCGGTGTTCATCAATAAGAAGCAACCGGTGCCGTACGTGTTCTTCGCCTGGCCTGGCTCGACGCACATCTGGCCGAACAGCGCCGCTTGCTGGTCGCCTGCGATGCCGGCAATGGGGATGCCAGTGCTTTGGCCGGAACCGAGATAGGCGTGGCCATAGACCTCGGACGAGGACCGCACCTCCGGCAGCATTTCACGCGGGATATCCAGCGTCTCCAGCATCACTGGGTCCCAGTCCAGCTTGTGGATGTCGTAAAGCATGGTGCGCGAAGCGTTGGTGTAATCGGTCACGTGCGCCTTGCCCTGGGTCATCTTCCAGATCAGCCAGCAGTCCACGGTGCCGAACAAGAGTTCGCCACGACGGGCGCGCTCACGGCTGCCCTCGACGTGGTCGAGTATCCACTTGATCTTGGTGCCGGAGAAGTAAGGGTCGATGACCAGGCCGGTGGTCTTGCGGATGTGATCCTGCATACCGTCACGCTTGAGCTGGTCGCAGATCGGCGTGCTCTGGCGGCTCTGCCAGACGATGGCGTTGTAGATCGGCCGGCCTGTGACCTTGTCCCAGACGATGGTGGTTTCGCGCTGGTTAGTGATGCCGATGGCGGCAACTTGTTCATTGGTGATCCCGGCTTGCGCCAGCGCCTCGACGAACACGCCGCTCTGGGTCGCCCAGATTTCCATGGGGTCGTGCTCGACCCAGCTCGGTTGCGGATAGATCTGCGCAAATTCACGCTGGGCGATAGTCACCACGTTGGCATTACGGTCGAGCACGATGGCGCGGGAGCTGGTGGTGCCCTGGTCAAGGGCGACGATGAATTGCTTGTTGTTCTGATTGCTCATGGTGTCGATTCCTTAACGAGCTTCGTGGGCAGTGACATCGTGTTTGGTGAAGGGGGCGGCCTCGGGCTCAGGCTCGGGGACGGCGCACGCAGCGCCTCCCAGGCCCGGCAGATGCTTGCAGATCAGCGCCTTGTAACCGGCTGCGCCAATGCAGGCACCCAGCACCGGAGCGAGCAGCGGGACTAGGAAATACGGAATGTCGCGTCCGCCCGTGAACGCGACTTCGCCCCAACCGGCAAAAAATGTCATCAGCTTTGGCCCAAAATCCCGCGCCGGATTCATCGCAAAACCGGTCAGCGGACCCATCGCGCCGCCAATCACGGCAATCAGCAGGCCGATCAGCAGGGGCGCCAGTGGGCCGCGAGGCAGGCCGTTACCGTCATCGGTCAGCGCCATGATCATCCCCAGCAGGATAGCGGTAATCACCACTTCCACCAGAAACGCCTGGCCGATGGACAGCGACGGGTGCGGGTAGGTGGAAAATACCGATGCGAGCTGCAGGCTGGCGACGCTGCCGCGGGTTATTTGCTGCGCCTGTTCGAAATCGAAAAACAGGCTGCTGTAAAGACCATAAACCAACGCAGCGGCGCAGAAGGCGCCTGCGGTCTGGGCGAGGATGTAGGCAGGGACCTTGTTACGTTCGAATGTGCCGAACAGCCAGAGCGCAATGGAGACTGCGGGGTTCAGATGCGCGCCTGATACACCGGCGGCAAGGTACACACCCATGCTGACACCGACACCCCAAATAATGCTTATTTCCCAGAGGCCTAGGTCTGCGCCGCCGAGCTTGAGTGCGGCTACACAGCCGGTACCGAAGAAGATCAACAGAGCGGTGCCAAGAAACTCGGCAATGCATTGCCCCCGAAGCGTCGGGGTGGACGGGTTACTCATGCACAGAACCTCTTTGTAGGGCTGTTGTTTTTATGATCCGAATACTGCGAGGGTTCGGAAATGTTCGGAATCGAAAACTTAAAGTCAAAATCTCGGGCTGTCAAAGTAAAAAGCTGAACATTTCAGCGGAAAACTGACGAAAGCACGCCTGCCTTTAAAGAGTGGCAGGATTCTGGCGGGTCGATGATGGGCTTGGCGGGCCTTGGCCGATTAGAACGCGCGCTGGCTGCTGTAGCCTCCCGGCCAATCCTCGCGCGGTCATCGATGCTGTCGGCCCGCAACGCTGGGGAGGCTG
This sequence comes from Stutzerimonas chloritidismutans, assembly GCF_038562055.1. Lineage (GTDB taxonomy): Bacteria > Pseudomonadota > Gammaproteobacteria > Pseudomonadales > Pseudomonadaceae > Stutzerimonas > Stutzerimonas chloritidismutans_A. The sequence continues at coordinate 48,479 of NZ_JBCFXD010000004.1, read as the reverse complement.
GCGGAGAAACCGGTAGGAGGGGTTAGCTGATCAGTGGCTCCTCGACCTGCGCAGCGCCACGCTCGGTTTTTTGCGGCATGGCCTCGAAGCTGTCCGCCTGGGCCATGCTCCAGATTCTGGCGAAGAATTCGCTGTCGATCTTTTTCGCCAGCAGCGCACCGGGCTGAACGAAATAGTAGAGCTGCGAGAACAGCTTGATTTCTGTCGAGCTGACTCGCCGGATCAGGTGGTGCGGGCCCAGTTCAGCCGGGTGCGAGAGACCGGCCGCTGCCAGCAGTTCGGCCAGCGCGTGCACGGTGTTGCGGTGAAAACTGAACACCCGTTCAGCCTTGTCGGGTACGACAAGCGCGCGTTGGCGCAGCGGGTCCTGAGTGGCGACACCGGTGGGGCACCGATTGGTGTGGCAATGCTGTGACTGGATGCAGCCAACCGCGAACATGAACCCGCGGGCCGAGTTGACCCAGTCGGCGCCCATGGCCAGGACGCTGGTGATGTCGAATGCACTGACGATCTTGCCACTGGCACCGATGCGAATGTGCTCGCGCAAGTTGCAGCCGACCAGCACGTTGTGCACGAACAACAGGCTTTCGCGCAGAGGCATACCGATGTGGTTGGTGAACTCCACAGGTGCCGCGCCTGTACCGCCTTCCTTGCCGTCGACCACGATGAAATCCGGATAGATACCGCTCTGCAGCATTGCCTTGACGATACCCACGAACTCCCAGGGATGACCGATGCACAGCTTGAAACCGACTGGCTTGCCACCGGAAAGCTCGCGCAGGCGGGAGATGAAATCCATCAGCTCCAAGGGTGTGCTGAAGGCGCTATGGCTTGCGGGGGAGATGCAATCAATGCCTTCCGGCACGCCGCGGGTGGCAGCGATTTCTGCATTGACCTTGCGCCCTGGCAGGATGCCACCGTGCCCGGGTTTGGCGCCTTGTGAAAGCTTGATCTCGATCATCTTGACCTGCGGGTCCCGTGCCTGAACGGCAAAGCGATCCGGATCGAATGCACCTGTCTCGGTGCGGCAACCGAAATAACCGCTGCCCAGCTCCCAGACCAGATCACCACCGTGCTGTCGGTGGTAGGTGCTGATGCTGCCTTCGCCGGTGTCGTGATAGAAGCCGCCGAGCTTGGCGCCTCGGTTCAGCGCCTGAATAGCATTGCCACTGAGCGAGCCGAAGCTCATTGCTGAGATGTTGAACACCGATGCTGAGTAGGGCTGCGTGCACTGAGGGCTGCCGATTGACACGCGAAACGTCTCGGGATCACTGACTCTCGCAGTGCTGATCGAGTGACCGATGCACTCATAGCCTGTTTCGTAGACATCGATTAGCGTGCCGAAGGGTTTGTCATCCACCTGATTCTTTGCGCGCGCATAGACCAGCGAGCGCTGTGCGCGGGAAAACGGTACACGTTCCTGATCGCTCTCGAGCAGGTACTGACGAATCTCTGGACGGATGCCTTCGACCATGTAGCGGATGTTGCCGAGGATCGGGTAGTTGCGACGCACCGCATGTTCGCATTGGCGCAGATCACGGACACCAATCAGTGAGAGCAGTGCGGTGACGATGAACAATGGCCACACCCAGGGGTGATTCAGAAAGGGCAGGCAAAACACGGCAGTGGCGATGCACAGGACAAGAAAAGCGTAACGGCTGAACAGCGAGAGATTCATCTGGGCACCGGTGTGAGGGCGGCGGACTCGCCGGAAAGGAGGGAGCCTACCGCGCTGGCTGCGCTCCATTTAAGGACGCTTGAACTTCGCGCCTGCTCAATGGTGCAGGCGCGACAGCGTGGCGGGGTCGGGCTTGGCCGCGAAGAACGCGTCGAGCACCGCCTGGAATATGGTTTGCTCAGGCGCGACAGCGGCGAACAGCGTCATGCTCGAGCGCAGCTTCATATCGTCAGGCGAGCCGAGAATCTGCCGCGCCGGCCGCTCGGCATGGGCGAGCAGCGCTTGCGCACACGCTTCCAGGCGAGACCCGAGCAGCGGGTGTTGTGCATAGGCCGCCGCCTCGTCCACATCCTTGATGGCGTAGCGACGCGCCATGTCGCTGTGACCGAGACCTGCGATCTGCGGAAAGATGAACCACATCCAGTGGCTTTGTTTGTGACCTGCTTTGAGCTCCGCCAGCGCCCGGTCGTAAACCGATTGCTGGGCGTCGACGAATCGTTGCAGATCGTGCGGGTCGCTCATGGTGCCTCCCGATTGTTCAGACTGTATGAATCAGAGCCGGGATGGCGCGGTTGATTCCCGAGAAGAATGAGCACGGCGGAGCAAGCCTTTTCAGCGCTATGCCATGCTCAGCTGGCGTCGCCCAAGCCTGCGAGTCGAGCATCGGCGATATAGAACAGCTCGCCGCCGCGCACTGAGACGTCATTGGCGGGGTTGATGATTGGTTGGGTCTGGTCCTTGGCGCGGTAGCCGATGAGCGTCGCGTTGTGACGGTCTTTCAACTGCTTGTAGAGCGAGCCCACCGTGCTTTCGAAGCTCTCGGGTAGCAGCAGCCGATACTGTGTCGCGCCCTGGCCGACGCTGAGCAGTTCGTTGATGATCACCGAGGAGCCTGGGTCCTGAGACGAACGCACCAGCATTTCGATGGCCATGCTGGAAGTGCACTCCAGTTTCGGTGCGTAGCTGCGGGCAAGTCGGGCCGTCTCGCTGCTGCTGAAGTGCGCAACCACATGGCCGACCGGGTTGAGCTGATTGATGGTCAGCACCACGGCCAGCGTCAGGTCGTCCGAGCCGGTGCGCACCAGTGTGCGTTCGGCGCCTTTCACTCCGGCGCGCTGCAACAACGCCAGGGACGACAGACTCTCGCCATGGATGAACTCGGTTTTGCCTGGCATCGGGTTTTCTTCGAGCAGCGTGTCGCAGATGACGATCAGGTGATCATTGGAGGTTTCGTCCTCGTGCAGCAGCTCGACGACGCGCTCGCTGATTTCGCCTTCCCAACCGATCACCACGGTATGGCCCGTGCAGGTGGCGAACGTCCCTTTGCCTTTCATGCCTTTCCTCCAGACTGCGATTATGGAATTGGTGGTTTTGCCGATGATGGCGGTCAGCAATGCGATGCCGCCGATCATCAACCAGGTGGAAACAAATATGCGTCCGCCAGCGGTTTGCGGCGAAAAGTCACCGTAACCGACGGTCAGTGCCGTGGTGAGATAGAAATAGACAAAGGTCTTCAACTCGGTGAGCGGCGCTTCGGCGAACAGGCGCAGGCCGAGATAGGACACGCCCGCGTGCACCACGAGTGCAACTAATAGTGCGGCCCAGCCAAATTTGCTGGTAGCCGCGGCCAGTTGCCTACGCAACTGAAGGATGATCGACATCGGCCCTGACTCCATGGCTTGCGGTGATCGCTGCCGTAACGAGGCGCTGTAGAGCCCGGTCACGCTATAGACTGCGGCATCCTAAGGGCCGAGGCCGCTGCTGGCCAGCCTCGATACCCGCGATGGGCAGTCATCAGGCCCGAACAGGACGCTGAGCCGCAGGGCCGGCAGGTTCTGCGAACTGTCTAGCGCTGCTCGCGAAAACAGCTCTGACACAGCCTGAATTTACGGGCAGCCATCGGCATGGCTTTGCCACAGCCCTTGCAATTGCGGTTGTCGCCCGACACGCGGCGGCGCTCCGAACTGCGTGGCTTGCGCTGTCGTGACAACTCGCGGGTGATGGCGCCATTGAGCAGACTGCGATGCTCTTCGGCCTGCTCCAGCGCCGGAAAGTGCGCCGGCAGCGTGCGCGCCAGGTGCAGGTAGGTTTCGATGACGTGCAGCGAGCTTTCCAGCGTCGCCAGGTCTGCATCGATGATCAGCCGTGGCAATGGAATCTCTTTGTCCTGCGCGACCTTTTTCAGCCATTGCTGGGCGAAAACGGCGGCCGGGCTGTCGAGACCTCCGCGGATTGGCGTGCAGGCAAATATCCAGCGCAACGGCAGATCGATAGTGGGGTCGTCGATCAGCTTGATCCACTCCGCCAGCTCGTCGGGCAGGATCGAAATGAATTCGTCACCGTAGTTGATGTTGCGGTTGAAGGTCAGCCAGGCCCGGAGCAGGCTAGGTTCGTTCATCAGCTCGGCGATGGCCTGCAAGTGTTCGATGGACGGCCGCACCTGGAATTGAGAGAGGTCGACCGGTTGGTCGGCGCTGTGGAACAGCTGCTTGATCGACTGCAGCGTTTGCCCGTCGAGGGCGGTGATGACCCCGCTGGCGTGATGGCCGAAGCGTCCGGCGCGGCCGCCGATCTGCTTGACCTCCTGGACCTTGAGCTGACGATTCTGGACGCCGTCGTACTTTTCATCGGTGTAGAAACACAGCGTATGTGCTGGCATGTTCAGGCCCATGCCCACGGCATCGGTCGCGACCATGATGTCCGCCTCGCCTTCGCGAAAGCGGCGCGCCTGCTCGCGGCGCACTTCAGGCGACAACGCACCGTAGACCACTGAGACGCTTTTGCCGGTCATCTCCAGCATCGCCTTGAGTTCCAGTACCGTCCTGCGGCTGAAGGCGACCAGCATCGAGCCGGCGTCCAGCTGCTTGAGGTTGGTCGCGCGGCGGGCCACATCGACTGGCGACAGGCGTTTGGTGCGCTTGATTACCAGCTGGTCTTCGCACAGGTCGCACAGGGTTTTCAGCGACGGCTGGATCAGCTCCGGGCCGGTCATGATCAGGTCCTGGGTATAGGCACTGACCAGCGCATCGACCCAGGCCCAGCCGCGCTGTGAGTCGGCCATCATCTGCACTTCGTCGATCACCACCACGTCCCATGACTCGCGCCGGAAGCGCGCGAATTCCTCGACGGTGCAGCAGTAGTGGGTGGCGCCCTCGCGGATGATCTCTTCCTCGCCAGTGACCAGCGAGCAGGGCACGCCCATGGATTCGATACGCTCCTGGTTTTCCAACGCCATCAGCCGCAGTGGTGACAGGTAGATGGCGTGGGTCACGCCGGTCATGGCCTGGATCGCCTGGTAGGTCTTGCCGCTGTTGGTCGGACCGAGCAGGGCGGTCCAGGTGCGGGTGATGCGCCTGGCAGCGTAGAGCTTGTGGTAATGGACGAAGCGCGGGTTGTTCTCCAGCAACACGGCGAAGGCCATTTTCTCGCGGTTGTCTTCGCGGGCGAAGCGAATGGTCCGGCGCAGCTTTTTCGGCTCCATCATGAAGACTTCGGTCAGGCGCTTCTCACCGAGTAGCTGCAGGTCGAAATCCTGCGCTTCCTCGATCATCATCTCGAACTTGGCGTGCATGGCTTCGCGATCTTCGCGCTTGAGTTCGGCGACTTCCTGATCGCTGAGCACATGGCCCTGACCGCCCGGAATGCGCCGCTGCATGTCCAGCGCTACCTCGCCATGGCGCAGCTCTACGACATAGCGCAGGTCGTGCTTGACCTCGTTGACGATATCGACGGCGCGCGCCGCGAAGTCATCAATGCGTGCCAGCCGGACGGGCAGGCGCTCTAGACATTGGGCTTTCTGTTCATCGCTGAGGCTCGCGAAGGGCTTCTCCAGCACATGCAGGCGGTCGCGGACCAAGGTCTGCACCGCCGCGCACACGTGGCGTTCAAACTCATCGACAGAGCGGCTTGCGTCGATGCGCAGTGCAAACTCGGGCTCGAGCAGGTTCTGCACCGGGCCGCAATTCAGCGATTTTTCGACACCAAAGATATCCACTGTGCAACTGAAGTCGTTCACATCCCGGTTCAGCAGGCGGCCTATCAGGCTGGCAGGTTCGGCATTCTCGAGGTTCGCCTCGACGGTTGCCTGGTCCAGCCCGAGCCAATACAACCGCGCCGCGCGGCCAATCGCCGGCGGTTGGTGGCCGAGATAAGTGCTGAACCACTTCTCCTGATGATTTTTCTTTGGTGTGAAGTCGGGGTGACGTTCTGTCGCCCAGCTCAGGAAGCGTTGTAGCCTTTCAAGGCTGGAACTTTGGCGGTGTTTGGCTTCGGCCTTGCGCATGATCGACGCCTCTCTGATCAGATGTGCTGCAAGTTTGGACAATCGAGCCGCGCAATACGAGCGGTACGGCAGGCGTCCATGCGTCGGCTCGCAGACGAACGTATGGGGCTGCTCGGAGTCGCAAATCCTATACCCCCGAAACCGACTCGCGGGAGACAACGGCTATGGTGCTTCGCAACGGAGAAAGCAGCTGCTCAGTACAAGCTGTTCCAGTAGATGTGGGGCTGTCATGGCGCGTTGACGACCTGCTCAATCGCATCTTAATGCTCGGAATGCTGATGCTGGTCGGTGTCGGAAGCGTTCAGGCTGAGGATCTGAAGCACCCCAGCAATCTCCTGCGGGTTACCAACTATCCTGGCGGCCTGGCGATAGCCGAACTTTCCCGCTGGCGTGAAGCAACGCCGGAGATAAAAGACATCAAGATTCCATCCAGTGCCGACGACAGTGAGCAGGCGGCGCTGTTCTACGACTCCGGTTCAGCCAAGGAAAAGCCGCTGCTCATGGTGCTGCACAGCTGGAGCACCGACTACCTGCAGAACATCGACATTCCGCTGGGCCAGTTCGCGATTGCGAACGACTGGGTGTTCATTCACCCGAACTTCCGGGGTCAAAACGATGGTCGTCCCGAATCGACCGCCTCCGATCTGGCCATTTCCGACATGCAGGACGCGCTCGAATATGCGCGAGAACAGGCTGAAATCGACGAGTCGCGGATTTACCTGCTTGGCTATTCGGGCGGTGCGATGAATGCACTGCACCTGGCGAGTCGTCATTCCGATGTGTTTGCTGGCGTTGCGGCTTGGGTGCCGGTTTATGACCTGGTGACCTGGCACCAGTGGAACAAGGCGCGCGGCGAAAAATATGCGGGCGAAATCGAGCAGGCCTGCGGCGGCGAGCCGACCCAGGGCTCCAACGCCTTCGATGAATGCCGCAAGCGCAGCCCGAGTCGCTATGTACCGGAGGTGGCGGGCGATGTTCGCGTGCTCATCGCCCATGGCATCGACGACACCACCGTCCCGCCTGAGCAGGCGCTTCATGCCTTCAACGACCTGACTAAGGAAGAGGATCGAATCCCTCAGGAGCAGATCGATCAGCTGATGGAGACTCGCCAGGTCCCAGATGCATTGCGCCAACGATCGGCCAAGGGCAGCGATGAATTCCCGCAATTCGCCGAGGCGGACGCTGATGTGTTGCTGTACCTGAAGTCGGGGCCTACCGAGCTGGTGCTGTTCGAAGGCGAGCACGACATGCTTTACCGGCCTGGGCTGGAATGGCTTTCTCGTCAGCAGCGGTGATGCAAGATTCAGATCGATACAAGGACTCCGAAGTCGCTATGACCAATCAACACCTCAGCATGTCGAGTCACCTTTGCAGGCGGGTACTGGCGGCCTGCGGTCTGGTCGGATGGATGGTTTCCGCGGTCAACGCGGCGGACCAAGACTGGTCCAGCGTCACCGAGCCGCTACCCGGCGAGCCGCGAATCATCGGTAAGCACGGCGCGGCGTGTCTGGCCGGCGCGGTACAGCTGCCGCCCGAAGGTGTTGGTTATCAGACGGTCGATATGCAGCGTAACCGTCACTACGGGCATCCCGCCCTGCTTGATTACATCCAGGACCTTGGCCACCGGCTGGATGGGGCTGGCATCGGGCCCATGCTCGTCGGCGATATGGCGCAGCCGCGCGGCGGCCCGATGTCCTATGGGCACGTTAGCCACCAGAGCGGTCTGGACGTCGACATCTGGTTCCGTCTAGATCTACCGCCGCTGGCCCGCAGCGAGCGCGAGGACCTCGAACAACCCATCTTGGTCGACGAAACCACCGGGGTACTGGACGGCAAACGATGGACCGATCAGCACGCCGAGCTGATCCGCCTTGCCGCGCAGGATCCGCGGGTGACGCGCATCTTCGTCGACGCTGCGGTCAAACGAGACCTCTGCGAGCGTGAGTGGGACGACCGCTCCTGGCTGCAGCGCATCCGCCCGTGGCCGTTTCATGACGAACACTTGCATGTTCGTCTGCGCTGTCCGGAGGGTTCGCCAGAATGTGTCGATCAGCCACCGCCGCCACCGGGCGAAGACTGTAAAGCAATTCTCCCGACCCCGCGTCCCGTAGCAATGGCCAGCCCAAGTCGCCGCCTGCCCGCTGCCTGCGCCGCTGTGTTCAGTCAGTAGACGGCTGGAATGCGAAACGTAACGGGAGCGGTCCGGTGAGTATCGCCAGCGAAAAATTCTCCGTTCTGCTCGGCACCGCCGGTTGGAGCTTGCCGCGCGAGCAATGGCCGGCGTTTCCAGCGGAGGGCACGCACCTGCAGCGGTACGCGGCTCGTTTACCCGCGGTCGAGATCAACAGCTCGTTTTACCGTGCCCATCGGCCCGCGACTTACGCCAAGTGGGCGGAAAGCGTGCCGGTCAGTTTTCGTTTCAGCGTCAAGGTACCCAAGCAGATCACCCATGAACGGCGGCTGGATGGCTGCGATCAATTGATCGAACAGTTTCTGCAGGAGTGTGGCCATTTGGGCGACAAGCTAGGCTGCCTGTTGGTGCAGCTGCCCCCTTCGCTGGTTTACGAGCCGAGCGTCGCCCGTGCATTCATCGACTCGTTGAGAGCACGTTATGACGGGCGGGTGGCGATCGAGCCTCGCCATCCGAGTTGGCTTGATGCCAAGCCAGTGCTTCAGAGCGCTCGAATCGCACGGGTCGCGGCTGACCCAGCGCCTTTTCCGGCGGCGGCCGAGCCGGGCGGTTGGGATGGCTTCAATTATCACCGTCTGCATGGATCGCCGCGCATCTACTCCTCCTCGTATGGTGATGATTGGCTCGACCGCTTGACCGAGAGGCTGGCAGAGCGAAGCGCTACGCAACCAGCGGACACAGCCAGCTGGTGCATTTTCGACAACACCGCCAGCGGGGCGGCGACCGCTAATGCGCTAGCACTGCAGCATCGCCTCAAGCAGATCTGACCCTGCTCGCAAGGTGGCGACACAAACCGAAATGGTCTTAAGGCAAGGCCAGCCGGTACGGTCTGGGTTTTCCGCTACCGTTGAACAGTCGTCTCACTGAGCAGGAACGCCTCCATGAACAAGACGTGTATTGCCCTGGCGCTGGCCGGGATGGTCGGTGCCGCCGAAGCGGCGGTGGTGGTCAAGCCACATGCCTATCAGATCGCCGGTGAAACCTATGAGGGACTGCTCGTCTATGACGATTCGGTCACCACGCCGCGGCCCGGCTTGCTGATGGTGCCCAACTGGTTGGGCGTCACCGAGCGCTCCGCTGAAAAGGCGGCGCGCGCGGCGGGGGATAAGTACGTCGTGTTCATGGCTGACCTGTATGGCAAGGCGGTGCGGCCATCCAATCCGGATGAAGCCAAGGCGGCTGCCACATCGGTGCGTGGCGATCGTCCGCTGATGCGCAAACGGGCCCAGGCTGCGGTCGAGGCGTTCAGGTCGCAGCAGGTGGTGGCGCTGGATACCGGCAAGATGGCGGCGATCGGTTTCTGCTTTGGCGGCGGTGCAGTTCTTGAGTTGGCCCGGTCCGGTTCCGATCTGGACGCCTTTGTCTCGTTCCACGGCAACCTGGATACGCCGAATCCGGACGACGCCAAACAGATCAAGGCGCCCGTGCTGGTGCTGCACGGTGCCGACGACCCGGCTGTGCCGAAAGAACAGGTCGATGCGTTCATCGCCGAGATGAAAGCCACCGATGTGGATTGGCAGATGAACATCTATGGCAACGCCGTGCATTCCTTCACGGACCCTTACGCCAACGTGCCTGGGCGCAACGAGTTCAATCCGGAAGTGGCCGAACGGGCATTTCAGGCCATGAACAGTCTGCTCGACGAGGTGTTTGTCTCGCCGTGACGCGACCGGAGGTTGCGGTCGGTTGCGTCAGGTCAGCCGCTATTCAAGAAGATGGGGGCTGACCTGCGCCAGCCGGCAAGTGACCTTAGCGCGGAACGATCCGCACACGCCCAGCCGTGTTGTCGCGCCGTCCGGCCTTGTCGTTTTCCGCCCGGCCGGGGATCGAGCCGTTTGCGGCGCCACGATCTCCGCTGGCCGTTCCGTCCACTTCGCGTTCGTCGACACTGAGGGACGTGGCGTCGGGGTAGCCTGTGGTCAGTGTTTCAGTGCTGGCAGTGACCGGAGTCGCTTCGTCTTCGCCCCAGTTGGCGCTGCGCTCGTCGATATCGATGGCACCGTTTCGCTCCATCAGCTCCTCAACCATCGCAACCTCGTCGTCGGTGTCCAGCGTGACGGTCACGATGGTGGAGCCCCGTCGAGCGGCCTCTGGATAGCGGCCCGCGTGCTTGCTGGCCTCATCACCAAAGATCTTGTGGAAGAAATTTCCCATTTTCTCGGCGGCCGTGGCGTCATCGGCCGGCTCCTCGCCCACCACTTCCACGCGGCTGCTGTCGACGGTATCGGCATTGATGGAGGCTGAAATCTGGATGGCGTCCCCGGCGATACCTTTGCTCAGGAGTTCGGTCTTGACGTGCTCGGCTTCGGTGTAGCGGTCGAACGCCGCGAGAAGAATCTGGGGCATGACTTCACCTTTATGTGCAGCTCTGGCTGCGGTTCATGATTGTGGCAAGCGGTTCGATCGGATCGGTGACCGGCTCCCGTCCTGCATTGGGCGGGCGAGACGGAGGGATGGTTCCGTAGCAGGTCATTACCCGATGCTTCGGATCGTTGTAGCCTGTGCCGGCCGCGATGACAGCACGGCGCGGCACGATGGTCAGGTCGAGAATCAGCTCAGCCGTTCAGCACCTTGCCACCATTGATGTGGATGGTCTGGCCACTGACATAGGACGAGTCTTCGCACGCCAGGTACACGTACGCCGGACCCAGCTCAGAGGGTTGGCCGCAGCGACCCATGGGCATCTGACTGCCGAAGTCCTCAAGCAACTCGGGGTCGTGCCTGCCAAGGGTGGCGGGTTGCAGTGGCGTCCAGATCGGGCCGGGCGCGATCTGGTTCACGCGGATGTCGCGCTCGATCAGTTGCTGCGACAGGGCGCGGGTGAAGCCGTCGATGGCGCCCTTGGTCGAGGTGTAGTCCACCAGCATCGGGTTGCCGATAAAGGAGTTGATCGAGGTGGTATTGATGATCGCCGCACCGGCTTTCAGATGCGCCAGTGCAGCACGGGTTAGATAGAAGTAGCTGTGGATGTTGGTGGCAAAAGTCTTTTCCCACTGCTCATCGGTGATGTCTTCAAGTCGCGTCTGCACTTCCTGGCGACCGGCATTGTTCACCAGCACGTCCAAATGGCCGAATTTTTTCACCGTCTGTTCGACCGCATCAGTGCAGTGGCTGCTGTCGCGGATGTCGCCGGGCAGCAGTAGGCAACGCTGACCTTCGGCTTCGATCATGCGCTTGGCATCTTGGGCGTCTTCATGTTCGTCGAGGTACATGATTGCCACATCGGCACCTTCACGGGCGAAATGCACCGCCGCCGCACGACCGATGCCACTGTCGCCACCGCTGACCAAGGCGACCTTGCCGGCCAGCTTCCCGCTGCCCTTGTAGCTGTCGCGGATGAACTCCGCCGGTGGTTGCATCTCGCTTTCCAGCCCCGGCAAACGGTCTTGTTTCTGCGCGTGAATTTTCGGATAAGCCATACATGCTCCAGACGTGAAAATGTGGGTCTGTAAGTACGGCTGATGCCTGGCCTGAAAGTTTCGGCGGATTGCCGAGCGGTGTTTCGAGGCGACCGGTGATCGGGAAAGGCTCTATCCCAGTAGATGGCTCTTGGCCATCGGGCGTCGCGGGCCTATAGTGCGCGCCGCCAAGGACGGTCGCCACACCCCAGCGTAGGGTGGGCAAGGCCGTTCGCGCCAACCACCTACAAGGGAATGATGATGAATACTAAGCAACTCCTGGCACTTCCGCTCCTCGCGGCATTGCTCTGCGCCTGCACCGCAACCACATCGCTGCGCTCCAGCGATCCGAGCCTCGCCGTCAAGATCAACGACGATGCGCCGTTGGTACTGAAGAACCCGGTGAGCAAGACCTATAAAGCGACCAGCTTTGGTCAGTACCGCTTCCGTGCCACCCAGGAGGGTATGGCGCCGATGTATGGGATCGTCCCGCTCAATTTCAACAGTGGCTATCTCGTCGCGGATATCCTGTTCTTTGCACCGGCTGCGTTTTACAACCTGCGCGAGGTCTATCCGTTCTACGAGTTCGATGTGGCGCAAGGTGTGGTGCGTTACAAGAAGAACGAGCGTGACCAGTGGACCAGCTACAAGCCAACAGCCGCCGAAGCAGAGCGGGCGCAGGCCTACTTCGCTCAGTGATAACGCCCATCGAGATGGCCTCTGGCCAGAAAGAGACGTGAGGTGCCGTGGGTCCGCTTCTCCCACCGGATGTCATGAACTCGATGCGAGACGGGGCAGTACTCAAACGAATGACTGGGTTGCGCAGGGACCACGCCGCGCAACCCGGTCTTCTACCCAAAGCGATTAATTCAATTCGTTGGCAAAGCGCCCGACTGCGCTGACGACCTGCTTGGCCCCGTCCTGAATCTCGACGATCACGGCGCCGGCCTGGTTGGCCAGGGACAGACCTTGTGCTGCCTGCTCACGGCTGTTGGCCATTTCCCGTACCGCTTCATCTACCAGTGCCTGATTCTTTTGCACCACGCTGACAATTTCCTCGGTGGCGGCGCTGGTGCGGCCGGCCAGCTGGCGAACTTCGTCGGCGACTACGGCAAAACCGCGTCCCTGTTCACCGGCGCGCGCCGCTTCGATGGCGGCGTTGAGTGCCAGCAGGTTGGTCTGTGCAGCGATGCCGCCAATGGTTTGGACGATGGAGCTGATCAGGTGCGATTGCTGACCTAGGGCCTCGATACCCTGAGTCGCCGACTCGACCTCCTCGGCGATGCGCTGCATGGTCGCCACTGTATCCTTGACCACCACAGCGCCGCGCTCGGCGCTGGTGTCGGTCTTGCGGGACACGTCATAAGCGATGCTCGCGGCCTCGCGCACCTCCTCTTCACGGGCAACCTGATCGCTGACCACACTGGCAAACTTGACGACTTTGCAAAGCTTGCCCTCGGCGTCATACACCGGATTGTAGGTCGCTTCCAACCAGACGTCCCGGCCCATGCTGTCGATGCGCTTGAAGCGGTTCGCAACGAATTCGCCGCGATTTAGCGTTTGCCAGAAGGTTTTGTACTGCTGGGAAGAAACTTCTTCCGGAGTGCAGAACATGCTGTGGTGCTTGCCCACGATCTGCTTGAGCGAATAGCCCATGCCTTGCAGGAATTGGTCGTTGGCCGAGACCACTGTGCCGTCCAGATTGAACTGAATGACCGCGGTAGAACGCAGCAGCGCGTTGATGAACGCTTCGTTCTCCTTGGCGAGCTGCAAGTCTTTTGTCACTTCACGGGCGTAGCCGCTCATATGCAACAACTTGCCGTGAGCATCCAGAATCGGATACCAGTTGATGTGCAGCCAGGCCAAGCTGCCATCGGTGCGCAGAAACCGGTAGTCGTCGCTGACTGGCGCTAGCTTGGACACGGCGGCTTGAAAATTATGAAAGCAGGGCAGGTTTTTTACATAGGCCGGCACAATGTCCGTCATAGGGCGGCCCTGCAGCTGTTCGACGGTGTAGCCGAGCGTCTTGGCAAACTTCTGATTCATCGCCACCATCCGAAACTCGCTATCGAGGGTGATCGACAGCATCGTGGCACCCATCTGATCGCGGAGCTGTCGTAGCAGAGACAGTTCTGCAGCCTGTTCTTCGAGTTGTTTTTTGAGCTGGCCGTTGAACATGGAAGCACCGATAGATGAGTGGACTTACATCGCTATCGGCAGGCCATTCCCATACTTGATGACCGACGATCGCTGGCTGTGCGACGTCAGTCGACCCGCTCCAAGTCCACTCGGATCACGCCGGAACGGGGGCTGGCGATGCGTTCAAAGGCCGCTTTGGACAAGTCGATGATTCGTCCTCGCACGAACGGCCCGCGGTCGTTGATGCGAACCACCACGCTTTTGCCGTTGCGGGTGTTGATCACCCGAACCTTCTTGCCGAAGGGCAGGGTGCGGTGCGCCGCCGTTAGCGCATTCTGGTCGAACCGTTCGCCGCTGGCGGTCAGTTTGTTGTGGTGCTGGTTGCCGTAATACGAGGCTTTGCCTGAACCGATCAGTGCGCCCGTATCGGTGGGCGTTTCCTGCGGCGAGGGCGGCTTCGGTCGTGGAGTGGTACAGCCTGCAAGCGCTACGACCGTGAGCAGAGTGAACAACCAGACGGCTGGCCTGATGAGCATCGTCGATCCTTGTCTTCGTCATGAGGAATCCGGGCAGCGCCGTTTGGAACGGCAAGGCGCGGTGCCATTAAGAGTGTATCGGTGCCAGTAAGTTTTCGAGGTCAATCGTGCTTCAGTGATCAGCGCTCGCGCACCGGGGATGGTGGAAGCTGAGCGGTGTAATGCATAGCGGACCCGATCGCTCGAATCCGCCCCGGAACGCTTACTCGCTCGGTTTGGCCAACCATGCGTTAGCGATGCGTTGGTATTCTCCAGTGGCCTTGGTCAGGTGCAGCCACTGATCGACGTAGGCCTTGAATGCCACATCACCGCGCGGGAGCAGGAAGGCCTTTTCGCTGTACTGCAGGGGTTTGTCGGGGTTAACCGCACACAGAGTCGGGTAGTTGCGCTGTTGATACTGCGCCTCTGACGAGTCGGTGATCATAACGTCGGCCTTGTTATCGGCGACGGATTTGAAGATCACGGTGTTGTCGTGGAACAACTCCAGCTGCGCCTCGGGCAGCTCGCGACGCACGAAGGCTTCGTTGGTGCCGCCTGGCGGCTCGATCAGGCGCACGGAGGGCTGGTTGAGTTGCTCGATGGTCTGATACTTCTCGACCTCATTACAGCGGACGAAGGGGATCTTGCCATCCACGGTGATCGGATTGCTGAAGAAGGCCTTCTTTTGTCGCTCTAGTGAAATGGAGACACCGCCCACGGCCATGTCGCATTGAGCGAGGAAGTCTGGCATCAAGGTCTTCCATGTGGTTGGTACCCACTCGATCTTGACGCCCAAGGACTTCGCCAGTGACTCGGCGAGGGCGATGTCGATGCCCTCGTAGCGCTTGTCCTCGCGCAGAAAGGTGTAGGGCTTGTAGTCGCCAGTCGTGCAGACCTTCAGCGTACCGCGCTGTTGGGCTTCATCGAGCACTGAGGAGGCGGGCGCGGCGAAGGCCGCGCCGCTGGCCAGCAAGATGCCAGCCGCAATCAGAGATCTCATCGTGTTTCCTTGCAAGGGCATGCCTGGGTGGCCGCGGTTATTGTTCTGGCCCGTCAGTTGGAGCGGGCATGTCGAACGTACCGGACTGCAGACCGGCCTCACAAGGTTTAACTGAGCGGAGCGTTGTCATGGTTGCACGTTGGCAACCTCGGATGATCTACCTCAGGCGTGCGGCTTGCTACGGATAGTCTTCATCAAGTCGGCCGGGGTGATGTGGCCGACCACGCTGCTGGCGCTGCCCGGCTGCGGCAGGTTGAGGATGTTGCCCTTGATCTTGCCAATCACATGCATCTCGCATGGCTTGCAGTCGAACTTCAGGGTCAGCACCTCGTCGCCGTGCACCAGCTGCATCGGCGCGACCTTGGTGCGCACCCCGGTCACCCCCTTGGCCTGTTTCGGGCACAGGTTGAAGGAGAAGCGCAGGCAGTGCTTGGTGATCATCACCGGCACCTCGCCGGTTTCCTCGTGCGCCTCGTAGGCAGCGTCGATCAGCTGCACGCCGTAGCGGTGGTAAAAGGCGCGGGCTTTCTCGTTGTAGACGTTGTAGAGGAACGACAGGTGCGCTTCCGGGTAAACCGGCGGCGGCACGCTGACAGGCTTGCGGCTGCCCAATGGACGAATCAATTCACGCGCTTCGGTCAGCGCCTCGACCGCTTCACGGCGCAGGGCCTTGAGCTGCGAGTTGGGGATGAAGAAGGCCTGCGGTGCGTCCACCTCAACTTCTTCGGCGTGGTAGAGGGTCGTGCCCAGCTGGCTCAACAGGTCGGCAATCTGACCGGGCACTTGTTCCGGCTTCTTCGCTTCGCCGAACGGACCGGCCAGCGAGACCGTGGCGTAGGCACCTTCCTCACTGGTCACATGCAGTTCCAGCGCGTCCGCCCGCAGCTGGGCCAGCCAGCGCACGCCGATGCGTCGCTCGGCGGATGTCTTGAGCAACGCGTTCTGCCAGTTGTGGTCCAGGTTGCGGTTCAGCGGATGATTCGGGCGCAGCTGGCGGATCGCCACGGGCATCTCGTTGGGCTCGACGCGGTACTGCCAGAACTGCTGACCGTCTTCCTCGAACTGCTTCAGCTCTTCGACCACGCTGGCACGGAAGCCGACCACCTCGCGCTTGACCAGCACGTTGAGTCCGTCGCCGTTGGACAGCGGTTCGCGGGTCTGCACGGTCAGATCATGCTTGCCGACCTTGAGCACTTCACCCACCGCGAGACCGGTGAAGGTCGGTGAGTCGAACGCGCCGATGTCGATCTTGCGGTCGGTCACGAAATAGTCGGTGCTGCCGCGGTGGAAGGTCTTGTCCGGGTCCGGCACGAAGAAGTGATCGGTGCGGCCGCTGGAGGCTCGGGCCAGATCGGGGCGATCCAGGAGGATTTCGTCCAGGCGCTGGCGGTAGTAAGCGGTGATGTTCTTCACGTAGCTCACATCCTTGTAACGCCCTTCGATCTTGAACGAACGCACGCCGGCATCGACCAGCGCCCGCAGGTTGGCGCTCTGGTTGTTGTCCTTCATCGACAAGAGGTGTTTTTCGAAGGCGACCACCTGGCCCTTGTCGTCCTTCAACGTGTAGGGCAGGCGACAGGCCTGGGAGCAATCGCCGCGGTTGGCACTGCGGCCGTTCTGCGCGTGGGAGATGTTGCACTGCCCAGAAAATGCCACACATAGGGCGCCGTGGATGAAGAACTCGATGGCGGCGTCAGTCTCGTCGCTGATCGTGCGGACTTCCTGCAGGTTCAGCTCGCGGGCCAGTACCAGCTGCGAGAAGCCAGCCTTATCCAGAAACTTGGCGCGCTCCAGAGTGCGGATATCGGTCTGGGTACTGGCGTGCAGCTCGATCGGCGGGATGTCCATTTCCATCACGCCCATGTCCTGCACGATCAACGCATCCACGCCGATCTCATAGAGCTGCCAGATCATCGCGCGCGCCGCTTCCAGCTCGTCGTCATGCAGGATGGTGTTGAGGGTGACGAACACCCGCGCATGGAACAAGTGGGCGAATTTCACCAGCTCGGCAATGTCCGCCACGCTGTTCTCTGCATTGTGCCGCGCCCCGAAACTCGGCCCGCCGATATACACCGCATCGGCGCCATGCAGGATGGCCTCGCGAGCAATGGTCGTGTCCCGAGCAGGGGAGAGCAGTTCGAGATGATGTTGGGGCAAGGACATGAGCGCGGACCGGGTGTGAATCGAAAGTCGCGCATTGTAATGGCTTAAGAGGCTTTTGGGATTGGCCGCTGGGCGTGTGAATAGCCGAACGTACTTGCCGATCGGCCTGTTTGCTTGCTGTCAAGCACAGCGTACGAATTCGCAAGGATAGGATCAATTTATAATCTCATGCGCAAATGAGTGTAAATCGCATTGGCTATTGATTACTATCCGCCTGTCGCGAAAAGCTTGACCTTCTCGTAACACCATCATTAAGCGCGCGGCTGCCACCCACTGACATTGAGGATATTAAGTATGACTGGTAGCAAAGCCAGGCTTGTTAAGGCATGGACACCTGGGCGACGTGCCACCACCGCATTGCTCTGCTGCGCGCCACTGGTCGCTGCTCCCTTGAGCGGGAATGCACAGGAAGCGAACCCAAAGAAAGGTGAGGAGCCGTTTCGTCTTGCACCCATCATCGTAAATGCCAGTGCTTCTGCCGGTGACGATGCCAGCACGGTTGTTGCACAAGAGCTTTGGGTCGGCGGTAAGGTGCCAACCAGCATACTCAACACACCGGCTTCGGTTTCGGTGGTCACCCAAAAGGAAATCGAGCAGCGCAGTGCCAGTACCACTGAAGAGGTTCTGCAGTACACGCCTGGCGTCATCGCGGACTTTTACGGCACTGACGACCGCAACGATTACTTCAAGATCCGCGGCTTCCAGGCCACCACGTACCGTGACGGTTTGACCTTGGGCTCCATGCGCGGCGTCCGCGAAGAGCCCTTCGCCTATGAGCGCGTCGAAATCCTCCGTGGTGCCAATTCCACCTTGTTTGGCCCGGCAGATCCGGGTGGCTCGGTGAACTTCGTTACCAAGCAGCCGCGGTTCGACAAGTTCGGCCAGGGCTACGTGACTTACGGATCCTATGATCATGTTGAAACCGGGATCGATGTTGGAGACTCGTTGAACGAAGATCAGACGCTGGCCTATCGCTTCACGGGCAAGATCCAGAACAGCGATCGTGAGTACGACCACTCAGAGGACGACAACAAGTTCTTGATGGGCGGTGTTACTTGGGCGCCGACGGCATTTACTTCAGCGACCGTGATTCTCGACTACCTCAAGACAACCAGCACGCCCAACAGCGGCGGTTATCCGAAATATAAGGAGTACGACCGCAGCAAATTCTATGGCGAGCCTGATTACAACTTTCATGATGTCGAACGCACTAGTCTAAGCGGCAACTTCACTCATGATTTCGACAATGGTTTCGTCCTGCGCAGCAATCTGCGTTACAGCGAGCTGACCGATGATTTTGGCTACGTTTACCTGAACGGCACGGGGACGGGAACCTTACTCAATCGTGATGCTTTTGGTACCGACACTGAAGCCGACCAGCTCAACGGCAACTTGATGCTTCAGTACGATGCCCGATTTGAAAACATTGATAGCAGCACGATGGTGGGGGTGGAGTATCGCGATGCCTCGTCTGAGGATAGTTCTGTCTATCAAGGCGTTTCACCCATCGACATCGCCAATCCCGTATACCGCGGTGCCCCTGTCGGTCTGGTCCCCTACAGCCGTAACAAGCAGGACTACACCACCAAGTCGGTCTTCGTGCAGCAGAACCTGTCATTCTTCGAGCGCTTTATCGTTACGGGTGGTATCCGCAACGACTCACTGGATCTCTCCAGCACCGACATCACCAACGTGAAAGCCTCGGATAGCTTCTCGGAGAACTCTGTTCGCGGGGCATTGACCTACATCGTGAACGACGAAATTTCCACCTACGTCAGCATGGTGGAATCCGTCGCGCCGCCAACCATCGGCGTCACTCCAGAGCGCGGCAAGCAGTACGAAGTGGGGGTGAAGTATTCGCCCACGAACATGAACGCGCTGTTCTCTGCAGCTATTTACGATCTGACTCAGGAAGACATCACCGTCGCGGTCGTGCAGCCCAATGGCACTATCGAACGGGAAACCATTGGTGAGTCACGTGTGCGCGGTCTCGATCTGGAGGCCAAGGCGGAGCTGACCCAAAACCTGAGCCTGATCGGTGGCTACTCCTACATGGAATCGGAGGTGCTCCGCGGAACGTTGCGCAGTGGCGCTTCGCTCGAGGGTAATGAGTTCGAGGCGGCGCCGAAGCACTCGGCATCACTGTGGAGCTACTACAACTTGCCAGGTACGACAATTAGCGTTGGTTTGGGTGCGCGCTACACGGGCGCGTATTACTTTAATCCCGCCAACAGCGCTAAAAGCGATGCCACCACCCTGTTTGACGCCGCGTTCAACTACCAGATCCTCAAAGACACCGATCTGGCCATCAATATCAGCAACCTGCTCGATGAGCAGCACGTGGTCGGCTCGGGCACCGCGGACTACTACAACCCAGGCCGCGAGGTCACGGCGAAGGTTAGCTATAACTGGTAAGCAAAAGAGTACTGTATGGCGGCGTCTACGTCGGCCAGGCAGGATTTACGTAGACCCTGTTGCCTGCCGTCTGGGTGAGCAGCAGGGCACTACAAAGTGCAAATGGCTTGCCGGATCGCTAGATTCGAGCCGATTTCTTCCAAACCTGATTGAAACCTTCCTGGTTGAGCCAGCTTGCAGGTAACGAGAAGCTGCACGTTGCCAATGAAGCGCAACCTGACCAGCCGCCACGCCCCCACCCAATGCTCCACGCTCGGCCCCAAATCCCTTCGGCCTGGTCGAACCTGCCCGATGGTCCTCACGCTTGTGAGGTGAGAACCGCTGGGAGTGGGTGAGTTCGAGGCATTCTTCCGTTCTACAGCGTTAACACCACTTGATGCCGCCGCCCATCCAACGCGAGCCGTACGGATCCGTCGGCACAATCGAGTGCCTGCTCATCCAACAGGGCCGTCTTGATGCCGTTATTGGCCTGGTTTGGATTTTTCACGCGGATGGCGTAGCGGGTTTCGCCCAGGGTGATGGTAGCTTCGAAGCCTGGCCACTGACTGCTGATGCAAGGGTCGACGATCAACCATTCGCCTTCACGACGGATACCGAGAATGCCCTCGACGCCAGCTCGGTGCATCCAGCCGGCGGCACCGGTGTACCAGGTCCAGCCGCCCCGGCCGTTATGCGGCGCAACGCCGTAGACGTCCGCCGCGACCACGTAGGGCTCCACCTTGTAGCGTCGGCTTTGTTCGGGTGTCAGCGCGTGGTTGATCGGGTTGAGTAGCTTGAACATCCGGCACGCGGCATCACCGTCGCCGAGCTTGGCGAAGGCGAGCATGGCCCACATCGCGGCATGGCTGTATTGCCCGCCGTTTTCGCGCAGGCCCGCTGGATAGCCTTTGATGTAACCCGGCTCCTTGTCGGTCTTGTCGAACGGTGGCGTGAACAGCAGCGCAAGTTCGTCGTCCTCACGGATCAGGTGTTTGCGCACCGAAGCCATCGCCTGCTTCGCGCGGGCGGGGTCTGCTGCGCCGGACAGCACGGCCCAGGACTGGGCGATGGAGTCGATGCGGCACTCGTCACTGTCCTTGGAACCGAGCCAGGTGCCGTCGTCGAAGGTGGCGCGGCGATACCACTCGCCATCCCACGCCTTTTCTTCCAGCGCATCGGTGAGCGCCACGGCGTGTTCACGCCAGCGCTCGGCGCGTTGCGCGTCAGCCACGGTGCCTCGTCCGTCCGCCAGCGGCGCGAACAGCTCGATAGTGCGCAGCAGCAACCAGCCAAGCCAGACGCTCTCGCCCTTGCCGTGTTCGCCGACGCGGTTCATGCCGTCGTTCCAGTCGCCGCCGCCAATCAGCGGCAGGCCGAGTTCGCCGTGCAGTTCCAGGCACTGGTCAAGGCCGCGCGCGCAATGCTCGAACAGTGGTGCGGCATCGCCAGCCATCATCGGCTGGAAGAAGGCGTCGTGCTCGCCAGGTTTGAGCAGCGGCCCTTCGAGGAAGGTGACTGGCTCGTCGAGAATCGCCAGATCGCCCGCGACCTGGATATAGGTCGCCGTGGCGAACGACAGCCAGACGCGGTCATCAGAAATGCGCGTACGCACGCCCTGACCGGAGTGCGGTAGCCACCAGTGCTGCACGTCCCCCTCGGCGAACTGGCGGCTGGCCGCGCGTAGAATGTGGCTGCGGGTGGCCTCAGGCCGCGAGAAGGTCAGTGCCATGCCGTCCTGTAACTGGTCGCGGAAGCCGTAGGCGCCGCTGGCCTGATAGAACGCCGAGCGCGCCCAGATGCGACAGGCCAGGGTCTGATACAAGAGCCAGCCGTTGAGCATGATGTCCATCGTGCGGTCCGGGGTTTTCACCTGTACCGCGCCCAGTGCGGTGCGCCAGTGCTCGGTGACCTCCTGCAGCACGGCATCCAGATCCGCATGGCGATAACGCTCGACCAGCGCTCGGGCTGCCTCTGCCGACGGGCATTGACCGATAAAGGCGACGATTTCAATGCTTTCGCCCGCAGCCAGTTCGACATTGGTCTGCAAGGCCGAGCAAGGGTCCATGCCGGCGCCCGTGATACCCGATAGCGGCGCACCCGTGAGAAGTGCCGCTGGCGTGGCGGGCCCGCTGTTGCGGCCGAGAAACTCGCGACGATTGGCCGTCCAGCCGGTATGCCTACCGCCAAGGTCGGCAAAGGCTACGCGCCCAGGGAACGCACTGCTCCAGGGGTTGCGGGCGAGGAGCATGCCATTGCTGTCATCGTGCCCAGTGATGATGAAGGGCGCGTTGGCGCCGCGCGCCGTACCGAGCACCCACTCGCTGTAGCGGGTGACCGACAACCGGCGCGGCACGGCCGACAGGTTGCGCAGGGTCAGGCGGGAAATCTTGATGGGGTCGGCCAACGGCACGTATTCCAGCAGATCCATGGCGATGCCGTCGGCCTGGTGCTCGAAGCGACTGTAGCCATGGCCATGCCGTGCGACGTACAGCCCGCCATCACGAATTGGCTGTGCGGTCGGGCTGAACAGCGCACCGCTGTCCTCGTCGCGCACATAGAAGGCTTCGCCGCAGGGATCGGTGACCGGGTCGTTGGACCAGGGCGTGAGCTGGTTTTCCCGGCTGTTCTCGGCCCAGGTGTAGCCGCTGCCCTGCGCGGAAACCTGAAAGCCGAACTGTGGATTGGCGATCACGTTGATCCAGGGCGCGGGTGTGTTGGCGTCCTCTTCCAGCAGCGTCACGTATTCGCGGCCATCCTTGTCGAAACCGCCCAGTCTGTTGAAACACTCAAGGTGCTGGGAAATCTCTGCCGCCAAGGAACGTGCGGCAGCTGACGTAGCCATGCCAGCCGATCGTTGATCGGCAAGACGTGGCGGCATGACCGGCGCCTGAGACGCCAGCAGTTGGTTGGTCAGCTGATTGGCGATCGGCCCGCGGCGGGCGATCAGCGAGACGCGAGCCACGCTGCGCAGCAACGCACGCGCCTCGGTGCTCAGCAGGTCGGCACGCAGCATATACACCGAACCCTGGGCGAGCTCAGCGCCGAAGCGCGGGCGCGACTGACTGCTGCGCACGGCGGTTTCGATGGCGATCTGCAGGTCTTGCAGGTAGGAGCTGGCGTGTTCGTTGAGGATCACCAGATCCACCGCCAGACGCTTCATGCGCCAGTATTCGTGGGCACGCAGCAGCTGACGAACCTGGGCGATGTCCTGGATATCGTCGATGCGCAGCAGGACGATGGGCAGGTCACCGGAGATCGCGTGCGGCCAGAGGCCGGACTGAGCGCCAGCGCCCTCGATAATGGCCGCCGAGGGCGCACGAAACTGTGGATCGGCATAGAAGATTGGCGCGGCCAGGCGCTGGAAGTCGGCGGCTTCAGCCGGCTTGATGTCCAGATGGCGCAGCTGAACCTGCGCCTGGGTCCAGGCCAGGGTTTTGGCGCGGTCGTAGGCGCTGCGGTCGTGGTGTTTCTCGATCAGGTTGAGCAGCTCATCCCGCGATTCCGCAACCAGGGTCCAGAAGGCAACGCGGGCGACTTTGCCCGGCGCCACCTTGACCCGGTATTTGAGCGCGAAGATCGGATCGAGCACGGTGCCCACCGTGTTCGACAGTGGCAGCCCTTCGGCAACCACCGCGGCAGCCGCAACGCTTGGCCGCTGACCGATGAAGCGAGCCCGGTCGGTTTCATATTGCGGATCGGCCACGACTTCACCTTCGGCCACGGCAAAATGTGCGGCCCAGATTGGGCGCTCGCCCTCGCTGCGCAGCCGTCGGGTGGCCAGCAGCGCGCCGAACTCTGGCAGGTATTCGGTGACCACGAAGAGCTTGGCAAAAGCCGGGTGCGCGTTGTCGGTGGATGGCGTCGTAAGCACCACTTCGCTGTAGGAGGTCAGCTCGATCTCACGAGCTTCAGGGCCGCTGTTGGCGAGCGAGACACGGCGTACTTCGCCGTCATCCTCACCGGACACCAACACATCCAGGGTGGTGGACAGGTCCTTGTCGTGACGAATGAACTCGGCCCGATCCTCGCCAAATATCACTTCATGGCTCAGCGCATCGCTGCCGATGGGCTGTCCGCCCGCCGGCCAGACGCGGCCGTCTGCCGTATCACGGAGGAAGATGAACGAGCCGTAGTCATCACGGCTGGCATCTTCACGCCAGCGGGTCACCGCGATATCGCGCCAGCGGCTGTAACCTGCGCCAGCGGCGGTGAGCATCACGGCGTAGCGGCCATTGCTGAGCAGGTGGGTGACAGGGGCGGCTCCGGCGGCGCCCGCGTTGAGCCGGCGCAGGGCTTGCGGATCGCCGCTGCCCTCGACAGCGCGGATCTTCACTTCTTCGGCGCGCGGATGGGCGATGGCCACGTCACGCGGCATGCGCTCCTGCATAAGCAGTTCGCAGGCCTGGATCATCGGTTCGCGATGGAAGCGGGCTCGCATCGGCCCGTCCAGCAGGGTGTTGGCAATGGCGACGATGGTCATGCCCTGATGGTGAGCCATGTAGTTGCGCACGATGACGAACGATTGGCCATCCGGCAGTCGCGCCGGGGTGAAGTCCAGTGCCTCGTAGAAACCGTAGCGGCCGACCGCGCCCATCGCTGCCATGCGGCGGAAGTTCGCTTGCGCGCCCGGCGCGTCGACCATGGTGGCAAGGCCGGTGGCGTAGGGTGCAATGACCAGGTTCTCCGCCAACCCGCGCTTGAGGCCCAGGCCCGGCACGCCGAAGTTGGAATACTGATAGGTGAATTCCATGTCGCGGGCGTGATAAGCCGACTCCGACACGCCCCATGGGACGTTGCGGTCGTTGCCGTATTCCTGTTGGCGCTGCACCACCAGACTGTTCGTCTGCTCCAGCAGACTGCCTGCCGGCGCACGCATAACCAGCGAGGGCATCAGGTATTCGAACATCGAACCCGACCAGGAAATAAGCGCCGAGCCGTTGCCCAGCGGCGTCGCGGTGCGACCCAGGCGGAACCAGTGACGGGTGGTCACGTCACCCTTGGCGATGGCGAACAGGCTGGCCAGACGCGCTTCCGATGCCAGCAAGTCGTAGCAACTGGGGTCGAGGCTGTTTTCGGCCAGTCCGTAGCCGATCGACAACAGCTTGCGTTCGGGGTCGAGCAGAAAGGCGAAGTCCATTTCCAGTGCCATCTGCCGGGTCGTGCGGGACAGTTCGCGCAGGCGCGCCTGCGCATCGCTCAGCGTTTCGCCTTGTAGCTGGCGGTCGCGAGCGTGCTCGGCCAGGGTCTGGCCCAATGCGTCGATCCAGAATCGCAGGTCGGACGACTCGTCGTCTTCACCCGGCGGGCAGAGTTCCAGGCCCAGGCGAGCGGCCTTTTCGGCGCGTTGCTGGAGCGTCGCGGACAGCGTATCGAGTGCCTGCTCCTCGCCGAGCTGCGCGCTGATCTCGTCGATCAGCTCGGACAGAGGACGACCACGCTCGCCACTGGCGGACGGCAACGCGGTCATCGCCTGACGAATCAGTGCCAGGGTGTCCTGTAGCCCCGCGCGTGCATTCGGGGCGGTGGGTACCTCGAGCCATTCCTCGCAGGCGTTGGCGAGCGCAATCAGGTGGCCGGCGAGGTTGCCGCTGTCCACGGCCGACACGTAAGGCGGCTCCAGTGCACGCATGTCTTCGGTGGCGTACCAGTTGAAGAAGTGGCCGCGGTGGCGCTGCAGACGGCTCATGCTGTCCAGCGTCGCTTCCAGGCGGTCGAGGGTTTGCAGGGTGCCGGCCCAGCCGAAATCACGCGCGGTGATGGCCGAGAGCAGGTAAAGGCCCATGTTGGTGGGCGAGGTGCGGCGCGCAACGACCGGCTTGGGGTCTTCCTGGAAGTTGTCCGGCGGCAGCATGTTGTCGGCGGGCGTGACGAAGGTTTCGAAGAAGCGCCAGGTGCGTCGAGCGATCAGGCGCAGCTCCTCGGCGTCCGGTTCGGCGAGCGTCTGGCGGGGCGCGATGCGGGGTGAGCGGCTGGCCCACAGGGCGATCGCGGGTGCACCCAGCCAAAGCAGGGCAAAGGGCAACACCACTGGCCAGGCGCCGGGAGCGATCAACAGCGCGAAGAACGCAGCGCCAACGCCCAAGGCCGTGCCGCCGGCCATGCCGCGATAGAAACCGCTGAGCTTCAGGCGTGGGCTGATCGCCGATTGGGCGGCGGTGGTCCATTCCAGCAGGTTGCGGCGGGACGATAGGCGAGACAGCGTCCGCACGATGGCATCGACCATGCGCCAGGCCTGGTCCGGCAAAAAGGCCAGGTTCAATCCTGTTTGCGAGGCAGCCAGGCGCAGGTCGTCACGCAGCCTTCGCAGGTGGCTTTGCATGCAAATGCCGCTGCGGGCGGGCACCAGTGCAAAGCAGATTGGCAGTACGGCCGGAATGGCCATCGTCACGAGTACGAGCAAGGTGCCAACCAGCGCGGCCGGGAGAGGCAGCAGCCAGCACAGCGTCAATGCGAGCAGGGTGAGCGGTGCGACCAATGAACGGCGCAGGTTGTCGAGCATCTTGAACCGGCCAATATCCGGCAGCGCCTGAGTGCCGGTGCGGGCGCCGAATATCCAAGGCAATAGCTGCCAGTCGCCACGGGTCCAGCGGTGCTGGCGCTTACCGGAGACGTCATAGCGCGACGGAAACTCCTCGACCACCTCCACATCAGTTGCCAGCCCTGCACGGGCAAAGACGCCTTCGAACAGGTCGTGGCTGAGCATGGTGTTTTCCGGTACCCGACCGGCTAGCGCCCCCTCGAAGGCGTCGATGTCGTAGATGCCCTTGCCGGTGTAGGAGCCTTCGCCGAAAAGGTCTTGGTAGACATCGGAGACGGCGGCCGCATAGGGGTCCATTCCACCAGGGCTGGAGAACACACGCTGATAGAACGAGCCTTCACGACCCACCGGCAGCGATGGCGTGACCCGTGGTTGAAGGATCGCGTACCCGTTGACCACCCGTTGTTCGGACACGCTGAAGCGCGGGCGATTGAGCGGGTGCGCCATCTTTCCGATCAGGCGCATGGCGGTATCGCGCGGCAGCCGGGTGTCGGCGTCCAGCGTGATCACATAGCGCACATGGGTAGGTACCTGCTGTGTGCAACCGGGCAACGGCATGTAGCTGGTATCGGTGGCGCCCCGCAGCAGCTGGTTCAGCTCATGCAGCTTGCCGCGCTTGCGCTCCCAACCCATCCAGCGTCCCTCGCTGGGATTGAACTGGCGTCGACGGTGCAAGATCAGAAACCGGCTGCCGCCAGGTGCCGGGCCATAGCGTTCGTTCAGGGCGGCAATGGCGCCAACGGCGACGGCGAGCAGATGCGCATCGCCAGGCATGGTTTCCGACTCGGCATCCAGCCCATCGGTCAGCAGCGCAAAGGTGAGGTCACCGCCTGCGCCGGCCAGGTGATGCACCTCGATGCGTTCGATCTGCTCCAGCAGGTCCGCTTCGTTGGTCAGCAACGTGGGTACGGCGACCAGGGTGCGTAGCGATTGCGGCACGCCGGTGGTCAGGTCCAGTCCGGGCAGGGTCATGGCACCGAAGCGCCAGGTCACCACGCGGTTGACCAGCGTGGTGGCCACATCGGTAATCGGCAGGAATGCAACCACGGCCAGCAGGGCGAGCCATCCGGCACCAACGCCGACGCTGGTCAGCGCTTGCAGTCCGACCGACAGCAGCAGCGCGGTCACCAGCAGAATCGAGCCGACATAGCCGACGATCCCGAGCTGTATATGGAATCGGCTCAGGCGCAATCCCAGCGGCGGGCTGAAACCGATGCTGCACTCCAGGGCCAGGCGGCCCTCGCCGATCAGGTGATAGCCCGGATCGTCCACGCGCTCGTCCTGCGCGAGATCGTGCGTGGGGGCAGCCGCTGCGGCGCTGAGTGCGGCGCTGGCGACCTCCAGTTCGGTCGCGCTTGAGCCACGCGCCAGTTGTTCGATAGCGCTGCGGTACAGGTTGCGTGTGGGGAAATCCATGAGGGCGAAAGCGCTGCCGGCGCGCAGTCGCGCGTCGACGAGACTGACGCTCTCGAACAGTTCGGTCCAGTCGATATCCGAGATCAGCCGCATGCTGGTCATCACGTTGCGCACACTGACGTTGGAGGCGCCCTGGCGTTGCTGCGAATGCTGCACCACCTGATCGATGGAACTGTCCTGCTGACCCAATAGCTCTTCCAGCCAGCCCAGCGCAGGCGTGGTATTCGGGTCCTGGTCGCGTAGCCGTTTGGCCAGCTCCGCCGCGAACACTTCGGACATCGGCGCGCTACCGCGCGAGGCTATTTCGGCCTCCAGCGCTTTTTTCGCAGAGACGGCGGACAGTAACCGGCTTGCCATGTCATCGGCCGCAGCACGGGTAGCACGTCCGTCGGTGATCTGGTCGCTCAAACGCCGCAGATTCTCGATCAGTACGATGCGCAGGGTGATTGCCACCGCCCATAGCTCACCGATGCTCAGCGGCTGGACCTGCTGGTAGGCGTTGATGAAGCGGCGCAGCATCTCAGGATCGAAATGGCTGTCGGTATGGGCGACGAACGCCCAGGCGATGCCGAACACACGGGGATAGCCGGTGAAGGGGCCTTCTGCCAGCTTCGGTAACTGGCGGTAGAAGCCCGGTGGCAAGTCGTCACGGATCTCGCGGATCTGCGCTTCGACCAGGTGATAGTTGTCTAGCAGCCATTCTGCGGCGGGCACCACGCTGCGCCCGCTTTCCAGCTCCGCGGCGCTGGCGCGGTACGCTGCCAGCAAGACCGCCGCGTTGTCGTTCAGCCGCGCGTGCAGTGGCATCACGGCGGGTGGGCTGTCGGTGACGGGCTGGGCTGCGGCCAGGCTACGGGCGTGGTGTTCCAGCCGTTCGATACCGAACAGCTCGTCGCGCACGGGCGCACTGTCGTTCCAGAGGGGCGAGCGCGGCTGGCGTCCGAGAATGTGACGGAAAAATGAGGTCATGTGCGCCTGTCCGACTAGCGGATATAGGGGAGCAGGCGTAGAGGCGCCGGATCCTGTCGAGAGGAACCACGGCGGCAAGCTTTCGGAACAACGGGAAACCGATTGCCGGTTTCTGCCAAATCGCCGTACGGCCTCGTGAATACACCACACCGCATGGCGGTGTGGAAAAGGCCTCAAGATTCGGCGAGCCATGTAAGCGGAGGGGCGTAAAGGCCGCCCCGCTTGCAGGAAGAATGCTGTCGCAGCAATGGAGTCACGATACAGCAACGCCGGTTTTATTGTCGGTGCTTGGTTGAGAGGCGATTTTGCCCGGTGGTCAGGTGAGGGCAGTGGCTGCCCAAACCAGTCCTCCCAACAGCGGCAGGCTCACGGCCAGACGCGTCGCGTAGGGAAGTAATAACAGCAAGGCAAAGCCAGCCAGGGAGATAAGGCCGAACCAGCCAACCACCGCCATGCCGCCGGGCCAGACCTGGCAGGACGCGTACATCGCGAGCCCGAGCAGGAGCCCGCCGAACGGGGCACATAGGTGACGAAGCCTGGTTGGCACGTGCGGATTGACCAACTGCTTCCAGTGACGCTCCTTACCCAAGCAAAAGCCAAGCATGCCGCCGTAGGCGAGCAGGACGCTGGCGAACAGCGCGGAAACGTTCATGAGGAGGCTCCGGCAGCGGGACGATCAAGGCGAGCCGGCCGGGCATTGCGGGCGGCGATGACCGTCGGGATTTTCCACACGGTCCAGCCCAGCAGCAGGCCCATCGAACCCACGTTTGCCAGCAGGGGAAATCGTATGACGTCCTGCGTGCCCTGGGCGCTCCACAGGTCCAGGAACGGCAGTGTGATGGCCAGGAGTGCAGCGGTGATGAGCTGTTCTCGCCAGGCAGCCAGAGGCTTGCGCAGCCAGGCGTGCAGCCAGCTCAGCGTCCAGACGCCGAAGAACAGCCGCAGCTCCCAGTCCTGACGCGCGGCCAGCTCCGTTGGTAGCAAGCGGTTGCCCCACAGAAGCGAGATGCAAGCCAGCAGCAGCCCGGCAATGACCGCCACGTTGAGGCTCTCCACCACGCGCAGAAAATGCGGGTTGGCCTTGGCCTGTTTGCGTTGTTTGACGGCATAGAGCACCAGCCCCGTACCGATCATGGCGCAGCTGATCAGGCCGCAGATGAAGTACAGCCAGCGCATCGGATACCCGCCGAACTGCGCGAAGTGCAGGCCTGCCATCACCCGTTGGGTCAGCTGGCTGGTGCGTGACGGCTCGGGCGCCTGGATCAGCTCGCCGGTGACGCCATTGAAGATCATGCCTTCGCCCTTGGTCAGCTCGATTCGGTGGCCCAGTACTGGTCGCGCCGTGACCTGGGCGTTGGTCTTGCCCGGGTTGCTGACGGCCAAACCGCCGATCATGCCCTTGCCATAGTGCGCTTCGGCGCGGCTGACAATTTCACTCAATGCCAGCATAGGTGCTGCCGGTGCCGCGACGGGCTTGCTGCCGCGACCCTCGCCGCGAGGCGCCTGCTCGGCGGCGCGCCCTGACTGCGCATCGCGGAAATAGCCCTGGCGATCGCCGTCATAAAGGGCATCCACGGCTGCCGGCATGTAGAGCAGAAAAAAGATCGCCAGCCCGGTGTAGGTGATCATCAGGTGAAACGGCAACAGCAGGACGGCACTGGCGTTATGCGCGTCCAGCCAGGAGCGCTGCCCTTTGGCGGGGCGAAAGGTGAAGAACTCCTTGAAGATCTTCTTGTGGATGATGATGCCGCTGATCAGCGCCACCAGCATCGCCATGGCCGCGAACCCCACCACCCATACCCCCAGCGTGCGCGGCAGATGCAGCGTGTAGTGGAAATGGAAGAAGAAGTTACCGCCGATGGTTTCGCGCGGTTCGACGGTCGCCCCGGAAACCGGGTCCAGCTGAGTGCTCACGGCGCCCCGGCGGCGCTCACCGACGGATACGCTGAGATCCGGCGAGCGCTCAGTAGGCAGGCTGATGTTCCAGTTCGATTGGCCCGCATGGTTGTCCATCAACCAGCGCTGCGCCACATCGGCCGCCGCGGCAGGAGACTGCGCGTGATTGGTCAGCTCCGGCTGCATCCACCAGCTGATCTCCTTGTCGAACACCGCGAGGGTGCCGGTGAGGAAGATGGCAAACAGCATCCAGCCGAGCAGTAGCCCGCACCAGGTGTGCAGCCAGGACATCGACTGCGTCAGGCTGCCTTTCATCTCAGGGTCTCCAGCAATTGCGGCCAGAAGCCGATGACGGCCAAGGGAATTGTGAGCCCAACTCCGGTCATTACTCGCCACAGCGAGGTAACCGCAAAGGCCCAGAGCAGGAACGTCAGGTACACCACGAACGACAGCAGCGACGCCGCTGTGACGGCGTCCACCGGGTCGAGCGGCAACAGGCGCGCCAGCGCGGCAGTAAAGGCGTAGGTGAAGGCGTAACCGCCGAGAGCGGCCAGTGCGGTGCGGGCCGCGAGGGCAGGCCAGGCGTTTCGCGATTGAGTGGCAGAACGGGTCACGACGGGATTCCGAGGGAGGTCTTACGAACATGCCCGACCGTCACAAGAGTCGGCCGGGCACTGATGTTGTGATGACCGAGCAGCGCATTCACCGATGCTTTCGGCCCACGTTGGCAATGGTCAGCGTGAGAGGGGAGCGAACCGAGCCGCCTTACGAGTGCAGGGCGATTCTCTCATCCATCACGTCTCAGAACGAAGCGCTAACCCCCAGCGTGTAGCGCCGCCCGTCGAGCACGGTTTCGTAGCGGTCGTAGTCGATCTGCTCGTTGAAGACGTTGTACACGCCTGCCAGCAGCTTGACGTTCCGGTTCAGCGCATAGGTGCCGCCCAGGTCGACCAGGGTGTACGCCGGAGTGCTTTCCGCCATGCTGGTGCGCGACAGGTATTCCGAGGTTTCGCTGCGGTAATTGAGCCGTGCCCAGGTGCCGAGATGGTCGCTGGCCTGCCAATCCAGCAGGGTGTTGAACATGTGCTTGGGCATCTGGTTGAGCGGTTCGCCGCGGAAATCGCCGCTGCGCTGTTCCGATTCGGTGTAGGTGTAGTTGGCACCCAGTGAGAGGGTCGCGGTGATATCCCAGTCGAAGGTCGCCTCGACACCGCGCATGCGAGCCTCGTCGACATTCACCCGGTCACTGATGAAGCGGTACGCCTCGCCATTGACCACACATTGGCCCGAGGCATTGCCGGTGGTATCCGTGCAGCGGCGAAGCTCGGTGATCTTGTCTTCGAAGTCGGTGTTGAACAGGGTCAAGCCCGCCGAGACACCGTTCAGGCTGTCCCACAACACGCCGATTTCCTGGCTCAGGCTTTGTTCGGGTTTGAGAGCCGAGTTGCCGACAATGACCGCGGGGTCGCCCCGGCCACCGCCCGTGATCTGCCCCCAGTTATCCACGGCCGCACGAATGTCCGGCGAGCGGTAGCCGCTGGAGACGCCACCCTTGACCGTCCATTGCTCGGCTGCCTGCCACACGCCATACACACGCGGCGACCAGTGGGTGCCGTAGTTCTCATCGCGATCCATGCGCAGGCCGGTGGTGAGCGCGAAGCTGTCGGTCAGGCTCCACTCGTCTTCGGCGAACAGCGCCCAGGACCAGCGTGTCAGGCGAGTGAGTTCCTCGGCGCCGGCCAACTGGTTGCCTTGGTCCGAAAGATCCTCGTATTTGTACTGGCCACCGAGCGTGGTGATGTGGTCCCCCAGAAACAGTGAGCTTTGCGTATTGAATACACTGTTTTCCAGCTCCATCTCACGCCCGGGGTTCTCGATCCGCTCCTGCTGCAGATAGGTGTCTGACTGGCCCCAGTCCCAGCGGCCGGTGTGGCTGATGGAATAATGCGTGCGGTCGTAGTCCGACATCGAGTCGCTGTTGCCCGTGCTGGAGCGGCCCACGCTGGCGTTGCGTTCCTGCTCGGTCTTGCCCGCTTCCAGCACGATGTCATTGGACTCGTTCGGCGTGAACGACAACTTGGCCGTTGCGCTGTCGGCCTTCTGCTCATTGAATCCGCGAGGGATGTCGTCCTCGTCTCGGCGGGCTGTCTGTCCGTATACCTGCAGCCCCAGCAGACCGTCGACCAGGGGCCCTGAGAGGTAGCCGTTCAGGGTGTGGTAGTCACCGGAGTCGGAGCGGTCCTGGAAGGTTTTTTCGGCGCGTAAGCCGCCGTGCCAGGTATCGGCCACCTTGCGCGTGATGATATTGATCACACCGCCCATGGCATCGGAGCCGTAAAGCGAAGACATCGGGCCGCGCACGACTTCGATGCGTTCGATGGCTTCCAGCGGCGGCGTCCAGCCTTGCTCGATGCCCGGGCCGTCGCTGTTGGGGCGCGTCGCGCGCGACTCCATGCGCTTGCCGTCGATGAGGATCAGCGTGTACTTGGAGGCCATGCCGCGAATGCTGATATCGCTGGAACTGGCGCCGCCGGTGACCACGACGCCCGGAATGTCACGCAGGGCATCGGTGACATCACGGTAGGATTTATTTTCCAGCTCCTCGCGAGTGACCACGGAGATGGAGGCCGGGGCCTGCTTGATCTGCTGCTCGAATCCCGACGCGGTCACGACGACGTTCTTTAGTTCGACCGGCTCTGCGGCACTGACCGGTGTGCTCATCCAGGTTGCTACAGCGATTGCGCAAGCCAGCCGATGTCGATTGAAAGTCACCATGTACTGCCATCTCCCTGAGAAAACCTACGTCTGCGGCCATGAACGATATGGCGCATGCATGTGAGCTGCGGTGCGATCCGCTAGTCGCTAGCAATGCTAAGCATTCTCATTTGAGAGTAAAGCGCATTTACAATCTATACACTTCGCAGGCGAATGATCATGCGCAGCCCGGACGTTCCGTTCTCGGCCCAGATCGCGCCGCCCTGCATCACCACCATGCTGCGGGCGATGGCCAGTCCCAAACCGAAACCGTCGCCACCGGGTCGGGCTGCGCTGAGCCGTGCGAAAGGCCTGAAGATCACCGGCAGTTTCGCCTCTGGAACGCCGGGGCCCTGGTCCTCGATGCGCAGCTGCCAGCTACCGCCGTCTCGATTGGCGGTGAGGCATACCACGCCGTGCGCCGGAGAGTAGCGAATGGCGTTGCGCAGGATATTTTCCATGGCCTGTGCCAGTGCGTTGAGGTTGCCAAGCACCTGACAGCCTTCCGGTATCTGCGCCTGTATGCGTCCACGCGGCCAGCCGGCCTCGAAACAGGCGTTTTCGCAAAGCAGATCCCAGAGCGCCGCGACGTCCACCGGCTCGCACTCGAAGCGGGGCTGCTCACTGTCCAGCCAGGCGAACTCCAGGGTGTTATCGACCAGTTGTTGCATGCTGGTGATTTCGCGCTCGGTGCGGTTGCGCATGTCTTCGGCGCTCAGTTCGCTCTCGCAGGCGACCCGCAGCCTGCTCAGCGGCGTGCGAAGCTCGTGGGACAGATCGCGTAACAGCTGTTGCTGCTGGGCGACGGAATCGCGCAGGCGCTGCGTGAGGTATTCCAGCGAGCGGCCCAGTTCCCCCAGCTCATCGTTGCGCCGCGCGATGGAGCGCGGGAGCAATGAGTCGAGGCGGTTGCCGCGCAAGGCGTTGGCCTGTCGGCGCAGCCGCTCCAACGGCGAAACCAGCATCCGATAAAGCAGCCAGCAGAACAGCAGCGACAGCAACACCAGCGGCAGATACACCCCGCCTGCTGTTAGCAGCGCATGGTTGCGCCAGGGGCGAAATCGCTCCGGCAGCTGGATGATTAACTGGGCGGCGCTGCCCTCCAGCGGTACCGAAACCAGTGGCAGGCCGTCATAGCGCCTGCTCATGGGCCAGTCGTAATGCCGCACGAAGGTGAGCTTTTGCCGTTCGGCGTCGCTCAGCGTTTGCCCGCCCAGCGGTTGCAGCTGTTCGTCCACCACCACTAGCCAGCCCGGCTCACGTTCCTTCATTGCCATCAGCCACTGCTTCATCGCCGCTGGACCCGCTTGCAGGGCAACCTTGGCTTCGCCCGCATAGCCACTGAGGGTGTCGCGCGCCTGTTCAGACAGAAACGAGCTGGTCCTGTCGATATAGCGGCCCACATAGCCGCTGGCCCAGATCATCGACAGACAGAACCCGGCAACCAGCACCACCAGGCGCCAGAACAACGAATGACGATTGGGCATCAGCTCGCCTGACGTTCCAGCACGTAGCCTTTGCCCCACACGGACTCCAGGCGCAGGGTTGCCACCTGTTCGCGCGCCAGCTTGCGGCGGATATTGCTGATATGCATGTCCAGGCTGCGATCATGCTGTGAATAGCCGCGGCGCAGCGCCTGCTGGTAGAGAAACGGCTTGCTCAGCACTTCGCCAGCGGCGTCTTGCAGGACCTTCATCAGTCGATATTCGGTTGCCGTCAGGCCGACCCAGCGCCCCTCGTACTGCAGGTCGCTGCGTGGGTCATCGAAGCGCACTGTATCTTGATCCACCTCTGGCGGTACGCTGCGCTCGTAGGCCACCCGCCGCAGGATCGCCGCGATGCGCACCTGCAGCTCCTCGATGCTGAACGGCTTGGGCAGGTAGTCGTCGGCGCCGCTGTCGAAGCCCTGGATGCGATGCGCCTCGTTACCCAACGCGGACATCATCAGCACCGGCGTGCGGCGTTGCTCGCGCAGCCGGGTCAAGAGCTCTATGCCGCTGAGTTCCGGCAACATCACATCCAGCAGGATCAGGTCATACGTCGCTTCGCTGGCCAACGCCAGACCGGTTGGGCCGTCAGCGGCGAGGGTGACGTGAAAGCCACGATGTTCCAGAGAGGTTTTCAGGTGAGGGCCGAGGATCGGGTCGTCTTCGATCGCCAGTATCTGACGAGCTGCGCAGGGTGGCATGCAGGGTTCCGGTGCAAATAAGAACGATTATAGATTGCGGCGGGGGCGGAACGGCAAGCATGTCCCTGGTTCAAGCGGTTGGTTCGCCGCATGGGCTCGACTTCCGGCGCCTGCCCGGTGCATCTTCAGCGTTCGCATCCGTGCTATCTGGAGATCTTCATGCGCCTGCTTTCCCTCTCACTGCTGTTGGTAACGCTTACCTGCAACGCTATGGCGATTGCGGCCAGCACAGGAGAGGAGGGGCAGTTGATCGAGACGATCAACGCCTATCGCAGCGAAGTGCAGCGCTGCGAAGAACGGGCGAGCGAGGAGTTGACGGCGCTGTTACCGGACTCGCGCCTGGTGTTGCCCGCAACCGGCGCTGGGGATCTGCAGGGCTCGCTGGGCCGCAACGGTTATCCGATGGCCAATGTGCAGGCCATCAGCTTGTCCGGCCCGCGTGATGCGCAAGCCGCGATGCAGGCGCTGCGTGAAAGTTTTTGTGGTGTGGTGCTCGACCCGCAGTACGCCGAGATCGGCGTAAGTCGCGAAGGGCGCGACTGGCGCATCGTGCTGGCACGGCCGATCCTCGGTGGCCACCTGAAAGACTCCCAGACTGAGGGGAAGTCGCTGCTTGATGAGATCAACCGGGTACGAGCGAGCGCGCGCCAATGTGCAGGCAAACCCTTCGACGCAGCCGCTCCACTGACCTGGAACGCAACGCTTGCCAGCCTTGCCGAGGCCCACAGCCGGGCAATGGCCAACGGTAACTTCTTCAGCCATCTGGATCGTGATGGGCGAACGCCGGGCGACAGGGCGGAGCTGGCCGGTTATCCCGGTGCGCCGGTCGGTCAGAACATCGCCGCCGCGCTGGATCGACCGCGACAGATTGTCGAAGGCTGGCTGGCGAATCCAGGGCATTGCGCCAATCTGATGAACCCGCAGTTCAGCGAGCTGGGCGCTGCGTATGCAGTGGACCCGCAGAGCGATGCCGGAATCCATTGGGCCGCATTCTTCGGCGCGCAATAAGGCCTGCTGGGCCGATACCTCTATGGGTCAACGATGGCAAACGTTTGTTTTCCCATCGGCCTCGGTCGCCAGCGAACATTTGATGGGGCGGTGCGTTCGAACAAGGGAGCCGTTCAATCTTGCAGGCAACAGAAAAGGAGCCAACGACATGACCGACCCTAAAGACCCGCTCAAGGATGGCCTGACCCCACCGGACTACGACGAATACGGCGACGTGCCTGAGTCAGGTGAAAACGAACAAGAAGAACAGATCGAGCCGAAGGACGAACCGAACGCCGGAGAAAGCCCGCTTGGCTAATGGGCAGTGCCTGTTCCCAAGCCAGCAGAGGCTTTTCGCCAGGCGCGATGCTGGACAATTCAATCCGCCCAGCTTAAAAGGACGCGCGTCGTGCCCGGTAGCGCAAAGGTGCTAGCGGGCAGTCGTGTGTTTTCCCAAAGGCAGGTAGATCGTGAGAAAGAAGAAGCCAGTAGACCCTGTTCGCCAAGCAGAAAAGAACCGCGCCCATCGGATCGGCTGGGTAATCGCCGTGGCCGGTATCGTCGTCGGCTTCGTTCTGGTGATGATGAAGTCGGCGTGACCTGGCTCGGCTTATCCCACAGGCCTGCCGGTCACCCACTGTTAGCTGCGTCTAGGGGTTGCTCAACCGGGCCCCTGCCATTCGACTAGTTGGGTTGTTGAACCTGTCGTCCAAACCCAGGGCCGGAACGGGTGTTGTTGCCCTTGGCCAGGCGGTCGTAGAGCACCACGTTGACCGTCGCCGCCAAATTCATGCAGCCGTTGGTGGGGATGTAGACCACGTCCTCGCACCAGTCACGGATCTCTTTGCTCAGCGAGCCATCTTCCGCGCCGAAGATGTACAGCGCGCGATCCGGATGGGTGTACTCAGGAAGGGCTCGCGCACCTTCGACCAACTCCACGGCGACCGGCACGCAGCCGAGCGGCAGGATCTTGCGCAGATCATCGATGTTGATCAGCGGAATGTCCTGATGGACTTTCTTGGTGTCGGTGATGAAGTCTTTGGCTCGGTCGTAGCGAGTGCCGGTGTAGAACACCGACGCCGCGCCATAGCAGCCCGCCGCCCGCATGATCGCCCCAACGTTTGATGGTGATTTCGGATTGCTCAGGCCGATGCAGGCGTAACGTTTGTTGCTCACTGGAAAAGACTCGCGCGGAAAACGCGCGAGTATACGGGACAGTCTCGTCGCCAGCCGGTTGCCTTGTCGCGTTCAGGGAATCAGCTTGCTCGCACGCAGCTTGGCAAAAACCTCGTAGAACGCATCGTCACTGGATTGGTATTCCAGAAAACCAAGCTTCCGGCTTTTCGACATGTCAGTCACCACCTCGATTGGGCGGCCCAGATCGGCGTCAGTGTGCCACGGCGAAATCAGTTGGTTGATGTCAGCTTCGGCCAGTTCGAATTGTTTGGCCATCTCAGCCCAAACCGGCGCATCGCCTGACATCTGCTGCTCCAGCGGCGCCGGACCTTCGAAAGGTGCCGCTTCGATGCCAAACCACTCGGCAATGCGCGACCACATCCATTTCCAGCGAAACACATCACCGTTAACGATGTTGAACGCCTGATTGGCGGCCGCCGGCGTGGTCGAGGCCCAGCGCATTTGCTTGGCAAGCTGCGCAGAATCCGTCATGTCGGTCAGGCTGTTCCACTGGACTTCCGATCCAGGGAACCGGAATGGGCGACCGGTCTGACGACAGATCGAGGCGTATACGGCCAGCGTGGTGGCCATGTTCATCGCATTGCCGACCGCGACACCGGTGATGGTGTGAGGCCGGTGGACGCTCCAGCTGAAGCCGTCACGCACCGCGGCGGCAAACACCTCATCTTCCTGGGCGTAGTAGAAGTTCTCGACGTCGAGCCGCCCTTGTTCCTCACGAAACGGCGTCTGTGGCAGCGTGCCTTTGCCGTAGGCTTCGAATGGGCCGAGATAGTGTTTAAGGCCGGTAACCAGCGCCACATGGCGGACCGAGCCTGAAGCTCGAACGGCTTCGAGCACATTGCGAATCATCAGTGCATTGACGCGGATATTTTCCGCCTCGGTGGCCTGGCGCGCCCAGGTGGTAAGGAAGATATGCGTGGGCGAAACACCGTCCAGCGCCGAGGCTAGCGCATCGGGGTCCAGCAGGTCGGCACTGATCGGTGTGATACCGGCTTCGGTATTCGGCCGACGCGCCAGCCCGGCGACCGCCCAGCCTTCTTTGGCCAGCAGGCGAGACACCGCGCTACCCACGATTCCACTCGCGCCGACCACCAGTGCTTGATTTGTCATCTTCAGACCCCACAAAACGAAACAGGCCTGCACCTTACCCACTCGAAAATGCCGATCCAAGTCGGCACCAAATGGTAACCATCCCTCATGCAACCCGGCTCTGACGAAGAACAATGGCGCGAAGACTGCGCCCCAAGACGCGTGCTCGAGATCTTCTCGACCAAGTGGACCAGCATGATTCTGCACACCCTGCATGCGCGCCACGGCGGCACCGCTCGCAGCGGCGCATTGCATCGAAGCCTGCCGGGTATATCCAAGAAGATGCTAATCCAGACGCTGCGTGAGCTGGAGGGCAGCGGGCTGATCGAACGGCATACGCTCGATACCGTACCGCCAGCGGTGAGTTATGCACTCTCTCCACTGGGCAAGCTGATGGTCCAGCCCATCGAGATGATCTACGACTGGGCAAGGCAGAACTCAGGCGCGCTGGACCAACTGCAACCAAGGCGCACCTCGCGCAGACGGGGTGAGTGAAGCCGAGACCTGAGCGGCGGACAGCTTTACGCCGCCTTGCTGGCGTTTGCGGAACGATAGGGCGAAAGCTGGCTCCGCCTTATCCAGGCGCTCTCGCATAACCTCTCAGTATGGTGTGTGACTTCACACTTCCATCACTTAACGCCTTCGCTTTCGTTCGCTGCAAGGTTAGAGAAAGGTAGACCGAATCCAATGGCGGGCTGGGTGGCGCATCAACGCGATTATTCGCGGCGGGACTCAGACGCTGGCCGCAGAAGCGACCTGCGTATCTTCAAGCCAGAAAGGATTTACCGTGTTGATCAAGAAATCTCTGCGCGCGCTGCTATTGGGTTGCAGTCTGCTGAGTGCGGCGTGCTGGGCGGATATGGCGCCTTTGGAAATCATGAACATGGCCGGTCTGCAGCGCAGTCTGGGGCAGATCGTCGCCAAGGATTACCTGATGATCGGCGCCGGCGTGAAAGTGGACGAAGCCATCAAACAACGTGCCGCCAGCCTGGCCTTGTTCGAAGATCACCATGCCCAGCTCAAGGCGGCTGCGCCGAGTGACGCCATTCGCGTTGCGTTGAATGACGTGGAGCGCACCTGGGCCGACTACCGCGCTCTGGCGGCCAGTACGCCGGACAAGGTTCAGGCTCCGCTCGTACTGGCGAAGGCCGAAGAGCTGGTTCGCCAGACCCAGCAAGTCACCGATCTGTTCGAGCAACACAATGGTGATGCCGCATCGCATTCGATCAACCGCAGTGGCTGGAACCGCGTACTGACGCAGCGCACCGCCATGTTCTACATGGCTCGTGCCTGGGGCGTGCAGGATCCGGATCTTGAAAAGGAGTTCGCAGCTTCGGTTGCAGAGTTCGGCGTCATCATGGCCGAGCTGCAGACAGCCGATGCGCCCAACCCGGAAATCGCCGAAGCCCTGCGCAAGACCGACGCCCGTTGGAAGTTCGCGAGCAAGGCCTTTACCTCCAAGCAATTCGTACCGACGATCGTCGCAGTGAATTCCGAGTCGATGTTCCGTCAGCTCAACGAAATGACCCGCCTCTACGCCGGGCTGCACGATAACCGGCTTTGAATCCTGCTCCCGGTGCGTTTGACGATCAGGTGCGCCGGGATTCGCTAGACTGGCCCACTCGATCAGAGTTGGTCGCCAACAGCGGTTTCTGATAGACAGGCTTGCAATTTGCTCAATAGACGCCAGCCGCACGCTCAATACGTTCGGCTGGCATGCCACAAAACCGCAATGTTAGAAGGTCAATCGAGAACCACGGCGTGGCCTTCCAGTGGATTGATCTCGCCCTTGATCAAGGACTCGGCCAGCGCTTGTGCGGCTTCGAGACCGGTGTGTTCGTTGACTTGCATCCAGGGCTGCTGCGCATCGCTTACCCGGGCGATAAACGCCAGTTGTGCCTCGTTGAAGCGACGGGTCACCTCGGCGGGGCCCCAGTCGGCGTTGCGTTTCTTGATCTGATAAGGCGCGAAGTAGGGCTGAGGCTGCGGTCCCGCCAGCGTTGCGTCCGTCTTTCTGTATTCGTGGTTCTGGGCTGACCCGGCGAAGCAGTCGTACACCAGGGCATCCTTGAAATGGCTGTGGATCTGCCGGCGTAGATCGGCGCTGCCGGAGAAGTCGACGTAGAGCGTGGGCACGCTAGGGTCCAGCGAAGCGAGCTGATCGTAACCCAACGCCTGCTGGTAGCAACCCAGGCCTTGCACGAAGTTCGTGTTGCCGGCGGAAGTCAGCCCGATCAGTTGCACCGCCGGATTGTCCTGCAGGCAGAACGCGGTGCCGTACGCAGTCTTGCTCGAGGCGCTAGACATCAGAATCTGTCGCGCACCGAAGAAGGCGTTGTCGTCGAGGAAGTCGGCCAGCATGAACGAAGTGATGAACAGCGGCCGCAGCAGCATCTGGTAGTTCTCGCTCTCGGCGCGATAGGCGTCATCGCTGCTGATGCGCTGGTACTGGTTGTAGGCGGATGTGAGTTCAAGGCGGTGTTCGGCGCCGTCATAGAAGCCGCGCTCGGAGACTCGCACCGGTTGCATTACGACATGGCTGGCGATCGGCCAGAAGCCATAGAAGCGCTCGCCCTTTGCCAGGCCATCGACGGTGCTCTCTACAACTTCGGCGAAGCCCCACGCCGGCATGTGGAACCACTCGGCATCGCCAGTAGGGTAGAAGTCCCAGTAACGCAGGTGAGGGGTTTCGCCAAAGGCTGCATAGGTGACGTTGTTGGTGGTCAGCGCCAGTCGGCTGATCCGCAGCAGGGCTTCGCCGGGTTTCAGTTCCGGCATCGGCTGGGTCTGAAGGCGGCTCTGCCCCATGTCTTTCTTGTTGTTCTGCAACTGGCGAATGACGCTCATCGATGGCACCTTGGGTTTGTAAATAGACGGCATTGACTGTAGCCCTTTCGTTTAACCGCCGGGTTCGGATTCCATGAACACACGATTGCCGAGCGCCAAGCCGCTCAAACGGCCTACTCAGGAGCGGGCCAAGGTCACCGTTCAGGCGATTTTCGACAGCTATGTTCGGATATGGCAGCGCGATGGCTGGTCTCGATTGACGACCCGAGCGGTCGCTCTGGAGGCCGGCGTGGCCATTGGCACCCTGTACGACTATTTCCCCAGCAAGCACGCGCTGCACTCGGGCTATGTGCGTTATTGCGTCGAGCAGCTGCTCGAGACAATCGACGTGCAAGCGGTAGCGCCCATGGCGCTTGCCTGGTCCGAGCGAATTCGACGGCTGGTACGTACGCTGGCCGGGGTCGAGTCACAGCTGCCCTGGTTTCATCCGGACATGCTCGAACTGGAAACGCTGGTGGCCGAGCCCAAGCATCAGCGCCGGGTTTATGAGGACTTGTTGGGCGCTTGGCATCGAGTCATCGACGCCGCGACCGACATGCCGCTGCGCCCCTCGGCTGCGACCCTGGAAGCGCTTCATCTTTCGGTATGGGGCGGACGTCGCTACGCGATGCTGGTGCAGCTCGAAGCGGATCGAATGACCGCCTGGGCTGAGTGCATGGAGCAGCTGTGCCTACGCACGCTTGAGTCGAATCAGAGCCGCAGCAGTACCTGAAGATACTGCCGCGGCCCCGATGAGCGAGAGGCTGATTAGCTCTTGGTTGGCGTGGTCAGGTTCTGCAGGATGTCAGCCAAGGTCGACACGTTATCGTGGATGACCACATGAAAGCGGTCGGATTCGAGATAGCTGCGCCAATCGGCATCGGACATCATCAGTGGTTGATCAATGTTCTTGGATAGTTTGTCCAGGCGCTCGCGAGCCTGCTTGAACTGCTTTGGATCGGACGTCCAGCCATAGTCATTACCTGCTCGCTCCATGGAATTGAGCAGATCACTGGTGGTTTCACGCAGGTCGCGCAGCTGCTCCAGCACGTTGCTGCCGACCAATACCTGAATACCCTTGGTTTGCCAGTTCTCGGCCAGAATGCCGGAGACTTCTTCGAGGTGAGCGCCAAGGCTTTTGACTTGCTGGGTGACCGTCACGCTGTACTCGGGCCCCCCCATCCAGTCCAGCCATTCCTGGTCCGTGGCTTCCGCTTTTTCGTCCAGCACGGTTTCCATCTGCTGCAGCTGTTCTTCGATTTCCGACAGGCGCTTTTCCTGCTGCTCCCAGTTGCCCAGGCCTAGGCCTTCTTCGGCCGAGAGCAGCGCGCCGACGAAATCAACCGCGGTCTCGCGGACATCGTCTACCGCATCTACCACGTTGTGACCAACGGAGATGGTTTGCATCCCCGGAGCGGCCTTTTGACCTGCTTGTGTTGTCTGGCTCGCCTGCTGGGCGACGGCCGCGGTGGGCATCCCCATGGCAAGGGATGCGGCCAATACTGCTGCCGATAGGGAAGTCGATTGCTTGAAGTTCATGTATGTCTCCTCCGTTTGCGTTTTCGGGGAAACGAACTGCATTTCGCTTGAATCTCTTCAGCTCGCTTACATGGTTGGGCGTACGACCGACAGGGGAGTTCCTCAAAAAACTGTTCGATCTACC
Source organism: Stutzerimonas chloritidismutans (assembly GCF_038562055.1). Taxonomy (GTDB): domain Bacteria; phylum Pseudomonadota; class Gammaproteobacteria; order Pseudomonadales; family Pseudomonadaceae; genus Stutzerimonas; species Stutzerimonas chloritidismutans_A. Next base: position 5,196 of record NZ_JBCFXD010000004.1, on the reverse strand, counting down.
CGCCGGTAATCTCTATTTCAGCGCGGGGGTTATCTGTCGTAGGGCGGCATATCCCGAGTCGAGGCCCGGCCCATCGGTTGCCTCGACTGTGTTTCGGATGCCTATAGGGGCCGCAGGGTGGCATGCCTGCTGTCGACGGTCGCTGGGCTTACGCGGCGTGGTGGTCGCTGCCGTCATCGTCAGCTTCAGGTCTCGCGCGACGCCGGTTTCAACTGGCGATATGATGCGCGCCCGCCAACGTCACACGTCCAGAACATCAGGCCCTTATGCCCGGCACAGCCATCTATACCGACCTGTCGGGTTACTACGATCTCATGTGCGCCGACATCGACTACAGCGCGCAAAGCCACTGTGTGTATCGTCTGCAGAAACTGTTCGGCAATGGCGGCAACCGGCACTTGGATCTGGCCTGTGGCACCGGCCCCCACGTGCGGCATTTCATCGACGCGGGCTTTGAAAGCGGTGGGCTCGACATCAATCAACCCATGCTCGACAGGGCGGCTATTCGCTGTCCTGAAGCCCGCTTCACGCGGCAGGACATGTGTGGTTTCACCGTAGGCCAGCGGGTTGATCTGATCACCTGCTTCTTGTATTCCATCCACTACAGCGCCGACATCGAACGGTTAAAGGCCTGCATCGCCCACGTGTGCGGCGCATTGGCGACCGGTGGGCTGTTCTGCTTCAACGCCGTCGACAAGCATGCCATCGACAATGATTCATTCGTATCGCACGACGCGAGCCACCCCGATGGCTTATTCAATTTCAGCTCTGGCTGGTACTACCCGGGCACGGGTGAGCGGCAGCTGTTGAGGCTGCGGATCGAAAAAAAGACTGGAGGGGACAGTCAGCGATGGCACGACGAGCATCCCATGGTAGCGGTTAGTTTCGCCGAATTGAGCGAGCTGTTGCGGCCGTACTTCGAGGTCCACATCCTTGAACACGATTACGAAAAGATCCTGCCCTGGAACGGGACGTCCGGGAATGCGATCTTTGCGTGTGTGAGGACCTGACGGATTAGGGGGTGAGATCAACGGCCTCGCATGCACTGGGGTACAAGCGTAAAACCGTATTTCTCCATTTGGAGACGTACAGGGTTCACATAAACAGCAACAATAAAAAGCCCCGCAATGGCGGGGCTTTTTTGCAGCTGCGGGGATGACGTCGATTGTTAGGTCGAAATCCGACCCCCCCATGCCGCTCCTGCCGCTATCAGCGGGCGAGTTCCGTGTTCGCTACGGCTTTCTGACCTTCGCTTTCGGATACCTCGGTCAGCTTGGCGCCACCGACGAACACGCCCATCTTGATTGACTGGCGAACGTAGTGATTTTTGCCGGCCAGTGCATTCAGCTCGAGAAGGTTGTCACTGAATTCCGATTCGGTGGCAAGCGTATGTGGGCCAGGCGTGACGAGGCGGTAAAAGTATGTGTTAGCCGCTGTTTCGCCGATAACTTCCCCGTCTATCTTCACCGACTTCTTGAGCGCAGCCCCGAGCATTGAGTCGCGGAATATGTACAGACCGGCCTGATCTGTCGGTGGCGCCGGGAAGGATTTGAACGCCTGGTCCTTTTCGGGGGATTCCATCGGTACCGAGGCGCAGCCGGTCAATACGGCGAAGCTCAGCGCGGCGGCGCTCATCATGAGGTGCTTAAACATAGATACTCGTTCCTGAGTGTAAGGCTGAAACTGGTTTGCTATTAGATTGCCAGCACGCGCACCTTAGCCTCGCCGTTTATACGGGCAAGGCTTTCAAACCGATTCAGTGCTGTGGATCACGTTTTGTCACGGGGCCCGGATAGGCGGCCAATCCTTCGGCAATGGGGCGCAGTGACTATGGCCGAATGACTCCTCGTTCGCAGGCAGACGTGTCTATCAGGCGGATTGGAGTAATGAGGAGCCGGTCGTATCGCGCGTGGGGCTTCAGGCACGATTCAATCAATGCAACCGGTTGGCCGTTGAGGACGTCTGCGTTAGATGAATCGCCTGCTGTGCCAGCTCATCGAGTAGCTGATCGCGGTTTTTCTCAGCGTCGCGCATGGCTTCGGCGCCGTGCTGTTTGACCAGATAGCTATGAATCTGGCGCACTTCCTCTGATTTGAAGATCGGATCCAGGTCCTGCACCGCCAACAGGCCATTGGACGCCTGGCTCCGGGTGTTCATGCCGACCTGGGGGCCGCGGGCCGCCAATGGCTGAAAGCCCAGCGATTGAAAATACGGCACCTTGCTGGCCACGCATGCCACTTCCCCATGCGGATAGCGCGCCAGCATCGCCTCCACCATGGCGCGCCCGATGCCCTGCTGGCGATGGCTGGCCTGCACCGCCAGATAGAGCAGCGCACAGGCATCGGGATCGTCCACGTAAGGCAGATATAGAGCAAAACCGAGCATACGAGCCGGGTCTTCGGCGTCCAGCGCCATGATCAGCTCCGGCTTTCCGGCCTGCGCGCCGTTCATGCTGCTCAGGTAGCGATGCACTTCGAAACCGACGACATACTGATACAGCTGATACAGCGGGTTGCTGGGCGCGAGTGATACAGAGCTGACGTCGCTGAGATAGTCCACCACCATCTGCAGCAGCTGGCTCTCCATCGATTCCGGCGGTGGGGTATCCAGGTGGGCGAGGGTGAACATGGGCAGGGCTCCAAGTGGGTCAATCGCTGCATTGTAGCGGGCGTTAAACGTGAGTGACGCAGAAGAAGACTTCCCGCTTACACGCGGTAGGAGAGGGCGAGCCTATCGTGCCGATAGGCAAATTTGCTGTTCAGCGCTTTGCATAACTTTAGAGAGCAAAAAAGCGCTTGATGGCGGCGGCTTATCAGTTTTTAGAGGATTTTGGCTGCAAAGTACCGCTAGATGTGTCGATCAGGCAGTCGTTAGCGGAGTGCTAAGTTCTTTTCAGCGGCGCGTGAACGCGTCAATGACAACCCTAAGGAGCAGAATATGAACGCTGAATCTGGAGAAAACACTGGTGGTGGATGCCCGTTCGGCCACGGCGCTGGTGCGCCGCGCAAGCGCCCGAGTAATAAAGACTGGTGGCCTGAGGCACTGAGCCTCACTTCACTCAACCAGCACTCGCCGCGTTCCAATCCCTACGGCGGTGATTTCGACTACGCGGCTGCGTTTGAATCCCTTGATCTTGACGCGGTTATCGCCGACCTGCATGCCCTGATGACTGATTCTCAGGATTGGTGGCCGGCCGACTTCGGCCACTACGGCGGCCTGTTCATCCGGCTCGCCTGGCACAGCGCCGGGACCTACCGCATCACCGATGGCCGCGGCGGCGCAGGTGGTGGCCAGCAGCGCTTTGCCCCGCTCAACAGCTGGCCGGACAACGCCTCGCTGGACAAGGCCCGTCGCCTGCTGTGGCCGATCAAGCAGAAATACGGGCGCAATCTCTCCTGGGCCGACCTCTACGTGCTCACCGGTAACGTGGCGCTGGAGTCCATGGGCCTGAAGACCTTCGGCTTCGCTGGTGGTCGCGCCGATACCTGGGAGCCCGAAGAACTGTTCTGGGGCCCTGAAGGCACCTGGCTGGGCGATGAGCGCTACAGCGGTGAACGCCAGCTGCACCCCGGCCTTGGCGCCGTGCAGATGGGCCTGATCTACGTGAATCCGGAAGGCCCGAACGGCAACCCGGACGCGAAAGCCTCCGCCATCGACATTCGTGAAACCTTTGCCCGCATGGCGATGGATGACTACGAAACCGTGGCGCTGATCGCCGGTGGCCATACCTTCGGCAAGACCCACGGTGCAGGCGATCCCTCGCTGCTGGGTCCGGACCCGGAAGGCGCCGTGATCGAAGATCAGGGCCTGGGCTGGCGCAGCCGGTTCCAGACCGGAGTGGGCGCAGACGCCATTACCTCCGGCCTCGAAGTCATCTGGAGCCAGACACCGACCCAGTGGTCCAACTACTTCTTCGAAAACCTGTTCAATTTCGAGTGGGAATTGACCAAGAGCCCGGCCGGTGCGCACCAGTGGGTCGCGAAGGATGCGCCAGAGGTCATGCCGGATCCGTTCGATCCGAACAAGAAGCGCAAGCCGACCATGCTTACCTCCGATCTGGCGCTGCGATTCGACCCGATCTACGAACCGATCTCCCGGCACTTCCTGGAGAACCCGGACGAGTTCGCCGAGGCGTTTGCCAAGGCCTGGTTCAAGCTGACCCACCGCGACATGGGGCCTATTGGCCGTTATCTCGGCCCGCTGGTGCCGAAGGAGACGCAAATCTGGCAGGACCCGATCCCGGAGTGCGACCATCCGTTGGTCGATGAAGCCGACATCGCCGCGCTGAAGCAGAAGATCTTGGGACTAGGCTTTTCCGTCTCCGAGCTGGTATCGGTAGCCTGGGCTTCGGCATCGACCTATCGCGGTTCGGACAAGCGTGGCGGTGCCAACGGTGCACGTATCCGCTTCGCCCCGCAGAAGGATTGGGAAACCAACAATCCGGCGCTGCTGGCTCGCGTGCTGGAAAAGCTGACCGAGATTCAGAGCGAGTTCAACGCTTCGGCCACCGGCGGCAAAAAGATCTCCATGGCCGACCTGATCGTTCTCGCCGGTTGCGCTGCGGTCGAGAAGGCGGCGCAGGACGGCGGGGTGAATGTTACCGTTCCCTTCACGCCGGGCCGGATGGATGCCGAGGAAGAATGGACTGATGCGCAATCCTTCGAGGCGCTGCGGCCGGTCGCCGATGGTTTCCGCAACTACTACCACGAGTCGCACTTCATGGCGCCCGAGGAAGCGCTGGTCGACAAGGCGCACCTGCTTCGCCTCAGCGCGCCGGAAATGACCGTGCTGGTTGGTGGTATGCGCGTGCTGGGCACCAACGCGGACGGCGGCTCGGACGGCGTCTTCACCAAGCGCGTGGGCACCTTGTCGAACGACTTCTTCGTCAACCTGTTGAGCATGCAGAGCGAGTGGGTCGCGACCGAGCACAAAAACCGCTACCAGGGGCTCGACCGCAAGACCCGCCAGCCCACCTGGACCGCTACCCGTGTGGACCTGATCTTCGGTGCACAATCGGAGCTGCGTGCACAGGCCGAGGTCTACGGCATGGCTGACGGCAACGAGAAGTTCGTCCAGGACTTCGTCAAAGCCTGGGACAAGGTGATGAACGTGGATCGGCTCGATATCGGCAAGCCTGCCGATAATTTCAGCCAGAAGCTCTCCGCTTAAGCCTCGCGGGGGGGGGGGGGGGGGGGG
>NZ_JBCFXD010000003.1:0-309460 GCF_038562055.1 Stutzerimonas chloritidismutans | reverse complement strand
GCGTCTGACCCAGACGCCGCGGAGCAGTGGGTCAGTGAGCATGATCGCTGCCGTCGGCATGACGGTGGATATCAGGCTTGGGCTCCGCTGCCTGATGGTGGTTTCCAGACGAGTGCATGTCGCTATGGTGATCGTCTTTAGCCACGGGCGCAGCGCTGGGCATGTGAGTTTCCCCACCGCCGTGATGATGACCACCGCTCGTGGCCACCAGCGCTTTGTATTCCATGGCTGTCAGTTCGGGCAGTTGCTCGAGCAGGGCGACCAGCTCCCAGATGTAGCGGTCTTCCATGCTCCGACCCCATGCGGGCATACCGGAGGCCTGAATCCCATGTTTGATCGTCCAGAAATCCTCGGCCGGGTCGCGCTTGCGGTTTGCATCAGCCAAGTTTGGCGGCGCGGGGCTGAGATTTTGACTCAGCTCGGTCGGTCCGGCACCCGGTGCGAGATGGCAGGCGACGCACATGGCTTCGTAGTTGCCAGCGCCTGAGCGAATCAGTTCGGCATCGCCCAGTTCCGGCACCTCGATGGCTTCGGCACGAACCGCCACCGAACGCTGGCGGGCGGTCTCCAACAGTGCGTGGATCGGCCCGCTATGCGGCACGTCGGCTCCGACATTGACGACTCCGAAGTACACCACGGCGGCCGCGGCCAGCACCAATGCCACTGCAGCCAGTAGCAGCGTCGTCAGGGTTTTGAGCATCATCCATTACCTCAGAACCAGAATCGGATACCCGCCACCAGGCGAGCCTCGCTTGTATCTTCACCCTCAGCCCGCTGCAGCTCGGCGCTGTTGCCGTAAGCCCGGCTCCAGCTGACGCCTACGTAAGGCGCGAACTGTCGGCTGATCTCATAGCGCAGCCGAAGCCCGACGCTCGCGTCACTGAACCCGGAGCCGATGCCACGGGATTCGTCCGTGCGTCCATACAGATTCAGCTCGGCGGTGGGCTGCAGCACCCAGCGCTGTGTCAGCAGCAGATCGTACTCGGCTTCCAACCGCAGCGCGGACTGACCGCCCTCGCCAAGGAACGCCGTGGCTTCGGTTTCCAGCCCGTACAGTGGCATTCCCTGCACGCCGAATGCCGCCCAGGTTTGCGGCGAGCCGGGTTCGAAGTCCTGGCGGACACCGGCGACGGTTTCCCACCAGGGACCTATCGCGTGGCTCCAGAGCAGCTGCAGTTCGGCTTCTTCGGTATGCCCATTGGTTCGCTCGCCTTCCGAGCGAAAGGCCAGCCTGTCGATATCGCCGCCTGCCCAACCACTCAGATCCCAGGCCAGCGTGGTTCCAGCATCGGCGTCCTGCCATTCCAGCTCGTCAGCGACGAACATGAAGTGGCTGCTGCCCTGATGCATTCCGTGTTCGGGCAGGTCGGGAAAGGCCGCCTCGATGTCGGCGGGACTAAGCGTCGGGACAGGCGGGCGATTTGCCTCGCCTGGCGGGATGCCCGTTGGGGGGGGATGCGGCATGGCGTGACCTGAATGGTCCATCGCTCCATGATCCACCACCCCATGGTCCATCATGCCGCGGTCCGATTGCGTGTGGTTCGGCTGCGAGTGGTTCTGACCGTGACTTTCAGCGGGAACGGGAGCGGCCGGTGAGTGGCCGGCATGGCCGGAGTGGTCCATCGCTGCCTGCGCCTGGCTGGTGGCGGCAGCCAGGCAGAGCGCGCTTAGCAGCGCGAGCTTAATGGTCATGCTTCGGGCTCTTATCATCATGTCCCTGGGGTTGATGAGGCGCTGAGCCCATGTTGCCGTGGTCCATCTGCCCGGACCCCATGTGCTGCTCATGCATCTGCATCATCTGGTCGTGATCCATGCTGCCGTGGCCCATCCCGTCATGGTTCATCATGCCGCCTTGCGGCTTCTGCGGGTGACCAGCCTCTGGGGCAGCGTGCTGCGGCGGGGTTTCAGCCGGATGGTGACCGTCGTGCTCGGTCTGTGCCTGCAGAGCGGTCAGCGGCAGGGCTGTAAGTAGGCCGAACACCAACAGGGAGTTGCGTTTGAAAATGCTCATGAGGTTCTCCTTTATTCTTCGACCCGGACTTCGCGGAACATCCCGAGGTCCATGTGCATCAGCATGTGGCAGTGGTAAGCCCAGCGCCCGAGTGCATCAGCCGTGACGCGATAACTCCGTTTGGAGCCGGGAGGCATGTCGATGGTGTGTTTGCGTACCTGAAACTGGCCGTGTTCATCCTCAAGGTCGCTCCACAACCCGTGCAGGTGAATGGGGTGGTGCATCATGGTGTCGTTGACCAGCACGAAGCGCACCCGCTCGCCGTACTTGAGCCGGATCGGCTCGGATTTCGCGTAGGGGATCCCGTCAAATGACCAGGCGAAGCGCTCCATATGGCCGGTCAGGTGCAGCTCGATGGTGCGCGTCGGCTCACGGCCGTCCGGATCGGGGAAGGTGCTGCGCAGGTCAGCGTAGGTCAGCACGCGGCGGCCGTTATCGCGCAAGCCGATGCCCGGATCATCCAGCTTTGGCACTGGCATCATGGTCTGCATGTCGACCAGCGGATTGCCCTTCTCACTGGCAGGGTGGGTCTGCATCTGGCTGCTGGCACCGCCACCGTGGCCCATTGCCGAATGGTCCATTTGGCCATGGTTCATCTGGCCGTGCTGTGGAGCTTCGTGTTGCATGGCCGGCTGATCGTTGCCCGCCGCATGCGCGCCGTGATCGCCATGGCCCATGTCCTCCATGCTCAACTCGGGACGGGCGTCGGGTTCTGGTACCGGCGCGCTCAGCCCCTGGCGAACGGCCAGAGTGCCACGGGCGAAGCCGCTGCGGTCCATTGATTGGGCGAACAGGGTATAGGCGTCCTGACCGCCATCCGGCGTGACGATCACGTCGACCGTTTCGGCGACCGCCAGGCGCAGTTCATCGACCTCGACCGGCTCGACGTTCTGCCCGTCCACGGCCACCACGGTGAGCTTCAGGCCCGGAATGCGGAAGTCGAAATAGGTCATGGCCGAGCCGTTGATCAGGCGTAGACGCACTCGCTCGCCCGGCTCGAAAACACCGGTCCAGTTGCCGTCCGGTGCCTGGCCATTGAGCAGGTAGGTGTAGGTTTCGCCGCTGATATCGGCGAGATCCGTGGGCGTCATCTTCATCTTTGCCCAGGCCCAGCGATTGCCAACGGTCTCGCGCCAGCCCTGGTCGGCCACATCATTGATGAAGTCGCCGAGGGTCCGCCGCCCGCGGTTGTAGTAATCGGATTGCTTCTTCAGCTTGTCGAGTACGCGGGCCGGGCCTTCATCGGTCCAGTCGGTGAGCATTACCACGTAGTCACGTTCGTACTCGAAGGGTTCGGGCTCGAGCGGATCGATCACCAGCGGCCCGTAGACACCGAGCTGTTCCTGAAACGCCGAGTGGCTGTGGTACCAGTAGGTGCCGCTCTGTTTCACTCGGAAGCGGTACTCGTACAGCCCGTCCGGTGCGATGCCAGCAAAACTGAATCCGGGTACGCCGTCCATGTTGGCCGGCAGCAGGATGCCGTGCCAGTGGATCGACGTATCCTGCGGGAGGCGGTTGTGCACCCGCAGCGTCACGGTGTCGCCTTCGCGCCAGCGCAGCAGCGGACCGGGAATACTCCCGTTGATGGCCATCGAGGTGCGCTCGCGACCGCTGAAGTTGACCGCCAGCGAGTCGATGGTCAGGTCGAACTGCGTTCCGGCCAATACGTCCTGGTCACCGTTCTGGTGCGGGCGCGCAACCGCCCACACGGGCTGACGCCAGATACCCAGTCCGGCGACTACGCCACCGGCGGCCAGGCTTTTGACGAAGGTGCGACGCGAGGGTGTACTGCTCATGGAGATCCTGCTTGGTCAGCTCTGATTGCAAATGCGTCTGCCAGCGTTGAGGCAGGCAGACGCAGAGGTTTACGGCCAGATTCACTCTGCCGGGTAATTTGCCAACACCAGATCAGTGCCCTCGGCGGTCAGCCCGATGACCTGATAGGCCTGTGCTGGCTGGCCGTAATCCATCCCGGGCGAGCCGGCAGGCATTCCCGGCGCAGCCACGCCAAGCAGGTCGCTACGTTGTTGCAGCTGGCGAATCTGCGCGACCGGCACGTGACCTTCCACGAATTTGCCGTCGATCACAGCGGTATGGCACGAGCCCAACCGCGGGGCCACGCCCAGCCGCTGTTTGACAGCCGACATGTTGCTTTCAACATGGTCGCGAACCTCGAAACCATTGGCCTGCAGGTACTTGACCCAGTCCTTGCAGCAACCGCAGTTGGCGTCCCGGTGCACGTCGATTACATCAGCGGCATGGACGCTGCCGGCCATAAACAAGGCGGCGATGAATGCGAACTTGGGTTTTATGACACGCATAACAGCACTCCTGAATGGAAAATCAACGGCAACCGCAGCCGCTGCCACAGCCTGTCTTCGGTGCTGCGGCCGGTGTGGTCTGGCTCGCGATCTGAGCGGGGTAGCCGGCCTCGTTCAGGGCGGCAATCAATGCAGCGTTTTCGACGTCCCCATCGACGCGAACCCGGCCGCTTTGCAAATCGATTTCGACAGCCTCGACGCCGGTGACGGTGTTCAGCGCCTGGGTGGCGTGTCGAACGCAGGCCCCGCACGTCATGCCTTGAACCTGAAGCTGGGTGGAATTCATCAGAAGCCCTCCGTAGATGCCGGCCAGTCCGGCGAGGCTTGATCATCAACCTTGTCCTAATGGCAAGGTCAAGGGGTTGCCTCTGACGCTTCGTCTGGCTGTCAACATAGCCTTAACCGGCTTTCCGCAAGCTGAGCGGAACATTACTTTTTTGTCAGCTTGTGGTTCATCGGAAGTGATACCGGCAGACTTGCGCGATGTATGGAGAGGATGAGCCGAATGAAACTTCTGGTCGCTGAAGACGAACCGAAAACCGGGACCTACCTGCAGCAAGGCCTGAGCGAGGCAGGGTTCTCCGTCGACCGAGTCACCAGCGGCACCGATGCCCTGCAGCATGTCCTGAGCACTTCGTACGACCTGTTGATCCTTGATGTGATGATGCCGGGCCTGGACGGTTGGGAATTGCTGCGCAGGGTCCGTGCAGCCGGGCAGGAGGTGCCGGTGTTGTTCCTTACTGCGCGTGACCGCGTGGAAGACCGGGTCAAGGGTCTGGAGTTAGGCGCGGATGACTACCTGATCAAGCCCTTCGCCTTTTCCGAACTGCTGGCGCGGGTACGCACCTTGCTGCGCAGGGGCAGTGTCGCTGCCTTGCAGACTCAGCTGAGCATCGCCGACCTGGACGTGGATCTGCTCAAGCGCCGTGCCGTGCGGGCCGGTCAGCGCATCGACCTGACCGCAAAGGAGTTCGCCCTGCTGGAGCTGCTGCTGCGTCGACGCGGCGAAGTGTTGCCCAAGTCGCTGATCGCCTCGCAGGTCTGGGACATGAATTTCGACAGCGACACCAATGTCATTGAGGTGGCGATTCGCAGGCTTCGCGCGAAGATCGACGATGGCTTCGAACCCAAACTCATCCATACCGCGCGTGGCATGGGCTACATGATCGACGAGCCGGATCGCGCATGATGAAGCAGTTGTCGCTTACCGCCAGGCTGAGCCTGATGTTCATGCTGGCGGTCACCGGGGTGCTCGGCGCGGCGGGCTTCTTTTTCTTCCAGTTGAGTCAGCACCACTTCGACGAGCTGGACCGGCATACGCTGGAAGACAAACTTCAGGCCAGCCGACAGCTGCTGCGGGGCCTCGATGATCTGAACGGGTTCGACGCGCTGAGGCCGCAATTGCAGGCACTGCTTGGCGGGCATAGTGACCTGGCGGTACGGATAGGCGATGCCAAGGGGCAGGTGCTGTTTGCCGCCAGCGGCGCTGCCTACTCGATTGAATCTCATGCGCATGGCTCCGTCGGCGCGGGCCTGCAGCGGGTGTGGCGTCGCAGGGCCGCGGTTATTGAGGTGGCGGGCCGTCCGCTGAGCATCGAGTTGGCGCTCGATATCACGACGCACAAAGTCTTTTTGAACACGCTGGCGGGATGGCTGTGGGGCGCGCTGGTGCTCTGTGCGCTGCTCAGCGGCGGGCTCGGCTGGCTATTGGCACGTAGTGGGCTGCGGCCGTTGCGCGAGGTGACGCTGGTGGCGGCATCGGTGTCGGCCAAGTCGCTGACCGAGCGCATTCCGACCGAGTCGACGCCGGCGGAGCTGCAGCAACTGGTGCTGGCGTTCAATGCGATGCTGGCGCGGCTTGAGGACGCTTTCGTGCGACTGTCCAACTTCTCGGCGGACATCGCCCACGAGCTGCGAACACCCCTGTCCAATCTGATGACGCACACCGAGGTTGTGCTGACCCGTGCGCGCAGCCGCGAGGACTATCAGGAAAACCTCTACTCCAATCTGGACGAGCTGCGCCGCATGGCGCGGATGATTGACGACATGCTGTTCCTGGCAAAAGCCGATAACGGGCTGGTCGTCCCCGAACGGAAGCTGATCGAGCTGCATGCGCTGTGCGAGTCGTTGCTGGAGTTCTACCAGCTGACCGCCGATGAGCGCGGTATCCGATTCGTGTTAAACGGCGATGCTCGTATACAAGGGGATCCGGCCATGTTGCATCGCGCGCTGTCGAACCTGCTGTCCAATGCGCTGCGCTATACGCCTGACAACGGCACGATCCGGCTGGACATCGAGGCGGGCGAGCAGGGCGTTTCGCTGAGCATCGGCAACCCGGGCGCCGGCATTCCTGATCACCATTTGCCGCGACTGTTCGACCGCTTCTATCGCGTCGATCCCGCGCGCCGCGAAGGCAGCCCGAACAATGCCGGACTGGGCTTGGCGATTACCCGGTCGATCATCGAGGCGCACCATGGCGAGATCCGCTGCAGCAGCCGAGACGGCTGGACGTCGTTCGATATCCTGTTCCGCTCGGCTGACTGACAACCGTCGGGGGCGCTGGCTTGATACAGGCTGAGGGAACATGATTGCTTCGACGCTCATGGCGACCGACACCCAGCACTGGCCAATCCGGGCTGCACGTGTTTGCATCGGTGACCGCCTGACGTGCAACCCTGCTGGCTATCCTGCTCGGCAAATCAAACGCGGCGGATGGAGGTGGTATGAACATCGAACGATGCGAAGACCTGATCGACTGGACCAGCCAGGCCCATGCCCGGCTTTCCGAATGCATGACAGAGGCGGCCGATGAGCGCAGCGACTCATTGGCCACGATGCTGATGACTTATCTCGCGCAGCACGAGCAAGAGCTGACGCGCACGATCGAGCGGATCAAGGAGCATGCGGACCCGCGCGCGCTGCAAGCCCGCCTGCACGAGGCGGTCGAGGGCGAGATACTTGCGCTGGATTTCGACAGCGATGCCTATGCACAGATGAGTGTCGACGACATTTCACGCGAGGTCTTCGCCCTTCACAACCGGATCATTGACCTGTACCGCTCGCTGGAAAAGCGTCCAGCACTGGACAAGGCACGTGAGCTGCTGGGCGAAATGCTGCAGCTTGAAGAGCACGAAACCATGCGCCTGGCGCAGCAGGTCAACCGCATGCACGAGCTGTAGCTGACCGACGCAGAGGGAGGGCGTCAGACCACGTAGCGCAGGATGGCGACGAAATGCAGCAGGCTTCCGGCGATGACGAACAGGTGCCAGATGCCATGCCAGTGGCGGAAGCGCTGATCGTAGGCAAAGAAGACGATGCCTACCGTGTAGAACACCCCTCCGGCGACCAGCCAGCCGAAGCCGGCGGGGCCGAGTGCGGCAAGCAGCGGCTTGACCGCCACCAGTACGATCCAGCCCATGACGGCATAAATGACGATCGACAGCACCCGCGCTTCCGATCGCGGCTTGATCTCCTGCAGCATGCCGATGATTGCCAGTGACCAGACAATTCCGAACAGCCACCAGCCCCAGCTGCCTCGCAGGGTGACCAGGCAGAACGGCGTGTAGCTGCCGGCAATCAGCAGATAGATCGACAGGTGATCGAGCTTTTGCATTACCGCTTTGGCACGGCCACGAACGCTGTGATAGAGCGTTGATGCGCTGTACAGCAGCACCAGGGTGAAACCGTAGATGGCGATGCTGATGATCTTCATCAGATCCCCGTCCATGGCTGCCAGGATCAGTAGCCAGACGGCACCTATCAGCGCCAGCACACCGCCTGTGAGGTGCGTCCAGGCGTTGAATTTCTCTCCTTGATACATCGTTGTGCAGCCTTGAAAGTGTTCGATCAATTACCCATCAACAGGCCGAAAACCTTTTTTGCCACGCTGGTGGCTGCCTGCGCCGGATTCTGACGAATGCTGGCTTCCTGTTCGGCGATGACAGCGAACAGCCCATCGAGCGCTTGCTCGGCCACATAGCCCTCGACCGTGCCGTATCGGGGATCGACCGCACCCAGGCCGGAGACCTTGCCCGCCAGCGCGTTGTACTGCTGAGCGACGCCGACCTTGTCGGTGGCCTGCTTGATGATCGGCAGGAACCGGGCGCGGATTTCGTCACGGCTTGTCTTGTTCAGATACTGAGTTGCCGAGTCATCGCCCCCGGCCAAGATCGCCTTAGCGTCAGCGACGGTCATCTTCTTCACCGCCTCCAGCAGCAACGCCTGCGCTTGCGGAACAGCGGCTTCGGCGGCCTTGTTCATGCCGGTTTCCAGCTCGTCGACCTGAGCGCCCATGCCCATCATCTTCAACATCCGCGAAGCCTTGCCGATGTTGCCCGGCAGTTCGATGCGCACATCCGGATCATTGCTGAAGCCTCCGGGCCGGCCCAACTGCTGCACGGCCACTTTCGTCCCCTGGCTCAGTGCGTCCTTCAGCGCCTTGTTGGCATCGCCCTGGCTAAGGTCGGACAGCGAGAGCGCCCAAGCGCTGGCGGAAAGCATCAAACCGGTGAGCAAAGCAGTGGTGCGCAGCATGGATAAATCCTCTGGGTGATGCAGCGAGCTTAATGGGCCAGGCGCGGCGTGCCAAACGCCGGTAGCAGCTTGATTCGACCGTTTCGTTGACGCACGTCCGCGACATCACTGGTCAGCCGACGGCATCAAGAGATGTCTGCCGCCCGGTCTAGCGCAGGCGCGATGGCGCTATAACAGTCACGTGGGTGCAACTTCTAGACGCTTCACGGCTACAAAAGGATCATCATGAGGCGGATTTATCAATCTGCCAGAGCGAGCATTCGCTACGCGCTGACCAACGACAAGGTTGCGGTGAACCTTCGCCGCAGACCCGTTCGAATGCCAACCCGTGCAGAGGAATGAAAACATGCTCAAAGCACTCAAGTCGCTGTTCGACCGCAGTGGGGACGATCAGCCTACGGCACACAGCGTTGAAGTGGCCGCAGCGGCGCTGCTGATAGAAGTCGGCCGTGCGGATTACGAAAGCGATGCAGACGAACAAAAAGCCATTATCGAAGCCATCCGCCACGGCTCGGGTGTGGAGGACGCCGAGCTTGCATCGCTGGTCGCCTCCGCGCAGGAAACCGCCGAGCGATCGACTTCGCTTTATGAATTCACCACGCAGATCAACACGCAGTATTCGATGGACGAAAAATTTGTTCTGATCAAGGCGCTATGGCGCGTCGCCGCCGCCGATGGCGATATCCACCGATACGAAGACCACCTGATCCGCCGTATCGCAGATCTGTTGTATGTGCCGCATACCGACTTCATACGCGCCAAGCTGGAGGTCCTCGGCACCTGACGGCCTGTCACCTGGGTCAGAACTCGAAGGCGCCCGGATCGCATTGCTCATCGTCACGCGGGTTGCCGCGCTGGTCGGTATCCGGGCAAAGCACGCCGCCCATGTCGATAGGGTCGAAATAGGGGCTGTCTTCGAAAGGCTCACGCAGCGCGACAGTGCGGCTCGGGCCTCCGTTGTCCTGCAGTGATCCGAGCGCCAGGCGTACCGCGGCCCTGTCCGCAGCGGTTGGCACGAAGCCGCATCCACTCAGGACGTCAAAAAGATCTCCTCCGGAGCCGCCAATGGCATTGAAACTGCCACTGGTTAGGGTGCCACTGCAGAAAGATATATCGCTGAAGGCGCGAATTTCGACCAGGCTATTGGCCAGGCGGAACTCACCGGTACCCGAATGGCTGAACAGCTGCGAGTGATTGCTGAAGGTCGCGTTGCGAACCAAGACTGTGCCGTCGATGTTGCCGATTTCTGCGGCCCGGACACCGCCGGTGGTACTGCGATTGTCGACAAAGGTGCTGTTCAATATGTCGACGGCGCCCTGATAGTTCAGCAGTCCACCCCAAAAGCGAGCGTCGTTGGCGGTGATCAGGCTGTTGCGCAGATACAGCTGCGCCGCCGAGCCCATATTGGAAATGCCACCGCCATGGCCGGACTGGTACCCGGTCGAATTCTGCTCGATGGTCGAGCGCGCAACCAGCGCCTGTCCCTCGTTGAACAATCCTGCGCCCCGGTTGCACAGGCGGCGACTGGGAAAGGCCGCGCAGGAGGTTTCCAGTTCATGGGCGATGGTGTTGCTCCGCAGCAGCATCCGGTCCATGCGCAGATTGCCTCGATTCCAGATCGCGCCGCCGCCGCTGCCCACGGGCCTGCCGTTTTCCAGCCGCAGATAGCTGAGCGTTACCGCCTTGGGCGAGGCGGCGTAGATATCGAAAATCCGGTCGATGGCGCCGCCGTCGATGATGACTTGCAGGTCATCGTTTTTCGGGGCTCGCCCGAGGCCTGACAGCGTCAGGCCATCCGTGATGTCCAGGTCGCCAACCGCATCGTTTGGAACGTCTGCGGTCTCAGCTCCGGTCAATGAGAGCACGTAGTGCCCAGACGGCACCTCGATCAAATCGTGGCCCTGGTGCGCGTTGCTCTCCATCACCGCCGCTCTCAGCGTGCAGCGATTGGAAATGGATTGGCAGTTGCCGTCGCCCGGCTCGGTATCCACCTCGTCGGCCCTACTGTCCACACGCAGGGTCAGGCCGATGGAGGTAGCGCAATCAGCGGGCAGCGGGTCGCCAGTGACGTTCATGACGTAACCGGAAGCTTCCGGAAAGCGTTTTTCATGGACGGTGCTCGAATAGCCGGAGCCGAGCCAGTTGCGGCGCTGATAACCGACACTGAAGTGATAGGGAATGTTGGTTTCGCAGGTGTCGGCGAAGTAGCCGACCGCGTAGTGATCACTCCGCAACGGCATCATGGCCCAGGGCGTGCCATGGATGACCGCGTTGACCTGTGCGATGCGATTGCCACGTGCGTCCACTTGCGCTCGCAACGGGTAGAGCGGCACCGGCGAGCGGGCGACGGAGGAGGGCGTGAGGTTGGTCAGACTGGGCGTTGCGCAACCGCCCATCCCCAAGACGAGCGACAAGGCAATCACACGGCTGTGCGTCATACAGTCCCCTCTCGGCAGGCCGCCGACGTTTTCGATGGGTGACCTGCTGAGTATGGGTGCCGCCTCTATCATCAATCGAACGTTTCGGCATTAAGCCTGAGCGTCCTTAGCGTTGTTGCCACTGAAGGCTTGGCTGCGAGCCCATGCTTGAGCTTCGAGCGCAATCAGTCCGAGAGTTGTTCCTCGTCGTGGCGCTCCAGCGCGACCTGGCGAATCGACAGGCGGATCTCGGCCGGCAGTACCCGCTTGGCGACACTCTCGGCCAGCTCGCCAAGCTTGGGGTGGTAGCCGAGTTTGCCGGCGGCGTCCTGCTGCAGCACGTTCTGGTCCAGCAGACTCTTGATGAAGTGGCGGAACAGGCTCTTGTCGAAAAATTCCGGCGCGTTCAGCCCATGCAGGATCGAAAGGCGCTGGGCCATGACCGTGCAGAGGTTTTCCAGCTCTTCGGCGTCGAGGGTGTTCTGACCACTGTTGAGCAGTAGCGCAATGGCCATGTAGAAGCGTTGCAGCGTCTGCATGATCGCCCGCGCCAGCAAGGTCAGCAGGACGAACTGACGAGAGCTGGGTGCCGGTCTCACATAGGTCTCACCGTCGCGCTTGAGCAGCCCTTGTTCGACAAAGGCGTCCAGCCATTGATCGACCACGGCGCCCAGCTCTTCGGGCTCCCAGCGGATGAACAGCTCGGCGCGCAGATAGGGGTAAAGCGCCTCGGTGAAACGCAGGATCTGTTCTCGGCTGATCCGTGAGCTGCTTTGGAAGAAGCTGGCCAGTAGCGCCGGCAGCGCGAAAATGTGCATCACGTTGTTACGGTAGTAGGTCATCAGAACGGCGTTGTGCTCGTCCAGGTAGAGGATGTTCCCCAGCGCATCCTTCTGTTCGGCCAGCAGGTCGAGTTCTTTGACGTAGCTGATTAGCGCTTCGCCGTCACCGTCCGGCAGGGTGGTGTGAGGGGAGTAGGGCACGGCCCGCAGCAGGTTCTGATAGAGGTCGAGGATGCGCGCCAGTGAACGCCGATCCAGCGCCTGACGGCTGGTGGAGAGCATAGCCAGCGCGACCAGGTTGACCGGATTGACCGCGGCCGCTTCGTTGAGCCGTTGGGCGATGCGCTCGGACAGCTTATTGGTGGTCTCGTTGAGCCAGTCGGGACGGAAGTTCGGCGCCAGATCCTGCCTGCGCCAGCCCGGTTGTTGCTGGTCGAGAAACTCGTTGAGCTTCAGCGGCTCGCCAAAATTTACCCAGACCTGCCCGAAGCGCTGCTTCAGTGCGCCGATGACCTTGAAGATGTCGAAGATCGATTCCTTCTTCTTCGCTGCACCGCGCAGCTCCCCCAGATAGGTGCGGCCCTCGAGCACTCGCTCGTAGCCGATGTACACCGGCACGAAGAGGATCGGCAGCCTGGAGGAGCGCAGGTAGCTGCGCAGGGTGATGGCGAGCATGCCGGTCTTGGGTTGCAGCATGCGTCCGGTACGCGAGCGACCGCCCTCGACGAAGTACTCCACCGGAAAGCCACGGCTGAACAAGGTATGCAGGTACTCGTTGAATACTGCGGTATAGAGCGGGTTGCCCTTGAACGAGCGGCGCATGAAGAAGGCGCCGCCACGACGCAGCAGGCTGCCGATCACCGGCATGTTGAGGTTGATGCCCGCGGCAATGTGCGGAGGCGTCAGGCCATTGCGGAACAGCAGATAAGAGAGCAGCAGGTAGTCGATATGACTACGGTGGCACGGCACGTAAATCACTTCGTAGCCCTGCACCGCCTCCTGCAGCGGCTCCAGGTGATTTACGCGGATGCCGTCGTAGATCTTGTTCCAGAACCAGGACAGCACCACCTCGAGAAAGCGCACGGCCGTGTAGGCGTAGTCCGAGGCGATCTCGTTGCCGTAGCGCAGCGCCCGCGCTTCGGCTTTTTCCAGTGAAATGTTCTCGCGCTCGGCCTCGTCCCTGATTGCCTGACGCACCTGTGGGCCATGCACCAGACCTTTGACCAGGTTGCGACGGTGCGAAAGGTCGGGGCCGATCACCGCCGTCTTCTGATTGCGGAAATGCACCCGCAGCATGCGATGAACCATGCGCAGGGTGCGCTCGTGGCCCTTGTTCTGCGCCACCAGCTCATTGAGCTGGATCGGCGTGGAAAATTGCACACGGGTTTCGCGCCCGAGCATGACAATGCTGAGCAACTTGCGCAGCCGTCCGGTGACGGCCCAGCTGTCGGCGAACAGCAGTTTCCAGGCGCTGGTTTCGCGATCCGGCGAGCGACCCCAGAACACGCTGACCGGGATGATCTGTGCATTGTCTACGGCGTTCTGTTCCAGGGCGCCGACCAGGCGCACCAGTGGCGCTGGCGTAACCGCGCGCGTTCGTGTGCCGAACCAACTGGCGGCCGGGCTGAGAAAAATGAACGCGGCCGGCTCGACATGATTGCCCACCGCCACGTCCGCCACCGGGCGCGGCAGGCCGGCCCTGCTGCACTCGTGATCGAGCACCGCCAGATCGCTCAGCGAGGCGCGTTGCAGCACGTAAAACACGGGCTTGCTGCGGTCTAGCTTGAGCGTGAAAGCGGACTGGTTGATCGTCTCCGAGCGCACCCAGACATAGAGCAGGCGACGCACGAGAGAGAAAACGAGACGGCGAAACGGAGAGCGGGTCATACGGCAGATTCGACTGTGGAAGGGTTAATGCCCTTGAAGCGCGCAAGTGTGCCGCAAGCGGTGTTGGCGGGCAAAAGTCTGGTGAAGGAAGCGCACTCGTTGGTGTGCTGGTTTAACGGGTGATGTGCGTTCGAAGCGGGCCAGAGCAACTGTTCCGTTTGCAGAAGGTGCGAGTGGCTATTCGATAGTTACCCAGCGCGTTCGCTCTGGTCTACCTCATGTTCTTCCATGCGTAGACGGCTGAGAACACGACCAGGCTTACGGCTGCTCCAAAATACAAAGTCTCCAGCTGGGCGCCCACCTCGACGGCGTGCTCGAGAAACAATATGACGATGATGACCACCGAAACCTGTATCAGGGTTTTCTTCAGGTCATGGAAAGACCTGATATCCAGCGGCCCGAGCGAGGCGCTTTGTTCGACCGGCACTGGTTTGATGAACAGTCGATACAGGCTGATAGCAATCAGTTGAAAGGTAATGGCGATCAACAGCAGATCCAGTAGCTTGAGTAGCTTGACGGCGAGACTCTTGCTGTCGTTTGCGGTGTGGGGAAACTGATGGATCAGCTCTAGCAGCAGATGAACCATGGTGTTCAGACTGACGCCGTACAACAGCACGGCCGAAATCGCCGTCGTTGCCACGGCAACCAGTACCAGCAAACGGCTGCTGCGAAAGATTCGTTCGATCATGTTTTAACATCCCGGTCGCCTATGGCTCACTTGAGGCTAGTGCAAGTCGAAGCATGCGGCGTGGCTGTGGAATAGCCACTTGGTCCGGTTGCAATAGCGTTGTGGCTCTCCTTATAGTCCGGCGCGAATTGGGCCGGTACGCCAAACGTGACCGCAGGCCCGTCAGCACGGATAAAAGTTGATGATCGAACTGAACAATCTGACTAAACGATTCGCTCAGCACACGGCGGTTGATGCCTTGTCCTTCTCTGTCGAACCGGGCGAAGTGTTGGGTTTTCTAGGCCCGAACGGGGCCGGAAAGTCCACGACGATGAAGATGTTGACCGGCTTCCTCACGCCAACGTCAGGCAGCGCAAGCATCTTTGGCTGCGATATTCAGACCCAGGCGCTTCAGGCGCAGCGCCAGATGGGCTATCTGCCCGAGGGGGCGCCCTGCTATGGCGACATGACGGTGCGGGGCTTTCTCGAGTTCATCGCCGAGGTGCGGGGTTATCGCGGTGCGGACAAACGCGTGCGGGTCGACACGGCCGTGGGCCAGGTCGAGCTGGAATCGGTGCTTGGCCAGAGCATCGACACGCTGTCGAAGGGATTCAAGCGTCGAGTTGGACTGGCGCAGGCGATTCTGCATGATCCGCGCGTGCTGATCCTCGATGAGCCTACCGATGGCCTGGACCCGAACCAGAAGCACCAGGTTCGCGAGCTGATCAAAGGCTTGGCCCGGGACAAGATCGTCATCATCTCCACGCATATCCTCGAAGAGGTTACGGCGGTCTGCACGCGCGCGATCGTCATCGCTCGCGGCCAGCTGGTGGCCGACGGCACGCCACTGGAGCTGCAAAGTCGCTCCAGGTATCACCAGGCCGTGACGCTGGTCGGCGAAGGGCCGCTGGATGACGTTGCCCTGGCGGCTTTGCCGGGCGTGGCCGGAGTTGAGGTGAATCAGTTGGAGCACAGCCTTACGGTGCTGGCCAAGCCGGGTCAGGTGATCTTTCCGCAGGTCAATGCCTTGATCACTCAGCAGGGCTGGGCCGTGCGGGAACTGGATGTGGAACGCGGCCGGTTGGACGAAGTATTTCAGACGTTAACGCGTGGGGAGGCGTTATGAGTCAGTTGCCGGTGATCTTCAAACGCGAGCTGGGCAGTTATTTCGCCACGCCGCTCGCTTACGTCTTCACCCTGATCTTTCTGGTGCTGTCGGGCGTATTCAGCTTTTATCTGGGCGGCTTTTACGAGCGGGGGCAGGCAAATCTCGTCCCTTTTTTCAGCTTTCATACATGGCTCTATCTGTTTCTGATTCCAGCTATCGCCATGCGGCTGTGGGCCGAGGAGCGCAAATCGGGTTCGATCGAGCTGTTGATGACCTTGCCCATCACCCGTTTCGAAGCGGTCACCGGCAAATTCCTGGCGGCCTGGGTGTTTGCCGGGATCGCCTTGCTGCTGACGTTTCCGATGGTTATCACCGTCAACTACCTGGGTCAGCCAGACAACGGCGCGATCATCACCGGCTATTTCGGCAGCTGGCTGCTGGCTGGCGCTTTTCTGGCGATCAGCTCGTGCATGTCGGCGCTGGCCAAGAATCAGGTGGTTGCCTTCATCCTGGCGGTCAGCTTGTGTTTTCTGTTCATCGTCAGCGGCTTGCCGATGGTGCTCGATGCCTTCGCCTGGGCACCGCAGTGGCTGGTCGACGCGGTGGCATCGCTGAGTATCCTGATTCGTTTCGATTCGCTCAGCAAAGGGGTCATCGATCTGCGAGACCTGCTGTATTTCGTCACCCTGATCATCGCCTGGCTGATGGCTACTGCCATCGTCGTCGATTTGAAGAAAGCGGCATAAGGGAGCCCGCATGAAACGACTGATGTATTCAGGTGCCGGGCTGCTGCTGATCGCACTAGTTTTCCTGGCATTCAATGCTGTTTCCAGCCTGATGTTTACCGATGCGCGGCTGGATCTAACCGAGCAGAAGCTTTACACCTTATCGAAAGGCACCGAGACCATCCTGGCTGGGCTCGAGGAGCCGATTGAATTGCAGTTGTTCTACTCGGACGAGGCGACGGGGGACCTGGTCGCGCTACGCAACTATGCTCGGCGCGTTGAGGAGCTGCTGTATGCCTATCAGCGTGCGGCTGATGGCAAGATCACGCTGCGTGTGATTGATCCCGAGCCGTTCTCCGAGGAGGAGGATCGGGCCGCCGAGCTCGGGCTGCAGGCTGTGCCGCTGGATCGGGGCGGCGACAAGGTCTACTTCGGCTTGGCTGGCATCAACGCGGCGGGGGAGACGCAGAGTATTCCGTTCTTCCCGTTGGATCAGGAGGCGTTTCTCGAGTACGAAATCAGTCGTCTGGTGCAGACGCTTTCTACGCCACAAATGCCGGTGGTCGGCGTGCTTTCAGGGTTGTCCATCACGGGCGGTTTTGACATGCGTACCCAGCAGGCGACGCCTCCTTGGATGGTGCTGGAGAGCATCCGTCAACTGTTCCATATCGAAAGCCTCAAACGCGATGTGGAAGTGATTCCTGCGGACGTGTCGGTGCTCATGCTGATCCATCCGAAGAAGCTTCCGGAGCAGACCCTGTATGCCATCGACCAGTTCGTCATGCGGGGCGGCAAGCTGCTGGTATTTCTCGACCCCTACAGCGAGGCGGACCCTGGCATGGGTATCGGGCCAGGTGAGTTCGGCGAGGGCAAAGCGTCGGATCTGGAGCCTCTGTTCAATGCCTGGGGTGTGCGCATGGAGCCCAATCAGGTGGTGTTGGACGCGTCCTATGCGATGTCCGTCGGAGTGGGCGAGGAGCGCCGCCCGGTCAGGCATCCGGCCTGGCTGAGCTTGCCGCAGCGCATGATGGACAGCGAGGACGTTGTAACCGCTTCGCTGGAGACCCTGAACATGGCGACCGCAGGCTTCCTCGAACCGTTGAAGGACGCAACGACTCGTTTCGTGCCGCTGATCCAGAGCTCCAGCTACGCCATGCCGATCGAGGCGGAGCGCTTCGCGACATTGGAAAATCCCGAGTTGCTCTTGCGGGAGCTGGAGCCCACGGGCAAGCGCTACACGCTTGCGGCGCGTATTCAGGGGCCCGCTAAGTCGGCTTATCCCAACGGTATCGAGGGGCGTGCGGACGGTCTGAAGGACAGCACGAGCATCAATGTGCTGGCTGTAGCGGACACCGACTTGCTTGCAGACCGCATGTGGGTACAGGTCGAGAACTTCTTCGGCCAGCGCATGCCCCAGCCCTGGGCCGACAATGGCACCTTCGTGATCAATTCGCTGGACAATCTATCCGGCACCGATGCGTTGATCAGCGTCCGCTCACGTGGTCGGTTTGCTCGACCGTTCACGGTTGTCGAAGACCTGCAGCGTCAGGCGGAGAACCGCTTCCGCGAGAAGGAAGAAGTGTTACAGCAACGTCTGGCTGCGACCGAGGCACAACTTGCCGAGTTGCAGAGTCCGGACGCGGAAGGAGTTGTGCAGCTGACTGCCGAACAACAGACCGCGCTGCAGGATTTCATGCAGGAGAAGCTGCTCATCCGCAAAGAGTTGCGTGAGGTGCGCTACCAGCTCAACGCAGATATTGAGGCGCTTGGGCGGACGCTCAAATTCTTCAATATCGCCTTAGTGCCGCTGCTGCTCACGCTCGGCATGTTGCTGCTGTGGCTCTGGCGCAGGCGGCAAGCACGATGAATGCGTAGAGCTAATCGCGCTGGGAGCATGCGTGCATGGCGGTGAGCAGCCGAACCTCCTCTCCAGCTGCAGCGCGCCAGGTTCCACCTGCACGCCATGGTCGTGTCTACAGCGCATGGTTATGGCAATGACGCCTGCACGTGATGACGGGCGTCTTGCTGTCATGTGACATCTGACCGAAACGTACTTGTCACGCCCGCTGCGCTATATTTGGCGTTGGCGCTGATTTGATGATCGGCCCTGGTTGCTCATCCCTGAGCTTAAATAATAAGAATCAAGTTGGAGAAATAGGATGGCTGAGCGCGAGACCGGAACGGTCAAATGGTTCAATGATGCCAAGGGCTATGGCTTCATTCAGCGGGCTAGCGGCGCTGATGTATTCGTTCATTACCAGGCGATCCGTGGCGAAGGCCACCGCTCACTGGCTGAGGGACAACAGGTGGAGTTTTCGGTTGCTCAGGGCCAGAAGGGTCTTCAAGCCGAGGACGTCGCTGGGCTGTGAGCCCGCTGTCGGCTTGATACCCGTTCAAGTATCTAGCAAGGAAAAAAGCCCTGGCCCCGGTCGGGGCTTATCGTTTCCGAGGTTTTTTGTCCAGCTAGCGTTGCTCTGCCGCCGCTCTCGGCCGGGGGGATCGTCTTGATCGAGCTTTCGGAGCGGCATAAAAGCAAAACCCCGCCGAGGCGGGGTTCTGTTGAGCTCCAGGGGAGCCGTGCTTACATGTTGGGGTAGTTCGGCCCCCCGGTGCCCTCGGGCGCAACCCAGACGATGTTCTGGGCCGGGTCCTTGATGTCGCAAGTTTTGCAGTGCACGCAGTTTTGAGCGTTGATCTGGAAGCGCTTGCCTCCTTCATCAGTGTCCACCACCTCGTATACGCCGGCCGGGCAGTAACGCTGGGCGGGTTCGTCGTACATGGGCAGGTTCTTCTCGATCGGAATGCTTGGGTCGATCAGTTTGAGGTGAACCGGCTGCTCTTCTTCATGGTTGGTGTTGGAGAGGAATACCGAGCTCAGCTTGTCGAAGCTCAGCTTGCCGTCCGGCTTGGGATAATCGATCTTCTTCGACTCGGCGGCTGTCTTCAGGCACGCGTAATCCGGCTTGGTGTCGTGCAGCGTGAACGGAATCTTGCCGCTGAAGATGTTCTGGTCGATGAAGTTGAACGCGCCGCCCTTGATTGCTCCCCATTTGTGAATTGCCGCGCCGAAGTTACGGCTAGCGTACAGCTCCTGATACAGCCAGCTTGCTTTGAAGCCTTCTTCATAGCCAGTCAGTTCATCGCCACCTTCACGGCCGGCAAACAAGGCATCCGCAACCGCTTCAGCCGCCAACATGCCGGACTTCATGGCGGTGTGGCTGCCTTTGATCTTGGCGAAGTTCAGGGTGCCGGCGTCGCACCCGATCAATGCGCCACCGTTGAATACCATCTTCGGTAGCGAATTGATGCCGCCCTTGGCGATGGCTCGCGCACCGTAGGAAACGCGCTTGCCACCCTCCAAGTACTGCTTGATCACCGGATGATGCTTGTAGCGTTGAAACTCATCGAACGGGGAAAGGTACGGGTTGCTGTAGGACAGATCGACGATCAGGCCGACCACGACCTGGTTGTTCTCCAGGTGATAAAGGAAGGAGCCACCTGTGTTGTCATCGTTCAGCGGCCAGCCTGCGGTGTGCACGACCAAGCCTTGCTCGTGCTTGGCTGGATCGATATCCCAGAGCTCTTTGATACCAATCCCGTAGTGCTGCGGATCGACGTTGGCATTGAGCTGGAATCGATTGATCAGCTGCTTGCCGATATGGCCGCGGCAGCCTTCGGCGAACAGGGTGTACTTCGCACGCAGCTCCATGCCTGGGGTGTACATGCCTTCCTTCGGATTGCCTTCGCGGTCCACGCCGAGATCCCCGGTAAGAATGCCGCGAACCACGCCCTGTTCGTCGATGAGTGCTTCTTGAGCCGCAAAGCCTGGGTAGATCTCGACGCCGAGATTCTCGGCTTGCTGAGCCAGCCACCGACAGAAATTGCCCAGCGAAATTATGTAGTTGCCTTCGTTGTGCATGGTTTTGGGAACCAGCGCATTGGGCAGCTTGCGAGCTGCTTCGGCAGTCTTGAGCAGATAGATGTCGTCGCGCTTGACCGGGGTATTTAGAGGGGCTTCGAGTTCTTTCCAGTTGGGAAAGAGTTCGTTCAGCGCGCGTGGCTCGAACACGGCGCCAGATAGGATGTGGGCGCCAACTTCAGAACCCTTCTCAACGACACAGACGCTGATTTCCTTTCCGGCATCGGCGGCTCGCTGCTTCAGTCGGCAGGCAGCGGACAGGCCCGCGGGGCCGGCGCCGACGATGACTACGTCGAATTCCATGTATTCGCGTTCCATTGGCTATCTCCTACTCAAGGCTTGATTGTTTTATAGATAGTGGAGGGCTGGATCGTGTCCCTGACCAAGCCGAGCTGCCGCATTATATATAGACGCCCGAAAGGGTCCAATACAAACGTTTGTTTGAATTTCTCTCAAGCCTGATAGAATCCGGAAACAGCGGCTTATG
Source organism: Stutzerimonas chloritidismutans (assembly GCF_038562055.1). Taxonomy (GTDB): domain Bacteria; phylum Pseudomonadota; class Gammaproteobacteria; order Pseudomonadales; family Pseudomonadaceae; genus Stutzerimonas; species Stutzerimonas chloritidismutans_A. The sequence goes on along the minus strand of NZ_JBCFXD010000003.1, from coordinate 288,603 downwards.
ACGGGTCATTTGCGTTGTTGACCCCAGCTGTTGCCTGCAGTCAAGATACGGGCAGTTTTGTGCTCGCCGAACAGGTCCGAAGGCTAATGGCGGCCCGGTCCTTGAGCATGGCTCGGTTCGCCTCGGCGAAATTCTATTCACCGGAGAGTAACGAGGAATCCATGAAGATTCTTGTAGCTGTCAAACGAGTGGTCGATTACAACGTCAAGGTTCGCGTCAAGGCGGACAACTCCGGCGTCGACCTCGCCAACGTCAAAATGTCGATGAACCCCTTCTGCGAAATCGCTGTGGAAGAAGCCGTACGCCTGAAAGAAAAAGGCGTGGCGAGCGAGATCGTCGTGGTTTCCATTGGTCCGACCGCTGCCCAGGAGCAGCTGCGCACAGCCCTGGCGCTGGGTGCTGATCGTGCCGTGCTGGTCGAGTCCAGCGAAGAGCTCAACTCCCTGGCCGTCGCCAAGCTTTTGAAGGCTGTGGTCGACAAGGAGCAGCCGCAGCTGGTGATCCTTGGCAAACAGGCCATCGACAGCGACAACAACCAGACCGGTCAGATGCTGGGTGCACTGACCGGATTCGCTCAGGGCACTTTCGCTTCGAAAGTCGAAGTGTCGGGCGACAAGGTAAACGTCGAACGCGAAATCGACGGCGGCGCGCAAACCGTTGCGTTGAATCTGCCGGCAATCGTGACCACCGATCTGCGCCTGAACGAGCCGCGCTACGCGTCGCTGCCGAACATCATGAAGGCCAAGAAGAAGCCGCTGGAAGTGCTGACGCCGGACGCTCTGGGCGTAACCACTACTTCCACTGTGAAGACCCTGAAAGTCGAAGCGCCTGCTGCACGCAGCGCGGGTATCAAGGTCAAGTCTGTGGCTGAACTGGTCGAGAAACTGAAGAACGAGGCGAAGGTAATCTAAATGACTATCCTGGTTATCGCTGAACACAACAATGCCGTTCTGGCTGCAGCCACCCTGAATACCGTGGCTGCGGCCAAGGCGATCGGTGGCGACATTCATGTGCTGGTTGCAGGTGCCGGTTGCGCTGCTATCGGTGAGGCGGCTGCCAAGATCGAAGGCGTTTCCAAGGTGCTGGTTGCCGACGACGCTGCCTACGCCAATCAGCTGCCGGAAAACGTTGCGCCGCTGATTGCCGATCTGGCGAAGGATTACAGCCACGTGCTGGCTGCCGCTACTACCAATGGCAAGAACTTCCTGCCCCGCGTAGCGGCCAAGCTGGACGTTGATCAGATCTCTGAAATCATCGCTGTCGAAAGCGCAGATACTTTCAAGCGTCCGATATATGCCGGTAACGCGATTGCCACCGTGCAATCCAGCGCGGCGATCAAGGTTATCACCGTGCGTGCTACTGGTTTTGATCCGGTCAGTGCTGAAGGCGGATCGGCGGCTGTCGAGCAGATTTCCGGTACCGGCGATGCGGGCGTTTCCGCGTTCGTGGGTGAAGAGCTGGCGAAGTCCGATCGTCCTGAATTGACGGCTGCTAAGATCGTTGTTTCCGGTGGTCGCGGCATGCAGAACGGTGACAACTTCAAGCACCTCTATTCACTGGCCGACAAACTCGGCGCCGCCGTTGGCGCTTCGCGCGCGGCGGTCGATGCTGGCTTCGTGCCGAACGACATGCAGGTTGGTCAGACCGGCAAGATCGTTGCGCCGCAGCTGTATATCGCGGTGGGCATCTCTGGAGCCATCCAGCACCTGGCGGGCATGAAGGACTCCAAAGTGATAGTTGCGATCAACAAGGACGAAGAAGCACCAATCTTCCAGGTCGCCGATTACGGCCTGGTGGGTGACTTGTTCGAAATCCTGCCGGAACTGGAGCAGCTCGTGTAACTGAGCCGCTAGAAAAAACCCGCTCTCGTAGCGGGTTTTTTTATGAGCGCTCGGCTGCACTGGCCAATGGTAAGATTCCTGCAGTCCCGAGAAGAAGCCTGTTTGATTCTGACCCATGAGGTTTTCCATGTGCTGTGCCGTTTCGCTGAAATCCGCTTTGCTCGCCGTGTTGTTGGCAACCCCCGTCGCTGCGCACGCGGCGGCTGCAAAGTGTGATCGGCTGATTGCGACTGGCGGCGCAGACAACCCTCCTTTTCTTTGGCGCGATCCGCTGAACCCCAAGCGGCTCGTTGGAGCCAACGCTGATCTGCTGAAAAAGATCACCGACTCGCTCGATCTGAAGCTCGAAGTGCTCTACACCGGCGATGCGGGCGTGGCGCTGGAGCAGGTGCGCAGTGGGCGGGTCGATGTGCTGGCCGATGCGGTCTTGGCACCAAGGGAATTGGTATATCTGGATTTCATCCATCCATCCATCGCGACCCTGCAGATGTCCGCCTGGGTGGGTCAGGAGCCTGGCTTCCTCTATTCAGACCGGAAGGATCTGGCAGGTCGAACGGGCGCCTATGTGAAGACGGAAAGCTATGGCAGCGCGTTCGAGCGCTATACCAAAGAAAATCTTCGTTTACGTGCTGCTCCCAGCCTGGCCGAGGCTTTGAACAGGCTGTCGACGGGCAAGGCGGATTATGTTCTGCATGAGCGTTACAGTTTCCTTGCATATGCCGCTCGACAAGGGCTACTCGCCTATACCCAGCGTTTGGATCCACCGGTGTTCAGCCGCGGTTTGCATTTTGCGGTCGCTCATGATTCAGCGTGTAACGGTCCGTGGCTGCGCGGACAGCTCGCAATAAAAATGACAGAATTGCGCGCTGCGGGGGTACCGCAGCAACTGCTGGTAGAGAACCTTGAACGCTGGAAACAGCAGCCAGCGCCGACCCGCAATTCGCAACGCTAGGATTTCTTAATTGATCAAACAATCTTGCGGCACACTCGTGCTGCTGGCGATGGTTGGCTGCGCCAGCGATCCTGCACCCATCGAACAGCTGCGGCTTACCGAGCAGGCTTTGAGCCAGGCGCGCTCGGTGGGCGCTGTGGAACAGACGCCAGAACTGATGCAGGCTGAGCACAAGTTTGCGGCTGCGGTCGCAGCGATAAAGGATGAGCATTATCGAGAGGCACGTCTGCAGGCCGAGCAAGCCGAGCTTGATGCGCGCCTGGCAGAGGCTCGGGTCCTTAACGAGAAGAGTCAGCAGGAACTGGCGGAATTGCACCGTCGCATCGCGCGCTTGCGTGAACAGCTGGGAGCGTTGCAGTGAAACCGGTTTACCTGATACCCGTACTGCTGGTAGCGCTTGGTGCGCTTCAAGGTTGCGCAACGCACGAGTCGCAACAGCATCTGCAATACGCATCGACGGCCCTTCAAAGTGTAAGTGAAGAGCCACAGATCCTTCAGGATGCACCCAAGGATGTGGAGCGAGCGAGCGAGTCTTTGGAGCGCGCAAAGCGGTTCGCCGACTTCTGGGGCAACGCGCAGGACGTTAGTCACTATGCATACCTCAGCAAGCGCTACAGCGAGATAGCCCGCCAGCACAGCGAGCAGCTGCAGAACCAGCGGCGCGCGACCCAGCTGAGCATGGAGCATGAGCGTTTGCGTCAAGCTGTGCAGGAAGCCCGAATGCTCGACCTGCAACATCAGGGGCGCTGGTTGGAGGATCAGATGGTGAGCCTCGCGGCTGCCGAGACCGATCGCGGTCTGGTCATGACTCTTGGAGATGTGTTGTTCAGGGCAGCCAGTGCCGAGTTGGGATCTTCGGCCAACCGCACCCTGCTTAAGGTCGTTCATTTTCTGCAGCTCAATCCCAAGCCTCGCGTGCGGGTAGAAGGCTATACAGACAACCGCGGTGATGCGGCCGAGAACCTCGCTTTGTCGAAGGCGCGTGCACAGGCGGTGGGTGACTTTATGCAAAGCCTTGGAATCGATGCCGGGCGTATCGAGGTTGTCGGTTACGGCGAGCAATATCGCGTCGCGGAGAACGCGTCAGCGCGCGGACGCGCACAGAATCGCCGGGTCGAGATCCTCTTTTCCGACGAGCAAGGACGTTTGAGCAGTCCACGCTGATACTCAATTTTCAGTATAGAGAGCTGACTGTGTTGGCGAGTTAGCAAGCAACTGTATTGGTCGAACGTAATGGTGGTGTACTACTGTTATGGTCCAGTTGACGGGGACGGACGATATGACCAATCTGTTGCTTTATCAGCGCATTGCACACCAGCTCGCCGACGACATTCGGCGAGGCGTTTATCGCCCGGGCGAGCGGGTGCCGTCGGTACGCAAGATGAGCATGCAGCTGAACGTGAGCCATGCGACGGTCCTGCAGGCCTATGCCAATCTTGAAGACCAAGGGATGATCCGTGCCCGCCCGCAGTCGGGTTTTTATGTGCATCACACCCCGGCACTGACGGCCCCTACGCCGGATATCGCTCAGGTCGAACGGCCGACGCTGGTCACGCGCAGCAGCATTATCAATCAGGTGCTCAGCGAGTCACGCCGTGATGGGCTCATACCTCTGGGCGCCGCCGTACCGCACGTGGACTATCTCCCTGTCCGCGCGCTGCATCAGCAGCTTGCCAAGGTCACTCGTTTCCAGAACCAGCAGGCCTTTAGCTACATGTTCAGCCCCGGTTTTGAGCCGCTGCGCCGGCAGGTGGCGATCCGTATGCGCGACGCCGGCGTTGTCGTCGGGCCCGACGAGGTCGTGATCACACACGGTTGCGTCGATGCGCTGCAGATGTCCTTGCGGGTGCTGACCAAACCCGGCGATTTGATCGCGGCGGAATCGCCCAGTTACTACGGCTTGCTTCAGCTAGCCGATTTGTTGGGACTCAAAGTGATCGAGATCCCTTGTGATCCAGATACCGGGCTCAGCCTTGAGGCGTTGCAGCTCGCAGCCAGTCAGTGGCCAATCAAGGCGCTGGTGCTGACCGCGCGCCTGAGTAATCCACTTGGTGGCAGCGTCCCGGACGGACGGCAGAAGCAGTTGCTAAAAATGGCGGCGAATTTCGACATACAGATTGTCGAAGACGATATCTATGGCGAGTTATTGTTCGACGTAGGGTCAATCCGGGCACTCAAGTCTAATGACACCGAGGGGCGGGTGATTTACTGCTCGAGCTTCTCTAAGACTATTTCGCCTGGCGTGCGTATCGGCTGGATACTTCCAGGTCGCTACCGCGAAGAGATAAAGCGTCTGCAGACCTTCAGCACACATTCGGCCTGCAGCGTGACGCAGATGGGTGTTGCGGCATATCTTGAAAACGGGGGGTACGACCGCCATCTGCGTTACATTCGCCACGAGTACCGGAAGAATCTCAGCGCTTTCCAGCTTGCCGTGCAACGCTACTTCCCGGAGGGCACACAGATGACCCGCCCTACGGGCGGGTTCATTCTCTGGGTCAGCTTGCCGGCTCGGGTGAATACTAAGGAGCTTCACGTGCAGGCGTTGAAGCGGGGCATCAGCATCGCGCCAGGACTGATTTTCAGCAACACCGAACAGTTCAATCACTGTATCCGGCTCAACTGCGCGCTGCCTTGGACGGCCGAGGCGGAGCGAGCATTGAAGACTTTAGGTGAGCTTGCTGGAGAGCTTTGTCGGCAATCGAACTAAATGACGGGGAGGGCGGAAAATGAGATGGCTGATGTTGATAGGGCTGTCGCTGCTGGCTGGCTGTGACGAGGTTCCGGATCAGCCTAAGACTCCCACGCCGCCCAAGGTCACTGTTTCGCCAGCTGACGCAGCTGCGCCGATAGTCGCCGAGCCCAAGCTGGATAGGCGGGTCGGTCCGGTGAGTATCGAGTCTGAAGACGAGCCGGCCCTGGCAGCGAACCCGGAACAGCCCCCGACCGAACCCAGTGCGCCTGCGCCAAAGGCCAAGCCTTCTGCCTCCGTGCCAAAGACCAAGCTGGAAAAAGTGGAACTGCCTGAGCCAGACCTCGACCTGAGCCTTCCGGAGGATTGGACGGAAAACCTCGATCCGGCTGAAGAGCCAACGTCCTTGAGCCTGCTGCCACCGCTCTTCGAGTCCAGCGAATCTCGCTCGCTGCAAATGAGCGGCGAGTTGCTGCCAGGAGCGGCACAGGACGAAGCTCTCATCGATGGCGCGCAGATCAATTTCGAACTAAAACGCTGAACCGTTGACGTTGGATTATTGTTTCACCTTGTCACTCAGGCGCGCGGTGCTAAGTAGAGCGTGGAGCTCGTTGGCGGGCAGCGGATGGCTCATATGAAATCCTTGCAGTTCGCTACAGCCGTCAGCCAGTAGCAGATTCAGTTGTTCGAGCGTTTCCACACCTTCGGCGGTACCGCGCATGCTCAAACCATGACCAAGGTCGATCAAGGCTTTGACGATGGAGTGGTTCTCAACCGAATGGGACATGCCCGCAACGAAACTGCCGTCGATCTTGATCATGTCGAACGGGTAGTTCCGTAGATTGCTCAGTGACGAGTAGCCGGTACCGAAGTCATCCATTGCAAGCCGCAAGCCGAGTGACTTCAACCGATTGAGCACATCCAACGTGCTCTCGTTTTCCTGCAGCAAAGCGGTCTCGGTGATCTCCAGCTGTATCGTCGCTGGCATCGCTGGCGGTGCCGCGATATTCCAGCAGCCTGTTGCCGTCACGGAACTTTCGCGCAGACAACCGGCAGTGGCGCTCTCATCCATCAGCGGCGTGATAGCTACAACGCAGCGGCACGCTATATTTGCCGCTTAGCCCGTCCTTCAACGCGGTTAGTCAGTGACCGAAGGGGCAGGCGGCCGATCCAGTCGACCGGCACGCCCGGTGGTTACCTGGAAGCGTGCAGACCGGTAGGTGAGCCGAGAACTTTGGTCCGGTTCCCTTTGTGAGGGAGCGAGCCGCTGACATTCAATCATCCTGTAAAGAGGATGTAATACTCGCCTAACGGAAGGTTTTTACGCCGCTATTGCAGTACTTTTCTGGATTCGTGGTCTACGGCTGGCACACCCAGCGGACGCGGCGCTAAGCCAAGGCTCTGATTATCGATCCCGAGCGTCCTGGGCGTCTGCTTCGGCGTTGCGCTGAGCAATACGCTGTTTTTGCTCGTCGGTCAGCGGAATCTTGCGCGCCCCGGCGCGCAACATCAGCAGGCCGCCGATTATGGTGCCAATGACGAGAGCTAGTAAAAGCCAGATGTACCAGGGCATGGACTTCTCCAGTAGCTTGATCTGTATGCTCACCACCTTACGCTGGGCAGCAGTACGAAGCCAGAGCGGTTCAACACGGCGTGGCGGGCGTGACTTGAGCGGCTCCGCTCGACAGTTGTTTTTCTGCGACAATGCGCGCCGAATTTTGCCGAGGACTCGCCATGCCCTGCCAGACGCCGATTATCGTTGCGCTCGATTTCCCCTCCCGTGATGCTGCGCTGGCCTTGGCCGGGCAACTGGATCCGGCGCTATGTCGCGTCAAGGTGGGCAAGGAACTGTTCACCCGCTGCGGTCCACCGGTGGTGGAAGCGTTGCAGGCTAAAGGGTTCGAGGTGTTTCTCGACCTGAAATTCCACGACATCCCCAATACCACGGCGATGGCCGTGAAGGCGGCTGCAGAACTGGGCGTGTGGATGGTGAACGTACATTGCTCGGGTGGCTTGCGGATGATGGTCACCTGCCGGGAAACATTGGACAAGCTGAGTGGGCAAAAGCCTCTGCTCATCGGCGTGACAGTGTTGACCAGCATGGAACAGGCGGACCTGGCTGATATCGGGTTGGATCTGCAACCTCAACAGCAGGTATTGCGGCTTGCGGGTCTGGCCGAAAAGGCTGGGCTGGATGGGCTGGTCTGCTCCGCTCAGGAGGCGCAACCACTGAAGGCGCAGTTCGCCGGACTGCAGCTGGTGACGCCGGGCATTCGTCCCGCCGGCAGCGCAGCGGATGATCAACGGCGGATTCTCACTCCGGCGCAGGCGATTCAGGCAGGTTCTGATTACTTGGTGATTGGCCGTCCAATCGCTCAGGCCGCCGATCCGGCTCAAGCGCTGGCAGCGGTCGTCGCGGAACTGGCGTGAATTACAAAGCCGGTCGCGATGGCTGCGACCGGCTCATTCACCATCCGCTTAGCTGACCTTCAGCACCAGCTTGCCGAAGTTACCGCCGGTGAACAGCTTCATCAGCGTCTCCGGGAAGGTTTCCAGCCCTTCGACGATGTCTTCCTTGCTCTTCAGCTCGCCGCTTTGCATCCAGCCCGCCATGTCTTTCATGGCTTCTGGATAGCGTGAGACGTAGTCCATCACCACCATGCCCTGCATCCTGCCGCGGTTGACCAGCAAGGACAGGTAATTGGCCGGTCCCTTGACCGCGTCCTTGTTGTTGTACTGGCTGATGGCGCCGCAGATGACGATGCGCGCGCCTACGGCAATGCGCGTCAGCACCGCGTCGAGGATGTCACCGCCCACATTGTCGAAGTAAACGTCGACGCCTTTCGGGCATTCACGCTTCAGGCCTGCTGCAACATCCTCGCTCTTGTAATCGATGGCGGCGTCGAATCCGAGCTCTTCGGTGAGGAAGCGGCACTTGTCGGCGCCACCGGCGATACCGACTACGCGACAGCCTTTGATTTTGGCGATCTGTCCCGCGACGCCGCCAACTGCGCCTGCTGCACCGGAAATCACCACGGTTTCACCGGATTTCGGCTCACCCACTGACAGCAGACCGAAATAGGCCGTCATGCCAGTCATGCCTAGCGCAGACAGGTAGCGAGGCAGTGGGGCCTGGTTCGGATCGACTTTATAGAAGCCCTTCGGTTCGCCGAGGAAATAGTCCTGCACGCCCAGCGCGCCATTGACGTAGTCGCCTTCGGCAAACCCAGGATGCTGGGAGGCGATGACCTTGCCCACGCCGAGCGCGCGCATCACCTCGCCAATGCCAACCGGTGGAATGTACGACTTGGCATCGTTCATCCAGCCGCGCATGGCTGGGTCAGGCGACAGGTACTCGTTCTTCACCAGTATCTGGTTCTGGCCGAGTTCACCCAGCGGTTTCTCCGCGTATTCAAAGGTTTCGCGGTTAGGTGCGCCAACCGGGCGCTTGGCCAGTAGGAACTGGCGATTGGTCTTGTCCATGGGAGCCTCTTGTGTGTGCAAACCCTTGGTTTAGCCTTCCTGAGGCAGCACCGCAAGTAAGGCGGTCACGCTGGAATGCATTGGCATCCGCGTGAGTGATATCGCCATCCTCTGCTTAATCGGAGTGAAGGATGGCGGTATAACCATGACCAGCGTTTGGCTTGTAGTCACATTCGGACTGGCGCCTTCTTTCAAATCGATCAGGGTATCTAGCATGAGCATGTGTTTTTCCGGTCAGGTTGCATTGGTTACCGGTGGTGCAGCGGGCATTGGCCGCGCAACGGCGTTGGCGTTCGCCGAGCAGGGGCTAAAGGTCGTGGTGGCTGATGTCGACGAGGCCGGTGGGGCAGCATGCGCTGAAGCGATTCGCCAGGCTGGCGGCGAGGCGGTGTTCGTGCGCTGTGACGTCACCCACGATGCTGAGGTCAAGGCGATGGTCGAGCAGGCGGTGTCGACCTATGGGCGCATCGACTATGCGTTCAACAATGCCGGGATCGAAATCGAACAGGGGCGCCTGGCCGAAGGCAGTGAAGCCGAGTTCGACGCCATCATGGGTGTGAACGTCAAAGGGGTCTGGCTGTGCATGAAACACCAGCTGCCGGTGATGCTCGCGCAGGGTGGCGGTGCCATCGTCAACACGGCCTCGGTGGCGGGCCTGGGGGCGGCTCCGAAAATGAGCATCTATTCGGCGACCAAGCATGCGGTCATCGGTCTGACCAAGTCGGCGGCGATCGAATACGCCAAGAAGAAGATCAGGGTCAACGCCGTCTGTCCGGCGGTGATCGATACCGACATGTTTCGTCGTGCTTATGAGGCAGACCCGCGTAAGGCCGAGTTTGCCGCAGCCATGCACCCAGTCGGTCGCGTAGGCAAGGTCGAGGAAATTGCTGCTGCCGTGCTCTACCTCTGCAGCGATGCCGCGGCCTTTACCACTGGCCACGCACTGGCGGTCGATGGCGGTGCCACGGCGATCTGATCGGAAAGGGTGATCAGGCCGATCGCTTGGGTGCGCTGACGATCAACAGCGTCAGCACACCGGCGACCAATCCCCACAGCGCGGAGCCGATGCCGAAAAGGGTCAGGCCCGACGCCGTCACCATGAAGGTAATCAGCGCCGCTTCGCGCTCACACGGTGTTTGCATGGCCTGGGTCAGGCCGCTGCCGATCGAGCCGAGCAGGGCGAGTGCCGCGATGGACAACACCAGCGCTGCCGGAAAGGATGCGAACAGGGCTGCCAGCGTGGCGCCGAAAATCCCGGCGATGCCATAGAAAACCCCGCACCAGACGGCTGCGGTATAGCGCCTCGCCGGGTCTGGGTGCGCTTCCGGGCCGCTGCAGATGGCCATGGTGATCGCGGCCAGATGGATGCCGTGGGAACCAAAGGGCGCCAGTAGCACCGAGGCAATGCCCGTCACCGAGATCAGTGGTGATGCGGGTACTTGATAACCCTCAGCTCGAAGCACAGCCAGGCCCGGCATGTTCTGGGAGGCCATGGCGATCACGAACAGCGGTATACCGATGCTGAAGATGGCGGCCAGCGACAAGCCCGGCGTGGTCCAGACCGGCGCCGCAGCTTCCAGGCTCAGCTCACTGAAATTCAGCAGACCCATCACTCCCGACAGACCGCAGCCAATCAGCAACGCTGAAAGTACTGCATAGCGGGGTTGAAAGCGCTTGGCGAGCAGGTAACTGAAGAACATGCCCAACACCAACACTGGCTGGACTTCAACCGCGCGAAAAATCTCGCTGCCAATGTTGAACAGGACGCCCGCCAGCAACGCGGCTGCCAGCGATGCGGGCACCTTGCGCATCAACCGCTCGAAACTGCCGGTGAGTCCGCAGAGCGCAATCAATGCTGAGGCGAAGATGAAGGCACCGATCGCTTCGCCGTACGGAACGCCAGGCAGGCTGCTGATCAGCAGCGCGGCGCCCGGGGTCGACCAGGCGATCACCACCGGCGTTCGGTAGCGCAACGACAATCCGATGCTGCAGATCGCCATGCCGATCGACAGTGCCCAGATCCAGGAGGAGATCTGGGCGCTGCTGAGCCCGGCAGCCTGGCCGGCCTGGAACATCAGCACCAGCGAGCTGGTATAGCCGGTGAGCATGGCGATGAAGCCAGCCACGACGGTAGAGGCCGAGCTGTCCTTGAATAGACGGTAAGGTTGAGCGGCGGTGGCGGTCATCGTCGGCTTCGGGTCCGGTTCGGAAATGGATACACAGGAATTGCAGAAGGCTCACGAGTGAACTGGTGTCCTGCTTCAACAGGCGTCTTCCAGCGGTATGACGACAGGCTAGGGCGTCACGCGCTTCGCGTCGCGGTACAGCCAATGGCGCGATCAGCGTAACAGTCACCAGCACTCCTCAACGCCGTTCGTCTCCCATGCCGAGAGGCACTGTGATGGCCGTGCTGACACTGGCACCGATGTTGCTATTACTCCTATGCCTGCTGCGAGGCGTCAAAAAAACCGCAGCTGTTGGAGGAATGATGAGTCAGGGTATCGAATTCAATCGCTTGATGCTGGAAATGCGGGCCATGCAGACCGATGCAATGGCGCGCTCCAAGCCCGTGACGGCGGCCCCAGAGGTGGGCGCTCCGAGCTTTTCCGACATGCTCGGCCAAGCCGTCAATAAAGTGAACGAAACCCAGCAGGCATCGAATCAGTTGGCTACTGCCTTCGAGATGGGCCAGGGCGGCATCGACCTGACTGAAGTCATGATCGCCTCCCAGAAAGCCAGCGTCTCCTTTCAGGCGATGACCCAGGTGCGCAACAAGCTGGTTCAGGCGTACCAAGACATCATGCAGATGCCGGTTTAAGGCAGGATTTTGAACAATGGCTGACGCGCTTAGCAAAGTTCCAGTGCCGGTTGCTTCGGAAGTCCCGAAGAAGCCTCTGCTGGGCTTGTCCTTTCTGGAAAACCTTTCCGAAATGTCGATGCTGCGGCAGATCGGGCTGCTGGTCGGTCTGGCGGCGAGCGTCGCCATCGGCTTTGCCGTGGTGCTTTGGTCACAGCAACCGGATTATCGCCCACTGCTGGGCAGCCTTGCCGGAATGGACGCCAACCAGGTGATGGAAACCTTGGCCGCCGCCGACATTTCCTACACGGTGGAGCCCAACTCCGGCGCCCTGTTGGTCAAGGCCGACGACCTGGCCCGTGCGCGGTTGAAGCTGGCCAGCGCCGGCATCGCTCAGACCGACGGCAATATCGGTTTCGAGATTCTCGATAAAGAACAAGGCCTCGGCACCAGTCAGTTCATGGAAGCCACCCGCTACCGCCGGGGGCTCGAAGGTGAGCTGGGCCGTACCATTTCCAGCTTGAACAACGTCAAGGGCGCGCGCGTCCACTTGGCCATTCCTAAGAGTTCGGTGTTCGTCCGCGACGAGCGCAAACCGAGCGCATCGGTTCTGGTTGAGCTCTATCCGGGACGCAATCTCGAGCCAAGTCAGGTGATGGCGATCATCAACCTGGTCGCGACCAGCGTGCCGGAACTCACCAAATCACAAATTACCGTGGTCGATCAGAAGGGCAACCTGCTGTCCGATCAGCAGGAACTCACCGAGCTGAGCATGGCCGGCAAGCAGTTCGACTACAGCCGCCGCATGGAGAGCCTCTACACCCAGCGCGTACATAACATCCTGCAGCCGGTGCTGGGCAGCGGTCGCTACAAGGCCGAAGTGTCTGCCGATGTGGATTTCAGCGCGGTTGAGTCCACCTCCGAGACATTTAACCCGGATCAACCGGCCCTGCGCAGTGAGCAGAGCGTTAGCGAGCAGCGTCAGAGCAGCCTCGGCCCGCAGGGCGTACCGGGCGCGCTGAGCAATCAGCCACCGGGACCTGCTGCTGCGCCCGAGAATGCTGTTGCCGGGCAGGCCGGCGCAGCGGGTGCCATCGCTTCCGGCCAGCCGCTATTGGATGCCAACGGTCAGCAGGTCATGGACCCGGCAACCGGCCAACCGATGTTGGCGCCGTATCCGGCAGACAAGCGCGAACAGGCGACCCGCAACTACGAGCTGGACCGTTCGATCAGTTACACCAAGCAGCAGCAGGGGCGCCTGCGCCGCCTGTCGGTTGCCGTGGTGCTCGACGACCAGACGACGGTTGCAGCTGACGGAACCACGACTCGGGTACCGCGGACCGCCGAAGAACTGGCGCGCTTTACCCGGCTGGTTCAGGATGCTGTTGGTTTCGACGCGAGCCGTGGTGACAGCGTCAGCGTGATCAATGCCCCGTTCGCTGCTGATTCGCTCGACGAGACGTTCATCGAGATTCCGTTCTATTCGCAGCCGTGGTTCTGGGACATCGTCAAGCAAGTGCTCGGCGTCCTGTTCATCCTGGTGTTGGTGTTCGGCGTGCTCAGGCCCGTGCTGAACAACCTGACCAACGCCGGCAAAAGCAAGGAACTGCAAACGGTGGGTGGCGATGCCGAACTTGGTGACATGGAAGGCATAGACGGTGCGCTTTCGAGCGACCGCGTCAGCCTGAGCGGGCCGCAGAGCATCATGCTGCCGAGCCCGACCGAGGGATACGATGCGCAATTGAATGCCATCAAGAATCTGGTAGCAGAGGACCCGGGCCGGGTGGCTCAGGTTGTCAAAGAGTGGATCAACGCAGATGAGTGATGCTCGAAATCCCGTCAAGCTGAACAAGGTCGACAAAGCTGCGGTCCTGCTGCTCTCGCTGGGCGAGGCCGATGCCGCACAGGTGCTGCGTCACCTCGGGCCGAAGGAAGTGCAGAAGGTCGGCACGGCAATGGCGCAATTGCGCAACGTGCAGAAAAACCAGATTGAGCAGGTGATGGGCGAGTTCGTCGAGATTGTTGGCGACCAGACCAGCCTCGGGGTCGGCTCGGACGGCTATATCCGCAAGATGCTTACCCAGGCGCTGGGCGAGGATAAAGCCGGTGGCTTGATCGACCGCATTCTGCTCGGCGGCAACACCAGTGGCTTGGACAGCCTCAAGTGGATGGAGCCACGCGCGGTCGCTGACGTGATCCGCTATGAGCACCCGCAGATCCAGGCAATCGTCGTCGCCTATCTGGACCCCGACCAGGCGGGTGAGGTGCTATCGCACTTCGACCACAAGGTACGGCTCGACATCGTGCTGCGCGTGTCGTCGCTCAACACCGTGCAGCCGGCGGCGCTGAAGGAGTTGAACCTGATCCTGGAGAAACAGTTCTCCGGCAACGCCAACACCACGCGGGCGACACTGGGCGGCGTCAAGCGCGCGGCGGATATCATGAACTACCTCGACAGCTCGGTCGAAGGCCAGTTGATGGACGCCATTCGCGATGTGGACGAGGACCTCTCGTCGCAGATCGAGGACCTGATGTTCGTCTTCGACAACCTCGCCGATGTCGACGATCGGGGCATCCAGGTGCTGTTGCGTGAAGTATCCTCGGACGTGCTGGTGCTGGCGCTCAAGGGAGCCGACGACGCCATCAAGGAAAAGATCTTCAAGAACATGTCCAAACGTGCCGGCGAATTGCTGCGTGACGACCTGGAAGCCAAAGGGCCGGTGCGTGTCAGCGAAGTCGAAGGCGCCCAGAAAGAAATCCTCACCATTGCCCGTCGCATGGCCGAAGCCGGAGAAATCGTGCTCGGTGGCAAGGGCGGCGAAGAAATGCTCTAGGTCTAAGCGAGCCGTATGTCCAAGGAAAACCCCAGCGACGTAATCCGCGCGAAAGACGTCAACGTTTTTGATCGCTGGGCTTTGCCGAGCTTCGACCCACTGGGTGCCGAGCCGGAAGAACCCGAGAACGGCGGGGAGCCAGTCGAAGACGAGGACGTGTCACGCAGCGAAGACGTGCCTGTCGAAGAAGTCAAACCGCTGACGCTCGACGAGCTCGAGGCCATTCGACAGGAGGCCTACAACGAAGGTTTCAGTACCGGTGAGAAGGACGGGTTTCACGCCGGTCAGCTCAAAGCCAAGCAGGAGGCCGAGGCAGCGCTTTCGCCCAGGCTGGATAGCTTGGAAAAGCTGATGACTCAGCTGCTCGAACCCATCGCCGACCAGGATCGCAACCTTGAACACGCCATGGTCACGCTGGTCAGTCAGCTGGCCCGCGAAGTGATTCAACGCGACCTGCTGATCGATTCCAGCCAGATCCGCCAAGTGCTGCGCGAAGCACTCAAATTGCTGCCGATGGGCGCCAGCAACGTGCGCATCTACATCAACCCGCAAGATTTCGATCTGGTCAAAGCGCTGCGCGAGCGCCACGAAGAGACCTGGAAAATCGTAGAAGACAGTGCTCTGCTGCCCGGCGGCTGCCGCATCGAAACCGAGCAAAGCCGCATCGACGCCAGCGTCGAGACCCGCCTGGGGCAGGCTATCAAGCAGTTGTTCGAACAGCAGCGCGAGAACGCCACCAGCCCACCGGAGGCCGACTTGCACCTGAATCTGGAACCAGGCATGAAAACCCCCGATGCGTCTTGAACGCACCAGTTTCGCCAAGCGCTTCGAAACCTACGGCGAGGCGATCAAGCTTCCCAGCCAACCGATCCTGGAGGGTCGGTTGTTGCGTATGGTCGGGCTGACGCTGGAAGCCGAAGGCTTGCGCGCGGCTGTTGGCAGTCGCTGCCTGGTGATCAACGAGGACAGCTACCATCCGACTCAGGTCGAAGCGGAGGTCATGGGCTTTTCCGGCGGCAAACTCTACCTGATGCCGGTCGGCAGCCTCGCTGGCATTGCACCGGGGGCCCGCGTTGTGCCGCTGGCCAACACCGGGCGCCTGCCGATGGGCACCTCAATGCTTGGCCGCGTGCTGGACGGAGCCGGGCGTGCATTGGATGGAAAGGGTGGGATGAAGGCCGAAGACTGGGTGCCGATGGACGGCCCGGTGATCAACCCGCTCAAACGTCACCCGATCAGCGTGCCGCTGGACGTGGGTATCCGCAGTATCAATGGCCTGCTCACCGTGGGCCGTGGCCAGCGTCTTGGTCTTTTCGCCGGCACCGGCGTGGGTAAATCGGTCCTGCTCGGCATGATGACGCGCTTTACTGAGGCCGACATCATCGTCGTCGGGCTCATCGGCGAGCGTGGTCGGGAAGTGAAGGAATTCATCGAGAACATTCTCACCGAAGAGAGCATCAAGCGTTCGGTGGTGGTGGCTTCACCGGCGGACGATGCGCCCTTGATGCGCCTGCGCGCCGCCATGTACTGCACGCGCATCGCCGAGTATTTCCGCGACAAAGGCAAGAACGTGCTGTTGTTGATGGACTCGCTGACCCGCTTCGCCCAGGCCCAGCGCGAGATTGCCCTGGCCATCGGTGAGCCGCCCGCGACCAAGGGCTACCCGCCGTCGGTGTTTGCTAAGCTGCCGAGCCTGGTCGAGCGCGCCGGCAACGCGGAAGAGGGTGGTGGCTCGATCACGGCGTTCTATACCGTCTTGTCCGAGGGTGACGACCAGCAAGACCCGATCGCCGATGCGGCGCGCGGTGTGCTCGACGGCCATTTTGTGCTTTCTCGCCGCTTGGCTGAGGAGGGGCATTACCCCGCCATCGACATCGAGGCCTCGATCAGTCGGGTCATGCCGCAGGTGGTCAGCGCCGAGCATATGCGCAATGCCCAGCGCTTCAAGCAACTCTGGTCGCGGTTTCAGCAAAGCCGCGATCTGATCAGCGTCGGCGCCTATGTGCCTGGTGGTGATCCGGAAACCGACCTCGCCATCGCTCGGCAGGCAGAGATGGTTCGCTACCTTCGGCAGAGCCTGAACGAGGCCGAGCACCTGGCCCAGAGCGAAGCGCTGCTGGCCAGCGTATTCAATCCCAAGGCAGCAGGCTAAACCTTGCCGGCCAGCCGAGCGGCGCGCCTGGCGCCGGTGATCGATATGGCCGAGCGTGCCGAGCGAGAGGCTGCGAAGCTGTTTGGACAAGGCCAGACTCAAGTCGCACAGGCCGAAGCCAAACTGGGCGAGTTACGGCAATACTTTGCCGATTACCAGCAGCAGTGGATGGCGCAAGGCAGCCAAGGCGTGTCCGGCCAATGGCTGATGAACTACCAGCGTTTTCTCTCTCAGCTCGAGTCGGCTATCGGACAACAGCAGCGCAGCCTGGATTGGCACCGCAACAACCTCGACAAGCTGCGCGAGCAATGGCAGCAGCGGCGAGCGCGGCTCGACGGTCTGCGTAAACTGGTCGAACGCTACCTGCAGGAGGCGAGGACCGCAGCGGACAAGCGAGAGCAAAAGCTGCTGGACGAGTTTTCCCAGCGACTGTCCAGCCGGCCCAAACCCGATTGAAGCTTGCTGTGCCGGACTTTGGGTGCTAAATCTTCATCAGCTTCTTTACAACAGTGCGGCTTGAACTGAAGCTGCAGTCGCTGGACGAGGCGCCAATCGGCGGGCCGGCACCAACCCAGCAATAACGACAGCCGTGGCCAAAGGTCACGACCTCGTTCGAAACAGGAGTGCTAGATGACCATCAGTTCACAGCTATCGGCAGATGGACAGGAGCTGACCATTACGATTCAGGGGCGCTTCGATTTCAACACCCATCAGGCCTTTCGGGACGCCTATCAGAATGTCGGGTGCTCGCCCCGACGCTATGTGGTCGACCTCGATGGCGCGACCTATCTCGACAGCTCTGCTCTGGGCATGTTGCTCTTGCTGCGTGATCACGGCGGCAGTGAAAAAGCCGATATTCGTCTGGTCAACTGCAACCCTGATGTGCGCAAAGTTCTTGCGGTTTCCAACTTCGAACAATTGTTCGCAATAGCCTGATGCCTGGTCGGCTCTCCATACTCATTGCCGAGGATGGTGCGGCCGACCGCATGCTGTTGGCGGCCATCGTTCGACGTCAGGGCCATCGAGTGATCACGGCGGCCAATGGCGCCGAGGCGATCAGCCTGTTCGAACGTGAGCGTCCGCAGCTGGTGTTGATGGATGCGTTGATGCCGGTGATGGACGGCTTCGAAGCGGCACAACGGATCAAGCAGCTGGTTGGCAATGAACTGGTGCCCATCATCTTTCTGACTTCGCTGACCGAGAACGAAGCGCTGGTTCGCTGTCTTGAGGCGGGCGGCGATGACTTTATCGCCAAGCCCTACAACCCGATCATTCTGGAAGCGAAGATCCAGGCCATGCACCGCTTACGGCGATTGCAGGCGACTGTGCTGGAGCAGCGCGATCTCATCGGGCGGCGCAACCAGCAATTGCTCGACGAGCAACGGGCGGCCAAGGCCATTTTCGACAAGGTCGCGCACGCCGGTTGCCTGAACGCCCCTAACATTCGCTACCGGCAGTCTCCTCGAGCCCTATTCAATGGCGATCTTTTGCTGGCTGCTCAGGCGCCTGCCGGCAGGATGTTCGTGCTGCTCGGCGACTTCACCGGCCATGGTCTGCCGGCCGCGGTAGGCGCCATGCCGCTGGCTGAAACCTTTTACGGGATGACGGCCAAGGGCTATTCGAGCAACCAGATCCTTCGCGACATCAACGCTAAGTTGAAGCTGATCCTGCCGGTCGAAATGTTTTGCTGCGCGACCTTTCTCGATATCAACCTCGAGCAGGGGATCCTGCGTGTATGGAACGGTGGTTTACCCGACGGTTACTTACTCAAGGCGGACGGCGATTGGTTGCCTTTGCGGTCCAGACACCTGCCGTTGGGCGTGCGTGAAGCCTCATCATTTGATGACAGCTTCGAGACGCTCCCCTTAGCGATGGGTGATCGCTTGTTGCTGTTGTCAGACGGGTTGTTGGAGAGCCGCAACGCTGACGATCAGCTGTTTGGCGAACAGCGATTGCTTGCGTTGATTGAGGCCACCCGCAATCTGGCGACGCTGTTCGACGACATTCAGGAGGCGCTTCGGGCCTTTCATGGTCAAATACTTGACGACCTGAGCCTCGTCGAAGTGAGCATGTTGTCCGAGTCTGAGGAGGCTGCACCTCACCTTTCCCATGTCTATCCGCTGGGAAGCCGGGAATTGCGTCCGCGGGACTGGACGACCTGCTTCGAGCTGCGGCCCGACAGCCTGCGCACGGCCGACCCTTTGCCAATGACGATGCAGCTGCTGCTGCAGATTTCACCATTACGCTACCGGGTAGGGACTATTTTTACAGTGTTGAGCGAGCTTTATTCCAATGCCATAGAGCATGGGGTGCTGTTGCTCGATTCTTCGATCAAGCGCGATGCAGAAGGCTTCGCCAGCTATTACCGGGAGCGACAGCGACGCCTTGAATCACTTGAGGAAGGCTTCGTGTCCATCGAGTTGACCGTCAAGTCTGAAGGGGGCAGCGGATATCTGCGCATCACTGTCCGCGACAGCGGTCCGGGCTTCGATGTGCAGCGTGCGTTGAATCAACAGTACTGCAGCGAGCACCTGGGTGGGCGAGGCCTGCGTATGATTCGCCAGCTAAGTGAGCGCTTTTATTGGCAGCCCGAAGGCAAGGTGCTCAACGTGGAGTTTCACTGGGTCGGTCATGCATAATCCGCCGTTTACAGCCAGGAGCATCTCCGTGGCCGAACATCTCGACAACAGCGTGCTGGGAACCCTTCAGGAAGTGATGGATGCGGAGTACCCGGTGCTGCTGGATACTTTTCTCGTCGATTCGGAAGAGCGACTGCGCCTGTTGCAGGCGGCCTGCCGGAGCGGCCAAGCAGAGAGCCTGCGCCAGGCTGCGCACAGCTTCAAAGGGAGCTGCAGCAATATGGGCGCCG
Source organism: Stutzerimonas chloritidismutans (assembly GCF_038562055.1). GTDB lineage: Bacteria > Pseudomonadota > Gammaproteobacteria > Pseudomonadales > Pseudomonadaceae > Stutzerimonas > Stutzerimonas chloritidismutans_A. The sequence continues at coordinate 268,983 of NZ_JBCFXD010000003.1, read as the reverse complement.
CGCTGCTGGCAGAACTTTGTCGCGAGATGGAGGAAACCGCCAGGCGCGATCAGCTCGACGAGGCGCCAGCGCTGATCGAGCGCATCGAGCGCGAATTTGCCATTGTGCGCATTCTCTATCGGGCCGAACGCCAGCGTTGGAGCGGACCTGCCTAATCAGCGCCTGTACCCGCAGATTTCGTTGCGGGTCGCTACGTTGCCTTTGATTCATCATCTGCTACCTGCTGGCCCGGAGTTTGCTTAGGCATCTACACGTTCCCACTCCCAGCGGAAAGATCCATGGCCGTTTCCCCCGATCTGTTGCTCAATATCAAGGCCCCGACTGCCGTCGCCAAGTCGGCGGGCGCATCCCCCAAGCCTGCTCCACAGTCCAGTCGGGATGAGGCTTCCAGCTTCGCTAACGTGTACGCAAAAGAGCGTCAGGGCAAGCCTGCCGAGGCGCCAGGTGCGTCGGCGAAGCCAGTCCGAAACAAGGCCGCCGACGACAAGCCGAGTCAGGAAACCGACAAGGCCAGTGGCGTCGAAAAGCCGGTCGCGAACGAGACCGGCAACGATTTGCCGGCCAGTCTCGAGACGGTCGATGACAGCGTTCCGACCGCCGAAGCCGAGGTTGATCCGTTGCTGCTGTTCGGCATGGGCGGGCAGGGTGAGGTCAGCACGGAAGCGGTGGTCGAAGAGCCGCCGTTGACGGGCAGTGAGTTTTTGGTTGGTCTGGCGCAGCCACAAGCGGTTGCAGAGGATGTTCCGGCAGATGGCGATACGGTGCTGGCTGGCCAGCGGACGCTGGACATTCAATCCGCCGTTCAGAAGGGCCCTGTAGCGACGAGCCTCGCGCCGGCCGAAGAGCCCACGTTGGATGCCCAGGAGGCAGTCTCGACGAGTCTGTTAGGTGAAAAGCTGGTCGACGAAGCTGACGAAAGCTCACCGGAAGAAGGCTTCGCCGAGCTACTCGAGCAACTGGAAGCGCCTAAAGAAAGCCGCACGAGCGCCAGCGAAGCCGCGATCAATCGTCTGAACCCCCTGACCCAGGCGATCACGCAGCAAAACCAGATGCAGCAGATACTCAAGCCGCCAATGGTGCCGGGCCAACCGGTACAGATGCAGCAGTCCGGTTGGAGTGAAGCGGTGGTTGATCGGGTCATGTGGTTGTCGAGCCAGAACCTCAAATCGGCCGAGATCCAGCTTGATCCCGCCGAGCTGGGCCGCATGGAGGTCCGTATTGATATGACCAAGGATCAGACCCAGGTAACCTTCCTCAGTCCGCACGCAGGCGTACGCGATGCGCTGGAAGGGCAGATGCAGCGTTTGCGCGATATGTTCACCCAGCAGGGGATGACGATGGACGTAAACGTTTCTGACCAGTCCCGAGGATGGCGCGGTGACGGCGGCGGCGAGTCGCGAGACCGAGGCGTAGCCGGTGTATCGGCTGCAGGGGAAGATGAGGTCGTGCAGGGCAGCATGGAAATCAGCTCGGCACGTGTCAGCGGCGACCGCGGCTTGGTGGATTACTACGCGTGACCGCCACAGGCTGACCGGAACCGGGCTTCTCGCCCGGTTTTTTTCCGCGTTCATTGCGGTTCCGACTATTCGTCTGCAAAAAGAGGACGCAGCATGGCAATCGTTTACGCTGCCTGTTCGCTAGTCGATACTTTGGCACAGCAGTTGCTCGCATCGTTATGAGGCGAGTGAAAACACTTGTGATGACGGATATTTGGCATGGCAAAGAAACAAGGACCTCCGGACGTCCCGAGTCCTGCGGCTGCGACTGAAGGGAAGGGCAAGCTCAAACTGATCATCATGATCGTTCTCGGATTGTTGCTGGCAGTCGGGGTTTCGGTCGGCGCTACCTTGTACTTCATGTCTCGAGGTGAGGCAGACAAGCCGGCGGACGAGGCTACAAGCGAGGATGCCGCGCCCCAACGTCAAGCGGCGATCTACGAAGTGCTAGCGCCGGCTTTCATTGTCAACTTTACCAATGCCGGAGGGCGTCAACGCTACATGCAAGTCAGTGTTGCGCTGATGTCGCGCGATCAGGCGGCGCTCGACGGATTGAAGGAACACATGCCCTTGTTACGCAATCAATTGGTCATGCTGTTCTCGAGCCAGGACTTTGCCAGCCTCGCGACGCCGGTAGGCCAGGAAATGCTGCGTCAGCAGGCGACCGCCAGCGTTCAGGAGCTGGCGCAGAAGGAAATCGGCAAGCTCGCGGTCGAGCAAGTGCTGTTCACCAACTTCGTATTGCAATAGGGGTCGTTCCAGATGGCTGTTCAAGACCTGCTCTCGCAAGACGAGATCGACGCGCTCCTGCACGGAGTCGACGACGGTCTGGTCGATACCGAAAGCGATTCCGAACCGGGCAGCATCAAGAGTTACGACCTGACCAGCCAGGACCGAATCGTTCGAGGGCGCATGCCCACCCTGGAGATGATCAACGAACGTTTTGCCCGCTACACACGCATCAGCATGTTCAACCTGCTGCGCCGTTCGGCCGATGTTTCGGTCGGCGGGGTGCAGGTGATGAAGTTTGGTGAGTACATACACTCGCTGTATGTACCGACCAGCCTCAACCTGGTGAAGATCAAGCCTCTGCGTGGCACGTCTCTGTTCATCCTCGACGCCAAGCTGGTGTTCAAGCTGGTGGATAACTTTTTTGGTGGTGACGGTCGGCACGCCAAGATCGAGGGGCGGGAATTCACCCCCACCGAGTTGCGGGTGGTGCGAATGGTGCTGGATCAGGCCTTTGTCGACTTGAAGGAAGCCTGGCACGCAGTGCTCGACGTGAACTTCGAGTACGTGCATTCGGAAGTGAATCCGGCGCTGGCCAACATCGTCAGTCCCAGCGAAGTGGTGGTGGTGTCGACGTTTCATATCGAGCTTGAAAGCGGCGGCGGCGATTTCCACGTCACCATGCCGTACTCGATGATCGAGCCGATCCGCGAGATGCTCGATGCAGGTTTCCAGTCCGATGTCAGTGATCAGGACGAACGCTGGGTCAACGCGCTGCGCGAGGACGTGCTCGATGTGAATGTGCCGCTCAGTGCGACGGTGGTGCGGCGTCAGCTCAAGCTGCGCGAGATTCTCAACATGCAGCCGGGCGACGTGATCCCGGTGGAAATGCCCGAAGACATGATTATGCGCGCCAATGGCATGCCGGCTTTCAAGGTCAAGCTGGGTGCGCATAAGGGCAACCTGGCCCTGCAAGTGCTCGAATCCGTATTGCGACCACGTTGATTCAGTCTTTATTCAATTACCCGCCGGTCGAGGATTAGCGATGGCAGACGAACACGAAAACACTTCCGCCGACGAGCAGGCACTGGCGGATGAATGGGCTTCGGCGCTGGCTGAGGCTGGTGACGCCAATCAGGATGACATCGATGCCTTGCTGAATCAGGGGCCGGCGGCAGCGCCAGCGCCGCCTCGTGCGCCGCTGGAGGAGTTTGGTAGCAGCCCCAAGGCGGCCGCGGTGCCCGCTGGCCTGGAAGGTCCTAACCTGGACGTTATTCTGGATATCCCAGTGTCGATCTCGATGGAAGTCGGCAGTACCGAAATCAGTATTCGCAACCTGTTGCAGCTTAATCAGGGTTCGGTGGTCGAGTTGGACCGCCTGGCCGGCGAGCCGCTGGATGTACTGGTCAACGGCACGCTGATTGCCCACGGCGAAGTGGTGGTCGTGAACGAAAAATTCGGTATTCGTCTGACTGACGTGATCAGTCCGAGCGAACGCATCAAGAAGTTGCGCTGACATGCGCGGCCTGGCCTTCCCTTTGTTGTTCCTGGCGCTGCCAGCCATGGCCGCCGAGCCTGCGGTAAGCATGAGCGGCAGCGGCATGGGAACGCAGATGACCAAGTTGCTGCTTGGCCTGCTGCTGGTCATCGGGCTGATCTTCCTGCTTGCCTGGCTGCTGCGCCGCATGCAGCAACTGAACCCGCGTAGCAATCAGGCGATCAAGCTGATTTCCAGTCATGCGCTTGGCCCTCGCGAGCGGCTGGTGCTGGTGCAGGTCGGCAGTGAACAGGTATTGCTTGGCCTGAGTGCCGGGCGGATCACCCCATTGCATGTGCTTGAGGAACCGGTACACCTGCCGGATGCCGAGCCTGCCAACCCGGAGTTTGCCCAGCGCCTGATGGAGCTGCTTGGGCGGGACAATAAGGACAAGCCCTGATGCTTCGATTGTTGTTGGCGGCCCTGCTGATCCTGGCCGCCCCGTTTGCCGTCGGCCAGGATGCGGGAGGGCTGATCAGCCAGGGTGACAACCCCCTGTCGATACCGGCCATTACCCTGAGCACGGACGCTCAAGGGCAGCAGGAATATTCGGTCAGCCTGCAGATTCTGCTGATCATGACAGCGCTGAGCTTTATCCCGGCGTTTGTCATGCTCATGACCAGCTTCACCCGGATCATCATCGTGTTTTCCATCCTGCGTCAGGCGCTGGGCCTGCAGCAGACACCGTCGAACCAGATCCTTGTCGGCCTCACCATCTTTCTGACGCTGTTCATCATGGCGCCGGTGTTCGAGCGGATTAACAACGAGGCGGTACAGCCCTACCTGAATCAGCAGCTGTCGGCGCCGGAGGCGATTTCACGCGCCGAGGTGCCGTTGAAGAACTTCATGCTCGCCCAGACCCGCGAAAGCGATCTGGAGCTGTTCGTGCGACTGTCGCGGCGGACCGATATTCAGACGCCAGATTCGGCGCCACTGACCATCCTGGTTCCCGCCTTCGTGACGTCCGAGCTTAAAACCGCTTTCCAGATCGGCTTCATGATCTTCATTCCGTTCCTGATCATCGACATGGTGGTTGCCAGCGTACTGATGGCGATGGGCATGATGATGCTCTCGCCGCTGATCATCTCGTTGCCATTCAAGATCATGCTGTTCGTGCTGGTCGACGGCTGGGGTTTGATCATCGGTACGCTCGCCAGCAGTTTCGGCACGCTCTAGGGCAATACGGAGACACGCATGACACCCGAAGTCGCGGTTGACCTGTTTCGCGAAGCGCTCTGGATGACCGCCATGATTGTCGGCGTGCTGGTCGTGCCCAGCCTGCTGGTCGGCCTGGTGGTGGCGATGTTCCAGGCGGCTACCCAGATCAACGAACAAACCTTGAGCTTTCTGCCGCGCCTGTTGGTGATGTTGCTGACATTGATCTGGGCGGGACCCTGGCTGGTTCGTGAGCTGATGGAGTACACCCAAGGTCTAGTTCAGAACATTCCGCTGATCATCGGCTAGCCATGATGATCGAACCCTCTCGCAAGCGGTGCGCCAGTGCTTGAGCTTAGCGATGCTCAGATCGGGGCGTGGGTTGCGCAATTCCTGCTGCCGTTGTTTCGCATTGCGGCACTGCTGATGAGCATGCCGATCATCGGCACCCAGCTGGTGCTAATGCGGGTTCGGCTCTACCTGGCGGTTGCGATTGCAGTCGTCCTTGTGCCTGGGCTGCCGGCGGTGCCAGTGGTAGAGGCGTTGAGCGGGCAGGCGTTGGTGCTGATTGCGGAACAGATCCTGATCGGTGTCATGTTGGGCTTCGTGCTACAGCTGTTCTTCCAGGTGTTCATAGTCTCCGGTCAGCTGCTCGCCATGCAGATGGGCCTTGGCTTCGCGTCGATGGTCGACCCGGCCAACGGCGTCTCGGTGCCGGTGATTGGCCAGTTCTTCAACATGCTGGTGATTCTGCTGTTCCTCGCCATGAACGGGCATTTGGTAGTGCTGGAAATCCTCACTGAGAGCTTCACGACCTTGCCCATCGGCGGCTGGTTGGTTGGCACCAACCACTTCTGGGAAGTGGCCGGCAAGCTTGGCTGGGTGCTGGGTGCCGGCCTGCTCCTGGTGCTGCCGGCGATCACCGCGCTGCTTGTAGTTAACCTTGCGTTTGGCCTGATGACCCGCGCCGCGCCGCAGTTGAATATCTTCTCGATCGGTTTCCCGCTGACGCTGGTGCTTGGTCTGATCATCGTCTGGATTGGCATGGCCGACATTCTTGCGCAGTACCAGACCTTCGTCAGTGAAGCGCTGGCGATGCTGCGCGAACTGATCGGCCTACGCTGATGCTCATTTGTTCCCTAACGCTGCCGGAGGCCGGACATGGCTGAGAGCGAAAGCGGCGCTGATAAAAGCGAGGAACCCACGGAGAAACGCATCCGTGAGTCGCGCGAAAAAGGCCAGCTGGCCCGTTCCCGCGAACTGAATACGGTGGCGGTGACGCTGGGTGGTATTGGCGGTTTATTGGCGTCTGGTGGCAGCCTGGCCGGCAGCCTGATGGCTATTATGCAGGGCAGTTTCGAATTGAGCCGCGAAACGCTTTTGGACGAAGGCTCTATGGTGAGGCTGTTGATGGGCAGCGGCATGATCGCGTTGGAAGCCACCATGCCGCTGCTGATCGTGCTGCTGCTTGTCTCTATCATCGGGCCAATCTCGCTGGGCGGCTGGCTGTTCTCAGCCAAGGCGATGGCGCCTAAATTCAGCCGTATGAATCCCGGCCCCGGCCTCAAGCGGATGTTCTCGACCAAGGCGCTGGTCGAGCTGCTGAAAGCACTGGGCAAGTTTCTCGTGGTGCTTCTGGTGGCGCTGGCGGTCCTCAGCGCCTATCAGGACGATCTGCTGTCCATTGCCAAACAGCCGCTGGATTTGGCAATCATGCATAGCGTGGAGGTGGTTGGCTGGTCTGCGCTCTGGATGGCCTGCGGGTTGATCCTGATCGCTGCGGTGGACGTGCCTTTTCAGCTCTGGGACAACAAGCAGAAGCTGATGATGACCAAGCAGGAAGTGCGCGACGAGTACAAGGACAGCGAGGGCAAGCCAGAAGTCAAATCGCGGATTCGCCAGTTGCAGCGCGATGCGGCTCAGCGGCGAATGATGCAGGCGGTGCCGGAAGCGGACGTCGTCATCACCAACCCGACGCACTTTGCCGTGGCGCTCAAATACGACGGCAGCAAGGGTGGGGCACCAATGCTGGTAGCCAAGGGTGGGGATTTCGTCGCCCTGAAGATTCGCGAAATCGCCAACGAACATCAGGTGACGGTGCTCGAATCACCGGCTCTGGCGCGAGCGGTTTACTACTCGACTGAGCTCGACCGGGAGATTCCGGCGGGCCTGTATCTTGCGGTAGCTCAGGTCCTGGCCTACGTCTACCAGTTACGCCAGTACCGCTCCGGCAAGGGCAAACGGCCGGATCCGTTGAGCAGCTTGCCGATTCCGCCGGACTTGCGCCGCGATGAATGATCGAATGGGAATACGCTTGGCGTGAAGCGCGAACCTGGCGCCTCGCGGAGGGAGCAAAAATGGGGATGCGCATCCAGAGGGATATTGATTGGCCTGCTAGGACAGGTTCTTTCTTCCTCTTTGGCAGAAGCCCACCCTGCATCCGTCAAACCGCGCGCAGGGCCCCGTAGGGTGGGCTTCAGCCAACCTTTGCGGGCCTGAAGCTGGCCGGTAAGGCCAGCCTGCCTTATGGCTTAAGCCGCAAGTGGCGTTACTCGATTACCCCACAGGCTACTCGTGCGCCGCCACCGCCGAGCGGTTTGGGCTCGTCCGAATAGTTGTCGCCGCCTTCATGAACCATCAAAGCGTGGCCTTTGAGATCGCCGAGGCTTTTCAGGCGTGGCGCCAGTACCGGTTGGTTGGCCTTGCCCTCAGCGTCAACCACCAGGACCGGCAGATCACCCATGTGGCCTTCACCCCAGGGTTCGCCATGCTTGCCGGCGTTCTTGGGATCCCAGTGACCGCCAGCCGCAACCGCTGCTGCCGGTTTGCCGTCTTTCTCTGCGGGCTGGCAACTGCCATTGGCGTGGACATGAAAGCCGTGCGCGCCGGCATTCAGGCCAGACAGGTCGGGGCGAAATACCAGGCCCTGATCGGTGGTTTCGATCTTCACGGTGCCGACGGCGCTGGCGATGCCCTGGTCGTTGACCTTGTTCATCTCGACCGTAAGGGTTTCGGCCTGTACGCCCATTGCGGCGCAGCCGGCCATTGCAGCGATTAACCACTGTTTCATAGCACGCTCCTGTTCTGACTGAAGTGGGGCAGCGTTACGCCACCCGTCGACTGTCTGACTGCCTCGGCCCAGACGCGTTCGATTGGCCTGCCATAGCCTCGCATGGCTGTATAGAGGCTCGACCAAAACTGGACCTCTTCTTGCTATAGCCCGGACAGGACGCGTTTTGCGTCAATTCTTTGTTCTTGTCTGGCGGGGTCTACGTGGATCGCACGCAACTCATCAATTTCGGCAACGGCCTAGCGGGCGCAGGGCGGGGCAACCTCGGGGTGCCGCTGCTGTTGCTGGTTATGATGGGCATGATGATGTTGTCGGTGCCGCCGTTCCTTCTGGACCTGCTGTTTACCTTCAATATTGCCTTGTCGATTGTCGTGCTGTTGGTCAGCGTCTACGCCCTGCGTCCGCTGGACTTTGCCGTATTCCCGACGATTCTGCTGGTCGCCACGCTGATGCGACTCGCGCTCAACGTGGCATCGACACGGGTAGTGCTGATCAATGGCCATGAAGGCGGCTCAGCGGCTGGTCACGTGATCGAGGCCTTCGGCAACGTGGTGATCGGCGGCAACTACGTCGTCGGTATCGTCGTCTTCGCGATTCTGATGATCATCAACTTCGTCGTGGTTACCAAAGGTGCCGGGCGTATTTCCGAAGTCAGCGCGCGCTTCACCCTTGATGCCATGCCAGGCAAGCAAATGGCCATCGACGCCGACCTCAACGCCGGTCTGATTGATCAAAGCGAAGCGAAGTTGCGCCGGGTCGAGGTCGCCTCCGAGGCAGACTTTTACGGTTCGATGGACGGTGCGAGCAAGTTCGTTCGCGGCGACGCCATCGCCGGCCTGCTGATTCTGTTCATCAACCTCATCGGCGGCGTCGGCATCGGCATGGCGCAGCACGGCATGAGCTTCAGTGAAGCGGGGCAGGTTTATGCCTTGCTGACCATCGGTGACGGCTTGGTGGCGCAGATCCCTTCGCTCTTGCTGTCGACGGCCGCTGCCATCATGGTGACCCGCGTTACCAGTTCCGAGGACATGGGGCAGCAGGTCAACCGGCAGATGTTCGCCTCGCCCAAAGCGCTGGCGGTGTCGGCGGGCATCATGATCGCCATGGGCCTGGTGCCGGGCATGCCCCACATGTCGTTTCTCGGCCTTGGGGCGGTGGCTGCAGGTGGCGCCTACTGGATCTGGCACCGGCAGAAGCAGGTCTCGCAACAGGCCGAGCAGGAGGTGCAGAAGCAGCAGGAAATGCTCCCAGCCCAGCGGGCCGCCGAGACCAAGGAACTGGGCTGGGATGATGTGACAGCAGTGGATATGGTCGGCCTGGAGGTTGGCTATCGGCTGATCCCTCTGGTTGATCGTAATCAGGGTGGACAGCTGCTGGCCCGGATCAAGGGCGTGCGCAAGAAGCTGTCCCAGGATCTCGGCTTTCTGATGCCGTCGGTGCACATTCGCGACAATCTCGACCTGCTGCCCAACGCCTATCGCTTGACGCTGATGGGCGTCAGCCTGGCGGAAGCCGAGGTGTATCCAGATCGTGAGCTGGCAATCAATCCGGGGCAGGTGTTCGGCCCGCTCAACGGCATCGCCGCCAAGGACCCGGCTTTCGGCTTGGAGGCGGTATGGATTGAAGCCAGCCAGCGCGATCAGGCTCAATCGCTCGGCTACACGGTGGTCGATGCCAGTACTGTGGTGGCGACGCACCTCAACCAGATACTGCACAAGCATGCCCATGAATTGCTCGGTCACGAGGAAGTCCAGCAGCTTCTGCAATTGCTGGCGAAGAGCTCGCCCAAGCTCGCCGAGGAGCTGGTGCCCGGGATGATTTCCTTGTCCACGTTGCTCAAGGTGCTGCAGGCGCTGCTGCAGGAGCAGGTGCCGGTGCGTGATATCCGTACCATTGCCGAGGCCATCGCCAACGTCGCCGCCAAGAGTCAAGATCCCGCCGCAATGGTAGCGGCGGTGCGTGTCGCGCTGTCTCGTGCAATCGTGCAAAACGTTGTCGGGCTTGAGCCGCAGCTGCCTGTGATCACCCTTGAGCCCAGGTTGGAACAGATATTGCTCAATAGCCTTCAGAAGGCTGGGCAAGGCTCGGAAGATGGCATTCTCCTCGAGCCGGGAATGGCCGAAAAGTTGCAACGTTCTCTGGTAGAAGCGGCACAGCGTCAAGAAATGTTAGGTAAGCCGGCGATTCTGCTGGTGGCAGGTCCAGTCCGCGCGATGCTGTCGCGGTTTGCCCGGCTCGCCGTACCGAACATTCATGTCCTGGCCTATCAGGAAATACCGGATAACAAGCAGGTCACCATCGTTTCAACGGTGGGTCAGAATTAACTGAGGGCTACAGGCCATGCAGGTCAAACGTTTCTTCGCAGCCGACATGCGTATCGCCATGAAGATGATTCGTGACGAGCTGGGCGCTGACGCCGTGATCACGGGAAACCGTCGGGTCGCTGGCGGCGTCGAGCTGACCGCTGTGCTTGATTATCCGATGGAATCGGCTGTGGCGAAGCAGCCTAATCCGGCTCTCGAAGCCGAGCTGCGCAAGACTCAGGCGCGACTTGCCAGTGCCCACGCTGAAATCAGTTCGCCAGCGCGCGGTTCGGCCGGTCAGGATCGTCAGCTGCTTGACGAGAAGCCCGCAGCTGCGCCCCAGGCAACCCCCGGCGCCGCGAGCCCGTCGTTCGAATCACGTGCGGTCGAGGCGATGCAGTCGGAACTGCAGGGCCTGCGTGAACTGATCGAAGTGCAGCTCGGTTCTATTGCCTGGGGGCAGGAGCAGAGCCGCCGTCCGCAACAGGCTGGCCTCTGGCGCCGCCTGCAGCGCATCGGTTTGCCGGCCGAACTGTCTCGCGCCTTGCTTGAAAAAGTCTCCACCGTATCGGAGCCACGCCAGGCCTGGCGGATGTTGTTGGCGCATCTGGCGCAATCGATCAAGGTGACCAAGGTCGAGCCGCTGGAAGAAGGTGGGGTGATCGCTCTGGTCGGCCCGGCCGGTGCCGGCAAGACCACCACACTGGCCAAGCTCGCTGCACGTTACGTGCTCAAGCACGGCCCGCAGAGTATCGCCCTGGCGAGCATGGACAACTACCGCATCGGCGCTCAGGAACAGCTGAAAACCCTCGGTCGGATTCTCGACGTTCCGGTTGTTCAGCTGGACCCGAATCAACCCCTCAGCAAGACATTGGCGCCGCTGGCTCGTAAGCGCCTGATTCTTGTCGATACCGCCGGCCTGCCAGCGGGTGACTCGATGATGAAGGTGCAGCTCGAAGCCTTGGCGGACCGTGGCATCAAAGCGAAGAATTACCTGGTCCTGCCGGCGACCAGCCAGAGCCAGGTGCTCAAGGCGACCTGGCACAATTACCGCCGTTGCGGGCTGGCTGGCTGCATCCTGACTAAACTGGATGAGGCGGGCAGTCTTGGCGATGTGTTGGGGCTTATCATCAGTCAGCATCTGCCTATCGCTTACCTCGCCGATGGGCCGCGTATTCCGGACGACCTGCATCTGCCTCGCAGTCACCAGTTGGTCAGTCGTGCGGTGAGCTTGCAGTCGGAAGAGAGTCCGAGCGAGGAAACCATGGCAGACATGTTCTCCGATCTTTACAACGGTTCTCGGAAGGTCGGATGAACGCTTTGCTACGTGAGACACACAAAGAAGACGCGTTCGGGCTGAACGCATCGATGGCCCTAGGGCTCCAGCAAGAGATAGGCGTGTGAAAATGGGTATGCATCCCGTACAGGTTATTGCAGTGACTGGCGGCAAAGGTGGCGTCGGCAAGACCAATGTGTCGGTCAATCTGTCCTTGGCGCTGGCCGATCTCGGGCGTCGGGTCGTGTTGCTCGACGCCGACCTTGGTCTGGCCAATGTCGATGTGTTGCTCGGCCTGACGACCAAACGCACCCTGGCTGATGTCATTGCAGGTGAGTGCGATCTGCGTGACGTGCTGATCCAGGGGCCGGGCGGCATCCGCATCGTGCCGGCGGCATCCGGTACGCAGAGCATGGTGCAGCTATCGACACTGCAGCACTCCGGCCTGATCCAAGCGTTCAGCGACATCGGCGATGACATCGATGTGCTGATCATCGACACCGCCGCTGGTATTGGTGACGGTGTGGTGAGCTTTGTGCGCGCCGCACAGGAAGTGCTGCTGGTGGTGACCGACGAGCCCACGTCGATCACCGATGCCTACGCGCTGATCAAGTTGCTCAATCGCGACTACGGCATCAGCCGCTTCCGGGTGCTGGCCAACATGGCCCATGCGCCACAGGAAGGCCGCAATCTGTTCGCCAAGTTGACCAAGGTGACTGAGCGCTTCCTGGATGTGGCGCTGCAGTATGTAGGCGCGATTCCATACGACGAGTCGGTGCGCAAGGCCGTGCAGAAGCAGCGCGCCGTGTATGAAGCCTACCCCCGTGCAAAATGTTCGCTGGCGTTCAAGGCCATCGCGCAGAAAGTTGACACCTGGCCGTTGCCGGCAACGCCACGCGGTCATCTGGAGTTCTTTGTGGAGCGCCTCGTCAGGCCCGCCGCAGAGCCTAACGAACAATAGCGGCTGGATTCGGTATGTATTACAGCAAAGCTCAGGCTAAAGACTCGCAGTACCAACTCATCGACCAATACGCGCCGTTGGTCAAACGCATTGCTTACCACCTCCTGGCGCGTTTGCCGGCGAGCGTGCAGGTCGACGACCTGATGCAGGCAGGGATGATCGGCTTGCTGGAAGCGTCAAAGAAATATGACGCTGGAAAGGGTGCGAGTTTCGAGACTTACGCGGGTATTCGCATACGCGGTGCAATGCTCGACGAGGTGCGCAAGGGAGATTGGGCGCCGCGTTCGGTACACCGGAATTCGCGCATGGTCAGTGAGGCGATTCGGGCAATTGAGGCCAGAACAGGACGCGACGCTAAAGATCAGGAAGTTGCGGCCGAACTTAAATTGAGTCTCGATGAGTACTACGGCATTCTGGGCGACACCTTGGGCAGCCGCCTGTTCAGCTTCGATGATCTGCTTCAGGAAGGCGAGCATGGGGAGTTCGAGGAGGATGCTGCCAGCACCCATCCGGAACCGTCCCGCGATCTCGAAGACGAGCGTTTCCAACAGGCCTTGGCTGAAGCCATCGGCAACCTGCCCGAACGTGAAAAGTTGGTGCTTTCGCTGTATTACGACGAAGAGTTGAACTTGAAGGAAATCGGTCAGGTACTGGGCGTCAGTGAATCGCGGGTGAGTCAGTTGCACAGTCAGTGCGCGGCACGTCTGCGGGCTCGTCTTGGCGAGTGGCGCGCGCGTTAACGACCGGTTTGCAACAAAGCATTAGAGACCGCTTACGAGCTTCATTCATGAGGCCCGCAAACAGACCGTGAGCAGGTCTCGGATTCGGGTTTACGGAGGTGTACTTGGACAAGAACATGAAAATCCTCATCGTCGACGATTTTTCGACCATGAGACGGATCATCAAGAACCTCTTGCGCGATCTGGGCTTTACCAATACCGCCGAAGCGGACGACGGCACGACTGCTTTGCCAATGCTGAAAAGCGGGAGTTTCGATTTTCTCGTCACCGACTGGAACATGCCCGGCATGAGCGGCATCGACCTGCTGCGCGCTGTGCGCGCCGACGAGCGCCTCAAGCATCTGCCGGTGCTGATGGTGACCGCTGAGGCGAAGCGCGATCAGATCATCGAGGCCGCGCAGGCTGGCGTTAACGGATACGTCGTCAAGCCATTCACGGCTCAAGTGCTCAAAGAAAAGATCGAAAAGATCTTCGAGCGCGTCAACGGCTGAAGCAGTAACGCCGCGAGGGCACTATGACGCAAGCAGACCAAGGCCTGGCAGAGTTCGAAGCGACTCTGAGGGCTCATGCACCCCAATTGATTGAAAGTTTGCAGCAAGGCCGCTTCGAAGAAGCGACGCAGATGTTTAACGAGCTCAATCAGGCACGCAACCTGGGGCTGTATCAGGAAGTTGGCAAACTCACGCGTGAGCTGCACAACGCGATCGTCAAGCTCGAAATGGACACCTGTGCCACGGGGGGCGATCCGTCGCCAATTACCGACGCCACAGACCGGTTGTCCTACGTGGTGGAGATGACCGAAAAAGCGGCCAACCGCACCATGGACCTGGTTGAGGAGTCGGCGCCGCTGGTGAACTACGTCAGCTACGAAGCCCAGAGCCTGACTGCCGACTGGCAGCGCTTCATGCGTCGCGATATGAACGCTGAACAGTTCCGCGACCTGGTCAAACGCATCGATCAGTTTCTCCAACGCAGCATGAACGATGGCAGTCAGCTGTCGCAGAACCTTAGCGAAATCATGCTGGCCCAGGATTTCCAGGACCTTACCGGTCAGGTGATCAAAAGGGTGACCCGGCTCATTACCGAACTCGAAAGTAACCTGCTTAATCTGGTGCTGATGGCAGGCCAGGTTGACCGCGTGGCGGGCATCCAGCATGACCGCGAAGCGATGCGCGCCGAGCAGGAACTAAAAAAACAAGAAAAACAGCCTTCCAATGGTGAAGGTCCGCAGATGCATGCCGATATACGTGAAGACGTCGTTTCCGGGCAGGACGATGTCGATGATCTGCTTTCGAGCCTGGGCTTTTAGGGGAAGTAAATATGAGCTTCGACGCCGATGAAGAAATCCTCCAGGATTTCCTGGTAGAGGCCGGCGAGATTCTCGAACTATTGTCAGAGCAGCTGGTGGAGCTGGAAAGCAGCCCCGATGACACAGCCTTGCTCAATGCGATTTTTCGCGGTTTCCATACGGTAAAAGGCGGTGCCGGGTTTCTCCAGCTGCATGAGCTGGTGGAGTGCTGCCACATCGCCGAAAACGTCTTCGACATCCTGCGTAAGGGTGAGCGTCGCGTCGACTCGGAATTGATGGATGTCGTGCTGCAGGCTCTCGACTCCGTCAATGAAATGTTTAGCCAGGTGCGCGAGCGTACCGAGGTTACCCCGGCGACCCCTGAGCTTCTGGCAGCGCTGGCCCGTTTGGCTGAGCCGGCCGACGCGCAGGAGCCGGCGGTCGAAGCCCCTTTCGAGGCTGAGCCGGAGCCTGTGGTAACAGCCGACAGCGAGTTCGAGCAGTTTCTTGGCGCACTGGACGAATCAGCCGAGGCGCCGTCTTCAAACGCCCCGGATGAAATCACCGACGAGGAGTTCGAATCGCTGCTTGATCAACTCCACGGAAAGGGTCAGTTTGCTGCTGACCAACAATCGACTCCGGTCGCTCCTCCTGCTGCGGTGGCAGGACAGACTGCCAGCGACGAGATTACCGACGACGAATTTGAGGCGCTGCTCGACCAGCTGCATGGCAAAGGCCAGTTCGCCGAGCCTGTGGCCGCCGCACCCGCTGAGGCGGTGGCCAAACCTGTAGCTGCAGGCGGTGACGACATCAGTGATGACGAGTTCGAAGCGCTGCTGGACCAGCTGCATGGCAAAGGGAAGTTTGAGCCCGACGCGGCTGCTCCAGCTGCGGCTGCAGTTGTACCCGCTGCTAAGCCTGCACCGGTCGCCGCGCCTGCGGAAAAGAAGGCCGCGCCAGCGAAGCCTGCTGCAAGCGCCGTAGCGAGCAAAGCCGCTGTTCCAGCTAAAGCGGAGCCTGCATCCAAGCCTGCCGCCGCACCGGAGAAGCCTGCGAGCGAGGCGGAGACAACCGTTCGAGTCGATACTGCGCGACTCGATGAAATCATGAACATGGTTGGTGAACTGGTGCTGGTGCGTAATCGCCTTGTGCGGCTGGGCTCGAACAGTGCCGATGAGGCCATGGCCAAGGCCGTGTCCAACCTCGATGTGGTGACCGCTGATCTGCAAAGTGCCGTGATGAAAACGCGCATGCAGCCGATCAAAAAGGTCTTTGGCCGCTTCCCGCGTCTGGTTCGCGATCTGGCTCGCAGCCTTAAGAAAGAGATCAATCTGGAGCTGGTCGGCGAAGAAACCGACCTGGATAAGAACCTTGTCGAGGCGCTGGCCGATCCGTTGGTGCACTTGGTGCGCAACGCTGTGGACCACGGCATCGAAACGCCGGAAGAGCGCGAAGCTGCAGGCAAGCCGCGTACCGGCAAGGTTGTGCTTTCCGCTGAACAGGAAGGCGACCACATCCTGCTGCTGATCACCGATGACGGCAAAGGTATGGATGCGGACGTCCTGCGCGCCAAGGCGGTTGAGAAAGGCTTGCTCGATAAGGACGCTGCCGACCGACTGAGCGATCTGGAATCTTATAACCTGATTTTTGCGCCGGGCTTTTCGACCAAGACCGAGATTTCCGATGTGTCCGGCCGCGGCGTCGGCATGGATGTGGTCAAGACCAAGATTTCGCAGCTTAACGGAACGGTCAACGTCTTTTCCAACAAGGGGCAGGGCTCACGCGTCGTGATCAAGGTGCCGCTGACGCTGGCGATCATGCCGACCCTGATGGTCATGCTTGCCAACCAGGCGTTCGCCTTCCCGCTGGTCAGCGTCAATGAAATATTCCACCTCGATCTATCCCGTACCAACGTAGTTGACGGTCAGGAGGTCGTGATAGTCCGCGACAAGGCGCTGCCGTTGTTCTATCTCAAGCGCTGGCTGGTGCACGGAGCCGAGCTTGAAGAGCAGCGTGAAGGGCACGTAGTGATCCTCAACGTCGGCAATCAAAGTATCGGCTTCGTCGTCGATCAGCTGGTGGGGCAGGAGGAGGTGGTGATCAAGCCGTTGGGCAAAATGCTGCAGGGCACTCCGGGAATGTCCGGTGCGACTATCACCGGCGATGGTCGTATCGCCTTGATCCTGGATGTCCCGAGCATGCTCAAGCGTTACGCGCGCCGGATCTGATCAGTAGGCAGCGGTTTTTCCTCGGACCGCTGTCGCTAGGAGTTGTTTTATGGCAGTCAAGGTCCTGGTGGTGGACGATTCCGGCTTCTTCCGCCGCCGTGTATCGGAGATTCTTTCTTCAGACTCGAATATCCAGGTGATCGGAACCGCGACCAACGGGCGCGAGGCAATTGACCAGGCGCTGGCGTTGAAACCGGACGTCATCACCATGGATTACGAGATGCCGATGATGGACGGTATCACCGCGGTCCGGCAGATCATGCAACGCTGCCCAACGCCGGTGTTGATGTTCTCCTCGCTCACCCATGAAGGCGCTCGGGTCACGCTCGATGCGCTGGATGCGGGGGCCGTTGATTTTCTGCCCAAGAACTTCGAGGACATTTCGCGAAACCCGGATAAGGTCAAGCAGCTGCTGTGCGAAAAGGTTCATAGCATCTCGCGTAGCAATCGCCGTTTCAGCAGCACTGTCACCGCTTCTGCAGCCGCGCCCCACGCAGCGCGTCCGGCTGGCGGCAGCCCATCGGTTATCACCTCTCATGCGAGGCCTTCGGCGCCGACCCATACGGCTTCAGCTTCGGCGCCTCGTCGCAAGTCGTACCGGCTGGTAGCCATTGGCACATCGACCGGTGGACCGGTGGCGCTTCAGCGCGTACTGACGCAGCTGCCCGGTAATTTTCCGGCGCCTATCGTGCTGATCCAGCACATGCCGGCCGCCTTCACCAAGGCCTTCGCTGAGCGTCTGGACAAGCTTTGCAATATCCGTGTCAAGGAGGCTGAGGACGGTGACCTGCTGCGGCCGGGCCTGGCTTTGCTAGCGCCTGGAGGCAAGCAGATGATGGTCGATGGACGCGGCGCGGTGCGCATATTGCCGGGCGACGAGCGACTCAACTATCGCCCTTGTGTGGATGTAACGTTCGGTTCTGCCGCCAAGGCGTTCGGCGATAAGGTGCTGGCCGTAGTGCTGACCGGCATGGGTGCTGACGGCCGCGAAGGGGCGAGGATGCTCAAGCAGAGCGGTAGCCAGGTGTGGGCCCAGGACGAGGCCAGCTGTGTGATCTATGGCATGCCGATGGCGGTGGTCAAGGCCAACCTCAGCGACGCCGTTTACGGGCTCGATGACATTGGTCGTCACTTGAGCGAGGCGTGCATCTAATGGATGTACTCAGCCTGATTGGGCTGGTGCTCGCATTCGTCGCCATTGTTGGGGGTAATTTCCTCGAGGGTGGGCATGTTTCGGCGCTGCTCAACGGGCCGGCTGCGCTTATTGTTCTCGGCGGCACACTCGGAGCCGTGTTGCTGCAGACGCCCATGGCGGTTTTCATGCGCGCGATGTCGGTGATGGGTTGGATATTTTTCCCGCCGCGCATCGACATGGTTCGTGGAATCAATCTGGTCACGGGATGGAGCGCCACGGCGCGCAAGGAGGGGCTGCTTGGTCTTGAGCCGATCGCTGAAACCGAGCCTGACCCCTATGCCCGCAAGGGCCTGCAGCTGCTGGTCGATGGTGCTGAGCCGGAAGTGATTCGCAGCATTCTTGAGGTTGACCTCTACACCCAAGAAACCCGCGATCTCAGGGCGGCGAAAGTATTCGAGAGCATGGGCGGCTATTCCCCCACGGTAGGCATCATCGGCGCCGTGATGGGGCTGATCCATGTCATGGGCAACCTCGCCGATCCCAGTCAGCTGGGCAGCGGTATTGCGGTTGCATTCGTGGCCACCATTTACGGCGTGGCCTTTGCCAACCTGCTGGTGTTGCCAATGGGCAACAAGCTCAAGAGCGTGGTGCAGAAGCAGACCGCTTACCGCGAGATGTTGCTCGAAGGGGTTCTGTCGATCGCTGAAGGGGAGAACCCTCGCTCGATCGAAATGAAGCTTCAGGGTTTCATTGATTAATGGCACACGGGCAGCGCTGCGTACGCTTGGCGCTACGGACCTGGGAATGAACATGGCTAAGGCTTCAATTACGATGTTTCGCCCAAGTGTCGCCACGGCGAGCCTTTTCATTCGCTGTGCCTGGTGTGTGGTGATCTGACCATGGCTCGTCGCCGCACTCACGAAGAGCCCGAGAATCATGAGCGTTGGCTGGTCT
Organism: Stutzerimonas chloritidismutans; assembly: GCF_038562055.1. Taxonomy (GTDB): domain Bacteria; phylum Pseudomonadota; class Gammaproteobacteria; order Pseudomonadales; family Pseudomonadaceae; genus Stutzerimonas; species Stutzerimonas chloritidismutans_A. The sequence continues at coordinate 250,111 of NZ_JBCFXD010000003.1, read as the reverse complement.
CCTACGCGGACTTCATCACACTGCTGTTTGCCTTTTTCGTAGTGATGTATTCGATCTCCTCGCTCAACGAGGGCAAATACAAAATCTTGTCCGACTCGTTGGTAGGCGTTTTCAATCAGGTCGACCGAGCCGTAAAGCCGATTCCGATTGGTGAAGAGCGGCCGCGAACTACACTGCCGGACGTATCCCAGATCGATGAGTCGCAATCATCGCAGCAGCCAATCGATCCGCTGCAGAGCATCATGCAAAGCATGCAGGCGGCCTTCGCCGATCTTATCGGTTCCAATCAGCTGACCATTCGCGGTAATGAGCTTTGGGTGGAAATCGAGCTGAACTCGAGCCTGCTGTTCCCCAGTGGCGATGCGCTGCCCAACGACCATGCGTTCGATCTTCTGGAAAAGGTCGCCGGGATTCTGGCACCGTTCGATAACCCGATTCACGTCGAGGGCTTCACTGATAACCTTCCTATCAACACGGCGAAGTATCCGACCAACTGGGAGCTGTCCGCCGCACGGGCTGGCAGTGTGGTGCGGATGCTGGCTGCGGACGGCGTCAACCCGGCGCGCATGGCGGCGGTGGGTTACGGCGAATTTCAGCCTATCGCCGACAACTCCACCGCTGAGGGCAGGGCGCGTAATCGTCGTGTGATCCTGGTCATCTCCCGAAATCTCGATGTGCGTCGCAGCGTCAGTGGGGTTGGAAGCGCAAATGCCCGACCGGTAGTGGGCAGTGCCCAAACTGGCACACAACGTGCTGCTCCCTCTGATCGTTAGGTGCCGCTCGCGGCGTCGTCAATTCTCCGTCGTTGGCCAAAGCCGAGACGGCCGGTCCCGGTCTGGTTCGATCCGGATGGAAAAAGAGTTATGAGAGTCTGGGCTGTAGCCAACCAAAAAGGCGGAGTGGGCAAGACCACTACCTCCATTGCACTTGCCGGTTTGCTGGCCGATTCCGGTAAGCGGGTCGTAGCGCTGGATCTCGATCCCCACGGCTCGATGACGAGCTATTTCGGCCATGATCCGGATAATCTCGATCACAGTGTCTTTGACCTGTTCCAGCATCAGGGAACCGTTCCCGAGGGGCTGCCCTGGCAGTTGCTGCTGCCAACCAGCCATGAGCGTCTCTCCTTGCTGCCGTCCAGTACGGTGCTGGCGACGCTGGAGCGCCAGTCACCGGGCCAGAACGGTCTCGGCCTGGTCATCGCCAAGAGTCTTTCGCAGCTCTGGCAGGATTTCGATTACGCCATCATCGACAGCCCGCCGCTGCTTGGTGTGCTGATGGTCAACGCGTTAGCCGCCAGCCAGCAGCTGATCATTCCAGTGCAGACCGAATTCCTGGCAATGAAGGGGCTGGAGCGCATGGTCAGCACGCTGAGTATGATCAACCGGTCGCGCCGACAGGCCTTGCCTTACACCATCGTGCCGACCATGTTTGATCGTCGCACCCAGGCGTCGATGAATACCCTCAAAGTCTTGCGTAACGGCTATCAGGATCACCTCTGGCAAGCGTTCATTCCGATTGACACACGGTTGCGTGATGCCAGTCGCGCCGGCCTTACGCCATCGCAGCATGACCCCAGTAGCCGAGGCGTGCTTGCCTATCGCGCGCTGCTCAAAACACTGCTGGCGGCGCAAGCGTCGCCAGAGGTCGCCTGAATGACGACGTACGGCCGCGTCGGCAGTTCAAGTTCGCCCTGGGTGCGGCCGATAGCCTATTCAGTGGGTTCGCACGAGTTGGTTCCATGAGTCGTACCGTTCTTAAAGAAAGCCGATCGCAACAGACGCTGCAGTCATATCTCGACGCCCTGTTGCAGGACGCTGTCATCGGATTGACCGAATCGGTCAGTCCAGACGAGTTTCAGGCTGCCGTGCTCGAGGAGCAACAACGCGATACACAGCGGGTGGTTGCCCTGCGACCGGTTGCTCTGCCTGACCCCGAAACTATGGTCGCTCCGGTAGTCGAGGCTCAGGCGTTACTCGAATTGCCGCCCGAATTGCCCGTGGAAGCACCGCCTGCACCGGTCGAGCCGATTGCGATTTTCGAGCCGCAGGGGCAGGCTCCGGTTGGCCCTCCCGCGATCCCTAGCAGTCAGCCGGAGTGGGGTGAGGAGCCGTTCGAGTGCTTGTTGTTCGATGTGGCCGGGCTGACGCTGGCGGTGCCGCTGGTGAGTCTCGGCTCGATCTACCCGCTTGCCGGACAAGAGCTCACGCCTCTTTTCGGCCAGCCCGCCTGGTTTCTCGGTATCTTGCCGAGCCAGGCTGGCAATCTGAAAGTTCTGGACACAGCACGTTGGGTCATGGCTGAACGGTATCGCGACGATTTCCGCGACGGACTTCAGTACGTGATTTCGGTACAGGGATATGAGTGGGGGCTGGCAGTGCATCAGGTCAGTCGCTCGATTCGTCTGGACCCGAAAGAAGTGAAGTGGCGAACTCAGCGCACTCAGCGGCCCTGGCTAGCCGGTACGGTGATCGACCACATGTGTGCTCTGGTGGACGTGGCCGCGCTCGCCGAGCTGATCGCCAGCGGTGCGACCCGGCATCTCAAGGGCGTCCCGTCGTAAACGAATAGAACAGACACAGGGGCACACAAGCGCCCCGAGTAACCGATAGAATCAACCGCCAGTGCGGTACATGAAGAGGTGGGCTATGAAGATGACTTCCGCACAGGGTTCCGATGATCCGGTCCTGCAATGGGTAACCTTCCGACTGGACAACGAGACCTATGGCATCAACGTGATGCAGGTCCAGGAAGTGCTGCGTTACACCGAAATCGCCCCGGTGCCGGGTGCTCCCAGTTATGTGCTGGGCATCATCAACCTGCGTGGCAACGTGGTTACGGTGATCGATACGCGCCAGCGCTTTGGTCTCGACACGGCGCCGGTATCAGACAACACCCGTATCGTCATCATTGAGGCTGACCGCCAGGTCGTCGGCATCCTCGTCGACAGCGTGGCTGAGGTGGTCTATCTGCGCCAATCGGAAATCGAGACTGCGCCGAACGTCGGCAACGATGAATCTGCGAAATTCATCCAGGGCGTGTGCAACAAGAACAATGAGCTGTTGATTCTTGTCGAACTGGACAAGATGATGAGCGAAGAAGAATGGGCGGAACTTGAGAGCATCTGAAACATGATTGCGTCGCTGGTAGCGGCGGTCGTTGCGCTTGCCTTGTGCTGCCTCGCATTGCTCGGCTGCTGCATCTGGCTGTTTCGCCGCCAGCGCCAGCAGGCCGAAACGCAAGCGCGCGAAGACGCTATCCGTGACAAACGCATCAAGGCGCTCAGCGCTCGGCTTGATAACTATTTGGAAAGCAATGTGCGGATGGGCAAGGATCTGCAAGATCTGTCGCGCACCGTTGCGCCATTGCCGGAAAAGCTGGGCCAGCTTGAACAGCGCGATCCAAACAATTTCTCCTTTTCCCAGGCGGCCAAACTGGTCGGTATGGGCGCCAGCGTCGATGATCTGACGCAGTCCTGCGGCTTGTCCCAATCTGAAGCGGAGTTGATGCGCAAGTTGCATCAGGCACGCCGCGATCCCAACTAACGTGCAGAATTTCGTCGCCGTGCTCGGCTGACGAACTCGGTCTGCTGACCGTGACATTGAACGATATGACTGTTGCTTCCTCAAATCTGGACAAGGTTTCGCCATGCCTGATGAAGACCTGTGCCCGAGGGCAGGGAGGATGTGATGCTGCGCATTCTGATGCTGTGCCTGCTGGCGAGCCCCGCCTGGCTCTGCGCAGCGGAAGCGCCGGCGCATGTGAACGGCGCAATGACCGTCAACGTGTATCAGGCACGGCAACTTCATGCGCTCGGCGCGGTGTTCATCGATGTGCGCCCCAGGCGTGAGTGGGCCTGGGGGCATGTTGAGGGCGCGGTGCACATGAGTCTGGCACATGAATTCTTCGGGCTGTCGCGGACCGAGTGGCCAAGAAACGTGCCTCTGGTGATCTATTGCAATAGTGACGTTTGCCCGGCGAGTGCCGAGGCCGTGCGCCTCGCGGTCGTATGGGGCTACCAGCAGGTGTTTTACTTCCGCGAAGGCTACTTCGCCTGGATGCTGGCTGATCTTCCGCAGGAGAAGGGCCATATAGATGGCGTCACGACGCTCAGCGCTCAGGCCCATTGAGCAGCGGAATTGACGATGGGTCCTTATGAGCACTAAAGCCTGGCGGGCATTTGCCTTTTAGGTACCAGGCAAATGCGATGATCTCTGCGATGGTTCGGTAAAGCGCTTCCGGAATCGCATCGCCCAGCTCCAGTCGCGCCAGCAACTTTACCAATTCGGCGTTTTCGTAAATCGGCACGTCGTGTTCGCGTGCGATTGCCAGAATCGCTTCAGCCAGTTCATCGTCGCCTTTGGCTGAGAGGGTAGGCGCGGCAGCGCCATCATAGGTGAGAGCAATGGCTTGGCGAGGTGTCTGAGCTGTCATGCGGTTTCATCCACAAAGCGTTGATCCAGTGACGTGCGAGGTCCTTGTGGCGGCGTGCCCTGCCGACAGGCCAGCTCACCAACATTCAATCCAGCTGTGACCAGTCGCTGACGCAAGTGCTCGAGCTCTGCCGAGATCAGCTCGGCGGTACCGCTGCGTTCGGCCCAGATCTGACTCGAAAGACGACCCTGCAGCAGTTGTGCCTGGACTTGCAACGGGCCGAGCGGCGCGACGTCGAACGCCAGCTCGACCTTCCACAGCGTTTCCGGTTTTTCCTTGCGGTTTTGTTGGGGCTCATCCTCGCGTTGGAGTTTCACTTGCAGCGGGACGATATCGCGCTGGTCGCGCATCGGTACCTCGAGCTGCCAAGTCGTGACCTGGGTACCGTCCGGACTGGTCTGGGTCTGGGCAAGGCTGGACAGTTGATGTGTCTGTAGGCGCGACACTGCCGCTGCTGCCAGTTTGAGCAACAGCTCAAGATCAGGCTCTTCGTCCGTGTTCGGTACTAAACGGCTCGGCAACGGGAAATTTTGCGCCAGCTGGCGTGGATTTGCCTGGCCGAGCGCTCCGAGCGCATTGCGGGCGAAGGCCGGCAGAGCCTGGCCGAGGCTGGCACCTGCCTGCGCCGCTGCTAGCGCTCCCCCACCCGGCAAGCCCGGCAGTTGCGCGATCAGGCGAAGCAGGGTGGCCTTCATGTCAGCAGGCAGGTCATTTGCGTCGCCGCGCAGGAGGTTTCCTTCCAGAAAGACCCCGCTGCGCGCCAGCGCCTGTGCCAAGGCCTTGGCATCGCCAAGCTGTTGCATGTCCGGCACCAGGTTGAGCAGGCGTTCGGCCGCACCGCGCAATTGCTCGGGGAGTGCCGAGCTGGGTGTGATCGCGCTGAGCAGCCCTTCGATCGAGCCTTGGCGACTATGCTGTGCGGTCAGTTGTTGACCCAGCATCAACTGGTCGAGGCGGCTGCTCAGGGGCAGGAAGGCCAACGATTGGTCGCCCTGGACGCGCGCAGTAATCAGACTGCCTGGCGCAAGCGGCATGGCGGATTCGACGTTGAGTTTCTGCCCAGCGAGCGGCGAATTGAGCAAAGTGATTACGACCTTGAACAGAAGCTTGCCGTCCTGCTGAGTCTGCTGGCTGGCTGTAACCTTGCCTTGTACCACGCTGCCCGTTGGAAACTGCGCAAGATCGATGCTGCTCTGCGGCTGGCGATTGTTGGGCTGCAGCGCAGCCATCAGACGTGAGTCGGAGACGGCGGTGATGAATAGAGCGGCTCCTGGCGGGGCAGCTTTAGGACTGGTGGTTTCGACCGTTGCCTGTCGGCCACTGGTCAGGGTCAGGCGCAGCGTCAACTGAAAGCTCTGCAGTGCCTCCTTGATGCTGATGATTTCCGCTTCGGCACTCTCGCCTGCGGCCAGCAATCCCTGCATTGGCTGCAGCAATTTCAACGCCAGGTCAGCCGGCGCCGCTGTCGGGCGAGAAGGGCTGGCGGCGGGAATTGCCTGAGTGCTTTTGATCTCGGTCATCTTACTTAAATGCTCTTACAACCTTTCTACGTTGTGGTCTTTGGCGTCCGGGTTCGGCATGTATAATTCCGCCGCCCGCCCGATCTTGTAGCGGCCGGGCTCCTTTCATCTTGAGGTAGCCCTAGCGTGTCCAGCCCCTTTCTAGAAACTGTGGCGCTTACCTGTGAGCGAGACTGGCGCCTGCTTTTCGAGAGGTTAGACCTGCAGATCGTAAAAGGGGAAATGTTGCAGATCGCCGGCCCCAACGGCAGTGGCAAGACAAGCCTGCTGAGGTTGCTTTCAGGCTTGATGCAACCAACCTCCGGAGAGGTACTGCTGAAGGGCGAAACGCTGGAAAGCCAGCGCGGCGAACTGGCCCGCAATCTGTTGTGGATCGGTCATGCTGCCGGCATCAAAGGATTGCTGAGCGCCGAGGAAAATCTCACCTGGCTGTGTGCCTTGCATCAGCCGGCGTCGCGTGATGCGATCTGGCAGGCGCTTGAGGCCGTAGGGCTGCGAGGATTCGAGGATGTGCCCTGCCAGACACTCTCAGCCGGTCAGCAGCGCCGGGTTGGGCTGGCCCGGTTGTATCTGTCGCCGCCGCCCCTGTGGATTCTCGATGAGCCTTTCACGGCGCTCGATAAGGGCGGCGTGGCACAGCTAGAGCGGCACCTGGCGACTCACTGCGAGCAAGGCGGCATGGTCGTGCTGACCACCCATCATTCGCTTGTTGAAATGCCGGCGGGTTTTCGCGCGATCGATCTGGGACAGCGAGCCGCATGAGCAACGTCTTTACGCTGTTGCTGGCTCGCGAAAGCCGGCTGTTGTTCCGCCGGCCGGCAGAGCTGGCCAATCCATTGGTGTTCTTTGCCATTGTGATCGCACTGTTTCCCTTGGCGGTCGGCCCCGAGACGCAGCTGCTGCAGACCATTTCGCCCGGCCTGATCTGGGTCGCTGCGTTATTGGCTGTGTTGCTTTCTCTGGACGGATTGTTCCGCAGCGATTTTGAGGATGGCTCGCTGGAGCAGTGGGTCGTTTCGCCGCACCCGTTGGCGCTTCTGGTTCTCGCCAAGGTGCTGGCACACTGGTTGTTCTCCGGCCTGGCGCTGGTGCTGCTGGCACCGCTGCTGGGACTCATGCTGGGTATGCCGGTCAGCGCATTGCCGGTACTGCTGATGTCGCTGTTACTGGGTACGCCAGTTCTGAGCCTGTTGGGCGCGGTCGGTGCCGCCTTGACAGTCGGGCTCAAGCGAGGCGGGCTGTTGTTGGCACTGCTTATTCTCCCGCTGTACATCCCCGTGCTCATTCTGGGCAGTGGGGCACTGCAGGCAGCGCTGCAGGGGCTGCCTGCGCTCGGTTATCTATTATGGCTTTCCAGCCTGACTGCCTTGGCAGTTACTCTGACACCCTTTGCAATAGCGGCCGGCCTGAGAATCAGTGTCGGCGAATGACGGATTGGCAGAATGTTTCTATCCAATAGCGGAACGCAGTTGGCCGATGCGAGACGAGCGGTTATCGCCACGATGAATTTGATGATCGCAAACAAGCGGCGGTTGACCGGTTATGGCGCAGTATCGGCATACGAAGCAGGCGTGAGGCAGGCTCTATGAACTGGACATGGTTTCACAAGCTGGGTTCGCCTAAGTGGTTTTATGGTATCAGCGGTCGCTGGCTGCCTTGGTTGGCCTGGGCCGCATTGCTGCTGGTTGGCGTCGGGTTGGTCTGGGGTTTGGCATTTGCTCCTCAAGATTACCAACAGGGCAACAGTTTCCGAATCATCTATATCCATGTTCCGGCTGCGTTTCTGGCGCAGTCTATCTATGTGATGTTGGCGGTGGCGGGGCTGGTCGGGTTGGTTTGGAAAATGAAGCTGGCCGATGTCGCCCTCCAGCAGGCTGCGCCCATTGGTGCCTGGATGACCTTCATCGCGCTGGTCACCGGTGCAGTGTGGGGCAAGCCCACCTGGGGCGCCTGGTGGGTGTGGGATGCGCGTCTGACTTCGATGCTGATTCTGCTGTTCCTGTACTTCGGCATCATTGCCTTGGGTCAGGCCATCAGTAATCGTGACAGCGCGGCCAAGGCTTGCGCTGTGCTTTCAATCGTCGGGGTGGTGAACATTCCGATCATCAAATATTCCGTCGAGTGGTGGAACACCCTTCACCAGCCGGCGACCTTCACCGTGACGGAAAGGCCGGCCATGCCCGTGGAAATGTGGGCGCCCCTATTGGTCATGGTGCTGGGCTTCTACTGCTTCTTTGCGGTGGTGCTGCTCATGCGCATGCGTCTCGAGGTGCTACGCCGCGAGTCGAGAAGCAGTTGGGTCAAAGCGGAAGTGAAAGAACAGGTGGGTAAAGCATCATGAACTTCTCGTCATTTTCAGAATTCATCGCCATGGGTAACCATGGTCTGTACGTCTGGACGTCCTACGGCATCAGCCTGGCGGTTCTGGTTCTCAACGTGGCGCTGCCAATGATGGCGCGTCGGCGTTATCTGCAAGACGAGGCGCGTCGTTTGCGCCGGGAGGAAATGAAGTGAATCCTGTGCGCAAGAAGCGTCTGTTCATCATTCTGGCCATTCTGGCTGGCGTCGGTGTTGCGGTTACGCTGGCGTTATCCGCCCTGCAAGAGAACATCAACCTCTTCTACACACCGACGCAGATCGCGGCAGGCGAAGCGCCGGAAGGCACGCGGATTCGTGCTGGCGGCATGGTGGAAGAGGGTTCGGTACAGCGGAGTAATGATTCCCTGACGGTGAGCTTTCGGGTCACTGACTATGCCGAAGCGGTCACTATCCAGTACCAGGGCATTCTTCCCGACCTGTTTCGTGAAGGGCAGGGTATCGTTGCCCTGGGGCGTGTAAATGCCGATGGCGTCCTGGTTGCTGATGAAGTCCTAGCCAAACATGACGAAAACTACATGCCGCCAGAGGTCACCGCAGCGCTGGAGAAAAGTGGCAAAAGCAAGCCTTACAGCGTTAGCGCGCCGGAGGACGCGAAATGATTCCTGAGCTTGGTCACCTGGCAATGATTCTGGCGCTGTGTCTGGCCGTGGTACAGGGCACGCTCCCGCTGATCGGGGCTTGGCGCGGCGACAGCCAATGGATGGGCCTGGCTCAACCTGCCGCCTGGGGTCAGTTTTCCTTCTTGGCGTTTTCCTTCGCCTGCCTCACCTATGCCTTCATGGTGGATGATTTCTCCGTGGTCTATGTCGCGCAGAACTCCAACAGCGCCTTGCCCTGGTACTACAAGTTCAGCGCCGTATGGGGTGCACACGAAGGCTCGCTGTTGCTGTGGGCATTCATCCTGGCAGGCTGGACCTTTGCTGTGTCGATCTTCTCGCGACAGTTGCCCGAGGATATGCTGGCGCGGGTTCTGGGCGTGATGGGGCTGATCAGCATAGGCTTTCTGCTGTTCCTGATTGTTACGTCCAATCCCTTCGAGCGGCTGTTGCCACAAGCGCCGATGGATGGGCGAGATCTGAATCCATTGCTTCAGGACTTCGGTCTGGTAGTGCATCCACCCATGCTTTATATGGGTTATGTCGGCTTTTCAGTTGCCTTTGCGTTCGCCATTGCCGCCTTGCTGGGCGGCCGTCTCGACGCGGCCTGGGCGCGCTGGTCGCGTCCCTGGACGCTGATCGCTTGGGCCTTTCTGGGAACGGGTATCGCCCTCGGTTCCTGGTGGGCATATTACGAGCTGGGTTGGGGCGGCTGGTGGTTTTGGGATCCAGTGGAAAACGCCTCATTCATGCCATGGTTGGTGGGCACCGCTTTGATCCACTCGCTGGCGGTGACGGAAAAGCGTGGCGTGTTCAAGAGCTGGACCGTCTTGCTGGCAATCGCTGCCTTCTCGCTCAGCTTGCTAGGCACGTTTCTGGTCCGCTCTGGGGTGCTTACGTCGGTACATGCCTTCGCCACTGACCCGGCGCGCGGTGTCTTCATTCTGGCTTTTCTTCTGGTAGTGATCGGCGGCTCGCTCACGCTGTTCGCACTGCGTGCGCCGGTTGTAAAGAGCCAGATCGGTTTTGGCCTGTGGTCGCGTGAAACGCTGCTGCTGGTAAATAACCTGCTCTTGGTCGTTGCCACCTCGATGATCCTGCTGGGTACCTTGTATCCGCTGCTGCTAGACGCACTATCCGATACCAAGCTTTCGGTCGGCCCGCCTTATTTCAACGCGATGTTCCTGCCACTGATCGGCGCCCTGATGCTCGCCCTTGGTGTCGGCGTGCTGGTGCGCTGGAAGAACACACCGGTCAAATGGTTGATCGGCATGCTGACACCCGTGCTGATCACCAGTGCCGTTCTTGGCGGTCTGGGCTCGATGCTCTTCGGTGACTTCCACTGGGCTGTGCTGGCTGTATGCCTGCTTGCCGGCTGGGTGGTGAGCGCTGGCGTGCGCGATATCTTCGACAAGACCCGCCACAAGGGATTGCTCAAGGGATTGCGGAGCCTTGCGCCGAGTTATTGGGGCATGCAGCTAGCGCATTTCGGTCTGGTGGTTTGCGCGTTGGGTGTGGTGTTGACGAGTCAGCAGAGCGACGAGCGCGATCTGCGTCTGGCTCCAGGCGAGTCGCTGCAGCTGGGTGGTTACAGCTTCGTGTTCGACGGTGCTAAGCACTTCGAAGGTCCCAACTTCACCTCTGACAAAGGCACCATTCGCGTCTTCGAAGGTGACAAGCAGGTGGCGACACTGTACCCGGAGAAACGCCTCTACACCGTGCAACAGATGCCGATGACCGAAGCGGGCATTGACGCGGGCTTCACTCGGGATCTCTACGTGGCGTTGGGTGAGCCGCTGGAAAACGGTGCTTGGGCGGTCCGGGTGCATATCAAGCCGTTCGTGCGCTGGATCTGGTTAGGTGCGCTGATGATGTCGCTGGGGGGCGTGCTGTCGGTGAGCGACAAACGTTACCGGGTGAAGGTCAGGACCCGTGTACGCGAGGCGCTCGGTTTGGCGCAGCAAGGAGCCTGAGATGAAAAGATTGTTGATGTTGCTACCGCTGGCGATCTTCCTGCTCGTCGCCGTGTTTCTTTATCGCGGTCTGTTTCTGGACCCGACCGAGTTGCCATCGGCGTTGATCGGCAAGCCGCTGCCTTCGTTCTCGCTGCCCTCGGTCGAGGATCCCCAGAGGGTCGTTACCGCCGAGGACATTAAGGGCAAGCCAGCGTTGGTTAACGTTTGGGCAACCTGGTGCGTCGCCTGCAAGGTCGAACATCCAGTGTTGAACAAGCTTGCAGAGCAGGGCGTGGTTATCCATGGCGTCAATTACAAGGATGACAATGCCGCAGCGCAGAAATGGCTTAAAGACTTTCACGATCCCTACCAGCTGAACATTCGCGACGAGCAGGGCAGCTTGGGGCTGGATCTGGGTGTATATGGTGCGCCCGAAACCTTCTTCGTCGACAAGCAGGGCATCATCCGTCACAAGTATGTCGGCGTCATAGACGAGCGTGTTTGGCGTGAACAGCTTGCCGCGCTTTATCAACAACTGGTGGACGAATGAAGCAGCTGATTCAGGGGCTTCTGCTGACGCTGTGTCTGCTGGGCAGCGCGTCGGCGGCGATTGATGCCTACGAGTTCAAAAACGAGGCCGAGCGCGAGCGGTACCGGACGTTGGTGGAAGAGTTGCGCTGTCCGAAGTGCCAGAACCAGAACATTGCCGATTCCAATGCGCCGATCGCCATGGACCTGCGCCGTGAAATCTACCGCATGCTGGAAGAAGGACAGAGCAACGAGCAGATTATTGACTATCTGGTCGCCCGTTACGGCGACTTCGTTCGCTACAAACCGCCCGTCAATGCCAAAACGCTTGTTCTCTGGTATGGACCGATTGTCCTGCTGGTGATTGGATTCGCCGTCTTGACGTTCATCCTGATACGTCGTCGCCGTGCGTCCGATAAGCCAGCGTCGAACACCCTTTCCGAGGCCGAGCGCGAGCGCCTGGCCACGTTGTTGGATAGAAAAGAACCATGATCGATTTCTGGATAGGTGCAGGCCTGTTGCTGCTGGCCGCCCTGGCGTTCCTTCTGCTGCCGTTGTTGCGTGGGCGTGGTGTACAGGCCGAGGAAGACCGGACGGCGTTGAATGTCGCGCTTTACCAGGAGCGGCTTGGAGAGCTTGCGGCGCAACAGGCGGCCGGAACCCTTGATTCAGAACAGCTCGAGGCCGGGCGCGCCGATGCGGCGCGCGAGTTGCTTGATGACACCGAGGGCACCACCACTCGCCGTAATAACCATTTGGGTCGGGCTGTGCCGCTGATCGCGGCTATCCTTGTGCCGTTGGTTGGATATGGTCTCTACCTGCACTGGGGCGCGAGCGACAAACTGCAGTTGGCGCGGGAGTTCACCGAGCAACCCGCGACGATGGAAGAGATGGTTGGACGGCTGGAGCGCGCCGTGAAGGCTCAGCCCGAGTCCGCCGAGGCTTGGTATTTCCTCGCCAAGACCTATATGAACCGAGAGCGCCCTGCGGATGCTGCTACCGCTTTCGAGCAGGTCGTCAAGCTGGCGGGGCGTCAGCCGGAACTCCTGGGTCAGTGGGCGCAGGCGCTCTATTTCGCTGGTGACCGTCAATGGTCCAAGCTGCTTCAGCAGCTGACCGACGAGGCATTACGCGGTGATCCACATGAGGTCACTAGCCTCGGGCTGTTGGGGATCGCGGCCTACGAAGAAGAACGATTCGCGGAGGCGATAGGGTTTTGGGAGCGGTTGGTGGCAACGCTGCCTGCTGAAGATCCATCGCGTGATGCCATTCAGGGCGGTATCGCACGTGCGCGCGAGCAGCTCGGCGAGTCGGCTCCGGCGAGCGTGACCAAACCGGCCGGCGACAGGGTTGCCGAGACCGGGGCGGGACTAACTGTTGAAGTGCAACTGGCTGGCGAAGTGGCCGACAAGGTTCGACCGACCGATGCCGTATTCATCTTCGCCCGTGCATTGTCCGGCCCGCCGATGCCCTTGGCCGTGAAACGTATAACGGTTGCCGATTTACCCACGACGGTTAACTTGAGTGACGCAGATGCAATGACTCCACAGCTTCGATTGTCCAACTTTGAACAAGTCAGATTGTTTGCCCGCGTATCCCGAGACGGGAACGCTACTCGCGGTGAGTGGCAAGGCAGTAGCGAGCCGTTGGCGCCGGGTGATGCGGAGGCGGTCAAGCTGACTATCGACCAACCTGTAGCACCCTGATCGCAGGGGTTCGGGAGACGAGTGATCATGCTGGAGGAGCGGGTTTTAACAAGGTTTCAGCGCCTGGCCAGAGTCAGCGCAGTAGTAACGCTGGCGTTGCTGCTTGGGGCCTGTGCGGGCAATCCTTACCAGGCGTCCGGGCCGACACGCGACCCGGCGCCGCCCGCATCGGCGCCGCCTCGCGAACCGGTTGCTACGCCTCCCCCAGTGCGCACCCCACCGGCGCCGCGCCCGCCGGCCACCCAGAAAAGCCATCCACGTTATGCGCCGCCGCCTCATGCTGCTGCGCATTGGGACAACCGTCTGGGCGTCTACGTTCTGGAGGGGCAGGACTTGTTCTATCGCGAGCGTCTCTACTACCGCTGGGATGGCGACTGGTATTGCGCCGGTCGGCCTGGTGGTCCCTGGGAGCCGGTGGCGCCACCTAGCGTTCCAACGGGGCTGCGCAGCCTGCACTGACCGTACATTTTTCCGCTGTGGCAATTAAAGGCGACGTGGATGTAGCCGATAAAGTATCAGGCGCCGCGGACAGCGGTTCAGGCGGTATCGGTTCGGCCTTGTTGCCAGTTCATTCGGAGCGGATTCATGAGTGCAGCAGTCAAACGTCTTGAGGAAACCGGCAACGCCTTGCGTGACGCCATGGCTCAGCAGGACTGGACAGCGATCAGCGTGCTTGACCTGCAATGCCGTCAAGTTGTTGAGGCTGCTATGGTCGAGCCTCGTGAGGACGACTCAGCGATTCGGCAGCGTTTGCAGGAGCTGGTAAGTCTCTACCGTGAACTGGTCACTTGCTGTCAGAGCGAGAAGCAGCGTGTGGCAGGGGAGCTGATTCAGCTCAACCACTCCCAGCAAGGCGCTAATGTTTATAAGTTATTTGGTTGAGGGTTCCGCAATACAAGGCGACCACTGGTCGCGCTTGTACTTGGCGTGTGCGGCAGTGTGCAGCTGACGTCGTTCAGTCGGTGCTGTGAGGAGTCCTTACCTCATCAGCATCGTTTTTCGCCGTACGGTGGGCCTTTCCGCCCGAAATATGGAGCTTTTGCCCCCTATCTTTCAGGCCGGTACAGTCGAGCCAAGTCCTACCAGATATCTTCCGACTCGTTGCTAGCGAGTTGCTCTAAGTCAATAACAAAATGCATTCCTTGCTATTTTGTCGTTGAATCACGTCATAAATTTGACTCAGGCCGTTTTTTTTAATTAACTACCGCCTATCTGCCAATGACGTTGCCGTTCTGCCGAGGACGGGCGCGGGCTTTCTTTCAGCCTCTAGAGCTATAAACAAGATGTGGCGTGAAACCAAAATTTTGTTGATAGACGACGATCAGGATCGTCGCCGGGATCTGACGGTCATTCTGAACTTTCTCAGCGAAGATCATTTGTCATGCGCCAGCAGCGAATGGCAGGCTGCGGTCGATTCACTGGAGTCAAGCCGCAGCATACTCGGCGTAATGCTTGGTGACGTTGCAGCCAAGGGCGGCGCCGTAGAGTTGCTCAAGCAGATCAGCAAGTGGGATGAAAACCTGCCGTTGCTATTGATTGGCGAGCCGACGCCGGCCGAATGGCCAGATGAACTGCGTCAGCGTGTGCTGACCAGCCTGGAAATGCCTCCAAGCTACAACAAGCTGCTCGACTCCCTTCACCGCGCCCAGATCTATCGGGACATGAACGATAAGGCGAAGGCACGTGGCCGACAGCGCGAGCCCAACCTGTTTCGCAGTCTGGTAGGCACCAGTCGTGCAGTCCAGCACGTGCGTCAGATGATGCAGCAGGTTGCTGACACCGAAGCGAGCGTGTTGATTCTTGGTGAGTCGGGAACCGGCAAAGAGGTTGTTGCACGCAACCTGCACTACCACTCCAAGCGCCGTAATGGACCTTTCGTTCCGGTCAATTGCGGGGCGATTCCGGCAGAGTTGCTGGAAAGCGAGCTGTTCGGTCATGAAAAGGGTGCGTTTACCGGCGCGATTACTTCACGTGCGGGGCGTTTTGAGCTGGCCGAAGGCGGAACGCTGTTCCTCGACGAGATCGGCGACATGCCGCTGCCTATGCAGGTTAAGTTGCTGCGCGTCCTGCAGGAGCGCACTTTCGAGCGAGTGGGTAGCAATAGGACGCAGAACGCCGACGTACGCATCATCGCAGCCACGCATAAAGACCTGGAAAAGATGATCGTGGATGGCAGCTTCCGCGAGGATCTCTATTACCGGTTAAACGTGTTCCCGATCGAAATGGCGCCGCTGCGCGAGCGTATCGAAGATATTCCGCTGCTGATGAATGAGCTTATCTCGCGCATGGAGCACGAGAAGCGTGGCTCAATCCGCTTCAACTCGGCCGCGATCATGTCCCTGTGTAGGCACGATTGGCCGGGTAACGTAAGGGAGCTGGCCAATCTCGTCGAGCGCATGGCCATCATGCACCCGTACGGCGTGATCGGTGTGATGGAGTTGCCGAAGAAATTCCGCCATGTCGATGACGACGATGAGCAGTACGCGACCAGCATGCACGACGAAATGGAAGAACGTGCTGCGATAAACGCTCCAATCATTGCGGCGGATGCGCACGCCATGCTCCCCGTGGAAGGCCTTGATCTGAAAGATTATCTAGGCAATCTCGAGCAAGGGCTTATTCAGCAGGCACTCGAAGATGCGGGCGGCGTTGTGGCGCGCGCTGCGGAGCGCTTGCGGGTACGGCGTACAACGCTTGTGGAGAAAATGCGTAAATATGGAATGAACCGTCGAGAAGACGAGCTCGACGAGTGATTCGTTTGCCGCGCCGCCCTTGCTTGCGGCGTGGCCCTCAGGGGCTGCCATCACGGGCATGATCCTTGCTGATGCACAGGTTACCGACCATCTTTTGACGGATACGTGTGCCCGTGACTTCAGCGATATGCTCTCCCGACCCAGTGAAATGTCCGATAACGGCCGGCGCAAGCGATGAGCTCGAACAGTCGCTCGCGCTGTTCCGTGACATATCCGGCCAGTTGGGTGAGTCCGAGTGTATGTTGCAGGCGCGAGTAGCCGAGCTGAAGGATCAGCTGGCAGAGAGCGCTGCGCAGCGCCTGCAAGAGTTCGATGAAAAAGAGCGCTTGGCGAACCGCTTGCAGAGCCTGCTTGACCTGTTGCCTGGCGGTGTGATCGTTATCGATGGCCAGGGCAGGGTCCGCGAAGCCAATCCAGTAGCACTTGAGCTGCTAGGTGCACCGCTCGAAGGAGTGCTCTGGCGCGAGGTGATTGCGCGAAGTTTCTCGCCGCGCCGCGATGATGGCCACGAGATTTCATTGAAGGATGGGCGTCGCGTTTCAATCGCTACACGTTCCTTGAACAGTGAGCCTGGGCAGCTAGTACTGTTGACCGATCTGACGGAAACGCGACGGCTACAGGAGCAACTGGCGCGTCATGAACGTTTGTCTGCGATTGGCCGGATGGTAGCCTCGTTGGCTCATCAAATCCGTACGCCGTTATCGTCAGCCCTGCTGTATGCAAGCCATCTGGAGCAGGGCGGGCTGTCGGCCGAGCACCAGCAGCGGTTTGCCGGTCGTCTTAAGGACCGGCTGAACGAGCTGGAGCATCAGGTCCGTGACATGCTGGTTTTCGCCCGCGGTGATCTGCCGCTTGAAGACCGGCTGATGCCCGCCGAGTTGCTTGCAGCACTTCGTGCAGCGGCCGAGGCCAAGTTGGAAGGCATAGCCGTTCGCTGGCAATGCGATGTCCACACGGGCGCTCTGTTGTGCAATCGCGACACCCTGATTGGTGCATTGCTAAACCTTATTGAAAATGCGCTCCAGGCAGCGGCCGGCGATACCAGGCTGAAGATTCACCTCTTTTCACGCGGTGCCGTACTGCGCATCAGCATCAGCGACAACGGCGTCGGGATTGATGCCGGGAGCTTGTCCCGGGTCGGCGAGCCATTTTTCACTACACGGGCGACCGGGACGGGCCTCGGGCTGGCTGTCGTCAACGCGGTCGCGCGGGCCCATTCAGGTGCGCTTGAGCTTCGCTCCCGCCCAGGCAGAGGAACCTGCGCCACCTTGCAGTTGCCGCTGCTCCCGGCTTCTTCTCTGGGTCTTACGGAGTAGCACCATGGGCGTAAAGGTTTTACTCGTCGAAGACGACCGTGCTTTGCGCGAAGCGCTAGGCGATACCCTCGAGCTGGGTGGCTATTCCTGTTGCGCTGTTGATTGCGCTGAGGCCGCTTTGCGCGCGCTGAGTCAGGAAAGCTTCGGCCTGCTTGTAAGCGATGTGAACATGCCTGGTATGGATGGTCACGCCTTGCAGGCGCTTGTGCGCGAACGGTATCCGCAGACACCTTTCTTGCTCATGACAGCTTATGGGGCGGTCGAGCGCGCCGTCGAGGCCATGCGTCAAGGGGCAGTGGACTACCTGGTCAAGCCGTTCGAGCCGAAAGTGCTGCTCGACCTGGTCGGCCGCCATGCGTGCGGCCAGCTTGGGGTTGGCGACATGCAGGGTCCTGTGGCGGTCGAGCCAGCGAGTCGGCAATTGCTGGCATTGGCGGCCCGGGTGGCCCAGAGCGATTCTACCGTGCTCGTCTCCGGGGAGTCGGGGACCGGCAAGGAGGTGCTGGCGCGTTTTATTCATCAACAATCATCGCGAGCGGACAAGCCGTTCGTGGCGATCAACTGCGCTGCGATTCCAGACAACATGCTGGAGGCGACGCTTTTTGGTCATGAGAAAGGCGCCTTCACTGGCGCTATCGCCATGCAGCCTGGCAAGTTCGAGCTGGCCGATCATGGCACGCTGTTGCTCGACGAGATCTCCGAGATGCCGCTGGCATTGCAAGCCAAGTTGCTGCGAGTGTTGCAGGAGCGTGAGGTCGAGCGCGTTGGTGGGCGCAAGCCGATACCGCTCGACATACGTATCCTCGCCACAACCAATCGTGATCTGGCTGAAGAGGTTCGCAGTGGGCGTTTCCGGGAAGACCTCTTCTACCGCCTCTCGGTCTTCCCGCTCGCCTGGCCTGCATTGCGTGACAGGCCTGCGGATATCGTGCCGCTCGCCGAGCGGTTGCTGGCCAGTCACTCGGCGAAAATGCGCCAGCCGGTCGCAAGGCTGACATCCGAGGCGCGCCTGTGTCTGCTCGGGCATGCCTGGCCCGGTAATGTGCGCGAGCTGGACAACGCTATTCAGCGCGCGTTGATCCTGCAGCAGGGCGGGATGATCCGGCCAGACGATCTTTGTCTGACTGCTGCTGCCGGTTTCGCTTCATTGGCGCAAGCCCAGGCGAGTGAAACCATGCTCACTCCGTCCGGACCCTTGGCCGTCTCTGCGCCGGCCGAAATTACCGGTGCCTTGGGCGAAGACCTGCGACGTCGCGAATTCGAGCTCATCCTCGATACCCTGCGTGCCGAGCGCGGGCGCCGTAAGGAGACGGCTGACCGTCTAGGCATCAGTGCACGTACCCTGCGTTACAAGCTCGCTCAGATGCGCGACGCCGGTATGGACCCGGAGGCAGCGCTGCGCTCCGGCTGAAGCGGTGTTTCGGGCGAATACGGCTCTGATAAGCTCCTAGACCAACATCGTTCAAGAGGGTCTCAACATGGATGAAGCGTTCTGGCAGCGTCGCTGGGCACGTAACGAAATCGGCTTTCATCTGAATGAGGTCAACCCTTATCTACGCCGCCATTGGCCCAGCTTGGACTTGGCCCCAGGCGGGCGCGTCCTGGTGCCGTTGTGTGGCAAAAGCCTGGACATGACCTGGCTCGCCGATCAGGGCTTCGCCGTCCTGGGAGTGGAGCTGAGTGAGCGCGCAGCCGAGGATTTCTTTGCCGAGCACGGGCTAGTTCCAGATGTCAGCGTTCAGGGTGAGTTCAAGGTTTACCGAGCGGGTAACGTTGAAATCCGCTGTGGCGATTTTTTTGCCATGACGCCGGATGATGTGGCTGACTGCCGAGCACTTTACGACCGGGCTGCCCTTATCGCATTGCCTTCCGATATGCGTCAGCGTTACGCCAACCATCTCGCCAGCATCCTCGCGCCTGGCTGCCAGGGGTTGCTGATTGCATTGGACTACCCGCAGGAGCAGATGTCGGGTCCGCCGTTCGCGGTAGGCGATGCTGAGGTTCGAGATCTTTTGGGCGCGCGTTGGAAAATCGAATTGCTAGAGCTTGCAGACGTATTGAACGAAAGCAATTGGAAATTTCTCCAGCGCGGGCTCACACGCCTGGATGAGCGCTGCTATCGGCTCGATGACCTAGCCTAGCACCCCTCGAAGCCGTGTCCCAGCCAGGAACCCAGTGGTCGTTCAGCAGCGCGCCCGTTGCGTGTCTAACGCGACGAGCATGACGGCGGCCCGACTGGGTAGCGTGGTCATTGACTGCGCTGAAGTTGACGAATAAACACGTCGGCTTCGTCTATGGCCCTTTGCATCTCGGCCAGGAGTTGATCCACATTCCCTTCGAGCGTGCGGTATTCGCCCTTGAGAGCGCCAATGGCACGGGCATTGAGGTTGTGCTTGAGAAACAACACCTGATCGCGCAACACATCAAGCACCGGGTCGATGCGTTTTTCCGCTGCATTCATCCGTTGCAGCAGGACACGATAGTCTTTCTGGGTGCGCTCCAGGTTTCGCTGACTGGTCGCCTTCAGGCTTGCGTTGCTGTACTCGTCGAGTTCCTGTTTCCATTCCTTGAAGAGCGCCTCGGCGACATCTTCGACAGCATCGATCCGGTCCCGGACTTCACGAGCGCTGTTCTCGCTGGCCTCGAATTCACTGTTCAGAGCTTCGTAGCGCTCCTCGAGTTCGCCGCCGTCGACCTGTACCACACTGCGGTACCGCTCCAGGGCGTCCTTGAATTGCTCCTTGGCGTCCTGCTGGGAGTCGCGCGCATCCTCGACGCGGTCAACAAGAATGTCTCGCTTATGCAATCCAACTTTTTCCATGGCCGAGAAGTAGGCGCTCTGGCAGCCGGCAAGGGTGAGCAAGGCGAAGGCGAGTAAAAGAAAGCGTCGCATATTAGGCATATCCCTATTCAAAGAAGGCGCTTGCTTCGACAGGCATACAGCCACTACGTGCAAAATCTGGACGAAAAAAAGGGCGGCTATTGCCGCCCTTGTTCTGGCTCGCTCGCTTAGCCTCGCTGGCGCAGGGCTTCGATGCGGTCTTCCAGCGACGGGTGGGTCATCAGCAGGCCGGCGAAGCCGTTGCGAAGGGCGCCGTTGATGCTGAATGCCTTGAGGCTGTCTGGCATGTCGACTGGGACGCCCTGTTCCGCGCGCAGACGCTGCAGGGCACCGATCATGGCGCTGGTGCCGGCCAGCTGTGCGCCCGCCTCGTCGGCACGGAACTCACGTTTGCGCGAGAACCACATGACGACAATGCTGGCAAGAATGCCAAGGACCAGCTCGGCGAAGATCGTCGCAACGAAATAGCCGATTCCATGACCATCTTCGTTTTTCAGAATTACCCGGTCAACGAAGCTGCCGAAGATGCGTGCGAAGAACATGACGAAGGTGTTCACCACACCTTGGATCAGGGCGAGCGTGACCATGTCGCCGTTCGATACATGGCCGATCTCGTGAGCCAGTACAGCCCTGACTTCGTCCGGGGAAAAACGCTCGAGCAGGCCCTGGCTGACCGCGACCAGCGCATCGTTCTTGTTCCAGCCGGTGGCGAAGGCGTTGGCTTCGTAAGCGGGGAAGATACCCACTTCGGGCATCTTGATTCCGGCTTCACGGGCAAGCTGCTCGACTGTTTGCAGCAACCACTGCTCATGGCGCGTGCGCGGTTGGCTGATGATCTCGGTACGAGTACTCATTTTCGCCATCCATTTGGAGATGAACAGCGAAATTAGCGCGCCAGCGAAACCAAAGACGGCGCAGAAAGCCAGCAGGCTGCCATAGTTCTGACCGGTGTAGCGGTCGACCCCGAGTAGCTTGAGGGTGACGCTGGCAACTACCAGTACAGCCAGGTTGGTGGCCAGGAACAAGAAAATGCGCATCATGTTGCGGCAGACTCCAAGGGGAACAGTAAAGAACGATAGGCTATATAAGGGGCGGGCCGATGCGATTCAACCGAGCGACTATTTCAAGCTATGTCGCCCTCGGGGCGGTCGCGCTCAGCGGTGCTCAATCACGGCGCTATCGAACAGCTGCCGGGTCAGCTTTGCCAGCCGCTCGCTGTCGCCTTCACGCAACGCCTCGCGCAACTGATGCGCCAGGGTGGACTGGACCCGACGAACACTCGCCGGCAGTGATTCATGAGATGTGCCGACGCTGGGAACGCTGCGTGTCAGTCGCATGAATGCCTTCTCGGTGAGCGCCGCCTGGTCCAGTGCCTGGAAATGAATGGTGCTCTCGAATCGCATATAGCCTTCCTCGGCGAGCCATATCAGGGCGCCGAGACAGCCTTGGTGGCGCTTGCTGGGCAAACCGAACTCATCGGGTTCTTCATGACCGATGAGATCCTCGACGTACAGCGCAACCTTCCGCGGAAAGGCCTGATAAAGAATCAGCAGCCCGGCCGCGGCGTCCCGGTAGAAGTCGTCGATGTGCAGGTCCATCGTATCCTACTGGCTGTAGGTCTTGAGGAAGTTGCCGATGCGGCCGATGGCTTGCTCGAGGTCATCGACTCGGGGCAGGGTGACTACCCGGAAGTGATCCGGCCAAGGCCAGTTGAACGCTGTCCCCTGAACGATCAGCAGTTTTTCTGACAGCAACAGATCAAGGACGAATTTCTCATCGTTGTGGATTGGGCAGATCTTCGGATCGATTCGAGGGAACGCATACAGCGCACCCATTGGCTTGACGCAGCTGACGCCGGGAATGTCGTTGAGCAGTTCCCAGGTTCGGTTGCGTTGCTCCAGCAGTCGGCCCGGTGGCAGCACCAGGTCGTTGATGCTCTGGTAGCCGCCCAGGGCTGTCTGAATGGCATGCTGGGACGGAACGTTGGCGCACAGGCGCATGTTGGCCAGAATGTCGATACCTTCGATGTAGCTCTGCGCTTTGTGCTTGGGGCCGGAGATCGCGACCCAGCCGGAGCGGAAACCAGCGACCCGGTAGGACTTCGAAAGTCCGTTGAAGGTGAGGCACAGCACGTCCGGAGCAAGGGATGCGGTGCAGATGTGCACCGCATCGTCATAGAGGATCTTGTCGTAGATCTCGTCGGAGAACAGCACAAGCTTGTGCTGACGAGCCAGCTCGACCATGCCTTCCAGCACTTCGCGCGGGTAAACTGCACCCGTCGGATTGTTCGGGTTGATCAGTACCAGCGCCTTAGTGTTCGGCGTGATCTTGGCCTTGATGTCGGCTAGATCTGGCCACCAGTTGGCCTGTTCGTCACAGAGGTAATGCACCGGTTTGCCGCCAGCCAGGCTCACGGCGGCGGTCCACAAAGGGTAGTCAGGCGCCGGAATCAGTACTTCATCGCCGTTATTGAGCAGGGCCTGCATGGACATCACGATCAGCTCGGACACGCCGTTGCCAAGGTAGATGTCTTCGATGGTGATGCCTTCTACCTGCTTCTGCTGGTAGTACTGCATGATCGCCTTGCGTGCGCTGAACAGACCTTTGGAGTCGCTATAGCCCTGCGCAGTGGGCAGATTGCGGATCACGTCCTGGAGGATTTCCTCCGGCGCTTCGAAACCGAACGGTGCCGGGTTGCCGATGTTCAGCTTGAGGATGCGATGGCCTTCCTCTTCCAGGCGTTTGGCGTGCTTGAGCACTGGCCCACGGATGTCGTAGCAGACATTGGCGAGCTTGTTCGATTTGCTGACCTGCATGATCCTGAGTGTCCCGAAGTGAAGACGCGCCCAGCGTTCGATGGCTGGCGACGTTTGGCATGAACCCGGGCGCCTTGGCAGTCTGAAACCCCGCTGCCAGACTAGGCGTCTAAGAGCAACGCATCATACGTGCGGCCCGACTACCGGAAAAGGTACAGATCCGCCTTTTTTGAGATCACGAGGTGTACCGATGGACAAGCTAGAGAAACCGCTGGAAACCTGGCGTGAAGAGCTCTCCGACGAACAATTTCAGGTCTGTCGCCTGGGTGCCACCGAGCGCCCATTCACCGGCCAGTACAACGATATGAAAACCCCAGGCATCTATCATTGTGTCTGCTGCGATGCGCCGCTGTTTGATTCGGCTGCCAAGTTTTGACTCTGGCTGCGGCTGGCCGAGCTACTTTCAGCCGGTCAGCGATACGGCCATTTCCAGCGTCGACGACTTCAGCCATGGCATGCACCGCATCGAAGTTAAATGTGCTCGCTGTGATGCCCATCTGGGCCATGTATTCCCGGATGGTCCGGCACCGACCGGGCTGCGCTACTGCATCAATTCTGCCTCTTTGAACCATAAGCCGAGCGAGGCCTGAATATGGTTCGAAACGTGGCAGTGAGGTCCGATCATGCATGATCCAATGTTGGATATTACTTGCATGACCCTTGATGGGCGGCAGGTCTCTCTGGGTGAGTACGATGCGAAGGTGCTGCTGGTGGTCAATACAGCTAGCAAATGCGGTTTCACGCCCCAGTACAAAGGACTGGAAGCACTCTGGCAGCGCTATCGCGATCAGGGGCTAGTAGTGCTCGGGTTCCCCTGTGATCAGTTCGGTCATCAGGAACCGGGGGACGAGGCGCAGATCGCTGCATTTTGCGATCGCAATTTTGGTGTCAGCTTTCCGCTCTTTGCCAAGGTCAAGGTCAACGGAAACGATGCCCACCCCTTGTTCGCCGAATTGAAGAAGCGTGCGCCCGGTTTTCTAGGCAGCAAAGCGATTAAGTGGAATTTCACCAAGTTTCTGGTGACCGATCAGGGGCGCTCGGTCGAGCGTTTTTCTTCGCGCACTTCGCCGGACGCCCTGGTAGCGCATCTCGAAGCTCACCTTTAACCTTTAATTCGTCGCTACAGCGCTTTGCCTGTAGCGGGTGCGATCGTTCTGGAGCCGTTGAATGGATGCCGAGCTGAAGGTTTTTTTGCAGCGCGCCGATGCGCTGATGACGCGTTTGGAGCCCTTGCTGCCTGCGCGGCGGGCACCAATCGATTGGGCAGCGAGCTTGGCCGCACGTTGGCACCGTGAAGGGGCGGGTGGCTATCTGCAGGCGCTGAATGTGTCGCTCGACATGAAGCTGAACGACCTGATTGGTATCGATCGGCAGCGTGAGCTGTTATCGCGTAATACCCGTCAGTTCGTGACTGGCCTGCCAGCAAACCATGTCCTGCTCTGGGGCGCCCGCGGTACGGGCAAATCCTCATTGATCCGAGCGCTGCTGGCTGAACATGCGCCACAAGGACTGCGCCTGATAGAAATCGAGCGCGATCATCTGGCTGATCTGCCCAGACTGGTCGATCAGCTTGCCGGACAGTCGCAGCATTTTGTGGTGTTCTGTGATGACCTTTCGTTCGAAGCGGGTGAGGGTGACTATCGGGTCTTGAAAAGCGTGCTGGACGGCTCGCTGGAGCGCGCGCCCGACAACGTTCTGCTGTATGCCACTTCGAATCGCCGACACCTCGTGCCAGAGCGGCAGAGCGACAACGATAACTGGCAGATGGTTGATGGGGAGCTGCATCCGAATGAGGCGGTCGAGGACAAGATTGCGCTGTCAGATCGCTTTGGACTTTGGCTGTCGTTCTACCCGTTCAGCCAGGAGCATTACCTGAACGTGGTGCGACATTGGATCGGTTCGCTGGCTACGCAGGCGGGGCTGAGCTGGCGTTGGGATGATGAGCTCGAGAAGGAGGCTGTGCGATGGGCCACGGCGCGTGGCAATCGCAACGGTCGCTGCGCTTACCAGTTCGCTCGGCAATGGGTGGGTGTTCGCTTGCTCTGAGGGATTGGCAAGCCTTGTCGCATTCGTTGTGAAGGCGGCCCGATCTGATGAGCTCAGCCTAGACGACTTGCCTGGAGATGCGCCTCCATAGCTATAGCACAACGGATGTATCAGATGGCCACGAGGCAAGGCTTGTTGATTTTTGCCCTGGAGTGGGCGGCTTTGCTGAAGGGCCGCCCAGTGGTAGCCACTTTTAGTGACAACCAGGCGGCGCAGGTCAGCCTCAGTTGGCGGGTGTTGGCGTTTTTCCCATGTCGATGAGCTTTGCGGCAATGCGTTGCTCCCCGGGCAACACGTTCTCAACAGACGGGCGTGCCTTCATTCGCGAGTAGTGCGCGGCAAGCGCTGGCCAACGACCTGCGTCTACCACCTCGCCGCCGTGTTCCATGTTGATCAGCTGGCACGCAACGGCGATGTCCGCCATCGACAGTTGCTCGCCAGTGAAAAAGGCGCTCTCCCCCAGCTGGCGTTCGAGGTAGTCGAAGTGCGGTGGCAGCTTCTCGTTCAAGGCGGCCTGCACGGTTTCCTCGTTACAGGGCTTGCCGGAACTGGGCTTCAGCACGCGGTTGCGGAAAACCCCGAACGTCGTCAGCGGTGCGAGTTCGTAATCGGCGTATTTTTCCAGCCAGCGTATTTGTGCCCGGCCGGCCGGGTTGTCGCCGTACAGCCGCACGGTTTGTTCGTAGGCCTCGTCAAGGTACTGACAGATCACGCTGGAGTCAGCAAGACAGAGTTCTCCATCCTTCATGGCAGGAATGCGGCCCAGTGGGTTGAGCTGCAGATACCACTCCGGTGGGGTGAACGGCATGACGAGTTCGAGCCCATAGTCCAATCCTTTTTCCTGTAAGCAAAGGCGTACTTTGCGAACGAAGGGCGATAGGGGGGCACCGAATACGGTTATGGGCATAGCGAGTTCTCCACGGCAGGGAGGCAACCGCCAGACGAGAGAGGAGCAAGTGAATGGCGCGGGCGCGCCGTCTCTATTCGTCCGGTCAGTGCCTAATAGATGTTGTTTTTCTTCCAGTCGTCTTCGCTTTCGAGGCTCTTCAAACCTTCGGCCAGCTCGCTCGGCTCGTCAAGCTTCGGCTGTTGTTGTGTCTGCTCGAGCTTATTGGCGTGGCTGTAGCTTGCTTCGAGCTTGCTCAGTTGGGCTTGATAATCGGCCGGGTTGGGCTGCTTGCGGATATGCTGGATGCCGCGCTCGAAAGCCAGTCGTGCTTTGTGCGCGCTGCCCTGTTGAAGCGCCTGCTGGCCAACATTGCTGAAGTATTCGACATGCAACATCACCATCATCCGCTGAATCTGTTGGATCCAGCGCTTGGCGGCAGTCGTTTCCAGCTGGTTCTGCTTGGCGGCCCAGACGATCTGGGTATGCAGGTCTTCCATCAGCAAGCGAATCTCCTTCGCTTGGGCTTCGGTGGCGATCCTGACTGGCGCGTTTTCCACAGGGATATCTTCACCCTTGGCGACAGCGGTGCGCAGAGCGGCTACCCGAGGTTCGAGTGTGGCATTCTTCTTGTCTAGGGGAAGAAGTTGTTCGGTCAGGCCCAGCTCCAGACGGGTCAGCAACAGCTTGAGCTCCGGCGTCATCATCTGGCCTGGGAAACTCGCTGAGAGATTGGCGCAGCGGCGCATACGGTCGCTGAGCTCGGCGCGTATGCGCGCCTTTTCAAGACTGTTCTTTTCAACGATCTGATTGATGACGCCGATTGCAATCAGGATGAACAGGCCGGCGATGACCAATCCAGTAATCAGAACTGGGGACACGAAACGCACCTCTCTGACCGAGCGATTTTTTCCGAGTGTAGAGCGTTGGATGGCAAGCTGATAGCTCAACGCTGGCTAGACGTTGGCTACATAAAATATTTGCAGATGGTGCTTGACGACCTTGTTAGACGTCCATAGAATGCGCGCCACTTGCAGCGTGAAGCTCTAAAGCTGAAACGTTGAAAGCCGGATAAAGCAATAGCTTCCGGGCAGCGTCCCCTTCGTCTAGTGGCCTAGGACACCGCCCTTTCACGGCGGTAACAGGGGTTCGAGTCCCCTAGGGGACGCCATTATTTGCGGGAATAGCTCAGTTGGTAGAGCACGACCTTGCCAAGGTCGGGGTCGCGAGTTCGAGTCTCGTTTCCCGCTCCAAATTTGCTTCGAGTCTTCTCAAAAGATTTCGAAGCGCGAAAAAGCGACCTACGGGTCGCTCTTTTCGTTTATGCCCATTCAATCAGTCGATTGTCCATAGCCTCTGCAGAATCTGGAGCGTTAGGGGTTCGCCTACTGACGCTTACTAGCGCTCGAGACCTTGGGCCACAGGCCCGGCCTGCGAGTACCTTACTGTCAGGTGTACTTTGTAAAAATGCTGCGCACACGCGCCAGCGTCTCGCCCGTGTCTTGAGTCTGATCGTGCATGGCCTCTTCGATCAGGCAAGTCAGCATCAGCCGATAGGCTTTATCCAGCGCGCTGCGAGCGGCAGAGAACTGCTGGGCTATCGCTTCGCAATCCTCGCCACGTTTGATCATCGCCTGAATACCCCGCACCTGTCCCTCCACCCTCGCGAGCCGTTTCAACATGGCCTGCTGTTGTTCCTGCAGCTGTAGGGCTTCGGCGGTGGTCGTCTGATCATTCATGCTGATACCTGGCGTCACGGAAAGGGCGTCTGCTGACAAGCTCGGTCATCAGCATTTGTCAGCCGGGCATACCGGTCGGTGCATGCTAACGATGCCACTGCGTACGGCCAACTTCTTTCGATCCATTAAATCCGACAATATATTGAAAAATATATTGTATTGCGGTTAACTAATGCCGTCGGCGCCGGTGGATCTCACAAGCCCTAAAAGCTGTTGAGGACATTTCTCGGCGTTAGGCGTTACAGCGAACAGCCCCATAGAACAGCCGGTTTCCGGTGGGGTTGATCGAGATTACGTCCCACGGCTACTTATTTCGGAACCAGCTAGTTATGACGATCGATTGGGGCAACTTCACTCCCTGGACCTCGCTGGCCGGCGGCGTGCTGATTGGTGCGGCGGCCGGGCTCTTCGCGCTCCTCAATGGCCGTATCGCTGGTATTAGCGGTCTGCTGGCCAGCCTGCTGGAGCGCGATGCCGAAGGGCGAGGGGAGAAGTTCGTATTCATTCTTGGCGTATTGCTGGCGCCGATGTTGTGGGTTTCGTTTACCGCTTTGCCGGCCCTGGAATTTCAGTCGGGTTGGCTTGGACTACTGGCGGCCGGGTTGTTGGTCGGTATCGGCACCCGCTACGGCGCCGGTTGCACCAGTGGCCACGGAGTGTGCGGCATTTCCCGGCTGTCACCTCGCTCGATCGTGGCGACGCTGACATTCATGGCTGCGGGTTTCGCCACAGTCTTTGTCCTTCGTCATCTCCTCGGGGGCTGAATATGCGCAAGCTGAGTTCGTTTGCCGCTGGCCTGTTGTTCGGACTGGGGTTGTTGCTTTCGGGTATGGCCAACCCTGTTAAGGTAATCGGTTTCCTCGATCTGTTCGGTGCCTGGGATCCGTCGCTGGCGTTGGTCATGGTTGGTGCGATCGGTACGGCGCTGGTGCCTTTCAGTTTGGCCAAGGCGCGCCGGCGCTCATTGCTCGACGCCCCGATGCAATTGCCCAGCAAACGCGAGCTCGACGGGCGCCTGATTGGCGGCAGTCTGCTATTCGGTATCGGCTGGGGCATTGCCGGTATCTGTCCGGGCCCGGCGATCGCCGTGTTGCTCAGTGGACACTGGCAGGTGCTCTTGTTTGTCCTTGCCATGCTTGGCGGGATGTTGCTGTTCTCCGTGCTGGAACGCCGGCGCGTTTGCTGACCGGGAGGTCATTATGAAAACCAACGTTGGAACCATCGACCGCACACTTCGGATCGTCATCGGCCTCGCACTCATCGGCCTGACGCTGGCCGGGTTAATCGGGGTGTGGGGATGGATCGGGCTGTTAGCACTCGCCACCGGGCTTTTCCGCTTTTGCCCGGCTTATACGCTGCTTGGCATCAAGACTTGCAAGGCATGCAGTCCCAAGCCCTGAACAGGATGCAGAGGCGAGATCATCCGGCAGAAGACCGACGGCGACGTCGGTTTTCCGCTTTATGGATATGCTGATTTTGCGTGGCTACTCAAAGCTCGGCAGGCTCGGTTTCGCTACCGGCTTGCCGGCTTCGGTCCAGGCATCAAAGCCGCCGGCGATCGATTTTACGTGCAGATAGCCCATGTCCTGTAGCGATGCAGCTGACAGCGCTGCGCGGCCACTGGTCTTGCAGTAAAGCACGATGTTCATATCCCGTGCGCCTAGCTCGGGCGTACCGCTGAGCTTGAACTCCAACAGGCCGCGCGGAATGTTCGTGGCGCCCTGTATATGGCCTTCGTGAAACTCATCGGCTTCGCGTACATCGATCACGACATCCGCGGCCTTGATTGCCGCTTCGGCATCGCCAAGTGGTATTTCCTGTATGCGGGCTCGGGCCTGTTCGACGAGGTCATGTGCGTTTTTCATTTGCAGTCTCCCATGCTGGTTCCGTTGCAACGCTGCCGCTCAAGTGCGTGTCGAGTGGTCTGTGAATCCAGGGCGAGCAGTGCTTCGTACTGGCTGATGAACACTTGTCCGCCGAAATGTTCGAGGAAATCTGTGCGGCGCAGCCGGTCCATCACCGGTCCCTTCACTTCGGAGAGGTGAAGCTGGACGCCGGCCGTGTGAAGGCGCGCGGAGATGGCTTCGAGACTTTCCAGTGCGCTGGCATCTATCAGATTGACTCCGGGGCACATCAGCACCAGATGCTCGGCGTGCGGGTATTGGCCCAACAGTTCGGCAATGCGGTCCTCGAGAAAGCGAGCGTTGGGAAAGTAGAGGCTTTCATCGACGCGCACCGAAAGCACCCTGGGGCTCTGTACCACGGCGAAACGCTCGATATTGCGAAAGTGCTCGCTGCCAGGTAGCTGTCCTACCACCGCAATATGCGGTTGGCTGGTTCTCCAGAGAAACAGCAACAGCGATAACCCCACCCCCATGATGATGCCAGTCTCGACGCCAATCAGCAGCACGCCGAGCATGGTGGCGGCCATGGCGGCGGCGTCCTGGCGGGAATAACGCCAGGTGCGCGTGAGCGCGGTAAGGTCGACCAGGCTGAGTACCGCGACGATGATGGTCGCGGCCAACACAGCGTGTGGCAGGTTGTGAAACAGCGGTGTAAAGAACAATACCGTCAGGCCTATGCCGGCAGCTGTGAGTGCGCCAGCCAGCGGCGTCTGGGCGCCAGCATCGAAGTTGACCACCGAGCGGGCGAAACCGCCGGTGACCGGGAAACCTCCGCTCAGGGCAGCGGCGATATTGGCGCCGCCCAGGGCGACCAGCTCCTGATTGGGTTCGATGCGTTCGCGACGTTTGGCCGCCAAGGTCTGCGCTACCGAAACTGACTCGACGAAGCCCACCAGGCTGATCAGAACTGCCGCTGGCAGGAGTTGAATGATTAGCGCGAGGTCTAGTGGGGGCAGGCTCAAAGAAGGAAGGCCCTTGGGCACTTCGCCAACCACGCGCACGCCTGTAGCGGCGAGCTGAAAGCCACTGACCGCCGCTATTGCCAGGAGCAGGGCCACGACCGGGCCGACTTTAGTGAGCGTGCCGGCTGTGCGGGGCGCCATGCCTAGCCCTTGCAGCCAGCGGCCAAGGCGGCTGCGTACCAGAAACAGGAAAACCAGGCTGGTGGTTCCGATGGTGAGTGTGGGCATGTGCGTTTCTGGCAGGCCTTGGATCAATCCCTGCAGCAGCTGAGCAGCACTTTCGCCGGTGACTGAGATACCAAGGATGTGCTTGAGTTGACCGATTGCGATAAGAATGCCCGAGGCGCTGATGAACCCTGAAATCACCGGATGACTGAGGAAATTGGCCAGGAAACCCAGCCGCAGAACCGCCATGGCCAGCAGGATCGCGCCGGACATCATTGCCAGCAGCAGTGCAGCGCCTGCATACGCGGCGCTGCCGTAAGCGAACAAAGGGCCGAGGGCGGCGGCCGTCATCAGCGATACCACGGCGACGGGGCCAACCGCCAAGGTTCGGCTGGTGCCGAAAAGCGTGTAAGCGATCAGTGGCAGGATACTGGCGTAAAGGCCCGCTACCGGTTGCAGTCCGGCAAGCATCGCGTAGGCCAGGCTCTGCGGGATCAGCATGAGCGTTACGATCAGCGCGGCCAGACTGTCCTTGGCCGCAGCAGCCTTGTTGTACTGTTTCCCCCATTCCAGGCACGGTAGGTGGCGGGCGAGCCGCTGCATCATCCCTTCTTCTCCTGAGTAAAATCACAGGCGTTGAGCGCCTCGGCCGGCCGCGGCTCGAAGTCCAGATGTTTCGGTTCGGCCAGCCATTCATGGCCCTTAAGCATCATGTCGAAGTAGATCGAGGGCATCCACCGCGTTTTCAGCTTCCAGGCCAGGCGCCGAGGCACCCTGGGGTCGAGCGGGAAAGTCGGCAACAGTTTGCCGCCGTATCCAAACTCAGCGAGGATCACTTTGCCGAATTCGACAGTTAAGGGGCAGGAGCCATAGCCGTCATAGATGGCCTGCGGTCCCTTGCCGCTTAGCACGCTCAATACTTTCTCCGCTACCACCGGTGCTTGCTTTCGCACCGCTGCAGCGGTCTTCGCGTTCGGTGCAGAGCAAACATCACCGAGACTGAAGATATTGCCGAAGCGTGGATGGCGGAGAGTTTCATGCTCAGCTTCGAACCAGCCGTCAGCGTTACTCAGTGCGCTCTGGCGAATGAAATCCGGTGCATGCTGGGACGGTACGACATGCAGCAGATCGAATTCACGTTCGACCGTACTGCTCTGGCCGGTTCCGTTGGACACTTTGAACCAGGCCTTTTGCACCGGACCGTCGACTGCGATCAGGTTGTTATTGAAGTTGAGCGTGGCGCCGTAACGTTCAACGTAGTGCATCAGGCCAGGCACGAACTCGGCAACGCCGAATAGCACAGCGCCAGCTGAACAGAAGTCCACATGTATGTCCTTCAGGATGCCTTTCTTGAGCCAGTGGTCGCAGGACAGGTACATGGCCTTCTGCGGCGCCCCGGCACACTTGATGGGCATGGGTGGCTGGGTGAACAGGGCTTTGCCGCGACGCAGATGCTGCACCAGCTGCCAGGTATAAGGTGCCAGCTCGAAGGCGTAATTGGACGTCACGCCATATTTTCCGAGGCTGTCGCGCACGCCTTCAATGGCATCCCAGTCGAGGCTCAGGCCCGGACAGACCACCAGCGAGCGGTAACCGATGCGGCTACCATCTTCGAGCACCACCTGTTGATGTTCCGGATCGAAGGTTTCCACGGCTGCGTGAATCCACTGCGCCTTTGTCGGGATGCAACGGCTCATGGCGCGTTCGGTGTTAGCGCGATCAAACACCCCGGCGCCGACCAGCGTCCAGCCTGGCTGATAGTAATGCTGTTCGCGTGGTTCGATGATTGCGATGCTCAGATCGGGGGCTCGCTTGAGCAAACTGGCCGTCACGGCGCAGCCAGCCGCACCGCCACCGACAACCAGCACGTCATAACGTGGCGTGGCGGCGAGCGTGGGTGCAGGGCTCAGCGGACCCTCCGCTGCAGATTGCCAATACTGGTCCAGGCGCGGTCGCAGGGAGGTCAAATCGTAACCGGCCTGTCGAGCCGTTTGGATGAGCTCGTGTGGGGCAAGATGATGAGCCTCGGCCAACGCCCAGAGCGATGCTGAACGGGTGCCGGT
Source organism: Stutzerimonas chloritidismutans (assembly GCF_038562055.1). GTDB lineage: Bacteria > Pseudomonadota > Gammaproteobacteria > Pseudomonadales > Pseudomonadaceae > Stutzerimonas > Stutzerimonas chloritidismutans_A. The sequence goes on along the minus strand of NZ_JBCFXD010000003.1, from coordinate 217,504 downwards.
CCTGCAGAACGCCAGCACGGGACCTTTGATCCGCTCCAGAAGTGCGCGAAAGGCAGCAACATCGCTGTCGCTGATCTGCCCGGAAACTACTGGAAGGTGATGGTATTCGAGCCCCGATTCCTCGGCTGCAACGCGCATAGCATCACTGGAGGGCTGGCCTTCGCCCTCGTTGTCCGGACGGTTGTTGATGACGCAACGAAAGCCGCTTCCCGCCAGCAGGGCCATATCGGCCGGATCCAATTGGGCGGCCACCGAGATGAAGGGTGTCAGGCGTTTTAAGGTTTGCATGTGACGTCCTCCACACAGGCAGCTACAGCGCGTCCAAAGGAATCTTCAAATAACGGGTGCCGTTGCTTTCAGGCGCTGGTAGCTCACCGCCATGCATGTTGATCTGCACTGACGGCAGGATCAGCGTGGGCATCGCCAGGGTGGCGTCTCGCGCGGTGCGCATGGCGACGAAATCGTCCTCGCTGATGCCGCTGTGCACGTGGATGTTGCACTCTCGTTCGGCTGCAATGCTCGTCTCATAGCGAAACTCTTCGCGGCCCGGTGCCTTGTAGTCGTGGCACATGAACACGCGGGTTTCGGCTGGTAGCGTGAACAGTTTCTGGATCGACTGGTACAGCGTCCGCGCATTTCCACCCGGGAAGTCGCATCGCGCGGTGCCGTAATCGGGCATGAACAGGGTATCGCCTACGAACGCGGCGTCGCCGATGACGTAGGTCATGCAGGCCGGCGTGTGGCCTGGCGTATGAATAGCCCGCGCCTGAATGTGACCGACCTGAAAGACATCACCGTCGTGAAACAGACGATCAAACTGACGGCCATCCGTGGCGAACTCGCTACCGGCATTGAACAGGCTGCCGAAGGTGTTTTGTACGACAGTGATCTGGTCGCCGATCGCCAGCGTCCCGCCAAGCCGCTGTTTTAGGTACGGCGCGCCGCTCAGGTGGTCGGCGTGCACGTGGGTTTCGAGCAGCCATTGCACCTCAAGGTCGTGTTCGCGCACATAGTCGACCAAGCGCTCAGCCCCGACATGTGAGGTGCGGCCCGACGCCGGATCGTAATCCAGCACCGAGTCGATCAGTGCGCACTGACGCGTTTCCGGGTCGCTGACAACATAACTGTAAGTAAAGGTCGCGGGATCGAAGAACGCTTCAACGCGGGCATTCATGGCTTGCTCCTTCGCTTGGCTTGATACGGGTGGGGGTATGCCTGAAGGGATATTAGCCTTAGACAAGGTTATATGTTTAGACTTAATAGTTATTAGCTGGCGCGAACCCATTCTGCGGTGTTTCAAGGCGAAACTGAGGAGGTTAGGGAGAGCTTTGGGCGGTTCGCCGGAGAAGGGTCAGCGTGTTTCGGTGCCGGATTGGTCACTGACGATACGTCCGTCCACCAGTTGAATGGTTCGTGCGCAGTCGGCGGCCAGTCGCGGATCATGAGTCACCACCAGTACCGCGCAGCCGAACTGCACATTGATACGGTGGAACAGCTCGAAGACGCTTTGCGCAGTGCGAGTGTCGAGATTGCCGGTGGGCTCGTCGGCCAACAGCAGTGGAGGGCGGGTGACCAGTGCGCGGGCAATGGCGACCCGTTGTTGCTGACCGCCGGATATCTGCGTGGGTTTCTTGTCGGCAAACGCGCCCAGACCGACTTCATCCAACAAACCGCGAGCCAGCTCGATATCCGCACTCGACGGCTTGCCGTGGCGGATCATCAATGGCATCAGCACATTCTCCAGTACGCTGAACGCCGAAATCAGATGGTGAAACTGAAACACGAAACCGATGGCGTGGTTGCGCAGATGGGTGCGGGTTTCATCATCGCTGTTGCGGGTGGGCTGGCCGAGCAGGTACAGCTCGCCTGAATTGGGCGCATCGAGCAGCCCGATCAGGTTGAGCAGGGTGCTTTTGCCGGAACCGGATGGCCCGATGAGCGCCGTCAGTTCACCGCGGCAAAGGCGCAAGTCGATGCCGTGCAGCACTTCCGTTTCCAGCGGGGTGCCGAGGTTGAACGCTTTACGTACCTGTTCGAGACGCAGAACCTCTTCGACGTTGGGGCTGGCAGCGGACTCAGACATAGCGGATCGCCACGGCAGGGTCGTAGCGCGCTGCGCGGCGTGCCGGCATGGCGGCGGCCAATACGCCGGTAATGGTTGCGACCAGCATTGCCAGAGGAACAAGCGTCGGGTCGACCGGAATGAAGAACAGGCGTGGCCCGGCCAGATTGAAGACCTGCACCAAGCCCCAGCCGACAGCGCCGCCGCAGGCCGAGCCAAGCAAACCGAGCAACCCACCTTGCAACAGGAACACTCGAAGTATCTGTCCGCGCGGGCTGCCCATGGCCCGCAGGATGCCGATCTCGCGGGTGCGTTGGACGACGCTTACCGCCAGCACGCTGGCGATGCCGAAGGCCACCGAGACCCCGACGAACACGCGGATCATCTCAGTGGTCATGCTTTGCGAACTGAGGGCGTTGAGCAGTTGACCGTTGGTTTGCATCCAGCTCTCGGCGCGCAGTCCGGTCAGGCGGGCCAGGCGTTCGGCGATGCGATCGGCTTCGAATATTTCGCCGACCGTGGTGTCGATCACAGTGACGCCTCCAGCCAGGTCGAGAAGGGTCTGAGCCTGCTTCAGGTCGAGGTAGACATAGCGCGCATCCAACTCGCGCACCCCTAGCTCGAAGATTCCGGCGATGTCGACCACGGCTTCGCGGCCTTCGCCTGCGTCCAGTCTTAGCTTGTCGCCGATGCCAAGGCCCAGGTCGCGGGCGAGTTCATTGCCGATCACTGCATGACCGGCGCCGACGGTGAATTGGCCGGCTATCAGATCCTTGGCCAGTGGAATGATCTGTTGATAGCGCACCGGATCGATGCCGAGCAGCGCGACGGATGCACGCGCCACACCGCGCCGGGCGATAGCCGGACCGCTGATGACCGGTGAAACCGCAAGTACCTGCCGGTCTTCGTCAAGCACGTCGCGAATGTCCTGCCAGTTGATGATCGAGCGCAGACGTTGCGCTCGTGGGCTCTCCAACACCAGCGACCAGCTGCCATGATCGGGAGGCAGAACGCGGTTGACCTCATCGGGCGGCAGAATACGAATATGCGCCTGTGTACCCAAGGTCCGTTCGATGACGTTGGCCTGCAGGCCGGTGATCAGCGCTGTGATGAACACGATGACTGCGGAACCGACAGCGATGCCAAAGATGATCAGCAGGGATTGCATGCGGTTGTCCATCAGGAAGCGCAGGGCAATCAGCCATTCGGTCCAAAGAGAGTCGGCCAGGCGCACCGCGGTCAATCCCGGATGCCGCGGGGTGTCGGTAGTTCGCGAACCCGCACGCGCTGGCCAGCTTCCGCTTCGGCGGCCAGCACCAGGTCGCCAGCCGCTAGGCCTTCTATCACTTCGCTCAGTGCAGTGCCCAGCAGACCCAGGCGAACATCGACGCGCTCTACGACACCTTCGTTTATTCGCAGCACCTGAGCGCGAGTGCCGTTGTGGGCGAGCAGGGCATCGTTGGGGAGCACCAGCGCCTGTTCACGGCGTCCGGTCTCGATGTTCACCGATACCGTCATGCCCTGACGCAAGAAATCGGCTGGCTCCTGCAGGTCGAGGTGGACATCGATGGTGCCGCGTGCGGTATCGACACTCGGCGCTATGAAGCTTACCCGTGCTTTCAGCACCCGCCCGGGATAAGCGTCGGCGATCACTTTGGCATCTTGGCCGAGCTCGACCGGCGCCAGGTTCTTCTCGTCCAGAGGAAGGAGGATTTCGCTGCTGCCGGAGCGCGCGACAGTCAGAAGTGTGCGGCCCGGCTGCACCAGATCGCCGGGTTCGGCGTCCCGTGTCTGGACGATGCCATCCACCTGCGCGTGAATACGGGTTTTGGCCAGTGTCGCGCGTGCCGCTTCCAGGCGCTGTTGCTGCACCCGCTCTTCACTGCCGCCCTCGGCCAGCGCTGCAGCGGCGAAGCGTGCGCGATCACGCACAGCGCGCGCCGTCAGTTCCGCGCGGCGCGCCTGTTCGAGCGGCTCGGAAGCCAGCAATTTGCGGTCGAACAGTGCTTTCCGGCGCTTCAGCTCGCGGCTTGCCTGCTCGAGATTGTGCTGGGCCTCGCGCGCTGTCGCCTCTGCCTGTGGGCGAGCGGAATCGATCAGTTGCTGCAGCGCCGCTTCGGCTTCGCGCAAACGGGCACGCTGTTCGTCATCGCGCAATTCCAGTAGCAGATCACCGGCTTTTACTGCGTCGCCTTCACGCACATGCCGCGCGGCAATCACGCCAGTGATCTCGCTGCCGACCTGGGCCAGCGACTGGGTGTCCACTTCGCCACTGGCGACCACGCGTTGCACCAATGGTCTTGTTTCCAGGCGGTAACCTGGCAATTCCGGCCCTTGCAGTTGACGCCAGCCCAGCCAGCCTGCAATCAACAGCAGCACAATGAGAAACAGGAACGCGCGGCGGATTGATTTGGCGGCAGGCAAAACGGACCACTCCCTGTGCGGCACATGACGACCATCGGACGTGACAAGCTTACGGATAATCACCCGCCAAGGGTACAGCGCGGGTATCACTCGGCAGAGACACCATAACCGCGTTGAATCATCGGCAGGCTCTTGGGTTCAAAGAGTGAGCCCCTTCGTGGTAGGGGACTATCACAGCGATAGCCTCGCCCTTAGAAGGGGCTGCGTACAATCCACGTTCCCGCTTTCAGGATTTGCTGATCATGGCGTCAACCGCTCAAAGCCCCGCTGCCACTTTGCGCGCCGTCTGGCTCGCTCAGGCCCAGGCCAGTCCGTGGATTACCTTCAGCCTTGCCGCAGCGGCGGTGGCTGTCCTGCTACTGCTGGTGGCCGGTGGCGTCAACGCCTTCAATAACGAGTCCAGTAACGTTCGCTACGCCATGTTGGGGGGAAGCGCCGGTTTCGTTGCCACGGCTGTTGGCGCTTTTTTGGCGATCGGCCTGCGCGACCTCTCCACTCGCACGCAGGACAGCATGTTGGGTTTCGCGGCTGGGATGATGCTGGCAGCCAGTGCATTTTCGTTGATCCTGCCGGGACTGGAAGCCGGGCGTGAGCTATTCGGCAACGGGCCCGCTGCGGCTTTGACCGTAGTGGTGGGGCTCGGCCTCGGCGTTTTGCTGATGCTCGGGTTGGACCACTTCACACCGCATGAGCACCAAAGTACCGGACCCCGCGGCCCCGAATTCGCGCGGCTCAATCGGGTGTGGCTCTTTGTCCTGGCCATCGCGCTGCACAACATTCCCGAAGGGATGGCCATCGGCGTGAGTTTCGCCACTGGCGACTTGAGTGTCGGGTTGCCGCTGACCACCGCGATATCGATACAGGACATCCCGGAAGGGCTGGCGGTCGCGCTCGCACTGCGCACCACCGGTTTGTCTGCGCGGACGTCCGTGCTGATTGCGGCAGCTTCCGGGCTGATGGAACCCATCGGGGCGCTGGTCGGCATAGGCATGTCCAGCGGCTTTGCCATTGCTTACCCGGTCAGCCTCGGGTTGGCGGCGGGCGCCATGATCTTCGTGGTTTCCCATGAAGTCATACCTGAGACCCACCGCAACGGCCACCAGACGCCGGCCACGCTCGGGCTGATGCTGGGCTTCGCTGTAATGATGTTTCTAGACACTGCGCTGGGTTGAATGCAGCTGTGCGGCGCTGAGCGGCCCCGCGTTCCGCAGTCATGCAGCACTGCGCGAAGGGGGCCATGACTCTGCTTAGAGGTTTTCCAGCAGCCGGCGGGCGGCTTCCTGTCCACTGAGCCAGGCACCTTCAACCCGGCCGGATAGGCACCAGTCGCCGCATGCATACAGGCCTAGTCGGGCATCGGCCAGTGCCGTCCATTCATGGGCTTGGGCCGGTCGGGCATACAGCCAGCGATGCGCCAGCGTGAACTCCGGCGCCGGCACTACACAATCGATCAGCTCCGCGAACGCGCCATGCAGGCGCTCGATTACCGCTTCCTTTGATAGATCGAGATGCTGGCGGCTCCAATTGCTGGTGCCGTGCAGCACCCAGGTGTCTAGCCCGCCGTCTCGACCCGGTTTGCTTCGATTTCGTGCCACCCAGTCCAAGGCATCGTCTTGGACGAAGCATCCTTCCAACTGGGTGCTCAGCGGTGTGGCAAAACCCAGCGAAACCGCCCATGTCGGTTCCATCGCGACGCTCGCCGCAACGGCTGCAAGCTTCGGGGCGCTTGGTAGCAACGCCGCGGCCTGAGGTGCCGGAACCGCAACCACTACCTGGCTGAAGGGGCCATGGCTGGCGCCTGAGGCGTCGACCAATGTCCAGAACTGCTCACCGCGAAACACCTCGGTGATGCGGCAACTGAAGGTGACCGGTAGGTCGCCCAGCAAACCGCGGGTGATTGCGCTCATGGTCGGCTTGCCAACCCAGCGCACTTGCTCGTCGGCAGAAGGCGTCAGCTGTCCGTCGCGAGCCTGGTACAGGTTCGGCGCCCACTGATCGACCCAGCCTTCGGCGTGCCACTGGCGCAAAGCGTCGGTGAAGCGGCGATCCCGCGCGGTAAAATACTGAGCGCCCAGATCGAGCGAACCAGCATCGCTGCGTTTACTGGCCATCCGACCACCACTGCCGCGGCTCTTGTCGAACAGGTGTACGGGCTGCCCGGCATCGTGAAGTGTACGGGCTGCGGAAAGTCCCGCGATTCCGGTACCGATGATGGCGATTGGAGCCTTGCTCATGATTACCTCGTGTGCTGATGCCATCTGCCGCACAAACCATTGGTTGCGGCATGATTTCATGACAAACGTTCGATAGCGCTTAGCCTCCCCATCCTCGGACAGACGCTCGTCTTTGGCTAGTGGGTTTCGACGCAATGCGGCAAACGGCTTAGAGGTTCGTGGCGTTGCTGACCGGCGGTCTTGTCCGCCTCGAAATGATCAAACGATCAGTATTTCCGGCGTCCGCATGCAGTGGTTGTAAGTTGCAGATAAGCCGGTACAATGGCGCCGCTCGCCGCCAGGCGAGTTTGTCATGGTGGGCCCTGCCGGTCCCCCCGCAACGATCAGCCGTGAACCCGGTCAGGCCCGGAAGGGAGCAGCCGCAGCGGTGACATTGTGTGCCGGGGTGTGGCTGGTAGGGTTCGCCTCCATGACGATATTATCTCCCCCTTTATATTGCCAAGCATCGGCTCCCTGCGAGTCCGAGCATGTTGTCACGCCCGCTTATCGGGATGACGGGCGAGATCTTCAGACTGCAGTGCTCGAAAGAACTGAAGCTCGCCCAGAGCTACGCAGTCGAGCGCCCTTGGCATTGTTGAACACGCAACCGGCGATGAGTGTGGTTGGAGCGCCCTGGTCAAGTGTTCTTCTGCTGACATCCTGCAGACTAATTAGCCCGAAACGGCACATTCGAGGGGTTTCGTTTGTCAGTTAAAACAAGCTGGGACATCTTTTGCGTCGTCGTCGACAACTACGGTGATATTGGCGTGACCTGGCGGTTGGCGCGGCAGTTGGTGGCCGAGTACGGCCAATGCGTGCGGTTGTGGGTCGATGATCTAGATACCTTCGCTCGGCTTTGCCCAGGCGCCAGCACCACCTCCGCTCAGCAATGGCATGAAGGTGTCGAGGTGCGTCATTGGGCACCCGAGTGGCCCGGCGCAGAGCCGGCGGAAGTGGTGATTGAGGCTTTTGCTTGCCAGCTTCCCGACGCCTATATAAAGGCAATGGCTTGCAGTGGGCGCCGCATCCTCTGGCTCAACCTCGAATACCTCAGTGCAGAAGACTGGGTGGTGGGCTGCCATGCGCTGCCTTCTATGCAGCCCGATGGCTTGCAGAAGTATTTTTTCTTTCCAGGGTTCGAGCAGGGCACCGGCGGTTTGATTCGCGAGGGCGATCTGCTGGCACGCCGGGAGGCGTTTCAAGCCAACCCGGTGCTACGTGAAGCCTTTCTGCAGAGCCTCGATCTGACCGTGCCGGCCAACGCGCGCTTGCTCTCAGTGTTCGCCTATGAAAATCGCGCCGTTGCCGGATGGCTTGATGTGCTGGCTGTTGATGCGCGCCCATCACAGTTACTGGTGCCTGAGGGGCGTGTCTTGGGCGACGTGGCGGCCTGGCTGGGGCTTGAGCAGCTGCGAGCTGGTGATCGTCACGCGCGTGGTGCGCTGCAGATTGCCGTGCTGCCTTTCATGACCCAGAACCAGTACGACATGCTGCTGTGGTGCTGCGATTTCAACGCCGTGCGCGGCGAGGAATCCTTCATTCGGGCGCAGTGGGCAGGGCGGCCGTTGGTCTGGCATATCTATCCACAGGAAGAAGATGCGCACTGGGACAAACTCAACGCTTATCTGGATCTGTATGTCCGCGGCCTCTCACCACCGGCTGCGATAGCGCTACGTGCGTTCTGGCGATCCTGGAACGAGGGTATAGGCAGCGGCATCGCCTGGACCGCGATGCTGGAACATGAGGCAGAGCTGCAGGCGCATGCGGACCGCTGGACACACAAGCAGGTCGCCAACGGGGATCTGGCTGGGAAGCTGATGCTGTTTTACGCGGACTGGTTAGGACCTGCTACGGCACGACACCTGGCTGCTCCGGTTTGATCGTTCGGAAAGGCTGCCAATATGAGGCGACAAAGGGGCCATCAGTCGCAGTAACGCGGCTTGCGACGAAATGGGAACAGACCCTATGATACGCGGCCTGATTTTATGTCTCTAATTCCATTCGGATATTCGTATGAAAACCGCACAAGAGTTCCGTGCCGGCCAAGTGGCCGTTATCAACGGCGCGCCCTGGATCATCCAGAAAGCCGAGTTCAACAAGTCCGGTCGTAACAGTGCCGTGGTCAAGATGAAGCTGAAGAACCTGCTCAATGGTTCGGCGACCGAGACCGTGTACAAGGCTGATGACAAGCTGGAACCGGTCATTCTCGAGCGCAAGGAAGTTACCTATTCCTACTTCGCTGACCCGCTGTACGTCTTCATGGACGACGAGTTCAATCAGTACGAAATCGAAAAAGATGACCTCGAAGGCGTGATGACCTTCATCGAAGACGGCATGACTGACGTCTGCGAAGCCACGTTCTACAACGACAAGGTGATCTCGGTCGAACTGCCGAACACCATCGTTCGTGAAATCGTCTACACCGAGCCATCCGTTCGTGGCGACACTTCCGGCAAGGTCATGAAGACTGCGCGCCTGAAGAATGGCGCTGAGCTGCAGGTTTCCGCTTTTTGCGAAATCGGCGACTCGATCGAAATCGACACCCGCACCGGCGAGTACAAGTCCCGCATCAAGGCCTGATTACAGCCGTGCGCGGACAAGCCCGGCCTGGCGCCGGGTTAGCTGAGACCGAACCCCGCGTATTGCGGGGTTTCGTTTTTCTGGGGCTGGTAATGACTCATGGCCTCCCGCGCGGTGCCTGCATTAATCGTGGTAAGCGGCAAACGCAGCGTCAGGCAATACGTTTCTTTTGAACGCTAAGATCTTGCATGAGAGAGGCGCGTTGCAAGGTTGCGTCCACTCGTCCTGTAGTTAGGGCGTTCAGATACGTCTTCAGCTCCCAGCCTAAGAACAACCTTGTGACAGCATGAGCTCAAGCATGCCCAGCAAATCAACTGCACTCCCGGTTGAAACGAGTCGTTGCGCTGGAGTATGGTTCGGACATTCTTTGGAGAACAGCATGCCGCTCAATCTGATTTCCGCGATCCCTGCAAACTCCGACGCCATGTGCGCGGGGTTGCAGCGTGGTCAGGCGATTGCGACTGACGGTGATTATTTTGGGTATTGGTTTAGCCATCGGCGCGCCTGATACCCCACAGGCGCCCTAGCAACCCGGGACGCCACCAGACAGTTTTCGAACCCCCGGTCGGCCACCCGACCGGGGGTTTTGTTTTTTCTGGCCTGAGAAGGCCTTACATACCGAGGACAGCACCATGTATCCCTACACCAACGCTTACCGCACTTACCGCTACGACTGGCGATTTAGCCGCTTCACTGCCGCCGCACCTACACGCGTAGACCGAACACTTAGCTAGCGCCGACGCGGCACAGATGCCGCGCCGGCCAAAGGACCGCCAGTCATGAATGCACCAATCAACGCCTCTGCCCTTAGCTGCAAGACGTCATCCGCCCCAGCCAGACGTAGCGCTCTTCCGTTACCGAGTCCCGCTTTGCTGCGGCAACGGCTGCCCCTCAGCGCATCGCTTGACGAGCGCGTCCGAGATGACCGAAAGGCCATTCGTGCCGTGCTTAATGGCGATGACCCCCGCCTGCTGGTGGTGGTGGGCCCTTGCTCATTGCACGATCCGGCGTCCGCGCTGGAATACGCCGCGCGGCTGGCTGAACTGGCCCTGCAGGTCAGCGATCAGCTGCTGCTAGTGATGCGCGCGTATGTCGAGAAACCGCGTACTACCGTCGGCTGGAAGGGGCTGGTTTACGATCCGCAGCTCAATGGCAGCGGAGACATGGCTGAAGGGCTGCACCTATCGCGGCGGTTGATGCTGGAGATCCTGGCGTGCGGGCTGCCAGTCGCCTCCGAACTGCTGCAGCCCCTGGCAGCGGGCTATTTCGATGACCTGCTTGGCTGGGCGGCAATCGGTGCACGTACCAGCGAGTCGCAAATTCACCGCGAGATGGTCAGCGGGCTCGACCTGCCGGTGGGTTTCAAGAACGGGACCGATGGCAACCTCGGGATTGCTTGTGATGCCATGCGCTCGGCTGAGCATCCGCATCAGCACTTCGGGATCGACGAGCTGGGGCACCCAGCGCTGCTGAGCACGCGCGGCAATCGGGATACCCATCTGGTGTTGCGTGGCGGACACTCGGGGCCGAATTTTGACGAGGACAGTGTCGCAAAGGCTCGAGACACGTTGCAGCGTCATGGTATTGCCCAGCGCATCATGGTCGACTGCAGTCATGCCAACAGCGGTAAAAACCCGCTGAGACAGCCAGCAGTACTGTCGTCCGTGGTAGATCAACGCATGGCTGGCGATTCGAGTCTGCGCGGCGTGATGCTCGAGAGCCACTTGTTCGACGGCTGCCAGCCCCTGTCCAGCGAGCTGAGATATGGTGTTTCCATTACCGATGGCTGCCTTGGCTGGAGTGCAACCGAGCAGATGCTGCTTGGCGAAGCGGACCGCCTGCGGCGCTAAAGAGTGAACGAGCCCGGCTGCGACGGCCGGGCTTGCGACGTCGGGTTGGCAAGGGCAACCTGTGCGGCTCGTTTCGATCGATGACTCAGGACCTGCATGCGCGACTACAAATGGATGCACGAATACTGCCTCAATCGTTTCGGCTCGGCCGCAGCGCTGGAGAGCCGCCTGCCACAACCCAATAGTCCCGATGAGCTTCGCGCCGTTGCGGATGACCGTTACCTCTCGTTAATCAGCCTGCGTATCTTCCGCGCCGGACTCAAGCACAGCCTGGTCGACGCCAAATGGCCGGCGTTCGAAGAGGTCTTCTTTCGTTTCGATCCTGAGAAGCTGGTATTGATGGGGGGCGAACACATTGAGCGGCTGATGCAGGATGCCCGCATCATCCGTCATCTGGGTAAGCTCAAGAGCGTGCCCCGCAACGCTCAGTTCGTGCTTGACGTGGCGAAAGAAAAGGGGAGTTTCGGCAACCTGATCGCCGATTGGCCGGTCACCGATATAGTCGGCCTATGGCGCTATCTGGCCAAGCACGGCACCCAACTGGGAGGCCTTTCAGCGCCGCGCCTGCTGCGCATGGCGGGGAAGGATACCTTCGTTCCCAGTAATGACGTGGTCGCTGCGCTCAAGGCGCAGAAGGTGGTGGACAAGGTGCCCAGCAGCCAGCGGGACCAGGCAGCCGTGCAGTCGGCGTTCAACCAATGGCACAGCGACAGCGGCCGTCCCATGTCTCAGCTCTCGGCGATGCTGGCGTTTACAGTCAACCACTGACGGGCTCGGTCTACTGGCCGGTTGTCGGACGGACCCTGGCTGGCATCGCGGACCCGCGATGCCGCTTGTGACAGCAAGCCGCGCGTTGCCTGACAGTCTGCGGCGGTTTGGCGCAGCGCTGCCCGCTCAGGGGGGTGTACAGTCAAAACATGACCATCGTCAAAGACAAACAGAGCCAGATTGTATGGGTGCTGTTCACCTGCATCCTGCTCAACGCTTTTGGCTGCAGCTTGAACCATGGCTCGCATGTGGGCTTCGAGCTTGCCATTGGGCAGGAGCCGTTTTGCGCCAGCGACGCGTCATCAGCCGGCGGCGATGCGTTCCCTGCCGGTGTTCATGAGCTGGCTGCGCAGGGGCTTGATTGCCCGCTATGCAGCTCGGCCTTTCTCGCCATTGCGATGTTGTTCGCACTGGGTTGGCTGCAGGTTAAGGCGCCGGTGCGGCTGCCCCGACCTAAACCGGCACTGCGTAATGCTCGTGAACACTGGCCCTCTCTGAATCCCTGCGGCCCCTGAGGCCCCGACCTCCCTAGCCGTCCGAATGCCGCAGCCAGGCTGTGGATCGGACGAAAACATCGTCGGTGTCCCGACGATTCGGTCAATACAGGGGCTTTCACCATGGCCATGATGGAAAAATTCGCTCGTACCGAGGGCCGTATCGGCTATCGGCTTCCCTTCCCGGATTACCCCAGCAATGCCCGCAGTTTTGTCCATCTGGACGCCCGGTTGTTGCCCTATTGGCATGCCCTATTCGACGTTTGCCCGGGATTGCTCAAGCTCGATCCGCCGGATGGCCTGGACATCTTCCGCCAGTTCATGACGTGGGCCTACGGCTGCCAGCTGGCGCTGGGTTGGACGTTTCACCTCGGCGTCTGCCGCTGGCTGATGAGTTCCGGTTACCGGGATCTGGTCGCGCCGGAGCATATCGAAACCATGATGATCGCCGCTGCCGCGCGCTGGGTAGCCAGCGACGACAGCGCGGCAATCGGCGTCGTGCTTGGCTGGCAAGGCGGCAATCAGCACGTGTTCGACTGGAAATCACACGTGCGCCAGGGCGCGCGGCCACTTGCGGCCGAGCAGGAAGAGCTTCCTCCGGCGCCTTGGGACTTTGCCTGGAGCCCGCTTGCCACGACGAGTGGCAGCGGTTTTCGGCGCTGGTTGAGGGTGCCCTGACTGCGACAGTGCGCCGCGGACGTGCTGTCCTCGACCAGCCAGGTTGTCGATGCGGCGCGTGGTGCAGGCGCAAGTTCCCGCGATGCTCTGCGCGGGGCGCCGTATCGCTGATCTAGCGTGCAACGACGTGGTTGCAGTGGGCAGTGTCGGTGGGGCGGGGCAGGTTGTCGCAGTTGTTGGTAAGACGGTCACGCCGGACACTTTCCCCTGCCTCGGATCCGAGCAGAGTTCCACGGTAGGTTCGAGGTGTAGCGATTGGGCCCGGGCCGCGAAAACCGGGTTTTGGCCCCCTCCCCAAAGGGGGCTGCAATCGCCTCATGAGGTCGGAGTCCGATGCGCTCGAACGGATTTCGGCACTGATGTGCAAGGAGAGCTAGGCATGCTTAGGTCATCGCTCAGACGGGACATCGCGCTGGTTCTGCTGGTCAAGCTTGCGATCCTCATAACCATAAAAACGATCTGGTTCGATGCGCCCAGTACTCCGGAAAACGGTTCGGCGCGGATTGCCGAGTATTTGCTTGATTCACGGGGTTCGATCCCTGAGGGAGGACCGAGATGATCTCGGAAAGCGTTGTCGATCTGTCACGCCTGCAGTTCGCCATGACGGCGATGTACCACTTTCTTTTCGTGCCGCTGACCTTGGGCCTGGCCTTCCTGCTGGCCATCATGGAGTCGGTCTACGTCATGACCGGCAAGCAGGTCTACAAGGACATGACCCAGTTCTGGGGCAAGCTGTTCGGTATCAATTTCGCCCTCGGTGTCACCACCGGGCTGACCATGGAATTCCAGTTCGGCACCAACTGGGCCTACTACAGCCACTACGTGGGTGACATCTTTGGCGCGCCGTTGGCAATCGAAGGCCTGATGGCGTTTTTCCTGGAGTCGACCTTTATCGGGCTGTTCTTCTTTGGCTGGGATCGCCTGAGCAGGGTGCAGCATCTGGCGGTCACCTGGTTGGTGGCGCTGGGGTCGAACCTGTCGGCATTGTGGATCTTGATCGCCAACGGCTGGATGCAGAACCCGGTGGGCTCGGAGTTCAACTTCGAAACCATGCGCATGGAACTGGTCGATTTCGGCGCGCTGCTGTTCAACCCGGTCGCCCAGGTCAAGTTCGTCCACACGGTGTCGGCCGGTTATGTCACTGGGGCGATCTTTGTTTTAGCGATTTCGTCCTTCTATCTACTGAAGAAACGTGACCTTGGCTTCGCTCGGCGCTCGTTTGCCATCGCGGCGGTGTTCGGCCTGGCTTCGACTCTCTCCGTGATCATCCTCGGCGACGAGTCCGGCTATGAGATTGGCGATGTGCAGAAGGTCAAGCTGGCGGCCATCGAGGCCGAGTGGGAAACCCACCCGGCACCGGCCGGCTTCACCCTGTTCGGTCTGCCCAATCAGCAGGAACAGCGTACCGACTACGCGGTGAAGATTCCCTATGCGCTGGGGCTGATCGCGACGCGCTCGCTGGACGAGGAGGTCAAGGGCATCAAGCAGCTGGTCGCCGAGCACGAGTTGCGCATTCGCAACGGCATGCTTGCCTATCAACGATTGCAAGTACTCCGGAGCGGGGACAAGTCGCCGCAGGCCGTCGCCGCGTTCAACGAGGTCAAGCAGGATCTGGGTTACGGTCTGCTGCTCAAGCGCTATACCGACAAGGTGGTTGACGCCAGTGACGAGCAGATCCGCCTGGCCGCGCTGGATACGATTCCCGACGTGTTCAGCCTGTTCTGGACCTTCCGCGCGATGGTTCTGGCGGGCTTCCTCATGCTGTTGCTGTTTGGTTTGGCCAGCTGGGCTTCGATCAAACGCAATGCGGAGAACAAACCCTGGTTACTCAAGTTCGCCCTGTTCAGCCTGCCGCTGCCTTGGATCGCCGCGCAGACCGGCTGGTACGTGGCCGAGCACGGCCGTCAGCCCTGGTCGATCGCCGAACTGCTGCCGACGCATTTGTCCGCGTCGACCTTGGCCGCGGGGGATATCTGGGGTTCGCTGGTGGCGCTGGTGGCTTTCTACACGCTGCTGCTGGTGGTGGAAATGTTCCTGATGATCCGCTTCGCCCGCCTCGGGCCAAGCAGCCTGCACACCGGCCGCTATCACTTTGAGCTCGCACCTGTCACCCCGGAGCACATTCGCAAGCCCCGCGACGCTGCTGCCGTTCCGGCAGCAGCAAACGACGCACCCATCGAACCGACCCCTGTGTGAGGTAAACAAGATGTTCGACTACGAAGTGCTCAAACTCATCTGGTGGGTATTGATTGGTGTGCTGCTGATCGGCTTTGCCCTGACCGACGGCTTCGACATGGGCGCCATGGCGCTGATGCCTTTCGTTGGCAGGACCGACAACGAGCGGCGCGTGACGATCAATACCATCGCGCCGCATTGGGATGGCAATCAGGTGTGGTTCATCACCGCCGGCGGCGCGCTGTTCGCGGCCTGGCCGATGGTCTACGCAGTGGCGTTTTCAGGGCTTTACTGGGCCATGTTGCTGGTGCTCTTCGCGCTGTTCTGCCGGCCGGTGGGTTTCGATTACCGCAGCAAGATCGAAGACCCGCGCTGGCGCAGTGCGTGGGACTGGGGCCTGTTCGTCGGCGGTGCGGTGCCGGCGCTGGTGTTTGGTGTGGCGTTCGGCAACCTGTTCCTCGGCCTGCCGTTCCAGCTCGACGAGCTGATGCGCTCCAGCTATCACGGCTCGTTCTTCCAATTACTCAACCCCTTCGCGTTGCTGTGCGGCATCGTCAGCCTGAGCATGCTCTGCGCGCATGGCGGTGCCTGGCTGATGATGCGCACTGAAGGCGCGCTGGGCGAGCGCTCGTGTCTGGCAACCCGACTGTGCACGCTGGTATTCCTGATTGGCTTCGTCGGGGCGGGGCTGTGGCTGGCGTTCGGCATTCAGGGCTTTAACCAGCTGTCTGTCACCGATCCTGGGGCGGCACTCAATCCCTTGCTGGATAAGCAGGTGATGCAAAGCAATGCGGGTTGGCTGGGCAACTACAGCCGCTACCCAAGCACCCTGATTGCACCAATAGCCGGAATCATCGGCGCGCTGATAGCGCTGCTGGGTGCCAGCCGTAACAGCGGCGGGGTGAGCTTCCTCGGTACCAGTCTGATGATTGTCGGCAGCATCTGCACCGCCGGCTTCGCCCTGTTTCCCTTCGTCTTTCCGTCGAGCCTCGACCCGGCCTCCAGTCTTACCCTGTGGGACGCCGTATCGAGCTACAAGACGCTGGGCATCATGTTCGTGGTGGTCTGCATCTTCGTGCCGCTGATCCTCTGCTACACGCTGTGGAGCTATGTCCGCATGTGGGGTCGGCTCAACGATCAGAGCATCGAAGCCAACCCGCACGGCTTGTACTGAACCCCTGTCCAAGCGCCAACGCGCCTGGCCCCGCACGTCCCTACGGAGAAATCATCATGTGGTACTTCACCTGGATTCTCGGCGTACTGCTGGCTTGCAGCTTCGGCATCATCAGCGCGCTCTGGTTCGAAGCGACCCAGGATCTCGATGCGGAGCCAGGCCGTGATCGGCTCGGTCAATAGCATTCTCTACCGCAGGCCCGGCTGCATGCTCTCGCTACTGCTGGCCTCGCCGCTGGCCCTGCTGTTGCTGATTCACCCCGCGGTGATGCTCGACGGAGCAGGAGGTTACAGCCACGCGCAGCTGATGCTGGTGATGTGGGGCCTATCAGCGGGCTTCATTCATGGCGTCGGCTTCGTGCCGCAGCAATGGCTATGGCGTCTGCTGGTCCATCCAGCGGCTGCTTGGCTGTTGATGGGGCAGGGGTACCTGATGCTGCTGCCCGACGGGGCGCCAGGGCTGATGTCGGGTTAAGTCGACCCGACGTTGCCGATCCCCATGCGCAACCTGCGCCACCGATCAGAGACGCGGCGACAAGGTGGACTCGCTATCTCGCTAAATGAAAGCCACCCAGACGTTTTGCCGCAGCGAGTCGGTCACATTTGCGGCAATAGAATTTGCTCATCGGCGCGACGGCAGGCATAGTTTCGCCACTTTCGACTTCCCGACCTGTCAGTGCCATGCGCCAACGCCTCGCACCCCTGTTGCCCCTTGCTCTCGTTACGTTGTTGGCGGCCTGCGCCGCGCAGCCGGAGCAGACCGAAAGTTCGCTGCTGTCGCAGGGGTTCCAGTTCGATTTCCCGGTTGAGATATCAGAGGCTGATGCCGACACTCAAGCCCTAACAGACGAACCCACCGAGCAGCAACTTCGTGAGCTAGCCGATGAGGAGAGCTACGTGTTGCCGGCTCTGGCCGATAGCGTGCTTGAGCGCGGCTTCACGCTGGTAGGCACCCCGTACCGCTACGGTGGTAGCTCCACGAAAACCGGCTTTGATTGCAGTGGCTTCGTCAGTTTTCTGTTTCGCAAGGAGGCCGGCATCGAGCTACCACGCTCAACCCGCGAGATGATCAATCTGGAAGCACCGAAGATCAAACGCAGCGACCTGGAGCCGGGCGACGTAGTCTTTTTCAACAACCGGGGGCGTGGCCAGGTCAGCCATGCCGGTATCTACATCGGCGGTGACCGGTTCATTCACTCGTCCAGTAGTCGTAGCGGCGGCGTCCGCGTCGACAGCCTCGATGACAAGTACTGGCGTTCCAGCTTCATGCAAGCCAAACGGGTTCTGGTCCTTGCCCATAACTCAAGCGCTGTTTCCACTCATCACTGAGTGCTGAGATAGGTCTGCATCGGGCTTGCATCCATTTCTGCATGCCGGCAGAGTGATGGCTCATTTGCCTGGACTGCTCTGCCATGCCTCTTCTGGCTCGTTCTACAGCTGTTCTGCTGACCGCGATACTGCTTGCTGCCTGTTCCAGTCAAGCGCCGGTCGAACCGGTAGTCGTCGCGCCTCTGCCAACACCGCACGAGTTTCCCGGCACTGCTGAAGACGTACTGTTCACGGCGCTGGGGCTGGTGGGTACGCCGTATCGCTACGGCGGCAATACCCCTGATGGCGGGTTCGATTGCAGTGGTCTGATTACCTATGTCTACCGAGGCGCAGCCGGCGTGGCATTACCGCGTACGACGCGTGAGATGAACGCCATGCGAGGCGCCACCATCAGGCGTGATGCCCTGAAAGCAGGTGATCTGTTGTTCTTTGCCACCAGCGGCGGGCGTCGTGTCAGCCACGCGGCTATCTACGTCGGCGAAGGGCGTTTCGTCCATGCACCCTCAACCGGCGGAACGGTACGCCTGGACAGCCTTTCCAACAGCTATTGGCAGAAAAGCTACCTCAGCGCCAAGCGCGTGCTGGACAGTGACCGTCTCGCTCAAAACCCCTAACGCTGGCGAGAGTCGAACATGATAGGCGCCGGCATTGACTTTCTCTGCTCCCCGCGACGCCGAGTTGGTGCGGATTTCAGACGCTGCGATTGAGAGGTCGTTAGATGGCGCCACTCCTGCGTTTGCCCGACCCGCCTGATGCGTGCGAGCTGTGCCTGCGGCAGGCGCCTTTGACCCGCCATCACCTGATTCCCAAAGCCTTGCACGGCAAAACATACATCCGTAAGCGCTTCCCTCGTGAGGAGCGTATTACAGCCACGCTGTGGGTCTGCCGGCCCTGCCACAACCAGATCCATCGCCTGTTTACAGAGAAGGAGCTGGCGCTCAGCTTCAACAGCCGCGACGCGTTGCTGGCCGATGCTCGGCTGCGCACCTTTGTCGACTGGTTATCGGCCAAGCCTGCCGGATTCGTGCCGCGCCATTAAACGGCTGCAAAGCCGCGCCAGTGCAGTGGAATAATTCGAAATATCTTCGAATTGACATTTGTCAGGTGTCGAATTGTCGCACTTTGGCTATGATCGGCGCCCCAACTTCTCGGGTGCGCATCCGCGCACGAACCGTCCCTCCTTATACGTTAGGTGCCCCATGCCTGAAATACTTCAGTACGTGCTGATCGGCCTCGCCGTGGCCGCTCTGCTCGGTGTCGTTCTTGAAGAAATTACCCATGTAAACAAAGCCAAGGTCACGCTGTTCTTCGGCACCTTGGCGTGGATGCTGCTGTTCATCTTTTCCCCGCAGGGCACCGAACGCGACCTGGTGCTCATCAGCCTCAACGAGAACATCGCGGAGATCGCCGGATTGTGGATCTTTCTGGTGGCGGCGATGACCTTTGTCGCCTACTTGAACAAGAAAGGCCTGATCGAAAACTTGATCTACCTGGTTTTGCCAAAGCGGATCAGCGAGCGGCAGCTGCTGTTCCTGACGGCGACGTTCTGCTTTGTGTTCTCGTCGCTCGCGGACAACATTACCGCGACGCTGGTCTCCATCACGTTGATCATGTCGCTCAAGCTCAGCGCCGAGAAGACCATCAAATACGCGGCGCTGGTGGTGTTTGCAGTGAACTCCGGCGGTGTGGCGCTGATCACCGGTGACGTGACGACCCTGATGATCTTCCTCGCTGGAAAAGTAAAGATCCTGCAGCTGTTGCTGCTCGCGCTTCCGGCTTTTCTGGCGGTCATGCTGCTGGCGGCGATGCTTTCGCTGGGTATGAGCGGACAGGTCGTGGTGGAAAGCCACCGCACCGATGTACGCCGGGTCGATATCGCCATCGCCCTGATCTTTCTCGGCACCATCCTGTGCACCATCGCTGGCAACTTCTTCTTCCAGATTCCGCCCGTGCTGACCTTCCTGACCGGATTGTCGATCATGTTTCTGGTGGCGCGCTTCTTCAGCGACGACATCGAAACCGATCCAATTCTGGAATACGTCCGCCAGGTCGAGTTCGAAACCTTGCTGTTCTTCCTCGGCATCCTGCTGCTGGTCGGCATGCTCAAGGAAATCCATGTGCTCGACGGCCTGGTGCGTATCTATGACCAGGTGCCCGCCGTGGTCGCCAACTACCTGATGGGTATCCTGTCTGCCGCGATCGACAACGTACCGCTGACCGCCGCGCTGCTGAAGTCCGGACTTGAAATGGGCATCGCCGAGTGGATGGTCCTGACCTACGCGGTGGGCGTCGGCGGTTCGCTGCTGGTCATCGGTTCCGCAGCCGGCATCGTGGCCATGAGCAAGGTGCCGGGGCTGACCTTCGGTAGCTACCTCAAATACAGCCTGTACCTGTTCGTTGCATTCAATCTCGGCTTCGCTGGCGTGTATCTGACCGGGCTGGCTGTGGCTGGGGCGGTGGGCTGAGCCGCACTCGGAGCGCGGCAGCTCATAACCGCTGGGTGAGCTGCTGCGCCTACCAGTGCAGGTTGAAGTGCGAGCCGAGCACGAATTGATCATCCAGCAAATCCCAGCGTTCGACACAGACCTTCTTGTCGACGCCCGAGTGCAGCTTCATACGATTGAACGAGTTCGGCGACGTACCTCGCACGCGTGATGAGAGGGTGGTGCCCGCCTGGACCATCCAGATTTCGCGAGACAGCGCGGTGTACTGCTTGGACAAGGGCAATACATAGGGCAGATGGATGTGCCCGCCCATCACCAGATCCAACCCTTCATCGGCCCAGCGGTGCAGCGCAGTGTCTGCATTGTGCTGAAGGTTGCTCAGATCGCTCAGCACCATCGCGCCGAAGGGCTGGTGCGCCACCACGATACGGACCTTGTTCGGGTCGCTCTGTTTGAGGCGCCTGGCAACGGCTTGCACTTGTTCGCCGGTCACCAGCCCATCCTTATGGCGTCTGGGGTGGGTGGTGTTGAGGCCGATGACCAACATCTCGTCGTTTTCGAAGGTCGGCTCCAGATCGTCACCAAAGTGGCGACGGTAGTTGCGGTAGGGCATGAACAAACGCGCAAAGACGTTATACAGCGGGATGTCATGATTCCCCGGGATCACCAGCGCCTTCGGGATGCCATGGCCATGCAGGCGCTGGACGAAGGCCTGGGCATCGGCGAACTGTCCGGCTCTGGCGCGCTGTGTGATGTCGCCAGAAAAGATCAGCAGGTCCGCGCCGTGCTCGCGCACGTGGTCTTCCATGGCTTGTACGACGGCGGCCTGTTCGGTGCCGAAGTGGGTGTCGGAGATCTGCACGATGCTGGTCATGGGTGGGCGTCTTCTCGTCTGGTGTGCGTGACGGGGGCATTGTTGCATTCGAAGCCATTCGGCGCCCGGCGTTCCGGTAAATCGCAGGCAGCGCTCCCGAAACGTGCCCTGGCTCGGGTGCTGATCGCTTTCGGTTGCGCTGCGCAGGGCCTTGGACTACCCTCCGCGCTGCTTCAGGTGCCCCCTGGCGAAACGCCAGAGGGGTGAAACAGGGAAGCCGGTTCATTCGATGAAGATTCCGGCGCTGCCCCCGCAACGGTAGGCGAGACAGGACACCGCTCACAGCCACTGTGCCACAGGCATGGGAAGGCCGCGGTTCCAGGATGCAAGGCATCCGCTCGCAAGCCCGGAGACCGGCCTGTCGCATTCCACGGCAGTGCGGCGGGCGCTGATCGGGGTGCGGCTGCTTGCACCTGCGCTCCCTTCGCATTCTCCGTCTGCCCTTATCGACTGTTGTCGTGCGGCGGGCACGACGGAGACCTGAACTTGACCTGCAAGATCCTCAACACTTCGGCAGCGTGCGTGCTGCTTGGCTATGTTTCGCTTTCCCATGCTCAGCCGGTACAGCCGCTGAACCTCAACGAACAGGTGGTCACGGCCACACGCACCGAGCAGGTGCTCAGTCCGATAGCCTCCACCAGCGTCATTACCCGCGAGCAGATTGTGCGCAGTCAGGTTCAGAGCGTTCCTGAACTGCTGCGCGGCCTGGCGGGCGTCAACGTCGCTTTCAACGGCGGACGCGGCAAAACCTCTTCCGTGTATGTGCGTGGTACCAGCAGCCAGCATCTGCTTGTTCTGGTTGATGGGGTGAAAATCGGATCAGCCACATCGGGCGGTGCGTCGCTTGAGAACATACCGGTCGAGCAGATCGAGCGGATCGAACTGGTCCGTGGGCCGCGCTCGAGCCTGTACGGCTCGGAAGCGGTGGGCGGGGTCATGCAGATTTTCACGCGGCGTGGGGAAGGCGAAGGGCTCAAACCTTATTTTTCCGCGGGGGCGGGCAGTCGCTCCAGCTTTGACGGCACCGCCGGCCTCTCTGGAAGCCAGGGTGCCGGCTGGTTCAATCTCGGTGTGGCGAGCGCATCAACCGACGGCATCAATTCGCGGGCCTATCGGCCAACCGCGCCTCGTGCCTATGAAGCTGATGCCGACGGTTATCGTGAGCTGTCAGGCGCCTTGCGCGGCGGCTACCGCTTCGACAATGGACTGGTTCTGGATGGCAGCCTGTTGCACGTCGACACCCATAGCGACTACGACTCTCGTTCCACTTCAGGAGCAACTGGCCGCTTTGCCTATAGCGACGGCAGCCAGCAAGTCATCGGCGGCCGGGCACGATTCACGCCGATCGATCCATGGCTGGTCACCCTGCAGGCCGGGCATAGCGAAGACAACACGGACAACTTCCGCGACGGTCGTTTCTATTCGCGTTTCGATACCAAGCGCGATTCTTTCAATTGGCAGAATGACTTCAGCGTGGCTGAAGATCAGCTGCTCACGCTTGGTTTCGACTACCAGCAAGACCGCATCGACGTGACGGACGACTATGCGGTGGACGCTCGTGATAACAAGGGCGCCTACCTGCAGTATCAGGGTCGTTTCGGCCGTCATGGCGTGCTGGCCGGCCTGCGTCGCGATGACAATGAGCAGTTCGGCAACCACGACACCGGCAATCTCGGCTGGAGCTATGACCTGCGTGACAACCTAGTACTGAGTGCTTCCTACGGCACGGCATTCAAGGCGCCCACGTTCAACGATCTCTATGCGCCGAACACGGGCTTTACGGCCGGCAACCCCGACCTGCAGCCGGAAGAGTCGCAAAGCTATGAGCTGGGCCTGAAAGGAGAGCAGCAGTGGGGCGAGTGGAGCCTCAACGCGTTCGAAAACCAGATTGACGACCTGATCATCTGGAGCGGCAGCAGCCCGATGCAGCCGCAAAACGTCGATGTGGCGCGCATTCGCGGGATCGAAGGCGTAGTCGGCACTGAATTGCTGGGCTGGGATGTCGTCAGCTCGGTGACGGTCCTTGACCCGCAGGATCGCAGCAAGGCCAATCATGGGCATCTGCTGCCGCGACGCGCCAAACGGTCGTTGAACATCGACCTGGACCGTGCCATTGGCCGCTTTGCTGTCGGCACAACGCTGTACGCAGCGAGCGAGCGCTTCGACAAATCCAGCAATACCGAAGCCGAGCGGTTGCCTGGCTACGCCCTGGTTGACCTGCGTGGTGAATATCGTCTCGATGATGCCTGGCGACTGCAGGCAAAGCTGAGCAACCTGTTCGACCGCGATTACGAAACTGCCCAGACCTATGAACAGCCCGGCCGCGCGATCCATTTCACGGTCCGCTATCAGGCACTCTAAATCGCGCCCGCTGGCGTGTTGCCCCAAAGGAGAACATCGATGATAAAACTGTCCCCAAGAGCCCAGCTGGGCGTCGGTATTGCGCTGATGATGCTGATGGCAATGACCCGTGGCCAACACTTTGCCTCGGTGAACCTGCCAAGTGCATCCTGGGCGGTGTTCTTTCTGGCGGGTGTGCTGCTGGCGCCGCGCTGGGTGTTTCCGGCTTTGTTTGTCGAAGCGTCGCTGCTGGATTTCGCCGCCATCCAATGGCAGGGCGTGAGCAGCTATTGCATGTCACCGGCCTACTGGATGCTGGTGCCTGCCTACGGCTCCCTGTGGTTCGGCGGACGGATGTACGCGCGGTTGCACCGTGATCAGCTGAGCAGCCTGGCCTTGCTGGCGGGCGTCGTGGTGCTCAGTGCCTTCGTCTGCTACCTGTTCTCCGGCGGTGGCTTTCTTTTTTTCTCCGGGCGCTATCCCGATCCGAGCCTGGCGCAGATGGCTGAACGCATCGGCACCTACTACCCCCGTTACCTGGGCAATCTGGCGCTGTATGTCGGCACCGCTGCGGTCTTGTTCGTCGGGCTGCGTGCCTGGACGGCACAGCGTGAAGGCGTTCGCGCATGAGTGAGTCCAGTGAGCGCGATGCCCGCCACAAGGCGCGCATGCAGCGTAAAAAGGCCGTGGTAGACGAGAAGATTGCCGAAGCTCAGGACGAGTACGGTCTGCTGCTGGTCCACACCGGCAATGGTAAGGGCAAGAGCAGCTCCGCCTTTGGCATGGTGGCTCGTGCTCTGGGCCACGGCATCAAAGTCGGCGTGGTGCAGTTCATCAAAGGTGCGGCCAGCACCGGCGAGGAAAGCTTCTTCCGACGCTTTCCCGGCGAGGTTAGCTATCACGTGATGGGCGAGGGGTTCACTTGGGAGACCCAGGACCGCCAGCGTGATATCGCCAAAGCAAAGGAGGCGTGGAACGTCGCGGCTCAACTGTTGGCCGATCCTGAGATTGGCCTGGTGGTGCTGGATGAGCTGAACATCGCGCTCAAATATGGCTACCTGGAGCTGGATCCGGTGCTGGCTGATATCGAGTCGCGACCGCTGTTGCAGCATGTGGTGGTCACTGGTCGCGGCGCGCCGCCGGGGTTGATTGAAGCCGCTGACACCGTGACTGAAATGAGCTTGGTCAAGCATGCGTTCAAAGCGGGTGTGAAAGCGCAGAAGGGCATCGAATTTTGACGCTTGAGCTAAGGGTTTGCGCTGCTGCAGGCGGGGACGGGCGATGAACACCTCGCATCGTTGCCCGGCCTTACTCATAGCCGCGCCTGCCTCTGGTCAGGGAAAAACCACCGTAACAGCTGGCCTGGCGCGCCTGCACACCCGCCAAGGTAAACAGGTGCGTGTTTTCAAGTGCGGACCGGATTTCCTGGATCCCATGGTGCTGGCGCGCGCCAGCGGCCACCCGGTCTATCAGCTCGACCTATGGATGGTGGGCGAGGCCGACAGTCGCCGTCTGCTATGGGAGGCGGCGCGCGACGCCGATCTGATCCTTATCGAAGGCGTGATGGGGCTGTTCGACGGCACGCCGTCAGCAGCGGATCTGGCGCGCCAGTTCGGAGTGCCGGTTTTGGCGGTAGTCGATGGCTCGTCTATGGCGCAGACCTTCGGGGCGCTGGCCCACGGTTTGGCCAGCTATCAGCCGGATCTGCCGTTTGCCGGTGTGTTAGCCAATCGGGTCGGTAGCAGCCGACACGGTGAAATCCTTCGGGACTGTCTGCCTGAGAATCTTGGCTGGTTTGGCGCCCTGCCGCGCGCTGAATCTGTTGGCCTTCCCAGCCGCCATCTGGGTCTCGTACAGGCGCAGGAGCTGGTCGATCTGGACGCTCGACTCGACGCGGCTGCCGACGCCCTGGCGGCGAGCGCCGATTGCAGCCTGCCAGCAGCGATCAGCTTTCCGCCGCCGGTACCTGAGACGCTGCCTAAACTGTTAAATGGGGTGCGTATCGGTGTGGCACGTGACGCCGCCTTCTCCTTTGTCTATCAAGCCAACCTCGATCTGTTGCAAGCGCTAGGCGCGGAGCTGCTGTTCTTCTCGCCGCTGCG
Organism: Stutzerimonas chloritidismutans; assembly: GCF_038562055.1. Taxonomy (GTDB): domain Bacteria; phylum Pseudomonadota; class Gammaproteobacteria; order Pseudomonadales; family Pseudomonadaceae; genus Stutzerimonas; species Stutzerimonas chloritidismutans_A. The sequence continues at coordinate 191,998 of NZ_JBCFXD010000003.1, read as the reverse complement.
ATTTTCCCGTTTGCCTGCTGTGGATAGCCTTTATCTGCCGGGAGGATACCCAGAGCTGCACCTGCGGGCGTTGAGCCGCAACCATGCGATGGCCGAGGCGATACGCGCCCATCACCAGGCGGGCAAGCCAATACTCGCCGAATGTGGCGGCATGCTCTATTTGCTCGACGGCCTGACCGGCCAGGACGGAATTCGAGAAAGCATGCTTGGCTTGATACCTGGCGAAGCGCAGATGCAGAAGCGCTTTACCGCATTGGCGCTGCAGGACGTGCAGCTTCCGGAAGGGCGCCTGCGTGGCCACACCTTCCACCATTCCTCGCTTGAATCACCAATGCAGCCACTGGCGAGAGGCGAATGCCCGAACTACAAACGAACGGCTGAGGCGGTGTACCGAAAGGGTCGATTGACGGCTTCCTATATCCATTTCTACATGCCGTCCGACTTCCGCGCGGCTGCGGCGATGCTCTGCCCATGAGCGATTCGGCCTTCACTGACGAGCAGCGCGCCGGGGTCTACCGAGCCATTGGCGAACGCCGCGACATGCGGCATTTCAGCGGAGGCGAGGTCGCTCCGGCGCTGCTGGTGCGCCTGCTCGAAGCCGCGCATCAGGCGCCCAGTGTGGGCTTGATGCAGCCATGGCGGTTCCTTCGCATCAGCCGTCCGGAATTACGCAACGCCATTGCCGCGCTGGTTGAGGAGGAGCGAGTCCTGACCGCTGCGGCGCTGGGCGAGCGGGGTGAGGCGTTCATGAAGCTCAAGGTCGAGGGCATTCACGATTGCGCTGAGCTGCTGGTCGTCGCGCTGATAGAGGGTCGCGAGGCTCACGTGTTTGGCCGCCGCACGCTGCCGGAAATGGACCTCGCGTCGGCCGCGTGCGCGATCCAGAATCTCTGGCTTGCTGCCCGCGCTGAAGGGCTGGGTATGGGTTGGGTATCGCTGTTCGACCCTCAGCAGTTGGCCGACCTGCTGCAAATGCCCGTTGGAGCCAAACCCATTGCAGTGCTCTGTCTGGGCCCAGTGGTTGAGTTCTACCCGGAACCGATGCTTGCGCTCGAAGCTTGGGCGCAGCCGCGTCCCCTGTCCGAATTGCTGTTCGATAATTACTGGGATCAGCCGTCGTGACTGTGGCCCTGAGCTGCCTGGCGGCTGTGGCGCTGGATGCGTTACTCGGCGAGCCGCGACGCGGTCACCCGCTGGTTGCGTTCGGCGGGCTGGCCGATCGGCTCGAGCGTTACTTCAATGGGCCTGACGGTCGCGGTTGGCGTAGTCATGGCGTAACGGCCTGGTTTCTCGCCGTGCTACCGCCAACGGGATTGGCGTGGCTGCTCGCTTCGTTGCCGAGCATCGGCTGGTTGGCTGAGATCGTTTTGCTGTACATGGCGCTGGGGTTGCGCAGCCTTGGCGACCATCTGCTGCCGGTTGTGCGAGCCTTGCGCCAGGGGGACTTGGCTGAGGCGCGACAGCGTGTCGGATTCATCGTCAGTCGCGACACGCGTGAGTTGGACGAGCAGGGCATCGCCCGTGCCGCGACCGAGTCGGCACTGGAGAACGGTAGCGATGCGGTATTCGCCGCGTTGTTCTGGTTCGTGGTGGCGGGCGCGCCGGGTGTGGTGCTGTATCGACTGAGCAATACGCTCGATGCCATGTGGGGCTACCGCAACCAGCGCTTCGAGCGATTCGGCTGGGCCGCGGCGCGTATCGATGACGTGCTCAACTTCATACCTGCCCGGTTGGTTGCACTGACTTACACCTTGCTGGGCCAGACACGCCTTGCCTGGCGCTGCTGGCGTACCCAGGCGCCGCTGTGGGACAGCCCCAACGCCGGTCCGGTGATGGCTGCCGGGGCAGGGGCACTGGGCGTGGCGCTGGGCGGTTCGGCGGTCTACCACTGCGAGCTGCACCACAGACCCGTTCTCGGAGAAGGCGAAGCGCCTCGGGCGCGCGACATCGAACGCGCACTGGATATGGTCTGGGCGGGCGTCGGTCTGTGGTTGTTGGCGCTGTTGTTAGGAGGCTGGTTGCGTGCTTGAGCATGGCGGAAGGCTGCGCAGGGCGGCCGAGCATTTCAATATTCCGCTCCAGGATTGGCTGGATCTGTCGACTGGCATTGCGCCTTACGGTTTCGATCTGCCAGCCATTCCGGGCGAAGCCTGGATGCGCCTGCCGGAACCCGACGACGAGCTGGAAGTGGTTGCACGTGACTACTACGGCGTCGCCTCGTTGTTACCGGTAGCGGGCTCTCAGGCCGCGATCCAGATGTTGCCGCGGTTGCGCAAGCCGTTGCAGGTCGGGATCGTCTCGCCCTGTTATGCCGAGCACGCCGAGGCGTGGCGCCGCGTAGGGCACCGCCTCAGCGAATTCAGCGAGGGCAGCGTGCCGCGTGCGCTAGATGGGGTCGACGTGCTGATTGTGGTCAACCCGAATAACCCCACTGGGCGTCTGCTGCCGCCGGAGCAGTTGCTCGACTGGCATGGGCGTCTCGCCGAGCGGGGTGGCTGGTTAATCGTCGACGAAGCTTTCATGGACCCAACCCCGTCTCACAGCCTGGCCCCGCATAGCCACTTACCAGGGCTTATCGTCTTGCGCTCGTTCGGCAAGTTTTTCGGCATGGCCGGTGCGCGGCTGGGTTTCGTGCTGGCGGAGCAAGGCTTGCTGCGCGCACTCAGCGATGCCCTTGGGCCATGGCCGATTGCTGGCCCGTCACGTTTTATCGGCACCCTATTGCTTGGTGATCGTGAGGGGCAGCATCGCCAACGCGAGCGCTTGCGAAGCGATAGCGAGCGCCTGGCGCAGCTGCTGTCAGAGCAGGGCCTGCCGCCCACCGGAGGCTGTGGGCTTTTTCACTGGGTAGTGACAGAGGAGGCGACCATGCTTCGCGAGTTTCTGGCCTGCCAAGGCATTCTGGTGCGTCGCTTTCTGTATCCGCCGAGCGTGCGCTTCGGGCTGCCCGCGGACGAATCGGGATGGGCACGGCTGACGCGGGCGCTGACTCATTATCAGGCGATGCGCACATGAGCACCTTGATGGTTCAGGGCACAACCTCCGACGCCGGCAAGAGCACGCTGGTGACCGCGCTGTGTCGCTGGCTCAAGCGGCAGGGCGTCACCGTTGTGCCGTTCAAACCGCAGAACATGGCGCTGAACAGCGCGGTTACCGCCGACGGTGGCGAGATCGGGCGCGCTCAAGCGGTACAGGCCCAGGCCGCAGGGTTGCCGCCGCAGACGGACATGAATCCAATCCTTCTCAAACCCAACAGTGACGTGGGCGCGCAGGTCATCATTCACGGTCGGGCCATCGGCAACATGGACGCGGTCGCTTACCATGACTACAAACGCGTGGCCATGGCGGCGGTGCTGGCCTCGCACCGGCGCCTCAGCGAGGCCTATCAGGTGGTCATGGTCGAAGGCGCGGGTTCGCCGGCCGAGATCAATCTGCGCGCCAACGACATTGCCAACATGGGGTTTGCCGAGAACGTCGATTGCCCGGTGATTCTGATCGCCGATATCGACAAGGGCGGCGTGTTCGCACACCTGGTCGGCACGCTGGAGCTGCTCAGCCCAACTGAGCAGGCGCGGGTCAAAGGCTTCGTGATCAATCGCTTTCGCGGCGATATCGGCCTGTTACAGCCGGGCCTCGATTGGCTCGAGCGCCGCACCGGCAAGCCCGTTCTCGGGGTGCTGCCGTACCTGATGGATTTCCACCTCGAAGCAGAGGACGCCGTCGACGTACGGCAGTCGGCGAAGAGCGAGCAGACCTTGAAGGTTGTGGTGCCGATCTTGCCGCGTATCAGCAATCACACCGACTTCGACCCGCTGCGTCTGCATCCTCAGGTTGATCTCTGCTTTGTCGGGCCCGGACAAGCGATTCCGCCGGCGGACCTGATCATCCTGCCGGGCTCAAAAAGCGTGCGCGCGGACCTCGCCTGGCTGCGCGAGCAAGGTTGGGAGTCCGCACTCCAACGGCATCTGCGCTATGGTGGCAAGCTGCTTGGAATCTGCGGCGGGCTGCAAATGCTTGGCGAATGCATAGCTGATCCGCTCGGTCTGGAAGGGACGGCTGGGCAGAGTGAGGGGTTAAGACTGCTTCGGTTCTCCACAACGCTGGCTGCGCACAAGCAGTTGCGCAACGTGCATGGACGACTGGGAATCGATGACGTCGAGATCAGCGGCTACGAAATCCATGCAGGTATCAGTGACGGGCCGGCACTGGAGCGTGCTGCGGTACGACTCGACGATGGCCGCTCGGATGGCGCGATCAGCGAGGACGGTCAGGTGCTCGGCACCTACCTCCATGGCCTGTTCGAGTCACCAGCTGCCTGCGAGTCGCTGTTGCGCTGGGCGGGGCTGGAGCGGGCGCTGCGGGTCGACTACCAGGCATTGCGAGAACGCGATATCGAACGTCTGGCAGATCTGGTGGACAAGCATCTGGACCTCTCGCAGCTCAGGGCGCTCTGCGGGCTATCAGAGGAGATGGGGCATGATTGAGCTCATCCTTGGCGGGGCGCGATCCGGCAAAAGTCGTTTGGCCGAGCGGCTTGCGGTTGAAAGCGGCCTGGCAGTCATCTACATCGCCACCAGCCAGCCTCTGGATGGGGAAATGAGCGAGCGCATCGCTCATCACCGTGCCCGGCGTCCTACTGGCTGGGGGCTCATCGAAGAACCGCTGGCGCTGGCTACAACTTTGCGCGAACACGCCCGTGCGGATCGTTGCTTGTTGGTGGATTGCCTGACGCTGTGGCTCACGAATCTGTTGATGCTTGATGACGAGACGCGCTTAGTTGAAGAACGCGATGCGTTGCTCGAATGCCTTCCTGAACTGCCGGGGCACGTGCTGCTGGTGAGCAACGAAACGGGGTTGGGGGTGGTGCCGCTGGGCGAGCTGACCCGCCGGTATGTCGATGAAACCGGCTTGTTGCATCAAGCCCTCGCCGAGCGTTGCCAGCGGGTGGTCTTTACCGTGGCGGGCTTGCCCATGACCCTCAAAGGAGCGGCGCTTTGAACAATCAATGGTGGCTGGAACCCTGCCGGGTACCGGACGAAACGGCACGCCAGGCGGCACGGCATCGCGATGTGCAGCTGACCAAGCCGGCGGGTGCGCTGGGGCGTATCGACGCGCTGATCCCCCTGCTGGCGGCTTTGCAGGGACGCCAGCGGCCGTCAGTGGAGCGTGTTTTTGTCGCCATTTTTGCGGGCGATCATGGCGTTGCCGAGGAAGGTATTTCGGCGTTCCCGCAATCGGTTACCGGGCAAATGCTTGGCAACTTCGTCAACGGCGGCGCAGCGATCAGCGTCCTCGCCAAACAGCTCGAGGCGACGTTGGAGGTGATCGATCTGGGTGTGGCCACTCCGCAGTCGCTGCCTGGCGTACGCCAGGTTGCGCTGGGTCCAGGCACCTGTAATTTCACCAAACAATCGGCCATGAGCGCGGAAGCCTGCGAACGTGCTATGCAAGCTGGGCGCGACAGTGTGCTGCGGGCGCAACAGCAAGGCAGCGAGCTGTTCATTGGCGGCGAAATGGGGATAGGCAACACCACCACTGCGGCAGCGCTGGCCTGCGCTTTGCTAGGTTGCGCGCCGCAAGAACTGGCTGGACCAGGCACCGGTTTGGATGCTGCCGGAATGGCGCATAAATGTGCCGTCATCGAGCGGGCACTGGCGCTGCATGCGGGGCCGCACGATACCTACGGCTGGATGCAGCGGGTCGGTGGTTTCGAACTGGCGGCGCTCACCGGCGCCTATATCACCTGTGCGCAGCGAGGCCTCGTCGCGCTGGTCGACGGTTACATCTGCAGTGTGGCCGCGCTGTGTGCAGTGCGTTTGAACCCGGACTGTCGTGACTGGTTGCTGTTTGCGCACCGGTCGGCCGAGCCGGGGCACCTCGCTGTACTCGCAGCCTTGGCTGCACAGCCGCTGCTGGACCTTGGTCTGCGGCTGGGCGAGGGCAGCGGCGCGGCGTTGGCGGTTCCGCTGCTCCGGCTGGCCTGCGCGCTTCACGACGGCATGGCCACGTTCGACGAAGCGGCCGTCGCGGCGAAGCACTCATGAGCATTCAGCTTGAATTGCTGCGCCATGGCGAAACTGAATCCGGCGGCGGATTTCGGGGGCGGCTGGATGATGCGCTCACCCCACAGGGGTGGCAGCAGATGCGCTCAGCCGTCGTCGGCTCGGGGCCTTGGGATCGCATCATCAGTTCGCCGCTGCGCCGCTGCGCGGACTTCGCAGCCGAGCTCGCTGAGCAACAATCCCTTGAACTCGATCTTGAGCCTGACTTGCGCGAGCTGGACTTCGGCGATTGGGAGGGGCGCACCGCGGCCGACCTGATGATCGATCAGAGCGAAGCCCTGGGCCGCTTCTGGAACGACCCGTACAGCTTCACTCCGCCCGGTGCGGAGCCCGTCGCGGACTTCGATAAGCGCGTGCTGGCGGCAATCGAGCGTCTGACTGATCGCTGCGCGGGCGAACGTGTATTGCTCGTTACCCATGCGGGCGTGATGCGGCTGTTGCTGGCAGAGGCCCGTGGTCTGCCGCGCGAATGTCTGTTGCAGGTCGAGGTCAGTCATGGCGCGTTGTTCGGGCTCAGAACCGGCTTTAACGACGCTACGCTCTGGCTGGAAGAACGATGCAGCCCTTTCTGATTGCACTGCAGTTTCTGACCTGCCTCCCCATACGGCTACACAGCATGCCCGAGCCACGGTTGATCGGCAGGTCGTTGCTGTATTACCCGCTGGTGGGGCTGCTGCTGGGCGGCATGCTCTGTTTACTTGGCATGGCGCTGGGTAACGCGGCGACGCCCTTGAAAGCCGCTGTGCTGTTAACCGCATGGGTCTGGCTGACCGGTGCGTTGCACCTCGATGGCCTGGCTGATAGCGCAGATGCCTGGCTGGGCGGCTTCGGCGATCGGGAGCGCACCCTGGCGATCATGAAAGACCCCTGCAGCGGTCCGGTTGCGGTTGCCGTGCTGGTGCTATTGCTGCTGCTGAAGTGCGTCGCGTTATGGACGCTGCTCGAGCAGGGCAACTTATGGATGGTATTGGCGGTACCGGTGCTTGGGCGAAGCGCAATGTTGGGGTTGTTTCTCACCACAGCCTATGTACGCCCGGGCGGTTTGGGACAAGCCTTGGCCGAGCACATGCCGCGATCAGCAGCTCGCATGGTGTTGGGACTGATCCTGCTTGTGGGTGTCGCGATGGGCGTGAGTGGCTGGATTGCGCTGGGGATCGCAGCGGCAGTCGGGGTGCTGGTGCGCCGCAGTCTGGTCCAGCGTCTTGGCGGGACCACCGGCGACACGGCCGGAGCGTTGTTAGAGCTGGTCGAGTGTGCAGTGCTGATCGGCCTGGCACTGCTGGGCTAGATCGACACCTCAGCCCAGCAGCGCGACGGTCTTGATCTGTGCCCACAGCGCCTTGCCCTGAGTGACGCCAAGCTGATCGGCCGAGCGCCGCGTAATGCGAGCCAGCAGTGGCGTGCCCTGAGCGTCCAGGCGAACCAGGACATGCGCGGGCGTGTCGGCGCTGACCACTTCATCCACCCGCACCGGTAGCAGGTTGCTGATGCTGGTGCCCTCTGCACGTTCCAGCGTCAGGCTGACGTCCCGGGCATGGACGCGGAAGCGTAGCCGATGTCCGACCGCTTCATTCCGTTGCGCCACCAGCACCTCTCCACCCTGAAACCGCAGGCGAGTGAGGTGGTAGTGGCTATCATGCCCGGCAACCTCCGACTCGACGACGACACCGGCCTCCTCGCCGAAGGCCGTCGGCAGATCCAGGCGGGCCAAGGTTTCATGCAGCGGACCCTGAGCGACGACTTGGCCCTCATCGAGCAGGACCAGGTGGTCGGCCAGTCGTGCCACTTCGTCTGGCGCGTGGCTGACATAAAGCACGGGGATATCCAGCTCGTCATGCAGGCGTTCGAGGTAAGGCAGAATCTCCTGTTTGCGTTTCACGTCGAGCGCAGCCAGAGGTTCGTCCATCAGCAACAGGCGTGGGCTGGTAAGCAGGGCGCGAGCGATCCCGACCCGCTGGCGCTCGCCACCCGAAAGTCTCTCTGGCATGCGCTCCAGAAGCTGCGCGATACCGAGCAGCTCGACTGCCTGATCCCAGGCGACGCGCCGGTGCTGCGTCGGGATGCGCTTCATGCCGAATGCGAGATTGCCTCTGACGGACAGATGGGCAAACAAATTGGCGTCCTGGAACACGTAGCCAATGGTCCGCTGGTGCGGGGGTATGAACAGCTGACGGCTTGAGTCCTGCCAACACTCGCCGTTGACCACCAGTGCGCCTGTGCTGTTGCGTTCGAGTCCGGCGATGCAGCGCAGGCAACTGGTCTTGCCCGAGCCTGAGGGGCCGAACAGGGCGGTAACACCACGCCCTGGGAGTTCTACATCCACGTCCAGGGTGAAGCCAGGATGGACCAGGCGCAGGCGTGCCTGTATGCCGCTCGGGTTGCTGGTCATCCGCGCCACCCCTGCCGAATGGGGCTCGCATAGAGCGTGAGCAGTACAAGAAAGGAAAACAGGAGCATTCCACCGGCCAGCCAGTGCGCTTGGGTATATTCCAGGGCTTCGACGTGATCGTAGATCTGAACGGACAGCACGCGGGTCCGCTCCGGAATGTTGCCGCCGATCATCAGCACTACACCGAACTCGCCGACTGTATGGGCAAAGCCGAGAATGCTGGCGGTCACGAAACCTGGCCGAGCCAGCGGCAGCACGACGCTGAAGAAGGTGTCCAGTGGCCCCGCGCGCAAGGTCATCGCGGCTTCGAGCGGGCGTTCACCAATGGCTTCGAAGGCGTTTTGCAACGGCTGCACGACAAAGGGCATCGAGTAAAAAACTGATCCTACAACCAGGCCGGCAAAGGTGAACGGCAAAACACCTAGCCCGAGCGATTGGGTCATGTGCCCTATGGGCCCGTTGGGTCCCATCGCGACCAGCAGATAGAAGCCGAGCACACTCGGTGGAAGCACCAGAGGCAGTGCCACCACGGCGCCAATAGGCCCTTTCAGGCGTGAGTGCGTCCGCGCCAGCCACCACGCGATGGGCGTGCCAAGTAATAACAGCAGAAGGGTGGTGACGCTGGCGAGTTTGAGTGTCAGCCAGATGGCAGAGAGGCTGGCGTCATCCAGGGTGGGCAATTCCATCACCTACCGATCATATCCGTAGGCATTGATCACTTTCGCTGCCTCTGTGCTTTGCAGGTACTCGAGCAGTGCACGGGCCGCGGGGTTTTCCTGACCTTTGTTCAGCAGAATGGCGTCCTGGCGAATCGGTGGATGGTAGGCAGCCGGTACCACCCAGCTTGAGCCTTGACGTATCACACCATCATCAACGACCTGCGAAAGGGCAACGAAGCCGAGTTCGGCGTTGCCGCTGGCGACGAACTGATACGTTTGTGTGATGTTTTCACCTTGTACCAGCGTGTCCCGGACCGAATCAGATAGGCCCAGCTTCGTCAGCGTCGCCATGGCCGCAGCGCCATAAGGGGCGGTTTTGGGATTGGCCACGGCCAGATGGCGAAACGACTGCTCCCTCAATACCTCGGGTCGGTCATTGATGAAGGCTTCTTTGGCTGACCACAACACGAGGGTGCCGATGGCATAGGTGAAGCGGCTTCCAGCGACGGCTAGGCCTTCGTCTTCCAGCCTGGCTGGGACGTCGTCATCGGCTGCTAGCAGCACCGAGAAAGGCGCACCATTACGAATTTGTGCGTAGAGCTTTCCGGTCGAGCCGAAAGCCAGCAGCGCTTTATGCCCCGTGTCGCGCTCGAACTGTTCGGCAATGACGCGCATGGGGGCGGTGAAATTCGACGCGACCGCCACCTGGACTTCTTCGGCACGCCCCATCCAGGGGGTGAGTGCAGCCAGCGCGGCGATGAGTGTCATACGGATCCGATTCATCATGCTCCTCAATCTACAGCGATGATCACGTGCGAGGCTTTGATCAGGGCCGTACAGGGCTGGCCAACCGTCAACCCTAGCGCCTCGATGCTGTCGTTGGTGACGACCGCACTCAGTGTGCGGTTGCCGGGAAGCTGCAGCTTGACCTCGCAGCTGACCGCGCCCGGCGTGATCCCGCTGACTGTCCCGCTCAGGCGGTTGCGAGCGCTGATCTTCACGTCGGGATCAGGCGACAGCAGGACGAAGCTCGCTTTGACTAGCGCCATGGCGATTTTGCCCGTCGTGAGCTGAAGCTCGTCGATGCTGTCGTTGGTCAGCGTAGCGGTCATGGTCTGCCCTTCACCGATATCCAAGCTGACGCTGCCGTTCACCGCGCCTCTTTCAACCCGCGTGATGCGGCCGCGAAATTGGTTTCGCGCACTGGTTTTCATCGCAATTGCCCGAAGCAGTTTGTCGAAGTCTTCGAATCCGTCGATACCGAGGGCGATCTGCGCCAGGAAGCGTTCGTATTCGTGCTGCATACGCTGCCAGATGTGCAGCATCTCTCGACCGAAATCCGTCAGTTGTGTCCCGCCGCCCTTGGCACCGCCGGCGGTGCGCATTACCAGCGGGCGTTCGGAAAGGTTGTTCATTGCATCCACTGCATCCCATGCCGCCTTGTAGCTGAGCTTGATGGCCTTGGCCGCGCTTGTAATGGACCCGGTTGCCTCGATCTGTTCGAGCAGCTCGATGCGTTTACCGCCGAGATAGCCTTTCTCGCCCCGGTTGAACCAGAGTTGCCCGTCAATGCGCAATGGCTCGAATTGTCTCGGATCGCTCATGTTGGGTTCCGGTGGTGGGGTGACCATTCTGGCAAGCGTTATATAGAGTTGTATATAGCGTTTTGGGGTGGGCGCTTATCCTTGGCAATAACCACCGTTGCTCCCGGCTTGGCGCGGGAGTAGCGTGGCTTCGATTCCATCTGGAGCTCTGTTATGAAAATCGAATGGATTGCCGCCTCAATAGCGCTGCTTTTGGTCGCTGGTCCCGCAGCGGCCGAACAGTGCCCGGCGCTGCTGCAGCATGAACTCCCGAAGCTGAGATCCAAGGAAACCATTGATCTCTGTGAGCAGTTTCAGGGGAAGGCATTGGTTGTGGTTAACACAGCCAGCTTTTGTGGCTTTGCCCCTCAATTCAAAGGGCTAGAGGCGCTGTATCAGCGCTACAAAGATGATGGGCTGATGATTCTTGGGGTGCCGTCCGATGATTTCTTTCAGGAGTCGGACGATGCGGCAGAGACCGCTGAGGTCTGCTATGTCAATTACGGCGTGACCTTCCCAATGACGCAGACACAGCCTGTGCGTGGCGGCGACGCCGTTCCGCTGTTTCGCGAGTTGGCTGAGCAGGCGGGCGGGGCCCCGCGCTGGAACTTCTATAAGTACGTAGTCGATCGCAACGGCAAGGTGGTGGACTATTTCTCGAGCAAAGTCGAGCCGGACGATCCAGAGTTGATCGCTGCGGTGAAAAAGGCGTTGGCAAAGTAGCGGAGGGAGGCCCCGACCGAGCGGTCGGGGCGGGTGCATCAGAAGCGGTAGGTCATGGCAGCGCCGAAACCGTGGGCTCTGTTCTTGTAGCTAGCATCGTAGTTGGCTTCCAGCAGGCCACCTGAATAGGAACGGTCGCGGCTGATTTCTACCTCCTCCTCGCGCAGGTACGAGTAGGCAAGGTCAACGGTTACGTCTTCGGTCGGATTCCATGCCAGGCCCAAGCTGATTGCAGTGCGGTCGCCCGTTGGGATGCGTGGAGAACGATGGGTGTTATTGGTCGGGCTCTGATCAAAAGCCAAACCGGTCCGCAGCGTCCATTCGCTGTTCAGCTTGTACGCTGCGCCGATGGCATATGACCAAGTGTCATGCCAATCCTGCTCCTCGACGATAGGTGCTAGGTTGCCTTGTAGGGGAGCGGGAATACCGTCGTTTTCGATGATGATTGCTTCGAAACGGCTCCAGCGTGTCCACATTGCCCCGCCGTACAACGTCCACTGATCGTTGAGCTCATGTGTAAGCGACACGTCAACCGATTCAGGCGTGTCAAGTTCAAGCGACGCGTCATAGTCGCCCGCTGCACCTGTCAGAGCAAAGCTGCCACCGGAAAGCTCGGTGTCGCCCTCGAGCTTATAAGCGACTTTAGAGTGATAGGTTACGCCTGCGCGGGTTTGCGGTGTGAATTCGTACAAGACCCCGGCGTTGAAGCCCAGCGCAGTGTCAGTACCAGTCACCTTGACCCGACCGTCATTGGAGCCCAGCGGGCCGACGGCGTTGGGAGACTTGCTTTGCAGCTCACCGTCAATACGGTTGATGGTCGGCCCGAAGCCTACCGACAGCTTTTCATTGAAGCGATAGCTAACAGTGGGCTGCACTGTGATCACGCGCACTTCACTGTAATCGCCAAAATAGCGTCCCTGAAAGCCGCTTTCATAATCGGTCACCAGACCGAAAGGCACATAGATGCCAACCCCAACGGCCCATTTTTCGTCGATTGGTTTAACGTAGTAACCCATCGGAACAGCAGTGAATGGGACCATATCCCCGTCGCTACTTCCACCGTAAGGCAAAGTTGCCCCACCTAAGGCTGGGCCAGAAAAAGAGCCGGAACTATCACTTATGTCAGTTTTGGCATGGATCGCCGCCATTCCCAAACTCACCTGCTCGCGCTCGAGGAGCGCCATACCTGCAGGGTTTCCGAAAACGGTGGTGGCGTCATCGGCAGAAGAAGAGCGACCGGCGAATGAGGTGCCCATGCCGCTGATGCTCTGTTCGTTAAGCGCGAAGCCGGCAGCCATGACCTGAGTGGAAAGGGCGCCTACGGCTACTGCAATCGCGGTCTTCAACCATGTTTTATTCATTGTTGTACTCCAGGGGAAAAAGCGGCTCGGACCCTACCAAGCTTCTCTGATTCGTCGCAAACGAAAGAGTGCAATTTTTCGTAAATCGCGACGATCGGCGCCGATAAAAGGTTAAATAGTCGATAAAAGCCAAATGGCTTAAATTGACCGATCAGTCATATTTCGCTGCTTGGGTCAGGCCATGGGTCGTCCAGGATCGGTAATCCACTCGCTCCATGAGCCTGGGTACAGTTTGGCCAGTGGGTAGCCGGCCAGACAGAGGGCAAACAGGTTATGACAGGCCGTTACGCCAGATCCGCAATAAGCCACCACGGTCGCTGCTGGCTGATCGGTCAGTAGTCGATCAAATCGAGAGCGCAGCTGGTCGGGGGAGAGAAAGTGCCCCATGGCGTCAAGATTTTCAGAGAACGGCACGCAGCGAGCGCCAGGAATATGCCCGGCCACGGGGTCGATCGGTTCGTGCTCGCCGAGAAATCGGGGTAAGGCGCGAGCATCAATTAAGGTAAGTCCTGGCTGCCCTAGGCGTTCCGTCAGCTGTAGTGCAGAGATCAGCAGGTCGCCGTCGGGCGTGCCATCGAACTGGCCAGGCTGAGGATCTGCCGATTCTTCGGTTACAGGTCCGCCAACCTCAGACCAGGCTTTGAATCCGCCATCCAGCACATAAACACCGCTGCGTTTGCCTAGCCACGCCAGCAGCCACCATGCCCGCGCGGCGAAGGCGCCAGGGCCGTCGTCATAGAGCACCACCTCGCTGTCGTTGTTCAAGCCTGCAGCGCGAAGGCGCGCGATCAAATGCTCCGGCTGCGGCAACGGATGTCGACCGGTCTGACCACGAACTACTGGGCCTGAGAGATCCTTTTCCAGATCGAGAAAGCGCGCCCCGGGGATATGCGCCTGCTCATAGCTGCGCCTACCTTGATCAGCGTCTTCGAGCGCGAACCGACAATCCAGAATGCACAGGTTTGGCTCCGAGAGTCGTGCGGTCAGTTCGGCGGTGTCGATCAGTTGAGCAAGCGGCATGGCAGGTCTCCGTGCGTATTTTGGAGGGAACGTTATCACGCAGGCCGGCCTGGCCGATCAAAGCGCTGCGAATACGAGGCGCGATATATACTGCGTGCCTTTTCGCCCGCTCGTCGGTCGTAACGCCGAACAACAAGGAGGGCCTAGTGGCCATCGAAACTCAATGGGTGCTGGATGATGCGCAACTGACCCGACTTTGTGCCGAGTGGCGCCAGCTGCCTTATGTAGCGGTGGACACTGAGTTCATGCGGGTCGATACGTTTTACCCGATCGCCGCGCTGCTGCAGGTCGGTGACGGGCGTTGTGCCTATCTGATCGACCCATTGCTGATTACCGATTGGTCTGCGTTCGCGGGTCTGCTGACGGACCCGTCGGTCGTGAAAGTCCTGCATGCCTGCAGCGAGGATCTGGAAGTTCTTTGGCGACTTACCGGTAGCCTGCCGGTGCCGTTGTTCGATACGCAACTTGCCGCCGGCTATCTGAACATTGGATTCTCAATGGGCTACTCGCGGCTGGTGCAGAGCGTACTGAGCATCGAGCTGCCAAAAGGTGAGACCCGTTCCGATTGGCTTCAGCGGCCACTGAGTGAGATGCAGGTGCGCTATGCAGCCGAAGACGCACAGCATCTGGCGGAGTTGTACGAGGCGCTGCTGCCAAAGTTGTCCGACGAGAAACGTGCTTGGGTCATGGCGGACGGTGCGGAGCTGGTCGCCAATCTACAGCGTGAAACCGATCCTGACGAAGCTTACCGTGACGTCAAACAGGCCTGGCGCCTCAAGCCGCGTCAGCTTGCAGTGCTGCGAGTTCTGACGGCCTGGCGTGAGCGGCAGGCGCGAGCACGCAATCAGCCGCGCAATCGGGTGCTGCGTGAGCACAGCCTGTGGCCGCTGGCGCGCACCCAGCCAACCGATCTGGTAAGCCTGGCGCGTATTGATGACATGCACCCGCGCACGGTGCGCCAGGATGGCGAGACTTTGCTCGAGCTGATCCGTACGGCCGCCGCCATGCCCGAGCAGGATTGGCCGGAATCGTTACCTGAGCCACTGCCACTCGATGCATCGGGACTGCTAAAGAAATTACGGGCTGTCGGTCAACGGGAAGCCCAAGTCATGGATATCGCACCGGAACTGATGCTGCGCAAGAAGGTGCTGGAAGCCTTGTTGAAAACCGGATATCCCGACGGTCCTTATGAACTGCCTGATTCGCTGCGTGGTTGGCGTCGCGAACGAATGGGGCAGGCCCTTCTCGAAGTGTTGGAAGAGAAATCATGAAACGCATTTGCTCCATTTATAGAAGCCCGCGTAAGAATGGGATGTACCTGTACTTAGAGCGCAGTGAAGCGCTCGCGCGCGTCCCGGAAGCTCTGCTTGCTGCCTTCGGTCCACCGCAGCTTGCCTTCGATATCGTCCTTACGCCTGAACGCAAGCTGGCGCAGGAAGACATTGCGATGGTGCTCGATAACCTTGAGAAACAAGGCTATCACCTGCAGATGCCGCCACCCGAAGAGGACTATGTCGAGCACTTGCCTGAAGAATTATTACGCAGGAACGACCCGGTATAACCCCTCTTATCACTGACGAGCGACAAGGAACAATGCCAGGGGCGGGCCTATGCTCAAGTGACATCAACCAACCGGAGATGGCACATGAACATTCGCTCTTGGATTATTGGCCCCGTGCTTGCGGGGCTGGTATTTTCGTCCCAGGCTCAACAAGCGCCAGACGTTGATGAGCAAGCCTGGCAGCAACACTGGCAGCAGATGCAGGAGTACCGTCAGGCTTGGGAGGGGGCAAAAACCCCTGATGAGAGGCAGAAGCTTCGTGATCAGCACTGGCAGAGCATGCAGTCCGGGTTTCGAATGATGGATGGCTGCCAGATGGGTGGGCCGGGCGGCGGCATGGGCAAGTCCGGAGGCAAGGGTATGCAGGGCGGGATGAGCGGCGGTCCTATGATGGGCGCGCAGCCTTCCAAGGAAATGCTGGATCTACGCATCGAGCATATGGAACAGATGCTCGAGCAAATGCGCAGTCATCGGAACCTGCTGGATAAAACCTGATGCCTGCCACGGCCGCCCTGGTAGTCATGGGCGGCCTTGCATGTCGTCCGTCCACCGGAAGGCCATCTGCTATTGGCCGGCCGTCTCCTGCCAGCTAGACTCGCACGTTTCCGAGATGGCTATTCATGGCAGCAAAAGTCGAACCCTTCTGGATGCGTAAGACTCTGGCCGAGCTGGATGCGGCCGAGTGGGAGTCGCTGTGCGACGGCTGTGGCCTGTGCTGCCTGCAAAAGCTCGAGGATGAAGAGGATGGCAGCGTCTATTACACCCGGATCGCCTGCAAACTGCTTGATCTGAAAAGTTGTCGATGCACCGACTATTCAAATCGCCGCGCTAGCGTTCCTGACTGTGTCCAGCTGACAGCTGAAGACGCTGCGCAATTCAAATGGTTGCCGCCAACTTGCGGTTATCGCCTCGTAGCTGAAGGCAAGGATCTTCCGCTTTGGCATCATCTGGTGTGTGGTGATCCGGATGCCGTACATGCTGAGCGGATTTCTCAGTCGGGCCGGATGATCGCGGAAGGCTCCGTGGCTGACGATGACTGGGAAAATCACCTGATATTCCGGGCCGGTTGAATCTACTTCAACTCGCGTCGTCATAGCACTGAACCCAATCTGGAGCCGCTCGATGCCCCGCCGTCAGTTACCGCTGCTTGCCGTTCTGTTGCTTTCATTCGTTGCGCCACTTCAAGCGGCCAAACGGGTCGATCTGGACTACACCGTGAGGTTCGTTCCCGAACAGGATGCGGCAGAAGTGGAGGTTCTCCTCGAGGATGGCAGCGCCGTTAAGTCCCTTGATCTGAATCTCGGCGGTGAAGGTGCGTACAGCGATTTCCAAACCGATGGCGAAAGCAGCTGGGAGCAGCAGGGTGGTCGCGGTGTCTGGCGACCCGCAGCTGGCAAAGCGCGGCTGAATTACCGTGTCAAGATCAGTCATCAGCGCAAAAGCGGCCGCTTCGATGCGCGAATGACCGACGACTGGGCATTGCTGCGCGGAGATGATCTGGTGCCTGCCGGTCGCCTTGATCAGCAGGATGGCGTCAGACTGGTTTCTCGACTGCAGTTCGAGCTGCCGGCAGGTTGGAAAAGCGTAGAGACTGGCTGGCCTCGTATCGGCAAGAATCGCTTCCGCATCGACAATCCCGAGCGCCTTTTTGATCGTCCGACCGGCTGGGTTCTTGCCGGCAAGCTTGGCAGCCGCCGTGCCCGACTGGGCGAGACTGATGTGTCGGTGTCAGGTCCAGTGGGCGAGGGGCTGCGCAGGATGGATATCCTCACTTTGCTGACGTTCGTCTGGCCTGAAATGCAGAATGTATTCCCGCGCGATCCCGGAAAACTATTGGTTGCCGGCGCCGGTGACCCGATGTGGCGGGGCGGATTGTCTGGCCCCAACTCGCTGTTCATGCACGCCGACCGGCCGTTGGTCAGTGAGAATGGCACCAGTTCGCTGGTGCATGAGCTGGTTCATGTGTTCAGCCGAATCTCCGATGCCGACCGCAGTGACTGGATCAGTGAGGGGCTGGCCGAGTACTACGCAATCGAACTGATGCGCCGCGCCGGCGGCATGAGCGAGGACCGCTACCAGGCGGTCAGGGACCACCTGACCAAATGGAGTCGCAAAGTCGACAGTCTGCGTACCGAGCGATCCAGTGGTCCGGTCACAGCCAGAGCTGTGCTGTTGCTACAGGAGCTTGACCGGGAAATCCGCCAGCGCAGCAAGGGCCGCCACTCGCTGGATGACGTTGCGCGGGGCTTGATGCGCCTGGATCGGGTAAACACCGAAGACTTCATCAATATTACTGAAACCATGTTGGGTGGTGGCTCGAAGGTTCTGGACACTCGGTTGTTGCGTTAAGGTCATCCATGCAGCACAGGCGGTGACCTGGGGACGAATTCATTCGGGTAAGGATCTTTGATGAATCTGATTGATCTTCGCAGCGATACGGTCACGCAGCCCACCTCGGGGATGCGCGAGGCCATGCTGGGTGCCGTCACCGGCGATGATGTGTATGGCGAGGATCCCACGGTACGCCAGCTGGAACAGAGGCTGGCGGCGCAGCTCGGATTGCAGGCTGGGTTGTTTGTCCCCAGCGGGACCATGAGCAATCTATTGGCGCTGATGGCGCATTGCGAGCGGGGCGACGAATACATCGCCGGACAGTTGGCCCATGCTTACAAGTACGAGGCGGGCGGCGCCGCGGTGCTTGGCTCGATCCAGCCGCAGCCTGTCGAGATGGAACCGGATGGTTCGTTGGATCTGGCGCGTGTCGCGGCTGCGATCAAGCCGGATGACTTCCATTTCGCCCGCACGCGATTGCTAGCTCTAGAAAACACAATGCATGGCAAAGTCCTGCCGCTCGCCTACCTGGCAGAGGCCAGAGCTTTTACGCATGAACGTGGACTTGCTCTTCATCTGGATGGCGCTCGACTGTTCAATGCGGTGGTGAAGTTGGGTTGCACGGCTGAAGACATCGGCCGCCATTTCGATTCGGTGTCGGTGTGTTTGTCCAAGGGGTTGGGTGCACCTGTCGGTTCTGTACTTTGCGGTGAGGAAGCCTTTATCGCCAAGGCAAGGCGGTTGCGCAAAATGGTCGGCGGAGGCATGCGTCAGGCCGGCGTGCTGGCAGCGGCAGGACTTTACGCGCTGGATCATCAGGTGCAGCGCCTCACCAAGGATCACCAGCGAGCGCAAGACATCGCGAAAGGCTTGGTCGCGCTGGGCTATAGCGTCGAGCCGGTCCAGACCAACATGGTTTACGTCGATTTGGGCGATCGTGCGGCGTCGCTCAAAGCGTTTTGCTTGGCGCGCGGGATCGTCCTCACGGCGGCGCCTCGGTTGCGGCTGGTCACACACATGGATGTATTGTCCGAGCATGTCGAGCCTATTCTCGAAACCTTCGCCGCCTTCCTCAAGGCATAGGTTCTAATCGCTGTCGAATAGCTTGATTCAATCTTATTTATCCTCTATGCGCGGGGCAAAGGGCCGATATAATGCGGCCCTTTGCCGGCTATCCGTATGGTTAGCTGTGAACCGGCTCCCGGTGCCGCCTCGCCGCGTCGTTTTGCAGCCGTTCGGCCGCAGTCCTCTGGAAGAGATCTATGAAAAGCGCAGAAATCCGTGAAGCCTTCCTCCGCTTCTTCGAAGAGAAGGGCCACACCCGTGTGGCCTCCAGTTCGTTGATTCCCGCGAACGATCCGACCTTGTTGTTCACCAATGCCGGCATGAATCAGTTCAAGGACTGCTTCCTCGGGCTGGAAAAACGCGCCTACACCCGCGCCGCCACCAGCCAGAAGTGCGTGCGCGCCGGCGGTAAGCACAACGATCTGGAGAACGTCGGCTACACCGCGCGCCATCACACCTTCTTCGAAATGCTCGGCAACTTCAGTTTTGGCGATTATTTCAAGCGCGATGCGATCAACTATGCTTGGGAGTTTCTGACCTCTGACAAGTGGCTGAACCTGCCCAAAGAAAAGCTCTGGGTCACCGTCTACGCCAGCGACGACGAAGCCTATGACATCTGGACGAAGGAAGTGGGCGTCCCGGCCGAGCGCATGGTCCGTATCGGTGACAATAAGGGGGCACCGTACGCCTCCGACAATTTCTGGGCCATGGGCGACACTGGCCCATGCGGTCCCTGTACCGAGATTTTCTTCGACCACGGCGACCACATCTGGGGCGGCCCGCCGGGTTCGCCAGAAGAAGACGGCGACCGTTACATCGAGATCTGGAACAACGTATTCATGCAGTTCAATCGCACCGCCGATGGTGTGATGCATCCGCTGCCGGCTCCGAGTGTCGATACCGGCATGGGGCTTGAGCGCATCAGTGCTGTGCTGCAGCACGTCAATTCGAACTACGAGATCGACCTTTTTCAGAGTCTTTTGAACGCCGCTGCTCAGGCTATTGGCTGCAGCAACGAGGGTCAGGCTTCGCTCAAGGTTGTGGCCGATCACATTCGTTCCTGCGGCTTCCTCATCGCCGACGGCGTGACGCCTTCCAATGAAGGTCGCGGCTACGTGCTTCGCCGTATCGTTCGTCGTGCCTGTCGCCATGGCAACAAGCTCGGCGCCAAGGGCAGCTTCTTTTACAAGCTCGTCGCTGCGTTGGCTGCGGAAATGGGCGATGCCTTTTCAGAATTGAGAACTCTGCAGGCGCACATCGAGCGCGTGCTGAAGACTGAGGAAGAGCAGTTTGCCAAAACCCTTGAGCAGGGCCTGAAAATTCTCGAGCAGGATCTGGCTGACCTTCAGGGCTCCGTGATACCTGGCGATGTGATCTTCAAGCTGTATGACACCTACGGCTTTCCGGTCGACCTGACCGGCGACATTGCGCGTGAGCGCGAGTTGACGCTCGACGAAGAAGGGTTCGAGCGTGAAATGGAGGCGCAGCGTGATCGGGCGCGTTCGGCCAGTGCCTTCGGCATGGACTACAACAGTCTGGTCAAGGTCGAGGGTGAAACGCGCTTCACGGGCTATATGGGTACCTCCGGCAGCGGCAAGGTATTGGCGTTGTTCAAGGAGGGCATTGCAGTACAGAGCCTGTCGGCAGGCGAAGAGGGTGTGGTCGTTCTCGACGAGACGCCGTTTTACGCCGAATCCGGCGGACAGGCCGGCGATTGCGGATACCTTTCGGCGGAAGGCCTGCGCTTCGATGTGCGCGACACCAGTAAGGCCGGTGGTGCGTTCCTGCATCATGGCATCCTGGACAGCGGCACCCTGCAGGTGGGGGCAACCGTGGATGCGACGGTCGATGCTTCAGTGCGCCAGTCCACCGCGCTGAACCACTCTGCGACGCACCTCTTGCACGCAGCACTGCGCCAGATGCTTGGTGAGCACGTGAGTCAGAAAGGCTCGCTGGTCGACAGTCAGCGACTACGCTTTGACTTCAGCCATTTTGAGGCAATCAAGCCCGAACAGCTGAAGGCGCTCGAAGACAAGGTCAACGCCGAGATCCGTAACAACTCGGCAGTTGAGACTGAGGAAACCGACATCGAAACGGCGAAGAGCAAGGGCGCGATGGCCCTGTTCGGCGAAAAGTACGGCGATCAGGTTCGCGTATTGACCATGGGGGGCGGTTTCTCTGTCGAGCTGTGCGGCGGGACTCATGTCAAACGGACCGGCGACATAGGTTTGTTCAAAATCGTCAGTGAAAGCGGTGTGGCTGCAGGCGTTCGGCGCATCGAAGCGGTCACTGGCGAGCAGGCGCTGGCCTATCTGAACCGGGCCGAGGAGCAGTTGAAAGAGGTTGCCGGCTTGGTAAAAGGCAGCCGTGACAATTTGCTAGACAAGCTGGGCGCAATGCTCGAACGCAACCGCCAGCTGGAAAAGGAATTGGAACAGCTCAAGGCCAAAGCGGCCAGTGCTACTGGTAATGATCTGGCCAGCGCCGCCGTGAACGTTAAAGGCGTGAAAACCTTGGCCGCGCGCATCGATGGCTTGGACGGCAAGGCGCTCCTGGCCTTGGTGGACCAATTGAAAAACAAGCTCGGCAGTGGCGTCATTCTGCTCGGCGGCGTACAGGATGAAAAAATTGTGCTTGTGGCTGGCGTTACTCAGGATCTCACCGGCCGTTTGAAGGCTGGCGAACTGATGAAGCAGGCTGCTGCGGTTGTTGGCGGCAAAGGCGGCGGTCGTCCGGATATGGCACAAGGCGGTGGGAGCGATGTGAGTCGACTCGACGAAGCATTAGCCATCGCCGAGGAGTTCGTCGCGCACGGCTTGTAAGCAGGGGAGTGCCAGGTTCGCCTGGCCGCAAGGGGCTGTTGGTTCGGTGCCTGCGTCGAATCTGAGCCTGGTCGGGCCGATGTCGTTAGCACTACGTGATGCTGGCTGGAATGATTAACAAGCGCCCTTGACGGGCTTAGGCGGCGATGAGATGGCTTTGATCGTACAAAAGTTTGGAGGTACCTCGGTAGGCTCCGTTGAGCGCATCGAGCAAGTGGCGGCGAAGGTAAAAAAATTTCGCGATAAGGGCGACGATATTGTCGTGGTGGTCTCGGCCATGAGTGGCGAGACGAATCGGCTCATTGATCTGGCTAAGCAGATCAGCGAGCAACCTGTGGCCCGCGAGCTGGACGTGATGGTCTCTACAGGGGAGCAGGTGACTATTGCTCTGCTGGCGATGGCGCTAATCAAGATCGGTGTGCCTGCCGTGTCATATACAGGCAGCCAGGTCCGTATTCTGACCGACAGCGCCCATACCAAGGCGCGCATCCTCCAGATCGATTCGCAACAGATTCAGAAAGAGCTCAAGGCCGGGCGTGTCGTCGTCGTGGCCGGTTTCCAGGGCGTGGACGAAAGCGGCAACATCACCACCCTTGGCCGTGGCGGCTCAGATACCACCGGCGTAGCGCTGGCCGCTGCGCTGAAGGCTGACGAGTGCCAGATATATACCGACGTCGATGGGGTTTACACGACTGACCCGCGTGTTGTTGCCAAGGCTCAGCGTCTGGACAAGATCACGTTTGAAGAGATGCTCGAGATGGCGAGTCTCGGTTCCAAGGTCTTGCAGATCCGTGCCGTGGAGTTTGCCGGTAAGTACAGCGTACCGTTGCGTGTGTTGCACAGTTTTCAAGAGGGTCCAGGAACCCTCATTACCCTTGATGAAGAGGAATCCATGGAACAGCCCATCATTTCCGGCATCGCCTTCAACCGTGACGAAGCCAAGCTGACTATTCGTGGCGTGCCGGATACCCCGGGGGTGGCCTTCAAGATTCTCGGGCCGATCAGCGCAGCGAATGTCGAGGTCGACATGATCGTGCAGAACGTCGCGCACGATAACACCACGGATTTCACCTTCACTGTTCACCGCAATGACTATCACAACGCGCTGCAAGTGTTGGAAGGCATTGCTCGCGATATGGGCGCTCGCGAAGTCATAGGCGATACCGAGATTGCCAAGGTGTCGATTGTCGGCGTAGGCATGCGCTCTCATGCTGGCGTGGCCAGCCGCATGTTTGAAGCGCTGGCGAAGGAAAACATCAACATACAGATGATCTCTACTTCTGAGATCAAGGTGTCGGTTGTGATCGAGGAAAAGTACCTTGAGCTGGCGGTGCGGGCGCTGCATACCGCGTTCGAGCTGGATGCGCCTGCGGGCAAGGGA
The DNA here is from genome assembly GCF_038562055.1 of Stutzerimonas chloritidismutans. Classification (GTDB taxonomy): domain Bacteria; phylum Pseudomonadota; class Gammaproteobacteria; order Pseudomonadales; family Pseudomonadaceae; genus Stutzerimonas; species Stutzerimonas chloritidismutans_A. The sequence continues at coordinate 169,041 of NZ_JBCFXD010000003.1, read as the reverse complement.
GAATGACGCACTAAGTGCGACTGATTCGAGCCTTCCGTCGATTTCGCCGGGGCTGAAGGAACTTTAGAGTCGTTGTTACTGGTCAATAGCTGGTGAAAGGCTCTAGGTCGATGTTTCACGGAACATTATCCGTCTTTATCTTTGCAGACTGTTTACTGAATTGAATCCGTTTTAAGGAGAAAGGAATGCTGATTCTGACTCGCCGGGTCGGAGAGACCCTGATGGTGGGTGACGATGTGACTGTCACTGTGCTGGGTGTCAAAGGAAATCAAGTGCGCATTGGAGTGAATGCACCCAAAGAGGTAGCGGTGCATCGCGAGGAGATTTATCAACGGATCCAGAAAGAAAAAGATCAAGAACCAAGCCATTAATATTTATGTGATTTTTGGCTTTGCAAGCGGGGCGAAGATGGGTATCATGCGCCCCGTGTTGCGGAGAGGTGGCCGAGTGGCCGAAGGCGCTCCCCTGCTAAGGGAGTACATCTCAAAAGGGTGTCGGGGGTTCGAATCCCCCCCTCTCCGCCATTTTGCATAGTTTGGTTGTGGGTCAGTTTTGCGGTGCGGTTTGATGGTAAACATTGAGCTAAAAGAGCTTGACCGGCAGATTCACAAACTTATAATGCGCACCCTCAAGTGCACTCATAGCTCAGCTGGATAGAGTACTCGGCTACGAACCGAGCGGTCGGAGGTTCGAATCCTCCTGAGTGCACCATATTTAGAGAACCACAGCAGTGTGGTTCTTTGTTGTAGCCCAGCGGTGATCTGGTTTATCAATCGCTTATGCACTCATAGCTCAGCTGGATAGAGTACTCGGCTACGAACCGAGCGGTCGGAGGTTCGAATCCTCCTGAGTGCACCAAAAACGAAAGGGCCTGCAGCGATGCAGGCCCTTTTTTATTTACGGTTTCAGCGCTTGCCTCTGACGCAGCCGCTTTCGTCGAAAGTGACGGTCCTCGTCCTGCCCTTATGCTTGCTGTAGCGGTACAGAACTTGGCCATTGCGACTGGTCACCGTGTCAGGTGTGCCGAAGGTGCTTTCTATATCGGTGCGGGTCATGCCGGGAAGAATCTGCTGTTTGATCAAGGCGTCTCGCCTAGCGCTCCCGGTTATGCGGTTTCCGCATCCATCATCCTGTGCGCCAACAACGGTAATGCCTTGAGTCGGCTCCTCCTTTTGTGTCTTGCGCTGTTTCTTGGGTTTGGCCAGGGGTACGGCCTTGCCGGAACTGGGTGTCGGATTGACCGCTTCTTGAATCTGAGAGGCGTGATCGATCGGACAACCCTGTCGAGTAAAGGTGATGTTGCCTGCGGAATCACTGCAGCGATAGATGCTCGTAGCCGATGCAGGGGCAGAAGAAAGGAGCAGGGCACAGCAGCTGCTTGCGATGAGTTTGTTCATTAGGGTCGTCCTCCTTGACGATGGGTCGAATCAGCCTAGCCAAATACAGCCTCTCTCGCAGCGGTGCCTTTCCGCGATGTGAATGCGTCCACATTGATAGCGCGATCCTTCGGCAGCGAAGCGCAAGCGATTGTATTGCCTGTATTTCGCGGTCGTGCATCACGGTTGCGGTGGTATTATTGCGCTGTCCGCCCGTTTGGGCTTCTGGATCCGCCTCATGGATTTGCCCAGTAGTCGTATCAAACCCTCGCTTGCCAATCACGTTTTGAATGATTGATCCCCTGGCGCGCTCCAACCGCTGGGGGTGGAGTGCGCCATGACTGAAGTTGAAGTAAAAAAGCCGCAGGAAAGTCTCCAGGATCGTCTGGCGCAGGTCGTCGAGTTGCTCCACCGGCACAGGATCGTCGAGGATCTTGCGCATCGTCAGAGTCAGGAAGGGCAGCATCAGGATCTTCTCGATAATCTGGTGCATCGCCAGAACCTCGTCGAACTGCAGCGCAAGCTGGATGCGCTCCACCCCGCTGACATTGCTCACATCCTCGAAGCCTTGCCCCTTGATGACCGTCTGACGGTCTGGCAACTGGTCAAGTCCGATCGCGATGGCGACATTCTGCTCGAGGTTTCCGACGCGGTCCGCGAGACGTTGATCGCAGACATGGACGATCACGAGCTCCTCGCTGCGGCCAAGGAAATGGACGCCGACGAACTGGCGGACCTAGCGGCCGAGCTGCCCCGAGACGTCGTTCACGAGCTAATGGAAACGCTTGATGCGCAACAGCGTGAGCGTGTCCGCTCGGCCTTGTCGTACGAGGAGGATCAGGTTGGTGCTCTGATGGACTTCGAGATGGTCACGATCCGCGAGGACGTAAGCCTTGAAGTAGTGCTGCGCTACTTGCGGCGGTTGAAGGAGCTGCCTGGCCATACTGACAAGTTATTCGTAGTCGATTACGACGGCGTGCTCAAGGGCGTTCTACCCATCAAGCGATTGCTGGTTAATGATCCGGAGCGGCATGTGGCCGAGGTGATGGCCAGTGATCCAGTGACATTCCATCCGGATGAGGATGCGTATGAGGCGGCCCAGGCTTTCGAGCGTTACGACTTGGTTTCGACACCCGTAGTAGACAAAAGCGGCAAGCTTATCGGGCGCCTGACCATTGACGAGATGGTTGACCTGATCCGTGAGGAGAGCGAAAGCGAAGTGCTCAACATGGCGGGTCTGCGTGAAGAAGAAGATATCTTCGCTTCCGTCTGGAAGTCGCTGCGTAACCGTTGGGCCTGGCTGGCAGTTAATCTCGTTACGGCCTTTGTTGCTTCACGCGTGATCGGGCTATTCGATGGCTCGATTGAGAAACTGGTTGCTTTGGCTGCGCTGATGCCAATAGTCGCAGGCATAGGCGGTAATTCAGGTAATCAGACAATCACCATGATTGTTCGGGCAATGGCCCTGGATCAAATGGGTACCGGCAACAGCGCCCGCTTGCTGCGCAAGGAAGCGGGTGTCGGGATGCTGAATGGCTTGATATGGGGTGGAGTGATCGGCGTCGTGGTCTACTGGCTGTACGGAAGCTGGTCACTGGGCGTGGTCATGACCGCTGCGATGACGCTCAATCTTCTACTGGCGGCCTTGATGGGCGTGCTGATTCCGGTGACTTTAGCGCGAATGGGGCGAGACCCGGCGCTGGGCGCCAGTGTCATGATCACAGCCGTAACTGACAGTGGTGGTTTCTTTATATTTCTCGGGCTCGCAACGATATTTCTTCTCTGACCGTCCCCTCCTGCGGCGACTTGGCGTTTGCCTTGCGCCGGTTGTTCGGGCTACTGTTCTGAGGTTTCGCACTAGCGAAGTCTCTAACTCGAAGCGAATAACAGGCGGCTCGAGCCGCTGATAGAAAGGGAATCCCGATGACCCCCAGCGAACTCCTCCTTGAAGGCGTCGAACTTATGCTGTTCGGCTTAGGTTCCGTTTTTGTCTTCCTCGTTTTGTTGATTGCCTGCATTCGCCTGATGTCTGCTGTGATCGCCCGCTTCGACAGTGCGCCCACCGCCCAGTTGGCTTCCAGCAAACCCGCTGCGGCTGAAGTGGATGCCGATGTCATTACGGCAATCCAGACCGCTATCCATCAGCACCGCGCTCGTCGTGGTTGATTCAGAACAGGGAGTTCCCCTCATGACATCTGTCAAACAACCGCTCGGCATTACCGATGTGGTGCTTCGTGATGCGCATCAATCTATCCTGGCCACCCGTGTCCGTCTTGAAGACATGCTGCCAATTGCTGGCAAGCTCGATCAGGTTGGCTTTTGGTCTGTCGAGTCCTGGGGTGGGGCGACCTTCGATGCGTGCATTCGCTATCTTGGTGAAGATCCCTGGGAGCGGATCCGTGAGCTGAAAAAAGCCATGCCCAAGACCCGGCAGCAAATGCTGCTGCGTGGTCAGAATCTGCTGGGCTATCGACATTACGCTGATGACGTGGTCGAGAAGTTTGTCGAGCGCGCGGCGATTAATGGTGTTGACGTGTTTCGCGTGTTCGATGCGATGAACGATCCGCGAAACCTGGAAACCGCTCTGCGAGCGGTGAAGCTGCAGGGTAAGCACGCACAGGGCACTATTTCCTACACGACCAGCCCGGTGCATACCCTGGAAATGTGGGTCGAGCTGGCCAAGCAGATCGAGGACATGGGCGCCGACTCGGTGGCAATCAAAGACATGGCCGGCATTCTTACGCCATATATGGCCTACGAGCTGGTCTCGCGGTTGAAGGCAAGTCTATCTATTCCGATCCATATGCAGTGTCACGCCACGGCGGGCCTGTCTACGGCGGCTATTCTAAAGGCTGTCGAGGCAGGCATCGATAACGTCGATACGGCCATTTCCTCGCTCTCGATGACCTATGGGCATTCGCCAACCGAGTCGGTGGTGGCAATTTTTCAGGGCACCGAGCGTGACACCGGGCTTGATCTGCTGCTGCTGGAAGAGATCGCGGCCTACTTCCGGGAGGTGCGCAAGAAGTACGCAAAGTTTGAAGGCACGCTCAAGGGTGTCGACTCGCGCATTCTCGTGGCGCAGGTGCCAGGCGGCATGCTGACCAACATGGAAGGCCAATTAAAGGAGCAGGGAGCTCTCGACAAATTTGATGAGGTGCTCGCTGAGATTCCGCGTGTCCGAGAAGATCTCGGATTCATTCCGCTGGTAACGCCGACTTCTCAGATTGTCGGTACCCAGGCAGTCATCAACGTGCTCACCGGTGAGCGTTTCAAGTCCATCACCAAGGAAACCGCAGGCATCCTCAAAGGCGAATACGGCGCCGCACCAGCCCCTTTCAATGCCGAGCTGCAGCAGCGCGTTCTTGATGGTAGTGAAGTGATCACCTGCCGCCCTGCTGATCTTCTGCAGCCCGAAATGGAAAAGCTGACGGCGGAGCTGAAAGGACTGGCCCATGAGAAAGGCATCAAGCTTGCTTCGAACGAGATCGATGATGTCCTCACTTATGCATTGTTTCCTCAGATAGGCCTCAAGTTCCTTGAAAACCGGGGCATCGCCTCTGCTTTCGAGCCGGTGCCAACTGGCAGGGAACAGGCGCCGCGCGCAGCAGGCGTGCCTGAAACCTATACCGTCGAAGTTAACGGTAAGTCGTTCGTCGTCCAGGTCAACGAGGGTGGCGATATTGAGGGGATCAAGCCAGTTGGAGGTGGGGCAGGCGTATCACCAACAGTTGCAGGCGCACCGGTCTCCGGTACAGGCGAGCCTCAGCCGGCTCCGTTGGCTGGCAACATCTTCAAGGTCCTCGTGCAGCCCGGTCAGCTGGTTCAGGAGGGGGACCTAGTGATAATCCTCGAAGCCATGAAGATGGAGACTGAAATACGTGCGTTCAAAGCCGGCACCGTCTCAGGTGTGAACGTCAAGGTCGGCGACGCGGTGTCCGTGGGCGACAGCCTGCTGACCATCGCTTAAGGAGCACTGCATGGATAAGTTGCTCAAGCTTTGGCACAGCACAGGTCTTTACCACATTGAGCCTGGTCAGCTGCTGATGATCGTGGTGTGCCTGGGACTGATCTATCTGGCCATTCGCAAAGGGTTCGAGCCCTTGCTGCTGATCCCGATCGGATTTGGAGGGGTGCTGGCTAATATTCCCGTCGCCAACATGGCCGAGGGGGCAGGGATCCTCCATCTTTTCTACGAAGTCGGTTTGCCGACCAGTGTGTTCCCGCTGTTGATCTTTATGGGCGTCGGTGCCATGACCGATTTCGGACCAATGCTGGCGAATCCGAAGACGCTGCTGCTCGGCGCGGCGGCGCAATTCGGTATTTTTGCCACCTTGCTTGGTGCGTTGTCACTGGCCGCAATGGGGATTCCAGGCATGGAGTTCACGCTGCGGGAGGCTGCTTCGATTGCAATCATCGGCGGTGCGGACGGCCCGACCTCGATCTTCGTAACGGCAAAGCTCGCGCCGCATCTGCTGGGACCGATTGCTGTCGCGGCCTACTCTTACATGGCGCTGGTTCCGTTGATTCAGCCGCCTATCATGCGCGCCCTGACGACGAAGGAGGAACGTGCCATTGTCATGACGCAGCTGCGCCATGTCGGTCAGACAGAAAAGATAGTCTTCCCGCTCATGCTCGCTCTTATGGTTGGTTTGCTATTGCCGGATGCCGCGCCGCTGGTGGGCATGTTCGCCTTTGGTAACCTGTTGCGCGAGTGCGGGGTCGTGGATCGTCTGGCCGACACTTCACGTAATGCGCTGATCAACATCGTGACCATCGCGCTGGGGCTAACCGTCGGCTCCAAGCTGTCCGCTGAAGCCTTCCTGCAGATGAAGACCCTCGGGATCCTGCTGCTTGGTATGGTCGCCTTCTGTGGCGGTACGGCGGCGGGTGTGCTGATGGCGAAGGTCATGAACATCTTCAGCACAAACAAGATCAATCCGCTGATTGGGTCGGCCGGTGTGTCGGCGGTGCCAATGGCAGCGCGAGTGTCAAATAAGGTGGGGCTAGAGGCGAACCCGCAGAACTTCTTGCTCATGCATGCCATGGGACCGAACGTAGCGGGGGTTATTGGCTCGGCGGTCGCTGCGGGAATTCTGCTCAGCTTTGTTGGCTAGCACTTCGGTTGATGTATAGCTGTGGGCAGGACGAAAGCTGGATGCCTGTGCTGAAAGCGCAGGCATCTTGTGTCTTCAGGGCCAGTACAAGCCCACAGTATCGCCTAATAGGGTAGTGGGTTTTACCAAATGAAATTGCCCTGACTGCTGTCAGGGCAATTTATGCTGCTCGTCAGTACTGAGCGGATCAGTTTTCTTCTTTTGCAGCTTCGGCATCCTGCGCTATGAGTGCAATCAAAGCGTTTTGCTGGCGGTGGGCCAGCTGACGAAAACGCTGTAGTAACTCGCGCTCATGTAGCGTCAGCTCTGGGCTGTCTAGGCGTATTGCCGAGTCGTCGTCAAGCGCACCTTCCTGGAGAAGGCTTTGCTCTAGCCGGGCAATGATCTCCGAATTCATGCTGCGATGATGGTTCCGCGCAACCTCTGCAATACGCTCTCGCATTCCGTCTGGAAGGCGAACCACGAATTTGTCAGCCGTGCGGCTGGAGTAAACTGCCTGCTTCATTGGGCGCATATTAAACCGGATAGTCAGGTGGGCGATGGTGGCTTATTGCCGTTCTAGTCACCGGTCTGACACCAAACAGCACATGCTGTTCCACGACCTGCGAAAAAGTTGCTGGACAACTTAATGGCGCCAATTATACGACGGGCAAAAAAGTAGTAAAGCCGTTTGTGCTGGCTAATGGCCTTTATGTGATCCAGTGCTTTTTCCGCCTCCGTAATCCATCGCTAGCGCAGCACTGGATCGAACTTGATGCGCCGACCTAAAAGTAGCGTAATAGCAAACAGCACTGCGAATACCACCGAACCGGCCGTGACAAGCGTATCCCATAAGTCCGGAAGGGTAGACCCGATACTAAGCGCACCGCACAGCACGCCGAGCACCAAGAATAGATATCCATAAATCGACACTTTTATTCTCCTTAAAGCCGCGTGCAGCAATCTACGTTTAAAAGACCCAGCGTTGTGTTTGAGCAGGTTTGCTCAGCGCGTTGCTGCTGATGGTGCTTGCAGGCACCGAAAGCCTTGGAGTGGTCGCTTGGGAGGTTGTCGACAGCGTTTGTATAGGGCCGGTTACTGGGATGTTCTCTAGCAGTGGGATCGCGGCAGCGGCCAAGACGGCAGTGCTGAGTAGGTAGGCTGGACGTAGCATTGGCGTCTCCTTCGCTTAACTTTCAGGTAATTAAGCATCTCCCGTGCCAATGCTTTTTGGAAATAAAACCGTTGTAAATCAAGGATATACGAATGGTTGCCAAAGGTGCTTGATGCGCTTTGCAAGATTGTTTGATTCAAGGCCATGCAAATTGCAAGGTGTGTGATGCTGGCTCGGCTCGCCATTGGATGTAGTTGTCTGATGCGCCTGGACAGCATGACAAATGCGCCAATGCTCGCTAACATGCTGCCGCCCATGTGTCCCAGTAGCTCAATTGGATAGAGCATCCCCCTCCTAAGGGGAAGGTTGTGAGTTCGAACCTCGCCTGGGACGCCAAATATCAGAACAGTTTGTCCGCCGCAGCTCTGGGGCAATTTCTGCTGCCTTTGCTTTGTTTCCCCCCGCTGCTTTTAGCCGTTTGAGTTGCGATATTCCCGCTTCCGCATTCCAAGCTATGCCCGGATGCGCATCTCTGTCGCTGAGTGGGAATCATATGGAAACTGCGCACCTAAGGATTCGTTACAGCAGCGAATTAATATGTTGCTGACAAGCATCGGGCGCCGCGAGATAGCTCCCGTCTCAGGCTCAGCCGATGGGTTCGTTCTCTGTTTCAGCGGCTGGTCTGGTGGCGATGCAGGTTCATGGCGGACGGCTCAGCCCTTCTTGGCTGGCTTTGTTGTCAGAGACACATGTCCAGGCAGTGGCTTGTCCCGGTCGCAGCCTTTGCGGCCGCGAGGTGGTTTGACGGGGCCGTCTGCGTCTGAGGTTGCCAAGCGGATTTGAGTCGCTACGGAGTTGACCCGTAGGAGGGTTGACCTACTCGAAGTGCATCGGCGTTTTGTGTGCTCGGAGAGCCTTACCGTTAGGTTTATCCTAAGGCTGTAGGCTCAGCTGTATCAGCTAAATCGGTCGGTGATTTGGTCGCGCCGGGCTTCGCGCTGAAGTTGATAGACGAATCGTTCGACCTGCCGTTGCGTAAGGCCGCTGATGCGGTAAAAGCGCATTCCGCAGAATGTCAGATCAAGTTTCTCGTCAAACACTACATGCCTTAGCTCAGCTGCAGTTGTCACAACGCCAAAAGGTAGCTCCAAACGGAGCTGATCATATACCTGCCCTGACTGGAGGTTTGATTGCAGATTGCCTGGAAAGCTCAGCTTGCAACCCGTTGCTGACATGTCCAGCACCTTGCCGGCAAGATACTTCTTGATCATCTTGCCGCTCAGTTCGGCAGCGATGCTCTGCCCGCTCAACGTGGCGCGATAGGCGTTCCGCCGCTGGTGGTAGAGAATTTCATCAGGGAGGGGGACCCAATAGCAGCGCGCATCGTCCAGTTCGCCGATATGTGCTGGGTGTGGATTGTTCCAGGCAATCCGCACGCCTTCATAAAAACCTTCAATTTGGAAAGCTTCTCCTGACCCCATCAGCCGCTCGCCATCACTGGGTATCAGCTCGTCTAACGCCAGCCAGCCCTTTTCGCGATTTATCTCAATCAGGTAAGTCTGGTACCGCTGGGTGCGCTCGGCAAAGCGAAGCTGCAGCGGGATATGGTTGTCCAGCAGGGGGCGTAAATTCGCCTGAACTTCGACTGGAGTCTTGAGTATCTGAGGAGGCTGAGGGCCTTCACCCTCAGCGAAAGGACTAGACACTTGGCGTTGCTCTCCGGCATAAAATGACGTCAGCCGCATGATAGCACTATGATGTTATTGTGCTGCGGATGGTTCAGGCCTGGCTGAGCGGACGATGATGAGTGCTTTTGGCTGCGGTTCCGCGGCGATCGTATAGGTCCGGGGTCTTGGTGGTGCCCTGCAAGACCTGCAGCATGGTGCCTATTGCGCTCTGGTTGGCGCGGATAAGTTTGCCGTTGCGTTCATTGGCCTTGCGGCAGTCGTCGAGAATGCCCTCCAGCTGTTCCGCCTGGATCAGGATCTCATCGCCTATTGCCGAGCCTGCCGCAAGCTTCGCCAAGCCGTTCCGGTCGGAGCTTAGCTGCGCCTTAGCCAGTGCCTGGCTGCGTAGGGTGCCGTGTTGGCCCAGAAGTGCTAACAGTGCCTGCTTTTGAGTCAGCAGCTGCTCCAGTTCCGCGAGATTGCGCTCTGCAAGCGCCAGGTATTCTGCATCGGTGAGCTCGAGGAGTGTTCGGGCGGTGCCGATATCGTCACTCAGCTGCTGAAGCAATTCGGAATCTAGCATAGTGGCCTCTGTTGCACTCAAGCCTGCTCGCATTGGTGCCCGGCTCAGCGCTGACTTTCGAACGACAGCAGCTTCGATGCTACTCGCTGGCTGTCGACTTGATAGCTGCCATCGGCGATCGCTTGTTTGATCTGAGCGACACGCTCCTGATCAACGGCGGGCTGCTGACTCAGCTTTTCGGTTGTCTGCTGAAGACGCTGGGCTTCGGGGCTAAGCTGAACGCTTTCTCCCGATACCGAGCTGTTACCCGCGGTCTTCACTTCGTCAGCAGGAGCCTGCTGCGCCGTTGGTCGCTCTGTGTTCTGGACGCTGTTGCTCCGCCCATTGCTTGAAGAATTGACGGCGCTGTTAGGCCGGTTGAAATCGATAACCATGATCGAAACCTCGAATAAGTCAGGACGCTTGCCTGCTTTTCGGCAAATCCTCATGAAACTTTAGTCTTTTTTCATGCCAAGAGCTGACGCCTCAGCGCCCGTCTTCACATCGCCACTTCCACCTGTCCTGCGCCAGTGACACGGGCTTTGATAGTTCGTCCGGATCGTTGGTTTTTGACTCGGATCTGGCTGCCAAGTGCGCCGTCGGAAAGGGCTTCGCCTGGCATTCTTACATTTATCGTAGAGTTTTTCGCGCTGATTACCACTTGGTCACCCTTTCGAACTACTTCAGCCGCGGATAAGTAAGTGGGCGGCAATACCTGATCGGGCAGGGCGCTGCGGGTGATTTTATTGCCCAGCACTTGATCGAAAGATGTCAGATAGCCTTGGGTCAACAAGCCGACGTCGCGCTCGGCAAGGGTGACGTCAGCGAGCTCTACGACGCTTTCACGCGCCAGGGGCCTTCTGGCTACGATTACTTCGCGGAACAAGTGCACCTGAGCAGGGACGAAAACGGACCAGGGTGACGTGCCTTCGCAGCTAACCCGCACGGTGCCGCGACCAACGGGTTGTGCCGGGCTTTCGAGTCTGGTCGTCAATTCTTGATCGCAGGCTGCCAGGCGCAGGCGCGGGTCAAGCCTGTTCAGTTCAATTTCATGACGCGCCTCGATTTGGCTACGCTGTAAATAGTCAGTGACTTCATGCTCAAGAAAAGCGCGGGTCGCGTCGATAAGCTGTTCAGGACGCGTGAAGCTCGCTGAAACGGCCAGCTGGCTCAGCAGGCACAGGGTTGCCAATGGAGCCAATATGCAAAGCGCCTTGCATGGATGCCGGAAAAAAGTCGTCTGTCTGTTCATGGCTTGCTCGAAGCAAGGGGCGTGCCGTTTGCCGGTCATTTAGGAATGGCTCGGGCAGGCAATACGGGGAATCAGAAACTTCGTTGTCAAAGCAAGGCACTGCGCGCCAGATTGTCTGAGCTACAGATGTCTGCCTACCCATCTCACACGCAAGAGGAAACTGGCATGGCCGGTGTATTGGATTCGGTTAACCAGCGTACCCAGCTGGTGGGGCAGAACCGTTTGGAGCTGCTGTTGTTCAGGCTGGACGACAAGCAGCTCTATGGTATCAACGTATTCAAGGTCAAGGAGGTGCTGCAGTGCCCACGGCTTACGGTCATGCCTCGGTCGAGCCCCGTTGTAAGAGGGGTGGCGAACATTCGGGGAAGTACGCTTTCAATCCTTGATCTATCCGCTGCCACCGGAAAGCCGGCATTACAGGACTTGCCAAACAGCTTTGCCATCATCGTTGAATACAACACGAAGGTGCTCGGTTTCCTGGTCCGCTCGGTAGAGCGGATAGTCAACATGAATTGGGAAGATATCCTTCCCCCACCTAAGGGTGTTGGGCACGATCATTATTTGACGGCAGTGACCCATGTTGACCAGCAAATGGTCGAGATTATCGATGTTGAAAAAGTGCTTGCCGAAGTGGCACCAGTGTCAGAGGTGCTCTCAGTTAGCATTGCAGATGAGGCGACCAGCAATAAAGCGTCAACCAGTCGAGTGTTAATTGTCGACGACTCGTCTGTCGCGCGAAAGCAGATCATGCGTTGTCTACAGAATCTTGGGATCGAAGTTGTTGCGCACAACGACGGAAGGCAGGCGCTTACGTATCTGCGAAAGTTGGTAGCGGATGGCAAAAAACCGTCTGAAGAGTTCGTCATGATGATCTCAGATATCGAAATGCCAGAGATGGATGGCTATACACTCACGACCGAAGTGCGTCAGGATCCTGCGATGCGCGACATGCACATTCTCCTGCATACTTCGCTTTCCGGGGTGTTCAACCAGAGCATGGTCAAGCGTGTCGGTGCGGACGATTTTCTCGCCAAGTTTCAGGCGGATGATCTGGCCAATCGGGTCATAGAGCGGATCCGGACAACGGATAAGAAATGAGGCCTCGTCCTCTCAATTCGACTGGTGGGCAGTATTAGTGTCTGTTGATCCCGATTTCGATCAGTTTCGTGTCTTTCTCGAGAAGACCTGCGGCATCCTGCTGGGTAGCAACAAGCAGTACCTGGTGTCGAGCCGGTTAAACAAGCTGATGGAGCAGCAGGGCCTCAAGAGCCTCGGTGATTTGGTCAGGAAGATCCAGGCTCAGCCGCGGAGCGGTCTGCGCGAGCAGGTTGTGGATGCGATGACGACCAATGAAACGCTTTGGTTTCGAGATACCTATCCGTTCGAGGTGCTGCGGAGCCGGGTTCTGCCTGAGCTTTTGAAAGGCTCACCGGGTCAGCGCTTGCGTATCTGGTCTGCAGCCTGTTCGTCGGGGCAGGAGCCTTACTCACTGTCGATGACCATCGATGAGTACGAACGCAGCAGCCCTAGCCAGCCGAAAACGGCCGTACAGATAGTGGCCACTGAATTGTCAGGGGCCATGCTTGCGGCCTCCAAAGCGGCTGAGTACGACAGTCTCGCCATTGCTCGAGGGTTGTCCAGCGAGCGTCTGCAGCGTTATTTCGATGTGAAAGGTCCGGGCCGTTGGGTAGTCAAACCAGCAGTCCGCAGCCGCGTCGAATTTCGTGTGCAAAACCTGCTCGACAGCTATGCGGTGCTCGGCAAGTTCGACGTTGTGTTCTGCCGCAACGTCCTTATCTATTTCTCCGCCGATGTTAAGAAAGACATCCTCAAGCGGATTCACGCAACGCTGAAGCCAGGCGGATACCTGTTTCTGGGAGCATCTGAAGCGCTGAACGGCCTTCCCGAGCTGTATCAGATGGTCCAGTGCAGTCCGGGCATTATCTATAAAGCCAAGTAACCCTAACCTTTGCCAGGCTAGCGGCAGGAATCTGTCGCTTCGGACTGGCTAAGCGGCAAAAGCATGGTCACGCTTTGCCGCTTTTGACGCGCAATCCGATCCCCTCTTAAAAAAATCCTTATGGATCAGTGATTTAAAAAAATGGCATGAGCTTTGCTCGTAGTTTGCTAAGCAGACTTGTATCCGGCAGAGGGCCAGATCCATGAGCATCAGTTTCGACAAGGCACTTGGCATCCACGAGAAGGCGCTCGGCTTTCGCGCTCAGCGCGCCGAAGTGCTGGCCAACAACATTGCCAACGCTGACACACCCAATTACAAGGCGCGTGATCTGGATTTCAGCTCGGTGCTTGCTGCACAACACAGCAAGAATCAGGGTGGGTTCGGTGTGGCCGTTACCAGCAGCAAACATATCGCTGCCGAAGGGATGGAAATTGCCGATCCTGGCTTGCGCTTCCGTACGCCAGCGCACGCTTCGCTCGATCAGAACACCGTAGATGCTCAGGTTGAACAGGCGGCCTACGCCGAGAATGCCATCGACTTCCAGGCAAGCTTTACGTTGCTCAACAGTAAGTTCCGGGGGCTGATGAGCGCCCTGCGCGGCGAATAGAAGGAGCGTTCCCCATGTCCCTTAGCAGTGTTTTCAATATCGCCGGTAGTGGCATGAGTGCCCAGAGCACTCGTCTGAATACCATTTCCAGCAACATCGCCAACGCCGAAACCGTCTCGTCCAGCGTCGACCAGACTTATCGTGCGCGTCACCCGGTGTTCGCGACCATGCTGCAGCAGGCCAACGGGTCACCGAACGAGTCGTTGTTCGCCGAACAGGATCAGGCAGGTGCCGGCGTTCAGGTGCTCGGTGTCGTGGAAGATCAGAGCGAGCTTCAAGCCCGCTATGAGCCCAACCATCCCGCGGCGAACGCCGAGGGCTACGTTTACTACCCAAACGTCAATGTGGTGGAAGAAATGGCCGACATGATTTCTGCCAGCCGTTCGTTCCAAACCAATGCCGAGTTGATGAACACGGCCAAAACCATGCTGCAGAAAGTTCTGACCCTGGGCCAGTAACCTAACGAGAAATTGCCATGAGCACGACAGGCGGCGTCGGCGGTACCGGCTCGGTACTGGACCAATACCAGATCAAAGATCGCGAAGTTAAAAGCAACGACCTCGGCAAGAACGAGTTTCTCGAGCTGCTGGTGACGCAGCTGAACAACCAGAATCCGCTGGAGCCCCAGGAAAACGGCGAGTTCATTGCCCAGCTCGCGCAGTTCAGCACCGTCGAAGGTGTGGAAAAGCTGAACTCGAGCATGGAAACCATGCTGTCCGGCTATCAGTCATCCCAGGCGCTGCAAGCCTCTTCGCTGGTTGGCCGAAAAGTCATCGTGCCGACCGATAAAGCAGTCGTGGACACCAGCGAAACCTTCAAGGCCAGCATCGTTCTCCCAACAACGAGCAGCAACGTGGCAGTCAACGTTTACGATAGTGCGGGCACGGTGGTCAATCGGATCAACATGGGTCAGCAGCAAGCTGGCAACGTTTCATTCATGTGGGATGGCAAGGACTCAGGCGGCAAAATCTTGCCGCCGGGTACTTATCGGTTCGAGGCGCAAGCCACTTATCAAGGCGAGACGAAGGGCTTGTATACCTTGCTTCCTGCCAACGTAGACAGCGTCACGCTTGGACAAAACGGCGGTGAGCTTCAGCTCAATCTGGCCGGTGTCGGCAGCATCGGGCTGTCTCAAGTCCAGGTTATCGGTCAGTAACTGCCGGCGCGTCCGGTAACAGGAGCAGTTCATGTCGTTCAATATCGGCCTCAGCGGCATGCGTGCCGCCAGCAAAGACCTCAATGTCACGGGTAACAATATTGCCAACGCGGGCACGGCGGGCTTCAAGCAGTCGCGGGCGGAGTTTGCGGACGTTTATGCCTCGTCAGTCTTGGGCACTGGCAAGAACCCGCAGGGCAGTGGCGTCCTGCTGGCCAACGTGTCCCAGCAGTTCAACCAGGGCAACATCAACTACACCCAGAATGCGCTGGATCTCGCGATCAACGGCAATGGCTTTTTCCAGGTCAGTAACAATGGTGCGTTGAGCTATACCCGCGCCGGGTATTTCGGTACGGACAAAGAAGGCAATCTGGTCGACAATTTCGGCTATAACCTTCAGGGATATTCGGTTGACGGAAACGGCAATATCCAGACGGGGCAGGTGAGCGATTTGAAGATTCAGACAGCCAGCCAAGAACCTAAAGCGACTACGAAAGTTGTTCAGGGCTTCAATCTGAACTCAACAAACGTCCAGCCGATAAACACGCCGTTCAATCCAGCTGACCCGTTGAGCTATAACTCCTCGACGTCGACAAATATCTATGACCAGCAGGGTAATGCGCATGTGATGACGCAGTACTTTGTGAAAACCCCGACTGATGGCGGCACCCCGCCTACCGACACTCCGAATACCTGGACGATGCACGTCCTCATTGATGGTCGTAACCCTCAGCAGCCAGCTGATGCGAATCCGGTTGTTGCGACGACGCCAAGCTCTACACAGTTGACCTTTAGTCCCTCGGGTGCGTTGCTTACTCCGACCGGAGGAATCACACCCGTGTCCGGCTGGCAGCCGGCAGTCAAGAACACTGATGGCACCTGGGCGCTGAATAATGCCGCGCCGGCAGGCGGTCTGGACGTATCGATCGACATGCGCGGATCCACCCAGTATGCAAGCGCGTTCGCCGTCAACAGTGTTAGCCAGGACGGATACACAACTGGCGAGTTGGCGGGCCTAGAGATTAGCGAAACCGGCGCGATTTTCGCTCGCTACACAAATGGTCAGTCCAAAGTGCAAGGCCAGATAATACTGGCTAACTTCGCCAACGTTCAGGGGCTCACACCAGTCGGTAAGACGCAGTGGGTCCAGTCGTTCGAGTCAGGTGAGCCAGTGCGCAACCCACCTGGCAGTGGCACCCTCGGTTCGTTGCAGGCTGGCGCTCTTGAAGACTCAAACGTTGAGCTTTCAGATCAGCTGGTAAACCTGATCGTGGCGCAGCGTAATTACCAAGCGAACGCCAAGACGATCGAAACCGAAAGCGCGATTACCCAGACGATCATCAATCTTCGGTAATCGTTACCTAGCACTGCGCGGGGCGGCGGGAAACTGCCGCTTCGTTTTCAGAAGGCCCTTTGGGGCCTTTTTTTTATTGGCAATTTCCTTATATTTCAGCGTGTTAGGTGTGCGTTCGTTGTTTGGCATATCCCTTGCTTTGACAGCTGATAAGAGTTCAATCAGTGTCAATTCGCGTGGGGAGGTTCAATGGACAAGATGCTCTATGTGGCCATGACGGGAGCGAGCCAGAACGCTCAAGCCCAGCAGGCACATGCCAACAACCTGGCAAACATCTCGACCACGGGCTTCCGGCGGGACTTTGAGCAAGCGCGCTCGATGCAAGTGTTCGGAGACAGCTTCCCAGCACGTGTCTACGCCATGACCGAGCGACCAGGTACAGACTTCAGCTCCGGCACTCTGCAGGAAACCGGTCGGGACCTTGACGTAGCGGTTGAGGGAGATGGCTGGATAGCCGTGCAAGCGCCGGATGGCAGCGAGGCCTATGCCCGGACTGGCAGCCTGAATATAGACACGCTTGGCATGCTCCGAACCGGCGACGGTTTGCCGGTGCTCGGCAATGCCGGGCCGATCGCCGTGCCGCCAGAGGAGAAAGTGGAGATCGGAGCTGACGGCTCGATCAGTATCCGCGCGCTCGGTGAAGATCCAAATGTGGTAGTTACGGTCGATCGTTTGAAGCTGGTCAATCCCGATCCAAAGCAGCTGGAGAAGGGTGCCGACGGCCTTATTCGATTGAAGGATGGACAGCCTGTCGAGGCTGACGCCGCGGTTCGTGTGACCTCAGGCTTCCTCGAAGCGAGCAACGTCAACGCCGTTGCCGAGATGACCTCAATGCTCGCGCTGTCCCGGCAATTCGAGCTGCACGTGAAGATGATGCGTACTGCCGAAGAAGATGGTGCCGCTGCGGCCCGAGTCTTGCAGATCAGCTAATCAAACTAGTCGGCGCGACCAGATTCCGGCGCCATAGGAGAACGACATGCTTCCAGCACTGTGGGTGAGTAAGACCGGTCTGTCCGCGCAGGACATGAACCTGACCACCATTTCCAACAACCTGGCCAACGTCTCGACCACCGGCTTCAAGAAAGATCGGGCCGAATTTCAGGATCTGCTGTATCAGATCCGCCGCCAGCCTGGTGGCCAGTCCAGCCAGGACAGTGAGCTGCCATCGGGTCTGCAATTGGGTACCGGTGTGCGGATCGTCGGTACGCAGAAGCAGTTCACCGCCGGCAGCCTGCAGACCACCGAGCAGCCGCTCGACATGGCCATCAATGGCCGTGGCTTCTTTCAGGTGCTGCTGCCAGACGGCACCGTGTCGTATTCGCGTGACGGCAGTTTCCATCTGAACGCTGAAGGCCAGATCGTGACCTCGAACGGTTACTCACTGGAGCCGGCGATTGTCGTGCCGCCGGAAACGCAGACCTTCACCGTGGGCGAGGACGGTACTGTTTCCGTTACAACGCTGGGCAACCCGGCGCCCCAGATCATTGGCAACATCCAGACCGCCGACTTCGTCAACCCGGCCGGTCTGCAGGCGATGGGCAGCAACCTGTTTCTGGAAACCGCCGCAAGCGGTGCGCCACAAGTCAGTACACCTGGTCTCAATGGCCTGGGTACCGTGCTGCAAAACACCCTGGAAAACTCCAACGTCAGCGTGGTCGAGGAGTTGGTGAACATGATCACCACTCAGCGCGCCTATGAGATGAACTCGAAAGTCATCTCCACGGCCGACCAGATGCTGTCCTTTGTCACCCAGCAGCTGTAACTGCCGTCAGCCGCTGGATTGAGGTGAATATGCGCCGCTTGTTGATTGTCGTCCCACTAGTGTCCGCCGTGGTTATGTCCGGTTGCATGGCGCCGGCTCCGAAGCCCAACGATCCTTATTACTCGCCAGTTCTACCGCGCACGCCACTGCCGGCCGCGCAGAACAATGGGGCGATCTATCAGGCGGGCTTCGAGACCAATTTTTACGACGATCGTAAGGCATACCGGGTCGGCGACATCATCACCGTCACGCTCAACGAAAAAACTCAGGCGAGCAAGAATTCCAATTCGAAAATCGCCAAGGACAGCAGTGCCAACATCGGTCTGGGTTCGCTGTTCGGCGGTGCCGTATC
The DNA here is from genome assembly GCF_038562055.1 of Stutzerimonas chloritidismutans. Classification (GTDB taxonomy): domain Bacteria; phylum Pseudomonadota; class Gammaproteobacteria; order Pseudomonadales; family Pseudomonadaceae; genus Stutzerimonas; species Stutzerimonas chloritidismutans_A. Next base: position 150,783 of record NZ_JBCFXD010000003.1, on the reverse strand, counting down.
GATGGTTAATCCGCTGACCGACAACAAGATGACGTTGGGCGCTGAATACGAAGCGTCACGGGACACCTCTGGTTCCGGTCAGGCGGGGCAGAGCAACAGCCTCTCCGGCTCGATCACCGTGACCGTTTCGGATGTACTGCCGAACGGTATTCTCGCGATCCGCGGTGAAAAATGGATGACGCTCAACACTGGCGATGAGTTGGTGCGAATTGCCGGACTGGTACGTTCGGACGACATCGCCACCGATAACACCGTCCCGTCGACCCGTATTGCTGATGCCCGTATCACTTACTCCGGTACTGGCGCCTTCGCCGATGCTAGCCAGCCAGGTTGGCTGGATCGTTTCTTCATCAGCCCGTTGTGGCCGTTCTAAGCAGGTGCAGGCAATGAAACTGTTCAGCTCGATATTGGTTGCTTTGCTCTGTGTGGTGGTGCTTCCGGCCCATGCCGAGCGGTTGAAGGACATCGCGACCATTCAGGGTGTACGTAGCAACCAGCTGATCGGTTACGGTCTTGTGGTTGGCTTGAACGGTAGCGGCGACCAGACGACCCAGACGCCTTTCACAGTGCAGACCTTCAATAACATGATGGCGCAGTTTGGTATCAAGGTGCCTGCGGGCGGCAACGTCCAGCTGAAGAACGTGGCTGCTGTCTCGATACATGCCGAGCTTCCGCCGTTCGCCAAGCCTGGCCAGACGATCGACATCACCGTATCGTCGATCGGCAACGCCAAAAGCCTGCGCGGCGGGAGTCTGTTGATGGCGCCGCTTAAAGGGATAGACGGCAATGTCTATGCGATTGCTCAAGGCAATCTGGTCGTAGGCGGTTTCGATGCCGGCGGCGCTGATGGCTCGCGCATCACCGTTAACATCCCCTCTGCAGGACGAATCCCTGGAGGGGCGACGGTCGAGCGACCGGTGCCTACAGCCTTCAACCAGGGCACCACCCTGACCATGAACCTCAATCGACCGGACTTCACCACCGCCAAGAACATCGTAGACCACATAAACGAGCTGCTTGGCCCGGGCGTCGCTCAGGCACTCGATGGCGGCTCGATCAGCATCACCGCCCCGCTGGATCCAAGCCAGCGAGTGGACTACCTGTCGATCCTGGAAAATCTGGAAGTGGACGTGGGGCAGGCGGTGGCCAAGGTCATCATCAACTCGCGAACCGGAACCATCGTCATCGGCCAGAACGTACGCGTTCAGCCAGCGGCGGTGACGCACGGAAGCCTGACCGTGACCATCTCCGAAGATCCTCAGGTGAGCCAGCCAAATCCGCTTTCTGACGGGCAGACCGTGGTTGTTCCCAACTCCAAGGTCAAGGCAGAGCAAGAAGCCAAACCGATGTTCAAGTTCGGCCCGGGCACGACTCTGGACGAAATCGTTCGGGCGGTGAATCAGGTAGGCGCGGCGCCGAGTGATCTCATGGCGATCCTCGAGGCCTTGAAGCAGGCCGGTGCTCTGCAAGCAGACCTGATTGTGATTTGAGGACTGGGATAATGGAAAATCGTCTGGGGCTGGGTCGACGCACACCTGACAGCGGTAGCTACTCTGACCTCAATCGTCTGAATCAACTCAAGGTTGGCAAAGACCGTGACGGTGCCGAGAACGTGCGCAAGGTTGCGCAGGAGTTCGAGTCTCTGTTCATGAACGAGATGCTCAAGTCGATGCGTTCGGCAACCGAGGTCATGTCGAAAGACAACCCGTTCAACAGCCAGGCAAGTAAGCAGTACCAGGACATGCACGATCAGCAGCTCTCGGTCACGCTGTCCAAGGAAGGCGGTGGTATCGGGCTTGCCGACGTGCTGATCCGTCAGCTGAGCAAGCAGCAGGAACCCAGCGAAAAGCCGAACCCTTTCGCCCAAGTGGCACAGACTGAAGGGGCCAAGTGGTCGAGCAATCCCAACTCGAAGATTGCTGCTGTGGACCCCGCGCGCAACGATTCTCAGCTGCTCAACCAACGTCGCCTGGCATTGCCGGGACGGCTAGCCGAGCGGGCTCATGCTGAGATGGCAACTGCAAATACCCAGGCGGATCCAGTTAGTCAGACGGGTACAGCTCAGCCGCTGGTCGATCTTGACTGGAAGCCTGCTACCGCTTTCGCAGCGCCTCAGGACGCACCGTTGACGATCAACGGTGTTGAGACGACCGCGCCGAGCAAGACGCGTTTCAGCTCACCTGCAGAATTCATCGCCACCATGTTGCCAATGGCCGAAAAGGCGGCGAAGCGCTTAGGTGTCGAGCCGCGCTTCCTCGTGGCACAAGCCGCGCTGGAAACTGGCTGGGGCAAATCGATCATCAAGCAGAAGGACGGCACCAACAGCCACAACCTGTTCGGCATTAAAGCCACGGGGTGGGACGGTGCGTCCGCGAAGGTCACCACGACCGAGTACGTCAATGGCAAGGCAACCAAAGAGGTCGCCGGGTTTCGGGCGTATGACTCGTTCGAACACAGCTTTAACGATTACGTCCGGCTGTTGGAAAACAATGATCGTTACAAGCCAGCCCTTCAGGTGGCCAGTGCATCTGGCAACTCCGAACGATTCGTCAACGAGCTGCAGCGGGCAGGTTATGCCACTGACCCGCAGTACGCGCGCAAGATCAACCAGATCGCTCGCAAAGTGCAGACTTATCAGACAATTGCCGACGCCAGCACGTCGCCCGCTGTGCGGACTAGAGGTTAAACATGGCTGATCTACTGAATATTGGCCTGTCCGGCCTGAGTGCCAGCAAGAGCCAGCTGTCCATTACTGGCCATAACATCAGCAACGTCAACACGCCGGGCTTTAGCCGGCAGGATGCCTCGCAGGCGACGCGCACACCGCAATTCAGCGGCGCGGGCTATGTGGGCTCGGGCACGACGCTTGTGGAAATTCGCCGTAGCTACAGTGAGTTCCTGACCAGTCAGCTGCGCAGCAGCACCTCGCTGAGCAGCGACGTTGAAGCCTACAAAAGCCAGATCGACCAGCTTGACTCCTTGCTGGCCGGCAGCACGACGGGTATCACGCCAGCACTGCAGAAGTTCTTCTCGGCATTGCAAACCGCTGCTGAAGACCCTGCCAATATTCCGGCGCGCCAGCTGGTGCTGGCGGAAGCCGAAGGCTTGGCGAGGCGCTTCAATACGGTATCGGATCGCCTGACCGAGCAGAACAACTTCACCAACAAGCAGATGGCGGCGGTAACCGATCAGGTTAATCGGCTCGCTGGCAGTATTGGCAGCTTGAATAATGCCATCGCGATTGCCTCGGCTAACGGCCAGAAACCCAATGACTTGCTCGACAAACGTGATGAAGCGGTGCGCCAACTTTCTACGTACATTGGCGTCACGGTGACCCCTCAGGACGACAACAGCTTCAATATTTCCGTTGGAACTGGTCAGCCGCTCGTCGTGGGCAGCACGGTTAGTCGCCTCGAGATCGTGCCAGGTCAAGGCGATCCCAATCGTCATGAAATCCAGTTCGTCAGCGGCAGCTCGCGCCAGGGTATTACGTCACAGATCACTGGCGGTGAACTGGGCGGTCTTATCCGTTACCGCAGCGAAGTGCTGGATTCGACAATGAACTCGCTGGGACGGCTAGCGCTGGCTGTAAGCGACCAAGTCAATACTCAGTTGGGGCAGGGACTCGACCTGAAGGGCCAAGTAGGGAAAGCGCTGTTTGGCGATTTCAACGCTCCGGCCTTAGCACAGCTCAGGGTCACCGCTTTTGCTGGCAATAGCTCTAATGCACAGCCGCTGCTGAACATCACCAACTCGAGTGCCTTGACCGTCAGCGACTACCTCATGGAGTACGACGGTACTGCCTATAAGGTCCGTCGACTGAGCGACAATCAGACGATGACCGTGTCTGGCGCTCCGAGTGGCCCTTTGTCTTTTACCGACAAGGATGGTCGCGATCAGGGTTTCCAGGTTGAGTTGGGAAGCGCGTTGCCGGCTGCTGGTGACAAGTTCAGCCTTCAGCCTACGCGTCGGGGTGCAGCGGACGTGAGGGTGACGCTGGACCAGGCCGATCAATTGGCTTTCGCTGCGGTAGCAAGCGGACAGAGTAATCTTCAGAATGCAGGCACTGGTGCTATCAGCCAACCGGATATGGCATCGGCACCATCGCCAATCGACCTCAACGACCTCAAGATGGCATTTGGTAGTGGGCTAAACCTCACCGCTACCGCGAACTCGGACGGGACTTTTGCATTGACCGATGCTGGCTCCCTGCCCACCGGTTGGGCATACGTGGATGCGAAGGGCGACCCTCTTGTTGACGGTAGCGGCAATCCCCTCTCACCGGTACTCCAGTCCGGTACGACCAATACCGTCCGGTTGGCGTACACGGCCACCCCAGGGGGGACTTATCAGTTCGACTTCAATGTCAGCGGAAGACCTCAGACAAACGATAGTTTTTCGCTGACTTATAACCAAGGCGGGGTTTCCGATAATCGCAATGCGTTGAAACTTGTTGATCTTCAGACGAAGCAGACCGTTGGAGTTGATGCTGGCTCAGCAGGCTCCGGCTTCAGCTTTACCGACGGCTACGGCGAACTGGTCGAGCGCGTCGGCACCTTGACGGCTCAGGCCCGCATGGACAGCGAAGCGACTGGCGCGATTCTCAAGCAGGCTACGGATAACCGCGACTCACTGTCAGCGGTGAATCTCGATGAGGAAGCAGCCAACCTGATCAAGTTCGAGCAGTACTACAACGCTTCGGCTCAGATCATTCAAGTTGCCCGCTCCTTGTTCGATACATTGATCAATACCTTCAGGTAACAGGCCCGCCCATGCGCATCTCGACTCTGCAAGCATTTAATAACGGCGTAGCCGGTATTCAGCGCAACTACTCCAATGCAACTCGCACGCAGGAGCAGATCAGCACGGGTAACCGAATCCTCACCCCAGCTGACGATCCGGTTGCGTCGGTGCGTTTGTTGCAACTTGAACAACAGCAGAACGTGCTGAGCCAGTACAACTCCAACCTCACTGCAGCGAAGAACAGCCTGACTCAAGAAGAGGTCACGCTGAACTCCGTTAATACCGTATTACAGCGAGTCCGAGAGCTGGCTGTACAGGCAGGCAACGGCGCCCTCGACCCGCAGGATCGTAAGGCAATCGCAGCTGAGTTAGGCGAGCGCGAGGACGAGCTTCTCTCGTTGATGAATACCCGCAATGCGCGCGGCGAGTACTTGTTTTCGGGCTTCCAAGGCAAGACCCAACCATTTGTTCGAGGTGCAGACGGCAGCTACAGCTATCAAGGGGATGAGGGGCAGCGGAAGTTACAAGTTGCGAGTTCGCTGAACGTACCCATCAGTGATAACGGTAAATCAATCTTCGAGAGCGTAACGAATGCTGGGCGGCTGGATAGTGCGCTGGCAACTACGCCGATTGGATCAACGCTTCGGGTGTCTGCTCCGCTTGTGCAAGACGAAGTTGCATTCGCCGCTTTTCCGAGCGGCGGGGTTGAGGTGGTCTTTAACAATGCCCCTGATGAGCGGACATATAACGTCTACGAGTATGGCGCCGACACAAGCACTGCGACGCCCCTCGCAACGGGCAGAATGGATGAAGATGCGGGCAAGCCGGATAAGTTGGTATTTGCCGGCGTCGCGCTGCAGCTGGACGGCACGCCGGCGGGTGGCGAGCGGGCAGTAGTGCTGCCCGGAAAGGTCAATGTCGATACCGCGACCGGAACGATAACGACCGGACCAGTGGCAAACAAACAGGGCATTCTCGACACAATTGCGAGCTTGCGTATGGCCTTGGAGGACCCCTCCACCGACAACGGAGAAGTACGAGACGCCGTTGCCGTCGCCCTAACCAACCTTGACCACGGCATGGTCAGCGTGGACCAGGCGCGCGGAAATATCGGTGCTCGACTCAACGTCATCGAAACCACGCAAACCGACAACGAAGATGTTGCGTTGGTCAATAAAGGCGTCCAGGCAGAACTGCGCGAGCTCGATTATGCCGAGGCGCTGTCCCGGCTATCCATGCAAACGGTGGTGCTTGAGGCAGCCCAGCAGAGTTATGTAAAGATCGCAGGATTGAGTCTGTTCAACGTGATGCGTTGAGCCGCCCGGCGGGCACGGTTCACAGAATAAGCACCGCGATTTGACTTGATCTTGGTGCGACTTAGAGTGTCATTGCGGCGCATGGAGTACCGCGTCGTTAATCCGACATCCATAAGGACATGAACAATGCTTAAGTCTTTGCTATCCGCTTCATTATTCACTCTGCTCGCTAGCGTCTCTTTCGGTAGTTTTGCTGGCCCGACGAAATCGGCTGACCCCGTAATGGTCGCAGCGGCCCAACAGGTAGCGCCGATCAACATCAATTCAGCCGACGCCGAAACCCTAACCCGCGAACTCAAGGGGATAGGCGCTACGAAGGCCAAGGCTATCGTCGCCTACCGCGATGCCCATGGTCCATTCAGCTCGGTCGACCAGTTGCTCGAAGTCAAAGGAATAGGCGCGGCTACATTGGAAAAAAATAGAGCCAAGTTGAGCGCGAACTGACAATCAAAAAATCCTTCAACTGAGCCGGTCCTTCGACCGGCTTTTTAGTGCCCGTAACTTTAGGATGCTGGCCGCTTGCTCTCCAATCGTGTCGGCTGTTTGGCGTCGACTGACGGTTGGGCAGGAACGTGGACTGGCCGGCATTGTCTTTGTTAGAACGCTTATTCGGCTTTAGCAACCTGTTTTCAAGCGCAATTGGCCTTAAAAAGGCATTGACATGTTACGGTTATTCACAGTTATCCATATGAGGCCGGAGAGTCATTGCAAATACACTAAGCGAACGGCGCTATTTTTTTAAGTTGCTGATTTAAAAGGCGTTATTCGCTTTGGGCAAAAAGCCGCCGATCTGTTCATAGGCCGCGTCGCGTGGGCGTTTCAGCCAGTCATCCAGCAACTGCTCACAGGCTTATCCACAGGTTTTGTGGATATTTCTTCCGACAGTGGCAAAGCAGCTTTAGCGGGAGACATTCGATGAAAGCACCTTGGAATTTCTTTAAGTACCTACCGGTGGCACGAGGCGTTCTCGCTCGAGGAAGGTTACCGATGGTACTACTTGCGGTCGCGAGAAAACGCTCCGCTCGGGGTGGCTTGGTAAAAGGTTTGCGTGAAGATCTCACGCTGTTGCAAGGGCTGTGTTTGGCGTGGTGGCGAGGTGAGTATCGGCAGGTCAGCAGGCCTGCGCTGGTCGCTGCAGTCGCTGGTCTGTTGTATTTCCTGTCGCCGATGGACGCCATACCGGACTGGATTCCAGGTCTCGGATTTGTCGATGATCTAGCGGTATTGGGCTGGATAATCCGAAAATGGTCTGGCGAGTTGCAGGCGTTTCGCACCTGGCGAGACAGCCAGTCGGCGGATGTGCGGGCAAATATCGATCAGCTGCCTTCCATCGACGAATCAGACGGCGGTGATGTCGGTAGAGGGCGTAATCCCAAATTCTAGAAGTTGGTCGGCTTAATCCTTTCGACTGCTTACTCAGCATCGCCCCCTCACTCTTTAGTGCGGCCTTTTGATGATGATTGATTTGTCGCCGGGGCTGATAAGATCTTGTTTTGAATTTGAGACTACGGTCGGGGTAGCGGATGAGTATTCAGGTCATCATGCGGGACGGTATGCCGGAGTATGCCGTGCTTCCTTGGGATGAGTATCAAGCTCTGTTAGGCAGCGGGCGTAGCGTGAGTGCCGCGGTGCCAGTGGGAGCCGGTACTTCAGGCGCACTGCCGAAGTTCAATACGTTGCCGGTGTTGCGAGAGGCCAAAGGATTGACTCTGGAAGCGCTGGCGCGCTCTGTCGGCATCAGCCCTGCGTACCTGGATCTAATCGAGCGGGGCGATCGTGAACCCGGTGATGTAATACGTCGCGCACTTGCCCGTGCATTGGAGATTGAAGGATGGCAGCAGGAGGCGTAACAGGCACCGCAGCGTCAATTCGCATCAGTCGTCCGCACTGGCAGGCGTTGATGGACGAGTTAGCTGAAGTCCGACGACAACGCCATTTGGTCACGTACCGAGCGTTGATCGAACGCCTCCAGCTACCCGCGCCCGCCATGCAAACGTTGACAGCCGCGTTGGAGCATCTGGCCTCTTTGGATGCTCATGCTGATAGGCCGCTACGTAGTGCATTGGTCGTCAGTCAAGGTGCCAGTCGGTTACCAAGAACAGGATTTTTCGAGTGTGCGACGCGCCTCGGGCGCTTTTCTGGTCCGGCAGATGGTCCTGCCGCCGCATCTTGGCATGCGGGCGAGGTTGCGCGAGTGTTCGAGTTTGATTATCCGGGGATTCCTTAGATGCTGAACAACATTCGGGCGCGAGTCGGCTATCTGGTTGCGCGCAGACTGATGAGCTCTCGACGGGTTGTTCGGCAACCGAAAATGTGGCGTTGGATGGAGGGCCAGTTTTCGCGTATGGCCGCGATTGGTGATATCAAAGCGCAGAGTTTTTATGGCCATATCCTGTTGTTCCGTGGTCAGGGTTACGGTGCAAGACAGGAAGGCATACGTTTGCTGCGCCTGGCGGCTGAGAAAGGCGATGCCAAGGCTGCCTACCAGATGGGTGTCATCTGCCTAGGCGAAGATGCTACCCACGGCCCAGACGGTGCAAAGGCCGCGCACTGGTGGAAGCTTGCCGTCGAGGCTGGGCATCCGTTAGCTGCGACCCGCTTGGCCCAGCTGTATATGGCTGGTGGCCATGGGCTGGCTCGAGACACTCAGCAGGCTGACCATTACAAGGCCAGCGCTGCCAGACTTGGTCTGTGATCGCCTGCGACGGGCAAGTGTGCTCTGTCTGTGCAGACCTGCTTGCTCTAGACCGGTACAGGGCGCTCCAGCGCCATCGCGGCAGCGGTCCGCCCGGCAGGAGCGTTACACCCATCGCGTGGCCGATGAGGTCCTGGAGCGCTCGAAATCATTGATTTCCACCTAACAGTTGGGCGCTGATCACGCGAGCCGTAACCGCTGAGGTAGGCATCGTTATCCGATAACAGTGTTCGGCGGTTTGAATGATGTGCCTGCTCATTACAGTTTGCCGGCTGGGTGTAATACGCAGATTTCGTACCGATGCTTACGTCCGTACAATGCAGCCTTTTTCGGTTGGGTCGTTTCTGATGCAGATCGCCTTAGCACCTATGGAAGGGCTCGTTGATGACATCCTGCGCGACGTGCTCACAAGTGTCGGTGGCGTCGATTGGTGCGTGACCGAGTTCATTCGGGTTTCGGATCGTCTGTTACCGGCGTCCAGCTTTCACAGACTGGCGCCTGAGCTTCAGTGCGGAGCCGCTACTCGCGCGGGCACGCCATTGCGTGTGCAACTGCTGGGCTCCGATCCCCATTGTCTGGCTGATAACGCTGCTTATGCGTGCAGTCTTGGCGCCCCGGCAATCGACCTCAACTTTGGCTGCCCGGCCAAGACTGTCAATAAGTCGCGCGGCGGTGCCATCCTGCTCAACGAGCCAGAACTCCTGCATTCCATACTTCATGAGGTACGCAAGGCGGTGCCGGCGTCGATTCCCGTGACCGCCAAGATGCGTCTGGGTTTTGACAGTAAGGAGGGTGCACTTGATTGTGCTCGCGCGCTGGTTGACGGTGGCGCGCAGCAGCTGGTGGTGCATGCGCGGACCAAGGTCGAGGGGTATAAGCCGCCCGCTCACTGGGAGTGGGTGGCAAGGGTGAAGGACGTCGTCAATGTGCCAGTGTTTGCTAATGGCGATATCTGGTCGGTGGATGACTGGCGCCGTTGCCGAGAAGTCAGTGGTGTCGAGAACATCATGTTAGGTCGCGGCCTGGTCTGTCGGCCAGATCTAGCCCGGCAGATCGCGGCGACAGAAGCCGGTGAGCCGCTTGAGCCGATGAGTTGGGAAGATTTGCAGCCATTACTGGCTGATTTCTGGAGGCAGGCGCGACGCAAAATGTCTCCGCGTTATGCCCCTGGGCGCTTGAAACAGTGGATATCTCTGCTGACACGCAGTTATCCGCAAGCCGTTACGATGTTCACTCAGGTAAGGCGGGAAAATGATTGCGAGCGGCTGGACGCGCTGTTGGGCTTAGACGAGACCCCACTGAGTTTAGAAGCGGCGCTCTAGTCGCCTGCTAACGTCCGCCGCTTACATCGAGCAGAGCGCCGCTGGTGTAGCTGGCCTTGTCGCTGACCAGCCAGAGAATTGCTTGTGCCACCTCTAACGCTTCACCCCCTCGGCCCATGGGGACGCTGCTCCTGATGCGCTCGATGCGGTCTGGCTCGCCACCGCTGGCATGGATCTCTGTATAGATCACGCCAGGCCTTACGGCATTAACCCGGATGCCTTCCGCTGCGACTTCCTTGGCCAGCCCAAGGGTCATGCTGTCTATTGCGCCTTTGGCGGCTGCATAGTCGATGTACTCGTTGGGCGAGCCGAGTTTGGCAGCAATTGACGATACGTTGACGATGGCGCCACCGGTACCGCCGTAGCGAGTCGACATGCGCTTGACCGCCTCGCGTGCGCAGAGAAAACTGCCGAACACGTTGACCGCGAATACGCGCTCCAAGCGTGCCTTGTCCATATCATGGAGGCGCATTTGGCGTTCAAGAATGCCGGCGTTATTAACCAATGCGTCGAGCCTGCCGAACTCTGCGTCAATGGCTCCGAACAGTCGCACGACCTGTGATTCGTCCGCTATATCTGCCTCGATAGCGATCGCGTGCGCTCCGTGGCTGCGCAGTTCTTTTAGCAGCTGCTCTGCAGCGTCGCGACGCTGTCGAAAGTTCAGGCACAACGCGTAACCTGCAGCCGCTGCGAGCCTGGCCGTGGCTGCGCCAATGCCGCGGCTGGCGCCTGTTATCAACATCACTTTGGACATTAAAATTCCTCGACGAACGGTCTTGAAAACAAGCTAGCAGCTCCTATCTAGGGCATCACAGGGCGCCGAATTCGGGCCCTGTCAGAACCACTCGCTGAATTTCAGGAGATAGCAACATGACTAGTTTTTCGATGGCTCCACTGTTTCGTCAGTCCATTGGTTTCGACCGGTTCAACGACCTGTTCGAGTCCGCGCTGCGCAATGATGCAAACGGCTCGTTTCCACCCTACAACGTGGAAAAGCATGGCGATGATCAGTACCGCATCATCGTAGCAGCCGCCGGGTTCCAGGAGTCCGACCTGGATTTGCAGGTCGAGCGAGGCGTGCTGACCGTGAGTGGCGGCAAGCGTGAGGGCGGTGGCGAAAACGTGACCTATTTGCACCAGGGCATTGCCCAGCGTGCATTCAAGCTCTCGTTCCGCCTAGCCGACCATATCGAAGTGAAAGGTGCCGGGCTGAACAATGGGCTCCTGAGCATCGAGCTTGAGCGTGTCGTGCCGGAGGAGGCCAAGCCCAAGCGCATCCCGATCAATGGTGAGCGTTTGGCGTTGGAGGGCTGATCGGCCAGCTCGCGCATACTGATACGTCTTTAGCTTGAGAGAGAGCCCCGCCTGCGAGCGGGGTTTCTCTTTGCACGTAAGAGCCATTCAGCTCGCTGAATGGGCTTCCAGCAGTGTTCCGAAATCCGCCAGCGGAAGAGGGTGGCTGAACAAATATCCCTGGTAAAGGTGGCAGCCCTGCGCTTGGAGCAGGTCGAGCTGTGCCTGCTGTTCAACACCCTCGGCAATCACTTCCAGACCGAGGCTTCGCGCCATTGCGACAATGGCGCGAATGATCTCGGCGTCGTTTGGGTCGTCCAGCGCATCGCGGACGAACGACTGGTCGATCTTGAGGACATCTACCGGTAGTCGCTTCAGGTAAGTGAGCGAAGAATAGCCGGTACCAAAATCGTCCATGGCGAAGCTCACACCCTGCCGGCACAGACGGCGCATTTTAGCGATGGTGTCTTCCAGATTCTGAATCACGATGCCTTCGGTTATTTCCAGCTTGATCATCCTGTGGGGAAGCGCGGCGGCCTTGAGCGCCTCGAGAATCCGTTCGACGAATTCGCTTTGGCGGAACTGGCGCGGGCTGATGTTCACACAAAGGCTGAAGCTGTCCGAGCGTACGAGTCCGCTTGTCAATAGCGAGGCGGCAATACGACAGGCATCCTTGATGACCCAGTTGCCGACATCCACGATCAGGCCGCTTTCTTCAAGCACGTCGATGAACTGAGCTGGCGAGCGCACGCCATCCTCGGGATGATGCCAGCGCAAAAGAACTTCGGCGCCGATCACCCTGGCGGAGCGCGCATCTACCTGCGGTTGAAGGTGCAGTTCGAACTCGTTGCGCTGTAGCGCCAGGCGCAGCTCGCTTTCAAGTTGCAGGCGCGCACTGGCGGCTTGCTGCATGGTCGTGCGAAAGAGCTGGATTGCATTGCGCCCGGCATCCTTGGCGCGATAAAGGGCGATGTCGGCTCGCTTCAATAGATCGGCAGGTGTCTCGCCGTGATCCGGCATCAGGGCGATGCCGATACTGGGTGTCACCTGCAGTCTATTGCCTTCGAACACCATAGGCTGCGCGAGAAGGGTGCGAAGTTTTTCGGCAATCTGGCGAACATGGCGAGTCACTTCCGAGCGCTTGCCGGTCAAGCCGGTCAGCAGCACAACGAATTCGTCGCCTCCCAGGCGGGCAACGGTGTCCTCCTGGCGGATGCTGGCTTCAAGGCGCGCAGTGATCATCTTCAAGACCGCGTCGCCGACCGGGTGACCCAGCGAGTCATTGATGTGCTTGAAGTGGTCGAGGTCGAGAAACAACAACGCACCGCGAAGGTTGTGTCGTTTGTGCAGGGCCGTCTGCTGCGTCAGGCGATCCATCAACAACGTACGGTTGGGCAGGTTAGTCAGCGGGTCGTGATAGGCCAGGTGATGGATCTGCGCGTGGGCCGCCTTGAGCTGGCTGATGTCGCGCGCGGATAACAGCAGGCAATCGATGTTGTTCAGCTCGATCGGCTCTACCGACACCTCAATCTGCTTGAGGCGACCGTGACGATCCTGGCCGACCATCTCCCAGTTTGTCACCCGGCCATCGCGTTCGAGCCGTTCGAGGATCTCTTGGCGTTGCGTGCTGGGCCAGACGCCCAGCTCGGAAGAGGTTTTGCCTATGGCTTCCTCCGGACGGTAACCAGAGAGGCGGTGAAAGCCCTCGTTGACTTCGATGAATCGTCCAGTGCTGCGCTCGCTGATGATGATGGCGTCAGGGCTCGAATGAAACGCCTTGGCGAATTTGATCTCGCTGGCCCTCAGCGCTGCCTCGGCCTGTTGTCGTTTGGTAATGTCACGAAAAGTGGTGACGATGCAGAGGCGGCGGTCGACGCGGATGAACCTGCTGGAAACCACGCAGGTGACTATCTGCCCTGCCTGGGTGCGGAACTCTGCCTCGGCGTTCTCCAGTCTCTGATCACGCATTAGCTGCTCGAACAGCGATTTTCGCTGCCGCTCGTCCCGCCAGATGCCCACTTCAGGAGCAGAGCGCCCCACGATATCGGTACTGTTCCAACCAAATACGACGCTGAAGCTGGGGTTGATCTCCATGAAAACCCCGTCGCGGATGCGGGACAGGGAGATAGGATCCGGACTGCCTTGAAACAAAGCTGAGAATTTAGCTTCCGAGGCTGCCAGGTGTTGCTCGCGCAGGACCCGTTCGGTGGCGTCGATGATGATCCCTGCCATGCGCAATGGCGCGCCATGCTCGTCTCGGTAGAGCTTGGCGGTACTTTCAAGATGCCGAATGGTGCCGTCTAGATGGATGGCCTGATACGTGGCCTGATAGGTTTGCCGGCGCCCGGCGAGTAAGTCGCTGTATGCCGTGCGCATCGTCTTGCGGTCATTGGCAGCGACGCTGCGAAAAAACTCGCGAAACGACCCATCGAATGGGCCCTCTATCAGGCCTTGCAGTTCGGACGCTCTGGAAGAGGCATATAGGCGGTCGCTTGGTATGTGCCATTCCCAGTTGCCCAGCTCGGCGGAGGCCAATGCCAACTCAAGGCGCTCTTGGCTGTCTTCCAGCGCCTGCGCCTGAGTGTGCTGATCGGTGATGTCGCGGATGACGCCAACCAGAATCGTGTTGCCATCGTCACTGATCTGCCGTTGGCCATCGATCTCCAGCCACCGCACGCTAGCGTCAGGCCAGCAAACCCGGTGCCTGAAACTGAAGCGCGGTTCTGGGCCGGCAAGCACCGAATATGCAGCTGCTTCGATATGCGGGCGATCCTCAGCAACGATCAGGTTCAGATACTGATCTGGGGATAGTTCTACCAGCGGGGTATCCAGGCCGAACAGTTTTCCTGTGCCGAGCGACCAGTGCATGGTGCCGCGTTGGACATCCCACGACCACAGGCCGAGTTCCGCTCCGTCGAGCACGGATAGCAGGCGAGCTACGTCTTGCCATGGTTTGGGTGCTGCGCTTGGTGAGGACTCTGGCTTCGTGTCAGGCGGCAACATGGGCGGCCTCGGTGGGCTGGGTCTGCTGAAGGTGTCGATGGCAGGCGGTGCTCATGGTTCTCTTTGATTTTGTAGTTGTGCCCCGAACTTATCCGTAGCTGATGGCAAAGTGCAAGTCGCTTAGTCGGCATCCAGCAAAGACATGAAGGCCTTGGCTGCGTTAGACAGGGTGCGCTCGGTATGCGTGATATATCCGAGCTGCCTCGCCAGTTGGTCGCCAGGCAGCGGCAAGCGCACCACCTGATCATCAAGCATCGTGCGTGGAAGCACGCTCCAGGCGATCCCAATGGACACCATCATCTTGATCGTCTCCATGTAGTTGGTGCTCATCGTGATATTGGGTGTCAGCCCCTCGCGCTCGAATAACCGCTGGGCAATATGGTGGGTGAAGGTATTCCCACCAGGGAACACGGCCGGATAGCCGGCGACATCAGCCAGGGTTATTTCGCCCATGCGTGCCAAAGGGTGCTCGGGGGCAACCACAAAATCCAGCGGATCTTCCCAGACCATGACCGCACGAATGGGCGCTGCGGTTTGCGGCGCCAGGGTGATCACCGCAAGCTCGGCGCGCCCATGCAGGACTTCATCGTAAGCCACCTCAGAGTCGAGGAAGCGGATATCCAGATTCACGTTCGGGTATGCGCGAGTGAAGCGCCTCAGCAAGGGGGGGAGGCGATGCAGGCCGATGTGATGGCTCGTGGCCAGGGTCAGTCGCCCGCTGACGTCGCCGTTGAGGTTGGTCAGGGCGCGGCGGGTGTCGTCCAGGACATTGAGGATCTGATATGCGCGAGGAAGCAACGCTCTGCCGGCTTCGGTCAGGCCGATCTCGCGGCCTAGCCGATCGAACAATCGCACGTTCAGCTGTGACTCCAATGAAGCCAGGCGTTTGCTTACCGCCGGCTGAGTCAGGTGGAGGCGTTCGGCGGCCTGGGAGAAGCTGCCCATCTCGGCGACCGCTATGAAAGCGTTGAGGTTGGCGAGGTCCATGTCCGGTTCCAGTAGTTTGCTTGGCTTCGCTTTAGTATTCCACAGCGGAATGATTGTGATGAAAAATATGAATTTGAGTAATCCGTGGTAGGTCCGTAGCATGACCGTATAAGCAAAAGGGCTATTGCCCAACGCACTGATGAGGAAAGTCCGATGGCTGGCAAAACGCTCTACGACAAGCTCTGGGAAATGCACGAGGTCAAGCGCCGTGATGATGGCTCGTCACTGATCTATATCGATCGTCATATCCTGCACGAAGTGACCTCGCCACAGGCATTCGAAGGGCTTCGCCTGGCAGCGCGCAAGCCATGGCGCATCGATGCCAATATCGCCACTCCGGATCACAACGTGCCGACTACCAAGGGCGAGCGTCAGGGTGGCCTGGAAGCCATTGCAGACGAGGTTTCCCGCATCCAGGTGCAAACGCTGGACGAGAACTGCGATGACTTCGGCATCCTCGAATTCAAGATGAATGATATTCGTCAGGGCATCGTTCATGTCATCGGCCCGGAGCAGGGCGCAACCCTGCCAGGCATGACCGTGGTCTGCGGCGACTCGCACACCTCGACGCACGGCGCGTTCGGTGCGCTGGCCCATGGCATCGGCACTTCGGAAGTCGAGCATGTGCTTGCAACACAGTGTCTGGTCGCGAAAAAGATGAAGAACATGCAGGTGCGCGTTGAAGGCAAGCTGCCCTTCGGCGTGACCGCCAAAGACATCGTGTTAGCGGTCATCGGGAAGATTGGCACCGCGGGTGGCAATGGTCATGCGCTCGAATTTGCCGGCAGCGCCATCCGCGACTTGTCGATGGAAGGACGCATGACGATCTGCAACATGTCCATCGAGGCGGGTGCCCGCGTGGGCATGGTGGCTGCGGACGAGAAGACCATCGCCTATGTCGAAGGCCGGCCTTTCGCACCCAAAGGCGCCGACTGGGACCAGGCTGTCGAGGTCTGGAAGACACTTGTTTCGGATGAGGACGCGGTTTTCGACACGGTCGTTGAGTTGAAGGCAGAAGACATCAAGCCGCAAGTCAGCTGGGGGACGTCACCTGAGATGGTCTTGGCTGTTGATCAAAGCGTGCCTGATCCGGCGGTTGAAGCTGACCCGGTCAAGCGTGACTCCATAACCCGTGCGCTGAAATACATGGGGCTGCAGGCCAATCAACGGATCACCGACATCCAGCTTGATCGCGTCTTTATCGGCTCCTGCACCAACTCGCGTATCGAAGACCTTCGCGCTGCCGCGGAAGTGGCCAAGGGGCGTAAGGTTGCCTCAACGGTGAAGCAGGCGATGGTGGTGCCGGGTTCGGGACTGGTCAAGCAACAGGCCGAGGCTGAGGGACTAGACAAAATTTTTGTAGAGGCGGGCTTTGAGTGGCGCGAGCCCGGTTGTTCGATGTGCCTGGCAATGAACCCCGACAAATTGGGCAGTGGCGAGCATTGCGCGTCAACGTCCAACCGCAACTTCGAAGGGCGCCAGGGTGCCGGTGGCAGAACGCATCTGGTCAGTCCGGCAATGGCTGCTGCGGCTGCGGTGACTGGTCGCTTCGTTGACGTTCGTGAATTGATGCAGGCCTGAGGAGACCACCATGAGAGCATTCACCCAGCATACCGGTCTCGTCGCGCCGCTCGATCGCGCTAATGTCGACACCGATCAGATCATCCCCAAGCAATTTCTCAAGTCGATCAAGCGTACTGGCTTTGGTCAGAACCTGTTCGACGAGTGGCGCTATCTGGACGTCGGGCAGCCTAATCAGGACTGCTCGCATCGTCCGGTGAATCAGGAGTTCGTGCTGAACTTTCCGCGCTATCAGGGCGCCAGCGTTTTGCTTGCTCGGGAAAACTTCGGCTGCGGCTCCTCGCGTGAGCACGCGCCTTGGGCATTGGAAGAGTACGGTTTTCGCACGATTATCGCGCCGAGCTTTGCCGATATCTTCTACAACAACAGCTTCAAGAACGGCTTGCTGCCAATCGTGTTGAAAGAAGAAGAAGTCGACGAGTTGTTCGAACAGGCCGAGGCTGCAGAGGGTTATCAACTCACCGTGGACTTGGCAGCGCAAACGGTCACCCGTCCGGACGGTGTGCAGTACAGCTTCGAAGTCGATGCGTTTCGCAAACATTGCCTGCTGAACGGCTTGGACGACATCGGCCTGACTTTACAGGATGCTGAGGCCATCAAGGCGTTCGAAGCAGGTCATCAAAAGAGCCAGCCCTGGTTGTTCGGCGCGATCAAATAAAACAAGAAGTTGGGAGCCAGGGTGGTTTACACGCGGCTTTCAGCTTTTAGAAGGAAATCTTTAAATGTCTAAACAGATTCTGGTTCTTCCTGGCGACGGCATCGGTCCTGAAATCATGGCCGAAGCGGTCAAGGTGCTAAAGCTGGCTAACGACAAGTTTCAGCTCGACCTGGAGCTGAGCTACGACGAGTTGGGTGGGGCGGCGGTTGATAAGTACGGCGTGCCATTGGCTGACGAGACGCTCGAGCGTGCTCGTGCTGCGGACGCAATCCTGCTGGGTGCCGTTGGCGGGCCGAAGTGGGACGCAATAGACCCTGCTATCCGGCCTGAGCGTGGTCTGTTGAAGATTCGCTCGCAGCTGGGGTTGTTCGGCAATCTGCGTCCGGCCTTGCTGTACCCGCAACTGGCAGCTGCCTCCAGCCTGAAGCCGGAGATCGTGTCCGGCCTGGATATCCTCATCGTTCGCGAGCTGACCGGGGGAATCTACTTCGGTCAACCACGCGAGAGCAAGGTGCTGGAAAATGGCGAGCGTATGGCTTTCGATACGCTGCCCTACAGCGAGAGCGAAATCCGCCGGATCGCCAAGGTCGGTTTCGACATGGCTCGGGTGCGCAACAGGAAACTCTGCTCGGTGGACAAGGCCAACGTACTGGCATCCAGTCAGCTATGGCGCGCAGTGGTGGAGGAGGTCGGTAAGGACTATCCGGACGTTGAACTTAGCCATATGTATGTCGATAACGCCGCAATGCAGCTGGTGCGCGCACCGAAGCAGTTCGATGTAATCGTCACCGACAACATGTTTGGCGACATCCTGTCGGATGAAGCTTCCATGCTGACAGGTTCAATCGGCATGCTGCCGTCCGCTTCTCTCGATTCGAATAACAAAGGTATGTTCGAGCCTTGTCACGGTTCGGCACCGGACATTGCAGGCAAGGGTATCGCCAATCCGCTGGCAACGATCCTCTCGGTGTCGATGCTGCTGCGCTACAGCTTCAACCAGGTCGCTGCAGCAGATGCGATCGAGCAGGCGGTTAGTAACGTGCTGGACCAGGGCCTGCGAACGGGTGATATCTGGTCTGAGGGGTGTGAAAAGGCGAATACCCAGGCGATGGGTGATGCGGTAGTCGCGGCGCTCGCGAAGTTGTAATCTCTCCGGTCCCATTTGCACCAGCCGTTGATAGAGCTTGTGGGCGACGGCTAGGCGGAAACGCCGAGGAGTGCGAGGCGTGGTGTCAGCCATAAATGGACAGCGCGCCCGCGCTTTCGAACCCGAAAGCGTATTTCTTAGTCGACGGCCCGTCACGCGGGTCCCATATATATAGGTGTAGTTGCGATGAAACGTGTAGGTCTGATCGGTTGGCGCGGTATGGTTGGCTCCGTGCTCATGCAGCGGATGCTGGAGGAGCGGGATTTCGACCTGATCGAGCCGGTGTTCTTTACTACTTCCAACGTTGGCGGTCAGGGCCCTTCGATTGGCAAGGATATAGCGCCGCTCAAGGACGCCTACAGCATCGATGAATTGAAATCCCTCGATGTAATTCTTACCTGCCAAGGTGGTGACTACACCAGCGAGGTTTTCCCCAAGCTGCGGGAAGCTGGCTGGAAGGGCTACTGGATCGATGCTGCCTCGACGCTGCGTATGCACGATGACGCCGTTATTGTTCTCGATCCGGTCAACCGCAAGG
This sequence comes from Stutzerimonas chloritidismutans, assembly GCF_038562055.1. Lineage (GTDB taxonomy): Bacteria > Pseudomonadota > Gammaproteobacteria > Pseudomonadales > Pseudomonadaceae > Stutzerimonas > Stutzerimonas chloritidismutans_A. The sequence continues at coordinate 131,500 of NZ_JBCFXD010000003.1, read as the reverse complement.
TCATCGATCACCAACTGGACGCGGGCACCCTCAATTACATCGGGGGCAACTGCACGGTCAGCTTGATGCTGATGGGCCTGGGTGGCCTGTTCGAGCATGGGTTGGTCGATTGGATGAGCGCAATGACTTATCAGGCTGCGTCCGGTGCTGGCGCGCAGAATATGCGCGAGCTCATCAAGCAGATGGGAAGCATCAACGCATCGGTTGCCAATGAACTGGCTGATCCGGCTAGCGCGATCTTGGACATCGATCGCAAGGTCGCCGAATGCCAGCGCTCGGAAGCGTTTCCAGTAGACAATTTCGGCGTTCCACTGGCGGGCAGCTTGATTCCTTACATCGACAAAGAGCTGCCGAACGGCCAGAGCCGCGAAGAATGGAAGGCACAGGCGGAAACCAACAAAATTCTAGGGCGTTTCAAGAGCCCGATTCCGGTTGACGGTATCTGCGTACGTGTCGGCGCGATGCGTTGCCACAGCCAGGCATTGACCATCAAGCTGAACAAGGATGTGCCCATTTCGGATATCGAAGGCATGATCAGCCAGCACAACCCCTGGGTGAAGCTCGTTCCCAATCATCGAGACGCGAGTATGCAGGAACTGAGTCCGACCTCGGTAACTGGCACATTGAGTGTTCCGGTCGGTCGCCTGCGCAAGCTGAATATGGGGTCGCATTATCTCGGCGCATTCACTGTGGGCGACCAACTGCTGTGGGGTGCTGCAGAGCCTTTGCGGCGCATGCTGCGCATTCTTCTCGAGCGATAAGTCCCGAAAAGTCAAATCACAAGCGTCTCGGGATTCCGCGGCGCTTTTTTTATGCCGTGACGATGTCAAACAATCCGCTTCGTCGGCTTAAGTCTAGGGGCATGGAGATGGGTTTGTTCCCTATACGGTAACGCGCCCGGAGGTATGCCGTGGAAGTGGCATCTGAGATGTCGTGCAGTTGATTAATCCTTTGGCTCGAGTTTTGCGCGTCGAGCTAATTTGTGGATTGGGTCTGATAACACGCTAAAAGGCGTGGCGAGCAGCGCCAGCTGGTCTGGTGAGTTGTTGATAAAACACTATCTGTAAAAGATACTTGCTGGAAGTTTGAAGAATTAGTCTAGCTGACAACGCTGTTTAGGCTTATCGCTGACGGGGAGCCGCCACCTGGCGGGCGCAGGCAGTGACTATAAGACCCTCTCGAAGATCCGAGAAAAGTTAAAAAACAAGGATTTACACAATGGTTCGGGTTCGCAATCTGGTGCTGGCAATCGCGGCTGCTACCGCGCTGACTTCCGAAATGGCTTATGCGCTGGGCTTGGGCGAGGTCACGCTGAAGTCTGCGCTGAATCAACCGCTGGTGGCCGAAATCGAACTGCTGGATGCAAAGACGCTGGCGCCCGGTGAAGTTGTGCCGGTTCTGGCGTCCGCTGAAGATTTCAATCGTGCAGGTGTTGATCGCCAGTATTTCCTGACTGACCTGACCTTTACCCCGGTTTTACGCCCAGACGGCAAAAGCGTCATTCGTGTGTCTTCGACCAAACCGGTTCGCGAACCCTACCTGAATTTTCTGATTGAGGTGCTCTGGCCAAGCGGTCGTCTTCTGCGTGAGTACACGTTGCTTCTGGATCCGCCACTGTATTCGCCGGAAATTGCGGCTTCGGTCGCGCCGCAACTTCCGGTCGCCGCTCCGGTGTCCCGGCCACCCGCCGCCCCGCAGGTCGCGTCCCGGCCTACATCTCCGTCTTCCACGACTCCTGCGTCGCAGAGTGGCGAATATAAGGTCACACCTAACGACACGCTTTGGGAGATTGCAGAGCGTGCCCGTCTGGGTGGCACCGTTCATCAGACTATGTTGGCCATTCAGGATATTAATCCCGACGCGTTCATTGGCAACAACATCAATCGGATGAAGAATGGCCAAGTGCTTCGCTTGCCCAGCGCCGAGCAGATTGGCCGTCGTTCGCAAGCAGAAGCGATTCAGCAAGTTGCCCAGCAGAATGCGAGTTGGCGACAGGCTTCGGGCCCTGGAGCGCCGGCTGCTCGTCAGCTCGACGCAACCCAGCGTGGCTCAGCCGATGCTGCACCCTCGCGTAGCGAGCAAGGCGATAACCTCCGCCTGGTTGCGCCAGAGGCCGGTAAGTCTACCGTTGGCAGCGATGGCGGGGACGGCGCTGATGCGGCGGCGTTGCGCGACAAGCTGGCCGTCAGTGAAGAAAGTCTTGATTCCAGTCGTCGAGAAAATCTCGACCTGAAGGATCGTCTAAATGATCTGCAGGGGCAGTTGGATAAGCTGCAGCGCCTGATGCAGCTAAAAGACGACCAGCTCGCCAAGTTGCAGGCACAGCTGGCGTCCGGGGCACAGGCAGGTCTTGACGTGGCTGCTTCGTCGTCTCCCTCGGTCGACGAAGCCGACACCAGCGCTACGCCTGTGACGCAAGCGGCCGAGGTTGTCCCTGAAGTCGCTACTGAGGCCAATCCTGCTCCGAGCGCCGCGCCTCAGCCTCCCGAGAGTGAGAAGTCAGAAGCTCCTGAGCCGGATGTTCAGGCGCCTGCTGCTCCCGCGGCACCGGTTTCCGCTCCGCAAGAACCGCAAGCTGACGGCTATGTTGATGAGTTGTTGGGTAGCCCCGTTCTACTCGGGGTTTTGGGTGGCAGCGCGTTGTTGCTTCTGCTGGTCGGGTTGATGGTACTTTCTCGTCGTAACGCGATGAGAGAGGCTGAGTTGCATGAAAGTCTTCTGGCCGACAATCCGACTGATAGCTTTTATGTTGCGCAGCATGAGCTCGATTCGTCCGACACTGAATCTGCTGATCTGGGTGCCTCTCACGATGCTGATCAGGTTTCTGCTGACTCGCTGGCTGGTACGAGCAGCGATCCCTTGGCGGAAGCAGACATCTATATTGCCTACGGTCGTTTTAATCAGGCAGCCGAGCTGCTTCAGAACGCTCTGAATGACGAGCCACAACGTAGCGACCTGCGCCTAAAGCTCATGGAGGTCTATGCCGAGCTGGGTGATCGAGAGGGGTTTGCCCGCCAGGAAGCAGAACTACGGGAAATAGGTGGTTCGTCTGCGGAAATCGAGCAAACCAAGGCCAGGTATCCAGCAATGGCGGCCGCAGGTTTTGGCGCGGTGGCTGCGTCTGTCTCCGCGAGCGACGACCTCGACAGTTTCAGTCTGGATGATCTTGAGTTGGAAGAGCCTGCCCCCTTGGCGGAGCAACAGGCGGATGATGATTTTGATCTGAGCCTTGATGATCTCGAACTGGAAGATGACCTGACGGACCTCTCCGTTACGCCTGTCGGCGGGTCCGCCGTGGAGCGGGATGACGTCAACTTCGACGAGGCGGGCCTGGATGCTGCAGCACAGGACAAGGCTGCAGATGACTTTTCGTTTGATCTAGACGAGCCGGCAACTTCCAGCAATGTCTCCCTGGATGATGAGCTGGCTGGCTTCTCCCTCGATCTAGATGAGCCATCTTCCAGTCCGACGCCTGACGATGATTTGATGCTGGGTCTTGCAGACGAGACGAAGCCGGCCTCGAGCGAGTCAGTGGATGAGTTTGACTTTGGACTTGCTGACCCCGAGCAGCCCAGGGACATGCCGGACGAGTTTGATCTGTCTTTGGACGACGAGCCTGTTACGGAGCCTGCGCCGGAGACATTCTCCTCTGAGCTGGAGGTGGTCGGGTCGGAGCTAGAAGATTTGTCACGCGACTTCAATGAGCCGCTTGATCAGTCGCCAGCAATGGAGACTGGAGCGGTTGACCCGACTGAACCAGTCGCCTCGACACCTGAGGCGCTTGATGACGATTTCGATTTCTTTGCCGATACTGATGAGACCACCACCAAGCTGGACCTCGCGCGTGCTTACATCGACATGGGTGATGCTGAGGGCGCCCGCGATATTCTGGACGAGGTGATGAGTGAAGGAAGTGACAACCAGCAGCAAGAGGCGCGAGAGATGCTCGCTAAACTAGCCTGACTATGATTGAAGCAGTACGCCCAGCGGCAGCCAATTCGGCTGCCGCTGACGTTTTCAGAATTGCCCTTGGGGTCGAATACAAGGGTGCCCGTTATCGGGGCTTCCAGCGACAGCGTGATGGCGTACCCTCCATTCAGCTTTCGTTGGAAAACGCCTTGAGCAAAGTTGCTGGCGGTCACCCGGTGACGTTGAGTTGTGCCGGGCGTACCGATGCGCTCGTTCACGCGTGCGCCCAGGTCGTGCATTTCGATACGCCAATGAAGCGATCCATGCACGCGTGGGTCATGGGTGCGAATCAGAACCTGCCCAGTGATATAAGCGTGACCTGGGCCAAGGAGATGCCGAAAAGCTTCGATGCACGTTTCAGCGCCATGGCTCGTCGTTACCGATACGTGATCTACAACGACCACATACGGCCTGCCCATCTGGCGGAAGAGGTAACCTGGAATCACCGCCCTCTAGACATCGCACGCATGCGTGAGGCAGCTAAAGCGTTCGTCGGAACTCATGACTTCAGTGCCTTCCGAGCTCGCCAATGTCAGGCGAAATCGCCGATCAAAACAATCCATCACCTTGAGTTACTCGAACACGGCAGGCTTATCGTCATCGATGTTCGGGCCAATGCCTTTCTGCACCACATGGTGCGTAACTTTGCCGGTGTTCTCATGACAATTGGCGCCGGTGAACGGCCCGTGGATTGGGCTCGGGAGGTACTTGAGTCGCGGGTGAGGCGTACTGGTGGGGTAACAGCTCATCCGTACGGGTTGTATCTCGTTCAGGTGGATTACCCAGAGCAGTTCCAGTTACCAGAACGCTTTTTAGGGCCTCACTTCCTGTCAGGGCTGCCGGATGTTCGTGCGCTTGTGCAATGAAGCAAAAGGCCAATTTCGTACGGGCCTGGGGCGGTGCAGGATGTCGGCGGGTTGGGTGATGCAGGTTGCAGCCTCTGGTGCTTTTGTTACCATCCGGGGTCTTCTTTCGCAGGTGCCCGCCGTTGCCTATCGTTCGTAGCAAGATCTGTGGAATTACCCGCGTCGAGGACGCGCTTGTTGCGGCTGAAGCCGGGGCGGACGCAATCGGTCTAGTGTTCTACCCCAAAAGTCCGCGGGCAGTGAGCGTGCAGCAGGCCTTGAATATTGTTGCTGCTCTGCCACCCTTCGTCACAACCGTCGGCTTGTTCGTCAACGCATCGCGTAGCGACATCAGCACAACGCTCGATACCGTGCCCTTGGATATGCTTCAGTTTCACGGTGATGAAAGCCCCGCCGACTGCGAAGGTTTCTGCCGGCCCTGGTACAAGGCGCTCCGCGTCCAGACGGGCGAGGACGTTCAGCGGCAGGCTGCACGCTATGCTGGTGCCAGCGCCATTCTGCTCGACACTTTTGTTGCTGGCGTTCCTGGGGGGACTGGCGAGATTTTCGACTGGTCGCTCATACCCGCTGACCTCCCTAAGCCTTTGATACTTGCCGGCGGGCTGACTTGCGAAAACGTCCAGCAGGCCGTAGCTGAGGTGCGGCCGTTCGCCGTGGATGTGAGTGGGGGAGTGGAACTTAGCAAGGGCATCAAAGATGCCGCGAGTGTGAAGGAGTTCGTTCGGTTGGTAAGGGCGTCGATGTGACGAACGGAGGTTGCTTGCCGTCCAGTTACCATTGGCTGGATTGTCCAGGCCCATCAATGATGAGCTGCCATTGGTGGGGTTAGGGGCAATTGTCAGTGGCAGCGTTTTGTGAATAGTGCCGACGCGACGCAGTGACTCCGGTTGGACACTGGTCGCAAACGTGAATTTTGCCGGTGCGTGCAGTCGCTACGCGCGGGACTGACAAACTGTGGAGAACAAAAAGCATGAGCAACTGGCTGGTAGATAAGCTGATCCCCTCGATCATGCGCTCGGAAACGCAGAAAAGTTCAGTACCCGAGGGGCTTTGGCATAAATGCCCGTCCTGTGAGGCGGTGCTCTATCGCCCGGAGCTGGAAAAAACCCTGGATGTCTGTCCGAAGTGCCAGCATCACATGCGGATCGACGCGCGAACTCGCCTGGATATATTCCTCGATAAGGAAGGCCGTGAAGAGATTGCTGCAGACCTCGAGCCAGTCGATCGACTGAAATTCCGGGATAGTAAGAAATATAAGGACCGCCTCTCCGCTGCCCAGAAGCAAACCGGAGAAAAAGACGCCCTGATCGCAATGAGTGGGACCTTGATGCATATGCCGGTTGTGGCCTGTGCATTCGAGTTTTCGTTCATGGGCGGTTCCATGGGGGCTATCGTCGGGGAGCGTTTTGTGCGTGCTGCGAACGCTGCGCTTCAGCAACGTTGCCCGTTGGTCTGCTTTGCAGCGTCCGGGGGGGCTCGGATGCAAGAGGCGCTGATTTCGCTTATGCAGATGGCCAAGACATCTGCAGTATTGGCCCGTATGCGCGAGGAGGGATTGCCCTTCATCTCCGTTCTTACCGACCCAGTTTATGGAGGTGTATCGGCAAGTCTCGCCATGTTGGGCGACGTCATTGTCGCAGAGCCTAAAGCGCTGATTGGCTTTGCCGGTCCGCGGGTTATCGAACAGACCGTGCGTGAGAAACTGCCTGAAGGTTTCCAGCGCAGTGAATTCTTGCTTGACCATGGTGCGATTGACTTGATCATTCCTCGTTCCGAATTGCGCGCTCGTCTATCGCGTCTTCTGGCCCAGTTTCAGCAGCTGCCGACTCCGGGCGAAACCGCTTTGGTTACGGCCGACGCATGACTGAGCGGAGCCTGGGGGGCTGGCTCGAGTATCTGGAACAGCTGCATCCTGTTGCCATTGATATGGGCCTTGAACGGTGCCGCGAAGTCGCCGCCAGGCTAGGGTTGACACGCCCGGCTCGCCAGGTCGTTACCGTAACGGGTACCAATGGCAAGGGATCCACTTGCGCCTTCATTGCTCGAATGCTGGCAGGGCAGGGTAAGGCGGTTGGGGTTTACAGCTCGCCGCATCTGTTGCGCTACAACGAACGGGTCCGTCTTAACGATGCGGATGCAACGGACGAGGCGTTATGCGAAGCATTCGAGGCGGTGGAGCAAGCGCGAGGCACTGTTTCCCTCACCTATTTCGAAATGGGTACATTGGCTGCTTTTTGGCTCTTTGAGCGCGAAGCACTTGATGCTGTGGTCCTTGAAGTCGGGTTAGGCGGGCGTCTAGATGCAGTAAATCTAGTCGATGCGGACGTAGCGGTGGTTACCAATATCGGTTTGGACCATGCCGAATGGCTTGGTACGACCCGCGAAAGCGTGGCCTTTGAAAAAGCCGGGATATTTCGCCCTACAAAGCCGGCCGTATGTGGCGACTTCGACCCGCCAGCATCGTTGTTGGAAAGCGCGTCCCGTTCCGCTGTGCCTTTGTTTGTCCGTGGGCGCGATTTCGATCTGATCAAGGAGGCGGGCCGTTGGCATTGGCGTGGGCACGCCGCCGATGGGCGTAGCCTAGAGCTGCTAGATCTACAGATGCTGTCTCTGCCACTGGACAACGCTGCGTTAGCGTTGCAAGCCGTTGCGTTGCTTGAACCGTCATGGCAGCCGGAACAACTCGTCGAGGCGCTACAAGACACTCGTGTTACCGGTCGCCTGGATCGGCGCACTATCTGCTGGCGCGGTGTTGAGCTGACGATCATGCTTGATGTTGGGCATAACCCGCACGCTGCTGACTATCTAGCAGGTCAACTGCTTCAGAAGCTGGCGTCCGGTCGCCGCCTAGCAGTCTTCGGCCTTTTGGCTGACAAGGATCTTTTGGGTGTCATCGATGCGCTGAAGACCGTTTTCGACACCTGGGCCGTTGCGCCCTTGGCGACCCCTCGGTCGCGAACGGCAGACGACTTGAGTGCGGCATTGATGGAGCGAGGCGAGGCAGTCACTATCTGTTCTGGAATATCCGAGGCGCTCCAGCAGCAGTGTGAGCTGGCGCGCACGGGTGACGAGATAGTGGTGTTTGGATCATTTTACTGTGTGGCCGAGGCGCTGGCTTGGCTTGATCAGCACGCATCGAATGGAGGGCATGCTTTTGGTAGATAGAAGATTGTTGCAGCGTATCGTAGGCGCGTTGGTGCTTGTTGCGCTGGCGGTAATATTCGTACCGATCCTTTTCAATAGAGATGATGTCGACCAGCAGATCGCTGTTGATGCTCCAGCAATGCCAGAGACACCCGCTGCGCCGATTATTGAGACCCAGCCTGTAGAGGTCCCCGAGCCAGCGGTCGAAGCCATCCCTGAAGATTACGAGATTATCGAAGAAGACTCTGTCGCCGAATCCGGTATTCCCGCTAATCCGATCGATGCAGTTCCAGCGGAGGCACAGCCTGCTCCGGGAGCTCCCGAGCAGGCAGTCACCGAAGCCCCACCGCTCATGCCGGAAAATGCGGAAGAGCAGCGGCTGGATACTGCCAACTTGCCGGTTAGTTGGTCGGTGCAACTGGCCAGCCTTTCCAGTCGCGAGAACGCCGAGAAGTTGCAGAAAACTCTGCGGTCTCAAGGCTATAACGCCTATATACGCTCTGCGGACGGGATGAATCGAGTATTCGTGGGGCCCTTGGTGGAGCGGGCGGAGGCCAATCGCTTGCGTGATCAATTGCAACGACAGCATAAACTCGACGGATTCGTAGTACGTTTTAAACCAGAGCAACGCTGATTTTAATGGTGCTCCACCTCGTTTAAACGCCAGTCGGGAGGGCGCCTTCACGGTGCTTACTCCCAGGCGGGCGCTCTGCTAAAATACGCCGCCTTTCTCCTTTGCAGGAAACCCTGTGGCATTCACCTGGGTCGATTGGGCGTTTATCGCCGTTGTGGTCATTTCCAGCCTGATCAGTTTGAAACGGGGCTTCGTTAAGGAGGCGCTTTCCCTGCTCACCTGGATCATCGCCGGGGTTGTTGCCTGGATGTTTGGTGGCGCGCTCTCGCACTACCTCGCGGAGTTCATCAGCACACCTTCCTTTCAGGTCATTGCGGCGTGCGTGATTCTGTTCGTGCTGACCTTGTTAGTTGGAGCACTGGTCAATTTCCTCATCGGAGAATTGGTGCGGGTCACTGGCCTTTCCGGTACTGATCGTTTCCTTGGCATGGTATTCGGCGCGGCCCGAGGCGGGCTGTTGGTCGTGGTATTGGTTGGCCTGCTCAGTCTTGCCCCTGTCCAGCAGGATCCCTGGTGGCGAGAGTCGACACTGCTACCGCATTTTCTGTTGGTTGCTGACTGGTCGAAAAACCTGATTCTCGGGTTTGGAAGTCAGTGGGTGGCCGGCTCGCTCGATGCTTCAAACTGAGGCGAGCAATCATTAGAAGGACGTGTCAAGGCTAAAGCCTGTGCTATGTCCGGATCAGCCTGTAACAACTGAGAGGTTCCTTGCATGTGTGGCATTGTCGGCATTGTCGGTAAGTCGAACGTCAACCAGGCGTTATATGACGCGCTTACCGTACTGCAACATCGTGGGCAGGACGCCGCCGGAATCGTGACCAGTGACAGCGGCAAACTGTTTCTGCGCAAGGACAACGGGCTGGTACGGGACGTCTTCCAGCAGCGCCATATGCAGCGGCTGGTAGGCAACATGGGTATCGGTCATGTGCGTTATCCCACCGCGGGCAGCTCGAGCTCGGCAGAGGCGCAGCCATTTTATGTGAACTCCCCTTACGGCATCACGCTGGCGCACAACGGCAACCTGACCAACGTCGACCAGTTGACCAAGGAAATCTACGAGTCCGACCTGCGCCATGTGAACACCAATTCAGACTCGGAAGTGCTGCTCAATGTTTTCGCCCATGAGCTGGCAGTGCGGGGCAAGTTGCAGCCCACCGAGGAGGATGTCTTTGCCGCCGTTGCAAAGGTGCATGAGCGTTGCGTGGGCGGCTATGCCGTAGTGGCCATGGTCACCGGTTATGGCATCGTTGGCTTTCGCGATCCGCATGCAATACGGCCAATCGTGTTCGGCCAGCGTCACACGGATCAGGGTGTGGAGTACATGATCGCTTCTGAGAGCGTCGCGCTGGATGTACTGGGCTTTTCGCTGATTCGCGATCTCGCCCCAGGCGAAGCCGTCTACATCACGGCAGATGGCAAGCTGCACACCCGTCAGTGTGCGCCGAACCCGCTCTACGCCCCCTGCATCTTCGAACATGTCTATCTGGCGCGATCGGATTCGCTGATGGATGGCGTGTCGGTATACAAGGCTCGCCTGCGCATGGGCGAGAAACTGGCTGACAAAATCCTCCGGGAGCGTCCCGAACACGACATCGACGTGGTCATCCCTATTCCCGACACCAGCCGCACGGCTGCTTTGGAACTGGCGAACCGGCTTGGCGTGAAGTTTCGCGAAGGCTTTGTCAAGAATCGGTACATCGGTCGGACCTTCATCATGCCCGGTCAGGCCGCGCGCAAGAAGTCAGTACGGCAGAAGCTCAATGCCATCGACCTCGAGTTTCGTGGCAAGAATGTAATGCTTGTGGATGACTCCATCGTCCGCGGTACGACCTGCAAGCAAATCATCCAGATGGCTCGCGAAGCTGGGGCAAAAAACGTCTATTTCTGTTCTGCCGCGCCAGCAGTTCGGTATCCGAACGTTTATGGCATCGACATGCCCAGTGCACACGAACTCATCGCGCACAATCGCAGCACCGAAGAGGTCGCTGAGCTGATTGGGGCCGACTGGCTCATCTATCAGGACCTACAGGACCTGATCGAGGCTGTTGGCGGCGGTAAGGTAAAGATTGATAACTTCGATTGCGCAGTGTTTGACGGTAAGTATGTGACCGGCGACATCGATGACGTCTATCTGCACAAGATCGAACAGGCTCGCAATGACCTGAGCAAGAGCAAGGGTGTCGCCGGCAGCGCCATCATCGACCTGTATAACAACTGATCGACCCGGCGGCTTTGCCGCTACGGTCCAGGGTGGAAATGACTATGACAACCGACTGGGACGCAGGCCGTCTGGACAGTGATTTGTCCGGTGTGAGCATGGATACGCTGGCTGTTCGAGCGGGCCAGCGCCGCTCGCCTGAGGGGGAGCATGGCGAAGCGTTGTTCCTCACGTCCAGCTATGTGTTCCGAAGTGCGGCTGACGCAGCTTCGCGTTTTGCTGGTGAGGTGCCGGGGAATGTCTACTCACGCTATACCAACCCCACCGTGCGAGCATTCGAAGAGCGTATTGCAGCCATGGAGGGCGCCGAGCAGGCCGTAGCGACCGCGTCGGGGATGTCCGCGATTCTGGCCATGGTGATGAGCCTGTGCTCTGCCGGCGACCATGTGTTGGTATCGCGCAGCGTTTTCGGGGCTACGGTTTCGTTGTTCGAGAAATACCTCAAGCGCTTCGGTCTGCTGGTCGATTATGTACCGCTTACCGATCTTGCCGACTGGGCGCCAGCATTCAAGCCCAATACCAGATTGGTTTTCGTCGAGTCCCCCTCAAATCCGTTGGCCGAGTTGGTGGATATCGCCGAGCTGGCAGCGCTGTGTCACAGCAATGATGCCATGCTCGCGGTGGACAATTGCTTCTGCACGCCCATCTTGCAGCAGCCACTGGCATTGGGTGCCGATATCGTCATTCATTCCGCCACGAAATACATTGATGGCCAAGGCCGCTGTCTCGGCGGTGTGGTTGCTGGTCGCGCCGAACACATGAAGGAAGTAGTGGGGTTCCTCCGTACAGCAGGACCGACGTTGAGCCCGTTCAACGCCTGGGTATTTCTCAAAGGTTTGGAAACGTTGCGCCTGCGTATGCAGGCCCACTGTGCCAGTGCGCGCGCGTTGGCGGAGTGGCTGGAGCATCAACCGGGCGTCGAGAAAGTTTATTACGCAGGGTTGCCTAGCCATCCGCAACACGAACTGGCCAAGCGTCAGCAGAAAGACTTCGGCGCAGTCCTGAGCTTCGAAGTAACCGGGGGCAAAGAGGGCGCCTGGCGTTTCATCGATGCCACTCGCTTGATCTCAATCACGGCGAATTTGGGTGATAGCAAAACCACCATTACCCATCCCGGATCCACCACCCACGGGCGGCTATCTGCCGAAGACCGAGCCAAAGCAGGGATCCGTGATAGCTTGATTCGTGTAGCTGTGGGGCTTGAGGACGTGTCTGACCTGCAAGCCGATCTCGGGCGAGGATTGGCCGCGCTTTAGATCGATGCCGCAATAAAAGAACCCCGCTTAAAGCGGGGTTCTTTTATTGCGTGTAGGAGGCCGAGGCAACCTTTGGTGTCGAGTGTCAGTTGTTCAGTTCTTCTTCGGTTCGAAATTCACCACGAAACCATCAAGCCGCTGTTCGACCGCGAGTTGGTCCCGAATCCGGCTGGCTTCCTGCCGACTTTCTATCGGGCCCACGAACACCCGGTGCGTGCGCCCGGTGATGCGCAGGTAGACCTCAAAACCTTCCTCGCGCAGCTTGCTCTCCAGCGCCCGCGCACTGTCGCCATTTTGCAGGCTCGCCAGCTGCACTGCCCAGCCTGAGCGAACTGGCGCCTGAGCCTGGGGCTGCGGTTGTGGAGTGAAGCTCTGTGGCGCGCGCTGTGTTGCCGGTGTAGCGGGCATACGGCTACGCTGGCTGGGCTCGTTGGAGCGCAGGTCGATTGCCGGGGCCGGCTGTCCCTGCCCATCGAACAGACCTTCTGGCGTGGCTGGCAGGATACTCGGGCTGCCTGGGCTGGTCTCAATGACTCGGATGTCGCTGTACTTTTTGCCGGACAACGCGGCCAGGCCGGCACGGTCGCGAATCACTGTCGGGCGAAGAAACACCATCAAGTTGCGTTTGATATGACTTTCCTGGGTGGAGCGGAACAACGCACCCAACAGCGGGATATCGCCGAGCAGCGGGACCTTGGAATCGGTGCGGGTCACGTCGTCCTGAATCAAACCGCCCAGTACGATAACCTGGCCGTCTTCAGCGAGGATGGTGCTCTTGATTGATCGCTTGTTGGTCACCAGATCCACGGCCTGCGCTGAGAGGCTCGCGGACGGTGCAATTGAGGAAATCTCCTGCTCTATCTCCAGGCGCAGCGTGGCGCCCTCGTTGATATGCGGAACCACCTTAAGTGTGACGCCGATATCCTCTCGCTCGATCGTGGTGAACGGATTGTTCGCGCCAGACGCGTCGGTTGTGTAGGTGCCGGTTTGGAACGGCACGTTCTGGCCAACCAGAATCTCGGCTTCCTGATTGTCTAGCGTCAGCAGACTTGGTGTGGAGAGCAGGTTGCTCTTGCTGTTGGCAGACAGGGCGGTAATCAGTGCACCAAAGCTACGCGTGCCAACGCCGATGATGGCGCCGTCAGGCAGATTGCTTGGGATCTCATTGTCATTGATGGCGTTCAGTACACTACCGATAGAGAGACCTGTGTTGCCAAAGCTGACGCCACCGGCTCCGCCAGTGCCTCCCCGCGCATCCACGGCCCACTGCACGCCAAGCGCGTCGGTGATGTCACCTGATACTTCGACGATGGCAGCTTCCACCATCACCTGCGCCCGTGGTACGTCAAGCTGGCGAACAATCGATTCGAGCGTCGAGATCAGTTCCGGTTCGGCCAGCATGACCAGAGCGTTAAGGCTCTCGTCTGCGCGTATGAGTATGTTCTGCTGGCGTCCACTCTGGGTTTCGCCATCCCCAGGCGTGGCGAGCCCTTCGGAAATGTCTCCGAGCGTCTCGGCAAGCGATTTGGCGTCATTGTGGCGCAAGCGAATCACCCGTGTATTGGCGGAGCGCGTGCTGGGCGAATCGAGTGTCTTGGCCAGGCTGGCCAACTTCTGACGCGCCAGTTCCGGTCCGGTAAAGATCAGGCGGTTGGTGCGCGAATCGGCAATGATCTGTGCACCGGCGGTGTCTTTGGCTTCGCCGCGCGCCAAGGTATTACGCAGAACCTCAGCGATGTCGACGGCCCAGCCGTATTGCAGATTCACCACCGAGTAATCGTCGTTTTGGGCTTTGTCGAGCTGTCGTACCAGGTCTTCGATGCGCGCGATGTTGGCGCTGCGGTCGCTGATGATCAGCGCGTTGGCCGAGCTGACAGCCGCAAGATGTCCATATTGCGGCACCAGGGGACGGATCAATGGAATCAATTCAGTGGCAGAAGTGTGCTGGACCTGGATGACGCGGGTCTCCAGTAGATCTCCACCGGTCGGCCCCCCGCCAGCCTCCGACTTGGCTTCAGCATTGGGCACAATTCGAGCGACTTCACCCTGAGTGAGCACGCTGAAGCCGTGGGTGGCCATGACTGAAAGAAAGAGCTGGTAGATTTCTTCAAGCGAGAGGGTCGTTGACGACACGACGCTCACTTGTCCCTTTACTCGAGGATCGACGATGAATGTCTGCCCGGTCAGCTGACTTATCTGGTCGATGAAGGCCCGGATATCTGCATCCTTGAGGTTGATCGTCCAGCCGTCCTGTTGTGTCTCGCTCGGCTCGATTCCTGGGTCGGCGGCGTACAGAGGCAGGGGAGCGGAGAGCAGACCGGCGGCGAGTAACGCAATAAGCGGGCGGGAGGAAAATGGCAGCATCGGTCAGTTGTCTTCCGTGGTTTGTTCGTCGGAGGGCATGGTTTCTGGCGGGCTTGTCGTCCCTTCCATTTGTTGCCGGAGTGCTTCCATCTGCTGTTGAAGCATCTCTGCTTGCGGATCGAGTACTTCCTCCTCCGCTGGCTCACTATAGTCGGGCAGGCTATCGAGCGCGGCCGTGGGGGAGCGAACGCTTGGGAAAAACAAACTCTCGATACGCCCACCACGCTTCACTTCGACTCTGTCCGGGTGAACGCTGTACAGGCGCACCCCTGATTCAAGCTCCTGGTCAATACGGTAAAGCTGTGGCGTTTGGCTGCTCAGCTGAATGATTGCGGTCGACCGAGCCGGGTCCGCATGAACGAAGCTGCCTAGCAAGGTTAGATTAGAACTCGATTCGCTGGGCCTATAACTCTGGCCGGTTGAAGGAGGAGCTCCAAATAGCTGCTCCATTCGCTCGAGGTCAAGTGCGGCCCCGGCAGGTCGGCGATCGTCCAACATAGCGGCAGGCGGCGTTTGAGTCAGTCTGAGCCAGGTCATGATCTGGCCTGCCAGATAGAGGCCGAATAGCACGACGACGACTGCGCTAACGACCAGGGGCGCGTACTGGCGAACTTTCTGCAGTGCAGCGGGGGAAGCCAAGCTTAGGCGCTCCATGAAACCAAGTAATTGATGATCGTGACCGCTTGTTTGGATCCCGGAAGCTGCAAGCGGCGGGCCTGGCTGGCAGTGTAGACCCAGACCGTGACAAACAAGCACTTGAGTATGCCAGTGCAACTGACTGTTTTTCAGGCAAAAGGTGCCGAACGGCCGGTCAGTTACAGTGACCATTGAGGTTCGCCGTTATTTTTTTATAAATAATCGCGGCACAGTGTTGACTTGGTTATGGGGGATGCGTAAATTGCGCGCCTCGCAGGGCGATCAGCCACTAGTCACAACGGTTGAACGTTGAAGTTTTGCGAATCGGACGAAAGTCCGGCCGACGCGCAGCGGTAGTTCAGTCGGTTAGAATACCGGCCTGTCACGCCGGGGGTCGCGGGTTCGAGTCCCGTCCGCTGCGCCACATCTGCTTCCCATTTGCGGAAGCCACGCGAAAAGCGGCCTTAGGGCCGCTTTTTTCGTTTCTAACTTCCTCATGCTCAATTCTGTCATTTCATCTGCCTCACCCATGCGCAAGCATCTGCCCTGTGGGCCTGCTCGCGTATTGTTTCAAGCTGAATTCTAAAAAAACTTGTACATGCAAGGCGCTGCGTGAAGGATTTGCGCGCTTAGTATGTTGTTTACAGGCTGCATCAAAGTCCGTTCGGGTGGAAAAAAGCGAAATACTTGTACAAGGCTATATCAATATGCCATCTTCCTGTACAGGTTATGGTCTGCTCAGGTTTTCTGATGGAGCGCCGTAACGATCTACATCGCCGGCTGCCTAACAGCTCCCATACAGAGACTCATCATGAACAAGCATATGTCAGTGTCCAGGCGCCTCGGTCTTGGTTTTTTCGTCGTTCTCGCGTTGATGGCGGTTGTCGCGATGATCAGTGCGTTGAAGGTCGATACCATTGATCAGACCATGAAAAGCATCAGTTCTCAGGCAGGTTTGAAGCAGCGCTACGCGATCAACTTCCGAGGAAGCGTTCATGACCGGGCGATTGCAGTGCGCGACGCGGTAAGCGCGGCAGACCCGAGTTTTGCGCGTAATCGGGTAGCTGAAATCGACCGCCTTGCAAAAATGTATGCCGACTCGGCCGGTCCGATGAAGTCAATGTTGGCCCAGCGCAGCGCTGACCCCATCGAGCTTCAACTGATGGGGCAGATCGAAGCGGTTGAAGCGAAGACCAACGACCTGACCCGGCAAGTCGTCGACATGCGGTTCGCTCAAGGCTCGGAACGAGCCTACGCCTTTCTCCTGGAAAACGTCGCGGGCGGCTACAACGAGTGGCTGCGTTTGATCAATGCCTTTATCGATCATCAGGAGATGTCCATCAATCAGCAAGTGACCGTGGTACGAGATACGGCTAGCGGCTTTCTCATGCTCATTGTCACTGTCACTGGCATAGCCATTCTGTTGGGCACGGCGATCGCAGCGCTGATCATCCGCAAGCTGCGATCAACCCTTGGTGCAGAACCAGATGAAGTGGCTCGAGTGATCGGTAATCTCGCCGATGGCGACCTCGGCCAGGTGATTCTCACCCGCTATCCTGACAGCGTCATGGGTGCGACTGCAAAAATGGCCAGCCGATTGACCGGCATCATCGCCGAAGTTCGTGCGGCCGCAGACGGGCTTGGCGTGGCGTCAGGAGAACTGCTGACCTCATCGTCCAACAGCAATCAGCAGATCCAGCAGCAGTCCGCTGAGGCCGAGCAGGTGGCGACCGCCATCAATCAGATGGCAGCTACCGTCAGTGAAGTCGCCAACTTCGCTGCCCGCGCGGCGACTGCAGCCAAAAGTGCCGACGAGCAAGTCGAAACTGGAACCCGTGTGGTGGGTGAAACGGCGATATCGATTCACAATTTGGCCAAGGTGCTTGAGGAGGCCACCGAAACGGTTAGCCAGGTTTCCGAGCAAAGCGGCAGCATCGAAAAAATTCTCCAGGTCATCACGGCCATTGCAGAGCAGACCAACCTTTTGGCTCTGAATGCTGCCATCGAGGCGGCGCGCGCCGGGGAGCACGGCCGAGGGTTCGCGGTCGTCGCTGACGAGGTGAGATCGCTGGCTAACCGAACTCAGCAGTCATCGAGCGAGATCAGTGAAATGATCGAGTCCTTGCAGGCTGGAGCAGGCAAGGCGGCAGAGGTGATGCAGGCCAGCAGGCGAATGGCGCAACAGACGGTTGAGCAAACCCACGAGGCAGAGGGGGCGCTGTCGAAGATTCGCCAAGAGGTTGGCTCGATCAACGAAATGAACGCCCAGATCGCAACGGCCTCTGAAGAGCAGAGTGCGGTGGCCGAGGAGGTGAACCAGAGCGTCACGCGCATCCATGATTCGGCCGTCGCCAGTTCTGCTGCCTCCAATCAAGTCGCAGCCTCAAGTCGAGACCTCACGACGCTCGCTCAGGAGTTGAATCGCAAGGTGGGTTACTTCCGGGGCTGATGCTGGGTGGTGATGCCTTGTTGACGCAAACCATGACGTGCTTTCCGACGTTCTGGTGCGCTGCCATTCAAGGCGTGATCGGTGCTGCACATGCCGGAACAGCAAAGCGCCAGTGGGTGTCCTGACCACAATCTTCGAGTAGTTACCTTGACCTGCGTCAACCTGTAACGGGGTAATCGACGCACCCTTGCGGTTTAATGCTGTCAGTAATGCGTGCTTTGACTAACAAGCCAGGGGCTGGTGGCTTACTGACGAGGGGTGGTTAATGTTCGGTTTGGAAGCGCTTGAGCTTGCGCGGATCCAGTTTGCTTTCACAATTTCGTTCCACATTATCTTTCCGGCGATCACTATTGGTTTGGCGAGTTTCCTGGCGGTGTTGGAAGGTTTGTGGCTGAAAACCAAGCGTCAGGTCTATCGAGATCTCTACCATTTCTGGCTGAAGATTTTTGCCGTCAACTTCGGTATGGGGGTTGTCTCCGGCATCGTCATGGCATACCAGTTCGGCACGAACTGGAGTGCCTATTCCGAGTTTGCCGGAAGCGTCACGGGGCCGTTGCTGGCTTATGAGGTGCTCACCGCGTTCTTCCTCGAGGCCGGTTTCCTCGGAGTCATGTTGTTTGGCTGGAACCGCGTCGGCGCCGGGCTGCATTTCTTTTCGACGTTGATGGTCGCAATCGGCACCTTGATTTCGACCTTCTGGATCCTGGCATCCAACAGCTGGATGCATACCCCGCAGGGTCACGAGATTATCGATGGCATCGTGATTCCAGTGGACTGGTTCGCCATCGTTTTCAACCCGTCGTTCCCTTACCGTCTGACCCACATGGCGATTGCCGCGTTTCTTGCGACGGCCTTCATGGTAGGCGCCTCTGCCGCCTGGCATTTGCTGCGCGGCAACGACAACCCCGCAGTGCGCAAGATGCTTTCCATGGCAATGTGGATGGCGCTGATCGTTGCGCCAATCCAAGCAGTGGTGGGGGATTTCCATGGCCTCAACACCTTAGAGCATCAGCCCGCCAAGATCGCCGCTATGGAAGGTCACTGGGATAACGCTTCAGGTGAGCCAACGCCGCTACTGTTGTTTGGCTGGCCGGACATGGAGCGGGAAGAAACGCGCTACAAGGTCGAAATACCTTATTTGGGCAGTCTGATTCTCAAGCACAGCCTGACCGAGCAGATCCCCGCGCTGAAGGACTTCCCTAAGGAGGACAGGCCCAATTCAACCATTGTCTTCTGGACCTTCCGGATCATGGTCGCGTTGGGGCTGCTGATGATTCTCACCGGTTTCTGGAGTCTTTGGCTGCGCCGCAGTGGCAGGCTGTTTCACTCCAAACCCTTCTTGCGTCTCGCATTGCTGATGGGCCCGTCGGGGATCCTTGCCATTCTCGCCGGTTGGTTCACCACCGAGGTTGGGCGACAGCCCTGGGTGGTGTACGGGATCATGCGGACCGCCGATGCGGTATCCAACCATAGCGCTGGGCAACTGGGGCTGACCCTGGCGATGTTCGTCCTGATCTACTTTGCGGTGTTCGGCATTGGTTTCGTCTACGTCCTTCGTCTGATCGGCAAAGGGCCAATCATCAATGAAGGCAACGAGAAGGGCGCCGGTGGGCCGGGAGAGAAGCGCACACCCATGCGGCCGCTGTCCGCTGCAGACGAGGCGATCCCTCACGATCATGGTGACCAACTGGGCGAGAGGAACTGAGTTATGGGTATTGATCTTTCGCTGATCTGGGCCGTCATCATCATCTTCGGCATCATGATGTACGTGGTGATGGATGGGTTCGATCTGGGTATTGGCATCCTCTTTCCGTTTCTGGCCGATACTTCCGAGCGCGATGTCGCGATGAACACCGTGGCGCCGATCTGGGACGGCAACGAGACCTGGCTGGTCTTGGGTGGGGCAGGGCTGTTCGCCGCGTTCCCGCTGGCTTATTCGGTCGTGCTTTCGGCGCTGTACCTGCCGATCATCTTCATGCTGATGGGGTTGATCTTTCGCGGTGTGGCGTTCGAGTTTCGCTTCAAGGCCAGCGCAGCCCGACAGCACGTCTGGGACAAGGCCTTTGTTGGTGGCTCGCTGGCCGCGACGTTCTTCCAGGGGGTCGCACTGGGTGCCTTCATCCATGGCTTCCCTGTGGCTGATCGCGCTTATGCCGGTGGCCCGCTGGACTGGCTGACGCCATTCTCGGTGTTCTGCGGCCTGGCCCTGATCGTTGCGTATGCCTTGCTTGGCTGCACCTGGCTGATCATGAAAACCGCCGGCGACCTGCAGAAACGCATGCATGACATCGGCATTCCGCTGGTCTGGGCGGTACTGGCCGTTACCGGCATCGTCAGTATCTGGACGCCGCTAACCCATCCTGATATCGCTGAGCGCTGGTTCAGCATGCCAAATCTGATCCTGTTCCTGCCGGTGCCGATTCTGGTGCTGGCATGCACCTTCGGACTGCTGCGATCAATCAAGCGTTATGCCCATTATTCTCCGTTCCTTTTTACCCTGGCGCTGATCTTTCTGGGTTACAGCGGACTCGGGATCAGCCTCTGGCCAAACATCATTCCACCATCGGTCACCATCTGGGACGCTGCTGCGCCACCCCAGAGCCAGGGGTTCACCTTGGTCGGGGCGCTGCTAATCATTCCGCTGATCCTCATGTATACCGCCTGGAGCTATTACGTGTTTCGCGGAAAGGTCAGTGCAGACGACGGCTATCACTGAAACGGGCCGTCACGGAGCGATATATGCAAAACAAGCACGAAAGCGGTGCAGCCGAGCCCAAGCCGCTGTGGAAGCGCATGACCTGGTTGGTTCTGATCTGGTCAGCAAGCGTACTCGCCCTGGGAGTAGTGGCTTGGCTGCTGCGCCAGGCGATGACTGCAGCGGGCTTGACCTCGCCCTGATCACCGAGCTAGAGCCTATGAGCGAACGTGCGGCGATATGGCGCGTTGTGGCTACAGCCTGCTCAGGCTATTTAATGGTCATCCGCGCTGTGAAGTGCTTCATGTTTCCGTCATGTATGCAGGTTAGTTTCGCTGGCATGGACTTTGAAAAGCAGAACTAGGCAAACCTGATAAGAGGATCGTTTCTATGGACGACTATCAAGACGAAATACTCGAATTGCATGCATCTGAGCAGGATGGGCCAGAGCCTGCTGACGACGCGTTCGAGCTTTGACAGATCACTCGGCTCGCCGTTGTGCGCGCCGGTACTCTCCCGGCGTCTGTCCGCTCCAACGTTTGAATGCCCGCTGAAAGGCTTCCGCGGAAGAAAACCCGAGTAACCAGGCGATCTCGCCGAACGCCGATTCGGTGTCGCGGATGTAAGCCATTGCGAGATCTCGCCGAGTGTCATTGAGAATGGCGCGGTAGCTGGTGCCTTCTTCATCCAACTTTCTTCGCAGTGTCCAGGGCGGCAGTTGCAACCTTCCTGCGACCTGCTGCAGATCAGGTTCCTGGCCCTTGAGCATTGGCCCGAGCAGCTGAGCCACGCGCTCGCGGAGGCTGCGGGTGCGGGTGCGGAGCTCCAGTTCAGCTTCGCAAAGCTCGAGAAGCTGGCGCCAGGTGCCCGGGCAGTGTTCCGGGTTACGGAGCGCCAGCGTCGCCTGATCCAGCCGCAGCTGATTGTGCTCGGCTGCGAACTCGACGGGTTTTCCGAAAAACGTTTCGTAACGCACGGCGTAGTTGGGGCGATGAAACTCGATCTGTACCGCAACCGGAGTGAGCGGTTGGCTCGCGACCGCACCCAGTTGCGTAACCCAGCTCGCCAATACTGTGTCTACGACAAACTGGTTGTAGCTGTTGTACGGGCTGATCGAATAGAACCTGAGCCAGGCGCCGGTCGCATCCTCATGAAATCCTGAGGCGCCTCGGTAGTTGCTCGCATAGAGCGGCTCGTAGCGAATCAGCGCACGTGCAGCTTCGCGCACCGTAGGGGCTTGGGCTGAGGTCACCCCGACGAGTCCAAGGTGACCGGCCTTGCGTAGCCGCCCCATTTCCAGCCCAAGCCCAGGATCTCCCGCCATTTGCATAGCCGCATGACCCAGCCGCATGTAGCGGGGGATGGACAGTCGCGCTCGCGGCTCCGACAGCCGCGCATGGTCGAGGCCGTACGCATCCAGCAGCGGTTGGGGGTCGATGTGTTGTTCCTGCAAGGCACTGATCAGGCTGTGCACGAAGCCGACCGAAAGATCACCGAGGCGAACCCGTTGACGATTCATGGTCGACTTGGCAACCACAGGTTGTTCAATCGCACCGGCTCGCCATGAAGGTGTCTTGTCGGTCTGCGAGGTGAACCCACGAGGTTCCAGGGCAGCCCGAGGGTTTGCACCTCCATCCGCGCGAGTGTTGCCGTTGTGCTCAGGTGCGCTCCGCAGGTCTTCAGCGGGTCGTTACGTGCCCCCGGTACGGCCAGCAACTCGGCTTCGTCTGAGACGTGCCGTGTATAGCCGTCGCAGCCAAGCAGCACGATCAAACGCCCAGCAGGTGTCTCGAGCACCGATGGCTCAGGGTACACAGGCGCTTCGCTGTAACGGCGCTCGTAGCGACTCAGATGCTTCTTGTACTGCAGCGGGCCCAGCACATCGCCGTCCGGCATAAACGTGAGGCTGACCTGCCGAAGCGGCCCGCTACCGCTCCGCAGGCGACCCTTGTCCAGATAGGGTTCGGGCAGCACGATCGAGCCAGCGACGAGCGTTACGCCGTACGCTTTCGCCAGACCTCCGAAAATTTCCTGATAATCATCGGCCATTTCCCCTGCCTTGAGCTTCAGAACCGCTTCGGTGCGGCGATCATCACCTTCGTTATCCAGCAATGCCCGCAGGTAGTCCCAGGGGTTGCTTAGCGCCATCCATTGCATGGCGTCGCGTAGCGTACGGGCCTGCTGGACTTCAGGCTTCTCGCCGAGGGCGAACAAGCCGGTGCCGACATGCTCGGGCAGAATTACGACGGTTCGGTCATTCAGCAGTCCGGCTCCTCGCGCTTGGTCCAGGTAGGTGGCGAACTTCAACCGCAATCGTTCGCGGCTCTGGTAGTCCGCCGGCATCAGTCGGGTCTCGATGCCGAGCAGGTTGCCGGTCTCACTCGGCTGGCCCTGACTCTCGATTGGCAAGATCCGCAGATCGGACAGCAAAGGTCCACTGCGACGATCACGGGTCCAGTCGAGGTAGATGATGAGCGCCGCCAGGGCGAGAACGGCGACGCCGAGCAATTTGCTATAGGGGCGCATGGGATACAGAACTGAAGGTGTAGGGCAGAGCCTAGCATCGTGCTGCCGTTTGCCAAGCGTTTTGCGCTTTTCAGTCAGATAGTTGTAATTTCCGGTCATTGAGCGCGCGGCAGGTGCTGTTTATCTTCACGGCATTGCGACTGCGCCCAGCAGAGGCGTGGCGACCGACCGAAGTATTTCTGGCACTGGCTGTGCCGCCTGATCGAGGAACGAACATGACTGCTTTTCCGCATCTGCTGGCTCCGCTAGACCTTGGTTTTACCACGTTGCGTAACCGAACACTGATGGGCTCGATGCACACCGGCCTGGAAGAGATGCCCAACGGTTTCGAGCGGATGGCCGCCTTCTTCGCCGAGCGGGCCCGTGGAGGCGTAGGCCTGATCGTCACCGGTGGGGTCGGGCCGAACGAGGAAGGTTCGGTACGCGCCGGAGCAGCCAAGTTATCGAGCCCGGAGGAAGCGGAAGAGCATAAGGTGGTCACCCAGGCAGTGCACGAGGCGGGTGGCAAGATCTGTATGCAGATCCTCCACGCCGGGCGTTATGCCTACAGTCCGCAGCTGGTAGGACCTAGCGCCATCCAGGCACCGATCAACCCCTTTACGCCGCGCGAGCTGGACGAAGAGGGCATCGAAAAGCAGATCCGTGACTTCGTCAACTGCGCAGGTCTGGCTCAGACGGCTGGCTATGACGGCGTTGAGATCATGGGATCGGAAGGCTACTTCATTAACCAGTTCCTGGTAGCTCACACCAACCACCGCACCGACCGTTGGGGCGGCAGCTACGAAAACCGTATGCGTCTGCCGGTTGAAATTGTCCGTCGCGTACGCGAAGCGGTCGGTCCCGAGTTCATCATCATTTATCGCCTGTCGATGCTCGATCTGATGGAAGGCGGCAGCACTTGGGACGAGGTAGTGATGCTGGCAAAGGCCATTGAACAAGCCGGCGCCACCTTGATCAACACGGGAATTGGCTGGCACGAAGCCCGCATTCCGACAATTGCCACAAAGGTGCCTCGCGCGGCCTTTACCAAGGTAACGGCAAAACTTCGCGGTGAAGTTGGCATTCCGCTGGTTACTACCAACCGCATCAACACGCCGGAAGTCGCCGAGCAGGTCCTGGCAGAGGGTGATGCGGACATGGTGTCCATGGCGCGTCCGTTTCTTGCCGACCCGGATTTCGTCAACAAGGCGGCGGCGGACCGCAGCGACACCATCAACACCTGTATCGGCTGTAACCAGGCCTGCCTGGACCATACCTTCAGCGGCAAACTGACCACCTGCTTGGTCAACCCACGGGCATGCTATGAGACCGAGCTCAATTACATCCCCACCACCATGATCAAGAAGATTGCAGTTGTGGGTGCCGGCCCGGCTGGCTTGGCGGCTGCTACCGTAGCGGCGGAGCGTGGCCATCAGGTGACGCTGTTCGACTCCTCGAGTGAGATTGGCGGTCAGTTCAATATCGCCAAACTTGTGCCGGGCAAGGAAGAGTTCTTCGAAACCCTGCGCTACTTCAAAGGCAAGCTGCAGAGCACTGGCGTCGACGTCCGTCTGAATACCCGCGTCAGTGCGGCTGACCTGCTGGCCGGCGGATTCGATGAAATCATCCTGGCAACCGGTATTGCGCCGCGCACACCGGATATCCCGGGCATTGATCATCCAATGGTGATCAGCTACATCGACGCAATCCTGCAACGCAAGCCCGTTGGGCAACATGTGGCCGTGATCGGGGCCGGTGGGATCGGCTTCGACGTGTCGGAATTCATCACACACAACGGCCTCTCGACCAGTCTCGACAGAGAGGCGTTCTGGCGTGAATGGGGTATCGATCTCGCGCTGGAAGCTAGGGGGGGAGTGGCGGGTGTTCGGCCGGAGCCGCACGCTCCGGCACGACAGGTTTATCTCCTGCAGCGCAAGAAATCCAAGGTCGGCAATGGCCTGGGCAAGACAACCGGTTGGATTCACCGCACGGGCCTGAAGAACAAGCACGTTCAGATGATCAGTGCCGTCGAATACCTGGCGGTCAACGATCAAGGCCTGCATATCCGTGTGGGCGATGGTGAGCCCCAGGTGCTTCCGGTTGATACGGTCATTGTCTGCGCCGGTCAGGACCCGTTGCGTGAATTGCAGGCCGAGCTCGAGGCGGCCGGGCGGCAGGTTCACCTGATCGGTGGGGCCGATGTCGCCGCAGAACTCGATGCCAAGCGCGCCATCAACCAGGGTTCGCGGCTAGCCGCCGATGTCTGATCCAGACAAGTCCCGCTTCTCATACAGCCTGTTTGGCGGGACTTTTTCGTATAGGAGCGACGATGTGAGTACATCCCTTGCGCTACAACCGGCCGCTGGCGAAACCTTGACGCGGTGGCATCAGATGATTGCAGCCGGAGATCTGAGCCGGCTACCGGAGCTCTTGCATCCGCAGGCGGTATTCCGCTCGCCGATGGCTTTCGTGCCCTACGAGAGTGCGGCAGCGGTCAATCTGATCCTGAATACAGTCGTAACGGTGTTCGAAGACTTTGCCTATCACCGCGAGTTGGCTAGCGCCGATGGGGCAGATGTCGTGCTGGAGTTCAGCGCGCGCGTCGGTGACCGCCAACTCAAGGGCATCGATATGATTCGCTTCGATGAAGCGGGGCTGATCACCGATTTCGAGGTGATGGTTCGGCCGATGAGCGGGCTGCAGGCGCTCGGTGAGGAGATGGGCCGGCGCCTGGCACCTCAACTCGCGGCATTGAAAGGCCGACCGGCTTAGTCCGACCCGTTCACACTTTACCGGTGGTGTTTCGACAGCGGCTCCTGGCGCCGAAGTCGCTGCCAACCCAGTCACATTGCCGGTTTCGCTTTTTCCCCTACACTTTGCGCCAACCATGGGCTAGCGGGGCGCCACGAACCCGCAGCGCGGATTCCCGCGGGCCGTTTCAAGTTGTTGAGGAAGCCGAGCATGCAGATCAAACCGCAGACGGTCGAGGCCGTACTGTTCTTCAATGATGGCGGCGTCTGCAAGGAAATGCTCTACCCCGAGTTCGAGGCCATGCTCGATGGGGTGGTGAGCATGCGGGAATTTGCCGATCAGCAGATGCGGGTCGCGTATGTGCTGATTAACCCTCGACTGCAGATTCGCGCAGCGGTTTTCTTTTATCTCGATTTCGACGAGGACGGATCAGCCGACAGCGGCTGGAATATTCCGCTGCGCAGCCTTGCCGAACGCACCGGGCGCGGGCCGGACCTCGGCGCCGGGCCGATTCGTCTGGCCTGTCGTAGCCAATGCCCGGTGTCCTGGCACCAGATGCATTTGTGGGACCCTGACTTGACGCCTGGCAAGAATCACTTCGTGATGTTGCGTGATCGTATCAAGCGCAACCAGTTGGGGCTGTTGGTTGAAGAGGAGGCATCGCAAACCGTGCCCGCCGAGCGCCTGCAAATGGTGGCCGAAGATACCTGGTACGCGCCTGACGCGGCCAAGCAGGTCGCCACTCGCCGCGCCGAGCAGCTTGAAAAGGAACAACGACTCAAGGCTGCTCAGTTAATCAAGCAGCAGCGTTTGCGCATTGCCAGCCTGGAGCAATTGCGTGAGGCCGACCTTGTCAAATTACGAGAGCTGGCCGCTCAACAGCAGGCAACGCTGCAGAAGGAAGTGGCTCGATTGCGCGGCCAGTTGCTTGAGCAGGAGCAGCAGACAGTGAGACTTCGCGCTCAGCTCGCAGAGCAGGCCGAGGGCTTCCAGAAGACCCGTGAAGAGATGAGCCAGCAGTTGCGTGCGGTTGAGCAGAACAGTCGCGACGAGGCTGACGCTGCAAGGGCGCGTTTCAGCACCGAGGTGCAGGTGCAAGTCGCCGCAGCGGTGGCCGAATACAAGGAGCAGGTCGCTATTCGGGACGTCGAGCTGGCTTATCGCAACGAACTGGACGCGCAACTGCAGGATGAGATCGAAGCGCTGCAGAAGCAGGTTGGGGTGTTGACCGAGCAGACTGGTGACCGGATGCTCGAACGGCTGTCGGGGCTCGGCGTGATATTCATGGCTTATCATCCAGGCGCCGGGCACCTGACCATCGCGCTGCAGGACATGGCGCGTTATCAAGAAAATCCGCTGGCCTATGCCGCCGCCAAATGCGGTGTATCCGAGGAGCAATACGGCAAGTGGGTTCAGCATTATCAGCAACCAACCTGTGTAGCCAGTCTCTCGACGGGCGAACGCTGCAATATGCCGTTGGACAAGGTCGATTCGCCTGCACGCTTCGTGATCGGCGAGTCCAACTGTTGCGCCAGGCACCGGTCTCAGGATCGCCTGCGCACAGGTAGCTGACAGAGTCCCTATCATTTCTATGTCCATCCCCAGCCTGGCCTCGGTACCGCTGCAGCGGCTGGATTTGCCTTGGCTGCACGCAGCCGATGTTCAGGTTGCCGTGCTGCGCCTGGATCTGATCGACCCCGAGCTGTCTGGCAACAAGTGGTTCAAGCTCGTCCACCACCTCGCTGCGGCACAGGCAAGCGGCGCGTCGGGGCTGATCAGCCTTGGCGGCCCTCATTCCAATCACTTGCATGCGCTGGCGGCGGCGGCCAAGCGTTACGGACTGGGCAGCGTTGGGCTGCTGCGCGGCCATCCGCAGCAAACAGCGACTGTCGAAGATTTGCAGCGCTTCGGCATGCAGTTGCACTGGCTGGGTTATGGCGGTTATCGCGACCGGCACCGCGCGGGTTTCTTCGATACCTGGCGCGATCGGTATCCCGACTACTACAGCGTGCCTGAAGGTGGCGGCGGGCTTGCTGGTGCGCTGGGTTGCGCTCCGTTGGTCAATCACGTGCAAACTCGCCTGGCCGACCTCGGCTGGGCAGATTACGACGGCTGGTGGCTTGCCGCGGGTACCGGTACCACCTTGGCCGGGTTGGTTATTGGTGAGGCGCAGCAGCGCAGGAGAACGGTCCATGGCGCCCTGGCAGGCCCGCCTTCGCATGGTGTAGCGGACGCGGTGAGTCGATTGCTGCGAGACGCCAGCGCTGCTGATTCCGGGTATCAGCTGATCGATGCTTGCCGCGGTGGCTTCGGTCGATTTGACGAGCTGCTGGCTCGGTTCCTGCTGGAGACCGAAGCGATATCGGGGGTGCCGCTGGAGCCTGTTTACACGGCCAAGGCGATGATGGCATTGCGCCTTAATGTGCAGGGCGGTTATTTTGCCGCTGGTACGCGGCTCATCTTCGTGCACACCGGTGGTCTGCAGGGCAGGAGAGCTGCCGACGCGCAACTGGAGGTGCTGCTGCGCTGACCTCTCGCCCTTTGGAATTCATGGATGAACAAGCCGCTAGTTTCGGATCTGCTCCACCGCCTGGTTCCGCTCAACACGCTGCCGTATCGGTATCTGCAGGAAATTCGTCATCAGTTGGTACCACGTGCCCTCGCGCCAGGCGACATGCTGTTCGATGAGCAGACACGGTCGGGTCTGAGCTATTTTCTGCTAAGCGGCACCCTGTCGCTGCTGACGCCGGACGGCGAGCGTTCCTTGGTTGCAGGCTCGTCCGAAAGTCGCCATGTTTTCACGTCCGGCGTACGGCTGAGCAGAGTCTTCGCCCTGGAGGATGCCAGCGTGCTGTGCATCGATAGCGCGCAGCTCGAGCGCCTTGTGACATGGCAGCATGCCAACGCCGATCTGCTGTTGGAGTTGGCAACGGCAGGTGAGCTGACCGACTGGCTCGAAGCGCTGCTTGAAAATCCGCTGTTCGCCAAAGTGCCCCCAGCAAACATACGCGACATGCTTACCAGACTCGAAACCATCGACCTTCCGGCCGGCCACGTGCTGCTGCGTGAAGGTGAGGCCGGCGACTGTTGCTACTTTCTGAAGAGCGGCCGCGCCGAAGTCATGACTGGCCTTGGCAGCGACAGCCAGGTAGTGGCGGAGCTCGACGTCGGAGCCTGCTTTGGGGAAGAGGCGCTGCTGACCGACGCACCGCGCAACGCCACCGTTACGCTGATCGAGGATGGCTGCGTGCTGAAACTGGGACGCGAGAACTTCGTTGCGCTATTGAAAGCGCCGGTTGTTGACGAGCTCAGTCTTGAGGAGGCCAACGCGCTGATTGAACAGGGTGCTCAATGGCTGGATGTGCGGCTGCTGGAAGAGTACGAACAGGGGCATGCCCAGCAAGCGCTGACGATGCCTCTGCACCTTTTGCGGCTGAAGACGCGATTGCTGAAGCAGGATCGGTTGTACCTGTGCTACTGCGACAGCGGCAAACGCAGCGCCAGCGCGGTGTTTCTGCTGACGCAGTTGGGTTTCAGCGCTTATCCGCTGCGGGGTGGCCTCGACGGGCTGTCAGCGGAGGATTACGCGACGTTGCTCTGTGAGCAGGGTAACGGTTACCTCGCACGTTCCGGCGGGCGCACCGAACTCAGCGGCTAAGTCGATGTGATCCTACCTCAGCATGACAAGTAGCCAGCCGCCGATGCCGCCCACCATCACCACCAGCCAGGGCGGCAACTTCCACATCATCAGGGCTGCCAGAGCGGTCGCTGCCAAGACAATGTCTCCCGGGCCAAAAATGGCGCTGGTCCACACCGGATCGTACAGCGCAGCAAGTAACAGCCCGACCACCGCTGCATTCACACCGCCCAGTGCAGCCTGCATCCGTCGATTGGCGCGCAGCCGATCCCAAAAAGGCATAGCGCCAAATACCAGTAGAAACGACGGGGTGAACACGGCAATCAGGCACATCGCGGCGTTGATCAGACTGCCGCCGCCGCCGATTGAGGCCCCGAGAAAAGCAGAGAAGGTGAATAGCGGCCCTGGGACTGCCTGGGCTGCGCCATAACCGGCCAGAAAAGTGTCGTTGCTGACCCAGCCGTTGGGCACGACTTCGGCTTGCAGTAACGGCAGCACCACATGGCCTCCCCCGAAGACCAAGGCGCCGGCGCGGTAGAAACTGTCGACCATCGCCACCAGCTGGTTGGTCGAGACAGCAGCCAAGGCTGGAAGCAGCAGCAGCAAGGCAAAGAACAGCAGCAACGCCAATACGCCGGCTGTCCGCCCCACGCGAGGCTGCGAGGGCGTCTGGCCGGACGCCGAAGCTGGACGAAACAACAGCAGTCCCGTCAGACCGGCGATGGCAATGACGACAAGTTGCGCCCAGGCACTGGCCAACAGCAGAACAGCGCATGCAGCCAGCAGGGCGATAGCGATACGCGGGCCATCGGTGCACAGATTGCGCGCCATTCCCCATACCGCCTGAGCCACGACCGCGACCGCGACGATCTTCAGTCCATGGAGGAATCCGTCTGGCAGACTGTCCCCCCAGCGGCCGACGCCCAGAGCGAACAATGCCAGCGCGATCGCTGACGGCAGAGTGAATCCCGTCCAGGCCGCCAGCGAACCGCGATAGCCACCCCTCAGTAACCCTATGGCGATCCCGACCTGGCTGCTCGCCGGGCCGGGGAGAAACTGACAGAGGGCTACCAGATCCGCATAGCCTTGCTCGTCGAGCCAGCGCCGGCGGTGAACGAATTCTTCACGGAAATAGCCCAGGTGCGCCACTGGCCCGCCGAATGAGGTCAGGCCTAGACGCAGGAATAACAGAAAAATTGCCCATGGATTCGAGTGCTCCGGGGCGATTGAATGGAGCTGGTGCGAGCTCATCAAGGCTGACCCTTGCGGTGAAATGAGGTGGCGCTGCTGTCGCCGCTCGAGTCTGCAGGATGCGGATGACGTTTTCACGTCAGCTGCGACTCAGTGGGCCGGCCAGGCGCGGGGAACCAAGAACAGACGCTCCTGTTCGAGCCAGTGTCCGTTTGACTGGGCCTCCAGGCGCACCAGCATTTTCGCCTGGCGCTGACCTTCAACTTCGCTAAGCCAACGATCGAAATTGGGCCGCCTCCAGACGGCATCCGGCGGCATCTGCGCAGGTGCCAGCCAAGCATGTCGGGGTAGCGGTTGCCAGGTGGCGCGGTCGTCATGTCCAGCGAAGCTCGGCCAGTCGTGGTGACGCAGCCAGCGCCCGCCCAAGTGCCTCGGGTCGGCGCCAACAGGTGCAGAGCACGCGTTTGCCACTGGCAGGAATAAGTAGCCGCCCAGCCACAGGGCGCTGCTGATCTGGGCACTGGTCAGCTCGCTGAGCAACAGCTGCGCGGCGGGCTCCGACGGTAGCCGTAGTTGATGATCGCAAAGTCGCCGCAGCTTGATATCGAGCCGGTCGTGGCTGCCGGGACCCAGCCAGCGATCGTGCCGTGCGCTGTCGCCTTCCAGTCCAAGGTAGAACTTGACGGCCAGTTCCAAGTGATGGACGCCTTCCTGGTCGCGTAGGAGCAGGTCCAGTTCGCCTAGGGTTTGGCCGCCTTGACGGATCGGCAGGTTCGCCACCAGCAGATCGATACCCGGCGCCTGGCACAACGCAAATTGCCAGAGCCGCTCGTAATAAAGGCCCAGCCGTCGAACATTGCACTGTGCAAGCCAGGCCTCAAGAACGCCCGGCTGCGTGTCAAGCAGGCGCAGCCAATCCGTCAGTTCATCGGGCTGCTCAGCCCAGCGGCTGGCCGTGAGCGGGTGCCGCTGCGGTGCCGGGGCTTCGCTCAGCAATGGTGGCGAAAGCAGCGCCCACGCGAGATCTCGCACGGCGGGGTGCTGCAGGCTAGGAAGCAGATCACCAAGACAAGGAAGATTCATGCAAGCAGCATAGCCGAGGTTGGTTTGCTGCCACTTCCAGCTTTCGCCCATAATTCGCCGGCTGCATCGTGACTGGGAATCCAGATCATCACAGGGTGTTGAACTTGAACGCGCGTGCGCGACACCAAATCAGTGCCTGTTAAGCTTCGGCCGGTCGGTGTTTCTTCTGTCGCGCAATTGCTTGTCACCCGTCTCGCCTACAGGGAGCTTCAATGGATCAGTTCCGCAATATCGGCATCATCGGCCGCCTGGGCAGTTCCCAGGTGCTGGATACCATTCGCCGGTTGAAGAGATTCCTCGTGGAGCGCCACCTGCACGTGATTCTCGAAGAAAACATTGCCGAGGTGCTGCCTGGCCATGGCATGCAGACCTCGTCGCGGCAGCGTCTCGGCGATTCCTGCGATCTGGTGATTGTGGTCGGCGGCGACGGCAGCCTGCTGGGCGCGGCGCGGGCGCTGGCCAAACATCGGGTCCCGGTGCTGGGAATCAACCGAGGCAGCCTTGGCTTTCTCACCGATATTCGCCCTGATGAGCTGGAAGAGAAGGTCGCCGAGGTGCTCAGTGGGCAATACACGCTGGAGAATCGCTTCCTGCTCGAAGCTCAGGTGCGGCGCTTCGAAGAGTCCATCGGTGAAGGCGACGCGCTCAACGACGTGGTGCTGCATCCCGGCAAGTCGACCCGGATGATCGAGTTCGAGCTGTACATCGATGGCCAGTTCGTCTGCAGTCAGAAGGCCGACGGGCTGATCATTGCCACTCCCACAGGTTCTACGGCCTATGCGCTGTCCGCCGGCGGGCCGATCATGCACCCACGCCTGGATGCGATCGTGGTTGTTCCGATGTACCCGCACACCTTGTCCAGCCGGCCGATCGTGGTGGACGGCAACAGCGAACTGAAAATCGTCGTTTCACCGAACATGCAGATCTATCCGCAGGTCTCCTGTGATGGCCAGAACCATTTCACCTGTGCGCCAGGCGATACCGTCACGGTGCGCAAGAAACCGCAGAAGCTTCACCTGATCCACCCGCTTGACCACAACTATTACGAGGTCTGCCGCACCAAACTTGGCTGGGGCAGCCGACTCGGTGGAGGGGAATAGTGTTTGTCGACCCGGAGCGCAGCTACGATCTGATCGGGGACGTGCATGGTTGTGCCCACACCTTGACCCGCCTGCTCGAGCAGCTGGGCTATCGCCAGCACGGGGATGTGTGGCGACATCCACGCAGGCAAGTGATCTTTCTTGGCGACATCATCGATCGCGGCCCTCGAATTCGCGAGGCACTGCATGTGGTCCATGCAATGGTCGAAGCGGGGCAGGCCCATTGCATCATGGGCAATCACGAATTCAACGCGCTGGGCTGGTATACCCCGGCGCCGCCCGAGAGCGGCAAGACCTTCGTTCGTGAGCACACGCCGCGTTACGCCATGCTGTTGCAGCATACTTTCCAGCAGTTCGAGCAATATTCGGAAGAGTGGCGCGCCTTCCGCGAATGGTTCATGACATTGCCGCTGTACCTCGAAAGCGAACGTTTTCGCGTCGTGCATGCGTGCTGGGACAACGCCGTGATCAGTCAGCTGCGACAGCGGTTGAGCCAGGGGCGCGTCGATCTGGATTTTCTGCGTGACGCCGCGTTCAACCAAGGCTTCGCTGCCAAGGCGCTGGACCGGCTCCTGCGCGGCACCGACATGCCACTGCCGGAAGGCCTGACCTTGACCAGTGCTGAAGGCTTCACTCGCAGTTTTTTCCGGACGAAATTCTGGGAAGAGAACCCCCAGACCTACGGCGATATCGTCTTTCAGCCCGACGGGCTGCCGGAGAAAGCTGCGCGGATGCCGCTCAGCGAAAGCCAGAAGAGCCAGCTGTTTCTCTATGGCCCCGATGACCCGCTGTTGTTTGTTGGGCATTACTGGCGCAGCGGAACGCCGGCGCCGATCCGGCCCAACCTCGCCTGTCTTGATTACAGCGCGGTGAAATACGGCAAGCTCGTCGCCTACCGGCTCGATGAGGAAACCAGACTCGACCCGGCGAAGTTCGTCTGGGTAGACGTGGAGCGATAGATGAACATCGTTGAGGCGCTGCGCCTGCCATTGTCAGAAGACCTGAGCGGATTTATCGCCTTGTTGCGTCGCCTGCAGGTCCCTTGCCGGGTCTCTGAAGAGTCCGGCGAGCAGGTGCTGCGGGTGCCGGCGGCAACCGCGGAACAGGTTCGAGAGCTGTATCAGCGCTATCCCCAGGGCGATGGCGCGGTGGTGGCCGAACAACCGGCACGCCGGGGCGGCGGTTTTGTCGCCAGCCTTCGTCACAGCCCGCTGACAGCAGCCGTGTTGCTACTGACGATGATTGCCGCCGCGATCACCATGCTGGGTGAAAACTTCGAGACCATCCGCTGGTTCAGCTTCGGTGACTTCCGCATCGACGGTGAGTACGCCTACTTTGCGACCCTCGAGCAGACGCTGGCCACCGGGGAGTGGTGGCGACTGGTGACGCCCATCTTCGTACATTTCGGCTTCCTGCACTTGGCCATGAACTCCATGTGGTACTGGGAGCTTGGACGGCGTATCGAATATCGACAAGGCGCGCTAATTTTGCTTGGCCTGACGCTGGTTTTCGGTGTCGTGTCCAATGTGGCGCAATACACCTACGGTGGCCCGGGCCTATTTGGGGGCCTATCCGGTGTCTTGTACGGACTGCTAGGGCATTGCTGGCTGTTCCAGAAACTGTCGCCCGACGAGGCCTACCGGTTGCCCCCGGGCGTTGTGGTGCTGATGCTGGTCTGGCTGGTGATCTGCCTGACGGGCGTGATCGAAGTGGTCAGCTTCGGTGCCTTGGCGATCGCCAACGCGGCGCATGTTGGCGGTCTGGTTGCTGGCTGTTTGACGGGCATTCTAGGGGGGCTGCTGTCGCGCCGCAGGGCCGCGGTCTAGTGCAGCACAACGGCTGATCGGTTTTCCCTAAAACCGCGCCGCTCGGTAGAATGCGCCCTCGTTTCCCTGGGAGCCGGTCATGTCGTCCTTTATCGAAGCCATCGAAAACATCACCCCTGAAATCTACGAAAACCTGAAGACCGCCGTCGAGCTGGGCAAGTGGAGCGACGGCCGCAAGTTGACGCCCGAGCAAAAAGAAACCTGCCTCGGCGCAATGATTGCCTGGGAGATGAAGAATCTGCCGGAAGAGGAACGCACCGGTTACATGGGTGGCCAGGAATGCGCCTCCAAGAACAAGAACAAGGCGCCTATCGATACCAGCCTGTTTGCACCCGCTTCCGGGACCCGGCACTGATGCTCGAGCTGGGACGCGGCGCGCTGAGCAAGATGTCGATTCAGTTGGGTGATCAGGCCCAGTATTCCTTCCGCCTGAACGACACGCTTGTTCCGGTCAATCCACTGATCGGCAAGACGATTCGGCTGGAATACCTGGGCGCCATCCATTGCAGCCACTGTGGTCGCAAGACCAACAAGAGCTTCAGTCAGGGCTACTGCTATCCCTGTTTCAAGAAACTGCCGCAGTGCGACATCTGCATCATGAGCCCGGAAAAATGCCACCACGACTTCGGCACCTGCCGCGATCCGCAGTGGGGCATGGACTTCTGCATGACCGACCACGTGGTGTATCTCGCCAACTCGTCGGGCATCAAGGTCGGCATCACACGGGCTACACAATTGCCGACGCGCTGGCTCGATCAGGGCGCCAGCCAGGCGCTGCCGATCATGCGCGTCGCGACTCGCCAGCAGTCGGGTATGGTCGAAGACCTGTTGCGCAGTCAGGTGGCTGACCGCACCAACTGGCGCGCGCTGCTCAAGGGCGATGCTGAACCCATCGATCTGATCGAGATCCGTGAACAGATCTTCGATGCCTGCGCCGAAGGGCTGCGGGAGCTGCAGCAGCGCTACGGGCTACAAGCGATCCAGCCAGTGGCCGATGCCCAGGTGCTGGAGATCCGCTACCCCGTTGAGGCCTACCCCACCAAGATCGTCAGTCTGGATCTGGAAAAGACGCCGGTGGTCGAAGGCACCCTGCGGGGCATCAAGGGTCAATATCTGATTCTCGATACCGGCGTTATCAACGTTCGAAAGTTCACGTCGTATCAGGTAGCTGCAAGCAGCGCGGCGTAGGGTGGATCACGCTTCACCGATCCACCGGGTGGCGATCCACCGGGTGGCGATCCACCGGGTGGCGATCCACCCGAATGAACACAGCGGCAGATTATTGGTGGATGTAGAAAGCGACCTCCACCCTACGGATCGATCATGCATCTACTTGTTGGATCATGCATGACGATCCATCCAACGAATGCTATTCACTTGCAGCTTCAAGCTCGCCGCTTTTAGCTGCCTCGAAGAGGCCCAGCCGATGCGCACCGAACAACCGAAAGTCATTCATCTCAAGGATTATCAGGTGCCGGATTACCTGATCGATGAAACCCACCTGACCTTCGAGCTGTTCGAGGACCGCACCGTGGTCCATGCGCAGTTGGTCATGCGGCGCAACCCGGAGGCCGGTGCCGGCCTGCCGCCTCTGCGGCTGGATGGCCAGGATCTCGAGCTGCTCTCGCTGTCAATCAACGACCGTCAGCTCGGCCTGGGTGATTATGAAATCGGCGAAGAAAGCCTGACGCTACAACCCGATGCGGCGAACTTTACCCTCGACAGCACCGTGGTGATTCACCCTGAAAGCAACACGGCGCTGGAGGGCCTCTATAAATCCGGCAGCATGTTCTGCACCCAATGTGAGGCCGAGGGCTTCCGCAAGATCACCTATTACCTAGACCGCCCGGATGTGATGAGCACCTTCACCACGACGGTCAGCGCCGAGAAGCAGGCCTATCCGATCCTGCTGTCTAACGGCAACCCGCTGGCCAGCGGCGATGAAGACGACGGCCGACATTGGGCAACTTGGGAAGATCCGTTCAAGAAGCCGGCCTATCTGTTCGCCCTGGTGGCGGGCGACCTCTGGTGCGTTGAGGACAGCTTCACCACCATGACTGGGCGCAACGTGGCGCTGCGCATTTACGTCGAGCCGGAGAACATCGACAAGTGCCAGCACGCCATGGACAGCCTGAAGAAGTCCATGAAGTGGGACGAAGAAGCCTACGGCCGTGAATACGACCTGGACATCTTCATGATCGTCGCGGTCAACGACTTCAACATGGGCGCCATGGAGAACAAGGGGCTTAACATCTTCAATTCCAGCGCGGTGCTGGCGCGCGCCGAAACGGCCACCGACGCTGCCCATCAGCGCGTCGAGGCCATCGTCGCTCACGAGTATTTCCACAACTGGTCCGGCAACCGCGTGACCTGCCGCGACTGGTTTCAGCTGTCGCTGAAGGAAGGCTTCACAGTATTCCGCGACTCGCAGTTCTCCGCGGACATGAACTCGCCGACCGTCAAGCGTGTGGAGGACGTGTCCTACCTGCGCACTCATCAATTTGCAGAAGACGCCGGCCCGATGGCGCATTCGGTGCGTCCGGAATCCTTCATCGAAATCTCCAACTTCTACACCCTGACCGTTTACGAGAAGGGCGCCGAAGTGGTTCGCATGATACAGACGCTGCTGGGCGAGGAGGGCTTCCGCAAAGGCAGCGACCTCTACTTCGAGCGGCATGATGGCCAAGCGGTCACCGTCGACGATTTCGTCAAAGCCATGGAAGACGCCAACGGCGCCGACCTGACCCAATTCAAGCGCTGGTACAGCCAGGCCGGCACGCCGCGTCTGGCTGTCAGCGAGCACTATGACGCTGCTGCAAATACCTATAGCCTGACGTTCCGCCAGAGCTGCCCGCCGACACCCGGGCAGAGCGAGAAGCTGGCCTTCGTGATCCCGGTCTCGCTGGGCCTGCTGGATGGGCAGGGCAACGAAATTCCGCTAAGCCTGCAAGGCGAAGACGCTGCAGTTGGCACCACCCGCGTGCTGGCAGTTGACCAGCCTGAGCAAACCTTCACCTTCGTCGACGTGCCAGAGCAGCCACTGCCGTCGCTGCTGCGCGGTTTCTCCGCGCCGGTGAAGCTCGACTTCCCCTACAGCCGCGATCAGCTGATGTTCCTGATGCAGCATGATTCCGATGGCTTCAACCGCTGGGAAGCGGGCCAGCAGCTGTCGGTTCAGGTGCTGCAGGAGATGATCGGTCAACACCAGCGCGGCGAAGCGTTGCAGCTGGATCAACGGCTCGTTGCTGCGCTGCGCAGCCAGCTGGAGGACGAGAGTCTCGATCAGGCCATGGTGGCCGAAATGCTGTCACTGCCGAGTGAGGCCTACCTCACCGAAATCAGTGAGGTGGCTGACGTCGATGCCATTCACGCAGCACGAGATTTCGCCCGCCAGGGCATTACGAGCGCGCTGTTCGATCTGCTCTGGAAGCGCTATCAGGCCAATCGCGAGGTGTCGCGTCAGACGCCCTATGTTGCCGAGGCCACTCACTTCGCCCGGCGTGCCTTGCAGAACATCGCGCTGTCGTACCTGATGCTGAGCAGCAAGCCGGACGTGGTGGCCGCGTGCGTGGACCAGTTCGAGCAGGCCGATAACATGACCGAGCGCCTGACGGCGTTGGCGGTATTGGTCAATTCGGACTTCGAGGCCGAGCGCGCCAAGGCACTGGAAGCCTTTGCCGAGCACTTCAAGGACAACCCGCTGGTCATGGATCAGTGGTTCAGCGTCCAGGCCGGCAATACGCAACCGGGTGGCTTGGAGCGCGTCCAGCAGCTGATGCAGCATCCGGCGTTTACGCTGAAGAACCCGAACAAGGTGCGTGCACTGATCGGCGCCTTCGCCAATCAGAATTTGGTCAATTTCCACCGGGGCGATGGTGCGGGTTACCGCTTCCTCGCTGACCAGGTCATCGTACTCAACAAGCTCAATCCGCAGATCGCATCACGGCTGCTGGCGCCTCTGACCCGCTGGCGCAAGTACGATGCTGGTCGTCAGGGCCTGATGAAATCAGAGTTGGAGCGCATCCTGGCGTCCGGGGAGTTGTCGAGTGATGTCTACGAGGTGGTGAGCAAGAGCCTTGCCTGATCAGAGTTGCGATTGGAGGTAATGACTGTCGAAAATCCCGCGCTTGCCGCGGGATTTTTCGTTTTCATAAGTGCTAGCCGGTCGCGATCAGGCATCCCCCTCCAGTGCCGGAGGAGAAGAGCGCCAAGCGCCGTGCCATAAGGCATACCTATCACGCAACATCATTGAGCCATGCTTAACAAAACATAACGTCCAGCCAATTGCCGCCGCTTTCGAAAGCCCTATAGCATGGCCTGGCCTGCCTTCCTACGCAGGCCTTACCTAATAAGAATAAAGGGGGTATGTATGAGTGAGCCCGTCATGTGGCGCACACCGGTTGGCCGCGTGGAAAAAACGACACGCACGCCGATGTTCCGTAGTCAATCGCCGCTGGCAAGAACGCTCTCGCTCTGCAGTGTTCTCTCCATCCTGTTTCTAGCCGCGCCTGCTCAGGCCCAAAATCCTGCCGAGCCAGGCGTTCGTTACGCGATCGAATCGCAGAAAGCCGCCACCAGCTTGCTTCTCGATATTGCCCACGCCGGCAAGCGTCTGGTAGCGGCCGGTGATCGCGGACACATTCTCTATTCCGATGACGGTGGCGCCACCTGGACGCAGGCCAAGGTCCCCACTCGACAGCTGCTGACGGCGGTGTATTTCGCTGACGAACAGCACGGTTGGGCGGTCGGCCACGACGCGCTGATTCTCGGCACCACGGACGGCGGTCAGACCTGGACGCAGCAGTACGAAAACCGCGAGGGTGAAGTGCCGCTGCTTGACGTCTGGTTCGAGAATGCCCAGCACGGTTTCGCCACCGGCGCTTACGGCGTGTTGTTGGAAACCACCGACGGCGGCAAGAACTGGGAAGACGTTGCTGATCGCCTGGACAACGAGGATGGCTTCCACCTCAATGCCATCGCCGAGATTCCTGGATCCGGCCTGTTCATCGTTGGCGAGATGGGCGGCATGTTTCGCTCCGCCGACATGGGTGAGACCTGGGAGCGCGTCGAGTCTCCTTACCAGGGCTCGTTCTTCGGCGTCGTTGGCGGTGGCGAACCGGGGGTCGTGGTCGTGTTTGGCCTGCGCGGGAACCTGTTCCGCTCAACCGATTTTGGCGACAGCTGGCAAGCGATCGAGCTGTTGGACGATGGTGACACCGTCGAGTCGGGACTGGCTGATGGCAACAGGCTGGCCGATGGACGCATCGTCGTGGTTGGCCACGGTGGCACCGTGCTCAGCAGCGAGGACAACGGAAAGAGCTTCACGCTGTTCAGCCGACCTGACCGACGCTCCCTGTCGGGCGTCGTGTCCAATCCGGACGGCAACCTGATCCTCGTCGGGCAGAGCGGTGTCAGGATCGTTTCGCCGACCGGCGCCAACCTGCCTGTACAACAACAATAAGCCGGAGCCAACATGACCAAGCATCAGCAGAAGCCGGCGTCCTTTCTCGAACGCCTGATATTCAACAATCGACCGGCAGTGATCCTTGTCTGCCTGTTGATCAGCGTGTTCCTGTTCTACCAAGCAGCCCAGGTTCGTCCTTCGACAAGCTTCGAAAAGATGATCCCGCTGGGGCATCCCTACATTCAGAACATGCTCCAGCATCGCGACGATCTGGCCAACCTGGGCAACACGGTGCGGATCTCCGTGGCAGCCAAGGACGGTGACATCTTCGCCAAGGACTACATGGAAACGCTGCGTCAGATCCATGACGAAGTGTTCTATATCCAGGGTGTCGATCGCTCCAACATGAAGTCGCTCTGGAGTCCAAGCGTTCGCTGGACCGAGGTGACCGAGCAAGGCTTCGCCGGCGGTGAGGTCATTCCGCAGACCTATGACGGGTCGCCGGAAAGCCTCGATGACCTTCGCAGCAACATCCTCAAATCCGGTCAGGTTGGGCGTCTGGTCGCCAACGACTTCAAGTCCAGCATCATCGACGTGCCGCTGATGGAGTCCTACTCGGATCCGGAAGATCGCAGCAAGCAGATTAAGCTCGACTACCAGAAGTTCTCTCACGAGCTGGAAGAGAAGATTCGCGACAAGTACGAGGCGCAGAACCCGAATGTGGAGATTCACATCATCGGTTTCGCCAAGAAGGTCGGTGACCTGATTGATGGTCTGGTCGGCGTCGCGCTGTTCTTCTTCGTCGCCATTGGCATCACGCTGGCGCTGCTGTTGTGGTTCACCCGCTGCTTCAAGAGCACCATCGCGGTAGTGGTGACGACCCTGATTGCCGTGGCCTGGCAGCTTGGTCTGCTGCACACCCTTGGCTTCGGGCTCGATCCCTATTCGATGCTGGTGCCGTTCCTGGTATTTGCTATCGGGATCTCCCATGGCGTGCAGAAGATCAACGGTATCGCCATGGCTTCCGGCGAAACCGACGACCCGTTAGCTGCAGCACGGATGGCATTCCGCCAACTGTTCATTCCCGGCATGGTGGCCTTGGCGTCCGACGCCGTCGGATTCGTGACCCTGCTGTTGATCGATATTGGGGTCATCCGCGAACTGGCGATCGGTGCTTCGCTGGGCGTGGCGGTCATTATTCTGACCAACCTGATCCTGCTGCCGGTGGCGATTTCCTACATGGGCATCAGTCAGCGGGCCGTCAAGCAGGCTCGAGAGGAGGCCGCGCGTAACCACCCGTTCTGGCGTCTGCTGTCCAACTTTGCCAACCCGATCGTCGCACCGATTTCCATTGTCATTGCGCTGCTCGCCGTGGGTGGTGGACTTTGGTATGGACAGAATCTGAAGATCGGCGACCTCGACCAGGGCGCACCGGAACTGCACCCGGACTCGCGTTATAACCTCGACAACGACTTCGTCATCAGCAACTACTCGACCAGTTCGGACGTGCTGGTGGTGATGGTGAAAACGGCCCCCGAAGGCTGCGCCCATTACGACACGCTCGCCGCCATGGACGAGCTGATGTGGAAAATGGAGAACACCGAGGGTGTGCAGTCGGCCGTGTCGATGGTCACCGTGGCGCGGCAAAGCATCAAGGGCATGAACGAGGGCAGCCTGAAGTGGGAGACCTTGTCTCGTAACCAGTTCGTGCTGAACAGCTCCATCGCTCGCGCCGAAGGCATGTACAACAGCGATTGCTCGCTCGCGCCGGTGCTGGTGTTCCTCAATGACCACAAAGCCGAGACGCTGGAGCATGTTGTGTCTGCGGCCCGCGAGTTCGCTGAGGAAAACAACCGCGAAGGGCTAGAGTTCGTCCTTGCTGCAGGCAATGCTGGTATTGAAGCAGCGACCAACGAAGTCATCGCCGCCTCCGAAACCACCATGCTGATTGCGGTCTACGCCGCAGTGAGTTTCATGTGCTTGCTGACCTTCCGCTCTGTCGCTGCGACCCTTTGCATCGTCCTGCCGCTGGTGCTGACCTCCATCCTAGGCAACGCGCTGATGGCCTTCATGGGGATTGGCGTAAAAGTCGCGACGCTGCCGGTGATCGCGCTCGGGGTGGGTATTGGTGTGGACTACGGCATCTATATCTACAGCCGTCTGGAGTCCTACCTACGCCAGGGCATGACGCTGCAGGATGCCTATTACGAAACCCTGAAGTCGACAGGCAAGGCGGTGGTTTTCACCGGCATCTGCCTGGCCATCGGTGTGTTCACCTGGGTGTTCTCGGCGATCAAGTTCCAGGCTGACATGGGCCTGATGTTGACCTTCATGTTCCTCTGGAACATGGTCGGCGCGATCTGGCTGCTGCCTGCATTGGCGCGCTTCCTGATCAAACCGGAGAAGCTGCGGCAGAAGGCGTGATGCTCGAGCCGTGACAAAAAAACCGCGACCCCCGGGTCGCGGTTTTTTTATATCCCGCTGGACCTGCAAATGACGCACCCAGTTATGGCTGAACGTCCTTGATCAGTTGCAACTTGACTGGATAGCCCTGGGCAGGCTGCACCACGGTTTCGGTCTCGGTGATGTTTAACACTTTTCCACTCGGGTCTTTTGTCACCGTTACGGTCTTGGTGTACGTGCTTTGCACCACGCAGCCTGTCAGCAAGGCTGCAGCAGCTAGGGCTGCGAAATATGCGGGCGTTTTCATCGGTTGGCTCCGTGCCTAAATGTGGGGCGCGGAAACTATCATCACATTGCCATCATGGCCGCCAAGCCAATCAAACGCCTGTGTGAGTCCAATGCACGCAGGCTATGCGATTCGGCTCAAAACCTGCGTTACGGCCTGCGCCGCAACTTCACCGATGACCAGGATCGCTGGGCTTTTGAGCTGAAAAGTTGCGGCGTCACTGCACATTGCACCGAGCTGCGAGCGGCATTCGCGTTGTTGGGGCAGTGAGGCGTTTTCGATCATCGCCACCGGGGTGCTGGCCGACAGGCCGCCTTCCATGAGGCCGAGCTGAACCTGCTGCACGCTGCTCACCCCCATGTAGACGACCAGGGTGGTGCCGGTTTGCGCCAGCGCATGCCACTCGGGGCTGCTGCCGTCGAGCGTGTGCGCGGTGACCAGCGTTACGCCGCGTGCCACGCCGCGTTGGGTCAGCGAGATACCGCACTGTGTGGCGCCGGCCAGGCCGGCGGTGATGCCATTGACCAGCTCGACCTCGACGCCGCGCTCGGCCAGCCATTCGGCTTCTTCGCCACCGCGGCCGAAAATGCACGGATCGCCGCCTTTCAGGCGCACCACGCATTTGCCCTGCCGCGCATAGCGCAGCATCAACCGATGGATGAAGGCTTGTGGTGTCGACCGGCAACCGCCGCGTTTGCCCACTGGGATCACCCGCGCGTTTGGGCAGTGTTCGAGCATGGCGGGATTGACCAGGTCATCGATTAGTACGACCTGCGCTTCACCCATGGCGCGTACCGCCTTGAGTGTCAGCAGCTCCGGATCACCGGGCCCCGCGCCAACCAGCCAGACTTTTGCGCTCATGTATCCACCTCACCTGTTGCGGTAACCACGTCGGCGATGCGCCATGCATTGCCAGCTGTTGATGTTCACGCCACTGCCGGTTGTTTCACCAACAGCCGCTTGATTTCCGGTACACAGGAGCCGCAGCTGGTGCCGCAACCCAGCTCCCGCTTCAAGCCATTCAGATCCAGGCCCCGCTCGATGCCTGAACAGATCGCGTCTTGGCTGACGTTCATGCAATTGCACAGCGTCTTGGCGCGGCGCACGTCGCCGCCTGGCGGCGTGCTCAATGGCGCGAGCAACCAGCGGCGCAGTGCCTGGTCGGCCTTGCCGTCGTGCCAGAGTTGCTTGAGCCAGTCGCGCGCGGCGGTTTCGCCGGACAGACTGAGGGCGACAATGCGGCCATCCTCGATACGCACCCGCTTGCCGACGCTGCGTCGCGGGTCGTCATAGACCAGCACAGGGCCTTCATCCAGGCCGAGCAGTTGCTCAAGTTTCGCCAGTTGCGTGCGGCTAGGCGGCTCGTTGCATGCCGCGCTGATCACCAGCGCTGGCCGCTCGCGGCCGGTCAGGCTGAAGCTGGCGTAGGCGAAGCCTTCGAACAGCGGGCGCAGCGCTTCGAAGCGTTTCTGCACGGAGCCTTCGACGAGGGCAAAGAACTGCCATGGCAGCTCAACCTTTTCCACCTCGACCCCGGCGTGCTTGAGTTCCGGTTGCTTGGAAATCGGGTCGAAGGCCGGCAGCGTGAGGCTGTTGACGCCGAAGCCCTTGAGGAAGCGGTCACCCCAATGCATCGGCAGGAAAGCCTGGCCCGGACGTAGGCTGTCGTCCTTGTGAACCGGCAACAGCAGCTCGCCACGGCGGCTACGCACCTTGACCAGTTGGCCATCGAGCAGGCGACGACGGCGCATGTCATCGCCGTTCATGCTGAGCAGTGCTTCTTCGACGTGGCCGAATAGGCGCGCGGCGGTTCCGGTGCGGCTCATGCCGTGCCAGTGATCACGCAGGCGGCCGGTGTTCAGGGTCAACGGAAAGCGCGCCTCGCGTTTCTCCTTCGGCGCCTGATAGTGCTCGGTGAGGAAACGTGCACGGCCGTTGTCGGTCGGGAACACGCCGTCTTCGTAGAGTCGCGGCGTGCCTTGCCGAGCACCGGCGGGGAAGGGCCATTGCTGCGGGCCGAGACGGTCGATCACGGCATGGCTGAGGCCGGACAGGTCAAGGTCGCGGCCCTGTGTGAGCAGCTTGTATTCCTCGAACAGCGCGGCTGGGTTGTTGAAGTCGAACAGGCTGGCCTGACCGGGACGCATCAGGCTTTCCAGGCGCCGAGCAAAATCGCAGGTGATCGACCAGTCGGCACGCGCCTCACCCGGTGCGGTGATGGCCGAGCGCACATGGCTGACGCGGCGTTCGGAATTGGTCACC
This sequence comes from Stutzerimonas chloritidismutans, assembly GCF_038562055.1. GTDB lineage: Bacteria > Pseudomonadota > Gammaproteobacteria > Pseudomonadales > Pseudomonadaceae > Stutzerimonas > Stutzerimonas chloritidismutans_A. Next base: position 86,821 of record NZ_JBCFXD010000003.1, on the reverse strand, counting down.
GTGCCTTCCTTTTCGCCCCAACTGGCGGCGGGCAATAGCAGGTCGGCGTAGCGGCAGGTTTCAGTGGTAAAGAAGGCTTCCTGCACCACCACGAACGGGCAAGCCGCCAGGGCTTCGTGAACCTTCTGCTGGTCCGGCATCGATTGCGCGGGGTTGGTGCAGGCGATCCACAGTGCTTTGATCTTTCCGCTGCGCACCGCTTCGAACAGCTCGATGGCCGAGAGTCCCGCGGTTTCCGGCAGCGCCGGGACGCCCCAATAGTTGGCGACCTCGGCACGATGCTCAGCATTGCCCGCTTCGCGATGGCCGGGCAGCAGGTTGGACAGGCTGCCCGTCTCGCGGCCGCCCATGGCGTTGGGCTGACCGGTCAGGGAGAAGGGGCCGGCGCCAGGTTTGCCGATCTGCCCGGTAGCCAGGTGCAGGTTGATCAGCGCGCTGTTCTTGGCGCTGCCGGCCGTGGACTGGTTGACACCCATGCACCAGAGCGAGAGGAAGCTCGGCGCGCTGCCGATCGTGCGTGCGCAATCCTGCAGCTCGGCCACGCTGATACCGCAGAGGTCCGCGACCAGGGCCGGGCTGTAGTCGCGTACCAGGCGCTTCAGGTCCTCGAAACCGTCGGTGTGAGCTTCGATGAAATCGCGGTCGATCCAGCCCTCCCACAGCAGTATGTGCAGGAGGCCGTGGAACAATGCGACGTCCGTACCCGGAAGAATCGCCAGATGCTGGTCGGCCAACTCGGCGGTGTCGGTGCGACGTGGGTCGACCACGATGACCTGCATCTCGGGTCGTTTTGCTTTGGCTTCTTCGAGACGGCGAAACAGCACCGGGTGCGCATAGGCCATGTTGCTGCCGACGATCAGCACGCAGTCGCTTCGCTCGATGTCTTCGTAACTGCAGGGTGGCGCGTCGGCACCGAGGCTGCGCTTGTAGCCAACCACGGCTGAGGACATGCACAGGCGCGAGTTCGAGTCGATGTTGTTAGTGCCCACCAGCGCGCGGGCCAGCTTGTTGAACGCGTAGTAATCCTCGGTCAGCAACTGCCCGGAGATATAGAAGGCAACGCTGTCCGGCCCGTGCTCGGCGATGGTCTCGGCGAATACATTGGCAGCATGATCGAGCGCGCTGTCCCAGCCAGTACGTGTACGGGCCAGGCCTTTACCCAAGCGCAGCTCGGGGTAGAGCGCGCGGGCATCGAGGTCGCCGGTCAGGTGCAGGGTCGAGCCCTTGCTGCACAGCTTGCCGAAGTTGGCTGGGTGGCAGGGGTCGCCTGTGACATCAAGGATGCGCTCGCCGTCGTGCTCGATCAGCACGCCGCAGCCCACGCCGCAGTAGCAGCAGGTCGAGGCGATTGTCTGGGTCGGCCGGGTCATGCCGTCGCTCCGTTTTGTAGGATGATTTTCGCTAACCGGATCACTCAGGTGCGGTCGGTTGCGCTGTTCAGCGAAAGCAGCACGCGACCATTCTCGACGCGGACTTCATGGCGATGGGCACAGCCCACATCGGGCGCGGCGGCTTCGCCGCTGTCGAGGTTGATCTGCCAGTTGTGCAATGGGCAGGCGACCTGCTTGCCGAATACGATGCCCTGGGACAGGGGGCCGCCCTTGTGCGGGCAGCGGTCATCCAGCGCGAACACCTGGTCATCGGCGGTGCGGAACACCGCGATGTCACCTTTCGGCCCGGCGACGATGCGTGCACCGAGCGGATTGATCTCGTCCAGGGAGCAGATATCGAACCATTTCATGCAGTGTTTCCTCGCGATGGGGTGATCGGCTGGAGCTGACGGCGGCCACTCATGCCGGCTCGATCGGGGTCAACTGCAGGGTCTCGTATTCTTTCTTCAGCGACTGCTCGGCGATGGCTTTCTTCCAGCCGTCGCCCTCGAAACTCAGCGAGAACATCAACCGCTGGGCCAGCGCCTTGCGCCGGGCTTCGTCTTCCAGAACTATTTTCTTGATGTATTCCAGGCCGACACGCTGCATGTAGTGCACGGTGCGCTCGAGATAAAACGCTTCTTCGCGGTAGAGCTGAAGAAAGGCGAAGCTGTATTCGGCGACTTCGTCCGCGGTCTTGACCTTGACGAAGAACTCACCGGCCTCGGTCTTGATCCCGCCGTTGCCGCCGACATACAGTTCCCAGCCCGAGTCCACACCGATGATGCCGACATCCTTGATGCCCGATTCTGCGCAGTTGCGCGGACAGGCGGAGACGGCCAACTTGACCTTGTGCGGCGAGTACATGCCGAACAGCGCTTTCTCCAGATCGATGCCCAGCGCGGTCGAGTTCTGGGTGCCGAAACGGCAGAATTCCTTGCCAACGCAGGTCTTTACGGTGCGGATTGACTTGCCGTAAGCGTGGCCGTCCGGCATGTCCAGGTCTTGCCAGACGTTCGGCAGGTCATCTTTCTTGATGCCCAACAGGTCGATGCGCTGGCCACCGGTGACCTTGACCATCGGTACCTGATACTTGTCGGCAACATCTGCAATGCGGCGCAGCTCGGCGGCGTTGGTCACGCCGCCGAACATGCGGGGCACGACCGAATAGGTGCCGTCTTTCTGGATATTGGCGTGGGCGCGTTCGTTGATGAAGCGCGACTGCGGGTCGTCCTTGGCTTCGCCCGGCCAGGAGGATATGAGGTAGTAGTTCAACGCTGGGCGGCAGGTGGCGCAGCCGTTGGGCGTGCGCCAGTTCAGGTAGTTCATCACCTCCGGAATGCTGATCAGGTGCTGCTCGACAATGGCTTTGCGCACCTGTCCATGCGGAAGATCAGTGCACCCACAGATGGCTTTTTCGCTCTTGGGCTTTACGTCCGCCGCGCCGCCGACGGTGTTCATCAGGATCTGTTCCACCAGCCCGGCGCAGGAGCCGCAGGAGCTGGCCGCCTTGGTGTGCTTCTTCACGTCGTCAACGGAAAACAGCCCGTGTTCCTGAATTGCCTTGACGATGTCGCCCTTGCACACACCGTTGCAGCCACAGACTTCCATGCTGTCAGGCATCGCCATGGCCTTGTTCTGGCCCTGATGACCGGTGTCGCCGATGGCGCCCTCACCGAACATCAAATGGTCGCGAATCTCGCTGACGTTATGGCCTTCGCGCACCTGGCGGAAATACCAGCCACCGTCGGCCGTATCGCCGTAAAGACAGGCGCCCACGAGGATGTTGTCCTTGATGACCAGCTTCTTGTACACCCCGCCTATGGGGTCGGAGAGCGTGATGGTTTCGGTGCCTTCGCCGCCGAGGAAATCGCCAGCGGAGAACAGATCGATGCCGGTGACCTTTAGCTTGGTCGAGGTCACCGAGCCGAGGTAGCGGGAGAAACCGAGCATCGCCAGGTGGTTGGCGCAAACCTTGGCTTGCTCGAACAGCGGCGCCACCAGGCCGTAGGCGGTGCCGCGATGGTTGGCACACTCGCCGACGGCATACACCCGTGGATCGTAGGTTTGTAGGGTGTCGTTGACCAGAATGCCGCGGTCGCAGGGGATGCCGGCTTTCTCGGCTAACGCGCTGTTGGGTCGGATACCGGCGGCCATCACCACCAGATCGGCGTCGATGACCTCGTCATCGGCAAAGCGCACGGCCTTGACCCGGCCGGCTTCGTTACCGATCAGCTCGGCGGTCTGCTTTTTCATCTTGAAGCTCAAACCGCGGCTTTCCAGGGCGTTCTGCAGGAGGGTGCCGGCCGTCTTGTCGAGCTGACGCTCCATTGGCCACTCACCGATGTGCACAACCGTGACGTCCATGCCGCGCAGCTTCAGGCCGTTGGCGGCTTCCAGTCCGAGCAGCCCGCCACCGATCACCACGGCGTGCTTGTGGGTCTTGGCAGCGTCCATCATCGCCTGGGTGTCAGCGATGTCGCGATAACCGATTACGCCCTCCAGATCATTGCCGGGAACCGGCAGGATGAAAGGATTCGACCCCGTGGCGATCAGCAGTCGGTCGTACTCCGCCTCGCTGCCATCCTCGGCGATCACACGGCGCTTGACCCTGTCGATCTCGACCACCTTGCGGTTCAGCATCAAGCGGATGTTGTTGTCGGCGTACCACTTGAGATCGTTGAGGACGATTTCGTCGAAGGTCTGCTCCCCGGCCAGCACGGGGGACAGCAGGATGCGGTTGTAGTTGGGATGCGGTTCGGCACCGAACACGGTGATGTCGTAAAGATCGGGTGCAAGTTTCAGCAGCTCCTCCAGGGTGCGTACCCCTGCCATGCCGTTGCCGATCATCACCAGCTTGAGTTTCTTCATGCCGTTCTCCCCACAGACCGACCAGTCGATAACTGCCTGGCCGTGCCGTTGTAAAAATCCAAAACGAAAAAAGGCGTCCCACTGATCTCCCAGTGAGGACGCCTTTGTCCTTTGCTTCCGTATTCGGAGCCGACCCTCCACGTTGAAGGTCTGGCCTATGTAAGGCAGGTAATGCAGAGGCTGTGCCAACCGGACTTTTGAGTGTTTTCAGCGGTTTAGCTGCCGTTATGCGAACGCAATTGGCGATTTATTGCACCCCGATGAAGCGCTCTGCGCAGCACTGGTGCAGGCCGGCACCCAAGCCTGCCGGAAATTGGCCGTTGACAGCCGGCGTGCCGCTTTTCTATTGTTCAGCCCATGCGCCGATTTAGTCAGCTACTTGCGGGGCGCCTGGAGCCGAAGGCTTCGAAATACCGCTAAAGCGCTGGTTCGGTGTCGCCTCCCACCGCTGCCCAGCGGAATTCTTGAGGCGGGACTTCTCCCAATGAATGCACTGCAACGCGCTCCTCTACGCTTGGCCCCGATCACTAGCGGGCTTGTCCGTAGCAATCCGAAAATCCTCCTTGGCGGTAGCCATCAACCCTCGCTTCTGCGCTATCTGGACGGCTGGCCGCAGCGCTGGGGCAGGCCGCGCGCCTTTGTCGTTCAGTTCACCGGAGCTGATGAGTCGCTGGCGCACTTCGCCTCCAACAGTTTTGACCTGGCGGTGGTCCAGGCGCCGAGCGCAGAGCGTCTGGAGGAGTGTGTGCGGCAGCTGACGCGCGTCTCTCGGCAAGGCTTGATCGTCCGACGCGTCAGCCTTTGACGGCGAGTTGATCGCTAAGCGCCTTTCGCCAACCAGACGAGCATGACCAGATTCAGCAGCAGTGAGCACAAGGCCAGGCTGCGCCAGACCTTCAAGGGTTCACGCTCCAGCAGCGGCAACTTGGGTGCAGCGCCTATCAGGCGCTCGCCCTGTTCCAGGGTCAACAGCCATTCTTCCGCCGTTTCGAAGCGCTGTGCGGGATCAGCCGCGACGGCGCGTTTGAGCATGTCGTCCAGCCACTGGGGCAGGTCGGGGCGATAGCGACTGGCCGGCACCGGGTTGCCGAAACGCGGCCGCTGGAAGGCTTCGATTTCGCCGTAGGGGTAGTGGCCTGTAAGTAGATAATAGAGCGTGACACCGGCTGCGTAGAGGTCCTGTTCCCGGCTTGGCAGTGCACCAGCAAAGGCTTCCGGGGCGATATAGCTCGGCGTACCCGGCAGGGTGTGCGGTTGATCCTGGGATAGGCCCGGGCAGTAGGCAAGACCGAAATCCAGCAGGCGTAGCTCACCGGCGTCATCCCTGTGCAGGTTTTCCGGTTTGATGTCGCGGTGCAGGATATTGCGCCGATGCAACATGCCCAGCGCGCGAATCAGGCGGGGCGTCAGCTGCAACCAGTCGACCATCTCCATCGGGCCCTGCTGGGTGAATTGCTGGGCGAGGGTCTGGCCGCTGTACTCGCGCTGTACGTAATACAGGTGTTGGCGCTGCGGCAGGCCGTGGGTTTCCGGGAAGTGTCGACCCGCGACACGGCGTAGAAACCATTCTTCCTGCAGCAGTGCCGGCCCGGCTTCAGGTTCATCATGACGACCTGGCGGCAAGGTCTTCAACAGCCAAGTTTGCCCCTGCTGATCGCTGACCCGGTAAACCAGCGATTGCCGCGATTCGGCCAGCAATGCGGTGATGGTCCAGCCTTCGAACAGCTGCCCCGCTCGCAGCTTTGGCGGCAGCGGCCAGTCCGCCAGTTGCGCGAGGGAGTCGGCCAGCGCTGCTTCCGGCAGCTCGTCGACCCGTAGCAGCAGCGCGCTGGCGTTGTCCTGGCTGCCGGTCTGGTGGGCGAGATTGACCAGCGCATGGGCGGCGCGCGAGAGATCCGGCTCAGCTTGCAGGATGTTCTGGATATCGCCCTCGGTGATGCTGGCCCAGACGCCGTCGCTCAGCAGCGCGAAGCATTCGCCGAGTCTGAGCTCGCCGTCGAGATAGTCCACCACCAGGTGCTGGTCCAGCCCCATGGCGCGCTTGAGCACGTGCTGCATGTTCGGCTGCTCCCAGACGTGGTCTTCGCTCAGCCGCTGTAGTGCATCGTCATGCCAGCGGTAGGCACGGCAGTCGCCGACATGGGCGAGGGTGAAGCGACGCCCACGGAGTACCAGGGCGGTCAGGGTCGTGAGCAGCGGCTGGCCGCCGCCATTGGCCTGTAGCCAGCGATTATGCGCGACCAACAGTCGGTCCAACGATTGCGCGACGCTCCAGGTTTCCGGCGTGGCGTAGTAATCCGTCGCCAATGCCTGCAGCGTCGCCCGCGCGGCGAGGCCGCCGTCAGCGCAGTGGCTGACGCCATCGGCGATGGCGAACATCGCCCCCTTGCTGGCAGCCAGGGTCGGGGTCGGCGTCACGATCCGCAGGGCGTCCTGGTTTTCTTCGCGGGGGCCGGTGGCAGTGGCTTCACCAAACGTCAGCTGCAAGGGCATGGGCGAAACTCCAGTTGGCGCGCCTGCAAAAACGAACAACGAAGGCAGGCCCTGAGGCCTGCCTTCCAAGTGTTGCCTGGGTGAACTCAGACGCGGGCGGCAGTCATCGCGGCAGAACCCCAGGTGGTTCTCCAGCGGCGCTTCACACCATAGAGGCCAAACCACGCCAGCGCACCCAGGCTGGCGAACAGCCAGAGACCCATCTGATAGTCACCCGTGGCCTGCTTGACGGCGCCGAGCCCTGCGGTGAGCAGGAAACCACCAATGCCGCCCGCCATGCCGACCAGGCCGGTCATCACGCCGATTTCCTTGTGAAAGCGTTGTGGCACAAGTTGGAACACGGCGCCGTTGCCCGCTCCCAGGCTGAGCATCGCGACCACGAACAAGGCCAGTGCAGCTGTCGAGCTCGGTAAATTGAAGCCGACGACGAACAGGCACACGGCAGTAACCGTGTACATCACCAGCAGCGAGCGGATGCCGCCGATTCGGTCGGCCAGTGCACCGCCGAGCGGGCGCAGCATGCTGCCGGCGAAGACGCAGGCGGCGGTGTAATAGCCGGCCTTGACCGGGTCGAAGGCGTACTGATCATGGAAATAGCCCGGCAGGGTACTGGCCAGACCGAGGAAGCCGCCGAAGGTGACACTGTAGAAAAACATGAACCACCAGCTGTCGCGGTCGCCCAGGGCTTTCATGTAATCGGTAAAGGACTTGGGCGCCGGACGATTCGGGGCATTCTTCGCCTGGGTGGCGAAGATGATCAGCACCAGGACCAATGGAATCAGCGCGAGACCGAACACATTGCTCCAGCCAAACATCGTCGCCAGCACAGGTGCGAACAGCGCCGCGAACACCGTACCGGAGTTGCCCGCACCGGCAATGCCCATGGCCTTTCCCTGATGCTGCGGTGGATACCACTGCGAAGCCAGTGGCAGGGCGACGGCGAAGGAGGCCCCCGCCATGCCAAGGAAAAGGCCAAGCAGCAGGGCTTGTTCATAACTGTGAATGCCGTGGAGCCAGGCCACGAACAGCGCAGCGATCACCACGACCTGACCGAACAGCCCGGCGGTCTTGGGGGAGGTGCGGTCGGCCAGCATGCCCAGCACCAGGCGCAGCACGGCGCCGGAAAGGATCGGCGTGGCGACCATGAAGGCACGCTGCTGGGTGGTGAGGCCCAGGTCGGCCGCAATCTGCACGCCAAGCGGGCCAAGCACGTACCAGACCATGAAACTCAGGTCGAAATAGAGAAAGGCGGATAACAGGGTCGGCGTGTGGCCGGCTTTCCAGAAACTGGTATTCATCGGGTGGGCTCCAGGCATTCGTCTTGTGCAAAAGAGGCCGCCCCAACTTCGAGGCGAAAACAAAAAGGCGCCGCATCACGCCTGCCGGAGCAGGAATGGTGCGACGCCTTTGTCTAGGGTGGAGACCGCCGTTGGCCTACCGTGTCGATTGCGAAGCATCTAACGTGCCAGTCAGCCTGCGGCCCCGTTTCATGCGGCTCGTGTCGCTGGCCTTGCACGGACGGTCGACGTCGGGTGCACAGCCGTTGTGCGGTGGGCGCCATTTCAGGGCAATGTCTTGCCGATTGTCCTTGTCCTTGTCCTGACGTCGGCTGTTAGGCTTTACCTGCCAAGCTTCTAGGAGTGATTGATGCCCGTTATTGCCAGCCTGACCCTGAACCCGGCAATGGATCTGTCCGTCAGCACTGCGCGGGTAACCAGCACCGAAAAGCTACGCTGCTCGCTGCCGCGCCACGACCCGGGTGGCGGCGGGATCAACGTCGCGCGGGTGGTCGACACGCTGGGTGGCGAGGCGGTGGCCGTCTATCCCGCGGGCGGTCCGTTCGGTGATCTGCTCACGCGCGCGCTGGATGAGCTGGGCCTGGCGCACCGACCCGTGCCGATCGCTGGCGACACCCGTGAAAGTTTCACGGTGGACGAGTTTGAGACCGGGCTGCAGTACCGTTTTGTACTGCCTGGGCCCTCCTTGTCCTCCGAGGAGCTGGCCCGCTGTCTCGATGCACTGACCTCGCTGGACCCGGTGCCGGCTTATCTGGTGCTGAGTGGGAGCTTTCCGCCGGGTGTGGCGCTTACGTTCTACGATGATCTGCTCAGCCTGACGCGCCGCATCGGCGCCAGGCTGGTCGTCGACCTGTCTGGCGAGCCCTTGGCCTACGCGGCACGTCAGGGCGGGGCATACCTGCTGAAACCGAGCCTCAACGAGCTTTCGACCCTGGTCGGTCGCCCGATCACCAGCGAACTGGAGCAGGAGCAAGCGCTGCGCGGCCTGATGGCGAGGGGCAGTGCGCAGATCATCGTGCTGTCGCTGGGCGCTGATGGGGCGCTGGTCGCTTGCGGCGAGCAGTTGCAGCGGCTGCGCTCGCCACAGGTTCCAGCGGTCAGTGCGGTGGGCGCCGGCGACAGCATGCTCGGTGCCATCGTGCTGGGGCTGGCCGAAGGGCGCAGCTTGGACGAGGCCGTGCGCTACGGTATCGCCGCCGGAGCCGCCACCGTGATGCGCCCCGGTACCGAGCTCTGCCACTGCGAGGATGTGCAGCGACTGCTGCAGCTCGGTGATGGTAGCGGTTTATCTAGTCGATCCGGTTCACCCGCGGGAATTTGACGGCAAATGCCTCTGGCATAGCGACAACGCGGCTCTGCACGTAGTCGTAAAAGACGAAGCCGGACTTGGCCATGGCGATCAGCGTGCCGTCCGCCGGCCGGGTGATACGAAAGGTGATGTCGCCGCCGTACTTGTTGAAATCCATGACGCCGACTTCGAACAGTAGGGCGTCCCGTGCATGGGCTTCGGCTTTGTAGGTGGTGGCCAGGTCGGTGACGATGATGCCGCCGCCATCCTTGCTGGTCTCGGCGATGCCATAGGCGAACAGGAAGCGCGCACGGGCCTCGGAAATCATCGAGATCATCGAGTCGTTGGCAAGATGGTTGCCGGCGTTGATATCGGTGATGCGAACGGTCAGCTGGGTGCTGAAGCAGAACTGATCTTCGGGAAACTGCAGGGTCAGGCGGGCCATGATGCTCTCGTTGCTTGTGTTTGGCGCTGGTTGGCAGCGCGACGTGCGGAGGCGGATTGTACGCCTCTGCACGTCAGCACCAAGCTTGATCCGGCCTGTTGATATCGCGTGCGCGGTGTCAGGCGATGCTATGGCGAATGCCTTGCAGGCGCTCATCGATGATCGGGGTGATCAGCGCGTAGCATTCGGCTGGCGCCAGGCTGACCCGCGGTGCGTCGATCAGGTTGCACTCCAGGTGTTCGATGAGGTTGCGCAGGCTGTCGCCGCTGATCGGGTCGGTGAGGCGCAGGCAGAGATAGCGCATCTGGATCTGCATATCCAAAGGGCACTTTTCGAAGTTGGCTGCACGCACTGCCAGGCCGCGCAAACGTCCGAGGTCTTCCAATGCGCGACAGGCCTCGCACATACCGAATACCTGCGGATTGCCCTGGAAGACAAGGCGCAGCTCAAGCACGTGGATGCTTTCGAGCAATTGCTCGATCAGGATGCAGTGCGGCTCGAAATCCGCTGGCGTCCGGCGGATCTGCTGCCACAAAGCGCGCATCGGCGGACGGTTTTCCTCACCTTTCCACTCCTGCCAGAGCCGATCGATATGGCTCGCAATCTCCAACCGCTGCGTGGCGGCTGCGGCATCAGGTTGACCGCCCAGGCCACGGTGTTTCTGCACGAATTGAAGAACTTCCAGCGCATGCTGCAGCGCCTGGACATCGGTTGCGCTGAGACGCTTGCGATGTCGCTCGGCAGCAATGCCACTGAGATGGTTGCCGAGCAGCACCAGGCCGGCGGCCAGGATCAGGGCGATCGATACTTCCATGGTCAGGCTTCCGTACGGCTGAGACGAGTGAGGTAGAGGGTCAGGCTGTGCAGCTCTTCGGCCTGGGTGCGTTGGCGCTCGACGCCGGTCTCGACCTGATTGAGCTGATCGCGCAACAGGCGGTTGCCCTGTCGCTGTTCTTCGAGGGCTGTTTGCAGGTGATCGAGTTCGGCAAGGCTCAGCTGGCTGCGCCGCGCTAACTGATCGAGTTCGGCGGCTAATGCACTGCTTTGCTCGCCGCTTTGCTCGAGCAATTGCTGGTGCTGGACGACCTCAGCCTCTACGCGGCGAACTGCGTTGCCGGTCGTGGCGACCACGCTGGTGATGTCCTGGGCGGCGCAGTCGCTGGTCAGCGCCAGCTGGCGGACCTCGTCGGCCACCACCGCGAAACCGCGACCGTGCTCGCCGGCTCGCGCTGCTTCGATGGACGCATTCAGGGCGAGCAACTGGGTCTGTTTGGCGACGTTCTGGATGCTCAGGGCGGCTTTGCCGACGGCAGCCGTGTCCTGCAACAGTTGGCCGACCGCATCCGAGGTGCGCTGCATGCTCTGGCGTACCTCGGTCATGCGGGTGCTGACCGACATCGCGTTGTCGCGGCCGGCCTGGCTTTGCCGGTGGGTGTCGGCAAAGGCTTGCATGGCTTGCTGGCCCAGCGTGCTGACCTGTGGCTCAGCGCCTTGCTGGCTTCGGTCATCGCCAGCACTCGCTCGCCCTGGCCGATGCTGCTGTGCTCGGCGGTTGCGGCCATGCGCTCGAGGGCATCGCTGGCGAACTGCACTTCACTTCGTAAACGCTCGCTGCGCAGCGATTGAGCGCCAAAGGCGGCGACCAGATCCTCACGAGACTCGTTGAGCCCCTGCTGCTGGCCGAGCACGGCGAGCAAATGCTCACTGTGGCGCTGATGCTCGCGGTGTTTGCGCTGTTGGGTCAGTTGCAGACCTGCGGCGATACAGGCGAGGGCCAGCGACAGCAGTTGCTGCTGCCACAGCCCAGCCATACAGGCCATGGCCCAGGCGGCGAGCAATAGCCAATCCATGTACGACTGCAGCGCCGCGGTGGTGGCTTGCTGTACGGCGTGCGTTGGGCGCGTGGCGTTCAAGGCTCTGTCCATGCTCGTGATCCTTTCTCGATTAGCTTCCTGGTGGCCTGTCAGGCCGCAGGCCGCTGCTGGCGCTGGTAGAGGAACTCCAGAACCTGCGCCCGGTAGGCGTGGTACTGGGCGTCGTGGGCCAGGGTCATGCGGTCGCGAGGATGCTTGAGCTCGACGGGCAGAATCTCACCGATGGTTGCCGAGGGGCCATTGGTCATCATCACGATGCGGTCCGAGAGCAACACGGCCTCGTCAACGTCATGGGTGATCATGATTACGGTGTTGCCAAGGTCGGCGTGGATCTCCATCAGCGAGTCCTGCAGATGCGCGCGGGTCAGCGCATCGAGGGCGCCGAAGGGCTCGTCCATCAGCAACACCTTGGGTTGCATGGCCAGCGCGCGGGCGATACCTATGCGCTGTTTCATCCCGCCGGAGATTTCGCTGGGGCGTTTGTCGCGGGCATGGGTCATGTGCACCAGCTCGAGGTTGTGCTCGATCCAGTCACGCATCTCCCGTTTGCTCTTCTGACCTTTGAAAACTTCCCGCACCGCCAGCTCAACGTTCTCGTAGCAGGAAAGCCAGGGCAGCAGGCTGTGGTTCTGGAACACCACGGCGCGCTCCGGGCCGGGCTCGTTGACCTCACGGCCGTCGAGAATCACGCCGCCAGTGGTGGCCTGATAGAGGCCGGCGACGATGTTGAGCACCGTTGACTTGCCGCAGCCAGAGTGGCCGATCAGCGAAACGAACTCGCCCTTGGCGATGCGCAGGTTGACGTTCTGTAGCGCGCAGTAGAGCCCCTTGTCAGTGGGAAAGCTGATACCGACGCCGGTGAGTTCGAGATGGGCATTGTTCATGTGATTTCCTCAGCGCAGGTCTGCGTTCTTGTCCCAGCTCACGCGGCGCTGGAGCATCAGCATGATGCGATCCAGGGCGAAGCCGATCAGGCCGATGACGACCACTGCAACCATGATCCGGCCGAGCGAGTTGGAGCTGCCGTTCTGGAACTCGTCCCAGATGAATTTGCCGAGGCCGGGGTTCTGCGCCAGCATCTCGGCAGCAATCAGCACCATCCAGCCGGTTGCGAGCGACAGGCGCAGGCCAGTGAAGATCATCGGAATCGCAGCGGGTAGCACGATCCGGTGCACATGGCTGAGCGGTGACAGGCGCAGCACGCGGCTGACGTTTTGCAAATCCTTATCGAGGTTGGCCACGCCCACCGTGGTGTTGATCACCGTCGGCCACAGGCAGCACAGCGCTACGGTCAGCGCCGAGGTGACGAAGGATTTCGCCATCAGCGGGTCGTCACTGACGTAGACGGCGCTGACCACCATGGTCACCAGCGGCAGCCAGGCCAGCGGCGACACCGGCTTGAAGATCTGGATCAGCGGATTCACCGCGCTATACACCGTCTTGCTCAACCCGCAGACGATGCCCAGCGGCACGGCAATCAGCGAGGCGATGGCAAAACCGGTCATCACCGTATAGAGGCTGGTGAAGATCTGCTCGAAAAAGGTCGGCTTGCCGGTGTACGGGCGAATCTTCACCTCGGCGTCGGGGTTCTTGGCCAGTTTGGCGGCATTACGGTCCTCCTGACGCTGGTAGAACGCTTCGGCTTTTTCCCGCGACTGAATATGCGCATCGACCAGCCCATTGAGCTGCTCGGCTACCTGGCTCGGGCCGGGAAACTGACCGAGGCTGGTCTGGATGTTCGAGGCCACCAACTGCCAGAACAGCAGGAAGGCAAAGACGCCCACCAACGGCATGATCACTTGCGGCAGCCAGCGCTTGATGCGGGCCTGACGGCCAGCTCTAAGGGTTTCATTTATGTTCTGCACGACGGCTGGATTGCTCATCGACATGTCCTCCGAAAGGTGGGAGCCGCGCATGGCTCCCGTAGGCGGAATCAGAGCGTGGTATCGCCTTTCAGGCCGATCGCGAACTGTTCGAGATAGGCGTTGGGCGTGTGGCCGTCATAAGCGATGCCATCAATGGTGTCCGCCAGTGGCTCGCGGAAGCCGTCTTCACCTGCTGGGGGGAAGTCCTCGGCTGTCATCAGCCCGTCTTCGATCAGTGCCGCTGCAGCTTCGCGGTAGATTTCCGGGCGATAGACCTGCTTGGCCATGTCCAGGTACCAGCTGTCCGGCTTGGCCTCGGCGATCTGGCCCCAGCGGCGCATCTGCGTCAGGTACCAGATGGCATCGGAGTAGTAGGGGTAGGTCGCGTTGTAACGGAAGAACACGTTGAAATCCGGCACCTCGCGTTTGTCGCCTTTCTCGAATTCAAAGGTGCCGGTCATGGAGTTGGCGATGACCTTGGCGTCGGCGCCGACATATTCCGGTCGCGAGAGGATTTCCACCGCTTCCTGGCGGTTGGCGTTGTTGTCTTCATCCAGCCACTTGCCTGCGCGGATCAGCGCCTTGACCAGACGCTTGTGGGTTTCCGGATTGGCTTCGGCCCAGGCTTTGGAGACGCCGAAGACCTTTTCCGACATGTTCTTGCGGATCGCGTAGTCGGCCACCACCGGTACGCCAATGCCTTTGAATACGGCCTGCTGGTTCCATGGCTCTCCGACGCTGTAGCCATGGATGGTGCCGGCTTCCATGGTCGAAGGCATCTGCGGCGGTGGCGTAACGGAGAGCAACGCCTGGGCATCGACCTGTCCGCTGATGTCGCCTTTCTTCGGTGCGTAGTAACCGGGGTGAATGCCACCGGCAGCAAGCCAGTAGCGCAACTCGTAATTGTGCGTGGAGACCGGGAACACCATGCCCAGGTTGAAGGACTTGCCGCTGGCGTTGAGTTGCTCGATCACGGGTTTGAGCGCATCGGCCTTGATGGGATGCACCGGCTTGCCGTCTGCCATCGGCACGTTGGGCTTCATCTGCTCCCAGATCGCGTTGGACATGGTGATGGCATTGCCATTGAGGTCCATGGTGAAGGCCGTGATGATGTCGGCCTTGGTACCAAAACCGATGGTCGCGCCGATCGGCTGGCCGGAGAGCATGTGCGCACCGTCCAGCTCGCCGTCAATGACGCGGTCCAGCAGCACCTTCCAGTTGGCCTGGGCTTCGAGCGTGACGTAGAGCCCTTCGTCCTCGAAGAAGCCTTTCTCATAGGCAATCGCCAGTGGCGCCATGTCGGTGAGCTTGATAAAGCCGAGCTTGAGTTCCTCCTTCTCTGGCTCGGCCGCCCAGGCGGCCATCGGCACCAGTTGCAGCAGGGCAGAGCAGCCAATGCTGGCCACCAGCGTTTTCAAGAAGGTACGGCGGGTCTTGCGCATGATCTATCCCTCAATCGCGAAACGAAAAAAGGCGTAACGGAAGCACCCTCTGCATGAGCAGAGCGAGCACCGTTGACGCCTTTGTCAATTCGTCCCGATCACCGCCGTTGGCGACCTGAAGACGTGGTAGCAGAGGGATTGCAAGGGGCTTGCCAATTCTTAATCTGAGATTTTTTTGGCGACTAGGGTTTTAGGAAGATCTATGTAATACAACGGCTTACGTCTGAAACAACCGGCCAGGCTGAACATGCGTTGGACGTGCGGGCTTGGCACTCCTGGCGATTGCTCGGTGCAATAGCCGTGCACCCATTTCAATCTTTGGCTCCGTTTTGGTTCGTTTGCAGGGAAGAGCTAGTTGGAAATGGCGGGCGCAGGTTACGTCCTTCATTCAGGCCGGACTGGAGTGGTTAGGAGGTGGCTAGCGCAACGTGCTGTGTCGGCGAGCAACAGGCTCGTTGGGCCTGGTCGAGAGTCGAAAACGATCGGTACTTGAGTCCCGCAAGGTTCACAGCAGGCATCCGCTCGGCTAATAGCCCCGTCTGGGCCTCGCCGAGACCAGCGCGCTGAGACTTTCGGATCACTGACCCAGCAGGTCGTTCATCGCAATGATCTGTTCAGCAACCTGGATCAGTTTCTGCTGACGGCTCATGGCCTGGCGGCGCATCAAGGTGTAGGCCTCTTCCTCGTTGCAGCTGCGCATTTTCATCAGCATGCCCTTGGCCAGTTCGACGCGCTTGCGTTCGACCAGTTGCTGGTCGCGTGCGTGGAGCTGCGCGCGGATTGCCTGGTCGCTTTCGAAGCGGGCCATGGCCACGTCGAGAATGGGTTTCAGGCGCTGGGCCTGGATGCCTTCGACGATATAGGCGCTGACGCCGGCACGGATTGCGCTGCGCATGGCGTCGGGGTTGCTGTCGTCGGTAAACATGACGATGGGCCGTGGTTGGTCACGGCTGACCATCACCACCTGCTCCATCACGTCGCGGCCGGGGGAGTCGGTGTCGATCAGCACCACGTCGGGGCGAATCGCCTCGACCCGCTCGGGCAGGTCGATGGTCAAACCGGATTCCTCGATCACCTCGAAGCCGGCTTCGATCAGAGCGGTGCGCAGGCGACCAACCTTGCGCGGGGTGTCGTCGATCAGGAGAACGCGAAGCATGACTGTCTCCCTTCTCAAGGCTTGGGGTGTGGTGCGGTGTCGCCCAGGGCATGCAGCGCGAAGCTGCGCGCGTATCCCGCCGGATCGCTGCCATCCCAGCGACTGCCGTCCATGAGCATGGCGCTGCGCATGGGGGAGTCGGGTACGGCGATGCTCAAAGCGCTCGCTGCATCGCGGTAGAGGCTGGTCTGCTGGACGCTCTGCGCCACCGCAAGGTAATCCGGATCTTCACGCAGCAGACCCCAGCGGCGCAGCTGAGTCATGAACCAGAGGCCGTCGGAATGGTAGGGCATGTTCACTTCGCCGTTGCCGAAGAAACGCAGCGGGTGCTTGTCCAGCCAGGCATGGCCAAGGCCGTCCTCATATTGACCCAGAAAGCGCGATTCGATGGACGCAACGGGCGCATTGACATAGTCGCTGCCGGCAATCAGCTGTGCAGTACTGCGGCGATTTTCCTGGCTCTCATCGATGAAGCGGCTGGCCTCGAGGATGGCCATGACCAGCGCTCGGGCGGTGTTGGGGTACTGGTCGACAAATTCGCGCGTGCAGCCGAGCACTTTCTCGGGATGGTCGGCCCAGATCGATTGGCTTGTTGCGATGGTAAAACCCATGTCTTCTTCAATGGCCTGGGCGCCCCAGGGCTCGCCGGCGCAGAAGCCGTCGATGCGTCGCGCCCGTAGATGGGCGACCATCTGCGACGGCGGCACCACCACTGTGCGTACGTCAGTCAGCGGATGGATGCCGTGGGCGGCCAGCCAGTAGTAGAGCCAGAGCGCATGAGTACCGGTGGGAAATGTCTGAGCAAGCGTGAGTTTTGCACCACTCTGGCGCACGCATTTGCCGAGCGCATCGGGATCGGTCACGCCGGCTGCTTTCAGCTCACTGGAGAGGCTGATGCTCTGCCCGTTTTGCGCCAGTCCCATCAGTACGGCCATGTCCTTACGCGCGCTGCCTCCGATCCCCAGATGCACGGCGTATATCAGCCCGTACAGACCGTGAGCGGCATCCAGTTCGCCTTCCACAAGCTTGTCTCGCACGCTGGACCAGGAGCTCTGCCGTTGCAGGTTGAGCGTGAGGCCGTAGGGCTGCGCAAAGCCCTGGGTGGCGGCGACGATCAGCGATGCGGCGTCGGTCAGCGCCATGAAACCAAGGTTCACGACGTGCTTTTCTGGCGCGTCGCTGCCGGCGACCCAGGCTTTGGCGTCAGGGCGGAGCGAAGGGGAGAGATCGGTCATGCTGAGGAAAACCTTTGCCATGCGAAGCGCGCACCGTCCGGGAGGGAACCGGTGCGAAGCGGGATGTCTGGTTCAGGGTTAGCAAGCCACATGCCAAGGACGGTGCAAGACGCCTCTAACTGGTGCACGAGCTCGCAGCAAAGGGCAAGACGGCTGATCGCGTCCGGATATGGGAAGTCCTTCAGCTCAGCGCGGATACAGCGGCGGCAGCGCGCTGGCTTCGCGTTCGGCATCGCCAGCCTGACCTGCGGGCAGGTTCTGAATGGCCTGCCACAAGGCTTCGCCTTGCCAGCGCTGACCGGTCTCGCTGTACAGCGCACCATTAAGCCCATCGAGGGCATCGGACAACGGCTCGAAACGGGCCGCCATATCGGCCAGCGTTTCAGGCTGCTGCCGCGCCCAGGCATCGAGCGCATGGCGGGTGGCCTGGGTGTCATTGGCCAAGCAGGCGCGTTTCAGATCATCGAGCAGGCTGCGCGGAGTCGGGCCGGTCGGCACTGTGCGGATCACCGCTGGCTGCCTGCGCGCATGCAGCCACAAGCCAAAGCCGAGCAGGGTCGTCAATGCCAGCAATGCGCTGCTTAGCTGCCAGGGCCATAGCCGTCTCGCCTCTCGCTGTTCCGGCATGTCCGCCGTCTCGATGGCGGGCTGTTGCAGGTCCGGGTTGTCGGCGACCTGCAGGTTGCGACCAGGCAGCGTGCTGCGCTCCAGGCGATCTTCCAGGGTGTTCCACCAGACCACTTCCACGGGCGAGAGTTGGAACTCCCCAGTGCGCGTCGCGACCAGGGCTTCGCGCTGTTCGCGACTGCCGCTGACACCGTTGGCAGTGACTTCGTTGTTTAGGGTCGGCTGGTCGGGGTAGCTGCGCAGTCCCGGTAGCTTGGTTGAGGCGATTGGAGGCAGCTGGCTGCTGGTCAAACCGTCAGCTTTCAAGAGCAAGCTGCGGGTCAGGGCTTCGCCCAGCTGAGCATCCCCGGGTTCCGGACTCCAGGCTTCGACCAGCGTCAGGCTGCGGGCCGGCAGCCAGGCGGCGTCGGCGGGATAGTCAGCTGGCTTGGGCTTTACAGTTAACGGGATGGTGGGTGATTTGACCTGGGTCGAACGTCCGAACCTCGAGCCATACTGATCACCGGTCGACGGTGCCACGGCCGTGGCGCTGAACAGTTGTGCGGGAATTGTCAGCTCGCCGCTTTTCTGCGGGAACAGCGCATAGCGGATTTCAATCACCCCGTGACGGACGCCATTGATGTCTTTTTCATAAGTGCGTGGTTCGCCCAGCCGCTGCACCAGCGCATCGTTCATCTGCAGCGGTGAAAGGGTGCTGTCGTCGTACAGCGATACGGAGTGGTAGATACGCAGCGTCAGCAGCACCTGCGCCTGCACGTAGGCGACCTCCTGATCAAGACTGGCGTCGATGAATATGGGGGCAAGCAGGTCGCTGTCGCTGGCGCTGGGCTCGGTGACATGCAAGGTAATTGGCTCGCTACGGGCATCGCCGAGCTGCAACGGCGGAATGACGACATAGCCGGTCTGCAGCGGCTGGAGCGTGACCTGCCACTGGGTAATCGCCTGTGCATCGCCGTTGGTCCCGGCAAGTTGGTTGCTCTGACGTGTCCCGGATACTTTGAACAGGCTGTCGAGGGGCTGCAGGTCGGGCTTGCCAAATGCGGTGCCGTCGGCCGTTTCCAGAGTCAGCTCCACAGTTTCGTCCAGGCTCAGCTCGGTACGGTCGACCCGGGCTACCAAGGTAGCAGCGTGGGTTTGCAAGCCCAGCAGGAGCAGAAACACCAGTGTCATCCAGCGCATCATTGATTCAATTCCTGCCGTTTGCGTTGCTCATAAAGAAACTTGCGCCGTAACAGCTCGCCGGGATCGTCCGGGATCTTGCGCAACCATTGGTTCATTGCCTGATCCTGCTCGGGATCGACCGGCACTTCCTGTGCCTGTGCCATCTGCTGTTCGGTCGCGACTGGCTCGGACTCGGGAGGGCCCTCGTTCAGTGTTTCGCTCGACACCTCGCCAGCTGGCTCGGGCGGGGCCTGTGCCGTGGTTTGATCTGTCGAGTCCGACGAGGTGTCTGGCGCTTTGCTTCCACGAGGCTGCTTGCGCTGCTCGGCTTCGGATGTCGATTCCTGGGGTGGCGACGCGTCGGGATCGGCATCAGCTTGAGCCTCTTTTTTTCGTAGGGCCTCTTCGACTTTGGTTTTATTGCGCCGCGCGACGTCCAGGCCCGGATCCAGCTCCAGGGCTTGTTCATAAGCTTCGATGGCGGCTTGCAGCTCGTCGTTGCGGGCCAGGGCATTGCCTCGGTTGTAGTGATCGGCTGCGGAGTCGCCCTTGCCGAACTGCTCGGCGGCGCCGGCAAAGTCACCGGCCTGGTAGCGGGCATAGCCCTGCCATTGGTGATCTTCGAAGCGGGTCGCGGCT
Source organism: Stutzerimonas chloritidismutans (assembly GCF_038562055.1). Lineage (GTDB taxonomy): Bacteria > Pseudomonadota > Gammaproteobacteria > Pseudomonadales > Pseudomonadaceae > Stutzerimonas > Stutzerimonas chloritidismutans_A. The sequence goes on along the minus strand of NZ_JBCFXD010000003.1, from coordinate 67,057 downwards.
TCGCCTGGGCGAGAAGATTCCAGCAGGCGCATGCCCTGTTGATCGGGGCGCAGCCATAGGTCGTCAAAGCTCAGGGCGCTGGCGGGTTGCGGGACGAAGAGGACGAGCGGCAAGCAGAACAGCCAACCCCGGCGCCCGGCGAAGGCGGCGAGCAACACCAGAGGGAGTAGCAGCCAGTAGCCTTGGTCCTGCCAGGCGTCGAGACGGGTGGTCTCGTCTTGAGCCACAAGCTGTCCGTTGCGTTCGAGCAAGCCGAGGTTGCGCAGGTCCGCATCATCGACTCGAGCCTGCTGATAGCGACCACCGATCTGGCTGGCGAAACGCCGCATGGCATTGTCGTCCAGCCGGGGAATGACAATGGAACCTTTTTCATCCTTGAGGAAGCTGCCGTCCTCACGAGGAATAGGAGCACCTTGCTCGGTGCCGATGCCTAACAGAAGCAGCGACTGCTCGTTTTCCTCCAACTGCTGCTCAATCGATGCGCGCTCGGGCTCGTTCAGGCTGCTGCCGATCAGCAGGAGGCGACCACCGCCATTGGCGCCTTGTTGCAGCAGGGCGATGCCTTGCGTTACCGCGAGGTCAGACCGGTGGCCGGGTTCGGGCATGAGATCGGGTTGCAATGCATCCAGAAGGTTTTGCGTGGTGGCCATGTCGTTGGACAAGGGCACCAGGGTGTGAGCGCTGCCGGCGAAGACCACCACAGCGGTTTGGGCATCCTGGCGGGTCTGCAGCAGATCGAGGATCTTGCGCTTGGCCTGCTCGAGTCGGCTCGGCCGCACGTCGGTTGCCAGCAGCGCCGGGGTGGTCTCCAGCAAGATGACCAGCGGGTCCGCGCGTGTCAGGCTGGGTTGCTCGACCTGCTGCCAGCTTGGCCCTAGCAACGCCAGACAACCCAACAGCCAGGCGCTGCCGAGCAGGATCCAAGGGAGCTTGCTGTTACGCAGCCTGCCGCGAGTGAGCAGAGCGGTATGAAAAGCTTCGGGCAACAGGCGCTGCCAGCGACCGGTCTGGCGCTGTCGATGCCATAAACGCCACATCAACCATATCGGTAGCGGCAATACGATCAACCAGAGCGGTCTGAGCAAGTAGGGCAGAAGTTCGCTCATGATCGCTTGCTCCGAGCGCCCAGTTGACGCAGCGACAAAGGCAAGACGCTGCGCGCGACCAACAGCCAGCTGAACAAAAGTGCTGCAGCCAATGGCCAGGCGTAAAGCGCTGTGGCGACGCGTGCCTGAGCTGGCTCTTGGGCGGCCGGCTCGAGTTCGTCGAGGGCGGCGCCGATTGCTTCCAGCTCTTCATTTGTACGCGCTCGGAAGTATTCGCCGCCGGTTTCATAGGCAATCGCGCGAAGGGTCGTTTCGTCCAGATCGCCGCCGGGGTTGAAACTGAACCGGTTGAGCAGCCTGTCATCCGCTTCAGCACCGATGCCGATGGTATGCACTTTGACGCCTGCGGCCGCAGCGAGCCGAGCCGCGATCAACGGCTCGACTTCGCCACCGTTGTTCGCGCCGTCCGTAATCAGTACCAGTACGCGACTGTTGGCTGGGCGTTCGCGCAAGCGCTTGACGGCCAAGCCGATGGCGTCGCCGATGGCCGTGTTGCTTCCAGCGATGCCGACCGCAGCTTCATCAAGCCAGGTGCGAACGGTTTGTCGATCGAAAGTCAGCGGCGCCTGCAGGTAGGCCTTGCTGCCAAACAGGATAAGCCCGACGCGGTCGCCGCTTCGCCCGGCAATAAAGTCGCCGAGCAAGTGCTTGACCAGTTCCAGCCGGCTGACCTCATCGCCTTGCCACTGCATGTCTGGATAGTCCATGGAACCGGACACGTCGACCGCCAGTAACAGGTCGCGGCCATTGGTAGGAAGCGGCAGCGGTTCGCCGAGCCATTGCGGGCGAGCGGCGGCGAGCAGCAGCAGACACCAGATGAACAGATAGGGGAGCTGTTGCCGCCAGGCTGGTAGGGCGATCGCGGCGCGGCGGCCAGCCAGCGTTTCCAGCTCGGCCAGAAAGCCGACCTTCAATGCCGCGTCGCCGCTTTCCGATACGGGCAAGACCCAGCGTAATAGCCAGGGCAGCGGCAACAGTAGCCAGACCCACGGCCAGGCCAGCTCAAACATGCTTGCGAATCCAGATCTGCACGGACTGTTCAAGGCCCTGGATGGCCTTGTCGTCCAAGCGGCACTCGGCGCGGTAGGCGCCTTCGACCAGTACCATCCAGCGCGTCAATCCCGCGGCCGGACACCGATTGTCGAGAAAGGCCAGCCAGGCACGCCCGCTCAATGTATGGGGATGATCGTCTGGATAGCGGATCCGGCAAAGGCGTTTCAGCAGCGCATTGAGTTGCTGCAGCCAGTGACTGGCTGGCTGGCCATTGTATGGCTTGCTCAACTGGGCGAGTTCAAGCAGAGCCGTCTGACGCTGCGGGTCGAGCAGTTGTTCGTTTTGGGCGGTCACCTCTCGCTTAGCGTGCTGAAGTCTTTTCCAGGGCTGCAGTTTCAGCAGCAGAACGAGGCTGAGCAAAAGGGCAGCGAGAAACCACCAGCCAGCCGCCAGTGGCCACCAGCTCACGGCCGCTGGGGTGATCAGGGGTTCAAGCTCGAGCGCATTCATCTGAGGGCGCCTTGGTGCTGCCCGATGAGGTGCTCACGCATCTGCTCTACCAGTTCGCGCTGTGTATCAAGCGGCATCAATGGCAGGCGCAAACGGTCGGCCAGACGCTTCCAGCGCGCACTTCGGGCTTCGCCTTGCAGCCGGTAGGCTTGTCTCAGCGCGGCGTCATGGGTGTCCAGTTCGAGCCGAGCGCCGAACTGCGCAAAGCGCAACAATCCAGCTGCTGGTAGCGCGTGGTCGAGTGGGTCATAGACAGGAATAAGCAACAAGTCGACGTGGCGCGCGAGCAGGCTCATCTGCTGTTCTGCAGCGTCGCCCAGGGCGCGCTCATCACAGAGGATGACCGCCAGGCTACCTGGACGCAGCGTTTCACGTGCGCGTCTGAGGGCCAGGCCGAAGGCCTCTGGATCGTCAGGCTGGTCGGCTTGCAAGCCGGCATTGGCGCGCGCCAAACGGTCCAGCAATTGCAGAAGGCTTTGCTTGCTGCGCCGGGGTTTGATCTCGTGCTGATCGCCGTGCCCGAATACCAGGCCCCCGACGCGATCGTTGTGGCTTAGCGCGGCCCATCCCACCAGGCTGGCGGCTTGGGCAACCACCACCGATTTGAAGGCCCGAGCACTACCGAAGAACAACCGCGGGCTCTGCTCGACCAGTAAATAAATGGGTCGCTCACGTTCTTCGTGGAATAGCTTGGTATGCGGCTCCTGAGTTCGTGCAGTGACTCGCCAATCAATGGTGCGAACATCGTCACCGGCCTGGTAGATGCGCACTTGATCGAAATCCACCCCACGTCCGCGCAACTTCGAATGGTGCAGGCCGACCAACTGACTGCGCCGATGCGGGCTGGAAAACAAGGGCACTTCGCGGACTCGATGACGCATGTCGATCAGCTCGGCGAGGCTTACCCGGACGCCATCGCCGGGCTTTGAATGCACCGAACCGTTGTCGGTGGGCCGCGAGGGCTGCATCAGGCCACCGCGACCACGTCGAGAATGCGCTGCAGGACGCGATCCTGATCGATACCGGCTGCTTCCGCTTCGAACGAGAGGATCAAACGGTGGCGCAGCACGTCGAATAGCACCGCCTGAATGTCCTCCGGGCTGACGAAATCCCGTCCCGCCAACCAGGCATGAGCGCGGGCGCAGCGATCCAGCGAGATCGAGCCGCGCGGACTGGAGCCGTAGGCAATCCAACCCGCCAGCTCAGCGTCGAATTTGGCCGGGGTGCGGGTCGCCATGACCAACTGCACCAGGTACTCCTCCACCGCATCCGCCATGTACAGGCCGAGAATTTCCTTGCGCGCAGCGAAGATCGCTTGTTGGGAGACGCGGTGTTCCGGGGCGGTTTCGCCGTTGATCGCTTCGCCGCGCGCCTGTTGCAGAATGCGTCGTTCCACCGACGCATCGGGGAAGCCGAGCTTTACGTGAAGCAGGAAGCGGTCGAGTTGCGCTTCGGGAAGAGGGTAGGTGCCCTCCTGCTCGATGGGGTTTTGCGTGGCCATTACCAGAAAGAGTGGTGACAGGTCGTAGGTGCTGCGACCTACGCTGACCTGCCGTTCGGCCATGGCCTCGAGCAGCGCCGACTGCACCTTCGCAGGCGCTCGGTTGATCTCATCGGCCAGCACCAGATTGTGAAAGATGGGGCCTTGCTGAAAGACGAAGCTGCCGGTTTCCGGTCGGTATATTTCAGTCCCGGTAATGTCGGCGGGCAGCAGGTCCGGCGTGAACTGGATGCGATGAAATTCCGCCTCGATGCCGCCTGCAAGCTCTTTGATTGCCCGTGTTTTGGCTAACCCTGGGGCGCCTTCGACGAGCAGGTGGCCGTCAGCGAGCAAAGCGATCAGCAGGCGCTCGATCAGCCGTTCCTGGCCGAGAATCTGGGTGGAAAGAAATTGTCGCAGCGCGACTATGGCTTCACGGTGGTCCATCGCTGAGCTCTTCTGCAGGGGCGTGTCGGGGCGGGCGCTCGACCAGCACGACTTTAATTCATTAGCGAGGGGCAGGCTATGCGCGGCTCGGCAAGTTCGTCACGCAGCGTTGGGGATGGCCGGCGCCAAGCTCTTTTGGTCATGCAACACAATTAAATGTGACTGCTCGGTCGCTGGCGGCGCCAGACTTAAGGAGGCCTGACGGGGTGCATTCCCGGTCCGCTGAACTAACGTTGAACTTACAGGTTGCGTTGCCGGTCAGGTCCCGCGACTGCCCTAGTCGAATTCCAAGCCAGAATGGAGCGAAAAAATGGCGTTCTTTACAGCTGCCAGCAAAGCCGATTTTCAGCAACAACTGAAAGTGGCCCTGGCACAGCATGTCGACGAGAAACTCCTGCCACAAGTGGGACTCTTCGCCGAACAGTTTTTCGGAATCGTCGCGTTACCCGAGCTGACTCAGCGGCGCATGACCGACCTGGTCGGCTCGACGCTGGCCAGCTGGCGGTTGTTGGAGCGCTTCGATCCAAGCAGTCCTGTGGTTCAGGTATTCAACCCCGATTATGAAAAGCACGGTTGGCAATCGACCCACAGCGTGGTCGAGGTGCTGCACCCGGATATGCCGTTTCTCGTCGACTCGGTGCGCATGGAGCTTACCCGTCGTGGCTATGCCATTCACACCCTGCAGAACAGCGTATTGCAGGTCCGCCGGGACGGTGACGGCAGCTTGGTCGAATTGCTGCCGAAGGGCAGCTCAGGTGAAGGCAGCGGAGCCGAGTCGCTGATCTTCGTCGAGGTCGATCGTTGCGCCAGTGCGGCGGCTTTGCACGAACTGGAGCAGTCGCTGCACGGCGTTCTGGCTGACGTCCGCCTGACCGTCAGCGATTTTCCCGCGATGAAAGCGAAGGCCGAAGAGCATCATGCGCGTCTGGCCATGCTGCAACCGGCCGATCACGCCCAGCTGGCTGAAAGCATGGACTTCATGCGCTGGTTGGCCGAAGACCATTTCACCTTCCTGGGGTACGAGGAATTCACGGTTGTCGAACAGGGTGAGGGCGGCCGCATCATTTATGACGAGGCGTCCCTGTTGGGGCTGTCGAGAAACCTGCGCACCGGCCTTGAAGCAGACGATCAACTGATCATGCCGCCGGCGCTTGCCTATCTGCAGGAGCCGCTGCTGCTGTCGTTCGCCAAGGCGGCTACTCCGAGCCGGGTGCATCGGCCGGCATATCCGGATTTTGTCTCCATACGCGAATTCGATGAGCAGGGTCGAGTGACCCGGGAATGCCGCTTCCTCGGGCTCTTCACCTCCTCGGTCTATACCCAGAGCGTGCGTCGGATACCCTACATTCGCAGTAAGGTGGCAGAGGTCATCCAGCGTTCGCATTTCGATGATTCAGCGCATCTGGCCAAGGAGCTGACTCAAGTCCTCGAAGTGTTGCCACGCGATGAACTGTTTCAGATGACGCTCGACCAGCTGTTCAGCACAGCCATCGCCATCGTACAGATCCAGGAGCGCAACAAGCTGCGCCTGTTCCTGCGTATCGATCCCTATGGACGCTTCTGCTATTGCCTGGCGTACGTCCCCCGCGACAGTTATTCGACCGAGACCCGCTTGCGCATTCAGCAGGTTCTGGTAGACCGACTGGAAGCCAGCGGCTGTGAGTTTTCCACCTACTTCTCCGAGTCCGTACTGATCCGCGTGCAGTTTCTGCTGCGTCTGGACCCGAGCAAACAGGTGCAGTTCGATCCGGTCCAGTTGGAAAACGAGGTAGTCCAGGCCTGCCGAACCTGGCAGGACGACTACTCGAGCGTGGTCATCGAGCGTTTCGGCGAAGCCCAGGGCACCGGGATACTCGCTGATTTTCCGAAAGGCTTCCCCGCGGGATACCGTGAGCGTTTCGCGCCGCACTCGGCGGCTGTGGATATGCAGCACGTGCTCAGTCTCAGCGAGCAGCGCCCGTTGGTGATGAGTTTCTACCAGCCGATCACGGCGGTGGAGAACCGCTTGCACTGCAAGCTCTATCACCTGAACACGCCGCTGCCGTTATCTGACATGTTGCCGATCCTCGAGAACCTCGGGCTACGTGTGCTAGGTGAGTTTCCGTTCCACCTGCGGCGCAAGGATGGCCGGGAATATTGGATTCATGACTTTGCGTTCACCTACGCCGAGGGGCTCGAGATTGATCTGATGGAGATCAATGAGCCGCTGCAGGATGCGTTCATCGCGATCAACAACTGTCAGGCGGAGAACGATGCGTTCAACCGGCTGGTCCTGACCGCAGGGCTGACCTGGCGCGAGGTTGCTTTGTTACGCGCCTATGGGCGCTACCTGAAGCAGATCCGCATGGGCTTCGACCTGGGCTACATCGCCAGCGCTTTGCTCAACCACACCGACATCGCTCGTGAGCTGGTGCGGCTGTTCAAGATGCGCTTCTACCTGGCACGCAAACTCGGCGAAGAAGACCTTGCCGACAAGCAGGCGCGGCTCGAACAGGCGATCATCACGGCGCTGGATGACGTGGCCGTGCTCAATGAAGACCGCATCCTGCGTCGCTACCTGGCTCTGATCAAAGCGACGCTGCGAACGAATTTTTACCAGATGGACGCGGTCGGCAAGCCGAAGAGCTACTTCAGCTTCAAGCTCGACCCGCGATCGATACCCGAGATGCCGCGTCCGGCGCCAAAATTCGAAATCTTTGTATATTCGCCCCGCGTCGAAGGCGTTCATCTGCGTGGCGGCAAGGTCGCGCGCGGTGGCTTGCGCTGGTCTGATCGTGAAGAGGACTACAGAACCGAAGTGCTGGGGCTGGTCAAGGCGCAGCAGGTGAAGAACGCGATCATCGTGCCCGGAGGGGCCAAGGGTGGTTTCGTGCCACGTCGTCTGCCTACCAACGGCTCCCGCGACGAGGTGCTGGCCGAGGGCATTGCCTGCTATCGAATCTTCATCAGCGGCCTGCTGGACATCACTGACAATCTTAAGGATGGCAACGTCGTACCGCCGGCCAACGTGCTTCGCTACGACGAGGACGATCCTTATCTAGTCGTGGCGGCCGACAAGGGCACCGCAACCTTTTCCGACATCGCCAACGGCATCGCTGCGGAGTACGACTTCTGGTTGGGCGATGCTTTCGCGTCCGGTGGCTCGGCCGGCTACGACCACAAAAAAATGGGTATCACCGCCAAGGGCGCCTGGGTCTCGGTGCAGCGGCACTTCCGCGAACGGGGCATCGATGTGCAGCGCGACAACGTCAGCGTGATCGGCATCGGTGACATGGCTGGGGACGTTTTCGGCAATGGCTTGCTGATGTCCGAAACCTTGCAGCTGGTGGCTGCGTTCAACCATCTGCATATTTTTATCGATCCCGATCCGGACGCTGCGCGTAGCTTTGTCGAGCGCCAGCGCCTGTTCGATCTGCCGCGCTCATCCTGGACCGATTACGATGCATCGCTGATCTCTGCTGGAGGCGGCGTATTCCCTCGCTCGGCCAAGCGTATCGCGATCACGCCGCAGATGAAGGCCCGTTTTGAGATCGAGGCGGATCAGCTCACCCCGGCCGAGCTCATTCACGCGCTGCTCAAGGCGCCGGTGGATCTGCTCTGGAACGGAGGCATCGGAACCTATGTGAAGAGCACCGCGGAAACTCATGCAGACGTGGGCGACAAGGCCAACGACATCCTGCGGGTCAACGGCAACGAGGTGCGAGCAAAGGTCATCGGCGAAGGCGGAAACCTGGGCATCACTCAGCTGGGACGCGTCGAGTACTGCTTGCATGGCGGCGCCGCCAACACCGACTTCATCGACAACGCTGGCGGGGTGAACTGCTCCGACCATGAGGTCAACATCAAGATTCTGCTGAATGAGATCGTCAGTGCCGGGGACATGACCGGCAAGCAGCGTGACCAGTTGCTGTTCGAGATGACCGACGCTGTGGCCGAATTGGTGCTGCACGACAATTACAAGCAGACCCAGGCGCTGTCGCAGGCTGAGCATCGCGCTCATGAGGGGGGTAGTGAGTACAAGCGCCTGATCAGTTCCCTTGAAGCGGATGGTCTGCTGGACCGCGCGCTTGAGTTCCTGCCTGGCGATGAAATGCTGGCTGAGCGCGCGAATCTGGGCAAGGGCTTGACGCGACCGGAGCTGTCGGTGCTGATTTCGTACAGCAAGATCGAGCTGAAGGAGGCGTTGCTGCAATCTCGCGTGCCGGACGATGCCTACCTGGCGCGCGAAATGGAAAGCGCATTTCCGCAGCTGCTGGCCGAGCAGTATCGCCCGGCGATGCTGCAGCACCGTCTCAAACGCGAGATCGTCAGCACGCAGATCGCCAACGACCTGATTAACAACATGGGCATCACCTTCGTTCAGCGCCTCAGAGAGGCTACCGGCCTGAGTGCCGCGAACGTGGCGGGCGCTTACGTGATCGTGCGGGACATCTTCCATCTGCCACATTGGTTCCGCCAGATCGAAGCGTTGGACTACAAGGTTCCGTCTGAACTGCAGCTCAATCTCATGGATGAACTGATGCGGCTGGGGCGGAGAGCGACCCGCTGGTTCCTGCGCAATCGTCGCAGTGAGCTGGATGCGGCACGTGACGTCGGGCACTTCGGGCCGCGCGTCGCAGCGCTCGGTTTGAAACTCGATGCGCTGTTGCAGGGCGGAACCCGCGAGCTTTGGCAAGCGCGCTACGAGCGCTACACCGACGCCGGGGTGCCCGAGTTGCTGGCCCGAATGGTAGCGGGCACCAATCATCTGTACACGTTGTTGCCGATACTGGAGGCCGCCGATGAAACCGGGCAGCCACCTGCTGAAGTCGCAGCGGCTTACTTCGCTGTGGGCGGTGCGCTGGAGTTGCCCTGGTATCTGCAGCAGGTCACCGGCCTGCCGGTGGAAAACAATTGGCAAGCGCTGGCTAGGGAAGGTTTCCGCGATGATCTGGACAGTCAGCAGCGCGCCATCACCGTGTCGGTGTTGCAGATGAGCGACGCGCCTGAGGATCTCGATGCTCGCGTTCAGCTATGGTTGGAGCAGCGGGAATATCAGGTCGAGCGTTGGCGGCGAATGCTGGTCGAACTGCGCAGTGCCAGTAGCGTGGATTATGCCATGTATGCTGTCGCCGGTCGCGAGCTGCAAGACCTCGCGTTGGAAAGCGCCAGACGCTAGTGTGATATGCCGCTGGGTTTCCTGGCGGCTGTTACGCGAAATGAAACGCCGATGTTTATGCATCGGCGTTTTGCGTCATGGAGGCGGTGTTGGGCAGGGGCTCGCGAGCTTCGTGGCAGTGGCGTTGCTGGATCAGTCGGTATGTACGGCCCGGTTGCCAAGGCGGAACCGAGTGATCTGTGGCAGGTCGCGCAAGTAGCGCACCATGTCCGGAGCTCCGGCGAGCTTTAGCCCTTCTCCTAAAGCATTCGCAGCAGGTTGCCGCTTGTCCAGCAGAAGTAGCTCTGAGTTATTCGCGTTGCGCAGCAGCGTCAAGCGAGCATAGGGAATCTTTGCCTCAAGCAGCAGCCCCATGAAGGCGCGATCGCTCCAGGCTTGTGCCGGCATCGTGACGGCATGGTATTCGCTGTCGAGTGCCTGTAGTCCGGCTGCATCAAGCCGGTAATCTGTGAGTTCGCAGGGCAGGTTGACCTCCAACCCCCGCAACCGTGCATAGGCGATGGCGCTGGCGAAGGCTTCAGCATGGTGCTCACCGCTCCAGTAAATCCGCTCGCCAAGCCAGCTGGCTTGGCGAAGCTCGATCGGGGCCTGTGTCTGGAATTCAGGCAATGCGGAGGTGATGGTCCGCACGAAGTCCTTGTAACTGATGACCCGTAGCTGACGGCAGGCGGGTGTGGCGGCAAGCGCCTCGAACGTCGGATAGGTCGCTTCGTCGGGGCTTTGCCCGCCGAGGCCGTCGACCTGTCGCAAATCGAGCGCCGGATAGGCGCTGCGCTCCTGGCGCACGAGCTGTGTCAACGCTGCATGAGCCTTGGCTTTATCTTCCTGAATGGGGCCGGAAAGAGCGCTTCTCGGTAAATCGACGAATCGTTGCAGGCAAGGGCCGTCGTTCCAGAAGATGCTCGGTGCCGGCTCCGAGAGGGGAGCAAATGGCAAGCTGATCTGGCTGGCGTGCTCAAGGATCTGGCGCGGTGATTTGCCGGTTAATCCAAAGCGTTGGGCAAATCTGACGATTCGGGAAGTCACGGGCGGCATCGGCTCGGGCAGGCCCATCATGGAAGACGAACGCATAGGGCAACGGTCGAAGTGTGGCAGAGCCGTGCGCCCCGTGCACCGTATTTGCCGAGCTTTTGTTTATCGTATTGGGGATCTCGGTTCAATGACAGATCACTGTCCGAGAGCCGATATGGCAACATCGCTGCGTTGATCAATGAGGGAGCCTCCATGCCAAGCCTCTTGCTGGATATTGCACTGCCCGCCGAAAAACTGCTGGCGGTCTATCAGGGGCGCGCCAATCGTATCCTGATCAAAAGCCGGGAAGGGACGAGCGTCAGCTTGCCGGCACATCACCTGCGGCCCTTTCTGACAACGGCCGGCGTGTTTGGTTCATTCGAGATGGAGTTTGCGCCTGAAGGCAAACTGATTCGCTTGCGACGGGTTGATTAGGCGCGCTTCGTCGAGCGATTCGATCACGGGCGCTACGTTGTAGCCCGCTGCGCGCAATGCCCGCCTGCTATACTCTCGCGCCACACTTTCCAGGATCTAGGCTGCGTATGTATAACCTGGCCCGCCAGCTACTTTTCAAGTTTACGCCCGAGACGTCTCATGAGCTGTCGCTCGATCTTATTGGCGCAGGCGGCCGTCTAGGCCTTAACACCATGTTGAATAAGTCTCCGGCGAGCTTGCCGGTGCGGGTGATGGGGTTGGATTTCCCGAACCCTGTTGGGCTGGCGGCGGGGCTGGACAAAAACGGCGAGGCGATCTGCGGAATGTCGCAGCTGGGATTTGGATTTGTCGAGGTGGGTACTGTCACGCCGAGGCCACAACCAGGAAATCCCAAACCGCGTATTTTTCGGTTGCCCGAGGCCGAAGCTATTATCAACCGTATGGGCTTCAACAATCATGGCGTCGACGCGCTGCTGGAAAGGGTCGACGCGGCTCGTTTCAAGGGCATCTTGGGCATCAACATCGGCAAGAACTTCGACACCCCGGTCGAGCGCGCTCAGGATGATTACTTGCTGTGCCTGGACAAGGTCTATCACCAGGCGAGCTATGTCACAGTGAACGTCAGTTCGCCCAATACACCGGGGCTGCGTAGCCTGCAGTTCGGGGACTCGCTCAAGCAACTGCTCGATGCGCTTGGCCAGCGCCGCGAAGACCTCGAAGTGCTCCATGGAAAGCGTGTTCCGCTGGCCATCAAGATCGCACCCGACATGACCGACGAGGAAACCCGAGTGGTTGCCGAAGCGGTATTCCAGGCCGGCATGGATGCAATCATTGCGACCAACACAACGCTTGGCCGTGAAGGCGTGGCGGGTCTTGCGCACGCCGACGAAGCGGGCGGGCTTTCCGGGGCCCCTGTTCGTGAAAAGAGCACCCATACCGTCCGTGTGTTGGCACAAACCCTGGCGGGCCGCCTGCCTATCATTGCCGTCGGTGGTATCACGCAAGGGCAGCATGCGGCAGAGAAGATCGAAGCCGGCGCAAGTCTTGTGCAGCTCTACACGGGGTTCATCTACAAGGGGCCAGCGCTGATTCGCGAGGCGGTGGACGCCATCGCTGCGCTGCAATCTCAGAAGGGTGCGAATCGTTAATCTGTGCTGCGGTGGGGCTCCCGATGGGAGCCCCGGGCTTCAAGCCCGCCGCCCGGATGGGGCGTGCTAGTCGAAGTCGGTGTGATTGTGTCAGCCGACCGCGTGAAGTTCGTTCAATCGATGAATGCCGGCTGCGCCGGTCAGACCGTCCCAGTTGTCGCCGCGACCCTCCCGCCAGCCGTTAATCCAGGCTTGGCGTACCTCGGGATGAGAAAAAGGACAGAGATCGCGAGATTTACCGTGTATGCCATGCTGATAACCGCGTAGAAATGCTCGTTCCATCGGATCACGCTTGAGTCTTCTCATTGGGTATTGCCCTCAGTGGTTGACTGGTGTTTCCGTTGTCCTCATGGCGAGGTCGGCAGATAGACTGCCAGTGAAGCCCGCTGCCGGCGTGGCGGGTTCTTCCGGCATCGTTGCGATGCCGGACTGAGTCGAGTTCTAACCCAATGACTGCCAAGCGGGAATGATCGTTTTGTAATAAGTAAGTCACCAAACCGCGGTGCCGCCCATAAGGCAGGCAGGGAGCGCTCCCCGCACTGCCAAAGTGGTACCGCAGCGTCTGCTTCGCGACGAAAGACAGCCGCAAACCGCCCGAACATCGACACGAGATCTGGGAGAGTGCTCAACCGGATCGAACAAATTGACTGGACATGCCATGACTGATCGCCACGAACTTATCCTCACCTGCCCAAAAGGGCTCGAGGGCCTGTTGCTCGAAGAAGCCAAGGAGCTCGGGCTCGAGGAGGCGCGTGAGCAGACCGCCGCGATTCGCGGCTTTGCCAGCATGGAGGTTGCCTATAGGTTGTGCCTCTGGTCTCGGCTGGCCAACCGAGTACTGCTGGTCGTCGAGCGCTTCGCCACAGTGAATGCCGAAACCCTCTACGAGGGAGTGCATCAGGTCGACTGGGCGGAGCATCTCGCAGCAACAGGCAGCCTGGCGGTCGAGTTCAGCGGCCATGGTTCGGGGATCGACAATACTCACTTCGGGGCTCTGAAGGTCAAGGATGCCATTGTTGATCGGCTCCGCACGGCAAGCGGCGAGCGCCCCAGTGTCGACAAGCTGAACCCCGACCTGCGCATCCATCTGCGTCTTGATCGGGGGCAGGCAGTGTTGTCGCTGGACTTGTCCGGGCATAGCTTGCACCAGCGTGGCTATCGTCTTCAGCAGGGCGCGGCGCCGCTCAAGGAGAATCTTGCGGCGGCCGTACTGATCCGTGCGGGTTGGCCCCGCATCGCTGCTGCTGGCGGCGCTCTGACCGATCCGATGTGTGGTGTCGGCACCTTCCTGGTCGAAGGCGCGATGATGGCGGCGGACATCGCCCCCAATCTTCGCCGTGAGCGCTGGGGGTTCAGTGCCTGGCTTGGCCATGTGCCGGCACTCTGGAGTCGCCTACATGCCGAAGCCCAGGCGCGTGCCGAGGCGGGCATGGCTCGACCGCCGCTGTGGATTCGAGGTTACGAGGCGGACCCGCGTCTGATCCAGCCGGCAAAAAACAACATCGAACGCGCTGGGCTGGCGAGTTGGATCCGTGTTTACCAAGGCGATGTAGCGACGTTCGAGCCTAGACCGGATCAACATCAGAAGGGCTTGGTCATCTGCAACCCACCGTATGGCGAGCGCCTGGGCGATGAGGCGAGTCTTGTCTATTTGTATCAAAACCTCGGAGAGCGACTGCGTCAGGCCTGTCTCGGCTGGGAAGCTGCGGTGCTGACATCGGCGCCAGACTTGGGCAAGCGCATGGGCATCCGTAGCCACAAGCAATACGCTTTCTGGAACGGTGCACTGCCTTGCAAACTCTTGTTGATCAAGGTCGAACTGGATCAGTTTGTCACCGGTCAGCGAGCGGCCACCGCTGAAAGCAAGAACGAAGAGAAGCCCGTAGCGGAGCTGGCGCGCCTCAGTGAGGGCGGGCAGATGTTCGCCAACCGGCTGCAGAAGAATCTGAAGCTGCTCGGTAAATGGGCTCGCAAGCAAGGCATTCAATGCTATCGCTTGTACGATGCAGACATGCCTGAGTATGCCTTGGCCATTGATCTCTACGGCGACTGGGTGCATGTGCAGGAATACGCGCCACCGCGCTCGATTGATCCCGAGAAAGCCCAAGCACGACTCTACGATGCCCTAGGCGCTATCCCGCAAGCTTTGGGTATTCCCCAGGACCGGGTGGTGGTCAAGCGTCGTGAGCGCCAGAGCGGCACACGGCAGTACGAGCGCCAAGCCACTCAAGGCGCTTTTGTTGAGGTCACAGAGGGTGACGTCAAGTTGTTGGTGAATCTCACCGATTACCTCGATACCGGGTTGTTTCTCGATCACCGGCCGATGCGCCAGCGCATTGCGCGCGAAGCGGCAGGCAAGCGCTTCTTGAACCTGTATTGCTACACCGCAACCGCGACGGTACACGCGGCCAAGGGCGGCGCTCGCAGCACGACGAGTGTCGACCTTTCAAAAACCTATCTGGATTGGGCGCGGCGCAATCTGGCGCTCAATGGCCTGTCGGATCGACAGCGTTTGGAGCAGGCCGATGTCATGGCGTGGTTGGAGGAGGACCGTGGCGAATACGATCTCATTTTTATCGACCCGCCAACATTCTCCAACTCGAAGCGCATGGAAGGGGTGTTCGATGTCCAGCGTGATCATGTCGCCTTGCTCGACCTGGCGATGGCAAGACTCGCCGCTGGCGGCACGCTGTATTTTTCCAACAACTTTCGCAAATTCGTCCTCGATCCGGGCGTTGCCGAGCGCTACGCCGTGGAGGAAATTACCGGCGCCACTCTGGATGAAGATTTCCGCCGCAACAGCAAGATTCACCGCGCCTGGAAACTCCAAGCGCGCTGATCTGTTAGGAAAGGTGCCGCGTTTCGGTATCCACCGGCATCGCCATCACGCAGCTGATTCGCTGCGCCAGTGATCCAGCGTTGCTGTTTCAATTCAGTGCCGGCGTGGTGTCGCGACGGCGGCACTAAATGGACTAGCGTTGCGCGGTGTTTTCGTTGCCGGGACGGTTATAGAGACTGACCAACACCTGGTCCAGCACCGAGGAAGCGCCCCACGGACGAGGATGGTTGAGTATCGCGACGACAGCCCAGGTATTGCCGTCGTTGTCGCGGCTATACCCAGCGATCGCACGCACCGTGTTCAGCGTTCCGGTCTTGACGTGCGCCTTGCCGGCAACCCCTGTATTACGAAGCCGCTTGCGCATGGTGCCGTCCACCGCTGCCAAGGGCATCGATGAAATGAACTCGGCGGCGTATGGGCTTTTCCATGCAGCTTGTAGCAAGCTGGCCAACTCTCGCGCGCTGACGCGTTCGGCCCGCGACAAGCCAGATCCGTTCTCGATGACCAGATGCGGCGAAATCAACCCCTTTTTTGCCAGCCATTGGCGTATCACACGCTGCGCGGCCATGGAGTCATCTGCATCCGCTTCGTTACGGAACTCAGCACCCAAGCTCAGGAACAACTGTCGTGCCATGGTGTTGTTGCTGTACTTGTTGATGTCGCGAATGATCTCCACCAGATCTGGCGAATAAGCTCGCGCGATCATCTTGGCGTCAGCGGCCACCGGTGCTACTCGATCCTCACCGAGAATGGTGCCGCCAAGCTCTTTCCAGATCGCGCGAACGGCACCGGCTGCGTAGCGCTGATGGTCCAATACTGAAAGATAGGTTTGTCCGCTGCATCCAGCAGGGAGCTTGCCCGTGACCACCACGGTCACCCCTTTACCGTTTTCGATCGGGTTGTAACGGATGTCAGGCCATCCCGGGCATTTTGCTTTGGGTAGCGCCTGGATGCGGTTGTCGATCTCCACGGTGGCGATTGGCGGTTCAACCAGAACCTTCACATTCCCGCCATCGTTGCGGGCAATGAAACGAAGTGCCTTGAGGTTGACCAACAATGCATCCGGCCCGACCAGGAAAGGCTTGTTCTTGTCGTTGCCGTCGTCGTCGAATACCGGCAGCGTGGGTTGCACGAAATGGCTGCGGTCGAGGACAAGGTCACCCGTAACGGTTTCAACGCCATTGGCCCGCAGGTCCCGCAGCAACAACCAGAGCTTCTCCATGTTGAGCTTCGGATCACCGCCGCCCTTGAGGTAAAGGTTGCCGTTCAGCGTGCCGTTCTCAATCGGCCCGTCAGCATAGAACTCTGTTTTCCACTGATGGTTGGGCCCGAGCAGTTCCAGCGCGGCGTACGTCGTGACCAGCTTCATGGTCGAAGCGGGGTTAACTGAGACATCCGCATTAACAAAGGTGGGCGATCCGGTGCCGTTGAGTGGGAGCATGACCACGGAAAGGGCGCTGGTTTCGATCTTGTTTGTCTTGAGCGCCTGTACCACGCGGGTTGGTAAGGTCTGATTGACCGTTTCGGCGAAGGCCGGAATCATTAGTGGCAGCGTCAGCGCGGCAGCGGCGAGGCGGGACCGCAACTGACGGGTCGCGCGGCTCCGGTTGGCTGGTGCGGACAGGCTCGAAATCAATGACATAGCGGTTCCCTACAGCGTTCAGGGAAAAGAGGGCGGGCTATTATGCCCACGTCCGAGAAGTGACATGCTTCTCATCCGACAAGCGTAGACGTCTGGCTCGTCTCCCTGCAAACAAAGATAAGCAAGTGATCACCGTTCCGGAGAGTCGGCCATCAGGCCTGCCCTGCAATCGCACAAGCCTCCCGATGCTGTTAGAGTGCGCGCCGTCATCATCGTTATCTAAGGACCGAATCAATGGCTACCAATCGCTCGCGTCGTTTGCGCAAAAAACTGTGTGTCGACGAATTTCAGGAATTGGGTTTCGAGGTCAGTCTGACCTACCGTGACGGCCTTGAGGCCAAGGCAATTGATGCGTTTCTTGAAGCTTTCCTGAACGAAGCCATCGAAACCAATGGTTTGGGCTATGTTGGTGGCGAAGATTACGGTTTCGTCTGCCTCGCGAGCCGCGGCTCGGTCAACGAAGAGCAGCGCGGTCAGGTCGAGGCCTGGCTCAAGAGCCGCAACGAACTGTCAGAATTCAACGTAAGCCCGTTGATGGACGTTTGGTACCCGGAAAACGAGATCAACGCTAAGGCATGATCGAGTCATCCTTGCCCTGATCGGTTACGGTTGTTTGCCTGGATCTGCGCAATGCAATCCGGGTGACCAGCCGACGCAGTAGATACATCAGTAAGGTAACAGACAGCGCCACACCGACCCCTAGGGCGGCGTTAATCAGGCGCAGCTGTGGCAATTCCCAATCTTGCGCCAACGTTTCGGCCAGCAGAAGAAAACTCAAGGTTGTCTGCAGGACAAACAATCCATAGTGATGTGCCTGGAATGCCCTGCTGAGCATTACCAGCGGCAACATGATCATCACCATCATGGGCGGGTCGGCCAGGCTGTGGCCCATGTAAATCAGTATTGCTGCTGCACAAAAGATCCCAATGCCGGCCTGTAGAGCACGAATGAGGCTGCGTTGCAGGTCCATCTGCAGCGTAGTGAACACCGCTAGTGTCAGCCAGTAGCCGCGCGGTAGATCTGCCAGAGTCACGATCAGGCCGCCAGTCGCCGCAGCCAGAATGTAAGTAATCGCGTGCAGCCGCCATTGGCGAATAGGCGTGCGCCGCGCACGGCGACGTAACACTTTCAACAGGCTCAACAGTCGTGGCATGTAAGGCCACATGCGCAGGCCATGCATGCCTCGGAGACCGAACGCCAGGAGGGTGACCCAAAGGCCTCCCAAGGCGAACAGCGCCGCAATGGCCTGAGGATTGTTGAAGTCTCCAATGCCATGCTGACCTTGGCCCAGGCATAAGCAGATTGCCAGGCCTATGCCGAGCTTGCCGGCCTCGCTGCCATATCGCTGCAGCCACGCTAGCAGCAAGCCGTAAAAGGCAAACAGACCGAGGCTGACAAGTGGGTGGGTGGCTGCCCAAAAGCCGAGCCCAGCGCTCCCGGCGCCAAGCCCGATCAGCAGTAGCATTCGCAGCATGCCAAGGCGGTGGAGCGGGTTCGCTTTGGCTGCCTGGAACGCGCCAACCGTCGCCCAAAGAAAACCCGGATGCCCGCTAAATAAACCGAGCAGCAGGGGGAGCGCACAGCCCAGGCCTGCGACGGCGGCAGCGCCCCAGGCGGGGCGGCCTGGTTGCCAACCGATAAACTTCCATGGCGACCTCTTCATCAGGCTCACGTCGGGCTCGAGCGTCCGGTCATTTCGCTGGCCATCTCGGTCGCATAGCTGTCGGTCATGCCTGCGATGAAATCGATCATGCGAACAAACGCCTGATACAGCGGCCAATGGGGGTCTGGCGCGTTGTTGCCAAGCAGATCCAGGATGCGGCGATTCTTGAACGACGGCGTTCGACCGCCATGTTGCTCGAGCGCTGCACCGCAGAAAGCGTTAAGCAGGATCTCAAGTGTGGTGTAGGCGCCAATCTCATGCAGCGTTTTGCGCTTGTCTTGGAATATCTTTTCCCTGGCCAGCGCCTTGGCCTGCAGAACGCATTGTTTGGCTGGCCCATGCATATGCTCAACCAGATCCCCGGTGAGGTATCCTGTCAGCAGCGCTTGCTGTTGCTCGACGAAGGCTTCTGCAGCAGCGTTAGTCAGGTGTTCGATGGCCTTGCCTCTGAGGATAGCCAGCTTGCGCCGACGTGAGCCTTCGGGACCGAGCTGCCTGTATGTTTCAGGTACGTCATCTCCCACCAGATTCAGCAGTAGGGCTTCCACCTCGGCATACTCCAGAAGGTCCATTTCAAGCCCATCTTCGAGGTCGATGAGCCCGTAACAGATGTCGTCCGCAGCCTCCATCAGATACACAAGAGGGTGACGCGCCCAGCGTTGTTCGTCCAGCTTTGGGAGGCCAAGTTTGGCTGCTATCTGCTCCAGCAGCGGCAGTTCGTTCTGGTAGCAACCAAACTTATGTTTCTTATAGCCAAGCGCTTCTGCATGGCGTGATGTCCAGGGGTACTTGAGATAAGTGCCTAGCGTCGCGTAGGTGAGGCGCGTTCCGCCATCGAACTGGTGATATTCGAGCTGTGTAAGTACCCTGAAGCCTTGGGCATTGCCTTCGAAATTGAGAAAATCGGTGCGTTCGGCGTCGCTCATATCGTCCAGCCAGCCACGCGCCGCCGCCTGTTGAAACCAGTGCCGTATTGCATCTTCTCCAGAGTGTCCAAATGGTGGATTGCCAATGTCGTGCGCCAAGCACGCGGACTGGATGACCATGCCAAGGTCTGCCGGACTGCACCACTCTGGCATATCATCCCGGAGCACTTCACCTACACGCATGCCAAGCGAGCGGCCAACGCAGCTGACTTCCAGCGAGTGGGTCAGGCGCGTATGAATGTGATCGTTGCTTGAGACTGGATGCACTTGAGTCTTGCGTCCAAGCCGCCGGAACGCTCCAGAGAAGATGATTCTGTCGTGGTCCTTATGAAACGGACTTCGACCAAGCTCTTCATTGCTGTGTACGGATTTTCCGAGCCGCTCTCGATTCAGCAGCGTGTGCCAGTCCAAAGAGCAATCTCCTTGATGTCGCCAGGTGGAGGCGCTTTGCCAGTGCAGCAGCTTCCTCGATGCACGCAACCAAACCGCCCAGTGACCAATCGGTAACTGGCTGTCAGCCTACAGAGTTGCTGGTCGCGAGACCATCCGCATTTGCTGCTATGTGGATCAGCTGCGCTTCCCCTGCTAAACAGGTTGGCGCCGCTAGTGTCGCAGCCGTCGGATGAGGGGGTATAGCATCATGCCCACCCTGGCCAGTTTGCCGACCTTGCCCAGTCGACGGCCAAACAGGGTAAGCCCGACAGTTGCTGCAATCATCAGCGGACCCTTCCCGTTATGGTGCTCTGAGTTAGTGCTACGGCTCCCGATCATTCCCTTGATTCGCTGGAAGGGGTGAACCAAAGGCTGTGAATGATACAAAACTTGTTGGCGGTTCATTTCCATGCGCAAGCGAACAAGGTCCTTGCGCATAGCTAAATCGCCGGAGCTACTTAGCGGTAGGCTCATGGCAGTAAACGCTCCCGGTTGCGGGCCAGTTCTTCGACCGTCGCCTGGAAAGGCGAGACGCTTTCTTTGACGATGCGCACGGCGCGGCTGATACAAACGGCCAGCACAACGGCGTAGATAGCACAGAGAACCAGAATTGCGGCGATAGGGTTGCTGTCCCAGAAGGCGATCACGATGGCAGCTGATAGCCCAACAAGAATCAGCAGCCCGAGGATCAAGCTGATACTGGCAAGAAGGAACAGCTTGAAAACCCGGGCTCGCTCTTCCTGAATCTCAATTCCGATGAGCTCCAGATGCCCTTGTACGAGGCCAGCAAGCGCGCTGCCCATCTTCTTGATGGACGGCGTCGGGGCGTCGTCAGCGTGTCTGGTTTCCATTGGATCCGTTCCCCACATTATTAACGGCGGGTGATCAGGCCGAAGAGAAAGCCAACTCCCGCTGCGATCCCGATCGATTGCCACGGGTGAGTATGCACATACTCCTCGGTGCACTGGATAGCCGCCTGGCCCTGTTCTTTCAGGTTGCCTTCCTGATCCTTGAGCATTTGACGGGCGCGACTGAGGTTAGCGTTGATCTTGCCACGGAGCTCTTCGGTCTGAGTGCCTGCCGTATCCTGAGTGTGTTTCAACAGGCGCTCGGTATCACCGATAAGGGTGTGGAATTCTTCAATGAGTGCATTCTGAGCCGCCTGCAGGTTGCGGCGGTGGGCTGACTTATTGATTAGAGACGAGGTGTCGGTTCCAGCTGGCCCATCAGGGATGGGCGTGTTGTCGCTGGTGCCAAAAGTCGATTCGGTAGACATCTGCAGTTCCTCTTGAGACTCGCAGGAACGATAGGTCCCGGCGCTTAGGGTTTCGAGCGTGCAGTTGGTGCAAGGTTCCCGTTTCGTTTGAATGAGATTGAAGCACTCACGCTGCGCTAGCGGTCATATCGCCTCCTCAGCATGATCAGACTCCGGAAAAAGGAAAACCCGCGTCAGCGGGTTTTCCTTTTTCTACTCAGTTTGCTGCAGCATTCGCTATCACATCAGCGGGATGGTGTAGCTCACGATCAGGCGGTTCTGGTCGATATCGCGAGTGCTATTGCTGCGATAAGTACCGTTGCGCCATTTCACGCCTAAGTTCTTCAAGGCGCCGTCCTGGAAGACATAAGCGATATCTGTGTCTCGCTCCCATTCTTTACCGTTGCCACCTGCACCGAAGTCGTCGCCAGTTACATAGCGGGTCATAAAGGTCAGGCCGGGAATGCCAATCGCAGCGAAGTTGTAGTCATAACGCGCCTGCCAAGATTCTTCATCAGCTTTCGCGAAATCGGCAGCGATCATGACGTAGTTGACGAGGAACGGGTCGGTCCCGTCAAGATAGGCGAAACCCGTGTCGCCTCTCATTTCCTGATAGGCAAGGCCGAAGCTGTGGCCGCTCACGGAGTAAGTTACCATTCCGCCGAGCGCTTTGTTGTCAACGGTTGAGGAGCCGTCATCGCTCGAGTGCGCGTAACGAAGATCAGTCTTCAGCGACTGGCCCTCTCCAAGCGGCTGCACGTGCACAACGTTGAATGAGTGCTGTTTGTAAGCCTCTTCCAGGTTGCTGTAGTAGTAGCTGCCGGTCAGGTTATCCAGAAGCTTGTAGCTAGCGCCTGCAAAAATGAAATTGTCAATTTCATTGGCAGTTGTGCCGCCCCTCAGCTGCGCTTTCAGGTCATCGTAATGGGAGTCGTTGCGCTCGTTGACTTCGGTCAGATAACCAAGGTCAAGCGTCAGCCCTTTGATCTCGTTAGAGACTAGCTGTCCGCCCTTGAAAGTTTGTGGCAGCAAGCGAGAGTCGCTTCTTGCAACTGCCATGTTCTTCGGCTCGAGTGTGCCTACTTTCAGTATCGAGTTCGAGATCTTCGCCTTAGCTGTTAGGCCAAGTTCAGAATATTCATCTGGGGCGGAACCGTCGTTGTCCGTAGGCAGTAGACCCGTCCCAGTACGCCCGCGCCCAGAATCCAACTTCACACCCAGGAGGCCTAGTGCATCTACGCCGAAACCGACCGTACCTTCTGTGTAACCAGACTCTGCTCTGAGCAGAAAACCTTGCGCCCATTCTTCGCTCTTAGATTGAGACGACGAAGGAACGGAACGATTGTCCGAATTCATATAGAAATTTCGCAGTTCCAAACCAGCTTTGGCGTCTTCAACGAAGGCCGCTTGAGCCATAGTTGGAATAGCCAGTGTTGCTCCCAGAGTGGCAAGGGCCACGCCCCGGGCGATTGGGGTCTTGAGCATTTCTTATTTCTCCTCGTTGGATGATGCTCTGAAGTCGCTCTTTGGCGCCGTGTAATAAAACACTACCTCAGTATTTGAGCCCTTAGACCTTAGTCTTTGAGGCATAACCGCGGGGCCTTGGTTGACTATTCGGGAAGTTGTTTTCGACCAACTTGACGTGGCCTAAGCGCCACCTCCGTTACGTGCCTCAGCCTCCAGCCCTGTGACTCTTTGGTCGCTTGGGCTGCAGCATCCTAGCCGTTTGCCAACGGCGCGTCGATTCGCAAAATCAAACCCTTGTTTGAGTGGGCTCAAGGTCACATTTTTTATTCGGTGTAGTCCGAAAGAACTGGATATTTTACGGGCTGCTGCCGCACCGTGATCGGCCTGCTAGAATTGGCATGCCATATAGGTTGAGCGCTTGACTATGCATTTGCCGGAATGCCAATTGTTCGGAACGTTGGGCTGCCACTTATGTGAGCAGGCCGAGGCGGTAGTACTGCCGCTCGTGGAGAATGGGTTGCTGGTAGAGCTTCTAGATATTGCGGAGCGCTCGGACTGGGTAGACGATTATGGCCTTCGGATACCGGTGCTCCGTCGTGTCGACACAGGCGCCGAACTGGATTGGCCGTTCGAGGTAGAGCAGGTCGTCTGGTTCTTGCGGCGCTAAGATATAAGCTGTCCGCTAACTTGAGCTCAAAACCTGGAGTGAGCGTTGGTAGTGCGGGGACATGTTAGCCAGGCGATTTAGATTCGCTTTCCAAAACTCAGTCTAAACCTATAAATCAAAAAACCGGCTTATGGGCCGGTTTTTTTAAGGCTTGATAAGCCTTTGCGGGATTTGGTCGGAGCGACTGGATTCGAACCAGCGACCTTCTCGTCCCGAACGAGACGCGCTACCAAGCTGCGCTACGCTCCGAAGGTGGCTGGCATTTTACAGAAAAAGTTTTGTTTCACAAGCGTTTAGCGAAGGCCTTTTCTGAGGCCAAACACGAGCTTAGCTTGGAGGAAACAATGGGCTAGAGCTCTTGTACGGTGCGAACCTGGTCCTTGTTTACTCGGCCCGGTTTTCCGTCGATTCCTTCAAACTCGTAGAATCCTGCCTCGTCATCATATTCAGGCTGGTCCAGTGTTTGAATTTCGCGGCCGTCGTTGAGCGTGATGACGCTGGGGCTTGAGCAGCCGGTAAGGAGTGCCATCCCTACCAGAACTGCCAGTGCGGGGCCGGTCATTGCGCGCATAATAATTCTCCTCTGTAGTTGCGTCTGTGACGGCGGCCGACGGGGCTAAGTTCCCGCCGAAGGTGTCTGCGTCAATAGCAGCTCCGGCGAATTCATATTGGCCAGGCGCGAATCGTCTATACCTAGATCAAGTGCTCGCGCTTGCAATGTCA
Source organism: Stutzerimonas chloritidismutans (assembly GCF_038562055.1). Taxonomy (GTDB): domain Bacteria; phylum Pseudomonadota; class Gammaproteobacteria; order Pseudomonadales; family Pseudomonadaceae; genus Stutzerimonas; species Stutzerimonas chloritidismutans_A. The sequence goes on along the minus strand of NZ_JBCFXD010000003.1, from coordinate 43,155 downwards.
GCAAGATCTTCAGGTTACTTCGCTCTCCCTTCTGCCAAGCGTGCTCAATGGCGGGGGCGAGGCTGACCGGTATGATGCAGAACAGTGGCTCCCATTGGGCGCCTCGTCGCGCCATCAGTGGCGTCTCAGGCTCAAGCTTTGCCTTAGCGTACAGTTGTCTAAGCAGTGCTTCGTCGACCAGGGGGGCGTCGCAGGGCAGAACCATGAGCCACGGATGCCTGGCTGCTGCGAGGCCCGCTCGTATACCTGCAAGTGGCCCCTGAAAATCCGCGACGTCGTCACCAACCAGTCGGTCGGCAAGTGCTGCGTAACGTGACTGGTTGCGATTGCACGAGATCAGGAGGTCATCCGTAAGGGGGCGGGCGATGCGCTGCGGCCATGCTACAAGCGGCTTGCCATGCCACTCCACGAGTCCCTTATCTCGTCCGCCCATGCGTTGTCCGCGCCCGCCCGCCAGTAGCAGGATTGAACAATTCGCCAGCCAGCTCTGCGCCATCAAATACTCCTCTATAAGCCGGTCTGTAGACCCGAACGCTCTGTCGACCCATTGGAAGCCCGGTCGAATTACTTTCTTGTCTGTCCTGCGCCGTTTGTTTTATTGATTAGCCAACGAGCGGGGAGTGTATGGTTTCAGGCCTCTTGCGGGAGCAGTCAAGGCATGAAATTCAGTGGAGCGCGTCTGCAGTCAATCTCTTCAGGTGATGCCGTACAGGGAGCCCAATAGGTTTGTTTTTGATCCATTGGCTACCAGTCAGAGCTACGCCAGCTGGTGCATTACGTCGGCTAATGTGGCCTGCTCGACGCGATGGACAAACTGATCGATCTTTTCACTGTCTATTTTCCCCGTCTTCGTGAATCTGGCTGTGATGTGTCTGATCTTGCCCATAACCAAGGAGAAATATGATGCAGGAGAGAAACGCCTGGGTTGATTATGCCAAAGCCATCGGGATCATTCTTGTCGTCTACGGGCATGTTGCGCGTGGGGTCTTCAATGCCGGATTGCCGATGGATCAGGACGAGTACCTGCTAGTCGACAGTGTCATCTACAGCTTCCACATGCCCCTGTTCTTCTTTCTGTCGGGGTTGTTTTTTTACGACTCGCTTGTAAAACGCGGTAAAGCCGGTCTGATCATCAACAAAGTAGACACCATCATCTACCCCTTTATCGTGTGGTCACTTCTGCAGGGGCTGATAGAGGTGGTGTTGTCGAATTACACAAACGGTGATGTCACGTTAGGGCAGGTATTTTCATTGCTTTGGTCACCACGGGCGCAGTTCTGGTTTCTGTACGCGCTGTTTTTGGTTTTCGTTGTCTGTTCTTTTGTCTATGCCAAGGCTAGCCGTCGCTACTTTTTACCGCTTTTGCTGGTTTTTGGTGTGCTTTACGTGCTCAGTACTGATCTGACTGTCGGCAGTGTCGGCAAATTTATCTTTGGTAATGCCGTGTTTTTTGCGCTCGGTATCTGGTTTAACGAGATCAAGGCGTACTTTCTCGCCCGACATGTCCCGCTCACCTTGTTGCTCGGCGCCTCGTTTGTCGCCGGGCAATACCTGTTTCACGTGACGTTCGGCTTGAGCTGGGAGGTGGGAGGATGGCCCGTGCTCTCGCTCGCGACTGTTTCCATCCTTTTTGTGGTAGCTCTATCAATGTGGCTCGGTCGGCTTCGCATGGCCTGGCTGCTATTTATCGGCGCCTCATCAATGACCATTTACCTGATGCATATTCTCGCGGGAAGCGGCGTTAGGGTTATCCTCGGAAGCTTCATGGGTATTGATTCCATCGCTGTACACTTGATTGTCGGAACGTTGGTCGGGCTTGCAGCCCCGTTGCTGGCTCAGATGATCATCAAGAAGTACGACCTGTACTTCCTGTTAGCCCCACCGAAATCGTTTTCCGCAACCCGCTTGCGGACGAGGGCAATGGCGCATTGAGCGCGGCGATCGGCAGGCATGACGGCTGGTCTGCCTGCTGCCGCCCGTATCGTTTTTATGCACGAATCCGAACGGCTTCAGCGGGTCTTAGCTGAGAAAGGTGGTTTTGCTCAACCACAGCTGATTCGTTGAATTTTCAGTGATTCGTCTGTCGTCAGCGTTAACCGTTGCGCGTTGTATTCCAGCGTAACTACTTCTCCGGGTCGTACAATACGAGCCGTCGCGGCTCTGCTTTTTCGACGCGCCTGATCGAGTAGCTCCGGGCTTGCCTGCTCCCCAACAAATGTCTGAGCTAAAGAAGCGTCGCATTGGCTCGCGCTGCCTCCAGTTGCCAGCGGTGTGATGGGCGATGGCTGACAGCCAATCAAAATGCTGCTGCATGCTATCAACGCGGCAGGCCGGACGAGGTTCATACGCGTTCTCCTTCTGTATCGTTGAAATCGATCTGGGGTGGCATGTTGGGTCCGCTGATGGCTAAACCATAGCGAACAAGGGAACTGGCGGAACAGCTGCCCCGTCTTACCGTTGAGGGCACATTGCGCACCGCACTGGGCCGCCAAATAAAAAAGGAACTCCGCCATGTTTAATTCCTCCGTGATGAAGCGTGTAGCCACTCTTTTGGCAGCGATGCATTTCATGCTGTTCGCACAGATACCACTGGCCCAGGCGGCGATGATCGGTAGCCCGGAAGTAATCGCTGAGCAACAGCAGCAGGTGGATCGCCAGCAATTGCTGACAATGCTTGAGAATGAAGACGTCCAGAAGAAATTGGTGTCGATGGGCGTTAAGCAAGAGCAGGTCGAGCAGCGCATCAACAGCCTGACACCAGCAGAACTTGCGCAATTCAATCAGCAGTTGGATCAAGCGCCTGCCGGTGCTGGAGTCGTTGGGATCATCGTGCTGTTTCTCGTCATCTTCATAGTGACCGATCTGCTTTGCGCCACCAACATCTTCAACTTCGTCAACTGTATCAATCGTTAATGGCGCGATTGATACTGCTGTGTGCGGTAATCCTTCTCGGGGCGTGCGCGCGAACGCCAATCGTCCCGGTTGGAACTTCAGGACTTCCCGACCGGGTTGAGCTGGATGAAGTGCCATTCTTCCCGCAGGAGGACTATCAATGCGGGCCGGCAGCGCTCGCTACTATGCTTACCCAGCGTGGCGTCGCTATTGAGCCGGAAGAGCTTGTGGAGCGGGTTTATCTTCCGCAGCGCAAAGGCAGTCTGCAGGTCGAGATGGTTGCGGCTGCTAGATCTCACGAGTTGCTGGTCTACCCATTGGAGCGACGACTGGAAGCGGTGCTGACTGAAGTGGCGGCGGGAAACCCCGTTCTGGTTTTGCAGAATCTTGCTTTTGATCGCTGGCCTCAATGGCACTTTGCGGTTGTGGTGGGGTATGACCTAGCTGCGCAGACCATCGTGCTGCGCTCTGGGACTACACGGCGCTGGACCGGAAGTTTTAGCCTGTTCGAGAGAAGCTGGGGTAAGGGCAATCGATGGGCCGTGGTGACCGTCGCGCCTGATCAACTGCCACGTACTGCTCAGGAAACGGTCTGGTTAAAGGCTGCAAATGACCTTGAGCAGACGGGCCACGTTGGTGCCGCTCGGGATGCTTATGAAACGGCTGCGCAACGGTGGTCCACGGGCTTGTCTTGGTTCGTACTGGCGAACGCTCGGTACGCGGCAGGCGAGGAGGGCGCAGCGGAGCAAGCCCTGCGAACCAGTGTGCAGCTGGACAATTCATTCGCGCCTAGCTGGTTTAATCTTTCGCATATATTGGCGGAGCGTGGATGCCCTATGCATGCATCTACAGCCCGCGCTTGTGCGGTTCTGTTGGCGCCGAAGGATGCACGATTCCGGGTGGCGTTGCCCTCAGGGCCCCAAAAGCGCGGCGCTTGTGAAGCGCCGCCAGCATGTCCGGCGCAGTGAACGCTCAAAAGCCCAATCTGTCGCGCAGGCTGTAATAGAGAGCCCCGAGAGCGCTCAATGGCGCGCTGAATGTCTGTCCGCCAGGAAAGGGGTAGTGCGGCAAGCTGGCAAAGGCATCAAAGCGCTCGGCCTGCCCTCGTAGCGCTTCGGCTATAACTTTCCCTGCTACATGGGTGTAGGTCACGCCGTGTCCGCTGCATCCCTGAGAGTAATAGATATTGTCTCCAAGGCGGCCGACCTGCGGCAGGCGCGACAACGTCATCAGAAAGTTGCCTGTCCAGGCGAACTCTGTCTTGACGTCTCGCAGTTGTGGGAAGGTCTTGAGCATTTTCGGTCGGACTATCGAATCAATATCGGACGGATCCCTAGCGCCGTAGACCACTCCGCCTCCATAGATCAATCGCTTGTCCGCAGATAGGCGAAAGTAGTCAAGCAGGTAGTTGCAGTCTTCCACGCAGTAGTCCTGGGGGAGGAGGGCTGCAGCAAGCTCGGCGTCGAGAGGTTCTGTAGCGATGACCTGAGTGCCGCAGGGCATGGATTTGGCTGCCAGTTCCGGAACCAGTGCTCCGAGATAGGCATTTCCCGCAACGACAACGAACTTCGCCGATACCTGGCCGTGCTGTGTATGGACCCGCGGACGGCTTCCTCTATCAATCCGGACTGCCGGCGTTTGTTCGTATATGACTCCGCCGAGCGATTCGACGGCTGCAGCTTCGCCTAGTGCGAGGTTGAGAGGATGGATATGGCCACCGCCGTGGTCCAGCATCCCGCCAGTGTATCGCTCGCACGCTACGACGTTTCTGATGCCGCCTTGATCAAGCATCTCGAGTTGATCGTAGCCGTAACGCTCCCAGAGGGCTTTCTGTGATTCGAGGTGATGCATCTGCTTGGCATTGAATGCGGCGAATACTCCTCCGCTTTTCAAGTCGCAATTGATGCCATAACGCGCCACCCGCTCGCGGATGATGCGGCCACCCTCGAACGCCATGGCTCCGATCAACCGCGCAGTTTCTGAGTCAGAGCTGCGCTCGACAGTGTCTATATCACGGCTGTAACTATTGACGATTTGACCGCCGTTGCGTCCCGATGCGCCGAAGCCAACCTTAGCGGCCTCAAGCACGACGACCCGAAAGCCGTACTCGAGAAGAAATAACGCAGTCGACAGTCCGGTATAGCCGGCACCGATTATGCAAACGTCAGTCTCGGTATCTCCACTCAGATGGTCGCGAGCAGGTGCCGGATTTGCCGAGGCAGCATAGTAGGAGGCGGGGTAAGGTGTGTGCGACATTCTGGCTGTCCCGTTTAAAATACTTTACGCAGATGCTATCGCGAGAGCGCGGCAGAGCGCCATAGCAACGACAGCTTACGGCCTGCTTATACAAAAATTACGAATATCAGTAGCTTGGCGAAAAAAGCGCTTGACTCTCCCAGGCGAATCTCTAGAATGCGCGTCCATCGGAGGCACATAGCTCAGTTGGTTAGAGCACCACCTTGACATGGTGGGGGTCGTTGGTTCGAATCCAATTGTGCCTACCAATTCCGAAAAGGGTCGCGTTTGCGACCCTTTTTTTATGCCTTGCTTGTCAGTGCGGCGGCTTTCTGAAAGCATCCGTGCTCCGTATATCTCCAGTGACTTCGATCCCTATTGATCAGCTTAGGCTCCTGCCACTGTGCGGCAGGTTATTCGAGGGGTCGCTTTCCTGGCTCATCCCAACCCACGTGGCCTTTGGTAGGGGTCACCACTAGGAGAGGAGGCGCCATGCCCATAATCACTCTTCCTGACGGTAGTCAGCGTTCATTCGATCATCCCGTTTCCGTGGCTGAGGTAGCTCAGTCAATTGGCGCAGGTCTCGCCAAGGCTACCCTTGCGGGCAAGGTAGACGGTCGATTGGTCGATGCTTGTGATCTGATTGAGCGCGATGCGAGTCTGCAGATCATCACTCCGAAGGATGACGAGGGGCTGGAGATCATTCGTCACTCATGCGCACATCTGGTTGGGCACGCAGTCAAGCAACTCTATCCTACCGCGAAGATGGTTATCGGCCCGGTCATCGCCGAGGGCTTCTATTACGATATCGCTTTCGAACGGCCGTTCACGCCGGACGACATGGCTGCAATCGAGCAGCGTATGAAAGAGCTGATCGACACTGACTACGACGTGATCAAGAAGGTTACGCCGCGTGAAGAAGTGATCAGTGTTTTCCAGTCGCGCGGGGAGGACTATAAACTGCGTCTGGTTGAGGACATGCCCGATGAGCAGGCAATGGGGTTGTATTACCACGAAGAATACGTCGACATGTGTCGTGGTCCTCATGTGCCTAACACCCGTTTCCTCAAATCCTTCAAGCTGACCAAGCTGTCCGGCGCCTATTGGCGTGGCGATGCGAAAAATGAACAGCTCCAGCGCGTTTATGGCACTGCATGGGCGGACAAGAAGCAGCTCGCGGCTTACATTCAGCGCATTGAAGAGGCTGAAAAGCGCGACCATCGCAAGATCGGCAAGCGTCTTGATCTCTTCCATACCCAGGAAGAGGCTCCGGGCATGGTGTTTTGGCACCCGAATGGCTGGACAATCTATCAGGTGCTTGAGCAGTACATGCGCGGTGTGCAGCGTGTGAACGGCTATCAGGAGATCAAAACACCGCAAGTTGTGGATCGCAGTCTGTGGGAGAAGTCCGGGCACTGGGGCAACTACGCGGAAAACATGTTTACCACTGAGTCGGAAAGCCGCGATTACGCGATCAAGCCGATGAACTGTCCCTGCCACGTTCAGGTGTTCAATCAGGGGCTCAAGAGTTACCGAGAGTTGCCGCTGCGTCTTGCTGAGTTTGGCTCCTGCCATCGCAATGAGCCCTCCGGTGCGCTGCACGGGATCATGCGCGTTCGTGGTTTTACTCAGGATGACGCGCACATCTTCTGTACTGAAGAGCAGGTCAGTGCCGAGGCAGCTGATTTCATCAAGCTGACCATGCAGGTCTATGCTGATTTCGGCTTCAGTGACATCAAGCTAAAGCTGTCAACGCGCCCTGAGAAGCGTGTCGGAGACGATGCGTTCTGGGATCGCGCCGAAGCTGCGTTGGCGGGTGCGCTGGACGCGGCCGGTTTGCCTTGGGAGTATTTGCCGGGTGAGGGCGCCTTCTACGGCCCGAAGATCGAGTTTACGTTGCTCGACTGCTTAGGGCGTTCCTGGCAGTGCGGTACCTTGCAGTACGATCCGAACATGCCCCAGCGTCTCGATGCGAGCTATGTTGCGGAGGATAACAGCCGAAAAACGCCGGTCATGCTGCATCGCGCGATTCTAGGTTCGTTCGAGCGCTTTATCGGTATCTTGATCGAGCACTATGAGGGTGCTTTCCCGGCCTGGTTGGCTCCGACGCAAGCTGTGGTGATGAATATCACTGACAAGCAGGCGGATTTCGCTCTTGATGTGGAGAAAACACTCAGTCAAAGCGGCTTCCGTGCCAAGTCTGACTTGAGAAACGAAAAGATCGGCTTTAAAATCCGCGAGCATACCTTGCTCAAGGTTCCCTATCTCTTGGTTATTGGAGACAGGGAAGTAGAGACACGAGCCGTTGCTGTGCGCACCCGTGAAGGCGTTGATCTGGGCTCCATGCCCTTGGATGACTTCACGCAGTTGCTGGCACAAGCGGTTTCCCGGCGTGGTCGCCAAGAATTGGAGTAATGACTATTAAGCGTGAAATGAGACAGGATAAACGAGCTGCACCCAAGGCCCCGATCAACGAGAATATCTCGGCTCGTGAGGTCCGTTTGATTGGTGCTGATGGCGAGCAGGTTGGCATCGTCTCGATTGATGAAGCGCTTCGTATAGCTGAAGAAGCCAAATTGGATCTGGTGGAAATTTCCGCCGATGCCGTTCCTCCTGTATGCCGGATCATGGATTACGGCAAGCACCTCTTTGAAAAGAAGAAGCAGGTCGCTGCAGCGAAGAAGAATCAGAAGCAGATCCAAGTTAAAGAAGTAAAGTTTCGTCCAGGGACGGAAGAGGGCGACTACCAGGTCAAGCTACGCAACCTGGTACGTTTCCTGAGTGACGGGGACAGGGCCAAGGTTTCGTTGAGATTCCGCGGTCGTGAGATGGCCCATCAGGAGCTGGGGATGGAACTGTTGAAGCGGGTCGAAGGTGACCTGGCTGAATACGGCTCGGTCGAACAGCATCCAAAGATGGAAGGACGCCAGCTGATCATGGTCATCGCTCCCAAGAAGAAGAAGTAACCACCAGGGCACTGGCAGGCCTTGCGGTTATTTGAAATCACCCACACTGTGGAGTACCGAACATGCCAAAGATGAAGACTAAAAGTGGCGCTGCGAAGCGCTTCAAAAAAACGGCGAATGGCTACAAGCACAAGCACGCTTTCAAGAGCCACATCCTGACCAAAATGTCTACCAAGCGTAAGCGTCAGCTGCGTGGTACATCTCTGATGCACCCGTCTGACAATGCAAAAGTAGAGCGCATGCTGCGCGTTCGTTAATTCGGTCAAGACTCAGAGGAATAACTCATGGCTCGTGTTAAGCGTGGCGTCGTCGCTCGTCGCCGTCACAAGAAAATTCTGAAACTCGCTAAAGGCTACTACGGCGCTCGTTCGCGCGTGTTCCGCGTTGCCAAGCAAGCGGTGATCAAGGCTGGCCAGTATGCCTACCGTGACCGCCGTCAGCGGAAGCGTCAGTTCCGCGCTCTGTGGATCGCTCGTATCAATGCTGGTGCTCGTGTAAACGGTCTGTCTTACAGCCGTTTCATCGCTGGCCTGAAGAAAGCGGCCATCGAGATTGACCGTAAGGTTCTTGCCGAATTGGCAGTGAATGAAAAAGCAGCTTTCGCTGCGATTGTCGAAAAAGCCAAAGCTTCTCTGGCCTAAGCCCATCGACAATCGAATCTTCGGATTCGTAGCGTCACCGATAGGGGAAGAGCCTTGTGCTCTTCCCCTATTTCGTATCTGAAGGGGCATTTGCAAAAGTGCACGTCGCGTAAAGCCCAAGCTGATCGCCTGGTGCGGTTCTGCAAGAACCTCTGGAGGTTGTACATGGAAAACCTGGATGCACTGGTCTCGCAAGCGCTTGAGGCGGTGCAACATAGTCAAGACATCACCGCCCTGGAGCAGATCCGGGTTCAGTATCTCGGCAAGAAAGGCGAGCTGACTCAGGTCATGCAGACCCTGGGTAAATTGTCTGCGGAAGAGCGCCCAAAGGCCGGTGCGCTCATCAACGCAGCGAAGAGCCGTGTTCAGGATGAGTTGAATGCCAAGAAGGCTGGACTTGAGCAAGCTGCACTGAGCGCCAAGCTCGCTGCTGAGCGGATCGATGTGACATTACCCGGCCGTGGAGAGGCCTCCGGCGGGCTGCATCCGGTGACGCGTACGCTAGAGCGGATCGAGCAGTTCTTCAGTCATATCGGCTATAGCGTTGCCGAAGGGCCGGAGGTCGAAGACGACTACCACAACTTTGAAGCGCTCAATATCCCCGGCCATCACCCAGCGCGGGCGATGCATGACACCTTTTACTTCAACGCCAACATGCTGTTGCGTACCCATACCTCGCCAGTTCAGGTCCGCACGATGGAGTCGCAGCAGCCGCCCATTCGTATAGTCTGTCCCGGGCGTGTCTACCGATGTGACTCGGATATCACTCATTCGCCTATGTTTCACCAGGTCGAGGGCTTACTGGTCGACGAGGGCATCAGCTTTGCTGACCTGAAGGGCACAATTGAGCAGTTTTTGAGAGTGTTTTTTGAGAAGCCATTGGGCGTACGTTTTCGGCCGTCGTTCTTCCCTTTCACCGAGCCGTCGGCTGAAGTGGACATGCAATGTGTGATGTGCAGCGGTAAAGGTTGTCGCGTCTGCAAGCATACCGGCTGGCTTGAGGTGATGGGCTGCGGCATGGTGCATCCAAACGTGCTGCGCATGTCCGGTATTGATCCAGAAAAGTACCAAGGCTTCGCATTCGGTATGGGAGCCGAGCGGCTTGCCATGTTGCGATATGGCGTCAACGACTTACGCCTGTTCTTCGATAACGACCTGAGGTTTCTGGCGCAATTTCGCTAGGTTCAGAGTCCAGTCAAAGAATCATTAGGAGAGCAGGATGAAATTCAGCGAGCAGTGGTTGCGTACGTGGGTCAATCCGCAGGTTTCCAGTGAGGAACTGGTGGCCCGGCTATCAATGGTGGGCCTTGAAGTTGACGCGGTCGTCCCGGTCGCCGGCGAGTTTAGCGGCGTTGTCGTGGGTGAGGTGGTGACAGCCGAACAGCATCCCGATGCAGACAAGCTGCGGGTGTGCCAGGTCAGTAATGGACGTGAGGTGTTGCAGGTGGTCTGCGGCGCGCCGAACGTTCGCGCTGGTCTGAAGGTCCCCTTCGCGATGATTGGCGCCCAACTACCGGGTGACTTCAAGATTAAGAAAGCGAAGCTTCGCGGCGTCGAGTCCAACGGCATGCTCTGCTCGGAAACCGAATTGCAGATCGGTACCGATGACAGTGGACTGATGGAGTTAGCTAACGACGCTCCGATTGGTAGCGATCTGCGATCATATCTCGGTCTGGACGATGCGAGCATCGAGATAGGGCTGACGCCGAACCGTGGCGATTGCCTCTCAATCGCTGGGCTTGCACGCGAAGTTGGCGCGATCTATGACGCAGCAGTAACCGTGGTCGAAATCGCTGCCGTGCCCCCGAGCCATGATGAGGTGCGCCCCGTAGAGGTGCTCGCGCCGAAAGCCTGTCCGCGCTATCTCGGGCGCGTAATTCGTAACGTTGACCTGTCGCGATCTACGCCGCTGTGGATGGTCGAGCGGTTGCGTCGCTCCGATATCCGCAATATTGACGCGGTGGTGGACGTCACCAACTATGTAATGCTCGAGCTTGGCCAGCCGCTGCATGCCTTCGATTTAGCCGAAATCAATGGCGGAATCAGGGTGAGGATGGCAGAGGAGCAGGAAAAGATCGTATTGCTCGACGGGCAGGAAGTAACATTGCGGAGCGATACGCTGGTCATCGCTGACCATCAACGCGCCCTGGCGATTGCGGGTGTGATGGGCGGTGAGCACAGCGGTGTCAGCGGCTCGACTCAAGATCTGTTCCTTGAGAGCGCCTTTTTCGACACCATTGCGCTCGCCGGCAAGGCTCGCTCCTACGGCTTGCACACCGATGCGTCGCATCGTTACGAGCGCGGGGTTGATTCTCAGTTGGCACGTCGAGCCCTGGAGCGGGCTACTGCGCTATTGTTGGAGGTTGTGGGTGGCAGCGCAGGCCCTGTCATCGAAGCTGCCAGTGAAGTCGATCTTCCGACTGTTCCCCCAATCCTGCTGCGCAAGGATCGAATCGAGCAGATGCTCGGGTTGAACATGGCGGCCGATCAGGTCGTCTGTCTGTTGTCGGCCCTGGGGCTTGGGGTAGTTGAGCTGAGTCCAGATTCTTGGGAAATCAGCGTGCCCAGTCACCGATTCGACATCAGTCTAGAGGTGGATCTGATCGAGGAGTTGGGGCGCCTGTATGGCTACGATCGCTTGCCGGTTCGCTACCCCCAGGCACGACTCGCGCCGGAGGCCAGCCCTGAATCGCTCGCTGGACTGCCCGCCTTGCGCCGGTTGCTAGTCGCTCGTGGCTACCAGGAAGCAATCACATACAGCTTTATCGATCCGAAAATGTTCGAGCTGTTCAGCCCTGGTGTCGAGCCGCTGCAGCTGGCCAACCCGATTTCCTCGGACATGGCGGCGATGCGCGCCACGCTCTGGCCGGGGTTGATCAAGGCGCTGCAGTACAACCTCAATCGTCAGCAAACGCGCATACGGCTGTTCGAAACCGGGCTGCGTTTCGTCGGCCAGCTGGGCGCGTTGATGCAGGAGTCGATGCTGGCGGGCGCCATTACTGGGAGCCGCCTGCCAGAGGCCTGGAGCAATGAACGAGCAGCCGCAGACTTCTATGACATGAAAGCCGACGTCGAGGCCTTGCTTGGTTTTGCCGGCGATGCTGTCTCGTATGGGTTTGTCGCTGCTGAACATCCAGCCCTGCACCCCGGTCAGACGGCTCGAATCGAGCGGGATGGGCGCTTGGTTGGTTATATCGGGAGTCTTCATCCGGAATTGGCTGCGACGCTGGGAATCGATCAGCCGGTCTATCTGTTCGAGCTGCTCGTATCTGAGATCAGTGAAGGCCGACTGCCGCGCTTCAGTGAACTGTCTCGCTTCCCTGAGGTGCGCCGTGATCTGGCCATCTTGGTGGCGCGTGATATCCCGGCTGACGACGTGTTGCTATGCATTCGCGGCGCGGCAGGCGAGAACCTGACGGACCTCAAGCTATTTGATGTGTACCAAGGTAAAGGTATTGATCCTCTTAGCAAAAGTGTGGCAGTCGGCTTGACCTGGCAACACCCTTCGCGCACTCTAAACGACGATGAGGTGAGTGGTGCTATGCAGCAAATCCTCTCCTCCCTGGAAGAAAGGTTCAACGCCACGTTAAGGAAATAGCGTATGGGGGCTCTGACGAAAGCTGAAATGGCGGAACGTCTATATGAAGAGCTAGGCTTGAATAAGCGCGAGGCCAAGGAGCTGGTCGAACTGTTTTTCGAGGAAATCCGACAGGCGCTCGAGCATAACGAGCAGGTGAAGTTGTCCGGTTTCGGCAACTTCGACCTGCGCGACAAGCGACAGCGCCCAGGGCGCAACCCGAAAACCGGTGAGGAAATTCCGATCACGGCGCGTCGTGTCGTGACATTCCGGCCAGGGCAAAAACTTAAAGCCAGAGTCGAAGCCTATGCTGGAACCAAGTCATAACGACGAACTGCCAACGATACCTGGCAAGCGCTATTTCACCATCGGTGAAGTTAGCGAGCTGTGTGCTGTAAAACCGCACGTGTTGCGCTATTGGGAGCAGGAGTTTCCCCAGCTGAACCCTGTGAAGCGTCGTGGTAATCGACGCTATTATCAGCGCCAGGACGTGCTGATGATCCGGCAGATTCGCTCGTTGCTTTACGAGCAGGGCTTTACGATTGGTGGGGCTCGCCAGCGGATGTCAGGTGATGAGGCACGTGAGGATACGACCCAATATAAGCAGCTTATTCGGCAGATGATCACCGAGCTTGAGGATGTGCTTCAGGTGCTTAAAAATTAAATGCCTGGCATAAAAACTTTCACATATTCAGTCGCTTAGTGTATAGTTCGATTCGCTTTCAGCAGAGCTGAAGGCATTGTCGGGGCGTAGCGCAGCCTGGTAGCGCACTTGCATGGGGTGCAAGGGGTCGAGTGTTCGAATCACTCCGTCCCGACCAAAAATCCCTAGAAAATCCAGTCACTTAGCGGTGACTGGATTTTTTTATGCCTGATGGTTTTCAGCCGCCTGCGTAAAAATAGCTTTCTGGTTGCCAATTGGTTGCCAATTGAGATTGGCTTAGCAGTGCGAGGCGGATGCGCTCAATCTCATCGACCCGCGAAGGCTTAGGCTGGTTAGCTGTTTGAAAGCTGGCGCTGTCGTTGGCATTCAGCAGCTTGCGTGCGAGCCATGAGGTAACGGGTAAGTGTGACAATACGGCTCACAAGACCACCTGCGTCCGCTGCCAGCCACATACAAAGGATTCCACCGGCTTGCTTGGGGCGACAGGTCGCGGCGCTCGGGGTAATCATTTTCATTGGTCTGTTTGTTTGGCTAGCTGTGCCAGATCGAGGGTCTTTATGTCGCTGTCCGAATTCTGCTGATCAGTGAGGACTCTTTGGTGTCGAACGTCAGGTGGACCTGGGCTTTGGCGCGAGTCACCCCTACGTAAAACAAGCGTGTGGACTCATCCAGCTGCTCGAGCGTCTTATCGTATTTGCTTGGGAACACACCTTCCTCAAGTCCGAGCATGAGGACAGCCTGAAACTCCAGCCCTTTCGAACTGTGAAGTGTCATCAGGTTAATCTGATCTGGGCTCTTTCCCTGGTTGCCGAAAATCTCGACAGTGAACTCTTCCAGCGCTCCGCCTGCATCGGCTTCGTCGATAAGCTCAGCGAGAATGTCGACTTCATCGCTCAGACCTGGTTCGCTGCGCAGCATTTCGTCGAGAATAGCGTTATCTAGCGATTTCAGCCACTTATGAAGAGGTAGATGGCCATCCCGTAGTGAGAAAAGCGCTGCAATCAGCCGCTTGCGAGACGCGAGCCACTGGGCCTCGCTTTTCCCTGAACGTTGCATTCGTTGCCAGGATTTGAGCAGCTGCGAAAGTTGCACTTGCCCTGTTGTCCATCCGCCCGCGCACCATTGCGCAGCCTCCGTCAGCCACTCTGTGAAACGTGAGCGCTTGATCGGCGACCCGTTGTCGAGGCGAAAGTAGCGCATATGCAAACGATCAGCCACCAGGGCGATTTGCTTACCCTCAGCCATAGATCTATACAGCAGGGCTATGTCGCCTGATGTCCAGGTCGGGTTGGCGTCGAGTAGAGCTGGCACCAGCGTTTCGAGCGCATACTTTGCCTGCCCCGAGAGGTCGCGCTCCAACTTGTGAATGCGAATTTCACCTTGCCTGTCGTCATGAGATTGGAAGTCTGCGCGGTCGGGAAAGAGTGACCTTGATGCTGTAATGATTCGATCAGCGCAGCGGTAGTTCAATCGGAGTGTAATGGCCTCCATACGCCTGTCCTGTGCAAGGTTTTTTAGCAGGGCCGGATTGGCGCCGGTAAACCCATAGATCGATTGATCCGGGTCACCTACGGCAATGATCCTGCCCCCCGCATCGAGCAATGCCAGCACAATGCGGTGTAGTGGTAGGCCGAGATCCTGATATTCGTCTATCACCACGACGGGATATTTCGCTCGTATGGCACTGCGCACCCACTCGTGTTTCTCGATCAGTTCTAGGCCAGCGAGCACTATGCCGTCGAAGTCGATCAGGCCCCTTGCCAGGAGCAGGTCTTCATAGGCTTTGACAACTCGTGTCTCGCGCGTAGTCCACGCTTTCCATTCGTCAGAGTCTCGATCTGGAATGGTACGTCGTAACTTATCGCACGATGTGCGAAATGAGCTGCTTGGGTTTCCGCCGCACACTGAGTTGTAAGCCGCACCGAAAAGCCTGCGAGAGTCTGCTGGTGTTGCTACTTTCAACGGGTCCGGGACGGCAACACCGGCCATTGCTGCGTAAGGTAGGACTAGCTCCGTCAGGCAGAACGAGTGTACGGTGGAGATAAGAATGCGATATCCATCGTCAACACTGAGCTTGTTCAATCTCGATCTCAGCTCGCCGACACAGGCGTTGCTAAAGGTGATGCAGGCGATGCGTTGCGGGCGACGCACAGTCTCCGCGAGCAACCTTGCGATCTTGACTGTGATGGTCTTGGTCTTACCGCTGCCAGGCCCAGCCAGGATGGCGCAGTTGCCTGTCGACTCGTAGGCACTCCATTGATCCTCGTTACCGCGCAGATCCTCAGCAGCAACGAGATAGGCGGGTTTGGCGGTATTCATCCCAATTTTTCCCTCAAGTATTCCAAGGCATCTTTGACGTAGTCGGGACATACATCAGCATTTGCCGCGAGCAGTACTGAGGCTAATCGCTGGGCAAACCGTCCTTTTCCGATAGAGTCGATGTCTTTGAGGAACTGCTTCTCATCCAAGGTCGTAGGGTCATCAGCCAGCTCCTTGAAGCGAGCGTGCATCTTCTTGTTGGTTGACAGTGCAAGGGCGGCTTTCTGGAAGTGCTCTTCGGCACCAGCCTTGAAGACATCGATCTCGAAGGTGAACTCATTAAGGAAAATGCCATACTGCGTGGCGAGTTCGAGAATCTCTTCAAATTCGAGTTCGGCCCACTGGGCTTCGGGGAGCACTCCCTGCATGATGTGGTTTACCACGCGGTTCTCCCCGTAGTTGTCAGTCACACCCTTACATTCCGGATCGTCGTCTTCCTGGCTTACTTCTGTTCCCTTCGGGTCAAAGTCAGTGAGCACGGCGAATGGGATGTCGAGCCCTTGGGGGCCGAGTAGTTTCACGTACGGAGCGAAATTGGTTCCGGCGATCGAGCAAACGGTTATGCCCATGGCATCGAGATCGAAGGTCTTGTCGTACAGCTTGGCCAGAGTAGGCAGAAGAAATTTTTCTGCATCGCCTTCTACCAGGATGACGCCCTTCGAAAAGAACAACTCACCGCGCGTGATATCGATGTAGCGCTCGAGGTCCTCTCGGTCAGCCTTTTTGAGTTTGATCCCCGTGAGTGATCGAGCAACCGTATGGCCTTCCTTGGGGACATTTTTTAGTACTACGACGTTGGTGAGCGGGGCAACGCTGGCGACGTTGGGCGAGTGCGTTGTCAGCAGGATGCTGCGCAACTCCCGACCTTGCTCCTCCTCATCGCGCGTCTTCAGGTAGTTTCGGTAGATCAGGCGTTGCAGGTGTGGGTGCAGGTGTGCCTCGGGCTCTTCGATCGCCAGAAATGTGTGTTGCCTTTCTCCTTCTTCCACCAGGTACTGATGCTCCAAGTGCTTCAACGCTAGATAAAGCACGTTTGCGGAGCCTAGGCTTGCCTCTGCAATCCTTCGTTTGCCACCATCGATCATCATCTGCAGTGCGCGGAGCAACCGTTCAGGCTCCGTTGGCGCAAAGCCCAGTGCCGTTTCGATCGTGTGCTTTTCACCGATCATTGTTGTGAGCTGGCCGTTGACCTGCTTCACCACATCAGCGAGCTCGGGCAAAGCAGCAATCCTTGATGTCGTTGTATGCACCTCTTCGGCGATAGCTTTTAACTCTTCCTCGTCAATGGTCTGCGCCGCTCGATCCAGCAGAGGCCGCAGCGGGGAGCGCGTCCACCGAGCAAGGTCCGACTCCGCGTCACGAAGTGCGGGGAATAGGTCCATTGGCATCCAGCGTCTCAATTCGTAACCGACCGAGTTCTCTGGGCGATTACCGCCAAAGAGCACAAACTCATAATCCGCTTCACTGCGTGGCGCTCGATCAATGCCCGCGATGGGTTGGAAGCGGTACGTGATCTTCGCCACCATGGGCGAGGGTCGGATCAGGTGGTCGGCGAGAACTGCTAGCAGCTCTTCGCTGCCTTCGAAGTCGCTGAACTCTACAGAAACTTCGATGGCATCATCGGCCTTCAGCGGCCTGGGCAGGCCATCCCAAAAATCATCAAGACGCAGCCTTCGAGCTGAGTCAGGGAGAGTCGGATCCAAGATCATTCGTAGGCCGAATAGCAGATTCGTCTTGCCTACCTTGTTCTCGCCTAGGACGACAGCATGCTGGCCTAAATGCACGTCGAGGTGCTTGAAGTTTCTGAAGTTCTTTATCGTGATTCGGGTCAGCCGCATTTAGACATTCCTTCCATAGATGCTGGGTGCTCGCAGAACTCAGATGCAGACATGGCAATGTTTAATTTTTTCGCTTTATGCCTTTTGGCGTAATGGCAGAAAGTTTATTTGGTCTACCGTCACCTGCTTTATCGTTTTATTCTAATAGAGCTCGTTATCTGGGCGTCCGGCGGGCCTCAACGGCGTGAATCAAGTCACCGCCCATGCTTTGAGGTGACGTTGTATTTGTTGCGTTATTGTTTTGTTTTTAGTGACTGGGGGAGATATTGCGAGTACTTGCTGTGCAGCAGCGCTACGCCCTCGTCTTTTGTAGCTGTGTAATCCAGCTTTTCGCGAAAAGCTTCCAGGCGGGCGCGGGAAGCTCCGAGTATTTCACTCCAGGTAGCCAGTCCGATCTTCAGGTTTGGATCATCATGGAAAAAGCCGAATGCCTTCCCCTGTTGGCGTACTGAGCGCGCCGCTTCCTCAGTCATTTCGTTCGATACGGCGAGAAATGTCCAGAAGGTGTTGTGCTTATCGAAGCGTTCATCTGCAGCTACCGCCATTGCATAACTCTCAATCTGTGATTTCACCGCAAGATCGATTTTCTGTGACGGGCGCTTCAGCTCTACGACCAGGTATTCCCGGCGTTTTTTCGCATACGCGGGTATTTCCCGACCCAGTAGCAAATCGATCACTGCCTGGGAGCCGTCATCTCTTACCACTGCTTTGGGCTTTCTGGTTTTTTTCTCGGAAGGACGCAGTTTGGCCAGGTGTTTGCGCAAAACCGTGTTCAGGTTCTCGTCGCTGCTGGTCAGTAGGTATTCTTCCCCGAAGATCCAAGTCTCGCTCTCCAGCATCCGGTGTAGTTGCGTGCGCTCTTTCAGCTCTCGCTTAGATTCGGCGTCGAATAGAAGCTCTCCTAACCCGGCAAGGAACTGCAGTCGATCCGTGACTAGTTTGCTGGCTTCAATGATGGCTGCAAGCGTGGTGTACTGAAGTAGGTCGGCAAGCTCGGATTGCTTCTCTTTAGGAAGATCCAAAACCTCCGTGAGAATGCGCTTCAAGGCCTCGGGGTTCTCATCGAGAGCGGTTTTGAGCATTCGAAGCGTGAATTGGCGATTCCTGGTGTGTCCCTCGCGAAACGAGTCCAGATACTGATGCACGTTCAGGGCGCAGATATCGAAGACTTCTCTTCGCGTTTGTTCTAGCTCGCTGCCTGCATCTCCCTCGAATGGGTAGACGCCTTCATCTTTCCACTGCTGAACCAGCTCTGATGCGGTCTCCGCTTTTCTGCGGCGAAAGTGTGAGCGCATTGCCGTACGTGCATTGTCGACAAGCCGACGTAGGTCGGCATTTAGATCATCAAGAGCAAGTAAATTTTCATGGTTCAGCTTTGCGATGTAGTCGGAGCGGAGGAACGCCGTAAAGTTGAACTCGCTTCCGGGGCGGATGCCGGCTTCAACCTCGTGGAGTGCAAAGCCATCGTTATCACAAAGACAGATCCGCCGCTCTTTCTTAGAAAAGCTCCATTCAACAATGTCTAGCTTGGCCTGTATCTCGGTGCCATCTATTGCATGAAATGCTGGTAACTCAATAGAGTCGTGTGATTTTTGCACTGACTTCGGATCAATGCGCTCGTCTCGAAAGGTGATGTTTGTGGCGGGATAATTGCGCAAGTAGAGTGCAAAAATCTCAGCCAGCTGCTTGGCTGCAGCTCCATCCTGTGCAAGTACTCCCAGGGAGTCCTGAAGGTTAGTGATCTGGACTCTTGTGCCGCGGAAGCGGCCAGTGGGGGCGGGTTGAGCCTCTTTGATCTCAAAGTCTTGAAGGTTGCTCGCACTTCCTTTGATGGCTTGCTGGAACAGCCTGTCTGGACTCTCAAAAAAAGCTGTATCCCAGATGACATCATGCCCTAGAGCAAAAGCCTTGAATCGGCCCTTGCCATTACGGCCATGTAGTTTCTTTTGAGAACCGGCAGATGCTCTATATTCCCGCTTCCAAGAGCCACCCAGATTGCCAAAGGCTTGTTCGGCATCGTGGACTGTAATGCCGTTGCCATTATCTAGCACCTCAATTTCCGCTGGGTTGCCTAAGTCGTTGTCCGTGATTCGGACGTGCACCTGGTCTGCATCGGCATCCAGTGCATTCCAGATGAGTTCAGCCAGAGCATTAACGGGCTTGCCACGAGCAAGTGATTCCAGATGATCGGCCTGTGCTTGCACGTGAACGTATTTTGTCCCGTTCAGTGGTGCTGCCATTTCCTCGGTCATCGCTTGCTCCATTATGTTTGTCCTATTCCGTTAATTTAGCCTGCCCGCAATCACATCATCCACGCTACTCGCCCGGCCGAAGCGCAGGCTAGCCTCATCCGTTGCAAGCAAATCAAAGTGAGCGGTGCCGCAGTCGATTTTCGCTTGCTCAATCGGGCGCAGGTCATCATTGAACAGGCTGCTTTTGGTTTCCACCACGAAGTAGAGGCGTTCGGCGCCGTCTTGCTCGACCAGTATTGCCCAGTCGGGGTTGTAGCTGCCGAGCGGGGTAGGGATGCGGAACCAGCCGGGCAGCTTTGCGTAAACCTTCACGGCGTCGTTGTGTTCGAGCGCTTGGGCGAAGTCTCGCTCGATGGCTGAGTCGTAGACCACATGCTCGTAGACGGATTTCTCGGTGTTGAGCAGCATGTTCTTTAAGTAGCCCGTCAGCTCCTGCTGCTCGAAAAGCTCCTGAGCGTAGAAGTTGTCGTCACCCAGTTTTACGTATCTGATGCCGTCTACCAGCGCCAGGCGCTTGCCGCGATTGATGATTTCGCCGGCCAGCTCAATGAACTGCTGGGGGTTGCGCTTGAAGTCGTCCAGGCGGTTGCTTTCCGTGAGGATGCGCACCAGGGTGCGGCGAGTCAGCTGCGTGCGATCCTGTAGGTCGGTCAGAATATCTGGCAGCTCGATGTCGCTTTCATCCAAGGTGACGGTGTAGGCACCTTTCTTCTCGTTGGCTTCCACCCCCGACTTGCCGATGGCCAGGTCCGCCTTGCGCCATTGCAGGCGAGGGCGGAACACGGCTGGAGCTTTCTGCAGGTTGTCGATACAGTCGCCGATCAGTTTTTCGTTATCGAAGTCAACGCGATAGGTGGTCTGGTGCTTGATCCGATCCCACAGGGCCTTGAACTCTTCACTCTGCAGCACTGCCTGGCGTGTCGGGACGGCGCGGCGCTCGTCAGCGTTCTTGATCTCCAGGCGGCCGGAGACTTTCTTTAGCAGCTCAACTATTTGTGAGCGCTGAGCCTCGAACTCCGGTGGTAGTTGAAGCAGGCCTTCTTTGAGTGCCTGCTTCAGTGAGTCTTGCACTTGGCCTTTGGCATTGACGTAATGCTGGGCTTTCAGGAAGTCCCAAAGAACCTTTGACTGATCAAAACCAAGCGGCTTGGACTCGCCATCAGCGCTGGTGATGGCAACAGCCGCGAACTGGTGTTCTTCGACGACGCCGAAGCGGATGCCGGTGTCTTCTTCGATCTCTTTCTGCAGGTTTTCAGCGAAGGTTTCGTAGTTCTCGGTGGCAATCACGGTGAGCGTGTTCACCTCGAAGCCACGCACCCGCTCGCCGCTCTGGTTGACGCATAGGCGCAGGCCGCGCCCTATGGTTTGCCGGCGTTCACGCTCGGATTGAATGTCACGCAGAGTGCAGATCTGGAACACGTTGGGGTTGTCCCAGCCTTCCTTGAGTGCCGAGTGGGAAAAGATGAACTTCAGCGGCGTGCTGAAGGTGAGCAGCTTTTCCTTGTCCTTCATGATCAGGTTGTAGGCGCGCTCAGCGTTTTCTCGGTTGCCGGCGTTATTCTCAGCGGTGTCAGACCAGCCGCCCTTTTTGTCGATGGAGAAGTAACCGTTATGCACCTCTTCAGCGCTGTGGTTGAAGTCGACCTCGCTGAACAGGCTTTGGTAGTCCGGGTGCTTGGCGAAACGTTTGTATTCTTCTTCGAAGATGGTCGCGTACACGCCTTTCACTGGATTGCCGTCAGCGTCGTACTGGCGATAACGCTCGACCGTATCGATGAAAAATAGCGACAGCACTTTGATGCCCATGGGGCGGAAGCGCTTTTCCTTGTCCAGGTGCTCCTTGATCGTGCGGCGGATCATTTCGCGCTGAATCGCCAACGGTTCCACGCCGCCATGGACCTCACCAATGCGCAGGTACTTCTCGCCACCTGGGTAGCGCAGCTCGACGAACTCCTCGCCTTTGGCGGTGTTGATTTCGCCGATGCGAAGATCTTTATAGACGGCGCGCTTGGTTGCCTGCTCCAGATCGTCGCCGTCGTAGACCGTGACCTCTTGGGTAGATACGCCACCTGTGGCTGTGCCCAGATCCAGCTCGACTTTGGCTGAAATCGTGCCGCGCTTGTTGCTGACCGCTACCAGCCGAACAAACGGTTTGTTGTGGGCATCCTCAATCGTTGCCGAGGCCACTTCGATCTGTTTGACCAGGCGGCGCTCGTAGGCGTCAACCGCGTCCAGCCGGTAGACCATGTGGTGTTTATCTACATGGGTTGCGGAATAGCGCAAGGTGCACAGCGGGTTCATGGCATCCAGTGCGGTCTTGCCGGCCCCTTTAAGGCCGCCATCGACGCTCTGTGGCTCGTCGACAATCAGGATCGGGCGGGTTGCCTTGATCAGGTCGATGGGCTTTTCGCCGCCGGTTTTTTCGCTGTCCTTGTAGAGGTTGTTGACGTCCTTCTTGTTGATCGCACCTACGGTCACCACCATGATCTGGATGGTTGAGCTGGTAGCAAAGTTGCGTACTTCGCCGAGCTTGTTCGAGTCGTACAGGAAGTAGTCGTAGGGCACGCCGGCATAAAGGCTTTTGAAGTGTTCCTCGGTGATCTGCAGGGACTTATAGACGCCTTCCTTGATCGCAACCGACGGCACCACGATGACGAACTTGGTAAAGCCGTAGCGTTTATTCAGCTCGAAGATGCTGCGCAGATAAACGTAGGTCTTCCCAGTACCTGTCTCCATTTCGACGGTAAAGTCGCCAGAGGTGAGCATGCCGGAAGGCGGTAGCCCACCGCGCAACTGGATGTCACTGAGGTTCTTGTGCAGTTCGTCGTCAAGCAGCGTCAGGCGGTTGCCGACGCCCAGGTCGGATTCAGCAATGCCTAGGGCGTACTGCTGTGGTGCGTCGCTCGGGTCGCTTTCGGCCGGGGCAGGGGCCTTCATGGTGACCGTGAACTCGGTACGGCACGCCTCCTGGCCACGGAACAGATCGCATACCGCTTCGATAGCCTGTAGTTGATAGTCGAGATCCGGCTCGAAGTGCAGTTTCATGTTCAATCCATTTTCAAGCTCGCCTTCAGGCAAGGGCGAGAATTCTGTCAGTTAGCCGCTCGACTCCCCCATGCTGCGAGGTGGCATGGGGAGTCAGATTCAGGGTGTCTTTCAGGCGCTCAGGGCTATGGGCTCGATCCAGCCTTTGCTTGCCAGTACATTTACGGCGATACCGATCTGGCGTGGCGTGAATTGCTTCTTGCGAGCGTTCCAGGCGTAGGTGCGGGCGACTACCTCGTCGACACTGGAAACAGGATCACCCTCTTTGACGATCCAGTGCACGGTCGCAAGCAGCTCCAAGCCGAAGGGCGTTTCAAAGCCTTCTACCAGCTCTCCGACCCGGTCAAATCGGGCGCGGGTTTCGGCATTCGCTTCCAGGAAGGCGTTAGCGTCATCGACTGCGCCAGGCACCAGCGTTAGGGGTTTGTCGGGTGCATCGCCGCCATCGGCATAGCCCGCTACCAAGTGACCTTCAATCGCGCGCAGTACGTGGCGAAGATTCTCGGCGTAAGGGCCATAGGCGGCTTGGACGTACTTGAGGCGCAGCGGCTCGCCCGCTGCCTGCATGAAGTACATCAGCTTGTGTACTTCCAGCAGGCTAATCGTCGGGTCAAGCAGGCCGCGCACATAGCGATTCATCAGTTCCACCAGTGCGGCGCGCCCAGCGGTCATGCTTGGTACTTCGCGGCTGTGGTGCATCGTGTCAGCAGCGGGGGCACCCTTGGGTTCGTAGACGCGCACGTGCACATCCGGCAGGTCGGCCATGGCTGCTTCAATACGCGGTCGCACCTCAGCCCAATCAAGCCCACCCAAACCGCTGCCCAACGGTGGGATGGCGATGGAGCGGATACCTCGGTTGTGAATCTCGGCCACCAGGGCACTGAGCCCTGCGTCTATGTCCTGCAGGCGGCTTTTGCCGCGCCAGTGGCGCTTGGTAGGGAAGTTAATGATGTAGCGTGGCAATGTGAGCTGGTTGGTTTCGAACACGAACATCCGGCCAGGCTGCACCTCTTCACGCTTGCAGGCCGCCGCGTATGCTTTGAAGTTCTCCGGCCACATATTTTTGAACTGCAAGGCAATGCCACGGCCCATTACACCGACACAGTTCACGGTGTTGATGATGGCTTCAGAGTCATCCCGCAGGATGTCTCCGCTGGTAAATTCGATCATGACTGGCTCTTCACTCAGTAATACCACTCAGGGCGCAGCTCGACCGTTGGTCTGTGCCCCTGTGCAGGCAGTGCATTCGCTACCTGCGTATAAATTTGCCGCGACTGTACACCGATGCGCTCGACCAGGTGCCATGGAAAGCTCTGTTCGAGCAGGAACTCTGCTTGCTTAGGCTCTTTGCACTGGTGCCAGATCCGCGCTGCTACAGCATCCCAATTGATCTCGTTCAGTTGTGCCAGATCTGCACGATCCTCAAAGTAGTTCGAGCCTGCATTGGACAATGTGAATGCCCAGCGCCTAGCTTGGACATTAGCCCACTGTACGGTCGCATGCAGGTCAGCCTCCAAATGTACGATAGGCCCTTGGCCGCCGTTGTAGGCAAGGTCTTGATGGCCCCGGCTGATCAGGAACAGCATCACCGAGCGCGGGCAGAAGTAGAACGGCACACATTCACCGACATGTAGGCCCGGATGACTATCTAGCTCCAGTTGCAGGCGACGCTGCTTAATGTGGTTCATACCAATGACAGTGCCTGGCAACGCCTGATTCAACAGTACCGCATCGGACAGCAAGCTGGCGCTGGCGATGATGGACGGCAAACGGTCCACATGACAGATGTGATAAATCTTGGGCTGCGCAGGCACGGCCATTTTACAGGCTCCGCACGTTCTTGATGCCGGCCTGGTTGAGGATGGCGGCCAGGTTGGTTTTGGCAATGTCGTCGGCAAAGGCGCTGTCACGGAACACGCAGGTGCTGTCGCTGGCTGGGGCTTGCGCCTTGTGCCATGCAACAATGCCCTGAGCCAGGTCTTCCACCTGATCGCGAGTAATTCGCTCCGCAAGGCAGGCCAGCAGGACGCCACCGCCGATGCTGTGCACCGTTTTGCCGGCGATCTGCTGCTGCTCGATGGGTACGCACAGGTCTAGACCGAGCTTCAGCAGCAGTTCGTAGAGAATGTCGGACTCGCTCCGGCCTTCAATAAGGTGATCCTGGTGATCAAGAAGGCTGCGTTCAATATCTTCTGGATTTTGATTCCAAGCCCGGATGTTGGAGAAGTCAAGTTTATAAACGCGGAAGCCAAGATCGCCCTGCTGGCTAGGAAATTCAGTGTTTACTCTGATTGCTGCTCTGCGTAAGCGTTCTTTTGTTATTTCAGAGAGTTTCATCTGAAAGCCTGATTCCAAACAAAACTCTGCAGCGTTTTTCTGGTCTTTGTTTTCTAGATCTAGTGGCTCGGGTAGCTGCACAAGTATGAACCGCCGGCGCTGATTGCCATCGGCGTTTGCAAGCATTACGCCGTGTCCGGTGGTACCTGATCCTGCAAAAAAATCTAAAACGACGTCGTTACCTGAAGAGAAGTACTCAACTATCTTCTTCATGTCCAAGTAGCTTTTAGGATTCTGAAAAATGCTCTTGCCATCAAAAATTTCTGCAAAATCTTGGCTTGCTTTTTGAGCATAGCTGAACTGCACGCTACGCATAACCTGATCGTTTTTCTCGAAAAGATTTCTTCGTACTGATGGGATGGTTGTTTCGTCTTCCCCAAAGGCTATATTGCCTGCGTCAATTTCTTCCTTCATGCGCTCGTAGGTTGGCCATACCCACCCCCTGCTTGGAATTTTACATGGCTTACCTGTTTTGATATGAGGAACTTTATAGCGAGGCCCGCCGCCGCCAGGCCAACTTGGATCTCCGTCATCTCGATATGGGCCGCGCTCATCAACTTTGGTAAATCTTGCTAGAGGAAGTCGAGGGTCATCCTCGCTAAATGTAGAATAGAATTTCTTTAGTTCCTCAGCAATTTTTTTCCAGTCGTCATTGAGTTCTTTTCTGAGTTTCTCAAAGATTTCTTTTACTTCATCTGCGCCTTCTTTTGGGGCGCGCAGCCGCACGTCAAGCTCTGTTAGTAGTGATTTATTTTTTCCATAAATCACCATGTATTCGTGTCCGTTGGATACAAGTTTCGCGTCGTTCTTTCTATTTTTGTCATAGACCAATACAGAAATGAAATTCTCTTCGCCGAAAATTTCGTTCATTATTTGGCGAAGGTGGCTTAGCTCGCGATCATTTATGCTAACCGCAATGTAGCCATCTGATTGAAGCAGATTTCTGGCTAGCTTGAGTCTAGGGTGGAGCATGTTTAACCATGCAGTATGGAATCGACCACTAGCTTCGGTGTTGCTGGTTATTTTTCTTCCGGACTCAACTTGTCCGGTTAGTTCTAGATAACTAGAGATACTATCTTCGAAATTATCTGGATAAACAAAGTCGTCACCAGTGTTGTATGGCGGATCGATATAGATCAGCTTGACCTTGCCCGCATAGCTCTTTTGCAGCAACTTTAGGACTTCGAGGTTATCGCCCTCGATCATCAGGTTTTGCGTACTGTCCCAGTCCACGCTTTCATCGGGGTAGGGCAGTAGCGTACCGGTGCTGGGCGTGAGCGCCAGTTGGCGTGCTGCGCGCTTGCCGTGCCAGTTCAGGCCGTACTTTTCGTCGGCGTCCGTTACGGTGGCGTCGCCGACTAGCTGTTTGAGCACGTCCTGGTTGATGGCCACGCCATTGGGGCCTTCGGTGATCAGCTCAGGGAACAAGGCTTTGAGTTTGTCGATGTTTTCGGCCTTGAGGTCGGCGCTGTGCGCTTCCGGCGACTGTGCGTCGATTATTTGCATGGTCATTCGCTATTTCCTTCACGATCTACCTGCATGTACGTGTTTGCAGGCGCGGTGTAATGCTGGCTGGCATGGTATTCCATTTCGACAGCCTTTTAAGGCTTGTTGGCCAGGTTTTGCTACTGGCTGAAACCATCGCCCTACAGTCTGGCTTGGGCTTCGCTGAGCGCTTGCTGTAGCTGCTTCAGTTGCAGGTTTAGCTCCACCTGACGGGCAATCTGCTGAGCCTTTTGCGCCTGGGCGCGCAATGTGGCGATCTGTCCTTGCAGCTCGATGCAGGCTTGCAGGGCTTGGCGTCTGGCAGTGGCATCAAGCGGGCTGTTGGCCGTGCGAAAACCTCCCGTATGCTGCGCTGCCTGTAGGGCCAGCAGGGTATCTATCCAGCCCTGATAAAAAACGCTCATGTCACTACGCGGTTGACGCTCCAGGCTTACCGCATCGAGAAGAGCTGTGGTGATCTGAGGGGAGGCTGGCACCGTAGCAGTGGTGATTTCACCATCGAGCACGGTCTTGCCGGCTTCGTTCTGAGCCCAACGTTTGTGGCTCAGGGAGAGCTGTACCGACTCCGGCGTGCTGATCATTAGTAGGGTTGGGTGAGGTATAGCGCGGTGCAGCAGTTCTATGAGCCTGGCTGGTCGAGCTGACGGGCGCAGGGTGAGGTGCAGCACGGCGACTTCCACGTATTCACGTTGGGTGTCGCGGTAAGCGGGTATGCCGCAATTGCCGGGCTTTAGCGCGGCAACCCACCGGACCTCTTCAATGCCTTCATTGATCTGCTGGCGATCCGTTGCTGTCGGAGCCAGATTATCGATCAGCAGCTTTTTGGATACGCGCTGATTGACCCGTGCCTGCTCAGGCAGTTGCAGGGCTGCAATGATGTCCTCGGCAACCACGGCTCACTCCTGGGGCAGTATGACCATGAAGGCGATCACTTCGAAGTCGTTGCTGCCGGCGAACTCGCCTTTCATCGCATGGCTACCGGCTGGGTTGAACAGGCTGGCAATGGCGCGCTCTTCGCTTTTGCCGGCTACAGATGACACTGCAGCTGCCAGCAGGCTCTGCGCATAGCGCATATCTTCGCCCTGCTTGGTGAGCTCATCGAACCGGTTGCCAGCGGTGGCATCAGGCAGTTCGCGGCCAAGGGCCAGGCGCTTGAGTCGATCCAGAATGCGCTTGGCCTGGGTGAAGGGCAGTAGCACGGTTTGATCTTCTGCCACATGGACGAGGTAGTGGGGCGCAAGTGGGTAGCCATCGCTAATCTTGTCGGCAGCTTCTCCCTCAGCACGCAGGCAAAAAATAATGCCGGGCGGTATGTCCTCGTCACGCGTTGTAGTAATGGCACAGGCACCCAGCGGCATGTTCTCCAACACCCCTGGATGGGCCTTGAGGTACTGGGCAAGGTCGATACGGAAGTCGGTGAGGGTGAGGTCGGTAATCGATACGCCACTGGACAGGTCTTCCAGGTCGATGACGGCATCCTGCAGCTTGAGCAGTTGCTTGCGGCGGTATTCCAGATCGTTCATCGCATCGCCGGACTGCGCTTCGATCAGGTTCTCTTCCCCGGTGGCAGATACGTCTAGCAGAACCATACGACCACTGACGCGTTGCTCCAGGTTGATGTATTCCTCCAGCTCCATATTGGGCCAGAAGTTGACCAACTGGATGTGCTGGTTGGGTGAACCGATACGGTCGATTCGACCAAAGCGCTGGATGATCCGCACCGGGTTCCAGTGGATGTCATAGTTGATCAGCCAGTCGCAGTCCTGCAGGTTTTGGCCTTCGGAAATGCAGTCGGTGGCAATCAGCAGATCCAGCTCGCCTTCCTCGGCCAGGTCGGCAGGACGCTCTTTCGAGCGTGGAGAGAAGGTCGTCAGTATGGATGCCAGATCGGTACGCAGGCCGGGGATCGTGGTTTGGTTGCGGCCGGAGCCGGTGACCAAGGCCGTTTGCACACCCAAGGTTTCATTGGCCCAGGAGGCGAGCTGGTCGTACAGGTAGCGTGCCGTGTCGGCAAAGGCGGTGAAGATGATGACCTTACGATTGCCTGGGTTGATCGGGCTCTGGCACTTCTCAGCGAGCATCTTGCGCAGCTCTGCCAGTTTGGCATCACGCTGGGGTTGTACTTGTTGTGCTGCAGATAGCAGCGTGGCCAGGCGATTGCGATCCTCCAGCAGATCTTGCTTCCAACGCACCAGGTCGACGTCACTCAGCAGCACCTTGACCTTGCGTCCGACCAACAGTGCTTCGAACGCTGGATCGTCGATGTCGACATCGGCGATATCGATTTCTTCAATTTCGTGGGCGTGTTGCTCGATACGTTCGAGCGTGCGTTCGACATCACTGAGTTGTCGTTCGAGGGTCAGCGCAAACGACGACACCGCACTTTCCATGCGCTTGAGGACGTTGATGCGCAGCAGGTGGATCAGGCTCTCCTCGCGGTCTGCCTGGCGGAAGAAGCTTTCGCCACCGCGGATCTCGGTGCTGTATTTGGCGTCGTAAGCCGCTTGTTTGTGCTGCAGGACGTAGCGCAGCGGCGCATAGCTTGCGAGGTTGAGCCGGCGAATCTCTTGGTTGATTTCACGAATGGCGCGAAATTGCCCAGCAGCATCCACGTCAGCTTTGATGTTGATCGGGGGCAGGCGTGTGGGGAAACGGCCGGTTTCGGTGGTGCCGTAGTACTTCTCGATATGCCGACGCGAGCGGGCGATGGTCAGCAGGTCGAGGAGGGTGAAGTAGTCGAAGCCGAGCATTTCGACCAGGCGCTCCGGGGTCTTCTCGCGCTCATCCAGATCCAGCCAGCGATTGAACTGCAGCTGGGCTTTGCGGGTGGTGGCTTCGATGCTGCTGATACCGTGTTCAAACAGGGCGTTGTCATCGCCCTCCGTCACGAACGCGATCTGGTTACGCAGGTCAGCCAGGCGATTGTTGACCGGGGTGGCGGACAGCATCAGGACTCGGGTTTTTACACCCTCGCGGATGATTCTGCGCATGAGGCGGTCGTAGCGTGTTTCCTGCCCTTGGCGCGGGGCTTTCTTGTTGCGGAAGTTATGCGACTCATCAATCACGACCAGGTCATAGTTGCCCCAGTTGATGTGGGACAAATCGAGGTCGCCGGAGAGCCCGGCCTCGCGAGAAAGGTCAGTGTGATTGAGGACGTCGTAGTTGAACCGGTCTGACGCCAGCACGTTGCGCCGGTCATTTGCCTTGTAGAGCGTCCAGTTGTCACGCAAGCGCTTTGGACACAGCACCAGCACACGGTCGTTGCGCAGTTCGTGGTATTTGATGACGGCAAGTGCTTCGAAGGTTTTACCCAGGCCCACACTGTCGGCAATGATGCAGCCGCCAAAGCGGTTGAGCTTGTCGATGGCCCCCACGACGCCATCGCGTTGAAATTTGAAGAGCTTGTTCCAGACCACCGTATTGCGGATGCCGGTGGCGGACTTCACAACGCGCTCTTCATCCAGCCCATCGTCCTTTTCTTTGAAGAGCTGATGGAGAACCAGGTTGTACAGTGTGGCCGGTGAGCGCTGCTCGGCAATTTCGCGCAGCGCATTCAGCAGCTCGGTTTTATCGCTGGGGCGGGTGTTCAGGGTTTGCCATTGGTTATCAAACCAAGGCGCAAACATGGCTGCTTCCTGGGGCGACTCGCTGGCCTGGATCAGGCTCATGGGATTGCCCGGCGTTATACCGAGGCCATCGGTGGTCAGGGCGAAGGAGCCCATGACCACCTGGTCGGGAGTGCCAGCAGCATCTCTCAGCAAACCGATACCTTGCGGAATGACTGAGCTTGCGCGCTTCAGTTCGACCTTGGCGTGCAGCCACTGGTGGCAGCGACGGGCCAGACTTCGGGCAATGAGGCGATTGCGTGTAGCGCGGTCCGCTTCACCGCCAAGCAACTCCAGGCTCTCGCTGCCGGATGGCAGGATCAGTTGGACCTTGTGGAGCTGGCCGAGGGATTTGGCCAGCTCAGAGAAAGCGAACAAGGACAGCGCCGGGGATGCACAGGCCAGCTGGTGATCCGGTTTCATTCGCTCATTGAGCAAATCGATAACTCGGTCTTGGCCAGCGTTCTGAATCAACCTCATTGCGTGCTCCCTTGCGCAGTGATTCACAGTTTGCGAGGCATCATAAACGGGTTTCTATGCGTGGCGCAGTGTCTGTATGGCAGCGCGCCAGCATGTGGTCAGCGGCTACTGCGTGGCATCTTTCTGTAAGACGGGTGTGATTAGGATGTCTGCACTGGCCTTCAAGTCGGGCCTTAGGAGTAGGCGAGGCACCGATTTCATCGACATGGTGGGCTTCGCTGAGCAGCGCATACGTTTGTGAATGGTTGAGGGTATATCCGGCGATAACGTCACGGGGTTTACCTTGCTGGTAGACGCGTCGCAGTAAAGGCAGAACTGGGACTCAGGTGGGCTGAGCAAATGGCAGGCTGTGCATTCAACGGCTTTCCCTCCCCAGACCTGTAGAGCTTTCAGCATGGTTCCCGCGATCAGCTCAGCTCGGCCCTGCGCAGTGTTGTCCTGCTCTGTGGCCGATTGCTCGACCGCGATTTGAAGCTGCCTGGCTCTATGGGCTTCGAGTGCAAGCAGCAATTCGGCTTTCTCTTTGTCGTGCTCAATTTGTCGGGCTTTCTCTGCAGCATCGCGCTCGGCCTGTTCGAGTTGCCACTGAGCATTCAGTTCGACCGCAAGTGACTGAAGCTTTTGCTGCGCGATTGCCGCGAGCCTTTCGCCGCGTATAGATCGGATCCAATTTCGGTTTTCTGGGTCGTGTAGAACAGCGTGCTCGAAGCTGGCCGGATCATTGATTTGCTCCAGTGTCAGGTGGTTGAGATCGATCTCCATGCTGGAGTGATCAAGGCCTTTGAGCAGGCGATAACGCTCATGCTCCATCCGTGAGGAGAGCTTGATTCGGATGATCAGTCGCCTATCGGATTGATGCAGGACGGCATGACCTCTCATGCCGTCCAAGTCGACGAACCGCTCAACGCTCTCTGCAGTGGTGACCACCGGCTGCAGCTCGACCTTTTCCTCCAGCAGCCGGCCACATTGTGTAGCCACTCTGACTGTTTCTATCAGCGCTGGGAGCATGAGCTGTTTGTGCTGAGCGATTAGCGCGACCGCAGCGCGTCTGACGCCTTCGCGGAAGCCATCAAAGCAGTCGTTCGATTTCGCATGGCGGAAGTGTGGAATGACTTTCTCGCCATTGTTGGCTGCGTTTAACGGCTGCTTACAGCCCGGGCATACGCAGCCACACCGAAGCCCGTTCTCGACCTCACGCGCCCGATAGAGAATGCCGTCACGCTCACCGAAAGGGATTTTGGTCTCGTGCATGCCCTTTGCTTAAGCCTTCCAGGTGGTTTGTGGCTTGAATGCAGGAACTTAGTCCAACCTGCTCTGAAAGTAACAATCGGAGTATGGTTTGTCATGAAAGTGTTGCGGTTGAGTGCGGTTATTCTCACTACGGGGCTCGCCAGATCAACAATCTATAAGCTCATTGGCTCAGGCGAGTTTCCTAGACCTGTGCCCCTCACTGGGCGATGTGTTGGCTGGATTGAATGCGAGGTAAACGCGTGGATCCAGTCGAGAATCGAAGAGCGCGGTAGGGTCTGATTGGCTCGGCCCTCCTAAGCAGCCATACCGTGGGTGAGCGTCTTGAAACACCCAAGGTTCAGGCCGGTGCCCTCAGTTGCCGGGAAACTACAAGATCAAGCTGCGCACAGCTGGCTATCAATTGGTCTCGGGTCGAGAATGAGCGGGTGGTTGTGCTGGTCGTGAGCGTGGGCAAGCGTGAGCGGGAAGCGGTTTACCAGTCAGCCAGGAAGCGTTAGTTGGCCGCGGGGCAAAAAAAATGGGGTATCCGGATTAAGTGGTAGATAGAGCTTCCTTGCCCCCTCGAACCCTTAATCCTCCCAGAAGGTTGATAGATCGACGCCGAAGTTCTTTTCGGGCTCGGGGAGGCCCATGCTGTAGGTCATTGTAGCCCTGCCCAGGAACGGGGATTCCTTGGTCTGCGGCGCCTTCTTCTTGTGCTTGGTGGTGTAGAGCATCCGGGCCCGCATCACCTCGAATGAGTAGCCTCGGCCATCGCGGTTCTTGTCCTTAGCCAGGCGGTTGATCGACTCCGTGAAGGCGTTGGTGATCGGGATGTCAGTCTCGAAGTAGGTCAGCATCTCTTCACGCCAGCCACTGACAGCACTGACGAGATCCTTCCAGGGGTCGTCTCAGAAAACGGAAAATAAAGCACGCTAAGGCGTAACTACCCTCGGCTACACCGCGTCGGCACCACGCGGCTCTTTCTCCCCTTGCAGCGAAGCAATCAGCGGGCAAGAAACGTTCCCTTGCCGCGCATGGCAGGCGAACACAAGTTCGGATAGCACGGTTTCCATGCGCGCCAGGTCGGTCATTTTTTCGCGCACGTCCTGAAGCTTGTGCTCGGCCAGGCTGCTGGCTTCCTCGCAGTGGGTGCCGTCATCCAGCCTCAGCAGCTCTGCGATCTCGTCGAGGCTGAATCCGAGCCGCTGGGCTGATTTCACGAAGCGCACCCGCGTCACATCCGCCTCGCCATAGCGGCGGATGCTGCCATAGGGCTTGTCCGGCTCCGGCAACAAGCCCTTGCGCTGATAGAACCGGATTGTTTCCACGTTGACCCCGGCCGCCTTGGCGAAAACGCCAATAGTCAGATTCTCCAAATTTTTTTCCATATCGCTTGACTCCGTACATTGGTACGGAAGTAAGCTTAAGCTATCCAATCCAGATTTGAAAGGACAAGCGTATGTCTGAACCTCAAAACGGGCGCGGGGCGCTCTTCACTGGCGGGCTAGCCGCCATCCTCGCCTCGGCTTGCTGCCTGGGGCCGCTGGTTCTGATCGCCCTGGGGTTCAGCGGCGCTTGGATCGGCAACTTGACGGTGTTGGAACCTTATCGCCCGATCTTCATCGGCGCGGCGTTGGTGGCGCTGTTTTTCGCCTGGCGGCGCATCTACCGACCGGCGCAAGCCTGCAAACCAGGGGATGTGTGTGCGATTCCCCAAGTGCGCGCTACTTACAAGCTCATTTTCTGGGTCGTGGCCGCGCTGGTTCTGGTCGCGCTCGGATTTCCCTACGTCATGCCATTTTTCTATTAATCACAGGAGTTCATCATGAAAAAACTGTTTGCCTCTCTCGCCATCGCTGCCGTTGTTGCCCCCGTGTGGGCCGCCACCCAGACCGTCACGCTGTCCGTACCGGGCATGACCTGCTCCGCTTGTCCGATCACCGTCAAGAAGGCGATTTCCAAGGTCGAAGGCGTCAGCAAAGTTAACGTGACCTTCGAGACACGCGAAGCGGTTGTCACCTTCGATGATGCCAAGACCAGCGTGCAGAAGCTGACCAAGGCCACCGAAGACGCAGGCTATCCGTCCAGCGTCAAGAAGTGAGGCACTGAAAACGGCAGCGCAGCACATCTGACGCCCTTGTCTGCTACCACAAACGAAAAAGGATCTGTCGCATGACCCATCTAAAAATCACCGGCATGACCTGCGACTCGTGCGCGGCGCACGTCAAGGAAGCGCTGGAAAAAGTACCCGGCGTCCAATCTGCCATAGTGTCCTATGCCAAGGGCGCGGCCCAGCTCGCCCTTGATCCAGGCACAGCGCCGGACGCACTGACCGCCGCCGTGGCTGGCCTGGGCTACAAAGCGATGCTCGCCGATGCCCCGCCGACCGACAACCGCACTGGGCTGTTCGACAAGGTGCGCGGCTGGATGGGTGCCGCCGACAAGGGCAGCGGCGGCGAGCGCCCGTTGCAAGTCGCCGTGATCGGCAGCGGTGGAGCCGCGATGGGGGCAGCACTGAAGGCCGTCGAGCAAGGCGCGCAGGTCACGCTGATTGAGCGCGGCACCATCGGCGGCACCTGCGTCAACGTCGGTTGTGTGCCGTCCAAGATCATGATCCGCGCCGCCCACATCGCCCATCTGCGCCGGGAAAGCCCATTCGACGGCGGCATGCCACCCACACCGCCGACGATCTTGCGCGAGCGGCTGCTGGCCCAGCAGCAGGCCCGTGTCGAAGAACTCCGTCATGCCAAGTACGAAGGCATCCTGGACGGCAATTCAGCCATCACCGTTCTGCACGGTGAAGCGCGTTTCAAGGACGACCAGAGCCTTATCGTTAGTTTGAACGAGGGTGGTGAGCGCGTCGTGATGTTCGACCGCTGCCTGGTCGCCACGGGTGCCAGTCCGGCCATGCCGCCGATTCCGGGCCTGAAAGAGTCACCCTACTGGACTTCGACCGAGGCCTTGGTCAGCGACACCATTCCCGAACGCCTGGCCGTCATCGGCTCGTCGGTGGTGGCGCTGGAACTGGCGCAAGCCTTCGCCCGGCTGGGTAGCCAGGTCACGATCCTTGCGCGCAGCACGCTGTTCTTCCGCGAAGACCCTGCCATCGGCGAGGCCGTCACAGCCGCCTTCCGTGCCGAAGGAATCAAGGTACTGGAACATACGCAAGCCAGCCAAGTCGCCCATGTGGACGGCGAATTCGTGCTGACCACTGGACAGGGCGAAGTGCGCGCCGACAAGCTGCTGGTCGCCACCGGCCGGACACCGAACACGCGCAGCCTGGCATTGGAAGCGGCGGGGGTAGCCGTCAATGCGCAGGGGGCCATCGTCATCGACAAGGGCATGCGCACCAGTAGCCCGAACATCTACGCGGCCGGCGACTGCACCGACCAGCCGCAGTTCGTCTATGTGGCGGCAGCGGCCGGCACTCGTGCGGCCATTAACATGACCGGCGGCGACGCCGCCATCAATCTGACCGCGATGCCGGCCGTGGTGTTCACCGACCCGCAAGTGGCGACCGTGGGCTACAGCGAGGCGGAAGCGCACCACGATGGCATCGAAACCGACAGCCGCACGCTGACGCTCGACAACGTGCCGCGTGCGCTCGCCAACTTCGATACCCGCGGCTTCATCAAGCTGGTCATCGAGGAAGGCAGCGGACGGCTGATTGGCGTACAGGTGGTGGCCCCGGAAGCGGGCGAACTGATCCAGACGGCTGTTCTCGCCATTCGCAACCGCATGACGGTGCAGGAACTAGCCGACCAGTTGTTCCCCTACCTAACGATGGTCGAGGGCTTGAAGCTCGCGGCGCAGACCTTCAGCAAGGACGTGAAGCAACTGTCCTGCTGCGCCGGATAAGGAAAAGGAGGTGTTCGATGAACGCCTACACAGTGTCCCGACTGGCCCTTGAGGCCGGGGTGAGCGTGCATATCGTGCGCGACTACCTGCTGCGCGGATTGCTGCGGCCAGTCGCCTGCACCACGGGCGGCTACGGCTTGTTCGATGACGCCGCCTTGCAGCGGCTGTGCTTTGTGCGGGCCGCTTTTGAGGCGGGCATCGGCCTGGACGCATTGGCGCGGTTGTGCCGGGCGCTGGATGCGGCGGACTGCGATGAAACAGCCGCACAGCTTGCCGTGCTGAGTCAGTTCGTCGAACGCCGACGCGAAGCGTTGGCCGATCTGGAAGTGCAG
This sequence comes from Stutzerimonas chloritidismutans, assembly GCF_038562055.1. Taxonomy (GTDB): domain Bacteria; phylum Pseudomonadota; class Gammaproteobacteria; order Pseudomonadales; family Pseudomonadaceae; genus Stutzerimonas; species Stutzerimonas chloritidismutans_A. The sequence goes on along the minus strand of NZ_JBCFXD010000003.1, from coordinate 7,375 downwards.
TTGGCCGCGATGCCGACCGCGCCGGCCCAGCAAGCGGAGAGTCTGCCATGAACAGCCCCGAGCGCTTGCCGACCGAGACACACAAGCCGTTCACCGGCTACCTGTGGGGTGCGCTGGCGGTGCTCACCTGTCCCTGTCATTTGCCGATTCTCGCCATTGTGCTGGCCGGCACGACGGCCGGCGCGTTCATCGGCGAGCACTGGGGTATTGCAGCCCTCACGCTGACCGGCTTGTTTGTCCTGTCTGTGACGCGGCTGCTGCGGGCCTTCAGAGGTCGATCATGAGCGCTTCCCAGCCAATTGAATGGACAGTGGCGCAACTGGCGCAGGCGGTCGAGCGCGGGCAGCTTGAGCTGCACTACCAGCCGATTGTCGATTTGCGCAGTGAGCAGATTGTCGGCGCGGAAGCCCTGTTGCGCTGGCGTCATCCGACGCTCGGACTGTTGCCGCCGGGCCAGTTCCTGCCCGTGATCGAATCGTCCGGCCTGATGCCGGAAATCGGCGCATGGGTGCTGGGCGCAGCCTGCCGTCAAATGCGCGACTGGCGGGTGCTGGCATGGCAACCGTTCCGGCTGGCCGTCAATGTTTCGGCGAGCCAAGTGGGGCCAGATTTCGACAAGTGGGTAAAGGGCGTGCTGGCCGATGCCGGGTTGCCCGCCGCGTATCTTGAAATTGAGCTGACCGAATCGGTTGCGTTCGGTGATCCGGCGATCTTCCCCGCCCTGGAAGCTTTGCGACAGATCGGTGTGCGCTTCGCCGCCGACGACTTCGGCACCGGCTATTCCTGCCTGCAACACCTGAAATGCTGCCCCATCAGCACGCTCAAGATCGACCAATCGTTTGTCGCCGGACTCGCCAACGACCACCGCGACCAGACCATCGTGCGCACCGTGATTCAGCTTGCGCATGGGCTTGGCATGGAAGTAGTGGCCGAAGGCGTGGAAACATCGGCGAGTCTTGATTTGTTGCGACAAGCGGACTGCGACACAGGACAAGGCTTCCTGTTCGCCAAGCCGATGCCGGCGGCGGCATTCGCCGTCTTCGTCAGTCAATGGAGGGGTGCCACCATGAATGCAAATGATCCGACTGCCACCAGTTGCTGCGTGTGCTGCAAGGAAATCCCGCTCGATGCCGCCTTCACCCCGGAAGGCGCGGAATACGTCGAGCACTTCTGCGGGCTGGAGTGCTATCAGCGCTTCCAGGCGCGCGCCAAGACCGGGAGCGAAACCGATGCCGATCCGAACGCCTGCGACTCATCACTGTCAGACTGAGGCATACCCTATCCTGATGTCAGGATAGACCACTCTGCAACGTCAGAATAGAGTTAGCTTTCGCGTTTATTGACACCTGCGACTAAAAGTCATAGAGTTCTTCCTGACATTTTGAGGTTGGGAGGCATCTTGCAGGGTCAACGCATTGGCTACGTCCGGGTCAGCAGCTTCGACCAGAACCTGGAACGGCAATTGGAGCAGGTCGAAGTTGGCAGGGTGTTCACCGACAAGGCATCGGGCAAGGACACCCAGCGGCCTGAACTCGACTCGCTGCTGGCCTTCGTGCGCGAAGGCGACACCGTGGTGGTGCACAGCATGGATCGGCTGGCGCGCAACCTCGATGACCTGCGCCGCCTCGTACAAAAACTGACCAAGCGCGGCGTACGCATCGAGTTCGTCAAGGAAAGCCTGACCTTCACCGGCGAGGACTCACCGATGGCAAACCTGATGTTGTCGGTGATGGGGGCATTCGCCGAATTCGAGCGGGCCTTGATCCGTGAGCGGCAGCGCGAAGGCATCGCGCTCGCTAAGCAACGCGGAGCCTACCGAGGCCGAAAGAAGTCTCTGAGCGGTGAACAGATTGCTGAACTGAAACGGCGCGTCACGGCGGGCGAGCAAAAAGCGAAGCTGGCCCGTGAATTTGGTGTCAGCCGGGAGACCCTGTATCAATACTTGAAATTGGATCAATAAATATGCCTCGTCGTTCCATACTGTCCGCCGCCGAGCGGGAAAGCCTGTTGGCGTTGCCGGACACCAAGGACGACCTAATTCGACATTACACGTTCAGCGATACCGATCTCTCCATCATCCGCCAGCGGCGCGGGCCTGCGAATCGCTTGGGCTTTGCCGTGCAGCTCTGCTACCTGCGCTTTCCCGGCGTCATCCTTGGGGTCGATCAGCCGCCGTTCCCGCCCTTGTTGAAGCTGGTCGCCGACCAACTCAAGGTCGGCGTCGAAAGCTGGGATGAGTACGGGCAGCGGGAGCAGACCCGGCGCGAGCACCTGGTCGAGCTGCAAACGGTGTTTGGCTTCCAGCCGTTCACCATGAGCCACTACCGGCAGGCCGTGCACACGCTGACCGACCTGGCCATGCAAACCGACAAAGGCATCGTGCTGGCTAGCACCTTGGTTGAGCATCTGCGGCGACAGTCGATCATCCTGCCCGCGCTCAACGCCATCGAGCGCGCTAGCGCCGAGGCCATCACTCGCGCCAACCGGCGCATCTATGACGCCTTGGCCGAACCACTGTCGGACACGCATCGCCGCCGCCTCGACGATCTGCTCAGGCGCCGGGACAACGGCAAGACGACCTGGCTGGCCTGGCTGCGCCAGTCGCCGGTTAAACCGAACTCGCGGCACATGCTGGAACACATCGAACGCCTCAAGGCGTGGCAGGCGCTCGATCTGCCTTCCGGTATCGAGCGGTCGGTGCACCAGAACCGCCTGCTCAAGATCGCCCGTGAGGGTGGCCAGATGACGCCCGCCGACTTAGCCAAGTTCGAGCCGCAACGGCGCTACGCCACCCTCGTGGCGCTGGCCATCGAGGGCATGGCCACGGTCACCGACGAAATCATCGACTTGCACGACCGCATCCTGGGCAAGCTGTTCAACGCCGCCAAGAACAAGCATCAGCAGCAGTTTCAGGCATCCGGCAAGGCGATCAACGCCAAGGTGCGGCTGTTCGGGCGCATCGGCCAGGCGCTGATCGAGGCCAAGCAAGCTGGCCGCGATCCGTTCGCCGCCATCGAGGCCGTCATGTCCTGGGATGCCTTCGCCGAAAGCGTCACCGAGGCGCAGAAGCTCGCTCAGCCCGATGACTTCGATTTCCTGCACCGCATCGGCGAAAGTTACGCCACCTTGCGCCGCTACGCGCCGGAATTCCTTGCCGTGCTCAAGCTGCGGGCCGCACCCGCCGCCAAGAACGTGCTCGATGCCATCGAGGTACTGCGTGGCATGAACACCGACAACGCCCGCAAGGTGCCCGCTGATGCCCTGACCGATTTCATCAAGCCGCGCTGGCAGAAGCTGGTGATGACTGACGCGGGTATCGACCGGCGCTACTACGAACTGTGCGCGCTGTCGGAGCTGAAGAACTCGCTGCGCTCGGGCGATATCTGGGTGCAGGGGTCGCGCCAATTCAAGGACTTCGAGGACTACCTGGTGCCGCCTGAGAAATTCGCCAATCTCAAGCAGTCCAGTGAATTGCCGCTGGCCGTGACCACCGACTGCGACCAGTACCTGCACGACCGCCTGACGCTGCTTGAAGCGCAGCTTGCCACGGTCAACCGCATGGCAGCGGCCAACGACCTGCCGGATGCGATCATCACCGAGTCGGGCCTGAAGATCACGCCGCTGGATGCGGCGGTACCCGACACCGCGCAGGCGCTGATCGACCAGACAGCCATGATCCTGCCACACGTCAAGATCACCGAACTGCTGCTCGAAGTCGATGAGTGGACGGACTTCACCCGCCATTTCACACACCTGAAATCGGGCGACCTGGCCAAGGACAAAAACCTGCTGCTGACCACCATCCTGGCCGACGCGATCAACCTGGGCCTGACCAAGATGGCCGAGTCCTGCCCCGGCATGACCTACGCCAAGCTCGCCTGGCTGCAAGCCTGGCATACCCGCGACGAAACCTATTCGACAGCGCTGGCTGAATTGGTGAACGCCCAATGCCGGCATCTCTTCGCCGAACATTGGGGTGACGGCACCACGTCATCGTCGGACGGCCAGAACTTCCGAACCGGGAGCAAGGCCGAGAGTACCGGCCACATCAACCCGAAATATGGCAGCAGCCCTGGGCGAACCTTCTACACCCATATATCCGACCAGTACGCGCCGTTCCACACCAAGGTGGTTAATGTCGGCGTGCGCGACTCGACCTATGTACTCGACGGCCTGCTGTACCACGAGTCCGACCTGCGCATCGAGGAACACTACACCGACACGGCGGGCTTCACCGATCATGTCTTCGCCCTGATGCACCTGCTGGGCTTCCGCTTCGCGCCGCGCATCCGCGACCTGGGTGACACCAAGCTGTTCATCCCCAAGGGGGATACCGCCTATGATGCGCTCAAACCGATGATTAGCAGCGACAAGCTGAACATCAAGGCTATTCGTGCCCACTGGGATGAAATTCTGCGGCTGGCGACCTCGATCAAGCAGGGCACGGTGACAGCCTCGCTGATGCTTCGGAAACTCGGCAGCTATCCGCGCCAGAACGGCTTAGCCATCGCCCTGCGCGAGCTGGGGCGCATCGAACGCACGCTGTTCATCCTGGACTGGTTGCAAAGCGTGGAGCTGCGCCGCCGCGTCCACGCTGGACTGAACAAGGGCGAAGCGCGCAACGCGCTGGCCCGCGCCGTATTCTTCAACCGTCTGGGCGAAATCCGCGACCGCAGCTTCGAGCAGCAGCGCTACCGGGCCAGCGGCCTCAACCTGGTGACGGCGGCCGTCGTGTTGTGGAACACGGTCTATCTGGAGCGCGCAGCACATGCGTTGCGTGGCAACGGGCATGCTGTCGATGACGCGCTATTGCAATACCTGTCGCCGCTCGGCTGGGAACACATCAACCTGACCGGCGATTACCTCTGGCGCAGCAGCGCCAAGATCGGCGCGGGCAAGTTCAGGCCGCTACGACCGTTGCAACCGGCTTAGCGTGCTTTATTTTCCGTTTTCTGAGGCGACCCCTTCCAGACCTCCTTCTGCCCTTGTGGGATGCCGTCAATCCAGGAAGCTAGAGCCTTCTCTGCATCACGTCGGTTGGTGCAGTCCCAGATGTGGAAGAACCGCTCCTTGTGCTCGTAGGCCGCCAGGAGATGGGGGAAGCCCCCGGTCCAGGTCTCCATGATGAGCCGTTCGTAGTCTGAGACGTCGTGAGCCCGCTTCAGGAGTATCTTCCGGTCTCCTTTGAGAGTTCGACGCTGACCGATTGTCAACTCCTTCCTGAGGCCTTTGCGGATCTTCTCCAAGGCCTCATTGGCCATCCGCACGACGTGGAACTTATCGACCACGATGCGGGCCTGAGGCAGCACCGCTTGGACGGCACGACGGTAGGGCTTCCACATGTCCATGCTGACGATCTCCACCTGATGGCGGTCGGTCATGCACATGAGGCGCCTTGTCACCGCCTCCAGCTGGCGACCAGGCAGCAGATCCAGCAGGGTACGTTCCTCCAGGTTGGTCAGAATGCAGCGGTAGCGGCGGTTCAGATACAGTTCGTCGATCCCCAGGCAACGGGGTGTCTCGAAGCGGTGCCAGGCCGCCAGGAGCTCGGCCTTCTTCTTGAAGATTTCGCGGACGGTCTTCTCGTCGAGGCCCGTGGTGTCAGCCACGTAGGCGTAGGGGTGGTTGAAAGCCTCCTTTTCAACGTGATTGTAAAGCCTCCGTGTCATGCGGTGGTTGTCCGCCATTTTCGGTAGCTCAGGCCGGAACGTCTTCCCGCACGCCCGGCAGGTATAGCGACGACGGACCACCCAGAGCGTAACCCGCTTTCCGTGAATAGGCATGTCACGGTAAGCCACGTCGCGCTTCCCGAACCTGACGAACTCACCTTCTACGCCGCATTCCTCGCAAGCAAGAGGAGTTTTAGCTTCCACTTGGAAATGAAAGTCATGCTCGCTCTCTGTAATATCACAAACGTTATACTCATGAAGGTGCAATATATTGACAGGTAGATTAGTCATCAAACATTCTTCAGTCGTTTTTCTGGAGCTTTTCAGCCTGGTGCGAGAATCTTGGCCGCAATAGGTGAGGTGATCATCTGGATCACTGCAAAAAATGCGGCTGGAATCGCTATTTCTAATGGCATACCGGATGCGACCACAAAAGCAGCAGCAATGCTGAATTCCTTTTTACTCACGGTTTAGCAAACAACTCAATGGCTTTACCCAGGACGCGCCTATTCCGGAAGTCAAGCATGCGATAGCGAAGACGCTAGGCGATTCAGCGGCGGCGGCTGCCTGGTTGATGTCGTATTTCCGCCCAAATAAAGAGGGCGACACCGAGGAAGATCCATACGTCCGCTAGGTTGAACGATGGCCAGTGCCACTGGGCATAGTGAAAATCGAGAAAATCCTCTACGTAGCCTAACCGCAAGCGATCTGCGACATTGCCCAACGCGCCGCCGAGGATCGCACTGAGGGCGAGCCGATAACTCAGTACGCGTGGTGAACGCCAAAGCCAGTACACCAGTAATATCGAGATAACCAGGGCCAGTCCGATGAAAAGCGGCTGCTGCCAACCGCCGACATCGGCGAGAAAGCTGAAGGCCGCCCCCGTATTGTGGCGGTGGACCCAATTGAAGAAGGGTGCGGCAGGCACGCTTTCACCATGCGCTAGCATGGTGCTGGCAAGGTACTTGCTCGCCTGATCGACAAACAGTAACAGGAGCGAGAGCCACAGCCAGCGCATCGCCTTTCCCGGCTCGTGGGCTTTCTCTGCGAGCCGACTGCCATAAGTAGACATATCCCCTTCCTCCTGACCCAATCTAGAATTTGCTCGCTGCTAAATAACAAGCGTCATGTACCCAACCGATGATGCCGACGAATTCGACGGAGCAGGAGCAGGCCGAGTCCGAGTGCGGTCAGGCCAAGGACAGGCCAATCCCGCCAGCGCACATAAGGGGGCGCGCCAGTTCGCGGTGTCACTTCGGCGCTGAGGGTGGCCACTTCGAACTGCGGAGCACGCTTGAGCACTTTGCCCTCATGATTGATGGCTGCTGTGATACCGGTGTTCGTGGCTCGAAGAAGGTCTCGGCCGGTTTCGATGGCACGCATGCGTGCCATCTGGAAGTGCTGGAAAGGGCCGAGCGAGCTGCCGAACCAGGCATCGTTACTGACATTCACCAGTAACTGCGCTTCGGGCAGAAGTTCTGTGACTTCGGCACCAAAGACCGCCTCGTAGCAGATGAGTGCCCCTACGGGCACCCCTGCTGCATTCAGGACGTGCGCTTCCCGTCCCGGTGTGAAGTCGGACATGGGCGCCCCGAGCACGTCGAGGGCCGACCCCAAAAGATCCCGAAACGGAACATATTCACCGAAGGGCACCAGGTGGCGTTTGTAGTAGAAGCCTGAGGGATCGGAGAGGCTTACCACGGCGT
>NZ_JBCFXD010000035.1:0-1769 GCF_038562055.1 Stutzerimonas chloritidismutans | reverse complement strand
ACGCCGTGGTAAGCCTCTCCGATCCCTCAGGCTTCTACTACAAACGCCACCTGGTGCCCTTCGGTGAATATGTTCCGCTCCGGAACTTCTTGGGTTCGGCCCTCGACGTGCTCGGGGCGCCTATGTCCGATTTCACACCAGGACGGGAAGCGCACGTCCTTAACGCAGCGGGTGTGCCCGTCGGAGCACTCATCTGCTACGAGGCGGTCTTTGGTGCTGAAGTCACGGAACTTCTGCCCGAAGCGCAGTTACTGGTGAATGTCAGCAACGATGCTTGGTTCGGCAGCTCAATCGGCCCTCTCCAGCACTTCCAGATGGTCCGCATGCGTGCCATCGAAACCGGACGTGACCTACTGCGAGCCACGAACACGGGCATCACAGCAACTGTCAGCTATGAGGGAAAGGTCCTTACACGCGCTCCTCAATTCCGCGTAGCCACCCTCAGCGCCGAAGTGACCCCCCGAACTGGCGCGACCCCTTATGTGCGCTGGCGGGATTGGCCTATCCTTGGCGTGATCGCACTCGGACTCGGTTTGCTCCTGCTTCGTCGAATTCGGCAGTATCATCGGTTGGATACATAACGCTTGCCATTCTCACAGCGAGCAGACTCTGTATCGGGTGAGAAGGAAGGGATTTGTCTACATATGGCATTGGCTCGCAGGAAAAAGCTCCAAAGCCGGGCTGGAGAAACATGAGCTGGCTGCCGGCATCCTGGCTGTGATCAACGGCCACCTGGGTGACCACGGCCTGTCGCTGCGCCAAGGCACTATCGTCGATGCCACACTGATCAACGCGCCGAGTTCAACCAAGAACAAGGACGGCAAGCGCGACCCGGAGATGCACCAGACCAAGAAAGGCCAGCAATACTACTTCGGCATGAAGGCGCACATCGGCGTGGATGACGAATCGGGCTTGGTGCACAGCGTGGTGGGCACGGCGGCCAACGTGGCGGATGTCACCCAGGTCGATAAGCTGCTGCACGGCGACGAGAATGTGGTTTGCGCCGACGCTGGTTACACCGGCGTTGAGAAGCGTCCCGAGCATGAGGGGCGTCAGGTGATCTGGCAGGTTGCGGCACGCCGCATCACCTACAAGAAGCTCGATAAGCGCAGCGCGCTATACAAAGCCAAGCGCAAGATCGAGAAGGCCAAAGCCCCAAGTACGCGCCAAGGTCGAGCACCCGTTCCGCGTGATCAAGCGGCAGTTTGGCTATACCAAGGTGCGGTTCCGCGGGCTGGTGAAGAACACCGCTCAGTTGGTCACGCTGTTCGCGCTGTCGAATCTGTGGAAGGCGCGCCGACGGTTACTGACCAACGCGGGAGAGGTGCGCCTGTAATGCGGGGAATGGCCGCCGCGAGGTGCTCGCGGCGGCTAAAAACACAGAAATGAGCGGTGATCTGATCATTTTTGGTCGATTTTCCGCTTTCAAAATCGGCGGAAGCTGAAGTCAGCCAGAAATACATGGCTACTTCAGACCATCCCTAGGGGATTGTTTATAGGCCATTACTTATTCTTGAGAGGACCAGTAGGCTCGGTGCGTGCAGCTGCTCATTGAGCGATTGTGGGCCTCAGCGTGAACAGACTTATATTTAGTTGTTGGCTAGTCGTATGAAAATGGTAAGCCGCTAGGTTTTTAGCATACCCAGAGTGGCACTAACCAAGCATCTGCCTCGCCTGTGTAAAATTCTTTAAGGAGACACTGCATAAATAGCCAGCCGCCCCCACCCTTGGCACACTGAGCCCCCTCAACCAGCCCCCTCCATGAGCTT
>NZ_JBCFXD010000034.1:0-1793 GCF_038562055.1 Stutzerimonas chloritidismutans | reverse complement strand
AACTCATTAGAATTCCTGCACGGTTGGGCGCAGAACGATCTCGTTAATATCCACGTCAGCAGGCTGCTCAATTGCGAAGGCGATAGCTCGAGCGACCGATTCGGCGGGAATTGCATGCTTGTAGAAGTCCACCACGAAATCGCGGCTCTGTTGGTGGGTGCTGCCGAATTTCAGTTCGGAGTCCACGGCGCCCGGTTCGATAGTCGTGGTGCGGATGCTGCCACCGACTTCGTGACGCAGTCCTTCGGAGATAGCCCGCACAGCAAACTTGGTGCCGCTGTACACGGTGCCACCTGGGCTAAACACCTTCAGGCCTGCAACCGATGCGATGTTGATGAAGTGACCACTGTTTTGTTTCTGGAAGACTGGCAATGCAGCCGCGACTCCGTACAGCAGACCCTTGATGTTGATATCGATCATGCGATCCCACTCGTCAGTGCGAGCATCGCTGAGCGGTGCAATCGCCATCAGTCCGGCATTGTTGACCAGTACATCAATGCGACCGTAGGTGTCCACGGCACCTTGAATGAGCGTTTTGACCTCTTCCTGAGAGGTAACATCGGTCTGATACGCGATTGCCTGACCACCTGCATTGGTCAGCTCAGCCACCAATGCGTCGAGTTTATCTTTGCGACGTGCAGCCAGCACTACGCGAGCGCCAAGCGCAGCAAGGTGGCGCGCAGTAACCTCACCCAGGCCGCTACTGGCACCGGTGATAACGACAACTTTTCCAGAAATGTTATTGCTCATGCTGAGAACCTCATCGGCGGGTTTGTACTTCGCCATGGCTGGTTAACCTGGCAGTGCGCAAACTTTAGACCCATGATTGATCTCAATAAATGGAAATGATTAGATTATGCTATTCCTGAAAATGGAATAAATGAGAGGGGCAACATGCTTAACCGCATGGAGATGGTTAGGATTTTTTGCACAGCAGCAGAGGCAGGTAGCTTCCGCCAAGCGGCAACTCGATTAGGCATCTCCCCACAAGGGGTGACTCGAGCCATTCAAGCCCTGGAAACTGAGCTTGGCGAATCACTGTTCCACCGCAATACCCGCCAGGTGAGCATCACTGCTTTCGGTCAGGATTACGCCAAAGATGCCAGGTCAGCTCTGGATCATTTCGATACGCTATTCCGGTCGCACAGGACGGAGCCTGAGCTGTCAGGTAGGGTGGGGATTACGGCTCCACATGCTATTGGCAGGCGCTTCCTGATACCGTTTCTTCAGCCCCTGGCCGCTGCACATCCTGACCTGCAATTCGATCTCCGCTTGGAAGATCAGATGACTGATGCTGTTGAGGCGCATATCGATATTGGTATCAGGGTGGGGGTTATTCGCGACCGGCGCTACGTTGCACGTGCCTTAGCTCCCGTGCCGTTTTACGTTGTCGCGTGCCCGTCTCTCATAGGCCAAAAGACACCACCTGAATCTTTGGATGCCTTAGCTAAGCTGCCACTTTCAGTCCTGATCGACCGGAAAAATGGCCGCCCTTGGCCTTGGCTATTTGCCGACGGGCAAACGTTCGCGCCCAGGCAGCCAGCGCTTATCTGTGATGATCCAGATACGGAATTGGAAGCCACCCTGGCAGGCATGTGTTTTGGCCAAATTCCTGCCTATCTGGCTGAGCCTCATCTGCGGTCAGGAAAGCTGGTTGCTGTTTTGGCTGATCTCGCTCCAGCGCCATGGGATCTGTTCATATACCGCCCGCAGCAGGGTCCTGTATCGAAGCGGGTGCGATTGGTGTACGACCACCTTAAGCAGGCTTTCTCAAACCCCAAGCTATTTCCCCA
>NZ_JBCFXD010000033.1:0-3170 GCF_038562055.1 Stutzerimonas chloritidismutans | reverse complement strand
GTGTCGATACCCGCTATCTGGGCTAACTGACCAATGCGCATCAGGCTTACTCCTCAACGGATCATCTGTCCCATTGACCTTATAGTAGCTATATAGTTTTTAATACTAGCAATCTATGTTGGTTAACTGGAGCCGTATCGTGAGTAAAGCCTGTGGTGGCCCATGTAGCTGCGATGCAACGCCTGCAGCGGATACCGATATGCCGGTCTCCTCCGAAGCGTCAGGGGAATGGGTCAGCGTGTATGCTGTGCCGAAGATGGATTGTCCCTCAGAAGAACGGATGATCCGCTTGGCGCTGAACGGCTTTGATGAGATTCGAACGCTGTCCTTCGACTTGTCGAACCGCCGATTGGAGGTCGTGCATGACGGCGAGGCTGAGCCCATTACCGCGAAACTGGCGACCTTGGGGCTAGGCGCCTCTCTTCAGGAAACCGTCATTGCCGACCCAGAGACGATCAAGGCCGCTGAGAGCTCGGCAGTCTCTGCTACGCAGGAGTCAGGCACTCTGCGCGTGTTGCTCGGTATCAATGCGATCATGTTCGTGGTGGAAATGACTGCTGGCCTGATCGCCCAGTCTACCGGCCTGATCGCTGATTCCCTGGATATGTTTGCCGATGCAGCCGTCTATGGCCTGGCTCTCTATGCCGTAGGGCGCAGTGCGAAAATGCAGGTACGTGCCGCGCATCTGGCAGGGGTACTGCAACTGATTTTGGCTATCGGCGTACTCGTCGAGGTGGTGCGACGCTTTGTTTTCGGTAGTGAGCCTGAATCGCTGATGATGATGGCGATCGCCTTCGTCGCGTTGATCGCCAATACCGGTTGCCTGCTGTTGATATCCAAGCACCGCGAAGGCGGCGCGCATATGAAGGCAAGCTGGATATTCTCGGCCAATGATGTGGTGATCAACATGGGCGTCATCGCCGCCGGTGCCTTGGTCGCCTGGACGGGGTCCAGCTACCCTGACCTGATTATCGGTACCATCGTGGGCCTGATCGTCCTCAACGGCGCTCGGCGCATCCTGGCGCTCAAGGGGTGAGGCTGCACGGTACGCAGCTATCGATGCCTGGGACACTTGATCGAAGTGGCTGTACAAGCGCGCTAGGCCTGAACGACAGCATATAGCGCGAAGGCTCGGAGCCAGCAAGGTAGCGTATCTAGGAATCAACCAAGGAAGGAAGATGATGGATAGTATCTGGCTGGTACTCGGCCTGGCGCTGTTGCCCGCCTTAGGCAATTTTAGTGGTGGGCTCGCTGCGGAGGCCTCCCGAACTACCGGGCGCCGTCTCAATTACGCCCTTCACGGCGCTGCCGGCCTCGTCATTGCGGTGGTGGCGGTTGAAATCATGCCGCGCGTGCTAGAGAACCTCTCAGCCTGGGTAATCGCCCTCGCTTTCGCGCTGGGCGGCATTGCTTACGTAGGTATCGAGAAGCTCGTTGAGAGTCTCCAGAAGCGACAAGGCCAGCAGGGAGAAGGCGGTCAGACGAGTGTCTGGATGATCTATATCGCCGTATCCATCGACCTGTTCAGCGATGGCCTCCTGATCGGGGCGGGGTCGGCGGTCTCACCGTCGGTCGCGATAATCCTGGCGGCGGGTCAGGTTCTCGCCGATGTTCCTGAGGGCTTTGCGACGATCGCCACCATGAAAGATAAAGGAATCCCTCGTAGCAAGCGGATACTGCTCTCTGCTTCCTTCGCGATTCCTGTGCTCTCGGCAGCCGTCTTTGCTTACTTCGTACTCAGGAACCAGCCGGAGGCATTTAAGCTAGCGGCACTGACGTTCACGGCAGGCCTTCTCACGGTCGCTGCCATCGAAGATATGGTCTCCGAGGCTCACGAGAGCGGTGACGATACGCACATCTCACCGCTGGCTTTCATAGGCGGCTTCGTCCTGTTCGTTCTGGTATCAGCGGGCTTGGAAGGGGTGGTATCGCAAAGCTAACGTACTGCTCCCCAACACAGCCACTGTCGTGCTGGCCGAATACGAAGCAGCTCCCAGCTTACGGCGCACCTAGTCGAGTCCAGAAACATTCACTTTGCCACCCTGGCCAGCCGGCCGAATGAATTGACGCAGCTTGATTTAGCGGAGCAAGAAAGCATGAGCCACAGGGTTGATCCTGGATTCGGAGGCGAGAGAGCATTGGGTGATAAGTGCGCGCTACCCTCTAGCCTATACACGGGCGTGCGCTATAAGTCGCTTCTGACAGGGGGGATGGCTCTACTTGCTGGAGGCGCCATGCCGCTTGCCTTTGCCCCTGTGGGCTGGGCATGGCTTGCGGTGATCGCTCTGGCAACATTTTTTGTCCTGACCGCGCAGTCTTCAAGGCGTCAGGCGCTGTGGTCGGCCTACCTCTTTGGCCTTGGCTACTTCGGCGTGGGTGTCTCCTGGGTCTTTATCAGCATTAGCCAGTACGGCAATGGCCCCGTGGTGGCGGTGTTAGTCACGGCGGCCTTTGTCTCGCTGCTCGCCCTCTTTCCATGGGGCGTCGCGTACCTCGTGCGCTGCCTGCGCCCTGAGATGGATGCAATGGCACTCTGGCTAGGGCTACCTGCGGCATGGGTGCTGAGTGAATGGATGCGCACCTGGTTCTTGACCGGCTTTCCCTGGCTCTTCATTGGCTACAGCCAGACCGACACCACACTTGCCACTATCGCTCCCGTCTTTGGCGTGCTTGGCGTGAGTTTACTGGTGGCACTTCTCGCTGGCGGGCTTGCCTGGGTTGTCCAGGGGCCAAGCCTGCGCCGTGCTGCGGTAGTCGGTGCCGTGTTAGTCGCTACCCTCGCCGGCTTGCAACTGCTGGATCGTGAATGGACGCAGCCAGCCGCTGACCCGATCGATGTCGTCCTCTTGCAAGGAAACATCGCGCAAGACAAGAAATGGGACCCGAGATACCGGGACATCACACTTGAGCGCTATCAGGCGCTTACCGCGCAGCATCTCGGAGCCGATATCGTGATCTGGCCAGAAGCGGCAATCCCGATGTGGCATGACCAGGCCAAAGCATATCTTGCTGAGCTTGAGGCGTTAGCCGATCAGGCAGGCACATCGTTAATGATTGGCGTCCCGGTACGCGAGGCGGAGGGCCGTACCTACAACGCCGTGGTAAGCCTCTCCGATCCCTCAGGCTTCTACTACAAACGCCACCTGGTGCCCTTCGGTGAATATGTTCCG
>NZ_JBCFXD010000032.1:0-3208 GCF_038562055.1 Stutzerimonas chloritidismutans | reverse complement strand
ATGTGAGAGTAGGTCATCGTCAAGCTTCTACACCAAACCCCCGATCTTCGTAAGAGGATCGGGGGTTTGTCTTTGAAGGCAAGAAAAATCGATACATTCGCGCCGTCGATATTAGTGCTACCGCTTGCAGGAGGGGTTATGAATAGCTTGCTACGGTTACTCAGTGACGGTCGCTTTCATTCCGGCGAAGAATTGGGGCTTGCTCTTGGTGTGAGTCGGAGTGCAGTCTGGAAATACCTGCAGCGACTCGAGAGTGATTGCGGCCTTGAGCTATTCAAAGTGCCCGGGAAAGGCTATCGCTTAGCAGAGCCGCTTTCGCTATTAAAGTACGAAGACAGTTTTGCTGTATTGGCTCGCTTTGGCTGGCGGCTCTATCTGCGCGAGACTACTGATTCTACCAATGCTGAGGCGTTAAGGTTGCTACAGTCAGGCGTGCCTGCGCCTTTTGTGGTAATGGCTGAGGGGCAGACCGCAGGGCGCGGCCGTCGGGGGCGCGAATGGGCGAGTCCTCCCGCTCAGAATATCTATTACACCTTGGCGTTGAAAGTCTTAAACGGGCTTCAAGGGCTATCTGGCTTGAGCCTGGTCGTTGGTTTGGCTGTTCTAAGTGCTCTTCGCCGCTCCGGCGTGGAGGGTGTCGGGTTGAAGTGGCCAAATGATGTATATGCGGACGGAAGGAAGATCGCTGGCATTCTAGTAGAGCTGAATGGTGATCCGGCAGACGCATGTCATGTGATTATCGGGATTGGGGTGAATGTGAACATGAGACCGAGTTCCCTAAGCATCGGCCAACCCTGGACGACGGTGCGGGAACAGACGGGGGGGCTGGCAAGTCGCGCTGATCTAGCGCATTTTCTCAGTGAGTCCCTTCATCACTATCTAGACCGGCACTCCCGAGAAGGCTTCTCCTCATTGCGAGAGGAGTGGGAAGCAAGCAATATTTGGTACGGTAGGGACTGTGTCCTAAGTACCGGCGCCCAGCAGATCAAAGGTGTGATGAATGGTATTGACGAACAGGGAGCGCTTCGCCTTTGGATCGAGGGCCGCGGTGAGCAGTGCTTTAGTGGTGGAGAGTTAAGCTTGAGGCTCGATCATGATTCTTGAGCTCGATTGTGGCAACAGCCTCATTAAATGGCGCGTAATAACGACTGCAGATGGGCCGTTAGTGGCCTCGGGTGTCGCGAGCCAGGCGACCAACCTGGTGCAGGAACTGCTGATTCTTGGTGTCAAAAAAATTACTCGCTGCCGCTTGGTCAGTGTCAGGAGCGACGAGGAAACCGGAGCATTGATAGACCTTCTCTCGAATGCATTGGGGGTGGAAGTGTTGAGGGTGTGTCCGGCAAAGGAAATCGCTGGAGTTACTAATGGTTATCGGGACCACAACCGTCTGGGGTTGGACCGGTGGTTAGCAATCATCGCTGCGTATGGCATGTGCCAGGGGCCGTGTCTTATCATCGACTTAGGTACCGCCGTCACCGTAGACTTGGTGGCCAGTGGGGGTATTCACCTAGGTGGATATATTGCGCCAGGCATCGCGCTTTTACGTGGGCAGCTTCTTGCTCACACGCGTCGCATCCAGTATGTGCCTGCGGAGACCTTCGTTACATTGGGTGCCATTGCGCCCGGTAAAAGTACGGGTGAAGGTGTCGAGCGTGGTTGTTTGATCATGTTACGAAGCTATGTAGCCAGTCAGATTAGCCTAGCTGAAGATCAATTAGGTAAAGACTTCACCATCTATGTTACCGGGGGAGATTCAGCACTGGTTGCAGACCTCCCTGGGGTGATATGTGTGCCGGATCTGGTTTTCAGGGGGCTTGCGATAGCGTGCCCCTAAAGAGGTATCCATGCGCTGGCTTTTAATGCTGCTGGTAGTGCTGAATCTCCTGTTCTACCTCTATAACCTCAACCAGCAATCTCCGCTTGTTGAGCCTGAAGTAAAGGCAGCTGGTGCTGCTTCTTCTGGAACGGATATAAAGCTGCTTAGTGAAACTAAGTCATTAGCGCCCCGTGTGTCTTCAAATGCCAATGACGCTGGCTGTCTATTTCTCGGTGGTTTCGATCAGGAGTCGATGGCGCTGGCCATTGAGCAGCGCTTGCTGAGCCTGGACATTGACTCTCGCGTCAAGTCTGTCGATGAAGCTGCGGGCGTCGATTACTGGGTATATTTGCCGCCACTGGTATCCCGGCAAGCCTCTCTCCGTCAGTTGAGAGAGCTCCAGTCTCGCAATATAGACAGCTATATAATCACGGTAGGTGATCTCTCCAATGGGATTTCCTTGGGAATATTCTCCCGCAAAGACTCGGCTGAAAGCGTTGTAAGCCGTCTGCAGGGGATTGATTATGCTGCGTCTATCCGTGAGCTGCCGAGAACCCATCGCAGTTATTGGGTTCAGGTGGCGGGGTCGCGACAGCATCTTCTAAGCGAGCCGTTGCTTCGCGATCTTATACGAGACTTCCCTGAACTTGAGCATCAACAAATGCCCTGCTCAAGCATTGCAAACTTAGATTAGTTCTCATAGAATGGCGCCCGCTCCGCAGCTGAGTCTTGATGGCTGGCCGTGGAGAGGCTGTTTTAAGAGCTAACCTCAGGATTTTATTGAGAAAAAGCTTGACAGCACACGAGGAGCCATAGAGAATGCGCCCTCGTTTCGGAGGGGTTCCCGAGCGGCCAAAGGGATCAGACTGTAAATCTGACGTCATCGACTTCGAAGGTTCGAATCCTTCCCCCTCCACCAGTTTTAAGCGTCGGCTCAGGCTGTCGCGGGTATAGTTTAGTGGTAGAACCTCAGCCTTCCAAGCTGATGATGCGGGTTCGATTCCCGCTACCCGCTCCAAGTTTGTATCGCGCAACATGATGCGCTCATGTAGCTCAGCTGGTAGAGCACACCCTTGGTAAGGGTGAGGTCAGCGGTTCAAATCCGCTCATGAGCTCCAATATCAAAGGCAGATATGTATATATCTGCCTTTGTTTTAATGGTGGCGTGACTAGCTCAATTCAACGATGGGAGACGGTCTCGATGGCTAAAGAAAAATTCGAACGTAACAAACCGCACCTGAACGTCGGTACCATTGGTCACGTCGACCATGGCAAGACCACGCTCACCGCAGCCCTGACCAAGGTCTGTGCTGAGACTTGGGGCGGCTCTGCGCGTGACTTCTCGCAGATCGACAACGCGCCGGAAGAGAAGGCTCGTGGTATCACCATCAA
>NZ_JBCFXD010000031.1:0-3236 GCF_038562055.1 Stutzerimonas chloritidismutans | reverse complement strand
GGCTGGTTGAGGGGGCTCAGTGTGCCAAGGGTGGGGGCGGCTGGCTATTTATGCAGTGTCTCCCTAGGGACACTCTGAAGAAGACTTCCTGATTTGGCAAAATACCCCGATCCTACCCGCCGAGTAGCCCGATGAAGCAGATGACTTTCTCCGACGCCGAGTACGCCGGCAAGCGCAAGCAGACCCGCAAAGAGTTGTTCTTGATCGAAATGGATCGGGTAGTGCCATGGAAGGGTTTGGTTGCCTTGATCGAGCCCCACTACCCCAAGGGTGAAGGCGGACGTCCGGCCTATCCGCTGATGGCGATGCTGCGGGTTCATTTGATGCAGAACTGGTTTGGCTACAGCGATCCGGCGATGGAAGAGGCACTGTACGAGACCACCATCCTGCGGCAGTTCGCGGGGCTGAGCCTGGAGCGTATCCCCGACGAAACCACCATCCTCAACTTCCGTCGCCTGCTGGAGAAACACGAACTGGCTGCTGGCATCCTGGCAGTTATCAATGGCTACCTGGGTGACCGTGGCCTGTCGCTGCGCCAAGGCACCATTGTCGATGCCACATTGATCAATGCACCGAGCTCGACCAAGAACAAGGACGGCAAACGCGACCCAGAGATGCATCAGACCAAGAAGGGCAACCAGTATTACTTCGGGGCCAAGGCACACATAGGTGTCGACGATGAATCGGGTTTGGTGCACAGCGTGGTGGTCACGGCAGCCAATGTCGCGGATGTCACCCAGGTCGATAAGCTGCTGCACGGCGAGGAGAACATGGTCGGCGCAGACGCCGGTTACACCGGCGTCGAGAAGCGTCCCGAACATGAAGGCCGCGAAGTCATCTGGCAGATCGCGGCCCGCCGCAGCACTTACAAGAAGCTGGATAAGCGCAGCGCGCTGTACAAAGCCAAGCGCAAGATCGAGAAGGCCAAAGCCCAGGTGCGCGCCAAGGTCGAGCACCCGTTCCGGGTGATCAAGCGTCAGTTTGGCTACACCAAGGTGCGCTTCCGAGGCCTGGCGAAGAATACGTCGCAGATGGTTACGCTGTTTGCGCTATCGAATCTGTGGATGGCTCGCCGACATTTACTGACCTCTGCAGGAGAGGTGCGCCTGTAATGCGAGGCATAGCCGCTGCGAGGTGCTCGCAGCGGCTCAAGCATCGAATTGAGCCGGCGACTTGATCGTTTTTTGATCATTATCCCGCTTTAAAATCAGCAGTGCCTGAAGTCAGTCAGAAAAACTCGACTACTTCAGACCATCCCTAGTGGGCAACAGCCTTGCGCATATGGAACTGAGATGCCGAAATCTGCTCGGGCGGGGTAAGCAAGAAGTACAGTTTGTAACGATTGATCACGACTTGCGCCAACAACGGAGCCGCCGTACCGATCAGCGTTCCGATAATCAGATGCGCTGTGATTGAATCAATACCGAGGAATTTGCTGAGTATTACCCGCACCCCGCTACCGGCCAGAATATGCATCAGGTAGATCGTCATCGACGAAGCGCCGATGAACAGAAACCAATCCACGCGAAACTGACCTAGCCACATCGACAACGCGATCATGAAAAAGATGGATATGGTTGCAAGCGCGAGTACCGCCATGCCGCCATCGGCATAGTTCAGACCGAAGGTCACATGAAACAGGTACTGCCCCAGGATGAACAGCGCACCAAAAAATAGTGTCAGCTGGGTATAACGCGCAAGGAAGAACGTCTTGACCTCGTTGAACCAGACGCCCAATGCAAAGAAGACGGTATTGCCCAGGATAAAGCGGGTCATGTTGTTTACCGTCAGATCCTGCTGGAAGACATACAGCAAGCCAAACAGGACCACGAATGGCAAGAAATAGCGCCGATCTGCCCGCGCATAAAGAAACGCACAAACCACGAACACCAGAAACAGAGCGTACAGGAACCAGAACTGCGCTCGCGGCATCCAGAGCAGCGAGAACACCTCAACCAAGGTGACCTGACCGTTCGTGTAATTCGACAGGACGACTTCGAACAGACCTTGTAGTAAAGACCAGACAATAAAGGGATAGACGATTGTGTCGACCTTGTTGATGATCAACCCGCCCCGGCCCCGCTTCTGCAACGAATCGAAGAAGAATAAACCCGACAGGAAGAAGTACAGCGGAATGTGAAAGCTGTAGATGATGCTGTCGACCAGCACGAATCGCGCCTCATCCATCGGCAACCCGGCATTGAATACGCCTCGCGCGACATGCCCGTAGACAACAAGAATGATCCCGATCGCCTTGGCATAATCAACCCAAACGTTTCTCTCCTGCATTTGATTGTTCTCCTTGTATCGGCCAATGAGCAGGCGGCACCCTCTTCCAGAGAGGGTGGATGGAGGAGATAGACAACAGGATTTTTCGTTGGTTTAGCTGAAGCACTCCTGGGTCGCCGAAGCGCGACACAGATTCCAATAAACCGAGCGCCAGGCCTCCACACCTCCCGCGCGCACGCTGCCTGACCGCCAGCCCGAGCGCTATATGCAAGCTTTTCTGGAGCGATGATATGCCCGACCCGCTACTGCCTTCCTGCTCCATCCTGCTTCTGGCGGGTGGCCGTGGGCAACGCATGGGAGGACAGGACAAAGGACTGGTCGAATGGCAGGGACGCCCATTGATTGCATGGTTGCATGAGACCGTTCAGCCATTGACAGACGACCTCCTGCTGTCCTGCAACCGCAATCGAGCCCGCTACTCGGCCTATGCCGATCGATTGATTAGCGATGAAGAGCAGGGATTCCCAGGGCCCCTTGCTGGAATACGCAGCGGTCTTGCAGCTGCTCGCAACGCCTGGATGCTCGTACTGCCGTGCGACACCCCGTTGATTGATCGCCCCTTGTTGCAGTCGCTCTACCAGACCGCGCTCGAAGAGCCAGACAGGCCAGTCATGCTGAGCTGCGAAGGCCAGTGGGAGCCCCTGTTCAGCATAATTCCCACCGGCCGACAGGCCGAAGTTGACGCTTGCTGGCAATCTGGAGAACGCAGCCCTTTGCGTGCACTTCTTCATGTTGGCGCCCGTGCGCTTGAGGTACACCGGGGCGACCCCCGCCTCGCCAACCTGAATACACCGGAGCTGCTCAAGATCACTGGCTCGAGGGGAACTTCGTCCTAGGGAGACGCTGAACAATTAGCCAATTCTCACCGTCCCCCCTTTTTCAACCCGGTTTTTTCAACCTACCGGCCTTATTCTGCGTTTCTTGGGCCGATTTCTACCCTGATTTTG
>NZ_JBCFXD010000030.1:0-5806 GCF_038562055.1 Stutzerimonas chloritidismutans | reverse complement strand
CTGAGTGCCTATAATGCGCACCTTCTCCGGCGCAGGCCTTTGGCGAAACCTCTTGTAAATCAAGAAGTTAGCGAAAATAAAGGCTTGCACGGATGGCGAATTCGAGTAGAATGCGCCGGGCTGACAGGGTGGTGGTTGAGTCCTGTTGGTGGCTTCGGTCAGGTTGATCGGAGGCGGTTGAAAGAGGTGGTTGACAGCGGTTTTAGACGCTGTATGATTCGCCTCCCGCTAACGAGAGACGCTAGGTTGATCGGAGGCGCAAGCGGTTGAGAAGAAAGAAAAACTTCTTCAAAAACAGCTTGACGAGAAACAAGGCTGCTGTAGAATGCGCGGCCTCGGTTGAGACGAAAGACTTGATCGAAACGCTCTTTAACAACTGAATCAAGCAATTCGTGTGGGTGCTTGTGAGGTAAGACTGGTAGTCAGCAAGATTATCAGCATCACGAATACTCAACGAGAAATCATTGAGTGCTCTTCTTTTAGGAGAAGAGATTTGCGATTGCTGAGCCAAGTTTAGGGTTTTCTCAAAACCCAAGCAGTATTGAACTGAAGAGTTTGATCATGGCTCAGATTGAACGCTGGCGGCAGGCCTAACACATGCAAGTCGAGCGGATGAGTGGAGCTTGCTCCATGATTCAGCGGCGGACGGGTGAGTAATGCCTAGGAATCTGCCTGGTAGTGGGGGACAACGTTTCGAAAGGAACGCTAATACCGCATACGTCCTACGGGAGAAAGCAGGGGACCTTCGGGCCTTGCGCTATCAGATGAGCCTAGGTCGGATTAGCTAGTTGGTGAGGTAATGGCTCACCAAGGCGACGATCCGTAACTGGTCTGAGAGGATGATCAGTCACACTGGAACTGAGACACGGTCCAGACTCCTACGGGAGGCAGCAGTGGGGAATATTGGACAATGGGCGAAAGCCTGATCCAGCCATGCCGCGTGTGTGAAGAAGGTCTTCGGATTGTAAAGCACTTTAAGTTGGGAGGAAGGGCATTAACCTAATACGTTAGTGTTTTGACGTTACCGACAGAATAAGCACCGGCTAACTTCGTGCCAGCAGCCGCGGTAATACGAAGGGTGCAAGCGTTAATCGGAATTACTGGGCGTAAAGCGCGCGTAGGTGGTTTGTTAAGTTGGATGTGAAAGCCCCGGGCTCAACCTGGGAACTGCATCCAAAACTGGCAAGCTAGAGTATGGCAGAGGGTGGTGGAATTTCCTGTGTAGCGGTGAAATGCGTAGATATAGGAAGGAACACCAGTGGCGAAGGCGACCACCTGGGCTAATACTGACACTGAGGTGCGAAAGCGTGGGGAGCAAACAGGATTAGATACCCTGGTAGTCCACGCCGTAAACGATGTCGACTAGCCGTTGGGATCCTTGAGATCTTAGTGGCGCAGCTAACGCATTAAGTCGACCGCCTGGGGAGTACGGCCGCAAGGTTAAAACTCAAATGAATTGACGGGGGCCCGCACAAGCGGTGGAGCATGTGGTTTAATTCGAAGCAACGCGAAGAACCTTACCAGGCCTTGACATGCAGAGAACTTTCCAGAGATGGATTGGTGCCTTCGGGAGCTCTGACACAGGTGCTGCATGGCTGTCGTCAGCTCGTGTCGTGAGATGTTGGGTTAAGTCCCGTAACGAGCGCAACCCTTGTCCTTAGTTACCAGCACGTTATGGTGGGCACTCTAAGGAGACTGCCGGTGACAAACCGGAGGAAGGTGGGGATGACGTCAAGTCATCATGGCCCTTACGGCCTGGGCTACACACGTGCTACAATGGTCGGTACAAAGGGTTGCCAAGCCGCGAGGTGGAGCTAATCCCATAAAACCGATCGTAGTCCGGATCGCAGTCTGCAACTCGACTGCGTGAAGTCGGAATCGCTAGTAATCGTGAATCAGAATGTCACGGTGAATACGTTCCCGGGCCTTGTACACACCGCCCGTCACACCATGGGAGTGGGTTGCTCCAGAAGTAGCTAGTCTAACCTTCGGGGGGACGGTTACCACGGAGTGATTCATGACTGGGGTGAAGTCGTAACAAGGTAGCCGTAGGGGAACCTGCGGCTGGATCACCTCCTTAATCGAAGACTTCAGCTTCTTCATAAGTTCCCACACGAATTGCTTGATTCACTAGCGAAAAGCGATTGGGTTTCGACCCGAGAGAGACGATTGGGTCTGTAGCTCAGTTGGTTAGAGCGCACCCCTGATAAGGGTGAGGTCGGCAGTTCGAATCTGCCCAGACCCACCAATTGTCATGGGATTTGGCCGATCTGTAGATGGGGCCATAGCTCAGCTGGGAGAGCGCCTGCTTTGCACGCAGGAGGTCAGCGGTTCGATCCCGCTTGGCTCCACCATTATTCTCGACAAATCGCTGAAAGCACAGAAATGAATAGACTCTAGCGAGTGTATTGATTTCTGGTCTTTGCGCCAGTAACTGTTCTTTAAAAATTTGGGTATGTGATAGAAGTAGATTTGAGTGGTCACTTTCACTGGTGATTATTCAAGTCAAGGTAAAATTTGCGAGTAAAATTGCGGATTTTCGGCGAATGTCGTCTTCACGTTATTAGGCAGTAACCAGATTGCTTGGGGTTATATGGTCAAGTGAAGAAGCGCATACGGTGGATGCCTTGGCAGTCAGAGGCGATGAAAGACGTGGTAGCCTGCGAAAAGCTTCGGGGAGTCGGCAAACAGACTTTGATCCGGAGATGTCTGAATGGGGGAACCCAGCCATCATAAGATGGTTATCACACACTGAATACATAGGTGTGTGAGGCGAACCAGGGGAACTGAAACATCTAAGTACCCTGAGGAAAAGAAATCAACCGAGATTCCCTTAGTAGTGGCGAGCGAACGGGGACTAGCCCTTAAGCTTCTTTGATTTTAGCGGAACGCTCTGGAAAGTGCGGCCATAGTGGGTGATAGCCCTGTACGCGAAAGGATCTTAGAAGTGAAATCGAGTAGGACGGAGCACGAGAAACTTTGTCTGAATATGGGGGGACCATCCTCCAAGGCTAAATACTACTGACTGACCGATAGTGAACTAGTACCGTGAGGGAAAGGCGAAAAGAACCCCGGAGAGGGGAGTGAAATAGATCCTGAAACCGTATGCGTACAAGCAGTGGGAGCCTACTTTGTTAGGTGACTGCGTACCTTTTGTATAATGGGTCAGCGACTTATTTTCAGTGGCGAGCTTAACCGAATAGGGGAGGCGTAGCGAAAGCGAGTCTTAATAGGGCGTCTAGTCGCTGGGAATAGACCCGAAACCGGGCGATCTATCCATGGGCAGGTTGAAGGTTGGGTAACACTAACTGGAGGACCGAACCGACTACCGTTGAAAAGTTAGCGGATGACCTGTGGATCGGAGTGAAAGGCTAATCAAGCTCGGAGATAGCTGGTTCTCCTCGAAAGCTATTTAGGTAGCGCCTCGTGTATCACTGCTGGGGGTAGAGCACTGTTTCGGCTAGGGGGTCATCCCGACTTACCAAACCGATGCAAACTCCGAATACCAGCAAGTGTCAGCACGGGAGACACACGGCGGGTGCTAACGTCCGTCGTGAAAAGGGAAACAACCCAGACCGTCAGCTAAGGTCCCAAAATCCTGGTTAAGTGGGAAACGATGTGGGAAGGCTCAGACAGCTAGGAGGTTGGCTTAGAAGCAGCCACCCTTTAAAGAAAGCGTAATAGCTCACTAGTCGAGTCGGCCTGCGCGGAAGATGTAACGGGGCTCAAACCAGGTACCGAAGCTACGGGTTCATCGTAAGATGAGCGGTAGAGGAGCGTTCTGTAAGCCTGTGAAGGTGAGTTGAGAAGCTTGCTGGAGGTATCAGAAGTGCGAATGCTGACATGAGTAACGACAATGCGAGTGAAAAACTCGCACGCCGAAAGACCAAGGGTTCCTGCGCAACGTTAATCGACGCAGGGTGAGTCGGTCCCTAAGGCGAGGCTGAAGAGCGTAGTCGATGGGAAACGGGTTAATATTCCCGTACTTCTAGTTACTGCGATGGGGGGACGGAGAAGGCTAGGCCAGCTTGGCGTTGGTTGTCCAAGTTTAAGGTGGTAGGCAGAGATCTTAGGTAAATCCGGGATCTTAATGCCGAGAACTGATGACGATCCTTCTTTTAGAAGGAGAAGTGGTTGATGCCATGCTTCCAGGAAAAGCCTCTAAGCTTCAGGTAACTAGGAACCGTACCCCAAACCGACACAGGTGGTTGGGTAGAGAATACCAAGGCGCTTGAGAGAACTCGGGTGAAGGAACTAGGCAAAATGGCACCGTAACTTCGGGAGAAGGTGCGCCGGTGAGGGTGAAGGGTTTACCCCGTAAGCTCATGCCGGTCGAAGATACCAGGCCGCTGCGACTGTTTATTAAAAACACAGCACTCTGCAAACACGAAAGTGGACGTATAGGGTGTGACGCCTGCCCGGTGCCGGAAGGTTAATTGATGGGGTTAGCGCAAGCGAAGCTCTTGATCGAAGCCCCGGTAAACGGCGGCCGTAACTATAACGGTCCTAAGGTAGCGAAATTCCTTGTCGGGTAAGTTCCGACCTGCACGAATGGCGTAACGATGGCGGCGCTGTCTCCACCCGAGACTCAGTGAAATTGAAATCGCTGTGAAGATGCAGTGTATCCGCGGCTAGACGGAAAGACCCCGTGAACCTTTACTATAGCTTTGCACTGGACTTTGAATTTGCTTGTGTAGGATAGGTGGGAGGCTTTGAAGCGTGGACGCCAGTTCGCGTGGAGCCATCCTTGAAATACCACCCTGGCAACTTTGAGGTTCTAACTCTGGTCCGTTATCCGGATCGAGGACAGTGTATGGTGGGTAGTTTGACTGGGGCGGTCTCCTCCTAAAGAGTAACGGAGGAGTACGAAGGTGCGCTCAGACCGGTCGGAAATCGGTCGTAGAGTATAAAGGCAAAAGCGCGCTTGACTGCGAGACAGACACGTCGAGCAGGTACGAAAGTAGGTCTTAGTGATCCGGTGGTTCTGTATGGAAGGGCCATCGCTCAACGGATAAAAGGTACTCCGGGGATAACAGGCTGATACCGCCCAAGAGTTCATATCGACGGCGGTGTTTGGCACCTCGATGTCGGCTCATCACATCCTGGGGCTGAAGCCGGTCCCAAGGGTATGGCTGTTCGCCATTTAAAGTGGTACGCGAGCTGGGTTTAGAACGTCGTGAGACAGTTCGGTCCCTATCTGCCGTGGACGTTTGAGATTTGAGAGGGGCTGCTCCTAGTACGAGAGGACCGGAGTGGACGAACCTCTGGTGTTCCGGTTGTCACGCCAGTGGCATTGCCGGGTAGCTATGTTCGGAAGAGATAACCGCTGAAAGCATCTAAGCGGGAAACTTGCCTCAAGATGAGATCTCACTGGAGCCTTGAGCTCCCTGAAGGGCCGTCGAAGACTACGACGTTGATAGGTTGGGTGTGTAAGCGCTGTGAGGCGTTGAGCTAACCAATACTAATTGCCCGTGAGGCTTGACCATATAACACCCAAACAATTTGATGTTTGCGTGTCAAACGGTTGAAGTCGACAAACAAACCGAAAAGACGCATCGCTCGCAAAGCAAACCAATACTGCAACACCATCACATGCCCAATTAGGGGAAGCGACTCAACACCGACTCCCCAACCGAATTGCTTGACGACCATAGAGCGTTGGAACCACCTGATCCCATCCCGAACTCAGTAGTGAAACGACGCATCGCCGATGGTAGTGTGGGGCTTCCCCATGTGAGAGTAGGTCATCGTCAAGCTTCTACACCAAACCCCCGATCTTCGTAAGAGGATCGGGGGTTTGTCTTTG
>NZ_JBCFXD010000002.1:0-671669 GCF_038562055.1 Stutzerimonas chloritidismutans | reverse complement strand
GTTCGCCTCCACGCCCGCTGACAAAGCAATTTTGCCAACGGCATGGGGAGGTCGCTACTTTTTCAACAGAATCGGCCGATTTCTGCCTGTCGTAACTGGCAGAAATTGGCCAGTTGCAGCTTGGCAGGGATACACGCCCGCTCGCTGTAATCTGCTTCTAACAAGTCGACCTTGTTCCGCTCAGGGTCAAGGCTGCCGTCGTCATCTATCGTGCATCCTTTGCATGTTATGTTTTTCTGCGATCCGTCGGTCATCTGATGCGAAGCTGGGTCACAGCGTGAGCCAGTTCGCCCAGTTTTCGTATATTTCCGACGGTAGAACGGTCTGAAATCGAATCCCGGGTGCTCAGCGATCGGTCACCATTTGGCTCTTACAAAGAAGAGAGCCTTCGTCATGAGCAAAGAAGCACAAACGATAGTCACCCTGCTGGATCAGCAGTACGAGCAGCTGCTTACGGACGCGAGATGCTTGGTAGCAAGCTATGTGGATACGTCCATGAAGCTGTACAAAAAGACCGGGGTCAAATCTGTTGTGGCCGGCGTATCAATCAAGCAGGTGAGCCCGAATGCGTATTCGATCTACTGGTGCAAACTGGTGCCGCTGCAAGGACAAAAAAACAAATTCGCGCCCCTGACTATTGCCAAGGGGAATGGCAAACATAAATACCCGGCTTCCTCGTTTGAGTTTGTTGAATACCCATACCGTCACCTCGTTCTGCAAGTTGAGGGGCGACTTGCAGAGATTCGCCGCGTTGCGAGCGAGAATCGTCAGCTACGTCGTACGTTGGTCGCTTATGAGAAGAAGCTGTCTAGATACCAAGCGCTTAATCATGGCGACCTCTATTCGGCAGGGTAGCGGCTGAGTACCTATAAGCAGTGCCTAACAGATTTGACCCGATTGTAAATCCCGAAAGCCCCGTGCAGCTTGGTCTGGCGGGGCTTTCTCGTATCAGCAGTGAACTACGGCGAGATACATTGCTGCGCTTGATCAGGGAAGGCGACGGGTTCGAGCTATAAGCAGTGTAGGGCGCTAAATCTACTCGCCGTCAGCCAGCAGGCCCATACAGGCAGGGGCGGAGGCCGTATTTGCTATTAGCAGTGACGCTTGCGACCAAGTCAGCCGGCCAGCTTTGACCTGTATTAGTAGTGAAAGGCTTCACTTTCATAAAATAAACATTGGTAGGTGCCGTTCCTGCTGGTACCTGTGTCGCGCAGCGGGTGGTGACGGTAACGCGCTACCCCTCGCTGCCTCGCTGCTGTTCGAATGCAATGCGGTTCATTACGCAGATGGGGATGGGGTAGCCCTGGATGTGGGTCGTGAGAGCCTCGTTGCCTGCGATCACCATGATGCAGGATAGGCCTCTGCGGAAGCGCATCCCTCGTCCCGAGTAGTTGCGCGGGATGATCTCCCATGATTCGTCGTCGTAGTAACAACCAACGATTTCTGACCAGCGTAATTGGATGCCCGCGCCCATGATGCCTACTGGGGCCAGGCAGAAAATTTCTACCTGGGTTTCCTGCCCAAGAGGTACAGCGTAAATCCGACCGTTTGGTGCAATAGGTGGGAAGTACTGCCCGTTACCAAGGTGACGAAATTCCATGATGCTGCTCCGGTTAGATGAGGTCGCTAAACACTCTCCGGTAGCTTTCGGAAAACCCAAGATGAGATGCTGCCCATGAGTCCGCGCACGGGTTTTAGCGTACTCGGCAAGCTAGCTCGCCACACGGAGGGCGTGCATGTTGCAGATCTAAACGCTTCGGCGCTCCGGTCACTTTCGCTAGGGTGCGGAAATTGACAGCCCTTCCGAAGTCATCCCATGACCTCATAGGCTTGGGAAAATACTGCGTATCGCAGCGGTAGTGTGCCTTGCCGATGGATTTGGGTAAGCGCCCGCTGCCAAGGGGCAGCGGACAGTTTGTTGCAGGTATCTGGCCGTTCCGCTGAGGGCTCAATCGTCGCCGTGCTTCTTGTCCAGGTACGCTGCGACCATATAGCCAATTACACCTGCGATAGTCAGCGCACTGATGACGGCAAGCACGGCATATACAAGCAATTCAAAACGATCCATACCCTGACTCCTTTAATTCGAGCTCTGCCAAGGTTAAGGGCGTCTGATCTAATCCCAAATCTGCTGTGTGATGGCTTAGCGATTGGTACCGGCGGCTTCCTTCCTCAGGTTGGCTCGGGCACCAACGTACGCATCAGTTTCCCAGATACGCATATTCCCGAGCTCGTAGGCGACGTGATTCCGGGCCTCCAGATCCTCATCTTGGGGAGCTTTGCCCCCAAGAATCGGGGCGTGGTGACCAGACAATCGCCAGTAGAGCTCGCAGGCATATGCCGCGCGACAATCATCAATGTTTAGTCCGTGAGAAAGTAAAAGCTCTTGAGCTGCAGGTAGGTTCTTTAATTTCCATGTACACCAAGCTGCTGGTGTCGCGTGGCTGCTGCCCTGAAGCTTTTGAAATGCCGCGGCCTTCTTCAAAATTAAAATTTGCTCAGGAGCAGAGATATTAATGATCCGATGCTCATGTTTATCTTTGCTGAACACATAAAAGATGTTTTCTTCTTCGGCGTCCTTGTGAGCATCTTCTGCGTCGAAGAAAAAAGCCTCAAGCAATGACATGCCGAGGTATCGAACTGACCTGATTAATGTTGCTAGCTGCTCTGAGTGGAGAGCCTGAATATCCACCATCGCGGTTTCAAACTTAGTACGGTCAAGACTGCGCGGTACGGTAATCCGTGCATAGCTTGGAAAGCCAAGACGGCTACCGACGTTAGCCGCTGCGCCTTTCCAGTGCCCATTAGTTGCGAAGCCCATCACTACATATACAGTCTCAAGCAGGCCCGACACGCTTTGTAGTGGGAGATTTCCTTGGTATGTCTGGATATAGAGCTCTTCCCCGTACTCCCTCACCAATTTTTTATTGACGAATTCCAAGATGTCTACCTCATGAGACTCGTTGGCATAAGCACTAAACTGCGCCCATTGCTGGTCGTGGATCATGGCCTCGTGCTGACTGAGAAGCCCGCGCCGGACTGCCTCCCTGAGAATTGCCGAACCGGCCTTGGTCAAGTCCCGATCAAAATGTGCGTGGAAACTCTGCTTCATGGTCATTCCTCCATTCAGCTCAGGTGCTGAGCTGCTGAAGGAAATGTTGAGCGAGGAAAAATATTCTGGGGTTCGGTTTCGGTCGCTTTCAGCGCCTGAAATTGACGAGCGCATCCGTCCAATAAACGGTCGTTTATGGCACACCTATTCCAGATGATCTTTTGGGCTTGGGATTTACCGCTTTCCTGTCACTTTTCCCGTACCGAAATCAGTGTGAGAAAAACGTATGGGAAAGCGGATTGGGTACGCCCGAGTGTCGACTGATGATCAGAATCTCGACCTGCAGCGTGATGCACTTGCCCTGACTGGATGCAACGCAGTTTACGAGGAGACCATGAGTGGTAAGTCAGCAGATAGGCCGGAGTTGGGGCACTGTCTCAAGGCTCTGCGCAGTGGCGACACTCTGGTCGTATGGCGACTGGATCGCCTTGGCCGCTCCTTGCCTGACTTGGTTGGGATCGTCAGTCGGCTGGAGCAGGAAGGGGTGGGGTTCGAGTCGATCAACGAGCGAATCGAAACCACCAGCGCCGCCGGCAAGCTGATCTTTCATGTGTTCGCAGCCCTGGCCGAGTTCGAGCGCAACCTGATTCGAGAGCGTACCCGCGCAGGGCTGGCGGCGGCTCGCGCTCGAGGACGTAAAGGTGGTCGTAAACCTGCGCTGGAAGAGGCTCAAGTCCGCGAAATAAAGGCTTTGCTCAAAGATCCACAGATTCAGGTTGGCACCGTAGCCAAGCGATACGGGGTATCGAGAACAACGCTGTATCGATACGTCGGTAAGACCGGGCCGAGATAACTTGCACCTGGCAGCACACGAAACTGCGACCAGGGGATTATGAGCGTCCTAGAAGCGCTGTAAGCCAGTGAGCAGATACAGTGAGCTAAACGTAGCGTCGTATATGGCTTTTGGGGTGGTTGAGCAAAAACTGTACAACCTGAGCACTCTACCGTCAGTGTCCCGTGTTGTTGCCGGGAAACGGTCTTAGGTAGCTTCGGGTTTAAAAGCTTCGCCAGGCAGCTATTGAGCATCAGGGGCACGAAGGTTGACAGATACCATAATTTGCACAAAAATGCCGGTTGACAGTATCTATGTTTTGCACGCTTTTATGGAGAGGCCCATGCCCCCGATCCAACACCCGAGTGAGCTGGAACCGAAGCTGAAGCCGGAACACGTCGAGCTGATCTGCAATAACGCTCTGGATGCGGCTTACCGTGCGTTGGAAGTCACCTCTACTGATGACGATACCAACTGGACTATGGGAACACTTCCGTATGGCCGCGTCCACGGCCGGTTCAAACGCCTGCACGGCGATCCGGCCCTTCCGTGGCTGCTGCTCACTAACCGCACCATGGACTTCACTCTGAGTGTGAATGGCGTGCTGATGCAGGTGGTAATGGACGATCCCGAGGTCAGAAAGAAAGGGTATCGACTGCAATCCAACCGAGTTGAGCTTTACCAGGCTAGCCTGCTGGGGCCTGCGATCGACAAGAACATTACCTGGCGTTTGTATGTCGATACTGACGGCAACTTTGACGGGCCGACGCTGACTGCTTCGATTCTGGGCTTCGATACCAACCGGAACCTCGTATGTAAGTGGGTGCATGACTACGTGCCTCTGTTTGCTCCTCGTACCACCGAGCTTCCACAAGAGGTGGCAATCGATGATCCATTAGTCGCTCGTCGGGACAAAGATGCAGACCAGAACGCAACACGAGATGCTGATCCAGTAAATGAATGACAGAACAGGCTTTCTGCCTCTTGGCGACGAGTTTTCGCCCGACAAGCTCCGTCTCGCTAGATGCGCGGCGGGGCGTTCGCTCGCCGATATCGGAGAGCTCTTGGGCGTTACCCGGCAATACGCGCACAAGCTGGAAGTCAATGCGATTCCTTCGGGCACCCAACTCGCCCAGCTATCTGAAGCCTTGGGCGTGCGCGAGAGTTTTTTCTTCACGCCACGACGCGGTTCGGTGGAGTTGGAGCAATGCCATTTTCGAAGCGTCCGATCCTCCTCGCAGACTCTCAAAAAGACCATTGCGGCTCAGGTCGAGATGTTTGAGCTGCTGATTGACGAGTTGGATAAGGAAGTTGCCTTTCCTGCAGTGAGTTTCAGCATGCTTGAGGAGCCGGTATCCGGTATCAACAAGATCGAGCAAGTTGCTGAAAAATTTCGCCGTGAGCAAGGCCTGGGGATTGGCCCCCTGTCTAGTGTGACCAAGCTGGCCGAAAAAGTTGGTGTGCTGGTGGTGAATCTGGCCGAAGCCGATGACAAGGTCGATGCGTTCTCGCTGTCCAACAAACGACCGTTGATCGTGAGGAACACCGCAAAGGTGAATCCATGCCGGCAACGTTTCGACCTTGCTCATGAAATGGGCCATTTGGTGATGCACCAAGGCATTGAGACCGGTTGCCGCCTTACTGAGGATCAGGCTAACCAGTTTGCCAGCGCTTTGTTGATGCCCCGGGCAAGTTTCGCATCAGAGTTTCCCCCTATGCGAGGCAAGTACCTGAACTGGCCGGCACTCAAGGAAATGAAGCTTCGTTGGAAGGTAAGCTTCAAGGCGCTCATTTTCAGGGCTCACACCCTTGATCTGCTTACTGCCGAGCAAGCTAAATCGGGCTTCACGTACCTCAATCGAAAGGGTTTCACGAAGCACGAGGAGTTTGACGAGTTGATCCCTATGGAGTCGCCTATGCTGGTACAGAGGGCGATCAATCTCCTGGATTACAGTACCTGGAAGCGGGTGTTGACAGCTGCCGGGCTTACGGCAGAGATGGTGACCAGGCAGTACATGCTGGATGTACCGTCATCTCCTTTGCGACTGGTCGAGGCTAACGTAGGTTAAGTCGCGCTGAAGCTGTCCACTGCAACCCGCATGCCGGCACTCACATGGATGCCGCGTATGCCAGTCGCGGGGAAGACCTTATGGGGGAGGCGCATATGGCACTGTGGGTGCGTGGGCATTCACATACAGCCGTCGACTAAGAAGTGGCGGGCACGCGTATGGTCTGCAACCCTCGGGGATATCCGGGCGAAGAGACTGGCTTCCGCCCGGATTTGATCATCACTATTTAGCCGTTGCGCATACCCAGCGCCTCAGCTGACCAGGCGAGCCGTTTGTGGGTCATACGCTACACCGGTAATAGACCCATCCCGAATGCGCTCAACCGCTTCATCAAT
Organism: Stutzerimonas chloritidismutans; assembly: GCF_038562055.1. Lineage (GTDB taxonomy): Bacteria > Pseudomonadota > Gammaproteobacteria > Pseudomonadales > Pseudomonadaceae > Stutzerimonas > Stutzerimonas chloritidismutans_A. The sequence continues at coordinate 665,381 of NZ_JBCFXD010000002.1, read as the reverse complement.
CACATGCAGCGGCACTAGGAACCATTCCCTTGGCTTAACCGGATTGCCGAAGCGGTCTTCGATGGTTAAGTCCAGCTGCGCTGCGCCAAACAGGCGGTGGAAGATGTTTTCCAGCCGGGTACGGTTCAGGTTGTGAAGCTTGTAAGTCGCGACCACTTCCACATCGGCCAGCAGGTAGGTGGCATCCTTCGCGGCCGCCGCGATACGGGTTTCCACTCGGCCGCCGGTTACGCCGATCTTGTGGATCAGCTCGCGGTGCTCGGCTACGAATGGGTGGCTGGACTGGCTGCGCAGCACATAGATAGTGCCAGTCTCGATGTCGTCCGGCTCGGTTATGTCGCTGAATAGCGGGCCGGAATCTACCTTGATGAGCCGAGACCCGGCACGGCCGTCACTGTCTTTGTAGAGCGCCCGCTGCAAGGACCGTAATAGCAGATCGCTTTCCGTCTCATTGGAGTAGATGACGCGCAAGCGCCCATTTGTCTCCGCATTCGGCGTCCTGTAGGTGTCGCCCACTTCGGCAACATAGGCGATCAGTCCGCTCAAAATGAAGAAGTCCCCTGCTTCGATGCTGGCGTTCTTGCCAAAGGGCTTGGTTACCCACGATTTTTGTTTGAGGCCCGCTTCCACCTCATCAAACAGTGGCTTAAACCTCTCGAAGTCTTTACACGGGTTCCGGGCGGCAATTTCTTCTGCCGCCTTTATTGCCGCACTGGATCGCACATGCCGCAGCACGGTGATGTCGTCCTGATCGACGGACTCACTGCCGATGCCGAGCTCAGCGAGTAATGCGTCCTCATCCAGGTCGTCCACATTTACTGCGGCGGCCGCAGTACCTGACAGTAGGCCGTGACTATCAAAGCCTGCCAGTAGGGTTTGTGCCTCCGGCAGCTTGCGCAGCTGATCCAGGCGCACGGCATACAAACGCTCGAAGATGTCGCAATCCTCGCCATGCAGTGGGGCGCGGCCGTGGGTTTGATAGAAACGCTGAATGTCCTCGAAGCCAGCGATGATGCGTTCTTCGCGAGGGGTTCGGGTTGTTATCTTGAGTGAAGGGACTTCTATCCCCAGCGCATTCAGCAGCTCGTCATCGTTCATTTCAGCCATTGGCAGAGCCCTCCTGTGCCTTCGCTTGGGCACGATAGCGTGCGAAAGCTACCATGCCCTCGGCGATAGTCTTTTCCCAGGCGTCGGCGGAGTTGATGTCAGGCAGGCGGCCACGCTCGTTCTTGAACTGCAGGGCACGTTTTGCCAGGTCTCGTGCTTCGTCTTCGGGAATGCTCACCTTTTTGGCCGCAATGCTGGCCTGAACCTGACGCAGGGACTTTTCGTCCATCGCCTTCGCCAGTACCGCATAGGCGGCGTCGAAGGGGTTGATGCGGTCGATTAGATCAATGTCCAGCTCGCGTACGTTAATGAACTTGCGCACGCCATCCAGCAGAGCAGTGCTGCCTTGTAAGGTGTCACTCCCGTTGGCGTCGGCCTGAGCCAACATCAACTTGGCCTGCTGGGTAATGTTCATTGCGGCGATAGCGTGTTGGCGGATGGCTTCCTGGTCGACGTCGCTCAAATCGGGGTAACGCTCGCGCACGATTTTCCCCATGCGCAGTTGGGTCAGCTCTTCCGGCAAGGTATTTTCCTTGTCGAATAGGCCGCGTTCCAGCACGGTTTTGTCCTGCAGGAAGCTAGTCACTACTTCGTTCAAATCTTCTTTGCAGATGCGCGTGGCTTCAGTGCTTTGCGGCGTGGTCAGGCCATTGATCTCAACATGGAACTGGCCTGTGGTTTCATTCACGCCCAGGTTGGTGCCGCCCGGTTGATAGCCTTCACCATCGTTGTAAACAAAGCCCTCTTTCTCCCCGTGGTTCCTCGGGGTGAATTCATAGCGCGGAGCAAGCACCTGTTCCATCAGCAGGCTGGCGGAAATGGCTTTGAGCATATCGTTCACCGCCTCGGCAACGGCAGCTTGATCGGCCATAGGCTCGGCGATCAGGTTGGTGAAACGCGAGCGCTCCTTACCCTCGGCATCCCGCGTGGCACGGCCAATGATTTGTACGATTTCGGTCAGGCTCGAACGGTAGCCGATGGTCAGCGCATGCTCGCACCAGATCCAGTCAAAGCCTTCCTTCGCCATGCCCAGCGCGATGATTACATCCACGTTGTCGCGGTTGTTCTTCTGTGCCGGATCTTTCAGTGCGCCGAGCACTTTGGAGCGTCTGGCCGCGTCGCTGTCATCTACCAGGTCGGCCACTTTCAGCGTGCGGCCGTCCTTGGCTTTGATCAGGTGGAAGCCGGTCGCCGGGTCGACACCCTGCCAATCGCCCAGCGAACTCATGATCTCGTTGACCTCGCGTTCCTTGTCTTTGAGGCTCTCGCGGGCATTTACGTTTGGAATGTGGACGATGGTTTTCAGCGCCGGGTCCAGCACCTTGGCGACCGCATCCACGTACCTCCCAGTGTAGAAGAAGTAGCCAATATCCAGCGACTTGAGCCAGCGATAGCCGTTTAGCTGCTCGTAGTAGGTGTACGTCACCGTCTCAAACTTGTTCTCTTCCGACGGGGCCAGCACGGCCGCGCTGTCGCCACGGAAGTAGGAGCCGGTCATGGCAACGAGGTGTACCTTGTCGCGGTTGATGAACGCGCTCAGTTGGCTGCCCAGTTTGTTGTCTGGGTTGGCAGAAACGTGGTGGAACTCATCGATGGCAATTAGGCGGTTGTCGAACGCGTCGATGCCCAACTCTTCCACGGCAAAGCGGAAGGTGGCGTGGGTGCAGACCAGCACCTTGTCGCTGCTGTCTAGGAAGGCGCGCACGGCGTCCACCTTGGACTTGGCCACACGCGGCTCATCGATGCCTGGGGCATTGCACAGGTTCCACTGCGGAGCCACCACCCAGTCCCAGTAGAAACCATGCTGGCTCAGCGGCTCATCGGCAAAGCTGCCGCCAATGGAGCGCTCGGGCACTATGACGATGGCCTGTTGCAGGTTCTGGTTATGCAGCTTATCCAAGGCGATAAACATCAGTGCGCGAGACTTGCCCGATGCGGGGGGCGATTTGATCAGCAGGTACTGTTCGCCGCGCTTGGTATAGGCGCGCTCTTGCATGGTGCGCATGCCCAGCTCATTTGCCTTGCTGGATGCCCCAGTGTGCGCTGTAGCAATGGATACCGACGGCACCGTGTAGCTGTTGGTCGGGTTGGTGGTGTTCGTCACTGTGATTCGTCCTCCATGAGGGTGCCGTCGCCCGCCAGTTCACGTTCGATCTGTTCAATGCTGGGCAAGCTGGTTTGCAATTCTGCAGGCAGAGATTCGAGCAATTTGTACTCGGCAATGCCCATGGGCTGGGTCTTATCGCCCAGCGCATATTCCGCCACGATCTTGTTTTTGCTCTTGCAGAGCAAAAGGCCGATGGTGGGGTTGTCGTGTTCATCTTTGACCTGGCGATCCACCGCAGTCATATAAAATCCAAGCTGGCCCAGGTGCTCGGGCTTGAACTTGCCGGCTTTGAGCTCGATCACCACATAGCAGCGCAGCTTGAGGTGGTAGAACAGCAAGTCAATGAAGAATTCGTCGCCGCCTACATCCAGCACTACCTGCCGCCCGACAAACGCAAAGCCTGCGCCCAGCTCCAACAGAAACTCGGTGACGTGTTTGACCAGGGCGTGTTCGATTTCGCGTTCCTGCGCCTCATCGCGCAGGCCGAGGAAGTCAAACCGATACGGATCTTTCAACGACTCGCGGGCCAGGTCCGACTGCACCTTGGGCAAGCTGACGTCGAAGTTAGTGACCGCCGTGCCACTGCGCTCCAACAGGCGGGTTTCGATATGGATGTTCAGCACATTGCGTGACCAACCGTGCGCAATCGCGCTCTGGGCATAGGCCAGGCGCTGCTGTGAGTCTTTTAGCCGGGTCAGCAGTACCAGGTTGTGCCCCCAGGGCAATTGTCCAACAGCCTGTTGGACAATTGCGGCATCCGGCCAGGCCTCGGCAAAGGCGCGCATATACATCAGGTTGGCGCGGGAAAATCCCTTCATCTCAGGAAAGGCGGTGCGCAGGTCATGGGCCAGCCGCTCGATCACCTTGGCCCCCCAGCCCTGCTGTGCCTGCCGGGTCAAAATATCGTTGCCGATCTGCCAGTAGAGCAGCACCAGTTCGCGGTTTACCGCCAGCGTGGCGCGCTGCTGGGCGCTATGGATGCGGCCTTTGAGGTCTGCTAACCACTCGCCGTAGCCCTCGGGTGGTGTGGTCAGGCTAGCAGGGGTGTCGTTCATGCCATTTTCCCTCGTAGCTTCTTCGGCGTGGCCTTTGCTGTGTCTGCTGTCATCTTGGTGTAGAGATCAAACAGCTTCTCCAGTCGTTCGGTGTCGTTCTTGAAGCGACGACCGATATAGATACGCTCCAGCACTTCATCGTTGTGCTCGTGGGCACGGCGAAGGTTCTCAGGCATGGTGTCTGGGTCATACAGGTCGGCGATGGTGGCGGGGAAGTGTGCTTCGCGGGCCAGCAGAATATCTTCAGCGCAGCGGGTCAGGTCGACCTTGTTTTGCTCTGTGAGCCTCGGCACTGGGAAGGTGTTCCAGCCAAGTGTGTTGGAGTAGCGGAAGTCCGTTTTCATTTTTCCGCAGACGGTGCCAATCCAAACGAGGTGCAGGCGGGAGGCGATGAGGGCCATGTTCCAAAGTGGGGCGTCGTAGAGGGCAAGTGCAAGATTTGAGACGCGCACGTCACTCGTCAGCAAACCGCAAGGGAGATAAGCGCGGCGCTCCGACGAGACGCTTGGAATGATGATGGTGTGGTCGTTTCCGATGATAGTCCGTTCAAACTTGTAGGGTGTGTCGAGGCCGGCACGGCCACGTTCACTGCCATGCAGACGATATTCTCGTATGCGGTCAAGCCTCGCCTTGATGGGCGGAATTGAAAAGGCGATCTGCGCTTGTTCGTCAGTTATCCAGAGACAGTACCGTTCTAGGCCATTGATGAACTCTTTGGAGCCAAGGATCGGCTTTATTAGAGGCGCTGCCTCAGGATAAGAGTCCAGCAAATCCCTTGCCTCATCGGGCGTGAGCAACAGATTTCCCTGATCTCTCGGGATGTTCCCGCCAAACATGGTCGATACACCAGAGATGGGATCATTCGCCCGCTCGACGATGATATTTTTGCCGGGCGCGAGATATAAGTTGATGCTTTCAACTTCTTTTCGCTCTTCACCGTCGAAGATGTATTTCTGTTTGACGCCTAAATTGGCCACGCCAACAATTATGCAGGTGACTTGCGCGTTCCTAGCAGCGTTGTTACCCCAGAGAAAAGCTTTGTGGCCAAAGAAAATCTCTTGCCCCGCCATGACTATTCTCGGCCACACCAGCGGAACCTGAACACCTTGGCAGATAGAGTTCGTAGAAACGAAGGCGAATCGGCCTCCGCTGCGAATGTAGTCTGATGCTTTCCAAAGCCACCCAGTGATGTAATCGACAGCGCGCACGTCTTTTTTGGTAAGGCTTTTTATGTCGCTCTTCTGCTCTTTCGATTGATATTTGTCGCCAATATACGGCGGGTTACCGCAGATGTACGTCTCGCCTCCTTCGTTTTCGAAGGCGATTTCAGATTGGTCCAATGGCACGTCGAACAAATCGTTCGCTGCCAGCTTCACGCTAGTCCCCGTCGGCGGGCACACCGCCAACCAATCCAGCCGCAGCGCATTGCCGCAGACAATCCAATTCTGTGAGTCTAACGGTAGAAATTCAGCTAAAGCATCCTGCTGCCCGCGATACAACACATCGCACTGAAACTCAGCAATGATAAGGGCCAGTCGGGCAATTTCTGCCGGAAAGTCGCGTAGCTCGATGCCGCGGAAATTGGTCAGCGGTATTTCGGACTTATTGTGAGCTTCGCCCCGGCGACGATTGATCTCCGCCTCGATATCGCGCATCTGCTTGTAGGCAATGACCAGGAAATTGCCGGAACCGCATGCTGGGTCAAATACGCGGATGCGCGCCATACGCTTGCGCAGGTTAAGCAGCTTGGCCTTGTTGTCGCCCGCTGCCTCCAGCTGAGCACACAGATCATCCAGAAATAGTGGGTTTAATACTTTCAGGATGTTGGGCACGCTGGTGTAGTGCATGCCCAGTGCGCCGCGCTCTTCATCATCGGCCACGGCCTGAATCATGCTGCCGAAAATGTCTGGGTTGATTTTTTGCCAGTTCAGGTTGCCGGCGTGCAGCAGGTAAGTACGCGCCATGCGCGTAAAGCGCGGTACTTCAGTGCTTCCAGAGAACAAGCCGCCATTCACATACGGGAATTTGTTGGCCCAGCCAGGCAAGCGCGGTTCTGCACCGGCACGCTCGGCCAACTTGAGGTTCATAGCGCGGAAGATTTCCGACAGCACCTGGGCGGTGTTGGAGCCGTCGCGCTCGCTGTAGTGCTCAACCGTCGTGGTAAACAGTCCGTCGCCAGTGAAGATATCTGTGTCTTCAGCAAAAAAGCAGAACACTAACCGAGACATAAAATGGTTCATGTCATGGCGGCGTTCGGTCTTGGCCCAGTCCGGGTTCTCGTTCAGCAGTTCGACGTACAGCTTGTTCAGGCGGCTGGTGGCACGCACGTCGATGGGGTTGTCTTTGATCTCCTTGATGGTGGAGATGCCGGCCAGCGGCAGCAGGAAGCCGAAGTGGTTGGGAAAGTCAGGGTAGTCGCAGGTGATGGTTTCACCCGTGATCAGTTCTTCGGCCTCCAGCGTTTGCCCGTCGGTGGAGAGGATGAACTTGGCTTTAGCTTTTATGGTGGCCGGGCTGGCGCGCAAGGCCTTGAGCGTTTCGCCCACGGTGCCAGGCTCGCATGCGGCGATATGAATGTTGCTGCGCAGTAGTACGCCGCCAGGTACATCCGAGGCGTTGTTGTTGCCAGCGCGCAGGCGCTTGAGCGCGGTTTCCTTGTTGCCGAATGCGGCCAGGAAGGTGAACGGGAACTCCGCCGCGTCAAAGGGCTCTAGGGCCAGGTCCGAAATGGCGGACTCAATTTCTACTGCATTCATGGTTTACCACTGTCCAGATCGCTGATGCGCGAAGGCGGCGATTTTAGCCGCTAAAATTTTTGGGCGAGGGTCACATCCCGGCCGGCACATGCCGCTCTGTCGGCCTGGCGTCAGCATCGCAACTCAGCTCTGCTCAGTCGCCTCGGTTTATGCTGGATGCCACTGGATTCGACAGCCGAGCGCCCTGAGCCAGTGAATGGGGAATCAATCATTACACGATGCCGGGGATGATAAAGGAAGGCGCTTCTGCAATGCGAAAAAGCGGCAAATGGGCTGGTGGGTTTCGTCGAATCGAGCTTACGGTAGCTGCCCGTAACCCAAAATGGCTTCGGGGCTTTCACTCAGGAGGTTGCGTCGCCCCCAGAACTACTCTTTTTTATTTTATCTTTCTTTTTAGCGGCTCAGCCTGAGCTGTATTCCAACGCGACGGAGCTCTAGGTGAGCTCCATCCAGATGGTACACAGCTCAGGTTGATACGTGTCACTCTGAGCTGTGTATAAGATCACCACGGCGATTGAGGTTTCTACGCAGCGTTTCTCGAATGCCGGCTGGCAGTCGATCTAGGTCGGTGTGCAATGAGCCTAAATCGATCTGGGAATTACCACCTGCCAGATTGATTTGTATATTCAGACGCTCGATATTCAGTGTTCGCGTACTTGCGAGATCGCCAGCGATCATGGCTTTTTTAAGCTCAGTAACGGTCTGCTGGGCGCGGTCCGGCACGTAATCCCAGGTTACTACGGTATGTGGTAAGCCGGCCTCAGTGACCTGGACCTTTTCGCGTAGCATGTAGTGATTGGATCGGCCGAACTTTTTCTTTGCAATGAAACCTGCTTTTTCGAGAACCCCTAATGCCCGTTTGACCTGTGCCTGACTGACTCCAGACTGTTCGGAAATCCGTTGGATGCCCGGTTTCGATAATCCATGGTCGAAATTGGCGTGTGCCTTGATGACGGCATAAACCGTAAATGCATGGGGCCCGATTCGGGCGACATCACCCTGATCGATCATGGCCCTAAAGACATGAAACCACTGAGTCTGTGCGCGCAGTGGGGCGGAGGTGTTAGTCATTGTTATGCCTCCCACGTAACTGTACGCGCGGCCGGCTCAGGATCCAGGCAGATATCTCCGTGCTGAGCCAGCCAACCGATCTGCTGCTGCCTAGATCATATGGAGCAGGGAATTTTCCCGCTGCTATGTCGCGATAGATCGTGGATCTCTTTTTCCCGACAGCGAGTTCAACCTCGGGCAGGCGAAGGAAGCGCGGTTCCTCTGGGCTGGGTGCAATAGTTTGTGCTGACATTTAACTGGTGCTCAGGCGGTGGCGTTGCAGCGGTCCTCAAGTACTGCAATACGCATATGTGTTGGGAGTGGCGCTCGGATTTTCCTACTGCAAAGCAGGGATGTTTGTCGGGCCTCGTGTTACGGGCCTCCGAGGTTTATTGCCGGCTTCAGCTGTGCGCATGACAGCTGAAGCTGTGTCTTTGGCGTGGGGGAGAGGAAAGACCCTGCTGGTACGGAATAGGAGTCCATACGTTTCTTTAGCAGCCTTGTTGCAGGCGAGCAGGCGCAAAAGGCCTGCGAGATGCTGGCGATACCCCGATGAGGTACCCAGAAAGTCCATTTGCTAACAGCAGATGGACTTCGGATTCTTAACGCCGTAACTGGGGCAGCGTGACGATCCCATGGAGTCCTATGAACGTCCGAGGGATGCCTGATTTTTACCAAGCGGGAATCGGTATTGCAAGCCCAGGCAGTGAGCTCAGGCCTTGATCGCATCTAGGTAATCTGACCAGCGCTGCATCATGTCGCGTCGTTCTGGCAGAAATGACGTTCGGTCGTACGCCCGTCCCAACGGATTTTTTACCGTGTGAGCAAGCTGATGCTCCAGGAGATCGGGGCGAAATCCCAGCACCTCAGCACCTATGGTTCTCGCTGTTGCACGAAAGCCGTGCCCAGTCATTTCGTCGCCGCTGATGTCCATGCGGCGTAACGCGCTGAGAACGGCATTGTTGGACATCGGTCGGTCGCCTCCTCGGGCCGAGGGGAAGGTATACCGATGCCTGCCGGTGAGCGGTTTCAGTTCGCGTAGAACAGCGACTGCTTGTTGGCTGAGGGGAACCAGGTGATCTGGGCGATCCTGTTTGGTAGCAGTTAGCCCTTTCATCTTGTGACCAGGAATCAACCACTCGCCAGCATCCAGATTGACCTCCGACCATTCCATATGTCGAAGGTCTCCGGGCCGGCAGAACAGCAACGGGGCCAGTTTTAAGGCACAACAGACAGGCATTGTTCCGCTGTAGCTATCTAGTGCTTTAAGCAGTGCGCCGAGTTTTTCAGGATCGGTCACGGCAGCAAAATGTTTCACCCGCTTGGCTGGGAGCGTACGTGAGAGATTGCCAATCTGGTTGGGTGGGGTGATACCGGCAGCTTCGGCGAACTCGAAAATCTGTTTGTAGATTTGGGCTACACGACGTGCCGTCTCGCGAGCACCGCGCTTGATGATGCGCTGGAGGTTTTCGACCAGCATGGGCGTGCTGATGCTGCTGATCGGAAGTTTTCCCAACCAGGGGTAGGCATTGAGCTCAAGGCGCTGCCTTACTGTGCGGGTGTACTCCGGATCCCAGGAGGATTCGCGAACAGTGAGCCATTGCTTGGCGACCGATTCAAAGGTGTGCTGGTGATCGAGCTGGCTGACCACTTTGGCCATGCGTCTTTGCAGCGAAGGGTCTTGGCCGCCGGCAAGCTGAACACGAGCGTCATCACGCTTGCGACGAGCATCCTGTAAGCCGACCTCTGGGTAAACGCCAAGAGCAAGGCGTTTTTCCTTGCCCAGAAAGCGGTACTTCAAGCGCCAGTAACGGCCTCCATTAGGCTGCACTTCAAGATACAAACCCTGTTCGTCATACAGCCGGTAGGGCTTGTCCTGGGGCTTGGCGTTGCGGCAGTTGGTGTCTTTCAAGGGCATTGGGGGCACATCCTCTCCGAGCGAGCTGATGAGCGTTTTATGCCCCCATATGTGCCCCCGTCAACCGTGGGATGCCCTGGGATTAGATAGCAAAACGTGGGCAATAAAAAAGCCGTAAAGCTTTGATTTCTCTGGGCTTTACGGCTTTTCTGGGTCTTCCTGGGAAGACAAAATGGTGGAGCCGGGGGGATTTGAACCCCCGTCCGCCAGCTCTCCACTGTCGGTACTACATGCGTAGCCAAATCTATTGAGTTAACTCCGCGCCGCCCGATTGGCAGGGTGCTTGGAGCGAGCTGCATGAATTTTAGCCGTTACGTCTGCAGCGAACTTGGCGGCGATCCTGTTCTATCTGACAGTCATTTCGGGTTTACAGGCATCCCCTAGTGACCGCTGGCGCCGAAGCGACCAGATGAAGGTTAGGCGGCTAGCGCGTACCCTTCGTAGTTGTCGTCGTTGGCAACTATAAGTTTGCAACAGTGGATTTACGAGTTCTGTTACCAACTCGGCATGCACCTAGAGTTTTGTTACCGGCGTCGAATCCTAATCGGCCCCATGAAGCGTGTTGCTGCCTCATGTGTTGCGCAGTGTACGCCATAAGGTTTGGCTGCGTCGAACGCTTGATCTTCTTAATTAGGGCGGCTGGTCGAAATTCAAGGGCAAACCGGGAATCGGCAAGGCCAACTACTGGCGGCCTTGCCTCGCGGACGTATCAGTTACCGGTGCCCGAGCCAGTGCCGCTGGTGCCTGTGCTGCCGGAGCTGCCTGGGCCTTCGAGTTTACGCAAGGCCTGGGTGGTATGAACGATGCAGTTTTCGACGTCGCCAGCTTGCTGCGCTTCACGGGCCTGCTTGATCAGTTCTTGAACTTCGCTGCGCGCCGGCTCCCCGAGGGTGGCTCGGTTGGTCGCCATGTTGTCTTCAATTTCCTGCATGTTCAATTGGCACAGATTCTTGTCGTCGGCAAACACGGCAGGGCTTGCGATCAGAGCTGCGGCGGCAAGTAGGGCAAATTTCTTCATAAAGTCCTCCAGGGAGTTAACTTCCCGGCGGGCCTGCCTGTTTCTGTAATTGCGCGGCGGCGCCGAGGCGGTTGAGCCTCTATTGAAACTGGGCTCCTAACTTCCGACTGCGGCTGCGCTGAAGCGTTTCATTTGCGTATGTCGTGGTCTTCGCCGGGGCCGCTCACTAGGGTGCTGAAACCGCTCTGGCTCGGCTGTTTCGGTTAACCAGATAAGCCAGCCCGTGATAGTCGATGCCGCCATGTTGTGACAGGCCGATCTCGCAGGTTCGGCTGGTTGAAATTCCTTCTTCGCAGACCTGCACGGCGTCTTTAAGACTGCGCAGGGCATGGGCGTTGAGCTCGGGGGTGGTGAAGCCCTTGTCGCCCGCAAAACCGCAACAGTGAATGCCTTCCGGCACGACCACTTCTTTGGCGCAGCGGCGCGCGATATCAATCAGCGCCTGGGCTTCGCCGAGGTGTTGAGTGCTGCAGGTGACGTGCACGGCAATCGGCGCATCCTGCGGCTCGAAATCCAGTTTGTCGATCAGATGCGTGCGGATGAAGCGCACCGGATCGAAAACCTGCAGGCGGTCGTCCGCAAGGTCCTGAACCAGGCGCAGCGTGCAGGGGCTGGTGTCGCAGTAGATAGGGTCAAGCCCGCCGCGGCTGGCCTTGAGCAGAGCATCCAGCGTTTCCTGACGCTTCTGCTCGGCCTGCTCTGCATAGCCTTTGGAGGCGAATGGTTGGCCGCAGCAGAGGTTGTTCAGCTCATCGGGGAAGATGACCTGGTAACCAGCTTTCTCCAGAAGCGTGCGGGTGGTGTCGAGCAGTGGTTCCTGCTCCTGATCACGTGCTGCGGGACCCATGGCGCGCGAGACGCAGGCGGCAAGGTAAACCACCCGTGGGCGTTGGTCCTGGGGTGATGGCTTGGGTAAATGGAGCCGCTGCAGCGGCTGCGGTGTGGCGGGGGTCCACTGGGGCACGCGACCTTTGCTGGCATTGGTGAGCGCAGCGGAGGTCTTGCTGAGCAGGCGCGTGCCCATGAGCAGGTGTGCGCCATTGGCGACGTGCAACATGAACCGCGCGCCCTGCACGGCGGTGCGGAAATGCTCGGCCAGCCAGGTGGCGGCACGCGTATTGCCGGCATTGCGCCCGCGAAGTTTGCGCACAAGGTCTCCGGTGTTGATGCCTACCGGGCAGCGCTGTGCGCATAGCCCGGTCGCAGCGCAGGTCTTGACGCCCTGGTAGCCGTAGAGCTGCTCGAGTTCGCTTGTGTCGATGCCAGCGCGCTTTTTCGCTTGAATGTCGCGCCAGACGACGATGCGCTGACGCGGCGTCAGGGTCAGTCCATTGGACGGGCAGACCGGTTCGCAGAAGCCGCATTCGATGCACTTGTCGACGATCTCGTCGGCAGCCGGCATTGGCTTGAGATGTTTGAGGTGGATCTGTGGGTCTTCGCTGAGCACTACGTCGGGATTGAGGATGCCCTGAGGGTCCAGCAGGCGCTTGATCTGCCACATCAGTTGGTACGCATCGTTGCCCCATTCCAGTTCGACGAAGGGCGCCATGTTGCGGCCGGTACCGTGTTCGGCTTTCAGGGCGCCGCCGAATTCAACGGCAACCAGCTGGGTGACGTCTTGCATGAAGGCTTCGTAGCGCGCGACTTGCAGTGGATCGTCGAAACCCTGGGTGAAGACAAAGTGCAGGTTGCCCTCTAAGGCATGGCCGAACAGGATCGCCTCACTGTAGGCGTGCTTTTCGAACAGCTGGATCAGACGATTGACCCCTTCGGCGAGGCGCTCGATAGGGAAAGTGACGTCCTCAATGATCACCGTCGTGCCAGTCTGGCGCACCGCACCGACCGCGGGAAAGGTGTCCTTGCGGATCTTCCAGAGCTGGTTGTAGACGACCGGGTTTTCGCTGAAATCGACCTGTTTTTCCACCGGGAAATGAGCGATCGAGACCATGATCTGGTTGATTTGCTCGTGCAGCAGCGACCCGCTGGCTGCGCGGGATTCGATCAGCAGCGCGCAGGCATTGGCCGACAGTTGCTTGACCCACTCCGGCATGCCGGCCTTGTTCTCCACCGAGCGCAAGCTACGGCGATCAAGCAGTTCAACTGCCGACACCGGCTGTTGCTTGAGCACGGGTACGGCGAGGCAGCAGGTTTCTACGTCGGGAAAGACAACCAGCGCGCTGGCTTTGTGCGGGTGATCGGGCACGGTGTCGTAGGTCACTGCGCTGATGAAACCCAGTGTGCCTTCGGAGCCGACCATCAAGTGGTTGAGGATGTCGAGTGGCTCGTCGTAGTCGACCAGCGCGTTCAGCGAAAAGCCTGTGGTGTTCTTCAGGCGGTACTTGTGGCGAATCTTTGCAGCCAGGTCGGTGTTGGCGCGGGTGGTGCGGCCGAGCTCGGCGAGCTGATCGAGCATCGCCGAATGGCTTTGGCGGAAAGATTCGACGCTGATAACGTCTTCGCTGTCGACCACGCTGCCATCTGCAAGCACCAGGCGCAGGCCAGCAAGGGTTTTATAGCTGTTCTGCGCCGTTCCACAGCACATGCCGCTCGAATTGTTGGCGACGATGCCGCCGATTTTTGCGGCGTTGATCGAGGCTGGGTCAGGGCCGATCTTGCGTTGCAGCGGCGACAGTATGGCGTTGGCATTGGCACCAATTACGCCAGGCTGAAGGCGTATCTGCTCGCCGCCGTTGCGTATTTCGCGGCCGTTCCAGTTGTCGCCCAGTACGATCAGTACCGAGTCGGAAATCGCCTGGCCGGAAAGGCTGGTGCCCGCCGCCCGGAAGGTCACAGGTACCCGCTGGCTGTGAGCCAGCTTGAGCAGCCCTACCACTTCCTCCTCGGATTCAACCCGTACCACCAGCTTGGGAATCAGCCGGTAGAAGCTGGCATCTGTGCCGAAAGCCAGCGTTGAAAGAGGGTCGTCGAAGCGTCGCTCAGCCGGAATCAGCTTTTCGACAGCGGCGAGAAAGTCGGTCGGTAGAGCGGCAGGCGCGTTCATTTCGGGCTCCGGGAGGTAGCGACCGTGGCGAATGCCGACGGCCTTCTCGATGGGATCAGCCAGGCTCAGTCGACGTGGCGGCTGGTCTGATAGTGATCAACCTCGCGTACCAGCGAATCCGTGCTGATTTCGCTGATGCTCTTGGCTCCGGTCAGGACCATCGCGACACGCATTTCTTTTTCGATCAGGTCGAGCAGGTTGCTGACACCGGCTTCGCCGTCTACCGCCAGCGCGTAGGCGAAGGCGCGGCCGAGCAGCACGGTATCCGCGCCGAGGGCGATCATGCGCACCACGTCTAGACCGCTGCGGATGCCCGAGTCGGCGAGGATTTTCAGGTCACCTTTGACCGCGTCGGCAATCGCTGGCATCGCGCGTGCACTGGACAGAACGCCGTCGAGCTGACGCCCGCCGTGGTTGGAGACGATGATGCCGTCGGCCCCGAAGGTCACGGCATCGCGGGCGTCATCGGCATCCAGGATGCCTTTGATCACCATCGGGCCATCCCAGAATTCGCGGATCCACTCCAGATCTTTCCACGAAATCGACGGATCGAAATTGGCTGCAAGCCAGCCGATGTAGTCTTCCAGTCCGGTGGTGTGTCCGCGGTAGGTGGTGATGTTGCCGAGGTCGTGCGGCTTGCCGTGCAGGCCGACGTCCCAGGCCCAGAAGGGGTGCGTCATGGCCTGCAAAATGCGCCGTATGTTGGCGTGGGGGCCACTCATGCCGGAATGCGCGTCGCGGTAGCGGGCGCCGGGGGTGGGCATGTCGACGGTGAAGACCAGGGTGGTAACGCCCGCGGCCTTGGCGCGCTCCAGCGCGTTCTTCATGAAGCCGCGGTCCTTCAGCACATAGAGCTGAAACCACATCGGCCGCTTGATTGCCGGTGCGACTTCCTCGATCGGGCAGACCGATACGGTGGACAGGGTGAAGGGAATTCCTTTCTTGTCAGCCGCACGAGCGGCCTGCACCTCACCACGGCGAGCGAGCATGCCGGTCAGGCCGACCGGGGCGAGGGCCACCGGCATGGACAGGGTTTCGCCGAACAGCTGGGTTTCCAGGCTGAGTTCCGACATGTTGCGCAACACCCGCTGACGCAGGGCGATGCTGGCCAGATCCTCGACGTTGCGCCGCAGCGTGTACTCAGCGTAAGCGCCGCCATCGACGTAGTGAAAGAGGAACGGCGGGAGCTTGCGTTGTGCGGCAGCGCGGTAATCCGTGGAAGCAGAAATAATCATCTTATGTTCTCACCGACTGAAACGAGGTAAGTCTCGGAGCGCCCGTCATCGACGAAGGCGGTGTTCGATTTACGGCTGTCCTGATCACCGGGTCGGGCGATGGAGAGGTCAGGACATGATTCCAAACGCCATTGCCCCAGGTGTTTCCCGAAGCAATGGTCACAGGCCGCGTTAGACGCCGACCAGCGGGTCCGTCACGCCAAGCAGGTAGATCGCGATCATGCCGATCAGGCCGGTGGCCAGCACGTAGTACAGCGTAGGCCAAACGGTCTTGCGCAGGGTGATGCCTTCGCGGCCGAGCAGGCCGACGGTGGCCGAGGCGGCGACAACGTTGTGGATCGCCACCATGTTGCCGGCGGCGGCACCCACGGCCTGGATGGCCACGACCATCGCGCCGGAAATGCCCAGCGACTGTGCAACGCCGAACTGGAACTGGCTGAACATCATGTTGCTGACGGTATTCGAGCCAGCGAGGAATGCCCCCAGCGCGCCGACAGTAGGGGCCAGCAGCGGGTAGATGCCGCCCACGCTGTCAGCTACATAGCGCGCCATGGCGATGGGCATGCTTGGCAGGTCGCTGGCGTTGACACCCGAGTTGATCAGGATGCGCACCATCGGCACGGTGAACAGCAGCACGAAGCCCGCACTGAGCAGCACGCTGCTCGATTCCTTCACTGCAGCTTTGAGTTCGGCGGCGCGCATGCCATGGATGAAGAAGGTAATCAGTACAACGGCAACCAGAATCCCGCCAGGCAGGTACAGCGGCTCGATGCTGGCGCTGACGCCGGTCTCGCCGAGAATGTTGGCGAAGGCGATCGACACGGATTTCAACGCGCCGGTGACCTGCGGGAAGACACGGCTGATCACCAGGATTGCGCCGACCAGGATGTAGGGCAGCCAGGCGCGGAAAGCGCTCATCGGGCGTGCCGCGAGGTCGTCTAGCTTCATCTCGATAGTGCCGATCCACTCCGCTGGCCAGTCTTTTGCGGCAGCGAAATCCCAGTTGGTTTTCGGCACCAGAAACTTGAAGCGCGCGGCGGTGGTGACGATCGCCAGGCCGACCAGACCGCCCAGCAGCGATGGGAACTCGGGGCCAAGGAATACGCCGGTGGCGACATAGGGGAGGGTGAAAGCCAGCCCTGCGAAAAGTGCGAAAGGCAGCACTTCGAATCCGGCCTTCCAGCTCTTTTCCTTGCCGAAGAAGCGCGTCAGCATCAAGACCATGATCAGTGGCATGACCGTGCCGACGATGGCGTGGGTAATGGCGACGCTGCTGGTGATTTGCTGCAGGAAGATCGGCCAGCTGGAACCTTGCGCGGCGAGTTGTGCGCCGAGGGAGGCGGTGTCGAGTCCGCTATTCACACCAACGATGATCGGCGTACCGACCGCGCCAAAGGACACAGGCGTGCTCTGCACGAGCATGCCCATCAGGACCGCTGCCATGGCCGGGAAGCCCACGGCGACCAGCAGCGGTGCTGCAATTGCTGCGGGGGTACCAAAGCCGGATGCGCCTTCGATAAAGCAGCCGAACAACCAGGCGATGATAATGGCCTGAATTCGACGGTCCGGGCTGATGGTGGTGAAACCAGCCCGAATGGCGGTAATGCCGCCCGAATGCTTGAGCGTGTTCAGCAGCAGGATCGCGCCGAAGATGATCCACAGCAGTCCCAGCGTGATCACCAGGCCTTGCAGGGTTGAGGCGATGATCCGGGTAAAGCTCATGTCCCAGATGAACAAGCCAATGGCTGCGGTGAACAAGAACACAACCGGCATGGCGCGGCTGGCCGGCCAGCGAAGGCCAATCAGCAGAACGGCGGCCAGCAGGATCGGGGTAAAGGCAAACAGGGCGAGCAGTCCGGTAGACATGTCAGGCTCCCAGGGTCGAAATGAGCGAATGGGGGCCCGGGCGGACCGGTGATGAGCAGATAAACGGAGACCGCATTAACTAGTCCTCTTCTTGTTTGGTTGCCTCTACCTGTAAAGTGGTATTACCAATTTACAGTAGGGTCTGGCCAGCGTAAGAGTTCTGCCGGCGCTGCGTCAATTAGCAAGCTATAGACTTTGGTCGCAGCGGCGGTTATTGCGGTGGGCCTGGCGGCTGGCTACGCTGCTTCCCATCACAGTGGTCAAACCAATCGAGAGGCGTCATGGAAGTGGGAGTGGTGCGCCAGCGGAGGCTGGCGGATAACATCGTCGAGCAACTCGAAACGATGATCCTTGAGGGGACGCTCAAGGCTGGGGAGCGGCTGCCGGCCGAGCGGGTGCTGGCCGAACAGTTTGGGGTATCACGTCCGTCGTTGCGCGAAGCGATCCAGAAGCTGGCGGCCAAGGGCTTGCTGGTCAGTCGTCACGGTGGTGGCAATTTCGTTGCCGAGTCCCTCGGGTCGACCTTCAGTGATCCGCTGCTGCATCTGCTCGAAAACAACGCTGATGCGCAGCGTGACCTGCTTGAGTTTCGCCATACACTGGAAGGAAGTTGCGCTTATTACGCCGCCTTGCGCGCGACTGAAGTGGACCGGCAACGCCTGAAAGAGGCCTTTGCGGCGTTGCAGGATTGCTATGCGCGCGAAGGGGTAGTGACCCGCGCCGAAGAGGGCGCCGCTGACGCGCGTTTTCATCTGGCGATTGCCGAGGCCAGCCACAATGCAGTGCTGCTGCATACCATTCGGGGTCTGTTCGATCTGCTCAAACGCAACGTAGTGACCAATATCGGCGGTATGTACGCGTTACGCAGCGAAACCCGCGACATGCTGATGAATCAGCATCAGGAGTTATACGATGCGATCATCGCGCGGCGGGCGAACGATGCGAGGGATGTCATTCACCACCACATCAGCTATGTCCAAGAAGTTTTGGCGGAAGGGCAGCAGGAAGCTCAACGGTTGGCGCGTGCGCAGCGGCGCCAGGCGCACCCGGAAAAGAATTAGCAGGGCTGGGGCGGTGGTGGGTTGAAAAGCTATATCGAGCGGCTGGGTTCCGCTCGATACGCCGAGGGTCAGTCTTCCTTGCCCTTTGTGCGCATGGCACGCTGAATCTCCCGATCGGAGTCGCGCTCTTTCTCGGTGTGGCGCTTGTCGAACTCCTTCTTGCCCTTGCCTAGCGCGATATCGCACTTGATCAAATGCTTTTTCCAGTAGATCGACAGCGCCACACAGGCGTAACCCTTCTGCTGCACGGCGCCGAACAACTTGCCCAGTTCACGCTTGTTGAGCAGCAACTTGCGGGTGCGGGTCGGGTCGGCAATGACATGGGTGCTAGCGGTGGTCAAAGGCGTAATGTGGCAGCCCATCAACCATGCTTCGCCATCCTTGAGCAAGACGTAGCTGTCCACCAGCTGGGCTTTTCCCGCCCGAAGGCTTTTCACTTCCCAGCCGGCCAGCACGAGGCCCGCCTCGAATTTCTGTTCGATGAAGTAGTCGTGTAGCGCTTTCTTGTTCAGCGCAATGGTCCCGGGGGACTGTTTCTTCTGTTTGGCCATAGGGTGCGCATTATAGGGAGTCCCGTTGCGGCTGGCGATAACCTGCGTGGTGCGACGGTGCGAAACTTGAGAGGGGTGCGCTTATCCTCGACAATGGTCAACTTTACGTTTGTTCATGCTCAAACACCTGCTGCGTAGCAGGTATGAGCTTTACGCTTGCTCTCGGTGAGCGGCTGTCGGCCTTGGCTCCAGCTGCTGATTGTCGACTGACGAAGTAGAAGGGACTGAATGACGACGCATATTCAACGTTCGGCGCTGCTGCCCTATCCGGCTCATGCGCTGTTCGACATGGTCAATGATGTAGCCAGCTATCCAAAGTTTCTGCCCTGGTGTTCGGCAACCGAAGTGCTGTCCAGCAGTGACACACAGATGCACGCAAGCATGACGGTGGCAAAGGCTGGCATGAGCCAGCGCTTTCTCACGCGCAATGAGTTGCAGGCAGGTAAGCGCATCGAGATGTCGCTGGAAGAGGGGCCTTTCAGTCATCTGCATGGTATTTGGGAATTCAAGGCGTTGGGTGAAAAGGCCTGCAAGATCAGTCTTGATCTCACCTTTGATTACGCCGGGCCGTTGGTTCGTGCCACCTTGGGACCGTTGTTCAATCAGGCCGCTAATACATTGGTCGATGCGTTCTGTGACAGGGCTAAGCAGCTTTATGGATAAGCAGATGATCGCGGTTGAGGTCGTCTATGCGCTAGCGGACAAGCAGAAGTTGCTGCGCTTGGCCGTTCCTCAGGGCACCAGCGTCCGAGAGGCAGCGCTGCGCTCGGGAATGGATGGCTACTTTCCGGGGCTGGATCTGGCAACGTCGCCGTTGGGCATCTTCGGCAAGGCTGTGCCCAAGCCGGACGAGCGCACGCTTGTTGAGGGAGAGCGAGTTGAGATCTATCGACCACTGATCGCCGACCCGAAAGAAGTTCGCAAGCAGCGTGCGGCTAAGGCTGCACAGAACAAGGCCGGCGAATCAGGTGAAGCGGTCACATAGGAAGTGGCATTAACGAGAAAAAGCCCGGCGTGACGGGCTTTACTGGTGTTCGGTTAACGCTTAGTTTGTGTCCAGGCTGCCTGGAGTAGGCACTGGAACGGGCTCCGCCGCATCTACGTCGCGCTGGATCTGTTCAAGCAAAGAGCCAGGAGCGGTGGCCTCTGGTTCGGTGCTGACAGGGTCATCGGTGCTTGCCGGTAGATCAGTCCCCAGAATGGCTTCGTCACGGCTCACGCCGGGCTTGAAGTCGCCTGCAAGACCAGCGAGCTGGTCGTTAGCATTGAATACAAGGCTGACGCGCTCCTGCTGACGTTCTCTGCCGCCAGGCTGGATGCTGTACAGATAATCCCAGCGGTTAGCGTGGAACGTGTCGGTGATCAGCGGGTTGCCCATGATAAACCGCACTTGTGATCGGGTCATTCCGGGGCGCAACTGGTCTATCATGTCCTGAGTCACGACATTGCCCTGTTGAATGTCGACCTTGTAAACCCCGGGGAATGAACAACCGGCGAGTGCGAACAGGCCCACTAGCGTGAGGCTGGACAGCATGAGCTTGGTGTTTTGCATCGGTAGGTGACTTCCACTATCTTGGCTGGGCAAAGCCCGGATCATACCCGTATTGAAGGAGGCTGCGAAACAGCAGCAGCGAGAAAGCCCACCATGGTTGAAAATAGCGAACTACGCAAAGCTGGCCTCAAAGTAACCCTGCCACGGGTCAAGATCCTGCAAATGCTGGATACCACTGATCGTCGCCATATGAGCGCAGAGGACGTCTACAAGGCATTGATGGAGGCCGGCGAGGATGTCGGTCTGGCAACTGTTTACCGCGTGCTGACCCAGTTCGAGGCAGCTGGTCTTGTGGTTCGGCATAATTTCGATGGCGGCCATGCCGTGTTCGAGCTGGCTGACGGTGGCCATCATGACCACATGGTGTGCGTCGACAGCGGCGACGTGATCGAGTTTTTTGATCCGGAGATCGAGAAGCTGCAGAAGGAGATCGTCAAGCGCCATGGCTACGACCTGGTGGATCACAACCTGGTGCTGTACGTCCGCAAGAAGCCTGAGTGATCGGAGTCGATCGGGTTCGAGTGTGAGCCCCGGATAGTCTTGCTATATGACAAACCCCGCCGATTGGCGGGGTTTTGTTTTGAAGGCGCGATTCATCCGGCTGCTGCCGCCTCAGCGCGCTGGGGATGTGCCCATGACGATGAGCCGGATGAGGCGCGTTTTTATTGCAAGCCAGCCCAGTGCAATCCGGTACGTGCAATGGTGTGTGCTCTCCAGATGGTCTGTCGTCGCGGCAAGATGATCCGTGGGTCGTCGTCGTTGCCTGCTTTTTCAGGATGTTTGAGCTGTGCCGATCATCTGGCGGGCGTGGGCCAGCGCTTGCTCGGTGAGGTCAAGCCCACCCAGCATGCGGGCAATTTCCTCGACCCGTTCACTGCCATCCAGTGCGGCGACAGCGGTGTGGGTTTCTTGGGCGCCGCGCGCCTTGTGTACAAACAGGTGATGGTGACCCTGTGCCGCAACTTGTGGCAGGTGGGTCACGGTCAGTACTTGGCCCCGCTCGCCGAGGCGGCGCAGCAATTGGCCGACCACTTCGGCGGTCGGTCCTCCGATGCCGACGTCCACTTCGTCGAACACCAGGGTAGGGATGCGTGATGTCTGCGCTGTGATCACCTGAATCGCAAGGCTGATGCGCGACAGCTCACCGCCCGAGGCAACCTTTGCCAGTGGACGCAGTGGCTGGCCTGGGTTGGCGCTTACCAGAAACTCTACTTGTTCCAGTCCGTGTGGCATCAGGTCTCCTTCTGCTGCGGGTTTCAATACGGCGCTGAACTTGCCGCCTGGCATGCCCAGACGCTGAATCTCCGTTTCGACGGCCTGCGCCAAGGATTCTGCCGCCAGCTGGCGCGAAGCGCTCAACTGTTCGGCTTTTTCTCGATAATGTCGCTCGTAGGCGGCAAGCTCTTCGCCGAGTTGCTCCAGCGCAGTGTCGTCGGCGTTAAGGCTTTCCAATTCTTCGAAGAGGCGTTGCTGCAAGCTCGGTAATTCTGACGGCTGAACGCGGTGTTTGCGCGCCAGGGTATAGATGCTGTCGAGGCGTTCTTCCAGTGCCTGCTGCCTTTGTGGGTCGGAATCGAAGTGATCGAGAAAGCGATTGAGTTCGCCGATCGCTTCTTCAACCTGTATCTGCGCACTGGACAGTAGATTGACGGCCTCGCCAAGCGCGCCGGGCTGGTTCTGAAAGCCGGTCAGTCGCTGCAGGCTCGAGGTCAGCGCTGACAGTACGTTGCCGGCGTCGCTCTCGCTACACAGCTCGATCACCTGGCGACAGGCGCCGAGCAGGTGTTCTGCGTTGGAAAGGTTCTTGTGTTCCTGCTCCAGTTGGTCCAATTCGTCGTCGCCCAAAGCCAATGTCTCAAGCTCCTCGAGTTGGTAGCTGAGCAGCTGGTGGCGGGCGCGCTGTTCATCACTGCTGCTGCTCAGTCGCTCCAGGCTCTGCCGGGTTTGCCGCCAGCGCTGGGCGGCCAGTTGTACCTGGCGAGCAAGTTCCTGGTTGCCGCTGTACTCGTCGAGCAGCCGCCGGTGCGTATCGAGCTTTAGCAGTGACTGGTGTTCATGCTGGCTGTGGATATCGATCAGTAGCTCGCCAAGCGCCTTAAGGTCACCTTGCGGACAGGGCGTTCCGTTGATATAGCCGCGCGAACGACCTTCAGCGGTGATCACTCGCCGAAGGATGCATGGGCCATCATTTTCCAGATCGCGCTCGGCCAGCCAGGCTCGTGCATCTGGGATGTCGTCCAGGTCGAAGCTCGCAAGAATATCTGCCTTGTCCGCGCCGATGCGCACCACGCTGCTGTCGGCTCGATCGCCAAGAGTGAGACCTAGCGCATCGAGCATGATCGACTTGCCTGCGCCGGTCTCGCCGCTGATCACGCTCATGCCGCGTTTCAGCTCAAGATCGAGATGCTCGACGATTGCGTAATTATGAACGGAAAGATGAACCAGCATGGCAGGACTCCTGCGTAGGTGACTGGGTATTTATACAGTGCTTCTGCGTGGCTCATCAAGCTGCTCCGCGTGACTGGTATGTAAACAAATGCGGTCGGTTAGGCGCTGAATGGGCTGTTCGAAAGGGGCTGGTGTTTCTTTGATGTGGATCGCCCTTGAAGCAGAATTTTGTTGCCCCCATATAGCGGCACAAGCGCGGGTCGACGCCCGCTGACGTATCGATGAGGAGGACCGCATGGCCGACGAGCAGAACCTGGACAACCAGACCCCTGATGAAAACGAGACCGCGCAAGCCGAGGTGACCGAGGATCTGGCTGCACGGGTGCAGTCCCTCGAAGAGCAATTGGCCGCGGCGCAGGATCAGTCCCTGCGAGTGGCAGCCGAGTTGCAGAACATCCGTCGTCGTGCCGAGCAGGATGTCGAGAAAGCGCACAAGTTTGCGCTGGAAAAATTCGCCGGCGATCTGCTGGGCGTCGCTGACAGTCTGGAGCGCGGGCTAGAGCTGTCGAATCCAGATGATGAAGCGGTCAAGCCGATGCGCGAAGGTGTCGAGCTGACGTTCAAGTTGTTGCTCGACACTCTGGCACGCCATCAGTTGGTGCAGATTGACCCACAGGGCGAGCCCTTCAATCCCGAGCATCACCAGGCCATGGCCATGGAAGAAAGCACCCATGCCGAGCCGGGTAGCGTGCTCAAGGTGTTCCAGAAGGGCTATCTGCTCAACGGGCGTCTGTTGCGTCCGGCGATGGTCGTTGTCAGCAAGGCGCCGGCAGAAACCCCGCCTTCGATTGATGAGAAGGCTTGAATTTCTGCGGCTGACCCCCATCTGGTAGCCAAGCGTTTTTGTATTACCCGCAGCCGGTAAACAGGCGCGGATCAATCAAAGTTCGGAGAGAAGCACATGGGCAAGATTATCGGTATCGACCTGGGAACGACCAACTCCTGCGTCTCCATTCTGGAAAACGGCAAGGCCAAGGTGATCGAGAACGCCGAAGGCGGTCGCACCACCCCATCGATCATTGCGTACGCCAATGACGGTGAAATCCTCGTTGGTCAATCGGCCAAGCGCCAGGCTGTTACCAACCCGCACAACACGCTGTACGCCGTGAAGCGACTGATCGGTCGTCGTTTCGAT
Source organism: Stutzerimonas chloritidismutans (assembly GCF_038562055.1). Classification (GTDB taxonomy): domain Bacteria; phylum Pseudomonadota; class Gammaproteobacteria; order Pseudomonadales; family Pseudomonadaceae; genus Stutzerimonas; species Stutzerimonas chloritidismutans_A. The sequence goes on along the minus strand of NZ_JBCFXD010000002.1, from coordinate 641,521 downwards.
GAAGATGTCGTGCAGAAAGACATCCAGATGGTTCCGTACAAGATCGTCAAGGCGGACAACAGTGACGCCTGGGTAGAGGTGAGTGGCCAGAAAATGGCACCGCCGCAGATCTCTGCCGAGATCCTGAAGAAAATGAAGAAGACTGCCGAAGACTATCTCGGCGAGCCGGTCACCGAGGCGGTAATTACCGTTCCGGCGTACTTCAACGACAGCCAGCGTCAGGCCACCAAGGACGCTGGGCGCATTGCGGGTCTGGATGTTAAGCGCATCATCAACGAGCCGACTGCTGCCGCGCTGGCCTATGGCATGGACAAGGCCAAGGGTGATCACACAGTCATCGTATATGACCTGGGTGGCGGTACCTTTGACGTCTCGGTGATCGAAATCGCCGAGGTTGACGGCGAGCATCAGTTTGAAGTGTTGGCCACCAACGGCGACACCTTCCTTGGTGGTGAAGACTTCGACATCCGCCTGATCGACTACCTCGTCGACGAGTTCAAGAAAGAAAGCGGCATGAACCTCAAGGGTGATCCGCTGGCCATGCAGCGTCTGAAGGAAGCTGCTGAAAAGGCCAAGATCGAGCTGTCTTCCAGCCAGCAGACCGACGTCAACCTGCCTTACATCACGGCAGATTCGACCGGGCCGAAGCACCTGAACGTGAAAATTTCTCGCGCCAAGCTCGAAGCGCTGGTCGAGGATCTGGTTCAGCGCACCATTGAGCCGTGCCGCATGGCGATGAAAGACGCCGGGATCGACGTCTCCAAGATCGATGATGTGATTCTGGTTGGTGGTCAGACCCGCATGCCACTGGTGCAGCAGAAGGTTGCCGAGTTCTTCGGCAAGGAAGCGCGCAAGGACGTCAACCCCGACGAAGCCGTTGCCATGGGTGCAGCCATTCAGGGCGCAGTGCTGGCTGGCGACGTCAAGGACGTGCTGTTGCTCGACGTTTCCCCGCTGACCCTGGGTATCGAAACCATGGGTGGCGTGATGACCGCGCTGATCGAGAAGAACACCACCATCCCGACCAAGAAGTCGCAAGTGTTCTCGACTGCCGATGACAATCAGGGCGCAGTGACCATTCATGTACTGCAGGGTGAGCGCAAACAGGCGTCGCAGAACAAGTCCTTGGGCCGTTTCGATCTGGCTGATATTCCGCCCGCTCCGCGGGGTGTGCCGCAGATCGAGGTGACCTTCGACATCGATGCCAACGGCATCCTGCACGTGTCGGCGAAAGACAAGGCCACCGGCAAGCACCAGTCCATCGTGATCAAGGCCAACTCGGGTCTTTCCGAGGAGGAAATCGAGCAGATGGTGCGTGACGCCGAAGCCAACGCCGAGGAAGACCGCAAGTTCGAAGAGCTGGTGACTGTCCGCAACCAGGGCGATCAGCTGGTGCATGCGACTCGCAAGATGTTGACCGAGGCTGGCGACAAGGCCACCGAAGAAGACAAGGCCAACATCGAAAAAGCCATCGGCGAGCTGGAAGTGGCCATCAAGGGCGACGACAAGGCCGAGATCGAAGCCAAGATCGCAGCAGTCTCGCAGGCTTCCACTCCGCTGGCGCAGAAGATGTATGCCGAGCAGCCTCAGGGCGGCGAAGGCGAGCAGGCTGGCGACAACGCTCAGTCAGGTGACGACGTGGTCGACGCTGAGTTCGAAGAGGTCAAGGACAACAAGTAAGCCGCGGCTTATGACCTCCATGAGTGAGGTGAGGGCAGGGGCCATTCAGGCTGCTGTCTTTCGCTCCAGCCCGATGCGGTGATGCCGCGACGGGTCTGATCGCCGCGCGGGGGCTTGCTCCCGCGTCGGCGTGTCTGGAGGGTACGAATTTGAAGGTTCAGGAAACTTATGGCCAAACGTGACTATTACGAAGTGCTGGGTGTCGAGCGCGGCGCCAGCGAGGCGGAGCTGAAAAAGGCTTATCGTCGCCTCGCAATGAAGCATCATCCGGACCGTAATCCCGGAGATAAAGCCGCTGAAGACGCATTCAAAGAAGCCAACGAGGCTTACGAAGTGCTTTCGGATGCGAGCAAACGTCAGGCCTACGACCAATACGGTCATGCCGGCGTCGATCCCCAAATGGGGGCTGGCGCGGGTGCGGCTTACGGCAACGCCAACTTCTCCGACATCTTTGGCGATGTGTTCAGTGATTTCTTTGCTGGCGGTCGCGGCAGTTCACGTGGCGGTGCTCAGCGCGGTAGCGATCTGCGCTACACCCTTGAGCTGGATCTGGAGGAGGCTGTGCGGGGCACTACGGTCACCATTCGGGTGCCCACCTTGGCTGAATGCAAGACCTGCGACGGCTCCGGCGCAAAGAAGGGTACCAGCCCGGTGACCTGTACCACCTGTGGCGGCATTGGCCAGGTGCGCATGCAGCAGGGTTTCTTCTCGGTCCAGCAGACCTGCCCACGCTGTCATGGCAGCGGCAAGATGATTTCCGACCCTTGCGGTAGCTGTCATGGGCAAGGTCGGGTCGAAGAGCAGAAGACGCTTTCGGTCAAGGTGCCGCCGGGCGTCGATACAGGTGACCGGATCCGTTTGACGGGTGAAGGCGAGGCGGGCGCTCAGGGCGGTCCGGCTGGAGATCTTTACGTGGTGGTCAACGTTCGTGAGCACCCGATTTTTCAGCGTGACGGCAAGCACTTATTTTGCGAGGTACCGATCAGTTTCGCCGATGCGGCGCTGGGCGGCGAGTTGGAAGTGCCAACCCTCGACGGGCGTGTGAAGCTGAAAATCCCAGAAGGTACTCAGACTGGCAAGCAGTTCCGTCTGCGCGGCAAGGGTGTGGCGCCTGTGCGTGGCGGCGCGGCTGGCGATCTGTTGTGCAGGGTCGCGGTGGAAACGCCGGTCAACCTGGGCAAGCGCCAGCGCGAGATACTCGACGAGTTCCGCAAGACATTGCAGAGCGACAGCTCGCATTCGCCAAAGGCCAGTGGCTGGTTCGAAGGCGTTAAGCGATTCTTTGGCGATCTTTAATCCAGCGGCAAGCTGCAGGCGGCAGCCTTCCTGAAGGCGCTCTTGCAGCTTGAGGCTTGCAGCTTGGAGCTGTTTTTATGCGACGTATTGCAGTAACGGGCGCCGCCGGGCGTATGGGCAAGACACTGGTCGAGGCAGTTCAGCAAACTGCCGGCGCCGCGGGCCTGACGGCTGCCATCGACCGACCTGACAGTACGCTGGTCGGCGCCGATGCGGGCGAACTGGCAGCTATCGGGCGGCTCGGCGTGCCGCTGATTGGTGAAGTGGCGAAGGTTGTCGACGAGTTCGATGTGCTGATCGATTTCACTCATCCTTCGGTCACGCTGAAAAATCTCGAAGTGTGCCGACGCGCAGGCAAGGCGATGGTAATCGGCACCACTGGTTTTTCGGTGGCAGAGAAAGAGAAGCTGGCGGCAGCCGCGCAGGATATCTCCATCGTGTTTGCGGCTAACTTCAGTGTCGGCGTCAATTTGTGTCTGAAATTGCTTGATACGGCTGCGCGCGTGCTGGGTGACGAGGTAGATATCGAGATCATCGAGGCGCATCACCGCCACAAGGTCGATGCTCCGTCGGGCACTGCATTGCGCATGGGTGAGGTCGTCGCGCAGGCGCTTGGCCGCGATCTGCAGAAGGTTGCGGTTTATGGGCGCGAAGGGCAGACGGGCGCCCGCGCGCGGGAGACGATTGGTTTCGCCACCGTGCGCGCCGGCGACGTGGTAGGTGATCACACGGTGTTGTTTGCCGCCGAGGGCGAGCGGGTCGAGATCACCCATAAGGCATCCAGTCGGATGACTTTCGCCAAAGGCGCGGTGCGTGCTGCGATGTGGTTGGAGCAGCAGCCAGCAGGGCTGTATGACATGCAGGATGTGCTCGGGTTGCGCTGAGGAAGCGCCTCGCTCGGCGTTTTGGCTGATTGCGGCTGGACCTGAAAGGGCGGTTTCTGTAATCTTCCCGTTTTAGTGTGTCCACTAAAAGTTGCGCAGAATGAATCAAATAAAAAGCGGGATGACCTTCACACGTCATCCCGCTTTTTTACAATCTGCGCTTGCTTCAGCCTTGATCTTTGGGAGGTCTCTTGACTAAGCCAGCCATTCTCGCCCTTGCCGATGGCAGTATTTTTCGCGGCGAATCTATCGGCGCCGACGGCCAGACTATCGGTGAGGTGGTGTTTAATACCGCCATGACCGGCTATCAGGAAATCCTCACCGATCCTTCCTATGCCAAGCAAATCGTCACCTTGACCTATCCGCACGTTGGCAATACCGGTACTACCCCAGAAGACGCCGAGTCCTGGAAGGTTTGGGCTGCCGGGCTGGTGATTCGCGATTTGCCGCTGGTCTCGAGCAACTGGCGGGACAAGCAGCCGCTGCCGGATTACCTCAAGGCCAATGGCACCGTCGCCATTGCTGGTATCGATACGCGCCGTCTGACCCGTATCCTTCGCGAGAAAGGCGCTCAGGATGGTTGCATCCTGGCAGGTGACGATGCAACTGAAGAAAAGGCGCTGGAGCTGGCTCGCAGCTTCCCCGGTCTCAAGGGCATGGACCTGGCCAAAGAGGTCAGCGTCAAGGAGCGCTACGAGTGGCGCTCGAGCGTTTGGTGTCTGAGTGATGACGGTCATGCTGAAGTGCCTGCCAGTGAGCTGCCGTACCATGTGGTCGCCTTCGACTACGGCGTGAAGTACAACATTCTGCGCATGCTGGTCGCGCGTGGTTGCCGGGTCACTGTGTTGCCGGCTCAGACGCCTGCCAGCGAAGCCCTGGCGCTGAACCCGGACGGTATCTTCCTGGCCAACGGCCCCGGTGACCCCGAGCCTTGCGACTACGCGATCAAGGCGATCCAGGAAGTGCTCGAAACCGACATTCCGGTGTTCGGTATCTGCCTCGGCCATCAATTGTTGGCGTTGGCCTCTGGTGCCAAGACCGTGAAGATGCCCAACGGCCACCACGGTGCGAACCACCCGGTTCAGGATCTGAAGACGGGTGTGGTGATGATCACCAGTCAGAACCATGGCTTTGCCGTGGACGAAGCCAGCCTGCCTAGCAATGTGCGCGCCACGCACAAGTCGCTGTTCGACGGCACGCTGCAAGGTATTGAGCGCACTGACAAGGTTGCCTTCAGCTTCCAGGGCCACCCTGAGGCTAGCCCGGGTCCGCATGATGTCGCGCCGTTGTTTGATCGCTTCATCGACGCCATGGCCAAGCGCCGCTAAGTTCGCCGAGCACAGAATTCGAGAGAGACCATGCCAAAACGTACAGACATCAAAAGCATTCTGATCCTCGGCGCTGGCCCGATCGTTATCGGCCAGGCGTGCGAGTTCGATTACTCCGGAGCGCAGGCGTGCAAAGCACTGCGCGAAGAAGGGTTCCGCGTCATCCTGGTCAATTCCAACCCCGCGACCATCATGACCGACCCTTCCATGGCCGATGCCACTTATATCGAGCCAATCAAGTGGGCCACCGTCGCCAAGATCATCGAGAAGGAACGTCCCGATGCGCTGCTGCCGACGATGGGTGGTCAGACCGCGCTGAACTGCGCGCTTGACCTGGAAAAGCACGGCATCCTGGAGAAGTTTGGCGTCGAGATGATTGGCGCCAACGCTGACACCATCGACAAGGCTGAAGATCGCTCGCGCTTCGACAAGGCTATGAAGAATATCGGCCTTGCATGCCCGGTCTCCGGTATCGCGCACAACATGGACGAAGCCTATGGCGTGCTCGATAAGGTCGGATTTCCTTGCATCATCCGTCCCTCGTTCACTATGGGCGGCACCGGTGGCGGTATCGCCTACAACCGTGAAGAGTTCGAGGAGATCTGCGCTCGTGGCTTAGACTTGTCGCCGACCAGCGAGCTGCTGATCGATGAGTCGCTGATCGGCTGGAAGGAATACGAGATGGAGGTGGTCCGTGATAAGAAGGACAACTGCATCATCGTCTGTGCCATCGAAAACTTCGATCCGATGGGGGTCCACACCGGCGACTCCATTACCGTCGCGCCAGCGCAAACGCTGACCGATAAGGAATATCAGATTCTGCGTAACGCCTCGCTGGCGGTGTTGCGCGAGATCGGCGTGGAAACCGGCGGTTCCAACGTGCAGTTTGGCATTTGCCCCAACACCGGCCGTATGGTCGTGATCGAGATGAACCCGCGAGTTTCGCGTTCGTCAGCTCTGGCGTCCAAAGCCACTGGCTTCCCCATTGCCAAGATCGCTGCAAAGCTTGCGGTGGGCTACACCCTCGACGAGTTGCAGAACGACATTACCGGTGGCCGCACCCCTGCGTCCTTCGAGCCGGCGATCGACTACGTCGTGACCAAGATTCCGCGTTTCGCTTTCGAGAAATTCCCCAAAGCTGATGCTCGCTTGACCACCCAGATGAAATCGGTCGGTGAGGTCATGGCCATCGGGCGCACTTTCCAGGAATCTGTACAGAAAGCGCTGCGCGGCCTGGAAGTCGGTGTGTCCGGCTTTGATCCGAAGCTCGATCTGACTGACCCCGAGAGCGAAAGCACCCTCAAGCGTGAGCTGACCGTGCCTGGCGCTGATCGTATTTGGTACGTGGCCGATGCTTTCCGCGCTGGCAAGACGGTCGCTGAAGTGTTCGACCTCACGCGCATCGACGAGTGGTTCCTGGTGCAGATCGAAGATCTGATCAAGGAAGAGGAGCAGATCAAGACACTGGGCCTGTCCAGCATTGATCGCGATGTCATGTACAAGCTTAAGCGCAAGGGGTTTTCAGATGCGCGTCTGGCCAAGCTGCTCGGGGTAACCGAGAAGAACTTGCGTGCCCACCGCCACAAGCTCAAGGTGCTGCCGGTCTACAAGCGCGTCGACACCTGCGCCGCCGAATTTGCCACCGATACGGCCTACATGTATTCGACCTACGAGGAAGAGTGCGAGGCCAATCCGTCCAGCCGCGAAAAGATCATGATCCTCGGCGGCGGGCCGAACCGTATCGGTCAAGGCATCGAGTTCGACTACTGCTGCGTTCACGCAGCGTTGGCGATGCGCGACGATGGTTATGAAACCATCATGGTCAACTGCAACCCGGAAACCGTCTCCACAGACTACGACACCTCAGATCGCCTGTATTTCGAGCCGGTGACCTTGGAAGATGTGCTGGAAATCGTGCGGGTCGAGCAGCCTAAGGGCGTGATCGTGCAGTACGGTGGACAGACCCCGCTGAAACTGGCGCGCGCTCTGGAAGAGGCGGGTGTGCCAATCATCGGGACCAGCCCTGATTCCATCGATCGCGCCGAAGATCGTGAGCGGTTCCAGCAGATGGTTGAGCGTCTGAATTTGCGCCAGCCGCCAAACGCGACCGCCCGCAGCGAAGAAGAGGCACTTGCCGCTTCGAAAGTGATTGGTTATCCGCTGGTGGTGCGTCCGTCTTATGTACTGGGCGGTCGTGCGATGGAAATCGTTTACCAGGAAGAAGAGCTCAAGCGCTACATGCGCGAAGCGGTGAAGGTGTCGAATGACAGTCCAGTGCTGCTGGATCACTTCCTCAACTGCGCCATCGAGGTCGATATCGATGCGGTGTGTGACGGCGAGCACGTGGTAATCGGCGCCATCATGCAGCACATCGAGCAGGCAGGCGTGCACTCCGGTGACTCGGCGTGCTCGCTGCCTCCTTACTCGCTGCCGGCGCACATCCAGGATGAGATTCGCGACCAGGTCAAGAAGATGGCGCTGGAGCTGGGTGTGGTCGGTCTGATGAACGTGCAGATGGCCGTTCAGGGCGAGGACATCTTCGTCATTGAGGTCAACCCGCGTGCGTCGCGCACTGTGCCGTTCGTATCGAAGTGCATCGGCGTCTCGCTGGCGATGATTGCGGCTCGTGTCATGGCCGGTAAAACGCTGGCTGAGGTCGGGCTGACCGAAGAAATAATTCCAGAGTTCTACAGTGTTAAAGAGGCGGTTTTCCCCTTCGCCAAGTTCCCGGGTGTCGACCCGATCCTCGGCCCGGAGATGAAATCGACTGGTGAAGTGATGGGGGTCGGCGATAGCTTCGCTGAAGCCTTTGCCAAGGCTCAGCTCGGCGCTAGCGAAATTCTGCCGAACAGTGGCTGTGCGTTCATCAGTGTGCGCGATGATGACAAGCCACACGTAGCCCAGGTGGCGCGTGATCTGATCGACCTTGGGTTCGAAGTAGTCGGTACGGCTGGCACGGCAAAGATCATCGAGGCTGCTGGGCTGCCGGTGCGTCGGGTGAACAAGGTAACCGAGGGTCGCCCGCACGTTGTCGATATGATCAAGAATGACGAGGTCACCCTGATCATCAATACTACCGAGGGGCGTCAGTCCATCGCCGACTCTTACTCAATCCGTCGTAACGCTCTGCAGCACAAGATCTGTTGCACCACCACCCTGGCTGGTGGGCAGGCGATCTGTGAGGCGCTGAAGTTCGGCCCCGAGAAGACCGTGCGTCGCTTGCAGGATCTCCATGCAGGAATCAAGGCATGACTAAATACCCAATGACTGTCCAGGGCGCGCGCGCCTTGGAAGAAGAGCTACATCATCTCACCAAGGTCCTTCGCCCCAAGCTCAGTCACGACATCGGTGTGGCGCGTGAGCTGGGGGATCTCAAGGAAAACGCCGAGTATCACGCCGCCCGCGAACAGCAGGGTATGGTCGAAGCGCGGATTCGTGATATCGAAGGGCGTTTGCAGAATGCCCAAGTGATTGATGTCAGCAGCATTCCGCACACCGGCAAAGTGATCTTCGGTACCACCGTCGAGATTGCCAATGTCGAGACTGATGAGCGCGTCACTTATCAGATCGTTGGTGAGGACGAAGCGGAGATCAAGCTAGGCAAAATCTCGGTAGGCTCCCCAATTGCGCGCGCTCTGATCGGCAAGGTCGAAGGCGACGTCGCGGTGGTGAAAACGCCGGGCGGACTGGTCGAGTTCGAGATCGTCGAGGTTCGCCATCTCTGAGATTCGACCGATGCGCGCAGGCGTGATTAGTTGGCAGCTGGCCCAGACATTCTGGGTCGGCGGGCTATGGCTTCTGCAGTTTGTGATGCTGCCGGCGTTGGCCAAGATCGGCTTGGCGCCGTTGCTGATCGAAGAGGTCGCCAGCAGTCTACGGCCTTTGCTGGTGGGCTTCGCTGCGTTTTGTGTGTTACTTCAGGCAGCGGTGCTGATCCAGCTCTGCGGGCTTCGCAGTCTTTGGCGCGATCTGCGAGGTCAGCTATTGATGGCAGTGCTGCTACTGGCAGGAGGTCATTTTTCGGCGCGGGCGGGTATTATCGAATCACCATACTGGTTGGTGTTCAGTTACTTGGCGATGGGTTTGTGCGGATTGATTCTGGTGCTGCAAGTCGCTCCCGGACGGGAGCGCTAGCAGAAGGCCGCGGCTGATAGAGTGGATCAGCTCTGGAACCGATGTACGTTGGATAGCTGCTTGTTCACTTTGGGGTTCTTGCGATAGATCAGAGCCATCTTGCCGATAGCCTGAACCAGCTCGCAGCCGCCAATTTTGCACAATTCTTCGGTTAGCGCACGCCGATCATCGCGCTCGGTGATCCGCAGCTGCACCTTGATCAATTCGTGATCGTTCAGGGCTCGCTCCAGCTCGGCTTGTACGCCTTCGGTCAAGCCGTTCTCCGATACGATTAATACAGGCTTTAGATGATGGCCGATGGATTTGTACTGTTTCTTCTGCTCGTTAGTGAGCGGCATAATTCGACCCTTGCGTCAGAACCCTGGAAAACCCGGCTAGTGTAACTGACACGCTCTGAGCCGCACAGATGAGGTAACAGCTTGGCACGCTCCAAGACCAGCCCGCGTTGGCTGAAAGAACATTTCGACGATCCTTATGTAAAGATGGCGCAGCGAGATGGCTATCGGTCGCGAGCGAGCTACAAGCTCCTCGAGATTCAGGAAAAAGATCGTATTCTTCGGCCAGGTATGACAGTGGTCGATCTAGGGGCTGCACCAGGCGGCTGGTCGCAGGTCACCAGCAGGGTGATCGGTGATCGCGGGAGGCTGATCGCGTCCGATATTTTGCCCATGGACAGCATTGCGGACGTCACCTTTGTTCTTGGTGATTTTACCGAGGACGAAGTATTCGCTGAAATCCTTCAGGCCATTGGTGAATCGCAAGTCGACCTTGTGATTTCCGATATGGCCCCCAATATGAGTGGGGTGAAGGTTGCTGACCAGGCACGAGCGATGTTTCTCTGTGAGCTCGCGCTTGATCTGGCCATGCGGGTTCTGCGTCCTGGTGGGGACTTTCTGATCAAGATTTTCCAAGGGGATGGCTTTGATGCCTACCTGAAAGATGTGCGGCAGAATTTCGATAAGGTACAGATGCGTAAACCCTTGTCCTCAAGGGACCGTTCGCGTGAACAGTATCTGCTGGCGCGCGGATACCGAGGCGATGGCAACGCGCTTGAGGCGCTGCGGTCTTAACCGAGCGGGAGCTGAAACCATCCCGTCAAGCTTCGGCCCATGAATTACCGGCTAGCATGTTTCATATCGGGTTACAGACCGAGCTGCGCGTTTAGCAACGTTGTGTAGTAAGTTAGGCCAAGAGCGAACCATCGGCCGTCATGCAGGCTCCCGACAACCCGCCTGCTCTAGAGGGTAGTGAATTGAACGACATGGCAAAGAACCTGATTTTGTGGTTGATCATTGCCGCTGTCCTGGTGACGGTGATGAACAACTTTTCCAGCCCGACCGAGCCGCAAACGCTCAACTATTCGGATTTCATCGAGCAGGTGAAAGAAGGTCAGGTCGAGCGCGTCACCGTCGACGGTTTCGTCATTACCGGCAAGCGCAGTGACGGCGAGACCTTCAAGACTATTCGCCCTGCGATTCAGGACAATGGTCTGATCGGTGACTTGATCAACAATAATGTGGTGATCGAAGGCAGGCAGCCTGAGCAGCAGAGCATCTGGACGCAGTTGCTGGTGGCGAGCTTCCCGATTCTGGTGATCATTGCGGTTTTCATGTTCTTCATGCGGCAGATGCAAGGCGGCGCGGGTGGCAAAGGCGGCCCGATGAGCTTTGGCAAGAGCAAGGCTCGCCTGCTGTCCGAAGATCAGGTCAAAACCACGTTTGCTGATGTCGCTGGTTGTGACGAGGCGAAAGAAGAAGTCACTGAGCTGGTCGAGTTCCTGCGTGACCCCGGTAAGTTTCAACGTCTCGGAGGTCGCATTCCGCGCGGTGTGCTGATGGTTGGATCGCCGGGTACCGGTAAGACGCTTTTGGCTAAGGCGGTCGCCGGCGAGGCTAAGGTGCCTTTCTTTACCATCTCCGGTTCCGATTTTGTTGAGATGTTCGTCGGTGTGGGCGCCAGTCGCGTCCGCGACATGTTCGAGCAAGCAAAGAAGCACGCACCGTGCATCATTTTTATCGATGAGATCGACGCTGTCGGGCGCCATCGTGGTGCGGGGCTTGGAGGCGGTCACGACGAGCGCGAGCAGACGTTGAACCAGTTGCTGGTCGAGATGGACGGTTTCGAAATGAATGACGGCATCATCGTCATTGCTGCCACGAACCGCCCGGATGTGCTCGATCCTGCGCTGCTTCGCCCTGGTCGCTTCGACCGTCAAGTGGTCGTTGGGCTTCCCGATATTCGTGGTCGCGAACAGATCCTGAAAGTACATATGCGCAAGGTTCCGCTTGGCGACAGTGTCGAGCCGGCGTTGATTGCGCGTGGAACTCCTGGGTTTTCAGGTGCCGACTTGGCCAATCTGGTCAACGAAGCATCGTTGTTTGCTGCGCGTGCCGGTAAGCGTGTGGTTGAAATGAAAGAGTTCGAGCTGGCCAAGGACAAGATCATGATGGGCGCTGAGCGCAAGTCGATGGTCATGTCCGAGAAGGAGCGGCTCAATACGGCCTACCACGAAGCGGGTCACGCCATCGTTGGTCGCGTCGTTCCGGAGCACGATCCGGTCTATAAGGTATCGATCATTCCCCGTGGCAGAGCGTTGGGAGTAACGATGTTCCTGCCTGAGGAAGACCGCTACAGCCTTTCCAAGCGCGCATTGATCAGTCAGATATGTTCGCTGTTTGGGGGGCGGATTGCAGAGGAAATGACGCTCGGCTTCGAAGGTGTTACGACCGGCGCTTCCAATGACATCATGCGTGCTACCCAGCTGGCTCGTAACATGGTTACCAAGTGGGGCTTGTCTGAAAAGTTGGGTCCGCTGATGTACGCGGAGGAAGAGGGGGAAGTTTTCCTTGGTCGCAGTGCGGGTAGTCAGCACACAAATGTGTCCGGTGACACTGCGAAGCTGATCGATCTCGAGGTTCGTAGCATCATCGATCAGTGCTACGGCACGGCTAAGCAGATTCTTTCCGACAACCGTGACAAGCTTGATCTGATGGCTGAGACACTGATGAAGTACGAGACCATCGATGCTGATCAAATCGATGACATCATGGCCGGCCGGACTCCACGTGAGCCGCGTGACTGGCAGGATGGCTCTGGTCCAACCGGAACGCCCATCCAGCCTGAAGGTGGTCGCCCGCAGACTCCTATTGGTGGTCCCGCTGGCGAGCACTAGGCTAAGGCTGCGTTAGATGAGAGAAAAGTTGTACTCAACCCGGCTGTCTTGTGGTAGCCGGGTTCTTGATTTGTCCCGTCCACATGTCATGGGCATCTTGAACGTCACACCCGACTCGTTCTCTGATGGCGGTCTTCATGCGGACGTCGATGCGGCACTACGGCACGCCGGCGCCATGGTGGCGGCTGGTGCGACATTAATCGACGTGGGTGGGGAGTCCACTCGCCCAGGTGCGCGCATTGTTTCGCCAATTGAAGAGCTCGAGCGTGTTGCGCCTGTGGTAGAGGCGATTGCTCGAGAGTTGGACATAATTATCTCGGTCGACACCTCAACACCTGCTGTAATTCGCGAGACTGCGCGTCTCGGCGCAGGCTTGATCAATGATGTCCGCTCTCTGTCTCGCGAAGGAGCGCTGGGTGCGTCGGCTGATAGCGGGCTTCCGGTGTGCTTGATGCACATGCGAGGCGAGCCTGGCGATATGCAGAACGATCCGCGCTACGACGATGTGACTCGCGAGGTCGCAAGTTTTTTGCGTGAGCGCATGGAAGCATGTGCAGCTGCAGGCATCCCAGCCGACCGGATCGTGCTCGACCCGGGGTTCGGCTTTGCGAAAAATCTCGCCCATAATCTTAGTTTGTTCAACAGCCTGGAACAGCTCCATACGTTAGGGCGTCCGTTGCTTATTGGTGTGTCCCGCAAGAGCATGGTCGGCCAAGCCTTGCAGCGGGATCTGCCGCACCGTCTATACGGCAGTTTGGCGCTAGCTGCGCTGGCTGTTGCGAAGGGCGCTAGCATCCTACGGGTGCATGATGTGGCCGAAACGGTTGATGTGGTTCGAATGATTGCCGCAGTGCAGGCGGCGGAATAGGGATTATTTATGGGTAGAAAGTATTTCGGCACCGATGGTATTCGTGGCCATGTGGGGCAGTTTCCGATCACGCCGGAATTCATGCTGCGTCTTGGGTGGGCCGCAGGTATGGCGTTTCGCAAGCATGGGAAATGTCGCATTTTGATTGGCAAAGACACTCGGATCTCGGGCTACATGTTCGAGTCGGCGCTGCAAGCTGGGCTTTCTGCCGCAGGCGCCGATGTGTTGTTGCTGGGTCCTATGCCAACCCCTGCGGTCGCCTACCTGACGCGTACCTTCCATGCGGACGCTGGTATCGTGATCAGTGCCTCACATAACCCTCATCACGATAATGGAATCAAGTTCTTCTCTAGCCGGGGAACGAAACTGCCCGATGAAGTTGAATTGATGATCGAGGAGCTGCTCGACACGCCGATGACGGTTGTAGATTCGGTGCAGCTAGGCAAGGCTTCACGGATAAATGATGCAGCTGGGCGCTATATCGAGTTCTGCAAGAGCAGTGTGCCGACCAGCACTGATTTCAGTGGTATGAAGATCGTGCTTGATTGCGCTCACGGTGCGACCTACAAGGTAGCCCCCAGCGTTTTCCGAGAGCTCGGGGCGGAGGTGACGGTTATCGCTGCTCAGCCGGATGGGCTGAACATTAACGCCGGCGTAGGCTCCACACATGTTGCACAACTGCAGAAGGCGGTGATCGAGCAGGGTGCCGATCTTGGCATAGCCTTCGATGGTGACGGTGATCGAGTAATGATGGTCGATCATACCGGCACTCAGGTTGATGGCGATGAGCTGCTCTACATCATTGCCGCTGACTTGCAGGATCGGGACCGCCTGATCGGTGGGGTTGTTGGCACGTTGATGAGTAATCTCGGTCTGGAGTTGGCGCTTAAAGCGCGCGACATTCCTTTTGTACGGGCCAAGGTGGGTGATCGCTACGTAATGGCTGAAATGCTCGAGCGTGATTGGGTGCTGGGAGGCGAAAACTCAGGTCACATAGTCTGCGCGCAGCATGTCACCACAGGAGATGCGATTATTGCCGCGCTCCAGGTTGTGCTTGCTTTGAAGCGTCATGGTCGCAGTCTCGCACAGGAGCGTATGGTCTGGAGCAAATGCCCCCAGGTGTTGATCAACGTGCGGTTCAGTGGCAATCGGGATCCGATTTCCCATCCTCAGGTGCAGGCTGTCTGCGACAGCGTCACGGAGCGTATGGCTGGCCGTGGTCGGGTGCTGTTGCGAAAATCCGGCACCGAGCCGTTGGTGCGGGTTATGGTCGAAGGCGATGACGAAAATCAGGTCCGCAGTTATGCCGAGGAGCTGGCGAGCGCGGTTAAAGAAGTTTGTGTGTGATTTACGCTTGCCAGGCGCACTTTCGTTGAGTACCATCTGCGCCCACTTTGACCGACGAGGTAAAGCATGCGTCGCCCATTGGTAGCTGGTAACTGGAAGATGAACGGTACCCGCGCCAGCGTCGCAGAGCTGATCGAGGCGCTTCGCCTGCAGGACTTTCCGGCGGGTGTAGAGGTTGCGGTATTTCCGTCGAGTCTGCATCTGACGCAGGTTGTGAGTGGTCTGCAAGGCAGGGCGATTGCTGTAGGGGCTCAGGATTGTGCGGCGGAAGCCGGGTTTGGTGCTCTGACAGGTGAGGAGTCAGCGTCTCAGCTGGTTGATGCAGGTGCGAGCTGGGTTCTGGTTGGTCATTCCGAACGTCGTCTGATTATGGGCGAAAGCGACGAAGTGGTAAGCAAGAAGTTTGTAGCGGCATTGGCGTGCGGGATGACGCCGGCGCTATGCCTGGGGGAGACGCTGGAGCAGCGTCAGGCCGGGCAGACTCTGGAAGTGGTTGGGCGGCAGCTTGCTAGTGTATTGGCTGGTGCTGGAGTTGCCGCGTTTGAGAAGGCGGTGGTGGCTTATGAGCCAGTCTGGGCGATAGGCACCGGGCTGACTGCGACGCCGCAGCAGGCTCAAGAGGTGCATGCTGCGATTCGGGAGCAGTTGGCTCGCGAAGATCGCCGTATCGCTGATGGCGTGCGAATCCTCTACGGAGGCAGTGTAAAAGCGGAAAATGCTGCTGAGCTTTTCGAGATGCAGGATATCGATGGGGGGCTTATCGGTGGCGCCTCCCTGAAAGCGAATGATTTCGGTGCGATTTGTCGTGCCGCAGGGAACTGATCAGATGTTGCAGACTGTTGTGATTGTGGTGCATCTGCTGGTTGCCATTGGTGTGGTTGCGCTGGTGTTGCTGCAGCAAGGTAAAGGGGCTGATGCTGGCGCCTCCTTTGGTTCGGGTGCTTCCGCAACTGTATTTGGAAGTCAGGGGTCCTCTACCTTTCTTAGTCGATTTACTGCTATACTTGCGGCCGTTTTTTTCGCTACGAGTCTTGGGTTGGCATTTTTCGCAACTCGTCAGGCTGATCAGCTCTCAGGGGCAGGTCTGCCGGATCCGGCGGTTCTTGAAGTGCCGGTCAGTAAGCCAGTAGTGGAAGATGTGCCTGTGTTGGAAAGCGCTCCATCCGCACCCGTTGCAGATGATGTGCCTCAGCTGCAGGAGCAGGAATAAGGTTTTTGCCGAGGTGGTGGAATTGGTAGACACGCTACCTTGAGGTGGTAGTGGCCATAGGCTGTAGGGGTTCGAGTCCCCTCCTCGGTACCAAACAAGCAGGCCCGCAAATGCGGGCTTTCTTGTTTTAGTCTTTCGGTTGACCTGTTGTCAGTGTGGTCGTATAATTCGTGCCCAGTTTGACGCGGGGTGGAGCAGTCTGGTAGCTCGTCGGGCTCATAACCCGAAGGTCGTTGGTTCAAATCCAGCCCCCGCAACCAGTTGATAAAAAGCCCCTGTCGAGGGGCTTTTTATTAGCTTCAAGCCAGGTCGCCGGCATCTACAGGCGATCGTCATGGATGGGCGTTTCGCCCATTTTTCATTTGTACAGCATGCGCGAGGGACTTCGATGTCGAGCAAGCTAGAACAGTTGCAGGCCTTGTTGGCCCCAGTGGTCGAGGCGCTCGGCTATCAATGCTGGGGTATCGAATTCATTTCGCAGGGTCGACATTCTTTGTTGCGGGTCTATATCGACCATTCCAACGGAATTCTTGTCGACGACTGCGAAAAAGTGAGCCGCCAACTGAGTGGTGTGCTCGACGTTGAAGATCCAATCAGCTCTGACTACACCCTTGAAGTGTCCTCGCCTGGTATGGATCGACCTCTATTCACGCTCGAGCAGTTCAAGGCTCATGTGGGCGAACAAGTCAAAATCAAACTGCGTTCGCCCTTTGAGGGACGGCGCAATTTTCAAGGTCTTCTGCGCGGGGTCGAGGAGCAGGATGTAGTGGTGCTGGTCGACGACCATGAATACCTGTTGCCGATCGACATGATCGACAAGACCAACATAATTCCCCGTTTTGAGTGAGTCGCGGATCCCGCGGACCCCAATGGATTGCGATAGGCGAGGCGTACGATGAGCAAAGAAGTACTGCTGGTTGTGGAGTCGGTATCCAACGAGAAAGGCGTACCGGCCAGTGTAATCTTCGAGGCATTGGAGCTGGCTTTGGCCACTGCTACCAAGAAGCGCTTCGAGGACGAGGTTGACCTGCGGGTCGAGATCAATCGGCAGAACGGTAGCTACGAGACCTTTCGCCGCTGGACGGTGGTCGAGGAAGAGGATTTCGACGATCCGGCACACCAGTTGACCGTCGACATGAAGCAGGCCGTCGACGCTGGGGCCAAAGTTGGTGATGTCTTGGAGGAAAAGATCGAGTCGATCGAGTTCGGTCGGATCGCCGCTCAGACAGCCAAGCAGGTCATCGTGCAGAAGGTCCGGGAGGCCGAGCGCGCCCAAGTGGTCGAGGCCTATCGTGATCGCTTGGGCGAGATCATCTCCGGCACGGTGAAAAAGGTTACCCGAGACAGCGTCATCGTCGACCTGGGTAATAATGCGGAAGCGTTGCTGGCTCGAGAAGACATTATTTCTCGGGAAACCTTTCGGGTCGGTGCGCGGGTTCGTGCGCTGCTTAAGGAAATCCGCACCGAGAATCGCGGCCCTCAGTTGATTCTTTCTCGTACAGCGCCGCAAATGCTGATCGAGCTGTTCCGCATTGAAGTTCCGGAAATTGCCGAAGGGCTGATTGAAGTGATGGCTGCTTCGCGGGATCCAGGATCTCGCGCCAAGATAGCCGTGCGCTCGAAAGACAAACGAATCGACCCGCAAGGCGCGTGCATTGGTATGCGCGGTTCGCGTGTTCAGGCCGTTTCCGGCGAGATCGGCGGAGAGCGTGTCGATATCGTGCTATGGGACGAGAACCCCGCACAGTTCGTCATCAACGCGATGGCCCCAGCTGAAGTGGCTGCCATCATCGTCGATGAAGATGCGCATGCCATGGATATCGCGGTCGGCGAAGACAATCTGGCCCAGGCAATCGGTCGGGGCGGGCAGAACGTACGTCTTGCCAGTCAGTTGACCGGTTGGACGCTGAACGTGATGACTGAAGCGGACATCCAGAGCAAGCAGCAAGAAGAAACTGGTGACATCTTACGCAATTTCATCGAAGAGCTCGATGTTGATGAGGAGCTGGCACAAGTACTGGTCGAGGAAGGTTTCACCTCTCTCGAAGAGATCGCCTACGTCCCAATGGAGGAAATGCTCGGCATCGAAGGCTTCGACGAAGATATCGTCAACGAGCTGAGAACCCGCGCCAAGGATCGCTTGCTAACTAAAGCGATCGCAACGGAAGAAAAACTGGCAGACGCCCAGCCGGCGGAGGATTTGCTTGCGCTGGATGGTATGGACAACGAACTGGCGGTCGAGTTGGCAGTGCGGGGTGTAGTCACCCGCGAAGACCTGGCCGAGCAGTCGATTGACGATCTGCTCGACATAGACGGCATAGATCAAGAACGTGCCGGCAAGCTGATCATGGCCGCCCGAGCCCATTGGTTCGAGTAAGTAATTAGCGGCCTGAGGAGAGAGATGCATGACGCAAGTCACGGTGAAACAACTGGCCCAGGTGGTCGACACACCGGTCGAGCGACTGCTACAGCAGATGCGTGAGGCAGGACTGTCGCACACCAGCGCCGAGCAAGTAGTGACCGATAATGAAAAGCAGGCCCTGTTGGCGCACCTAAAAAGCAGCCACGGCGCCAAGGTGGATGAGCCGCGCAAGATTACCTTGCAGCGCAAGACCACCACCAAGCTGAAAGTGGGTGGCAGCAAGACCATTAGCGTGGAAGTGCGCAAGAAGAAAACTTTCGTCAAGCGCAGTCCTGACGAAATAGAGGCCGAGAAGCAGCGCGAGCTCGAGGAGCAGCGCGCTGCCGAGGAAGCCGCTCGTCAGAAAGCGGCTGAAGAGGCTCGCCAACAAGCCGAGGCAGAAGCACGTCGTCAGGCCGAAGCTGCAAAAACTCAAGCGCCGGCCGCCGCTTCCTCTGAGCCGGTTGCAGCTGTGTCTGCTGATCCTGCGCCGGTCGTTGCTCCCGTCGCCCCTCCCGTCGAGGAGCGCAAGAAGGATGAGCCGCGTCGTCCCGACAAAGCACGCAGCGACGACGACGAACGTCGTGATCGCAAGCAAGCTCAGCATCGCCCTTCCTTGAAGGCAAAAGCTCCGTTGTCGCGCACAGCGCGAAGCGGCGAAGACGACGCCGATGGGTTCCGTCGCGGCGGACGCGGCAAGTCGAAGCTGAAGAAGCGCAACGCGCATGGTTTCCAGAGCCCAACCGGCCCGATTGTTCGCGAAGTTGCCATTGGTGAGACCATCACCGTCGGTGATCTGGCGCAGCAGATGTCGGTCAAGGCGGCGGAAGTCATCAAGTTCATGTTCAAGATGGGCACCCCGGTGACCATCAACCAGGTCTTGGATCAGGAAACTGCCCAGTTGATCGCTGAAGAGCTGGGCCACAAGGTCAAGCTGGTCAGTGATAACGCTCTGGAAGAACAGCTGGCCGAGCTGCTGAAGTTCGAGGGTGAAGCCATCACTCGTGCTCCGGTGGTGACTGTGATGGGTCACGTTGACCACGGCAAGACCTCGCTGCTCGACTACATCCGTCGCGCCAAGGTTGCTGCTGGTGAAGCGGGCGGTATTACTCAGCACATCGGTGCCTATCACGTCGAAACTGATCGTGGAATGGTGACCTTCCTTGATACTCCGGGCCACGCTGCGTTTACTGCGATGCGTGCCCGTGGTGCTCAAGCGACTGACATTGTCATCCTGGTCGTGGCGGCGGACGATGGCGTGATGCCGCAAACCATCGAGGCAATCCAGCATGCCAAGGCTGCTGGTGTCCCGCTGGTCGTGGCCGTAAATAAGATCGATAAGCCGGGCGCCGATCTCGATCGCATCCGCAGCGAGCTGTCTGTTCACGAAGTGACTTCGGAAGAGTGGGGCGGCGACACGCCGTTTGTATCGGTTTCCGCGAAGATGGGTACCGGTGTTGACGATTTGCTCGAGGCGGTTCTGCTGCAGGCGGAAATTCTCGAACTGACAGCAACCCCATCGGCCCCAGGCCGTGGTGTTGTCGTCGAGTCGCGTCTGGATAAGGGGCGCGGCCCGGTTGCTACCGTGCTGGTTCAGGACGGTACGCTGCGTCAGGGCGACATGGCGCTGGTTGGCTCCAACTACGGTCGTATCCGCGCCATGCTTGATGAGAACGGCAAGCCAATCAAGGAAGCTGGCCCTTCGATTCCGGTCGAAATTCTCGGACTCGACGGCACGCCGGACGCTGGGGATGAGCTCAGCGTGCTGACCGATGAGAAGAAAGCCCGTGAAGTGGCCTTGTTCCGTCAGGGCAAGTTCCGCGAAGTGAAGCTGGCCCGTGCGCACGCCGGTAAGCTGGAAAACATCTTCGAGAACATGGGCCAGGAAGAGAAGAAGACGCTTAACATCGTCCTCAAATCCGATGTCCGTGGTTCGCTGGAAGCCCTGCAGGGCTCGCTCAGTGGCTTGGGCAACGATGAGGTTCAGGTTCGCGTCATCGGTGGCGGTGTCGGTGGTATCACCGAGAGCGACGCCAACCTGGCGCTGGCGTCTAATGCAGTGCTGTTCGGCTTCAACGTTCGTGCTGATGCTGGTGCGCGTAAGATCGTCGAGCAGGAAGGTCTGGATCTGCGTTACTACAACGTCATCTACGACATCATTGAAGACGTCAAGAAGGCGCTGACCGGCATGCTGGGCAGCGATGTTCGCGAGAACATCCTCGGTATTGCAGAGGTCAGGGATGTGTTCCGCTCACCGAAGTTTGGTGCCGTGGCGGGTTGCATGGTCACCGAGGGCATGGTTCACCGCAATCGTCCGATCCGCGTTCTGCGCGACGATGTGGTGATCTTCGAAGGCGAGCTGGAATCGCTGCGCCGCTTCAAGGACGACGTCGCCGAGGTACGTGCTGGTATGGAATGTGGTATCGCGGTGAAGAGTTACAACGACGTTAAAGCTGGCGACAAGATCGAAGTATTCGAGAAAGTCGAAGTGGCGCGCTCGCTGTAACAGCAGCTGTTAGGCAACAGACGGCAAGCATTCAGGGGCGACCCTGAGGCTTGCCGTTTGCCTTTGCAGCACAACGTTTTTAGGTTAGCAGCTTGCTGCTCAAGGCAGATTTTATGGCCAAAGAATTCAGCCGTACCCAGCGTATCGGCGATCAGATGCAGCGTGAATTGGCGCAGTTGATTCAGCGTGAAGTGAAGGACCCGCGTCTGGGTCTGATAACCATAACCGCCGTCGAAGTCAGTCGGGATCTGTCTCATGCCAAGGTGTTCATCACCGTCATGGGTAAAGACGACGATGAAAATGCGGTCAAGGCCAACCTTCGGATTCTCAACGACGCTAGTGGTTTCCTGCGGATGCAGTTGGGCAAGGCAATGAAGCTTCGTACCGTGCCGCAGTTGCATTTCAACTATGACGCCAGTGTGCGTCGTGGCGTCGAGCTGACATCGCTTATCGAGCGCGCTGTAGCTGAAGATCGCAAGCACAGCGATGATGTTGGAGAGTAGGTTTGGCACAGGTAAAACGCATTCGCCGCGACGTCAGCGGCATCATTCTTCTTGATAAACCCCGTGGGTTTACTTCGAACGCAGCCTTGCAGAAGGTTCGCTGGTTACTCAACGCCGAGAAGGCTGGACATACTGGTAGCCTGGATCCGCTGGCAACCGGTGTGCTTCCCCTGTGCTTTGGCGAAGCTACAAAGTTTTCTCAATATCTGCTGGACGCCGATAAGGGCTACGAAACTGTCGCCCAGCTTGGCGTGACCACCACGACGGCCGATGCTGAGGGTGAGGTGATTGAGCGCAAGCCCGTCTCCGTCAGCCAGAAACAGCTAGAGGCTGCATTGCCGCAGTTTCGTGGCGATCTGCAGCAGGTCCCGCCGATGTACTCAGCGCTCAAGCGCGATGGTCAGCCGCTGTACAAGCTGGCGCGAGCAGGAGAGGTAGTGGAGCGCGAGCCGCGTTCTGTTACCATTGCGCGCTTGGAATTGCTCTCGCTTGAGGATGACCGAGCGCGTCTGACCGTCGCGTGCAGCAAAGGCACTTATATCCGAACATTGGTCGAGGATATCGGGCATGCCCTGGGCTGTGGTGCGCACGTCGCCGAGCTGCGGAGAACCCAAGCGGGACCGTTCGATCTTAGTCAGACGGTCAGTCTCGAAGAGCTTGAGCGGGTGCACTCAGAAGGTGGTGCTGAGGCGGTTGATGCCTTTCTGAAGCCCGTGGACAGCGGACTCGAGCACTGGCCGCTGCTGCAGCTGTCAGAGCACAGCGCATTTTATTGGCTGCATGGGCAGCCGGTACGGGCACCGGAAGCGCCGAAATTCGGCATGGTGCGGGTGCAGGATCACAATGCTCGCTTCATCGGAATCGGTGAAGTGAGCGAGGACGGGCGTATTGCGCCGCGTCGACTGATTCGGTCCGAGTGACCGATACGCGGCGCGCCCTGAGGGTGCGTCGCGTTACGAGGATGGCTGTTGGCAGGCACGGTCACACCTCTTTTAAAACACGGGATGCAATCCCGGCCTGTTCATAGAAGGAGCCCATCATGGCACTTAGCGTTGAAGAAAAAGCCCAGATCGTTGGCGAGTACAAGCAAGCTGAAGGCGATACCGGTTCCCCGGAAGTGCAGGTTGCCCTGCTCACCGCCAACATCAACAAGCTGCAAGGTCACTTCAAGGCCAACGGCAAAGACCACCACTCCCGTCGGGGTCTGATCCGTATGGTTAACCAGCGTCGTAAGCTGCTGGATTACCTGAAGGGCAAGGACACTACTCGTTACAGCACCCTGATTGGTCGTCTGGGTCTGCGTCGCTAAGCGATGCTGGTGCGAAGCTGAATGCCAAAGCTGGAAGTGGGGTTTGCCCTGCTTCCAGCTTTTGCCTTTCAGAAGCGCACGTTTCGGACAGGGGTAAGGACGACTCCCACCCCTGCCCACAAATTTGTGTGACATGTCCCGCGCGAGGCCGTGCCCGCGGGATGTGAGAACGATTCCCCCAAGGCAACAAAGAGAAGGAACCACCGTGAACCCGGTAATCAAGAAATTCCAATTCGGTCAATCGACCGTAACCCTCGAGACTGGCCGTATTGCCCGTCAGGCCAGTGGTGCCGTATTGGTCACCGTTGATGACGATGTGACCGTCCTGGTCGCCGTCACCGGTGCCAAGACCGCCGACCCAAGCAAAGGCTTTTTCCCGCTTTCGGTCCACTACCAGGAAAAAACCTACGCAGCCGGCAAGATTCCAGGTGGCTTCTTCAAGCGTGAAGCACGTCCTTCCGAAAAGGAAACACTGACCTCGCGCCTGATTGATCGTCCGATCCGTCCGCTTTTTCCAGAAGGTTTTCAAAACGAAGTACAGGTCATCTGTACTGTCGTATCGACTAGCAAGAAAACCGATCCGGACATCGCTGCGATGATCGGTACTTCAGCTGCGCTGGCAATTTCGGGAATTCCGTTCAACGGTCCGATCGGTGCAGCACGCGTTGCCTTCCATCCGGAAACCGGCTACCTGCTGAACCCGACATACGAGCAACTCAAGGCCTCCAGCCTGGACATGGTTGTTGCCGGTACCAAAGACGCGGTTCTGATGGTTGAATCCGAAGCCAAAGAGCTGACAGAAGATCAGATGCTGGGCGCAGTACTCTTCGCTCACGACGAGTTCCAGGCCGTTGTTCAGGCGGTGACCGAGTTGGCGGCCGAAGCAGGCAAGCCAACCTGGGACTGGCAGCCGAAAGCTGAAAACACTCAACTGCTCAGCGCTATTCGTAGTGAGTTCGGCGAGGCTATCTCGCAGGCGTATACCATCACCATCAAGCAGGACCGTTATGCGCGCCTGGGTGAGCTGAAAGATCAGGTCGTTGCCAAATTCTCCGGTGAAGAAGGTCAGCCGTCAGCCGGTGAAGTTAAGGAAGCCTTTGGCGAAATCGAATACCGCACCGTCCGTGAGAACATCGTCAACGGCAAGCCGCGTATCGATGGCCGTGACACGCATACCGTGCGTGGTCTGAACATCGAAGTTGGCGTGCTCGACAAGACTCACGGCTCGGCGCTGTTCACCCGTGGTGAAACCCAGGCACTCGTGGTTGCCACCCTGGGCACCGCGCGCGACGCTCAGCTGCTCGACACCCTCGAAGGCGAGAAGAAAGACCCCTTCATGCTGCACTACAACTTCCCGCCGTACTCGGTCGGTGAGTGTGGTCGCATGGGCGCTACTGGTCGCCGCGAAATCGGTCATGGCCGTCTGGCCCGTCGTTCCGTTTCTGCCATGCTGCCGAGCGCTGACGAGTTCCCGTACACCATTCGCGTGGTTTCAGAGATCACCGAGTCCAACGGTTCCAGCTCCATGGCTTCGGTTTGTGGTGCTTCCCTCGCATTGATGGATGCCGGTGTGCCGATGAAGGCACCCGTTGCCGGTATCGCCATGGGCTTGGTCAAGGAAGGCGAGAAGTTCGCCGTTCTGACCGACATCTTGGGCGATGAGGATCACTTGGGCGACATGGACTTCAAGGTTGCCGGTACTGCCAAGGGCGTTACCGCGCTGCAGATGGACATCAAGATCCAGGGCATCACCGAAGAAATCATGGAGATCGCGCTAGGTCAGGCGCTGGAAGCGCGTCTGAACATTCTCGGTCAGATGAACCAGGTCATCGGTCAGTCGCGTACCGAACTGTCGGCCAACGCACCGACCATGATTGCGATGAAGATCGATCAGGACAAGATCCGCGACGTCATCGGTAAGGGTGGCGCCACCATCCGCAGCATCTGCGAAGAAACCAAAGCCTCAATCGACATCGAAGACGATGGTTCGATCAAGATCTTTGGCGAAACCAAGGAGGCAGCAGAGGCCGCCAAGCAGCGTGTTCTGGGGATTACTGCTGAAGCGGAGATCGGCAAGATCTACGTCGGCAAGGTTGAGCGCATTGTCGACTTTGGCGCCTTCGTAAACATCCTGCCGGGCAAGGACGGCCTAGTGCACATCTCGATGCTGAGCGATCAGCGCGTCGAGAAGGTCACCGACGTACTCAAGGAAGGCCAGGAAGTGAAGGTTCTGGTGCTGGACGTTGATAACCGTGGCCGTATCAAGCTGTCGATCAAGGATGTCGCTGCTGCCGAAGCTTCTGGCGCATAAGCATTCCGGTGACAAGAAGAGCCCTTCGGGGCTCTTTTTTTTTGCATCGGCGAAAGCCAGCCACGTCGTTGCGCTAGCTGGGATATTGCAGTCTGCACGCTTCGCTTGCTCGAAACATGCAGAGTGCTAGTGGCAGGGCGGCATTACATATCGCTATGTGATTGAAAATTATAGATATTTATAATTTCAGAGTTTGGCATGCAGCTTGCGATATCTAAGGTGAACCTGCGGTAGGGCTATGCCGCAGCCACTATGAGAAACAGGAGTGCGACTCATGAACAAGATCCAGACTTCTATTACTGCTGCTGCTATTGCAACTGCCTTCAGCTTGCCGATGGCAGGCACCGCGTTCGCCGAAACCACCTCAGCTTTTGACGAGCCGCAACCGATGATGCTGGCTGCCAGCGACACCATGGACGCCGCTGAACATACCGCAGACGAGGCGGGTGAGGCGATGTCCGACACCTGGATCACTACCAAGGTCAAATCAGCCCTGCTTGCTGGCGACTCGACTCCAGGCATGCAGATCGAGGTCGAAACCAACAATGGTGTCGTCTCTCTGTCCGGGACTGTTGCCACCGAGGCGCAACGTGAGATGGCCATCGACAAGGCTAAGACTATCGAAGGCGTCAAAGACGTCGCTGCAGATGGCCTGAAAGCGGTGGACTAACCGCTTAGGCAATATAAAAGCCCGCTGCTTGCAGCGGGTTTTTTTGCTCATCAGCCTCGTTCGCTATCGATATTACTGAGGCGGTTACCTTCGAAGCGCAAAAAATGGTACATGCCATTGGTGGGGCCGTAGGTCCATTCCTCAATCTGGACCTCCTGATGAAAACCGTATTCGTCGACCAACTCCTTGTATCCGGTCAATGCACGGTTAGTCGGTTCGCCGCACTTGGCCTGAACCTCGGCTGTCGAATCTCTCAGGCTTACCAGCTTGCTACCGCAACGAAATGTCGAGGAAGCCTGCACCTGCAGCGCAAAGATTGTGAGGGTAAGCGCGGCCAGCAAGATACTTTTCCGCATGGCGACTCCCTGAGCTCAGTTGGCGCGACTGGTTTCTATCCGTACCAGCCGGTTGCCCTCGAATGTGAGGATGCTGAATACGCCATTGTCTGGGCCGTAAACCCATTCTTCACGCATCATCTCGCGGCGTTGATGTGCGCCCAGTGTGTAACCGACCAGGTCACGCTGGGCCGGTTCGCCACATTTACGCTCCACTTCGAAGGTGCGGTCGCCAGTGTTGATCAGGCTGCTGCCGCAACGGAGGGTGTCCGCGCCGACTCCTGAGCTCATCAAACCGACCGCGAAAGAAAGGCCCACTTTCCACTGCCGCCTGCCTGTCCGTTTCATTCCGCCTCCAGATGCAGCACCGTTGGGACTTCTCTACCTTGGGGAGTCTGGGCAATGCCTGTGTCGAGCAGGAAAACCCTGTCCGCGGCCAGCCCTGTATTGTCCACCAGATAATCCTTGATGCTGGCGGCTCGCGCACGGCTCAGGCGTCGCAGAAGTGCGGTGCTGCTCTCTCGGCTGCTAAGGATTGCCTGCCGCAGCTGTCGCGCTCGAGTGTCCTCGTCGAGGCTTTGCCACTCAGTGGGCGGCTGCTGTTGCAGGCGGCTGCGATAGATGCCTTCCAACATGGCGGCTTTTTCGTCTTCACTGATTTCAAGCATTGAAGGATCGGCGGGTACAGTGTCACCACGTCGCTGCAAGACTTTGTACCAGGTTTGTTGATATTCGCGCTCCAGCCATTGCTCGGCGAGGAGCGGGCCGTCCACTGCGGGGGTGCTCATACCTTCGATCTCAAGCCTCAACACCGGTCGCTGCCTAAGCGCACTTGCGAGCGTATCCAGGTTGCTACGCGCAGTATTGTCCAGTTCGCTGCTGCCCGGCGGAAAGAGGATTTGACTGAGGTCAGTCTGGTCTCCACCTACGAGTCCGCCGAGAAACTTGAATGGGGACTTGGAGGCTTTAACTACCAGATTGCGCAGCGTCTGCCAAATGATGGGCACCACGTCGAACTGCGGGTTCTTGAGATCTCCCTGTACCGGAATCTTCAGTGCAATGGTGCCGCTGCTGTCCTTCAGCAGCGCGACGGCAAGGCGTACCGGCAGATCGACGGCCTGTTCGCTGTCGACCTTTTCGCCCAGCTCCAATTCCTCAAGCACCACTTCGTTTTCAGCATTCAGCTGTCCTTGCTGGATACGGTAATGCAGGTCCAGGTTCAGGCGACCCTTGCGGATGCGGTAGCCGGCGAACTTGGCCGAGTAGGGCGAGAGCGTGGTCAGTTCGACCTGTTTGAAACGGGTGATGATGTCGAGGCTCTGCAGCGGCTCGAAGGGCGTCAGGCTGCCCTCGATGCTCACGGGTGCGTAGCGGTCAACCTTGCCCTGTATATCAACACTGGCAGCGTTGTGCTGGCGGTTGTCGAGGGTGCCGATGCTGCCGCCAAGATCCTGTATGGCAGTGATGAACGGCGGACGCAGGCTCAGGTCAGCGAAATTGGCCGAACCGTCGGCTATCTGAATGCCACCGATCCGCAATGCGAAGGGCTCGTCTGGAGATGCCGACTCCTGTGGAGTAGTCGCGTTTTGACTGGGTGTGGCTGCGGGCTTGTCCACCAGCAGGTCATTGATGTTGGTCGTCAAGTCTGGGTTGATAATGAAGCGTGCATAGGGCTGGTTCAGGTCGAGCTTGTCAATCTGCAGCGCGTTTGGATAGCTATAGTCTAGACCGCTCACCTGCAATGACTGCCATTTCACCAAGTCACGGTCCTGAATGGTGTCGAGCGTATGAAGCTGGGTAACCTCGGCGGAACCGCCAATATGAAATGCCAGCGGCTCGATGCCCTTTAGTTCAACCGCAAGCTGGCTAGCCAGCAGTCCGCTGCGTAACTCCAGGTGAACGAATGGTGAGAGGTAAGGCTGCGCCAAGCGCAGGTCGATACCTGCCAGCGTGACGTCGAAACTCCCCTGCATCGGGGTCAACGTCAGCTTGCCCTCGGTAAGTAGCGAACCTTGCTTGCCGACCTCTGTCTTCAGTTTTAGATCCATTGGAGAGGTGCCGCGGCTGTCGAAGTTGCGCACGTCCAGATCGAGTGGCCCGACTTCCAGGTCAGCATTCGGCTCAGGGGTTTTGTCAGCCAGGTGCAGTTGGTAACCCCGCAGTTCCGCGTCACCTATGACGATCCGCCAAGGTTGACTGGGGGCATCCCCTTGCTGAACTGGCTGGGGATCGTCCTGAGTTGGTTCTTCGGTTGTCTCGCTCGAGATTGGCTCCGCTTTGCCTGCCACCAGGCGCTGCCAATTGAGCTGGCCGTCCGGCTCACGGATCAGCCAACTTTCCAGGGCCTGACTGCGCACTTGGCCAAGGGTTACTTGTCGCTTCTGCAAGTCCAGCGAAGTTTGGGCAATCTCTGCTTGCATCAGACGAAGCAGTGGCTGCCCTTCAAGGCTATCAATGCTTAGCGATGCCAGCGTAGCGCTCGCGTTGCTCAATTGCAGTGAAGTGCTTTCGCTGAGGTCCAGCTGATACCTCGTCTTCAGGCTCAGCTTTCCTTCGTTGAGGGCGAGTGGGGCCATGTCGCGGACATAGGGCCAGAACGTCTTCAGCGCCAGTCCGTCGATTTCAAGCTGGCCGGTTGATGTGATGGGGGAGAGGTTCAGCTGACCTTTCCACTCGATATGTGATCCGTCCGGGCCCTTGGCAGCCAGAACGGCGTCCGCCGCGTCGGTTGAACGGGTCGCAAAGTTGAGCAATTCGAAATCCAGCGAGTCGAGGAGAAAGTCGATTGGCTCTGCGGTTCGCTGATCGGCGAAGTGCACTCGGCCGCCAGCCAATGTCAGACGGTCGATACGCAGGGCGAGCGGCTCGGAGTCCTCTTTAGGAGAGTTTTCTGTCTTAGGTAGCTCGAACAGCTCGGTCAGGTTCAGTTTGCCGTCGAGGTCAAACAAGACTTCGGCATTTGGTCCAATGAGCTCGATAGCCGAAAGATGCAGAGTTCGATTCCACAGGCTGTCCCACTCGAGGTCGAGAAATAACCGTTCGAACGCCAGTTGTTCAGCGTCCGGCTCGCCCATGTGCAGGTTGTGGAGCCTTAGCTCAAGCGTGAACGGGTTGAGCTCGATCCGCTCAAGGCGAGCCGGTACCGTCGCGTAATGTGCCAGCTGCTGGTTGGCGATGCGCTGCGCTACTCCGGGCAGGATCAGAAAACCGAGCAGGCAATAAACGATCAGGGCGGTCATCAGGCTGATGAGCGCGCGCTTCAATCCGTTGTGCATGCGGACCTACTTTCCAGGCGATGAGCTGCTTTGGAGTATGGCATGACAAGCGGGTTCCTCTCGCGAGCGCGGGCGAGCATTGCCTCACAACTGGAGCATCAGCACCTTGAGCGGTGGCTTCTTGTCCATTGACGGGAAGTCGGCTGCCGGTGGCAGCACCTGGCAGTCCCGAACCGGCCGCCCGGCCTTGGTCGCGCAGCGCAAGACCTGACCTCGCCAGTCGTCGAGGTCGACCTTTGCCAGATTGTTACAGCAGATAAGGACGCCGTTCTCGGCGGTTGCAAGCAGTGCGGGTTTGAGCAAGCTCTGGTAGTCGCGCAACAGGTCGACCGTGCCGAAGGCGCTCTTTGACCAGGCCGGTGGGTCGAGCAGCACCAGATCGAACTGCTTGGGTGAAAGGCGTGGGTAATCTGGCAGAGGACGGCCGCGCCGCTGTGGAATAGGCATGTCGGCGAGCTGACGGATCGCGGGAAAGTAATCCGACTGAATGAACTGCATCGGGACCAGCTCAGGATTCAGCGCACTGTTTTCGCGGCCGACTGCAAGGTTGCTTTCGGCGAAGTCCAGGTTGCACACCTCGCGAGCGCCGCCAGCAGCAGCGCTGAGGCCGACGCCGCAGGTATAGGCAAAGAGGTTGAGCACTGACTTCCCAGCGCTGTTGGCCTTGATCCAGCCGCGCACATTGCGCAGATCGAGAAAAAGCAGTGGGTCTTGGCCGCTATGGCGCGCCCGGACGCGGTAGTTCAGGCCCCCCTCCTGGCCGATCAGGTCGTCCAACGCGGCAGGATCGGCGCGGTAGATCGGGTCACTGCGGTCAATACGCGAGTTACCTTGAGAACGGTCGTTATAGGCGAGCAACAGGCGTGTACCCAGGTTCGTGCAGGTTTGCTCATACAGGGCCAGCAGAGCCTCACGTTCGAGTGTCTGATGGAAGCTCTGCACCTGCAGCAGCTGGCCGTAACGGTCGACGGTGAGCCCAGGTGCGCCCTCCTGGCTGCCATGGAACAACCGGTAACAGTCGGTGGCCTGACGGTGCAGTTCGCAGAGCAGTGCTTCGCGCTTGAGGTAGGCGGCGCGCAGCGCCTGTTCGAGAGAGGACATGCGCGGCGACTCGTGAAAGAGGGCCGCGCAGTTTAGCGGAAATCGCCGGCGTATGGCCGGCGGGCTACTTGCCGGTCAGCGTTCGATTGCCAGCGCGACGCCCTGGCCGCCACCGATGCACAGCGTCGCCAGTCCTTTGTGGACGTCGCGGCGGATCATTTCATGCAGCAGGGTCACCAGGATACGGCAGCCAGAGGCGCCAATCGGGTGGCCGATGGCGATGGCGCCGCCATTTACGTTCACCTTGTTCGCGTCCCAGCCCAGTTCCTGACCCACCGACAGCGCCTGTGCCGCAAAGGCTTCGTTGGCTTCTATCAGGTCGAGTTCGTCGAGCGTCCAGCCGGCCTTTTCCAGGCAGCGACGCGTGGCCGACACCGGGGCAATGCCCATGATGGCAGGGTCCACGCCTGCGTTGGCGTAGCTGGCGATGCGAGCCATGACCGGTAGGCCGAGCGCCTTGGCCTTTTCGGCGCTCATCAGCAACACGGCGGCTGCCCCGTCGTTGAGGCTGGAGGCGTTACCCGCCGTTACGCTGCCGTCTTTCTTGAAGGCTGGTTTGAGTTTGGCCAGGCTCTCTGCCGTGGTGCCGGCTCGCGGCTGTTCGTCGACGTCGAACACCAGCGGCTCGCCTTTGCGCTGTGGAATCTTGATCGGGGTGATTTCCTCGCGCAGGCGCCCCGCCTCAATGGCGGCGACCGCTTTCTGCTGGGAGGACGCCGCGAACGCATCCTGAGCCTCGCGCGTAATGCCGTATTTCTCCACCAGATTTTCGGCTGTAATGCCCATGTGGTAGTCGTTGAAAGCGTCCCACAGGCCGTCCTGAATCATGCTGTCGACCAGCTTGCCGTGGCCCATGCGCAAGCCGGTGCGGGCAGCGGGCATCACGTAGGGCGCCAGGCTCATGTTTTCCATCCCGCCTGCAATCACCACCTCAGCATCGCCACAGCGAATCGCCTGCGTGGCCAGGTGCAGCGCTTTTAGGCCCGATCCACAAACTTTGTTCAGGGTCATGGCCGGTACCGCATGGGGGAGCCCTGCGC
Organism: Stutzerimonas chloritidismutans; assembly: GCF_038562055.1. Lineage (GTDB taxonomy): Bacteria > Pseudomonadota > Gammaproteobacteria > Pseudomonadales > Pseudomonadaceae > Stutzerimonas > Stutzerimonas chloritidismutans_A. The sequence goes on along the minus strand of NZ_JBCFXD010000002.1, from coordinate 610,151 downwards.
TGATCGCAGCCTGTCTCGCCGGGTTCTGCCCCGCACCTGCGGTCAACACCTGGCCGAGGATGACTTCGTCGACCTGGGCGACATCGATTTCGCTCTGCTGAATGAGTTGGCGAATCACCGCGGCGCCCAGTTCGACGGCAGCTATGTTGGCCAGCGCGCCCTGGAAGCTGCCGACAGCGGTGCGAGTGGCGGCGACGATAACGACGTCTTGCATGATCTTGAACCTCGATTAAGGTGCGGGCTCCGCGGGGTGCTCATGGTGGCACAGGCCGAAAGGTGGCTCCAGATGCGGAACCTGCCGGTCACGCTAGCGTATGGGCAGGCCCATGCGGCGGCGCGCCCGGTGAACCGAACCGCTGCGCACGGCCCAACGCAGGACCGGCGCGGTTCGCCTGACAGCCATTCGGATCAGTTGTCTTTCGAGGTCGGACTGGCTGAGATCGAGCATGGCGCTGGCCCAGTCCGGCAGCAGATCGACGCCGGCGCGCATCATCAGCGCGCCAAACGGCTTGGCCAAGCGACTTGGAGCGGGGGCGTCGAACAGGATGCGCACGATCTCTCGTGAACGCTCGTCGCAGCGCAGGTGTGGGCGGATAGCCTCAAGGTAGTCGTCAACCTCTTGCCGGGAATGCGGCACATGGCGGGCACCGAGTGCTTCGGCAATGCGTGCCACTTCGCCGTAGTAACGGTCTTGCTCTGGACCTGGCAATACGGGGTTGAGGTAGCGCAGGTGCGCCTTGAGAAAGCTGCTGACTTCGGCGACGTGCACCCAGGTCAGCAGGTCTGGGTCGTACGCGGCATAGGGGCGGCCGTCCGGTGCGTGCCCAGTAACCTTGAGGTGAATGGCCCTGATCCGCTCGATCAGTCGCTGTGCATCGGCCTGACTGCCAAAAGTAGTAGCCGAGATGAACTGGCCGGTGCGACGCAGCCGACCGAGCAAGTCGTCGCGAAAGTTCGAGTGGTCCCAGACGCCGGCCAGGGCGAGTGGATGCAGGGCTTGCAACAGCAGGGCAGAGATCCCGCCCACCAGCATGGATGTGAAATCGCCGTGCACGCGCCAGCAGACTGATTCTGGGCCGAACAGGCCAGGGTCACCCGGTGGGGTTTCGTAGTCGACACCGCCGATGGCCAGTCCTGTGAGGCTGAGCACCTGCGTTTCGATATGACGGCGGATGATTTCCAAAGGCAACGTCTGGCGTGACTGGGAACTTGAATGTTACCCGAAGCGCAGGTGTTACCCAGGCCTGGTGGAGCAATCTAGGACCGCGTGCGCATAAGCCATCAGGAAGTGGTGGGGGAAGGTCACCGGACAGCGGCAAGGCGCTGTCCGGCTCTGCACGGATCAGCCGCGATGACGGCCGCGGAAGAAGTCGATCAGGCCTTGGGTCGAAGCGTCCTCGGCGGGCTGTGCATCGAAGCTGGTCATCTGTCCGTAGACGGTTTTGCCCAGGTCCTTGCCGAGCTCCACGCCCCACTGGTCGAAAGAATTGATTCCCCAGATCACGCCCTGAACAAACACCTTGTGTTCGTAGAGTGCGATGAGCGCACCGAGACGGCCTGGACTGATGGTTTCCATAACCACGGTGTTGCTCGGTCGGTTACCCGGAATGACCTTGTGCGGCGCCAGACGCTCCACTTCGGCTTCGTCCATGCCTTTAGCTCGCAGCTCGGCTTCGGCCTCTTCGCGCGTTTTGCCGCGCATCAAAGCCTGACTCTGGGACAGACAGTTGGCGTAGAGCCACTCGTGGTGATCGGCGACCGGATTGTGGCTGACAACCGGCACGATGAAGTCTGCGGGGATCAGTGGCGTGCCCTGGTGCAGCAGTTGATGGTAGGCATGCTGGCCATTACAGCCGACACCGCCCCAGATCACCGGACCGGTGTTGCAGGACACGGGTGTGCCGTCCTGGCGCACGCTCTTGCCGTTGGATTCCATGTCCATTTGCTGCAGGTGTTTGACGAAATTGCGCAGGTAGTGGTCGTAGGGCAGAAAGGCGTAGCTCTGCGCGTCCCAGAAGTTGTGGTACCAGATGCCCAGCATTGCCAGCAGCACCGGCATGTTGCTTTCGAACGGCTCGCTGAGGAAATGCTGGTCCATGCTGTAGGCGCCGGACAGCAAATCCTTGAAGTTGGACATGCCGATAGCCAGGGCGATGGGCAAGCCGATCGCCGACCACAGCGAATAGCGACCACCGACCCAGTCCCACATCGGGAAGATATTCTTTTCGCGGATACCGAATTCGACCGCCGCTTGCTTGTTGCTGGTGACGGCGATGAAGTGGCGGTAGAGCTTCTCTTCGGTGCCGCCCTTGCCCAGATACCAGGTGCGCGCGGCCTGGGCGTTCTTCAGCGTCTCAAGGGTGCCGAACGTCTTGCTGGAGATGATGAACAGCGTGGTTTCGACATTCAGCTTGGCGGTCACTTCGCGGAACTCGCTGCCGTCGATGTTCGCCAGGTAGTGCGTGCGTACGCCGTGCTGGGTGAACGGCAGCAGCGCCTCGGATACCAGCTGCGGACCGAGGAACGAGCCGCCAATGCCGATGTTCACCACGTCGGTGATGGTCTTGTCGCTGAAGCCGCGCCACAGGTTGTTGTGGATGCGGGTGACGATGTCGGTCATCTGCGCCAGCGCCGCATGCACGTCACGAATGATGTTCTTCCCGTCGACCATCACCGATTCACCCATCGGTCGGCGCAGCGCGGTGTGCAATACCGGGCGGTTCTCTGAAGCGTTGATCCGCTCACCTTCGAACATGGCGCGGGCCGCCTGCTCGACGCCGGCCTCTCGCGCCAGGTTCACCAGCAGGGTGCGGGTCTCCGGGGTGATCAGGTTCTTCGAATAATCGAGAAACAGGCCGCTGCAGGAAACCGACAGGTCATCGAAGCGCGTCGGATCGGCTTTGAATGCCTCGCGCATGCTGAAGTTCTGCATGGCCAGGCGGTGTTCTTCCAAGGCCTTCCAGGATGGCAGGCCGGTGGCGTCGAGAGGGTGCTGGTAGTAGCTCATGGTTGTGCGGCTTCCTTTGCTTTGGCGGACTGTCTGCGGCTCTGCGATTCGTTCGGACAGTCATTCGATCATGCTGGCACGCTGGCATTCGTCCTGAATGTGACAGGCGCGTTCCGCTGCGATTGGACCGCAACGGCGACGGTGCATCCTGCACCGTCGAGACTGGTCTGACTGGCAAAAACGCGCGGCGTTCCGAAGCGTTGCGCACAGGCTACCGAGAGCGACCAAGACAAGACGACCATTGCAGATTTATAGGGTCGGGGGAAACCCTTTGCACACAAAAAAGCCCGCATCACTTGGGTGATGCGGGCTTTTGAACAACTGACGTCGAATTCAGGCGACCTGAACCGGAATTGCGTTGCTGGTGTGACTGAGATCACCATCGGCGCCCATATACAAAACGTGTGGCTTGAAGCTGGCCAGTTCGGCTTCGCTGTAGTGCGCGTAGGCACAAATGATCACTCGATGACCCACGCCGGCCTTGTGCGCCGCGGCACCGTTGACGGAAATGATCTTCGAGCCTTCCTCGCCGCGGATGGCATAGGTCGTGAAGCGCTCGCCGTTGTCGACGTTGTAAATCTGGATCTGCTCGTATTCGCGGATGCCGGCGAGGTCCAGCCAGTCACCGTCTATGGCGCAGGAGCCTTCGTAATCCAGAACCGAGTGGGTCACCTGGGCGCGGTGCAGTTTAGCCTTGAGCATGATGGCGTGCATGGCGGGGTCCTCCGGGGGCGCAAGCGGCGCAGAGTGTGCCCGAACCCTCAGGTGTGTTCAAGACTGAGGGCCGAGCTGGGTTAGGCCGATGGTCGGCTGTATCAGGACGCGCTCTGGGAGATATCGACCAGCAGGTTATCCAGCAGCCGGGTCTTGCCGAGATAGGCCGCGGCGAGAATCACCAATTCGCGGCTGTCGGCGGTGACCGGGCTAAGATCCAGTGCGTTGCGAACTTCCAGGTAGTCCGGGCGCAGGCCGGCGGTCTGCAGCCGCTGACGACCGGAAGCAAGCAGTGCAGGGTAGTCGCGCTCACCGTTACGAATGGCATCGGCGAGTTGCTGCAGTGTGCGGTGCAACACCGGGGCGGTTGTGCGCTCATCAGTGGTGAGGTAACCGTTACGTGAGGACAGTGCGAGGCCGTCTTCAGCGCGCACGATGGGTTCGCCAATGATCTGCACGGGCATGTTCAAGTCGCGGACCATGGTGCGGATAACCGCCAGCTGTTGGAAATCCTTCTGGCCGAAGACCGCCAGGTCCGGCAGCACCATGTTGAACAGTTTGCTGACAACGGTAGAGACGCCGTCGAAATGGCCTGGACGGCTGCCACCGCAGAGCCCTTCGGACACGCCTGGTACGCGGACGATGGTCTGCAGCGCCTGACCATGCGGATACATCTCCTCGACGCTGGGTGCGAATAGCAGGTGGCAGCCAGCCTCGAACAGCTTGTCCTGGTCGGCCGTCAGCGTACGCGGGTAGTTGGCAAGGTCCTCATTGGGGCCGAACTGCAGCGGATTGACAAAGATGCTGGCAACCACGAAGTCAGCGCGCTGGCCGGCCTTCTTGATCAATGCAATGTGGCCGGCATGCAGGTTGCCCATGGTCGGCACAAAGCCGATGCGCTTGCCTTCGCCCCGTGCGCGGGTTACTGCGGCGCGCAGGTCGGCAACAGTTTTCACCACGTTCATGCTGAGAACCCGTGTTCTGCGGCAGGAAACTCAACGGACTTAACCGCCTGGACGTAGGCGGCGATGGCGGTTGGAATATCGCCATGTTCGCGCATGAAGTTCTTGACGAATTTCGGCGCTCGGCCGGTCAGCGACAGGCCGAGCATGTCGTGCAGGACCAGCACCTGGCCATCTGTTGCGCTACCGGCGCCAATCCCGATGACCGGGACCGTCACCGCCTGGGTAATGCGTGCGGCCAGTTCACTCGGAACACATTCGAGTAGCAGCATCGCCGCCCCGGCATCCTCCAGCGCTTTGGCGTCAGCAATCATCTGCTGCGCCTGGGCTTCTTGACGGCCCTGAACCTTGTAACCGCCAAAAATGTTCACGGCCTGCGGAGTGAGCCCCATGTGCGCACAGACGGGGATACCGCGCTCGGCCAACAGGCGAATGGATTCGGCCAGCCAAGCTGCGCCCTCGACCTTGATCATGTGCGCGCCGGCCTTCATCAGGGCCGCTGAGTTGTTCAGCGTCTGTTCGAGGGTGGCGTTGGCCATGAACGGCAGATCAGCGACGATCATCGCCCCGCGGTTGCCACGTTTGACACAGGCCGTGTGATACGCCATCTCGTCAACCGAAACCGGCAGGGTGCTGTCGTGACCTTGCAGGACCATCCCCAAGGAGTCACCGATGAGCAGCATCTCGACACCGGCCTCGCAGGCTATCTTGGCGAAGGTGGCGTCATAGCAGGTCAGCATGGCGATCTTGTCGCCTTTCTGCTTGAGGCCTTGCAGGGTGGTCAAGGTTACGTCTGGCATGAATGCCGTCCTCCTAAAGCCTCTCGGGGATCACGGGTGCAGGCGGAGCGTCAGGGTTGCCCCGTTTCGATGCGTGCCGGCAGAGGGCGCTTATAGTCCAGATGGCGGCGAACTAAGTCAATCGTGAGTGTTACCCACAGGTTACATCTGTTACCCGGGGGTTACAGCGGCTCGCCGAGCCGCTCGAGGCCTGCGTACGGGCAGGCCGCGAGCAGCTCGGCCAGTGAGCGGCCGTCGGCAAGCCGCAGGCCGTCTATGGCAATCTCGGCGAGCGGGTAGAGAACGAAGGCTCTGGCATGCATGTGGTAGTGCGGCACCGTCAGGCGCGAGTCGCTGATCAGGCGATCCCCAAATAGCAAAATATCCAGATCCAATGTACGCGGGCCCCAGCGCTCGGCTTTGCGTTGACGGCCGTGGGCCAGCTCGATGGCTTGGAGTGCATCGAGCAGGGCCAGGGGGGGTAATGAAGTGTTCAGTGCAGCCACGGCATTGTGGTAACGCGGCTGATCCGGCGGGCCGAGTGGGTCGCTGAGATAAAGCGAGGACACAGCGGCGAGTTGCGTGTTGGGGATTCTGGTCAGGGCGTCGAGGGCGCTACGCAGCTGCTGACGAGGTTCGGCCAGATTGCTCCCAAGGCCGATATAAACCCGGTCCATTTAATCGGCAGACGCCGGTGCGCTTTCGCTAGGACCGCGCTTGCGGCGGTTGCTGCGACGTCGTTTGCGTGGAGCACCACTGCCGTCGTCCTTGTTGCTCAGCCCCCGAATCATGTTACGACGCTCGCTCTCGTTGGCTTCCTGGTAGTCCGTCCACCAGTCACCCAGGCCATCGGTTTTTTCACCGGCACTCTCACGCAGCAGCAGGAAATCGTAGCCGGCACGGAAGCGCGGGTTCTCCAGAAGCTGATCCGCACGGCGACCCTGACGGCGCGGCAGGCGTTCCTGCATGTCCCAGATCTCGCGCATAGGCATGGTGAAACGCTTTGGTATAGCGGTGCGCTGGCACTGCTCCCAAATGAGGTCGTGTGCCGCTTCCTGCATGGCCGGGATCGGCGGCAGGCCCCGTGCCTGAACCTCGGCGACCCGCGCCGGCAAGGCCGGCCAGAGCAGCGCCGCAAACAGGAAAGCCGGGGTGACGGGCTTGCCCTGGGCGATACGCAGATCGGTATTGATCAGGGCGTTGCGGATCAGCGTGCCGGCATACTCGGGGTTGTCTTCCAGTGCATCGGCGCTGGCTGGGAATAGCGGTGCGAACAGGTCGTATTCGAGCAGCAATTCGAAGGTGCGCTCGGCTTTGCCGCTAAGGAACAGCTTGATGATTTCATCAAACAGGCGCGCAGACGGCACGTCGTTCAACAGCTCGGCCAGGTCCGCAATCGGCTCGGCGCTGTGCTTTTCGATTTCGAAGTTCAGCTTGGCGGCAAAGCGGACTGCTCGCAGCATACGCACCGGATCTTCCTGGTAGCGCTGCTCTGGGTCGCCAATCAGACGTATCAGCCTGTTGCGAATGTCGTGCACGCCATGGGTGTGGTCGAGGATCCGCTCAGAGGAAGGGTCGTAGTACAGCGCATTGATGGTGAAGTCGCGGCGCTGTGCATCGTCTTCCAGCGTGCCGTAGATATTGTCACGCAGAATCCGCCCGCTCTCGTTGCGAGAAGCCAAGTGGTTGGCTTCATCATCGTCTTCTTCCGGGTGGTTGGCGCGGAAGGTCGCAACTTCGATGATCTCGCGCCCGAAATGCACATGGACCAGCTTAAAGCGACGGCCAATGACGCGGGCGTTGCGAAATTCGGCGCGTACCTGCTCAGGAGTGGCGCTGGTGGCCACATCGTAGTCCTTGGGTTCCAGATCCAGCAGCAGGTCGCGGACGCATCCGCCCACGACATAAGCCTCGTAGCCGGCATGCTGGAGGCGCTCAACGACGCTGACAGCGTGTCGGCTGAGATCGTTGCGGTGCAGCGAATGCTGCCGGCTGGACAGTATTTCGGGGGTGCGACGAGGATGCGGGAGTCGGCGCAGGGGAAAACGAAAAGACTGGAACAGCTTTTTCAGCATGAGAGGCACTGTGTGGCGAAATGACAAGGTGGCGAGGTGAATGGCCACGAAACAGGCGTGGATTCTAGCACCGGGAGCAGGGATGGTGAACGAAGCGCGGAGAGGTGTCAAAGCACGGCCTGGGCCAGAAAGCACTAGGGGGAGCCTAAGCTCCCCCTTTTAAATGATGTCGCGTGCTTTGTTGTTATTAGTATTTCGGGCGTGTTGTTTTTGTTTGGATCGCCCGCTCCCTTCAGCTATCGCGTCCAGGAACCGCTCCTACCTAGGGAGCAAAGAGCAAACGGATTTCTTTGGTCGCTGATTTACCATTGATCATTCGATCCAACCAGTTCAGGCGCTGCTTATGCAGTTTTTGTTGTTCTCAGCCTGGTCATGGGGCAAAACCCCATTTGGCAATTCCTCTCCAAAAGAATCAGTTAGCTACGTCTCTGCCTTATTGTCTTTATTTTGCTAGAGCCGGTACGTCTTGTTCTTATTGTGGGTCTGCTTGTTATTGTTGTTGTGCTAGATATAAAGCATTCGCCGTGCCAGTTTTTGAAAAGCCTTTAAAATCAATGGCTTGTTTTTTTCTGTGGGTGGCATTACCCGAAGAATCTGTGGTGGCCGTTACCGATGAACCCGCATTTTGTTACGTCTTGGTAGTGGCGGTAACAGCGCACTACCCAGCGGCGGCCGATTTGCGTCGTGGTATTCCGAGTCGCTGGCGACGCTCCCACAGGCACTTGCGGCTGATGCCAAGCTTGCGGGCGAGCTCGGTCTCGGTCATGTGGTCCTGGTGCTCAAGCACGAAATGCTGGAAATAATCTTCCAGCGACAGATCCTCGGTCGGCTCGTTACTGGTGGAGACAGCGGAACCGAGCGGAACGCCGGGTTCGTCGAAATCCTCGTCGAGAGGGTCGAGCTCAACATCGATACCCAGTAGCTCAGCGCTGATCTCTTCACTCTCACTGAGAATCGCGGCGCGCTCGATGGCATTCTCCAGTTCGCGCACGTTCCCCGGCCAGCCGTACTGCCGTACGGCCTGCTCGGCCTCGCGGGAAAAGTGCAATCCATCACTGCCCATGCGCTCGCTCTGGCGTGCCAGAAAGGCCTTGGCTATCTCCAGCACATCGGCGCCGCGCTCACGCAGGGGCGGGAGTTTCAAGGCGATGACGTGCAGCCGGTAGTAGAGGTCCTCACGAAATTGCCCGTTTTTGGCCAGCGTCTTCAGGTCGCGGTGGGTCGCCGCGACCAAGCGCACGTCGACTTTTTGCGATTGGGTAGAGCCTACCCGCCGAATTTCGCCTTCCTGCAATACACGTAACAGTCGCGCCTGTGCCTCCAGCGGCAGCTCTCCTATTTCGTCGAGGAACAGGGTGCCGCCATCCGCGGCCTCGACCAGGCCTGCGCGGCCGGCATTGGCTCCGGTAAAGGCGCCCTTCTCGTGGCCGAAGAGTTCTGACTCGATCAGGGTTTCCGGGATGGCGGCACAATTGACCGAGATCATCGGCGCCTTGGCGCGACGGGAAAGGTTATGCATCGCTCGGGCAACCAGCTCTTTGCCAGTACCCGATTCGCCCTGGATCAGCACATTGGAGTCGCTCGGAGCGACCTTGCGGATCTTGCCGAACAAATCTTGCATCGGACCGCAGCGGCCGATGATGCCAAGATCACCGTTGATCGAGTCTCCGGTCGTTGCGCCAGCAGCGGGCGTGGCGTTGCGTGACGCCGCAGTTGGCGCTGCGGCAGCTTGCTGCCGATCATGAAGAATGCGCGCCACGGTTTGCAGCATCTCGTCGTGGTCAAAGGGCTTGGCGATGTAGTCCACCGCGCCCATTTTCATCGAGTCCACTGCCGAGCGCAGGCTGGCGTAGCTGGTCATGATCAGTACGGGTGTGCCTTCGGCCAGCTTGATCAGCTCGGTGCCAGGAGCCCCTGGCAGGCGCAGGTCGCTGACGATCAGATCGAAAGAGGGAATGCTGAAGCGCTCTTGCGCCTCCTGTACCGAGCCGGCTTCGCTGACCTCGTATTGGTTGCGCTCGAGCAGTCGGCGCAGGGCGGAGCGGATAATGGTTTCGTCTTCGACGATCAGAATATGGGACATCAGTACTCTCTCGACGGTCTGAAGGCGGCTACACATCGGTTGGAAACGGCGCTGAAGAAGGGCTCGTTTATGAACCTGTGCAAGCCGCCGCGGTGCGACTTGATGCGGCTTCGGGGCGCCAGCGTCATCTCCATCCAGGTCGCGGCGGGGCCAGCTATACGCTGGGGTCGAGATCTGGCTAAGACTGCCGTCGCCTCGTCAATCACCGGAATCTGTTGCCTCGACATGACGCGGCAGGGTGATGCGGAAACGCGTGCCGCGTTTGGTTTCCGGGTCGGCCGGGCTATCAATATTGATTTGCCCATAATGCTCTTCCACGATCGAATAGACCAGTGCGAGGCCCAGCCCTGTGCCCTCGCCTGGATCCTTGGTCGTGAAAAACGGCTCGAAAAGTCGATCCTGAATCGACTGCGGAATGCCGCTGCCTTCGTCTTCGACGATGAGATAGACGGTCTGTTCGGAGACTTCGCTGCGCACTCGGATGGCGCCGCCGGGTTCCGATGCATCTCGGGCATTGGACAGCAGATTGATCAGCACCTGAGCGAGCCGCTGCGGGTCTCCTTCGGCCACATGACCAGGGTCGCAGAGGTTGAAAAAGCGCACCTCGGTACCGTGGCGGTTGAGTGAGAGCAGGGCAATGGCATCTTGAGCCACCTCGGCCAGGCTTACCGGGTACCGGTCCTGCTGCCTGCCGCCGGCGTGGGCGAAACTCATCAGCGACTGAACGATGCGCGAGACCCGCTTGGTCTGCTCGACGATTTGGTTGCTGGTCTCGATGATTTCCGGGTCTGCCTCGCGCTCCTCGCGCAGGTTCTGCGCCAGGCAGGCGATGCCGGTGATTGGGTTGCCGATTTCGTGGGCGACCCCGGCCGCCAGTCGACCAATGCTGGCCAGGCGTTCGGAGTGAACCAGCCGGTCTTCAAGCTGCTGGGTCTCGGTGAGGTCTTCGATCAGTAGTACCAGCCCGCTGCTACCCGGTGCCAATGGCTCGGCGATCGCGGCCTTGTGCAGGTTCAGGCATCGGCTGTGGCCGTCCAGTTGCAACCGTTGTTTATGCAGGTGCTCTTCTCTCTGCTGAGTGAAGTCGCTCAGCAAGCTCTGCCAAGGTTCGGCGATGGTCGACAGGCGCGAGCCCACCACCTGCAGCGCGGGAATCTCGGTAAGTTCTTCCAGGGCTCTGTTCCACATCAGGATTTCCTGATCCTTGGCCAGCGAGCAGACACCCATCGGCAGCTCCTGCAGGGTCTGCCGGTGATAGCGGCGCAGTGCATCGAGCTCGGCGGCCAGGCCGGTCAGGCGCGAGTGATAATCCTCCAGGCGACTCTCGATGAAATGGATATCTTCGGTGACGTAGCTGTCTGCGCCGTTCTTGTAAGAGAGGAAGTTCTCGACGATGTCCTGGGCAACGCTCGGACCCATCAGGCCCGACAGGTTTGCCTCGATGCGGTCGCGCAGCCGGCGCAAGGCATAGGGGCGATGCTCGTCAAAGGGGAGCTGCAGATCGCGCAGCGCCTGTTCCACTTCACGCTGCGCGGTCTTGGCGCCCAGGGGCTTGGCCAGTTGGGTGGCGAACTCCTGCGGCGAGGCAGCTGCCAATTCACGACGCTGCGGTCGGCGTACGTTTTCCACTGCACAGGCTTCGGCTGCGGCTTGCTCCTCGGGGCTGGTCTCGGTGAACAACGAGAACAGCGAAAACGCCAGTACGTTGACCGCCAGCGAGGCGATTGCCGCCAGGTGCCAGCTGGTGTCGTCGAGCACGTAAACGACGTTGAACAGCGGGATATAGAAACCATCAAGGTTGCCAATCAGCGGCAGCAGCATGGTCACAACCCAGACGGCGATGCCGGCCAGCAGCCCAACGATGTAGCCGCGACGATTGGCGGTCGGCCAATACAGCACCGACAACACGCCAGGCAGAAACTGCAGAGTCGCCACAAAGGCGACGATGCCCAGGTTCGACAGATCCTGTTCCGCACCGAGTAACAAATAGAAGCCGTAGCCGGCCATGATGATCGCGATGATCAGGCTGCGGCGGGTCCATTTCAACCAGCGGTAAATGTTGCCTTCGGTGGGCGGCTGGTAGAGCGGTAGTACCAAGTGGTTGAGCGCCATCCCCGACAAGGCTAGGGTGCTGACGATGATCAGTCCGCTGGAGGCTGAAAGCCCGCCGACGAAAGCCAGCAGCGTCAGTGCCTCGCTCTGCGCTGTAATGCCGAGGCCGAGTGTGAAGTACTCGGGGTTGGTGCTGACGCCCAGCTTGAGCCCGGCCCAGAGAATCAGCGGTACGGCCAGGCTCATCAGCAGCAGATACAACGGCAGGCCCCAGCTGGCGCTGACCAGTGCGCGCGGGTTGAGGTTTTCGGTAAAGGTCATGTGATACATGTGCGGCATCACGATCGCAGAGGCGAAAAACACCAGCAGCAGGGTGCGCCACGGCCCTTCCTGCAGCGGCGTGTGCAGGGCCTGCAGCGCCGATTGGTTCTGCAGCAGCCAGATTTCGAGCTGATGCGGCCCGCCAAACACGACAAACAGTGCATACAGACCAATGGCACCGAAGGTCAGCAGCTTGACCACCGATTCGAAGGCGATTGCGAACACCAGTCCTTCATGCTTCTCGCGCGTGGCGATATGCCGGGCACCGAAAAGAATGGTGAACAGCATGATCATCACGCAGTAACCCAGCGCGACCCGTTCCTGCAGAGGCTCGAGGGTGAGAATTCCGATGGCGTCGGCAACTGCCTGAATCTGCAACGCGAGTAGTGGCAGCATGCCAATCAGCATGACCACTGTGGTCAGTGCGCCGCTCCAGGTGCTACGGAAGCGGAAGGCGAACAGGTCCGCCAGCGACGCCAGCTGGTAGGTCCGGGTAATGCGTAGTATCGGATAAAGCAGTACCGGCGCCAGCAGAAATGCGCCGCACACGCCCAGGTAGGTGGCGAGGAAGCCGTACCCGTACTGATAGGCCAGCCCCACCGTGCCATAGAACGCCCAGGCACTCGCGTAGACACCAAGGGACAGCGTGTAGGTGAGCGGGTGGCGAATGATGCTGCGCGGGATCAGCCCGCGCTCGCTGACCCAGGCGACGCCGAACAGCACCAGCAGGTAGGCGACACTGATCAGAATCAGGTGGCTGAGGCTAAAGCTCGTCTGCATCGCGTTGACTCTGAAGAATGAAGGTCACCACGATGAGAATCAGCCACAACAGATAAGGCCGGTACCACGCGCCGTTGGGGTCAATCCACCAGTCCATGATGGCAGGGGAAAACAGATAGATCCCCACCACCAGGAGCAGCACCAGTCGGTAGATGTACATGCTGGAACTCGTGTCGAAAGTAGGCGGATGGTAAAGGAAGCGGCAAGCGGCAGGCCACAGGCTGGCAGAAAAGAGCGACGCGTGTCGGTTGGCTCGCGCCGATAGGCAAAGATGCCGCCTCAGCGCAGCTGCGACTCGGCGAGGGTGCGACAGCGAGGAATGCGCTCGATATCCCAGTGGGCGGTCGCCCAGCTCAGTACCTCATCGGGCAGGGCGTCGGACAGCTCGCCGAGGGTGGTTTGGCCGAGCGCGCGCAACGCACGCAGCAACAAGGGTGTGGCTTGGGCTGGCTCCAGCGGGGGCGATCGGTAACGCTTGCCCAGCTTATGGCCGTCCGGCTGGATGATCAGCGGTACGTGCAGATAGCGCGGGCGGGGTAGGCCAAGCAGCTCCTGCAGGAACAGCTGGCGCGGCGTGGAGTCGAGCAGGTCGGCGCCGCGAACGATGTCGGTGATGCCTTGCCAGGCATCGTCGAGCACCACCGCCAGCTGATAGGCGATCAGCCCGTCTCGACGGCGGATGACGAAATCACCCACTTCACGGCTCAAGTCCTGGCTGTACTGACCCTGAACGCGGTCATTGAAGCTGTAGGTCCGATCCGGTACGCGCAGGCGAATGGCGGCGTCTTGGGTGTCGCGGCCTGCTTCGCGGCACAAGCCTGGGTACAGTCCGGCGAACGCCTGCAATTGTTTGCGTGAACAGTTGCAGGCATATGCATGGCCGTCCTGCCTGAGTTTTTCGATCACCTCGTTATAGACTTCAAGCCGATCGCTCTGGCGGACCATCTCTCCATCCCACTGAAACCCGTAGGCCTCCAGCGCCCGGAGAATCGCTGACTGCGCGCCTGGCATTTCACGCGGCGGATCGAGGTCCTCCATGCGCAACAGCCAGCGCCCACCAGCAGCACGGGCGTCGAGATAGGAGGCGAGGGCGGCAATCAGCGAGCCGAAGTGCAGGTAACCACTGGGGGTCGGCGCGAAGCGGCCTATATACGAAGAGGGTGCGGACATGAGCCGGCTCGGATAAGGGGCGTCGAGGCGGGATGAAGCAAGGGCGCAGGAGGGCATAAATGAAGCGGGGCGCCGTAGCGCCCCGTTCGGGATCAGGAACCGATCTGCTTTTCCTTGATCTCTGCCAGCGTCTTGCAATCAATGCACAGCGTGGCGGTGGGGCGGGCTTCCAAACGACGGATACCGATTTCGACGCCGCACGAATCGCACCAGCCGTACTCGTTGTCTTCGATCAGCTGCAGCGTCTCGTCGATCTTCTTGATCAGCTTGCGCTCGCGGTCACGGGCACGCAGTTCCAGGCTGAACTCTTCTTCCTGGCTGGCGCGGTCGGCCGGATCGGGGAAATTGGCCGCTTCGTCCTGCATGTGATGCACGGTGCGGTCGACTTCTTCCATCAGCTCCAGCTTCCACTTATTGAGGATGCCGGTGAAATGAGCGCGCATGTCATCGCTCATGTATTCCTCGCCCTTGGACTCCTTATAGGGAACGAAGGCGCGGATCAGTTGGTTGCTGGGTGTCGTCTTAGTAATGGGCATGGATGAACGCCTCTCGCTATGTCCATTGCGCAGGATAGTGAAATCCCTCTGCCGGCCCGTGCCGGCCCTGCGGCTGCAAGCGGGCGAACTTACCAGATCGCATCGGGGTGCGCTACTCCCGAATATCACGGTGGCTGCGGTGTCAGGGGGACCTTCGGTAGAATTCACGTTTTGTACTCGTCAGGAAGGTCAGATGACCTCGTCATATAGCGCGCGTAGCCGTGCAATCGAACCCTTTCACGTCATGGCATTGCTGGCCCGGGCTAATCAATTACAGGCGTCTGGACATGATGTCATTCACCTGGAAATAGGAGAGCCGGACTTCACCACCGCCGCGCCCATTGTTGCGGCTGGTCAGGCTGCCCTCGCTGCTGGTCATACCCGCTACACCGCTGCCCGAGGGCTGCCGCAGTTGCGCGAGGCGATTGCCGGTTTCTACGAGCAGCGCTATCAACTGTCTATTGACCCCGAACGCGTGCTGATTACTCCCGGCGGATCCGGTGCGCTTCTTCTGGCCAGCAGTCTGCTGGTAGATCCGGGCAAACATTGGCTTTTGGCGGATCCCGGCTACCCGTGCAACCGGCATTTTCTGCGCCTGATCGAAGGTGCCGCGCAGCTGGTTCCGGTGGGTGCAGATGTGCGTTATCAACTGACGCCCCATCTGGTCGAGCGTTATTGGGACAAGGACAGCGTTGGCGCCCTGGTGGCTTCGCCGGCCAACCCCACCGGCACTCTGCTGACCCGTGACGAGCTGGCGGGGCTTTCTGCAGCGCTGAACTCGCGCGGTGGGCATCTTGTAGTCGACGAGATCTACCATGGCCTCACCTATGGCACCGATGCGGCCAGTGTGCTGGAAGTCGACGACTCGGCGTTCGTACTCAACAGCTTTTCCAAGTACTTCGGCATGACCGGCTGGCGCCTCGGCTGGCTGGTCGCGCCACCTCAGGCCGTCAGCGAACTGGAAAAGCTCGCGCAGAACCTCTACATCAGTGCACCAACCATGGCGCAGCATGCCGCGCTGGCCTGTTTCGAGCCGGGCACGCTCGAGATTCTCGAGGCGCGTCGCCGAGAATTCGCCAAGCGTCGCGATTTCCTGCTACCGGCGTTGCGCGAACTGGGCTTCGGTATCGCGGTGGAGCCGGAAGGCGCTTTTTATCTCTACGCCGATATCAGCGCCATTGGCGGTGATGCCTATGCCTTCTGCCAGCACATGCTGGAAACCGAATTTGTCGCTATCACGCCCGGGCTGGATTTCGGACGGCACCAGGCCGGCCATCATGTACGCTTCGCCTACACTCAGGATTTGCCTCGGCTGGAGCAGGCCGTCGAGCGCATTGCCCGTGGTTTGCAGAGCTGGAAAGGCTGATGCTGTTTTCAACGCCTCTGGAGCAGGGACGCCTGATTCGACGCTACAAGCGCTTCCTTGCCGATGTGGTCACTGAGGCTGGTGAAGAACTGTGCATCCATTGTCCGAATACCGGCTCGATGCTCAATTGTATGGGCGAGGGCGCACGCGTGTGGTTCCAGCGCAACAGCGACCCCAAGCGAAAGCTGCCAGGCACCTGGGAGCTGGTGGAAACGCCGCAGGGGCGCCTGGCTTGTGTCAACACGGCACGCGCTAATCGGCTGGTCGAAGAAGCCCTGCTGGCAGGCGTGATTGGGGAACTGAGCGGCTTCACTGCGCTCAAGCGTGAGGTGGCCTACGGCATCGAGAACAGCCGCGTGGATTTCCGCCTCGACTATCCCGCCGGGCCGGCGTTCGTTGAAGTCAAAAGCGTGACCCTGGGGTTCGCAGATACCGCTGTTGCGGCCTTTCCAGATGCGGTGACGACCCGCGGTGCTCGCCATTTGCGTGAACTGGCGGCGTTGGCTGGCCAAGGCATACGGGCGGTACAACTGTATTGCGTCAACCTTACTGACATCGAGGCGGTCCGCCCCGCCAGCGAGGTCGACCCGGCCTACGCCTTCGCACTGCGGGAAGCCGTTGCGGCGGGCGTCGAAGTGTTGGCCTACGGTGTCGAGCTGTCGCCGGAGGAGATCCGGCTGGTGCATCCGTTGCCGGTCATCCTCTGACCAGGCCTGGCGCGACCGGTTGGGGGCCGGTCGCGATTCGCACCCTTTACCGGTGGTTGGGTGTTACCCGCCAGATCACGTTACCGACGTCATCGGCCACCAACAGCGCTCCAGCTTTGTCCACCGCGACGCCTACCGGGCGACCCATGGCCTGCTCCTCCTCATTGAGAAAGCCGGTCAGGACATCTTGGGCAGTGTCGTCCGGCTCGCCATCCTTGAAGGGCACGAACACCACTTTATAGCCACTGCGCGGCTTACGGTTCCATGAACCATGCTGGCCGATGAAGGCGCCGTGTCGGTAGTGCTCGGGCAGCAGCGAACCTTCATAAAAGGTCAGGCCGAGAGAGGCTGTGTGTGCGCCAAGCGCATAATCGGGCACGATGGCTTTAGCCACCAGGTCCGGACGTTGCGGCTTGACCCGCTCGTCGACGTGTTGACCGTAATAGCTATAGGGCCAGCCGTAGAAGCCTCCGTCTTGGACAGAGGTCATGTAGTCCGGCACCAGGTCGCTGCCGATCTCGTCGCGTTCATTCACAGTGGTCCACAGCTCGCCGCTATCGGGTTGCCACGCCAGGCCGTTGGGGTTGCGCAGGCCGGAGGCAAACAACCGCAGCGTTTTTTTCTGCGGGTCAACTTCGAGGATGGCTGCGCGGTTTTCCTCCGCTTCCATGCCGTTCTCGGCAACGTTGCTGTTGGAGCCGCTGGTGACGTACAGCCGTGATCCGTCCGGGCTGGCGATGACATTCTTGGTCCAGTGATGATTGATCGGCCCTGCGGGCAGGTCGATGACTTTCTCAGCCGCCGCGTCGATGCGGGTAACGCCTTGCGTGTAGGGGAAGCGCACCAGTGCATCAGTGTTGGCGACATACAACTGATCACCTATGAGGGCCATGCCGAACGGTGAGCGCAACCCCTCGATAAATACCGAGCGGTCTTCGAGCGTGCCGTCACCATCGCGGTCACGCAATAGCGTAATACGGTCGGCGCTCTTGCCGCCGGAGCCCGCCCGCACCATGACCTTTTTCATGATCCAGCCACGAATGCCCTGGCCGTCCTCCGGCTTCGCGGGCGCATTGCTTTCGGCCACGAGCACGTCACCATTGGGCAGCACATAGAGCCAGCGCGGGTGGTCGAGGTTGTCGGCGAATGCTTGAACCTGGAGGCCGGCGGCCGCTTGCGGGGTCCGGCCCTCAGGCCACCCGGTGGCCTCGGCGATGTTGACAGTCGGGATCAGCGTCTTGTTAGGCGCGGGCAGCGCAGGGTCCGGGCCGTAACCCGCTTCGACTGGCAGGGTGGCGGTATCGCCGCAGCCAGCCAGGCCAAGCATCAGCGCTCCGGTGGCCAGGTAAGCGTAACGGTTATGCATGATCTACTCCTGAAGGAAAGCTGCAGGCGGTTGTCATGGGGAGTCATCCTGATCACGCCCCTTCTTTTCGGTATCGGCCGACCTATGCGCCGCATGCTGCTCCAGGCGAGGCATCAGCAGAAAGATCACCAGTGCGAAGGCCGTGGTCATTACGGCGGTGGATTCGTGACCCAACCCCGTGGCAACCCCGATGGCGGCGGTCAGCCAGATGCCGGCGGCGGTGGTGAGGCCTTTTACGTCCTGAACCGAGCTTCCCTTGAGAATAGTGCCGGCGCCAAGAAAGCCAATGCCGGTGACAATACCCTGCATGACCCGTGAGAGGTCCTCGATGGGCATTCCCGCTTCGAGCGGTACCAGCACGAAGAGCGCAGCGCCCAGCGACACAAGCATGTGGGTTCGCAGACCGGCGGCCTTGCCCTTGGATTCACGTTCGTAGCCGAGCACACCCCCCAGAAACGCGGCCAGAACCAACCGTACGGTTACGCGAATCGCATGCTCGAAGTCAGGGATGTCAGAGAATTCCGAGGCAACGGTGCGGCTTAATATGTCCCACCATTCCATGCATTCCTCCATGGCCAGTAGCGGACGCCCTTTGCCGTTCGATGCCGCCTGGCTTCAGCGGTTCATTCCACGACCTCGAAGCGCAGCATGCCGATCATTTGTCCTGCCTCGGTCATCACCCGTATGCGCCATTTACCTTGGGCCTGCGCGGGGAAATTGCGCTTGTGAGTCCAGGCGCGGTAGCCAGCATCTCGGCCGCCACTGATCTCCAGAGGAATACGATCGACTCGTCGACCGTTGTGCGTCCATTCATGATAGATCCGCTCTTTCAGGCCGCGCGGCGCGTTGATCGCAGTAAAAGCATAGAGGCCATTGCCATGCAGCTGTTGGCTGGTCAGTTCACGCAGGCGATTACCCGGCTTGCGCGACTCATTGTCGAGGGTCATGGTCACTGCGACGTCCGTCAGCCAGAGCGTTGCCGGCGGCACCCAGGTGCGTCCCAGCCAGCCGGCCAGGCCGACCACGGCGGCGAGCGACAGTATTCCCAGCACGCTTTTCCAGTTCCAAGAGGTAAACAATCCGCCGAGGCTGGGCAGGGCGAGCACCACGGCGATGGCCAATGCCCAGAGGTAGCTCTGCGGTGTCGACAGGTGAAAGATGATCGGCAGTGCAGTCAGCAGAACGGCGAACAGTGTCAGCGCGTGAAAAGCCAAATAGACCCAGCGTCGCGGCGCCAGCCACTTGTAATAGAGCGGGTCGACCAATGACACGAGCGCTGCTACGCCCAGCAGCACGGTGAATGCGGCCTGGCCGCTGTTCCAGGTGGTGGTGATAAAGAAAAAGGGAATGATGAAGAACAGACTTTCCTGGTGGACCATCTGCGTCACGTAACGCAGCAGCGGCGGCGGCACCTTCCAACCGAAGCGACGTTCCAGGCCAGCGCGCAGACTTTTCTCCAGCATCAGCCACAGCCAGCTGACCAGCATCAGGGCGGCGATGAACTTGGCTAGTCCGGCCTGGCGTTCAACCAGCACGAAACTGGCTAGGCCCGAGCAGAAACCAAACAGTGCGAAGGTTCCCGGGTAACGGCTTATCAGACGAGAAGCAAGCCCGAACAGCGCCTGCAGGCGGGCTTTCAGCAGCATGGGGTGATCACGAGCAGGGTGTCTCCGGGAAAGGGGCGCGGCGTTATGGAGGGCCGCAGCCCTACGATTGTCGCGCGAAACTCACCTCGATTCGATCACCGGCGAGCCGAAACCGCAGCCCTCTGGGGGCGGTCGTGACGGGTCCAAGGCCTACGACCGAGTTTCAATGGCCTGCTCGACGGCGGCACACAGCCGGTCATAGGCGCGCGCCGTTTCCGCCGACAGGCGAACCAGCGGCAGGCCAATGGTCTGGCACAGTTCATCGACAAAGGTGTTGGCCGCGTCTGCCGGTTCCATTTCGATGGCGCATTGCGGCTCCAGTGTCGTCCTGTCGCACAGCAGAAAATCGAAGCGGGCCGCCGAGATACGGTTGACGGCGCGATACCAGGGCGCACGGCGCGGGATGGCGGTGACGTCGACGACGTCCGCCAGGCGCACCTTGGCGAGGATGACGAAACGCTCACCCAACGCCGCCTGCAATAGCTCTAGCAGCTCGCGTTCGCTGGGGTGGAACAGCGGCTGCTTTAGCGCATAGGGGAGACGCAGGGCCGGATGGTTGTACTGCCGTTGCTTGATGAAGAAGACCAGCGCAAAGCAGACGAAAGCCGCCAATACCATGGCGAGGAAGCTCATCATTGGAGCGGCACCGACATCAACAGGCGAGTTGAATGAGGGCGCGGGATGGCAGCAGCTGACCGGGACAACATGAGAGGTTCCTTGAGTAGGCCTATGCGATTGGAGGCGTTGTCCCCAGGGAAGTTCGTTGTTGGCGCGGGTGCAGCTTTCTGCTGATGAGGTTATCCCGGATATCTGTTAGGCGTTCTGTGGATAAGCTTTGAGTTGAAGGCTGTATGCCATGAGTTACGCGGCTTGCAGCGGTTTGTTCGTTTTTTAACCGAACCGCTTGTGGCCTGTAAGACGGCACGGCAGCAAAGGTTGTGCAAGGCTTTTCGGACCTGTTTGCCGCCTCGCCTGGTGGGTTCCTTCCAGTTATCCCCGGTTACTGTGGAGAGTGCTGTGGATAACCATCGGCGAACCCATTGCAAGCCACGAAGCACGACGCCTGCACAGATCTGGTTGTTTTCTGTACAGGCCGGGCGGCGAGCATTTACGCCGGTGCGCGCTTGCTCCAGCGCGTCTCGGCACTCGGCTGCCAGTCCTGCAGGAGCTGCAGCAACGCTTCAGGCGAGTCGCTGCGCTGGAGCATGCCGCGGTGCGGAGCCTTGACGAAGCCCTCGTTCACCAGATGGTCGAGGAACTGGCTGAGCTTGCTGTAGAAGTGATTCGTGTCGAGCAGGCCAAGCGGTTTGCCGTGGTAGCCCAACTGACCCCAGGTCCAGACCTCGAACAGCTCCTCGAGCGTGCCAAGGCCGCCCGGAAGGGCAATGAAGGCATCCGACAGCTCGGCCATCCGTGCCTTGCGTGCGTGCATGCCGTCGACTACCTCTAACCGCGTCAGTCCGGTGTGGCCGACCTCGGCGTCCTTGAGGCTTTGGGGGATAATGCCGATGACCTCGCCACCGGCGGCCATCGCTGCATCGGCTACCACGCCCATCAGGCCGACCGCACCGCCGCCGTAGACCAGCCGGATGCCGTGTCGGGCCAATGTCTGGCCCAAGGTTTCGGCCGCCTCTCGGTAAATTGGATCATGGCCAGTACTGGCGCCGCAGAACACGCATATCGAATGCAAGGACATCATCGACTCCGTCAGTTGAACGACAGGCAGCGTAACGCCCTGGTCCCGCCCAGCCAAGCCTCAGCAAGGCTCGCCGATACAGGCACCGCTGATCCCCAGCGCATAGTTGGCAAACAGGGTTTGAATCATTTCCAGACTGGACATGGCGGCGGCTCCTTGGGCGTGAGGACAAGCCTAGTCGCGTTGCGAACAGCCGCCTCTTAGGTTTTCCTGATTACCTCGATAGAGTCGGGAATACTTATCCCCGATGCCTGTGCAAGCCTCTGTGGATAACCTATTCGTGAATGTCTGAGCGCCGCGACCGCGTTGACGTTGCGGTAACTGATCAATAACTGATCAGCACTTGCTATCCGCCTCTAAGTGGTTGTTCAAAGGTCGTTTTCGCTTGACAGTCCGCTTCCTCTGATCCGTGGAAATGCGGCTGTTAGTTGTCCAGTATTTTTGTGGGGCGCTCTGTGGATAACATGGGGAAACGAGACGCCAGCCCACGCCCTGTCTGGCATGCAGCGAGTTGGCTAAAAATTAGCCACTAGGCTCGCTGGGCCTGTTTGGCCCCATCGGCTGTGCTGCTGGGGTTGCCACCGGCTCAGTCCTCGGCGCTCACCAGGCCCTTGCGCAGCGCATACAGCACCAGAGAGGGCACGTCACGCAGCTTGAGCCGATCCATGATCTGCGCCCGGTGTGCATCGACGGTCTTCACGCTCAGGCCCAGGCCGCTCGCAATCTCACGGGTCGACACGCCGCGCACGATCAGCCGCAGGATTTCGATCTGGCGTGGCGTCAGCTGCGCGGCAGCAGGCTCCGTGCGCTGGCCGCCTTCGATCACCGCCGACTGGATGACGGTCTGCGCGATGCCGGGACTGAGGTAGGACTCGTTGCGCGACAACGCCCTCAGTGCCAGCTCCAGTTCCTGTGCGGCGGCGTCCTTGAGCAGGTAACCGCTGGCGCCCAGGCGCAGCGCCTGCAGAACGTAGTCCGGCGTGGTGTGCATCGACAGGATCAGAATCTGTACGGCCGGGAACTCTGTGCGCCATTGACGCAGGGCGTCCAGGCCGCTCATGTGTTTCATGCTGATATCCAGCAGCAGGATGTCCGGCTTGAGGCGGGAAAGAATGCCGTGCACCTCGCTGCCGTCGGCCCCTTCGGCCACCACCTCGTATCCCGGCTGGTCCTGCACCAGCGCCCTTAGGCCTGCTCTGACCAGTCCATGATCGTCGATCAGTGCTACCCGTTTCATGCCTTTACTCCAGTGTGCGGGGATGCTGCTGCGATCGGCAGCTGCATGGTGACCCGTGTGCCGACCCCGCTGAGGCTGGCGATGTTCAATTCTCCGCTCAACGCCGCGACGCGTTCCTCCATGCTGGTCAGGCCCAGACTCTGAGCGCGTGTGCGAGCCGCTCGAACGTCGAAGCCGACGCCGTCATCAATGATTTCGACACGCAGGGCATCGTCTGTGCGGCAGATCAGCACGTCCAGGCGGCTGGCGTGGGCGTGGCGGGCGACATTGTTCACCGCTTCCTGAATGATGCGGAACGCCACCAGGGCGATATCAGGAGAAAGGTCGACCGTTTCGCCCTCAAGCTTAAGTGACCAGCGGGTGCGGGCGGCTTCGAGGAAGCGCGACAGGTGCCAATGCACGGCGGCCTGCAAACCGAGTGTCTCGAGCTGCAGGGGATGCAGCGCCAAAGACAGGCTGCGCACCTTGCCCAGCGCCTCGTCGGCGGCATCGCTGAGCTGGCCTGCCAGCCTCGCCAGCGTCGGTTCATGGGCCAGCGACAGGCGCAGCCGCTGCAGGTGCAGCTTTAGGGCGGTCAGCTGCTGGCCGATGTCGTCATGCAGGTCGCGGGCGAGCTGGCGGCGCTGGCTTTCCTGCACCTCCATCAGCCGCTGCGACAGATGTTGCAGCCGCTGGTTGGCCTGTTCCAGCTCGCGCTGCATTCGCTCCGATTCGCTGATGTCACGTATCAGCAGGAGCACGTCATGGTACCCGTCATTTTCCAGTAGCAGCTCGCATACCTCGGCCTGGAACGGGGTGCTGTCGGCGCGCAGCAGAATGACGTGCCGAAAGCACTGTGGGCTGATCACGCCGCACTGCAGGCGGTCCA
The DNA here is from genome assembly GCF_038562055.1 of Stutzerimonas chloritidismutans. Lineage (GTDB taxonomy): Bacteria > Pseudomonadota > Gammaproteobacteria > Pseudomonadales > Pseudomonadaceae > Stutzerimonas > Stutzerimonas chloritidismutans_A. Next base: position 586,786 of record NZ_JBCFXD010000002.1, on the reverse strand, counting down.
GTCGCTCGGTTTCGCGTGCCCGCAGGTGCGGGGCAATGTATGGCTGCCATTCGCCGGTCAGCGACGGCGTCTGGCCTGATGGATCGAACAGGTTGCCGGCCGCCGCATTGCAAAAGCGGACCTGTCCGCTGCGGATGATCACCACGCCGTCGGGGAGGCTGGCGACCATCCGTTCGTAGATCCGCGGCGAATAGCTGCCCGTCGGCGAAGCAGCAACGTCCGCGTCGCGGGTGCTTGCACCTCCTACTGCAGCTGACTGTTGCGCCCGCATCGCACGGAGTATGACCTGGATGGCCAGCCACCACAGCGCCAAAGACAACAGCAGCGTCAGCAGGCTCCAGACAATGGCCGCCAAGGGCCGCGCACCCATCAGCAAGCCGCCCAGCAGCACGAGGGCCGCATGCAGCGCAGCGATGGCCCAGGGCATCCAGCGCAACAGTGAAGGGGAAGGGCCCAAGCGATCTGCAATGTCCGATACACGCTCCGTCATCTAAGAACCGTTACCTGTGGTCGATGGGTGCCGCTGTGTGCGGCACCCCCAGGGGTAGCTGTTTTACTGCGCGAGCGCTCTGTTCAGCCTAGTCCGCACGCAGTTCCTCGCAAACGAGCAGCCGGATGATGACGTAAGGCGGCGTATGCATGCCCCGGCAGCGGCGGCGGAAACTTTAGGGCTTTGACGCCTTAGGACACCCTAGGGCCGCCTAGGGTTTTGCCTGATACCGCCGTTGATGGCGGCTGCCTATCGTGCCGGCCATTCGACTCTGCCCTGCGAGGCCGCACCGTGTTTGCCTACCCTGCACTCTGGATTGGAATCACCATCGGGCTTGCCGGCCTGGCCCTGGGCTCGCCCTGGATCGCTGGCACGGGCAGCGCTGTGTGCGTGGCCGCGGCAGTTTTTCTCAAGCCGCGAGCCCCTCGCGCGGCGATCAACTCCGAGCCAGTGGTTGCAACGTCGGCCGACGCCCCAGCGGTCGAGCCGCTGCTCAATGCCGTGTTGCCGACCTGGGACAAGAACCTCGGCCAGGTGCGCGCCATCCAGCAAAACAGTGTGCGCCAGCTGTTCGAGCACTTCGCCGGATTGTCGGATCGGCTCAGCCAGACCCTGAATAAGTCGGACAACGTGATCGGCGGCGACGGCATGGCCAGCAGCCTGCGTCAGGCGCAGAACCGACTCAACGAAGTGACCTCGGCGTTCCATGCCGCCAGCGGCCGCAAGGCCGAATTGCTGGGCACCATCGCCGACCTCAACGGGTACGCCGCAGAACTGCAGTCCATGGCCAAACACGTCCAGGACATTGCCAGCCAGACCAACCTGCTCGCGCTCAATGCCGCCATTGAGGCGGCCCGTGCCGGCGACTACGGCCGAGGGTTCTCGGTGGTGGCCGACGAGGTGCGCAAGCTGTCGACGCTGTCAGCCGAGACCGGTCAGCAGATGGGCAACAAGGTCAGTGAGATCAACCAGGCGATCCGCGCCACCGTGACCGCCGCCGACGAGCTGACCACCAGCGAGCGCGACAACCTCAGCTACCTCGACAGTGTGGCGGGCGACGTCATGCAGGGGCTGGGGCAGAGCCTCAACGAGCTCTCGGTTACCTCGCTGCAGCTGCAGCAGGAGACCCGCGTCACCCAGGCGACCATCGAGGAAATCGTCGTCAGCCTGCAGTTTCAGGACCGCACCGACCAGATGCTCGACCACCTGCAGCACGACATGCAACGCCTGGATCAGGCCGTGCGCGTCGGCGATGGCAGCGTGAGCGACCCGCAGCGCTGGCTGCGCGAGCTGCACCAGCACTTCACCACAGACGAGGAGCGCCACGGCAAGACCCGTAGCAAGAGCTCCGGCGACGACGTGACCTTTTTCTGATTCAACAAGGAGCTCCACATGGCCAAGACCATTCTCATCGTCGACGACTCGCTCTCCATGCGCCAGCTGGTGAAGATGACCCTCACCGGCGCGGGCCATCAGGTCATCGAAGCCGTCGATGGCAAGGACGCGCTGACCAAGCTCAACGGGCAGAAGATCAACCTGATCATCAGCGACGTGAACATGCCCAACCTCGATGGCATCGGGCTGGTGAAGGCGGTCAAGGCCAACGCGGCCTACCGCTTTACCCCCATCGTCATGCTCACCACCGAAAGCGAGCAGGGCAAGAAGGCCGAGGGCCAGGCGGCCGGGGCCAAAGCCTGGATCGTCAAGCCGTTCCAGCCGCAGCAGTTGCTGACCGCTGTCGACAAGCTGGTCGGCTGACATGCTCGAAATCACCTACGACCGCAGCGTGGAGCCGACCCGGCTCTGCCTGACCGGCAGCCTGACCATCTACGAGGTCGGCGAGGCGCACACGACGTTGCTCAGCATGCTGGCCACGCCGGAGGCGCGCCCCTGCCTGCTCGACCTCGAAGCGCTGGAAGACCTCGACACCGCCGGGGCGCAGCTGCTGCTCGCTACCCAGCGTCATTTCGAGGCGGCCGGCGGCAGTTTGAAGGTGCAGGGTCCGGCCGCCGCTGTGACCGAGGTGCTCGAGCTGTTGCGCCTGGAAACCCTGTACCCCGACGTCCTACTGGCCCATCGCTGAAAGGAAACCGTGATGCTTGATGGCGAACAATGGAGCCAGCTGCTGCTGAGCTTTGTCGAAGAGGCCCGTGACCTGGCCAAGCAGGCCGAAGAGTACCTGCTGCTGCTCGACGAGTGCCCGACCGACGAAGAGGCGATCAACGGGCTGTTCCGCGCAATGCACACGCTCAAGGGTTCGGCGGGCCTGTTTTCGCTGGGGCCGCTGGTGGGCTTTACCCATCATCTGGAAAACCTGTTGATGGCGGTGCGTGACGGCGCTCAGAGCCTGTCGCCAGCACTGATTTCGCTGATGCTGCGTTGCCTGGATGAGATCAGCGCGATGATCGAGCTGATCGACACCGACAAGGGCGAGTTACTGGTCGACGACAGTCGCCAGCAACCCCTGCTGGCCGAGCTCGCCAGTTGCACCGACGCGCCGCCGCCGATGCACCACATTCCGGTGGTCATGCTGCCCGAGGACAGTTGCAACAGCCGCGGTCAGCTGGAGCGCTGCGCCAGCTGTGAAGCCGATGGCGCCTGGCACATTTCCTTGCGGTTTCACGCCGATCTGCTGCGCAACGGCTTCGAGCCCAGCTCGTTTGTCCGCTTCCTGAGCCGACTGGGCGACATCCTGCATCTGCAGACGATCACGCAATCGCTGCCGTCGCTGGCCGAGTTGCAGCCCGAGAGCTGCTACCTGGGGCTGGAAATTGCGCTGTGCACCCCGGCCGGCAAGGCCGAGATCGAAGAAGTCTTCGAGTTCATCGAGGACTTCTGCACCCTGCGCATCCTGCCGCCGTCCAGTGAGCTGCAAGACTACCTGCAGCTGATCCACGATTTGCCGGAAACGGATGCGCAGATCGGCCGGATTCTGGTCGCCAGTGGTCTGTTGACCGAGCGCGAACTGGAGGAAGGCCTGGCCCTGCAGGCCGCGGAAACGGTCGAGGTCAAGCCGCCGCTGGGCACCGTGCTGGTCAATGAAGGCATCGTCGCGCCCCAGGTGGTCAACGCCGCCTTGGCCAAGCAGCAGGTGGCGCGCGACAAGCGCAGCCAGGAAAGCAGCCAGATCCGAGTAGCAGCCAACAAGCTGGACGAGCTGATCAACCTGGTCGGTGAGCTGGTCATCAGCGCGGCGGGCGCACAGCTGCGCGCCCGTTCGCATGGCGACGCGGGGTGCATCGAGAGCACCCAGACGGTCAACCAGCACGTCGAGCTGATCCGCGAGGCCGCGCTGAAGCTGCGCATGATCGAGATCGGCGACACCTTCAACCGCTTCCAGCGTGTGGTGCGCGACGTCAGCCAGCAACTGGGCAAGGACATCCGCCTGGAGATCCGTGGTGCCGACACCGAACTCGACAAGGCGGTCATCGACAAGCTGGCCGACCCCCTGACGCACCTGGTGCGCAACGCCATCGACCACGGTATCGAATCGGCCGACGGTCGTGTTGCCGCCGGCAAAACGGTCGAGGGTCATCTGCGCCTGGACGCCTATCACGAGTCGGGGATGATCGTGATCGAAGTCGCTGACGACGGGCGCGGGCTCAACACTGCACGTATCCGCGAAAAAGCCATTGCCCGTGGGCTGATCGATGCCCAGGCGAACCTCCCCGAGGCCGATATCCAGGCGCTCATCTTCGCCGCCGGTTTCTCCACTGCCGAGAGCGTGTCCGACTTGTCCGGCCGGGGCGTGGGGCTGGATGTGGTGCGCAGCGCCATCGACGCCTTGCGCGGGACCATCGAGATCGATTCACGCGAAGGGCATGGCTGCACCTTCCGCATTCGCTTGCCGCTGACCCTGGCGATCATCGACGGCTTTCTCGTCAGCCTCGGCGACGACTATTTCGTGATCCCGCTGGACATGGTCACCGAGTGCCTGGAAATGGACACCGAACAGCTGAGCTCCGGCGCCTACGGCTACCTCAACCTGCGCGGCAAGCCGTTGCCCTGCCTGTCACTGGCGGCCCACTTCAACCTGCCGGAAAGCCACGGCAAACGTCGCAACGTCATTGTCGTCAGCCAGGGCCGGCAACAGGCCGGGCTGATCGTCGATCACCTTCACGGTGAACTGCAAACCGTCATCAAGCCGCTCGGGCAGCTGTTCCAGCACCTGCAAGGCATTGGTGGCTCCACCATCCTGGGAACCGGGCAGGTCGCCCTGATCCTGGATATACCCAGTCTGTTCCGTTACCTGCAAAACCACGTCGACGCGAATCCTGCTGCCCAGCGCATCAGCCAACCCCGCCAGGACCTCGCAGGCCAGTAAGGAGAAACACCCATGAATGTATTCGGTAACTTCAAAATAGGGACGCGCCTGATCGCGGGCTTTCTGATCGTGGTGGCCATGACCGTCACGGTCGGCACGCTGGGTATCCATAAGCTCGAGCAGGTCAACGAGCTGTCGGACCAGATGTATGACCGCGAATTGATCGCGTTAAACAATATTCAGTCGGCCAATGTGCAGCTGGTCTATGTCGGCCGTGGCCTGCGCTCGAGCATGCTGGCCACCAGTCTGGAAGAGCGTGATTTTGCCATTCGGCAGACCCGCGCCGCGATTGACAAGATGTACGAGTTTATCGAGCTCACCCGCCCGAGCTTCGTGACTGCCGAGGGCATCGCCCAGTTCGAAGCGCTCAGCGAGCCGATGGCCGCTTATGTGCAAACCGTCGAGCAGGTGCTCAAGTTGCGCGAGGCATCCAGCGAGGTGCGCCCGGCCGACGAACTGACGGTGATGCTGCCGCAACTGCGTGAAACCGGAAACAAGGCCGACGACCTGCTGACGGCGCTGGTCGAGCGCAAGGTGTCGCGTGCCAAAGAGGCCAATGAGCAGATTACCGGCATCTACCTTGACTCGCGCACCCAGATGATCGCGCTGGTGATCATCGCCGCCGTGCTCGGCTTCGGCATCGGCATCCTAGTGACCCGCAGCATTACCCGACCGCTCAACCGCGCGGTGTCGGTGGCTGATTCGCTCGCCGCTGGCGACCTCGGCATCCAGGTCGAGTCCGACAGCAAGGATGAAACCGGGCAGCTGCTCAACGCCATGAAAAACATGACCGAGCGCCTGCGCAGCGTCATGGGCGATGTGCGCAGCGCCGCCGACTCGTTGTCTTCGGCCTCTGAGGAAGTCAGTGCCACGTCGCAATCGCTGAGCCAGGCGGCCAGCGAGCAGGCGGCCGGCGTCGAGCAGACCACCGCCTCGGTCGAGCAGATGTCCGCGTCGATCGCGCAGAACACCGAAAGCGCCAAGATCACCGACAGCATCGCCGGCAAGGCGGCCAACGATGCCGTGGCCGGGGGCCGTGCGGTGCGTGACATGGTCATTGCCATGAAGCAGATCGCCGACAAGATCGGCATCATCGACGACATTGCCTACCAGACCAATCTGCTGGCGCTCAACGCAGCCATCGAGGCGGCGCGGGCCGGTGACCATGGCAAGGGCTTTGCGGTGGTGGCTGCCGAGGTGCGCAAGCTTGCCGAACGGAGTCAGGTCGCCGCTCAGGAAATCGGCGGCGTGGCCGGCAGCAGTGTGCAACTGGCCGAACAGGCCGGGCGCCTGCTCGACGATATCGTGCCGAACATCCAGAAGACCTCGGACCTGGTGCAGGAGATCACCGCGGCGTCTCAGGAGCAGAGCACCGGCGCCGGTCAGATCAATATCGCCATGGGTCAGATGAACCAGATAACCCAGCAGAACGCCTCGGCCTCTGAAGAGCTGGCTGCCACCTCCGAGGAGATGAACGCCCAGGCCTCGCAATTGCTGGAGCTGATCGGCTTCTTCCGGCTCGATGCGCGCGATGGGGTTGCTCATGGCCTCGGTCGCCAGCCACAGGCGCCCAGCGTCAAGGCCAGCGGCAACCGCTCGGTGCGCAGCATCCGCAAGCCGACCGCCATGGCTGATGACGGCCAGTTCGTCAGCTTCACATAAGGGGGCGCAGATGAACCTTCCACAGGTTAGCGGTGCTGCCAGCACCGCATCGGCTGACATCCAGCACCTGTCGTTCCGGGTGCGCCAGGCACGCTACGCGCTGCCTATCGATCTGGTGCGCGAGATCATCGAGTACGGACAGATCACCAGCGTGCCGATGATGCCAGCGTGCATCCACGGGGTGATCAACCTGCGCGGCAATGTCGTGCCGGTGCTGGACCTGGCGGCGCGCTTCGGTATGGAGCGCACGGTGCCGAGCAAGCGGACCTGCATTGTCATTATCGAGCTGGAACTGAACGAATCCGTGCAGCGCATCGGCCTGGTGGTCGATGCGGTTGACGCGGTACTGGACATTCAGGCCGACGATGTCGAGCCCGCACCCGCATTCGGCGCTGGGATTCGCACGGAGTTCATCGCCGGCATGGCGCGCGATGAGCGGGGTTTCACCATCATTCTGGACGTGCGCAAGGTGTTGTCGCTGGATGACATCCTGCAGATCAGCCAGGCGATGGCACAGGCGAGTTGAACATGCGGACGTCGGGCTTGCCGGTGCTGGGCGAGCAGGAATTTCGCTTCCTGCAGCAGCTGATGGTCGAGGCGTCCGGCATCCATCTGAGCGACAGCAAGCGCCCGTTGGTGGCCGGCCGCCTGATGCGCCGATTGCGCGCGCTGAACCTGAGCAGCTACCGCGACTACCTGTTGCTGCTCAAGGACCCGACGAAGCAGGCCGAGCAGCGGCTGGTGATCGACCTGCTGACCACCAACGAAACCTATTTCTTTCGCGAGCCGCAGCATTTCCAGTTTCTGGCCAGCTGGCTGGACGGCCGGCGCGGGCCGCTGCGTATCTGGAGCGCCGCCTGCTCGTCAGGCGAGGAGCCCTATACCCTGGCCATGGTACTGGCCGAACATGGGCCGGCGGACTGGTCGATCCTCGGCAGCGACCTCAGTCGCACGGTGTTGGAAAAGGCCGAGGCCGCGATCTATCCACTGGATGAGTCGAGCAAGTTTCCGCCCGGCTGGCTGAAGCGCCATTGCCTGCGCGGTATCGGCGATCACGAAGGGGCTTTTCGCCTCGCCCAGGGCTTGCGCGAGCGGGTGCGCTTCCGCGAGCTCAATCTGATGCGGCCATTACCCGAGGACATCGGCAGCTACGACGTGATCTTTCTGCGCAACGTACTCATCTATTTCAATGCCGAGGACAAGCGCGCCATCGTGGCGCGGCTGATCGAACGCCTGCGCGCGGGCGGCCTGCTGTTCATCGGTCATGCCGAAAGCCTGCATGGCTTTGGGCTGCCGCTGCGCAGCGTCGCGGCTTCGGTGTTTCAGCGTCTATGACTGCGCCCCGTTTTCTCATGCCTGGTGAGTACCTGTTCGGCCAGTATTCCGAGCCGGTGGTGACGCTGCTCGGCTCGTGCGTGGCTGTCGTGCTTTGGCATCCCCAGCGTCGGCTGCTTGCCGTGAGCCATTTTGTGGTGCCCGGTGGCGCCTTCGAGCGGGACGACACGCGCTGCGGCGAGGCGGTGTTCGTCCGTCTGCAGCAGGACATGGCCCGCCACCGCACGGCGCCGGGTGAGTATCGCAAAGGTCTCTTCGGCGGCGGGTCCTGCCTACAGCCGGGCAGGCATGGCACCGTCCAGATCGGACGCATGAACATCGCGTTCGCCCGAGAGCAATTTGCGCTGCTCGGCTGGTGCGCTAACGAGCAACATCTTGGTGGCCTGGGCTATCGGCGATTGACGGCCGACGGCCGGGACGGGCGCCTGATCTGCCAATCCTTCACTCCCCCTCAATTGCTGGAGGGCACGGCATGATCAAGGTCTTTATCGTCGATGACTCGGCGTTGGTGCGACAGGTGTTGTCGGCCTGCCTGGAGAACCACCCAAGCATCGAGGTGATCGGGCAGGCTGCCGATCCCCTGTTCGCGCTGGAAAAGATGCAGCGCAACTGGCCAGATGTGCTGGTGCTCGATGTCGAGATGCCGCGCATGGACGGCCTCACCTTTCTGCGCAAGCTGATGGCCGAGCGGCCGACCCCGACAATCATCTGCTCGACGTTGACCGAGGCGGGCGCGGCCATCACGCTCGAAGCCTTCGCTGCAGGCGCCGTGGGTGTGTTCACCAAAGCGCGGCTGGGCCTGAAGGACAGCCTGTTGCAACTGGCCAGTGACCTGATCAAGCAGATCCAGCAGGCCGCAGCAACTCGCCCGCGTGTCGCGGTTGCGCGATCAACACAGGTGGTGTCACCCGTGCGCCCGGCGGAGTCGCCCGCCAGCAGCGCCTTGACTACCACCGACCGGGTCGTGGCGCTGGGTACTTCGACCGGGGGCACCCAGGCGCTGGAGTTGGTGCTCAAACAGTTGCGCGTGGATTCGCCGGGGATCGTCATCGTCCAGCACATGCCGGAGAAATTCACTGCCGCCTTCGCGCAGCGTCTCGACAGCCTCTGTCAGATCGAAGTGCGCGAGGCGTGTCATCTGGATCGGGTGCGCTCCGGGCTGGCACTGGTGGCGCCGGGTGGCAAACACATGCAGCTCAAGCGCAGTGGCGCGCAGTATTTCGTCGAGGTGCTCGACGGCCCGCCAGTCAACCGGCACAAGCCCTCGGTGGATGTGCTGTTCCGCTCCGTCGCGCGTCATGCGGGGCATAACGCGCTGGGTGTGATCATGACTGGGATGGGGGACGACGGCGCCCGTGGGTTGCTGGCCATGCGCGAGGCGGGCGCCCGTACTGTGGCTCAGGACGAAGCCAGCTGTGTCGTTTTCGGTATGCCGAAAGAAGCCTTGCAGCTGGGTGCGGCGCAGTGTACCGAGTCACTGGACAATCTCCCGCGCTTGATCACCGACTATGCTCGGGCACCGCTTGCGTGAAGGCCGTTGCGATTGGCAGAAACACCGCTCGCTGATCAGAGGGTTGCTTTGCCGCGCGCAGTGACTCCGCCTAAGATCACGGACGTTTTCTGCAAACAAGGACAACCGGGTGAAAATCGTTCTGCAACTCGTGGCTGCTGTCGTGGTACTGCTCGTCCTGGCCCTTGCGGTGCTGGTGACGCTCAACTGGGCGCCGCCACGGTCGGTCGAAAGTCTGACCGAACGCTGGGCACCGGAGCCGTCCAAATTCATCGAGATATCCGGCATGCAGGTGCACGTTCGCGACGAGGGGCGGCGTGACGACCCCGTTCCGCTGGTGCTGCTGCACGGCACCTCCGCTAGTCTGCATACCTGGGAAGGCGTGGTCGAGGCGCTGAAGCCGCAGCGGCGGGTGATCAGCCTGGACCTGCCGGGGTTCGGTTTGACCGGACCCTTTCCCGACGGCAATTACCGCATGAGTCACTACGTCGAGTTTCTCTCGACCTTGCTGGACAGGCTGGACGTCGAACGTGCGGTGCTCATCGGTAACAGTTTCGGTGGTCAGCTCGCCTGGGAAATGGCGCTGGACCAGCCGAAGCGTGTCGAGCGACTGGTGCTGATCGATGCGGCAGGCTACCCTCGTCAATCGACCTCGGTGCCCATCGGGTTCAAGCTTGCCGGCGTTCCGGGGCTGGCACCGCTGATGACCAACATTCTCCCGCGCCGGCTGGTCGAGTCGAGCACCCGCAGCGTCTATGGCGACCCCGACGAGGTGACGCCGGAGCTGGTCGACCGCTACTACGAGCTGACCCTGCGTGAAGGCAATCGTGAGGCGTTGCGCGAACGCTTCAAGCAGGTGCCAGCCCTCGACAACACCGCTCGAATCGCATTGATCCAGACACCGACGCTGATCATCTGGGGCGGGCGCGACGGCTTGATTCCGCCGCTCAATGCGCGCCGCTTCCAGAGCGATATCGCTGGCAGCGAGTTGGTCATGTTCGAGGATCTCGGCCATGTCCCGCAGGAGGAGGCGCCGTTGCGAGTCGCCGAGGCGATCCGCGCGTTCCTGCTGCAGCCCTGACGCTATCAATCATCCTGCAGCCTTATGGTCGGGCATTCATTCGCGGCCGTTTGATTGTGGCCGGCTGTGGCGTCGCCGACACTCGCCACAGGCTTTTGCGACGCATCCAACAATAATCCGCTGGAGGAATTTCCATGAGTGAAGCCATTCGCTTCGAAGACAAGGTCGTCATCGTGACCGGTGCTGGCGGCGGCCTTGGCCGTGCCCATGCACTGCTGTTCGCCCGTCATGGCGCCAAGGTCGTGGTCAATGACCTGGGCGGCAGTGCCCAGGGCGAAGGGGCCAACGCCTCGGCTGCTGATCGGGTCGTCGAGGAAATCCGTCAGGCCGGCGGTACTGCAGTGGCCAATCATGACTCGGTGACCGACGGCGAAAAGATCGTCCAGCATGCGCTGGACAGCTTCGGCCGCATCGACGTGGTGGTGAACAACGCCGGCATCCTGCGCGACAAGACCTTTCACAAGATGGAAGACGCCGACTGGGATCTGGTCTACCGCGTACACGTCGAGGGCGCCTACAAGGTGACCCGCGCCGCCTGGCCGCACATGCGCGAGCAGGGCTATGGCCGGGTGATCTTCACGGCGTCTACCTCCGGTATCTACGGCAATTTCGGTCAATCCAACTACGGTATGGCCAAGCTGGGCTTGTACGGCCTGACCCGCACGCTGGCCCTGGAAGGGCGCAAGAACAACATTCTGGTCAATGCCATCGCGCCGACAGGCGGCACGCGCATGACCGAAGGGCTGATCCCGCCGCAGGTCTTCGAGCAGCTCAAGCCCGAGCTGGTCAGCCCGCTGGTGGTCTTTCTCGCCAGCGAGCAATGCCAGGAAACCTCCGGCCTTTTCGAAGTCGGTGGCGGCTGGATGGGCAAGGTGCGTTGGGAGCGCAGCCTGGGTGCCGGTTTCGACCCGAAGGCCGGCTTCGATGCCGAGGACGTGGCGGCCAACTGGCAGCAGATCTGCGATTTCGAGAACGCAGCGCATCCGGCCGACAACATGGAAGCACTGAAGGAAATGATGGCCAACCTGCAGAAACACGCCGGTTAAACCATCGGTCGGCCGCTCGAGCTGCATAAGCGTTTCACGCTTCAGCTCAAGCGGCTTTTTTTGTTCAGACAGCTGGCTCGGCTGCGGCTGGAGCGGGTAACAGGCGTAAGGCCTTTGCCCGAGCCTGGGCCAGGTCTCGCACGTGGTACAGCTGTCCTTCGAGCGCGTGAATACCGGCGCGGCGTAGCTTCAGCCGCAATCGGGCATTACTCCCGGACAGAATCAGGGCGACGCCTTGCTTGCGGTAGTCCAACAGAACGTTTTCCAGCGCCGCCAGGGCGGTCATGTCCATCATCGGCACGTCGCTGATGTCGACGATGACAACCTTCACCTCTGGATTGAATTTTCGCAGCACGCTCAATGCCTTTTCGGCGGCACCGAAGAACAGCGGGCCACGAATCGCGTAAGCGGCGACGTGCTCGGGCAGGTCCTTGAGCATCGGGCTCTGCCCGAGGTTCAGAGGAGTGGTATCGGTCAGCTCGCTCATGCGTTTGATGAACAGTCCGGCCGCCAGCAGCAAACCAACGCCCACCGCCAGCACCATGTCGAACAGGACGGTCAGGCTCAGGCAGGTCAGCAGCACCAGCACATCGCTGCGCGGTGCTATGCGCAGTGTTTTGACGACGTGGGGTGCTTCGCTCATGTTCCAGGCCACCATTAATAGCAGTGCTGCCAAGGCAGCCATCGGCAGGTAACTGAACAGCGGTGCCAGCCAGAGAATCGCCACCAGGACCACACCGGCATGAATGATCGCCGCCAGTGGTGAGAAGGCGCCGGCGCGCACGTTGGTGGCGGTGCGAGCAATGGCGGCGGTCGCCGTGATGCCACCAAACAACGGGGCGACCAGGTTGCCGAGGCCTTGACCAAGAAGTTCGGCGTTCGGGTCGTGGTTGCCGCCGGCCATGCCATCGGCCACCACCGCGCAGAGCAAGGACTCGATGGCACCGAGCATGGCAATGGCGAACGCTGGCGCCAGCAGTTGGTGAAACAGCTCGAAGCTCAGCACCAGCGGTCGGCCGTCGGGGCCAGGCAATAGCCATGGCCATGCAAAATCCGGAAGAAATGGTGGAATGCCGGGATACTGCACATCATCGACCACGTAGCTGAAACGTTCGCCAAGCGTGGCGACGGTCAGTCCGATCGACTCCAGCGCCATGGCCGCCAGTGCGCCAACAACGAGGGCGATAAGATGGCCCGGCACCTTGGGCACCAGGCGCGGCCAGACGATGAGCACGCCAAGGCTGATCAGGCCGACCAGTGCGTCACCCCATTGGGCGCTGGGCAGCGCACTTACCAGCAGGCCGAGTTGTTCCACGTAATGTTGAGGCTGTTCGCTCAAGGTCAGTCCGAGCATGTCCTTGAGCTGGAGGGTGGCGATGACGATGCCGATGCCCGCAGTGAAACCCAGCGTGACCGGGTAGGGCACAAACGCGATCAGCCGGCCGGCGCGCAACAGCCCGAGCGCGATCAGGATCAAGCCGGCCAGCATGGTGCAGAGCAGCAACCCGCCGAGGCCGAATTGCTGGGTAATCGGCAGGAGGATGACGACGAAGGCTGCGGTTGGACCGGACACGTTGAACCGCGAGCCTCCGGTCAAGGCAATCAAGGGGGCAGCAACCAGCACCGTATACAGGCCGTGCTGCGGCGCTACACCTACCGCTATTGCCAGTGCCATGGCCAAGGGGATGGCGATAATGCCCACCGTCAAGCCGGCCGTGATGTCGCCGCGCAGTGCCGGGACACCATAGCCCGAACGCAGGGTTTGACGCCAGGCGGCGAACAACGGCGGAAGCTTCATCCCAGACACTCCATGTGCGCAAACCGGCAGTATAAGCACTGGAAATAGCGCTGGGCCTGTAGGAGTGCAACATCGGGGTCAAATCGCGGATTTTCGAGTACGACCTTGGTCTTATCGGCCTTTGGCGCGTTGAGTGCGTCGTGCGCGCAGAGTAAACTGCCGCCCCCGAAAGGCCCCGTCGAACCGGAGAAACCATGCGTAAAGACAAGAAGAAGGTGATCGGCGAGGAAGTCAGCGACGAGTCGATCAAATTGTTTCTCGAGCCGGAACCGGCTGACGACACACCGCCTTCGTTGCACAAGCTGATCAAGGCTTATCGCGGTTTGCGCGTCGATGATTTCGAGCGTTTTCTCGGATTCTTTGTCGAAGCGGGATACAACCTGAATGCGAAGGATGCCAATGGGCAAGACTTCGTTGCCTTGATCGCGGATCAGCGCCAGGCCGAGCCCTATATCGAGCTGATCAAGGCCGCGCGCGGCTGAGTTCGTCTGTAACCGTCGAGCTTCAAGCATGACCTGGCTGAGCAATCGGCAGCCGCAATAGATTTTCTCGCTGCACGCATCCCGTAGAGCCCTGGCTTGTCGCCCCGCTCCGGGAAGCAGAGGCGCGAGAGGGAGGAGGCCAAAAGCCGCTCTCCCGACAGCGGGTAGGTGCTTTCGAGTTCCTGCCTTCGGGCACAAGCCCGAGCAGCGGTATAGAAACCTCCTCCGTTTCTAGCCGCCAGGCTGGTGGTTCTACGCGATCGCGTACTGCGGTCGTGACAGTTTAATGCTGTGATTCTGGAGAACGCGTTAATGACGCAACACGATAGCGAAGCCGTGGATTTGGTGCTGGTGGGAGCTGGCATCATGAGTGCGACTCTGGCAGTACTGCTCAAGGAACTCGATCCTAACATCAGGCTGGAGATTGTCGAACTACAGGAATCCGGGGCCGTTGAAAGCTCGAATCCCTGGAACAATGCCGGCACCGGTCATGCCGGGCTCTGTGAGTTGAACTACACGCCGGACAGCAAAGACGGCTCGATCGACATCAAGAAAGCCGTCACCATCAATACCCAGTTCGAAGTTTCGAAACAGTTCTGGGCCTACCTGACCGGCCGTGAAGGCTTCGGCAGCCCACGCGACTTCCTCAATGCAGTACCGCATCTGAGCTTCGTCCGCGGCACGAAAAATATCGATTACCTCAAGCGCCGCTTCAATGCGTTGAAGACCCATCACGCCTTTGAAGACATGGTCTACAGCGAAGATCGCTCGACCATGGAAGAGTGGATGCCGCTGATGATGCCGGGCCGTCCGCTGGATGAGCCAATCGCCGCGACTCGCGCGATGAATGGCACCGACGTCAACTTCGGTGAGCTGACCCGGCAGATGTTGCAGTACCTGGCGGCCAAGCCCGGCGTGACGATGTCCTACTTCCAGAAGGTCACCGGCCTGGCTCGCGACGGCGATGGCTGGCGGGTTGAGATCAAAAACACCCGTGACGGCAGTCATCGGGAAATAAAAGCCGGCTTCGTTTTCCTCGGTGCTGGCGGTGCAGCGCTACCGCTGCTGCAGATGTCCGATATCGAAGAGGGCAAGGGCTACGGCGGCTTCCCTGTCAGCGGTCAGTGGCTGCGCTGCGACAATCCGGAAATCGTCAAGCAGCACCAGGCCAAGGTTTACAGTCTGGCTGCGGTAGGCGCACCGCCGATGTCTGTCCCGCATCTGGATACACGTGTCGTGGACGGCAAGAAATCGCTGCTGTTCGGGCCCTACGCCGGCTTTACCACCAAGTTCCTCAAGCATGGCTCGCCGCTTGATCTGCCCCTGTCGATCCGCCCAGGTAACCTGAAGCCGATGTTGGCTGTCGCGCGCGACAACATGGACCTGACCCGCTATCTGATCAAGGAAGTCCGGCAGTCTATGGATGACCGCCTGGAGACGCTGCGCGGCTTCTATCCTGAGGCCAAGGCCGAAGACTGGCGCCTGGAAGTGGCAGGCCAGCGGGTGCAGATCATCAAGAAGGACCCGAAGAAGGGCGGCATCCTGCAGTTCGGCACCGAGTTGGTGTCGGCCAAGGACGGTTCGATCGCCGCACTGTTGGGCGCCTCGCCGGGTGCCTCGGTCACCGTGTCGATCATGCTCGACCTGATCGAGCGCTGCTTCCCGGAGCAGGCCAAGAGCGAAGCCTGGAGCAGCAAACTCGCCGAGATTTTCCCCGCGCGGGAAAAGGTTCTCGAGGCCGATGCGGCGGTGTATCGCGAAGTTGTCTCGAAAGTCGACAAGCATCTGGGGTTGGCCGATTAGCCACCACGACGCCATGTAAGCAAGCCGCGCTGCCCGTCAGGCCAGCGCGGCTTTTTTATGCCTGTCGACTGGGTGCGCAGTTTGGCTGAAGGCCGGTTCTAGGCAACGGCTTGCCGATCCAGTTGAGACGAATTTCTGCTATCTCGACCCAGCGCTCACCATGAGGGCGCTCTTTGGCAGTCAGCAGCATGCGGCAGCGATCCTGTTCGTCCAGCAGGGCATAGTGACGCAGTGGACGTTGTCGAAACAGGGTTTTGAATAAGGACATGAGCGGGCGCTCGTTGGACTTCGCGCTGTTATCGCACCCCGACGTTACGGTTGGATGAATGGAACGCGGCCGGTCCGCAGGCGGTCTTTAGCGCGTCACTGTCAGGCGGTTGCGGTGCTGGTTATACTGCGCGCCATTCATCCCTAACCTGGAGTAAGCAGCATGCTGAAACGCCTGTTGTTCAGTCTCGCCGCCGCGTCAGCACTGGCGCTTGCCGGCTGCGCCCACAGCCCCCAACAACTCGATCCAAACCCGAAGCTCACCGACACCATCAACCCGGTCGGTCAAGGGCAACCGGTAGTGGTGCGTGTAGTCGACGGTCGCCCCTCGGCAACCCTGGGTACCCGTGGCGGCTTGTATCCGGAAACCAGTGCCGTGATCGTGCCGAAAGAAAAGGTCGTTCCAAAACTGCAGGCTCAGGCTGAAGCAGCGGTCCGCCTGCTGGGCTTCACGCCCTCGGCCAACGCCTACAACGCACCGCAGCTGACCTTGACCCTGGCCGAGCTGAAGTATCAGTCGCCAAAGGAAGGGCTGTATGTCACCGAAGCGACGATTGGCGCTACGTTCCGGGTAGAAGTACAGAACGGCGGTCGCCGTTACACCGGTCGCTATGGCGCTTCTCTGAACCAGCGTTTCGGCATGGCTCCCAATGAGCAGACCAACACCAAGCTGGTAACCGATGTGCTGAGCGATGCGCTGACCCGCACGTTCCGCGATCAGAACATCGGTCAGGTGCTGGCGCAGTGAGCTGCAACTAGCCCAGGCGGTTGCCAGCGAGTGATCAGAACCCCGCCTTTTTGGCGGGGTTTTTGTTTTTAAGCGTGGCACAGGGCTCTTCAGTGAAGGGCTTAAGGGGCACTGCCCCTCATGCAGTAAGCGGAGCAAGGAACGAGCCCAGCGCGATGCCCGATGCGTGTTCGCGTCTGCGCGATAGCAGACGCCGACGCAGCTGACCCATACCAGCCATTGCGCTTATGTAAGTGCAAAAAAAAACGCCCCGACATGTCGGGGCGTTTGTCTTAGCGGTGTGGCTTAGCGTACGCCGGAATTACGCAGCGCGGCTGGGGTGTACTGGTTGGAGTTAGCCTTGTAGTTGTAAACGTAGGGGTTCTTTTCCTCGTTCTTCATGCCCATCACCAGGTAGCGACCGGAGACCAGGTCGTACAACGTTTCCATGGCATACAGCGGAACTTGGTCGTTGTAGATGTACTCGGCATGCGCCTCGGCCAGGCGCCACAGCGTATTACGGCCATCGTAATGGTCGATCACGGCGGCCTGCCAGGTATCTTCGTCGATGAAGAAGGTGCGCTTGGCATAGATGTGACGCTCGCCGGGCTTCAGCGTTGCCTCGACTTCCCATACGCGGTGCAGTTCGTAGCGGGTCAGATCCTGATTGATGTGACCGGCCTTGATGATGTCGTCGTACTTGAGCTTCGGTGAGTCCAGACGGTAGGCGTTATAGGGGATGTACATCTCCTTTTTGCCCACCAGCTTCCAGTCGTAGCGGTCCGGTGCGCCATTGAACATGTCCAGGTTGTCGGAGGTGCGCAGGCCGTCGGCGGCAGTGCCCGGGCCGTCATAGGCGACCTGTGGGGCGCGGCGCACACGGCGCTGACCAGCGTTGTAGATCCATGCCATGCGCGGCTCTTTCACCTGGTCCAGAGTCTCGTGCACCAGCAGCACGTTGCCGGCCAGGCGTGAAGGCTCGGTCACCTGCTGTTTGAAGTAGAACAGTACGTTGCCGTGCTTCTCGGCGTTGTAGTCAGTCAGGGTATCGGTGTAGACGACTTCGTCGACGAACTTGACCAGGCTGTAGCTACCGTTCACCTGGGGAGTGGCCTGCGCCACGGTGCGGCGGGCCGAGCCACCCCGATAGCGAGTGATGTGGTTCCAGATCACTTCCAGGCCGTCCTGAGGAATCGGAAAGGCAACTGCAGTGTCGAAATCTTCCAGCCCGTTGCCGCCGCGGACCAGCTTGGTCTGGGTCGCGTTCTTCTGCGCAGCGTCATAGATCCGCTGAGGCACGGCTGCGCTGCGATGGGTTTCAAACACCGGAAGGCGATAGGTCTCTGGGTAGCGCTTGAGCATGGCGATCTGGCCAGGGCTCAGGTTGTCTTTGTACTGCTCGAAGTTCTGCGCGGTGATGGTGAACTTCGGCTTGTCGTTCGGGTAAGGATCACTGACGAACCCATCTTCGCCGACGGCCGCTGCGTCGGTTGCCAAGCCGCCGGTCCAGGCGGGAATGGTGCCGGCCGCGTTGCCGGCTTTCTCGGCCCCCATCGGCGTTAGGCTGTTACCCAGCTTGGCCGCTTCGGATTCGGATACTGCAGCCATGGCTCCGCTTGCCAGCACAGCGCTTGCTAGCAAAGAGAGTGTAAGGGCCCCCGTCTTAAACCTGTTCTTGTTCATTGTTTGGTCCTGTTGATTCTCGGTAACTGATTCGCTGCAAGCGATGCCGTAAGCGCGGCGCTTGCAGATGGCGACTTCCACAAAGGAGGTGGCGGGACGAAGGTCCGGTACTGACGTCAGAGACGCAGTGATCACAAGTTGCCATTTGCCCGATCCCGCGGCAGTCCCGTCTGGTTGCTCAAGCCAGGCGCACGCTCTATTTCGGTTGTTCGAGGCGAGATGAGGGTGAAGCTGGAAGGGACTATAAGTCAACAATCGAGACGGCACCTATCTGCATAAATGGCGCAAATACCCGGCAAATTGCCATCGCTTGGTTGTGTTCCGTTCTGTCGGAAAGTGGCTGAGTCGGCAACGCCGTTTCGGTAGACTCCGCTGCCCCACTTCGGGCCGCTCAGGCCTGTATGTCCAAGCCCCAACGGAGATGACGGGTGTTGCTCGAATTCGATTACTCGACGCTGGCGCGGGTCGCGCCGCTGGTCAACTCGCTGGCCTTGCTGATCGCGCTCGGGGGTGCCTGGCTGTTGCTGGCGACACGCTGGCGTCGGCAGTTGTCGAACGCCGCGACGTCGCTTGCGGATTCTCGCCTCTCGTCTGTTGACCAGGGTGCCGTGGCTGCAACCCGGCGTCTCGACCGGTTTTTCTATGGCTTTGGTTTCAGCAGTCTGGGACTGGCCTGCCTGCTTTCTTCGCTTACGCGACTGACCTGACGGCCTGTCGCGTAAGCGCGGAGCCCTAGAGGCTCAAGCCAGCTTTCAAGCGGTACTGATTACGCACCGGCATGGCGTATTGCTGGATGAGAAAGGGCTGCTGCACGCTTGGGCAGGCCGCGAGGCGCTTGCCCCATTCGGCCTCGGCTCGTTCGATTTCCGCTTGGCTGAACAGTTCGCTGAGCTCGGGTATCGCCAGCGCCTCGTCACGATCCTCCCACATCCGGTGGGCCAGGAAATTCACCGGAAACAGACGGTAGTCACCCAGGATCTGTCGGTCGATTTCGGCTGCCAGCTGCTTGGCATCCTCCGGAACTTCGCTGATGGGCGTGCCGAAGCTGACATGCACCCGACCTTTGTAGCCGGTGATGCCGAGGGCGATGCTGGTGTCATCCTCGCCCGGGGCCTTGGTGTAGCTGCCGGTGCTGGCACGTATATAGAGCTCTCGCGCCTTGGCCTGATCGCAGGGGTCGTACTCATAGCTGATCGACACTGGCGTCGGCCGCAGGGTCGCCAATGCTTCGGCAAAGGGCTCGTCCTTGCGGCTCATGTGCAGCATTTTCAAAATGGCCGAATCGGTACGGTCATCGCCGTCTTTTGCCCGCCCTTCGGCCTGGGCAATCCAGATCGACTCACCATCGTTGCGGATCGAGTGGTTGATGTAGGCGGAAAGCAGCTGATAAGCCGCGAGCTTTTCGCGTCGCCCGGTGACCGATCGGCGTACGATGAAGCTCTTGTTGAGTCGCATCAGATCGCTGACAAAAGGCCGCTGCAGCAGATTGTCGCCAATGGCGATGCGCGGCGTGCGCATCTTGGCCTGGAACACCGCATAGTTGACGAAAGCGGGGTCCATCACGATGTCGCGGTGATTGGCGATGAACAGATAGGCACAGCCCGGCCGCAATTTTTCCAGGCCGGAATAGGTAATGCCATCGGTGGCGCGCTCGATGGTTCGGTCGAGGTACATCTCGATCCGCGCCTGCAGTGTGTCGATCGAGTGAATAGTGGCGAACTCACGCCGCAGTCGTTGCGCTATAAGTGGTTTGAGCATCCAGCCCATGGGGCCGGCCAGCCGCGGAAAGCGGAAATGCGCCAGTATGTCGAGAAATTCCCGGTCGGCGAACAGCCGTGCCATGACGGCGGGGACTTCAGCATCGGCGTAGGGTCGGATGGCTTCGAATTCGTCCATCATGATCTCTGTAAGGGTAACTACTGAATAACCCAATCGCTCAAGGGTCAAAGTTAGGTCTGTGGAGGTTTGGACACGATGACTGCGCGGGTTCGGATGATGCCGCGTGGCACCGGTCGGGTCCGCCACAAGTGCGCACCGGGGCATCTCAACAGACTCCGGACGGCGATTATAGCGGCAAGTCACGCAGGAGACGCTGATGCTGGAATCACAGGACTATCAATGCCCGTATTGTGGCGAGGTGGTGGAGGCGCTACTCGATCTGAGTGGTGGCGATCAGCAGTACATCGAAGACTGCTCAGTCTGCTGCAGGCCGATCGTGTTCGATCTGCGTACCGATGGTAGCGATTGGCAGCTCGACGTACGGCGGGAGGATGAATAGATGCAGCGGGTATACGAGCCGCGTGATCTGCTCGAAGCGGAAATGCTGCGTGGCATGTTGGACGCCGAAGGCATCGAGGTCTACCTGAATGGCCGGCATCTTATCGGAGCTGTAGGCGAGCTGCCTGTTGCCGGTCTGCTCGGGTTGATGGTCGCCGATGATGAGGCCGAGCGCGCGCGGCAGTTGATCGCTGAGTACAATGTCGCCGAACCGCTGCCCGGCGACGAACCGGAAAGTTATCCGGGGGAGCTCATCTGCTGATGCCTCAGAGTGAAGGCATTGCCCCTGGCCGCTGGCCCCTTTTCCCTTCGAGTTTTTCTACATGTGTGGCCGCTATGCCCTGTTTCGCTGGAATGCCGCTTTTGCTGCGCTGCCCGGCTTCCCGTCTGATCAGCAGCCGCACTGGAGCCTGGCGCCTGGCGCTTCGGTGCTTCTGCTGCGGCAGGTGGACGAAGCGCTGCAGTTGAGTCGCGTGCGATGGGGCTTGACCCCGGCGTGGTTGAGCGACTTCACTCGCACGCCGGCCCAGGCGCGGGCGGAAACGCTGGCTGAGCAGCCAATGTTTCGCGACGCCTTTCGTCTGCGTCGGGGCGTCCTGCCAGCGAATGGTTTCTATGAGTGGCGAGGCACGGCACGCAAGCGACCCTATTGGATGACGGCGGAAGACTCGCTGATGTACTTCGCCGCGGTCTGGGAGGCGTATCCGGTCGAAGGTCACAGTTACCTCAGTGCGGCCGTCGTGACGCGGCCAGCCTCAAACCAACGGCGACCACTGTTGCTGGATCAGGCTGGCATGACCGCATGGCTCGATCCCCAGACCCCGCTGGAAACGCTGCAGCTGCTGCTGGCTGCGCCACAACCGGCGTTGCGCGAGCGACCCTTGGCAACCTTCGTCAATGATCCCAAGCTGGACGCGCCGGAGTGCCTGACGCCAGTAAACTAGGCATTGGCAGTAATCCTCGAAAGAGGAGTCAAGGCGCTATCAGGTCGGCGCTGAAGCGGTGGGTTGCGGGCCTGTTGCCCGGTGCGCTGGCACCCTCTAGCATACGGCGCAGAATTCACGGGAGACGCGACATGTTCAAGCCGCATTCAATCAGCCTCTTTCTGGCGGCCGCCACGCTGGCCGGTTGTCAGGCCGTCAACACGACCAGCAGCGGTGCCGTTGGCGTCGACCGCAAGCAATACATGTTCAGCATGCTATCGACCGAGCAGGTCAATCAGATGTATGCGCAGTCCTATCAACAGACGGTGTCCCAAGCGAAGAGCAAAGGTGTGCTCGAAAACAACTCACCGGTGGCTCAGCGGGTCAACCGGATCGCCAGCAGGCTGATCGCCGAGGTCAAGGCTTTCCGGCCTGATGCGGCGGAGTGGGACTGGGACGTGAACGTCATCGACAGCCCCGAGCTGAACGCCAATGCCGGCCCGGGCGGAAAGATCATCTTCTACACCGGACTGATTGAGAAGCTGAACCTGACCGATGATGAGATTGCCGCGGTCATGGGCCACGAGATTGCCCATGCGCTGCGTGAGCACGGTCGCGAGGCCATGTCCAAGGCGTACGGTGTGCAGATGGCCACTCAGATTGGCTCGGCGGTCGGGATTGGTGATGGCAGCCTGCAGCTGGCCAACATGGGGGTGCAGTATCTGATGACGCTGCCCAACAGCCGCAGCAATGAGAACGAGGCTGACCTGATCGGTCTGGAGCTGGCCGCGCGGGCCGGGTACAACCCGAGCGCAGCGGTCAGTCTGTGGCAGAAGATGGCCGCGGCTGGCGGTTCCGCTCCGCCGGAATTCATGAGCACCCATCCCTCCTCAGGCAGCCGTACTCAGGCGCTGCAGGAGAACATTCCAAAGGTGATGCCACTGTATAAAAAGGGCCGCTGATGCAGATGCCGCCGGCGCTCTCAGGTCGGCGGTAGCTTGATTGGGAGAGGGCTTTCCAGGCCTAGCTGGCTACGGGCGCTTTCCAGGTCAAAAAGGGTACTGATTTCCTCGATGTCGCCGCTCGGATTGAGCGTCCAGATCGACATCGCGGCGACGGTGAGAATCTTCCCGCTGGGTGCGACGCCGAATACGGGTTTCTCCAAGGTGCCAAACAGGGTGCTGGAGGTCACCACGCGGTTGCCTTCGCTGAGGCATTCATCTACCGCGACTTCCAGATCCGGAATGGCCTGGCGGATCTCCCTTACGATCAGGCCGAAACCGGCACTGTTGACCGGCTGTGAGATGAACGAGCTTTTGTAGCTGAAGTAACGGCTCTGCAGCTGTTCAGCCAATGCCAGCCGACCCTTGATCCAGCTCAGGTCGATATGCTGCCGAACCCGCCGTTTTCGTTCCTCCGGTGACATGCCGCCTGCTCCCCTCAAGTGCCGCCAGAATGCGGTGAACACGCACTCTAACAGCACCCGTGGCGAGGCAATTTGCGCTGGGTATCAGACTGGAAGCATGCCGCTCAAGCTCAAGGCCTGATAGACGGCGTACAGCGCCAAACCGGCGAAACCGACGGCGGCGATTCGGCGAATCAGCGTAAGTGGCATGCGGTCGGCGGCAAAATTGCCGGCCAGCACCACCGGCACATTGGCGATCAGCATGCCAAGGGTCGTGCCAATGATCACCAGGATGAAGTCAGGATACTGAGCGGCAAGCATGACGGTAGCCACCTGTGTCTTGTCGCCCATTTCGGCAAGGAAAAAAGCGATCAGCGTCGCCACGAAAGGGCCGAAGCGTCGACCGCGCGAAGCTTCCTCTTCCTCCAGCTTGTCTGGCACCAGCGTCCACAGGGCAACGGCGGCGAAGGATGCGGCCAGTATCCAGCTGAGAAGGGCAGGCGAGACCAGGGACGAAACCCAATTGCCGATGGCGCCTGCAGCAGCATGATTGGCCAGCGTGGCCACGACAATGCCCCAGATGATGGGCATTGGACGTCGGTAGCGCGCGGCCAGCAAAAGGGCGAGCAATTGCGTTTTGTCGCCAATCTCAGCGAGTGCGACGATCAGGGTGGGGATGTAGAACGATTCCAACGGACTTCCTTGCGGGGGCGGGTCGACTAATCACCATGACACGCACCGCCTGCCCGCCCCGGGTCAGGTGTACGTGTCATGGGTCTTGTCAAACCGAGCGCTGGCTGCCGAGACAGGCCGCGCGGGTCGCATGCACCATGGTCTGTGGACCAAGTATGTTGACGCATGCCAGGCAAGCAGCGCGCTTGCCGGAGACTACTCCCCCAGGACGGGCGCGAGTTTGCCCAAGCGTGGCGCGTTGCGCAAGTCGGGACGTTACCGGATCAGGGAAGCTGGGCGCGGTAGATGCGAAAGCCGTCCGTGCTGATCAGCGTTTCGCAGCGACCCAGATGGGTTTCGATCAGGGGGGGGTACTTGAGAAACGCATTGGCAACCAGTCGTAGCTCGCCACCCGGCCGGAGGTGATTGGCCGCGCGTTGCAGCAACGTTTCGCTGGCCTCGTAGTGTGTGTGGACGCCCTGATGAAACGGTGGGTTGCTGATGATGGCAGAGCAGTCTTGCGGGGCGGCATCGATGCCGTCGCCAGCAATCACCTGAGCCTGTAAACCATTGGCAGCGAGGGTCATGCGGCTGCTTTCGACTGCAAAGGCGTCGACGTCGAGCAGTACCACTTCACTGTCCGGATACCGTCTTTTCAGCGAAGCCCCAATGATGCCCGCGCCGCAGCCGAAATCCAGCAGTCGGCCAGCTGGCAGCCCATCGAGCTGCTCCAGCAGCAGTGCGGTACCGCGATCAAGGCGGCCATGGCTGAACACGCCAGGCAGGCTGACGATCTGTAGTGGGCCGTCCGCGAGTGGGAGCTCGAAGTGCTGAGCCAGGGTCTGTAATCCTGGAGCCGGTGGGCTCTTTGTGATCCTGACCTGCCAGAGCTGGCAATGCCGGGCGCTGTCGAGTTTTTTCGCTTCGCCTAAAGGGGCCAGTTGTTTCGCGGCTCGCTCCACGCCGGCACGCTTCTCGCCCACCAGATACAGCAGGCGGCCCGGCAATCTGGCGGCCAGTGCGCTCAGCAGGTAATCCGTCAGTTCACGTGACTTGGGTAGAAACAGAACGGCGCTGTCGAAGGAGGCGGTGGGCGGCTCGATACCGAATGTGCAACGCTCGGCGAAACGCGCCTGCAGTCTCTGCTGCGTCCCGGCGTGCCAGCTCCAGCCGATGGCTCCAGACAGTTGGCCGAGCAGGTCGTCTGCGGGCAGCCCGGCAAGCAGCAGGTCACCGCTGAACAGTTCGGTCTGGCGCAGCAGTACTTCGCTTCGCGGATCCATGTTGCCTCCGAACAAAAGCTGGCGAGCTTACCAGCCTTGTCCCCGGCTGCAGAAGCGTCAGCCGACCTGACGCTTGGGGGCGCCAGCAAAGAATGCCTCGGCGTTCTCACAGAGCTGGCCGACGGTGCGTTGCCTGGCTTCGCGGCTGCCCCAGGCGCTATGGGGCGTCACGATGAGGCGTGGCACGTCTGCAGCCAGCAGCGGGTTGTCGTTGCTGGGGGGCTCGCTGATCAGCACATCGGTGGCAGCGCCGCCCAGATGACCGCTTCGCAGGGTGTCGGCCAGCGCCTGCTCGTCGATCAGGCCGCCGCGAGCGGTATTGATGACGAACGCCGCGGGTTTCATCAGTTGCAGTTCGCGCGCACCGATGAGGTTGCGTGTTTGCTCGGTGAGGGGGCAATGCAGGGTCAGGGCATCAATCTGCGGCAGCAACTCGTCCAGTTCCAGTCGGTCCGAACGAGCCGGGCGCCCGGGCAGATTGCCGGTCAGCACACGCATGCCCAGCGCCTCGGCGAGCTTGGCTACGGCGCCGCCCAGCTCACCGTGGCCGAGCACGCCGAGCGTCTTGCCCGCCAGCTCGACGATGGGGAAATCCAGCAGGCAGAACTGTCCGCTTTCCTGCCAGCGGCCGCGGGCCACGGCGGCTTGATAATCGGGTAGTCGCGTGGCCAGTGCGAGCAGTAGCATTAGCGTGTGTTGGGCCACGGTAGCCGTGCCGTAAGCCTGGCAGTTGCAGACGGTGATGCCGCGCTGTTTGGCTGCGGCCAGGTCGATGTTGTTGATGCCGGTGGCGGCGACCAGAATCAATTTCAGATCCGGGCAGGCGGCCAGCGTGGCATCGCTCAAGGTGACCTTGTTGACGATGGCAACTTCCACGCCTTGCAGTCGGTCGACGATTTGCGTTTCGCTGGTCTCCTTATGGCAAGTCAGCTCAGCAAAGGCGGACTGCAACGGGGCTAGGTCAAGATCGCCCTGGTCGAGCGGTGATAGATCAAGGAATACAGCGCGGTACTTGCTCATGGACTTTACTCGTATGAATCAGCGGGCGGACGTCCCGCCCCGGAAATAACGGAGTCGCTAGATGTACTGGATGGAGTTTTTCACTGTGGCGCTGGTTCACTTGCTCGCTGTCGCCAGTCCCGGGCCTGACTTTGCAGTGGTCGTGCGCGAAAGCGTCGCCCGCGGTCAGCGCAGCGGCAGCTGGACGGCCATCGGTCTCGGCAGCGGTATCTTGCTGCACGTGGGCTATTCACTGTTAGGCATTGGTTTGATCGTCTCGCAGTCGATCATGTTATTCAACCTTTTCAAATGGTTAGCGGCAGGTTACCTGTTCTATCTGGGTTTTCAGGCTCTGCGCGCCAAGCCCGTCGCGGTGGACAACCTTGCATCATCCGCGTGCAGTGTTGCGATTAGCCCACGACGCGCTTTTACCGTTGGTTTCATCACCAATGGCCTGAATCCCAAGGCGACTTTGTTTTTTTTGTCTCTATTCACCGTGGTTATCGACCCCCATACCCCGCTCGCCGTTCAGGCGGCCTATGGGTTATATCTGGCAGGCGCGACCGGCGTGTGGTTCTGCCTGGTGGCCTGGCTGTTCAGCCGTGAGCGCGTGCGCGCTGGGTTTGCCCGCATGGGGCACTGGTTTGATCGCGTCACCGGCGCGGTGTTGATCGGCCTTGGTGTTCGGTTGGCGGCCAGCGAGATCGGTTGAGGTGCCTGTCTGGCTGGCGTTGCATCGTCATGCCTTGCAGCCTGAACAACTGCGGTACCGGTTGGCCGCGCCGTGAGCGGTACGGCCGAGCGCCGCACCAGTGGCCGCTTCAACGTTTAGCGTGCGTCTAATAACATCAATAACAGGAAGCCCTATGCTGCAGACACGAGTGATCAAACCCGCCGCAAATGCCTACCAGTACCCCCTGTTGATCAAGAGCTTGCTGTTGTCGGGGCAGCGCTACGAGCGCACTCGCGAAATCGTCTATCGCGATCAGCTGCGTTTCGACTACCGCACCCTAGGCGAGCGCATTGCGCGTCTTGCCAATGTGCTGACAGACGCCGGGGTGAAGGCGGGCGATACCGTGGCGGTGATGGACTGGGACAGCCATCGCTACCTGGAATGCATGTTTGCGATTCCGATGATCGGTGCAGTGGTGCATACCATCAACGTGCGGCTATCACCTGAGCAGATCCTATACACCATGAATCATGCCGAGGATCGCGTCGTCCTCGTCAACAGCGAGTTTGCGCCGCTGTACCAAGCCATAGTCGGGCAGCTGACCACGGTCGACAAGACACTGCTGATCACTGATGCCGATGACAAGCAGTGCGACGTGCCGAACTGCATCGGTGAGTACGAGAGCTTGCTGGCGGCCGCAAAGGCGACGTACGAATTTCCCGATTTCGATGAAAACTCGGTGGCGACCACCTTCTATACCACTGGCACCACCGGCGACCCCAAGGGGGTCTACTTCACGCATCGCCAATTGGTCTTGCATACCCTGGCCAGCGCGGTAACGGTTGGCTGCCGCGAAAATCCCCAACTGATGGCGGCGGGCGACGTCTACATGCCGATCACGCCGATGTTCCACGTACATGCCTGGGGCTTGCCTTATGTGGCGACGATGCTGGGCCTCAAGCAGGTCTATCCGGGCCGTTACGATCCTGAACTGCTGATCGAGCTGTGGCGCCGCGAAAAAGTAACCTTTTCCCACTGCGTGCCGACCATCGTGCAGATGCTGCTCAAAGCCAAGGCGGCGCAGGGTACGGACTTCAACGGCTGGAAGATCACCATAGGCGGCAGTGCACTTACGCGCGGCCTATATGAATCGGCACGGGCGTGTGGCATGCAGTTGGTGGCTGCCTACGGAATGTCGGAAACCTGCCCCTTGATTTCCGGGGCTCACATCAACGACGAGCTGCGTAACGCCAGCGAGGATGAGCAGATCAGGTATCGCCTTAAAGCCGGGATTCCGGTGGTATTGGTCGATGCGGCAATCCAGGCACCTGACGGCAGCTTTCTACCTGCCGATGGCACGTCCCAGGGCGAACTGGTGCTTCGTGCTCCCTGGCTTACGCAGGGCTACGCGGGCAATCCGGAGAAAAGTGAAGAGCTGTGGGCCGGTGGTTGGTTGCATACCGGTGACGTCGCCACCCTTGATGAAATGGGCAATATCGACATTCGTGACCGTATCAAGGATGTAATCAAGACGGGTGGAGAGTGGGTATCTTCCCTGGCCCTAGAAGGCCTCATCAGCCGCCACGAGGCGGTGCGCGACGTCGCGGTGGTGGGCGTGCCGGATGAGCGCTGGGGCGAGCGACCCTTTGCTCTGGTGGTGCTGTGCGACAGCAAACAGCTGGATGCGCGAGCGCTGCAGGCATTCCTCGAGCCCGCAGTGGAGCAGGGCCAGATCAACAAATGGGCCATTCCCCAGCAGATCGCAGTGGTTGAGGATATTCCCAAGACCAGTGTCGGCAAGCTCGACAAGAAGCGGATCCGCGTCGACATCGCGCGCTGGGTTGAGGAAGGCAGCAGCGTCATATCCTCGGTGTAGAGTCGGGCTTTACCTACCTGGGTTTCGATCTTGCTGCGGCCTTTCATCGAGGTCGTGGCTTGGTCAGCTCACTCCCTCAGGTGCTATTAACAGCCGATCATCATTGTGGTGGCTTTCCCTCAAGGCCAGCGGCCACAGCAGGGCCCCAGCAAAATACTTGGAGCTCGAATCGTTTCGGGTTCGTCGGGACGTTCCGGTTCCGCCGGCGGGCGGGTGTTACCCTAACAGCGCATTCCGGTCCGTGTTGTAACGGGCTGGCGTCCCGCAGATGAAGGAAGTAGATATGAAAAAGATCAGTAACCTGACCGCACTCGCCGCAACCCTTGCGCTGCTGGTCGGCTGTACCAACAATCCCTATACCGGTGAGCGAGAAGCTGGCAAGGCCGGTATCTATGGCGGTATTGGTGCGGTCAGCGGCGCAGTGATCGGTGCGGCCACCTCCAGCAAAAAGGATCGTGCCAAAGGCGCCTTGATCGGAGCCACAGTCGGCGGTGCCGCGGGCGGTGGCTATGGTTATTACGTCGATACCCAGGAAGCCAAGCTACGCCAGACGCTGCAGGGGTCTGGCGTACAGGTCCAGCGTCAAGGCGATAACCTGACGCTGATCATGCCGGGCAACATCACCTTTGCAAGCAACTCGGCAGATATATCCAGCAGCTTCTACTCAACGCTCAATTCGCTGGTTCAAGTGTTCAAAGAGTTCAACAAGAACGGCATCGACATTACCGGCCATACCGACAGCACCGGCTCGCAGCAACTCAACCAGGAGCTTTCGAATCGTCGTGCTCGTAGTGTCGCGGCCTACCTAGAAGGTAACGGCGTACCGGCGTCGCGTATCTCATCTTATGGTGCAGGCTCGAGCCAGCCGATCGCCAGCAACGACACCGCTGCTGGTCGCGCGCAGAACCGCCGCGTGGAGATCAATCTGCGACCGCTGTAAGCGGCCAGGCACAGGCGAGGTCGTAGTGGATTTTGCTTGTGCCATTTTGGTGGCGTCAGCTTTATAGCTTTTTCTCGGTTCAATTGAACCTCTGAGCGATCCACGACTCTGAAGCTCGTAACAGCGAGCCATGTAGTGGCACTGAGGAGGTCGAATGGATGATCGTTCCGCTCTCCATTCTCGTAAGCCTTGGCTGCCATTGGTGGTGACGCTGGCCCTGATGGCGGGGCTCGGAGGATGGGTCGGCTGGCAGTGGCATGTTCAGGAAATGCGCGTGCGCGCTGAGCAGGCCCAGCGATTCAACTTGGCGGTCAATGACGTCGAAAGCAACCTGCGCGAGCGCATGCGCGCGTATGAGATGGTCCTGCGGGGGCTGGCAGGGCTTTTTGTCGGCAGTGACGAGGTCAGTCTGCAGGACTGGAGTCGTGCTTCCGATCAGCTTCAGCTGCAGGATTTCTACCCCGGCATCCAGGCCATTGCCCTCGCTCGCTATGCGCGAGCGGACAACCTCGAATCGACCCTTGCTGAAATCCGCGAGAGCGGCCGTGGTGATTTCCGCATGTATCCCCGAGGGGAGCGCGGTGATTACCTGATCGTCGATTTCATCCATCCACTCGATTGGCGTAACCGGCGGGTGTTGGGTTTTGACATGCTGAGTGAAGAAACGCGCAGGGAAGCCGTTATGGCGGCGCGTAATATCGGCACCCCTATGCTTACCGGGCCGGTGCGACTCAAGCAAGAGACAGAGCAGAATGCCCAGGTAGGGATCTTGCTGTATTTGCCGCTTTATCGCGCCCGGGCGCCCATCACGACCCTGGAGGAGCGCCAGGAATCATTTGCCGGCACGCTTCATGGCGCTTTTCGGCTGACCGATCTGGTGGAAGGGGTATTGGGCTCGCGCAGCAAGCTGTTTCAGTTGCAGCTATTCGACGCCGCCGCCCCGGACGAGCCGTTGCTGGTAGGACGCGCTCCGGTGAGTAGCGATGCAAGCTTCCACCGCGTCCGCAACATTTACATGTACGGCCGCAGCTGGCAGCTGGAAGTCGCCAGCACACCGGAATACGAAGCCATCCTCAACCGGGTTGGGCGGGCGTTTAATCTCGCTGCGGCGCTGACCGCAGCCGCATTGTTCTCTCTCTTGATTGGCGGCTACCTGTATTTGCGCGAACGAACCCTGCGCAGCAGCCAGGCACTCGGCGCGCAGCTTCAGGAGCGGGAGGCGTGGTTCCGTCAACTGATCGAGCAGCTGCCAGTGGCCACCGTGCTCTGTAGCGATGAAGGACGCATAGAACTGGCCAACCAGAGCGCCGCTGCGCTGCTGGGTAGCAGCGCGGGATTGCTCGCTGGTGAGCGCCTCAGTCACTACATTCCTTCCGCTTTCCAGAAGGCTGCAGACGGGAGTTTGCTGGACGCCAATCAGCAGGAGAGCCAAGCGCTGCGGGAGGATGGCACACCTGTCCCTGTTTCGCTCAGTCTGACCACTTTCAAACGCGACAAGACCGTTCACCACCTGCTCAATCTCGTGGACTTGCAGCAGCGCAAGCGTGACGAGGAGCGTTTCCGCAATGTGGTCGAAGCCTCGCCGAATGCTTTTCTGCTGTTCGATCAAGAAGGGCAGATCGTAATGGTCAACCGTCAGACCGAGCTGCTGTTCGGCTACAGCCGACAAGAGCTGTTGGGTCAGCCGGTTGAAATGCTGATCCCTGAGTCAATGCGCAAGATTTACGTCGAAGTGCGTCACCGTTTTGGCCAGACGCTCGAATCACGTCGCCTTGGTGAGAATCGTGAGTTGTTCGGCCGCCATAGGGATGGCCATTTGCTGCCCGTGGAAGTCGGTCTGTCGCCGCTGCGTAGCGGCGAAGAACAGCTGGTGCAGGCGGTTGTAATCGATATCGCTCATCGCAAAGCAGCAGAGCGGCGTCTACGGGATCAAGCCAATGAGTTGATGACCGCCAATCGGTACAAATCCGAGTTCCTCGCCAACATGTCGCACGAGCTGCGCACGCCGCTCAACAGTATTCTTATCCTGAGCGATCAATTGAGACAGAACGCTGCGAGCAATCTGACCGAAAAACAGGTTCGCCACGCCGACATCATGCACCGCGCCGGTCATGATCTGCTCCAGCTGATCAATGACGTGCTTGATCTGGCAAAGATCGAAGCCGGTCACATGCAGATAAAGTCGGAGCCGTTCGACCTCAGCGAACTGCTCGGGGAGCTTCAAGCTGGACTGCAGCCGATGGCTGACCAGAATGGACTTTCTCTTACCACTCGGATTGACCCGGACGTTCCGCCCTCGATTGTCAGTGACCGAGCGCGGCTTCAACAAATTTTGCGCAACCTGGTGACCAATGCGCTGAAGTTCACCGAGCATGGTTCCGTCGATATCCACGTCACCAGCCGGTCGGCTGAGAGACCTGTCGATGAAGCCATGCTGCAGATCTGCGTGACCGACACTGGTATCGGTATTGCCGAAGATCAGCAAGAGCGGATCTTCCAGGCGTTCCAGCAGATCGATGGCTCGATCAGCCGGCAATACGGCGGCACAGGGCTTGGTCTTGCAATCGCGCGGCAACTGGCAGAGGTTCTGGGTGGCGGGATCAGTCTTACAAGCTCGCCGGGGCAGGGTTCCAGTTTCACCGTAGAGCTGCCATTGAAAGTGTCGGCGACAGCCGAGATTCGGACGCTGCGGCCCGTCCAGCGCCGTGGCCAAGGTGGTGGCCTGTTGATTGTCGAGGATGATGCCGATTTCGCCTCGGTAGTGGCCGAGGTGGCACAGTCTCACGGTTTTTCCAGTGTTATATGCGGTAGTGGGCAAGAGGGGCTGGATGCACTCGCTCAGGACAGTTTTGCGGCGGTGATCCTGGATGTGCTGCTTCCTGATGTCAGCGGCTGGCAGGTCCACCGAGCATTGCGTGCCGACCCCAAGCATCAGGACACACCGGTCTACATCATTTCTTGCGTGCCGCAGCCGCAGGGCTGGTCGGATGACGGCTCACGTTACTTGCTCAAGCCCGTGGCCCAGTCAGAGCTGGAGCGCCTGTTTGTCGATCTTTCGAAGCAGGAAGGCAATTCGACTCGGCTGTTGCTGCTGGAGACTGATCCGGAGCGGCGCCGACAGCTGCGTGAATATTTCGAGCGGCTCGGTTACCGGGTCAGCGAATGCCAGCGCAGTGAAGAGGCTCGGCTGGCCTATGCAGAGCACCGATATGCGGCGCTGATCATCGACTTCGATCTCTCCGGCGAAAGCGGGCTGGAGCTGCTGGATGCGCTCGACCGGCTTCGCTCGCTCAAAGATGTCAGGGTGATCCTGACCAGCCGAGACACGTTATCGGAAAAGAATCTGCAGCGGCTTAAGCGTTATTCAGCGGTTGCGTTGTCAAAGACAGAAGGAATGGAGCATATGGAAGATGCACTTAAGCCCGGTGGGGTTGATGCTGCTGCGTGGGGAATAGGCGAACTGGAACATCCCCTGCTGGGGCAGCGGGTACTGCTGGTGGATTCGGACGTGCGGGCGATCTATGCCGTCAGTGCTTTGCTCGACGAGCAGGGGCTGCAGGTGGTGCCGGTAACAAGCTGTGCCGAGGCGCTGGAACGCTTCGATCAGGATGCGTTCGATCTTGCGTTGGTGGATCTGTCTATGCCTGACAACGGCGGCCCCGCACTGATCCATCAGCTCAGAAACGACTATGGTTGTCAGGTGCCGATTGTGGCGATGGCAGTCGGTTCTGATACAGCTGGGACAGAGCAGAACCTTCCGGCCGGTGCCGACGACATCCTGTTCAAACCGGTCGACAGCGCCCGGCTGGTCGAACTGCTGCGGCGTCTGGAGCGTACTGATGGCCCCCATGCAAGTCCGTAAGGAGAAGTGTGTGACGCATCGATCAAGCCGAACTGGCGTCCTTGTGGACGCTGGTAACGGAAGCCACATTACGTTGTGCAGGGAGCTTGGCTGATGGCGTGGTCGCAACCCCAATCTCAGCCTCGGACCCGTACATTGTTGGTCGTCGATGATCGCGAAGCGAACCTGGTGGCCATGGAGGCCTTGCTCGGCGACGGTGACTGGCAGGTCCATACGGTTAATTCTGGCGAAGCCGCACTTCAGGCACTGCTTGATCTGGATGTCGAGCTGGTGCTGCTGGATGTGCAGATGCCGGGCATGGATGGGTTCGAAGTGGCGCGCCTGATGCGCGGCAGTCCGCACTCGCGATACACGCCGATCATCTTTGTCTCGGCCATCGCACATACTCGCGAGTCGGTGTTACGAGGTTACGCCACGGGTGCGGTTGATTTCATTCTCAAACCGTTCGATCCGCAGGTGCTCAAGCACAAGATCAACACGCTGCTCAGTCATGAGCACAATCGGCGTGACTTGCAGGTCCTCAGCCAGCAGCTCGACAGTGCCCGCGCGTTCAATGCGTCGGTGCTGAGCAATGCCGCCGAAGGAATTCTGGTGGTGGGTGAGGACGGTTTCATCAACTTTGCCAACCCGGCGATTGCCAAAATGCTGCACACCAGTGTTGACGATCTGCAAGGTACTGCGCTGGTCAAGCATCTGGCATCGCCGCAGATGCCTCAGTCCTGGCGCGATACTGATTTCTACCAGCATTGGCGTAGCGGCAGCACCTATCGTCTTCATGAAGCTCAGCTGTTCACCGCTAACGGTGACACGCTGCCCGTGGCGCTGTCGTCATCGCCACTGCCTCGTCAGCAGCGTTCAATGGTTGTCATCGCCCTGGATATGTCGGTGGTGCGCAGTCTTCACATGCAGCTTGAGACTCAAGCGGTAACCGACTCGCTGACCGGCCTGCTCAATAGGCGTGGTTTTCATCAGGCACTGGATTCGGCGCTGGCGAGGGTCGACCGGAACGGCAAACGCATGGCCATCCTCTACATTGATCTCGATGGCTTCAAGCGCATCAACGATTCGCTGGGCCACGATGCCGGTGATGAGATCCTCTGTCGTGTGGCGCGTGTGCTCGAGGCCTGCATGCGGCCCTACGACATCATTGCGCGGATGGGCGGAGACGAGTTCACCGCGCTGCTGGACTCTCTGGACCACCCGGAAGATGCCGCCAAGGTCGCCGAGAAGCTCATCGAATTGATTTCGGTTCGACATACCATCGAAGGGACCGACGTCACCCTCGGCGCCAGTATCGGCATTGCCCATTTTCCGGACTGCGGCCAGAGCGTCGAGGAGCTGCTTCGCTCGGCGGATATGGCCATGTACGAGGCCAAGCGCAACGGCCGGCAACAATATCGCTTCTTCTCCGGTGAGATGAACGGACGGGCACATGCGCGCTTGATGATGGAAGAGAATTTGCGCAGCACCATTGAGCGCAATGGTTTCGCCTTGGCGTACCAGCCGCAGGTCGTGCTCGAGAGCGGCGAGTTGCGTGGATTCGAGGCCTTGCTGCGCTGGGATTACGCCGGGCGCGGTGCGGTCGAGCCGAGTGTGTTCATCCCCTTGTTGGAAGAGACCCGGCTGATTGATCGGGTCGGCGAGTGGGCGCTGCGTGAGGGACTGGCTCAGTGCCGCGACTGGCGTGAGCGATTCGGCAACAAGCTGGTGCTGAGCTTCAACGTCAGCCCGGTGCAGTTTGGCCGGGCCGGATTGATCGACGAGTTGCGCCGGCTGCTCGATGAGTATCAGCTAGATCCTCGCCAGTTGGAGCTGGAAGTCACCGAAGGCGCACTGATGCAGGATCTGGAGCAGAGCTGCGACAAGCTTCGGCAGTTGCGCGAGTTGGGCGTGAGAGTGGCGGTGGATGACTTCGGCACCGGTTACTCGTCGCTTGCCTACCTGCGCCATTTCGACCTGGATACGCTGAAGATCGACCGCCTGTTCATCGCCAATATGCTTGATTCGCCACGTGATGCCGCGGTGGTCAGCACCATTATCGATCTGGGCCGAAATCTGGGCCTGGAGGTGATTGCCGAAGGCGTTGAAACCCTTGCCCAGCGCGAGTGGTTGATCGCCCACGATTGCCAGGTGATGCAGGGTTTTCTGGTCGCGCCAGGGCTGGCTGTAGAGGACGCTTTGGAATTTCCACGGACAATCGATTGGCTCCAGTTGGAACATCGACAAGCCGACTAGTGTCGGCCGGTCGGATTAGCCTGAAGCGCCATCGCGAGGCGGGTATTGCCGGTGTAGCTTTTCGAGTTCGGCGTCCTTTTCGCTCCACAGCTCATTGACCCACTCCTGAAAGCTCAGCCGGTAGGCTTCGTCCTGATCGTAGCTGCGGTGCAGGAACTCGGCAGGGATCGGCTGCGAGCCAATGCGCATGACGACCTGACCTATCCGACCGCAGAGCAAGTCCCAAAAGCTGGGATTGCCGCCTGGGTAGTGAATAGTCACGTCGATCAACGAGGTCAATTGCTCACCCATTGCGTCGATCACGAAGGCAATGCCGCCGGCCCTGGGTTTAAGCAGGTAGCGGTAGGGCGACGCCTGCTCAGTGTGCTTGTCCTCGGTGAAGCGTGTGCCTTCAAGGAAGTTGAACACCGACACCGGGTTGGTTCGGTAGCGCGCGCAGGCCTTGCGTGTGGTCGCCAGGTCCTCGCCGCGTTTTTCCGGGTACTTTGTCAGGTACTCCTTGCTGAAGCGTTTCATGAAGGGAAACTCCAGCGCCCACCAGCACAGACCGATAACAGGTACCCAGATCAGCTCCTGCTTGAGGAAGAACTTCAGTATCGGCATCCGCCGGTTCAGTTGGTATTGCAGCATCAGGATGTCAGCCCAGCTCTGATGATTGCTGGTTACCAGATAAGAGTGCTCGAGGTCGACTTTCTCGAGTCCCTGCACGTCCCATTCGGTGTGGCGCACCTGGTCCATCCAGAAACTGTTGACCGCCATCCAGGACTCGGCGATCCAGTGCATACCAAAGCGCAATGCTCGCTGGATACTCGGGATGGGTAATGCCAGCTTGAGCAGTGATAGCGCAAAGAGCGGCCAGCACCAGAAGAGGGTATTCAATGCCAGCGTCAGGCCGGCCAGGACGCCCCGAAGAGGGGCAGGAAGGACGCTCAGCATCGATTGGGTCTTATATCCGTCAATAAAGGCGGCAAGAGTACCGATTGCGGGCTGAACTGCAAGGCTAAAAAGTAGTGCTGAAGATTGCGATGCGCCCGACCCTCTGGCCGGGCGCGAGGATGCCATCAGGCCTTTTGGTTGTCGGCCTGCAGAGCGGTCAACGCGATGGTGAACACGATGTCGTCCACCAGAGCGCCGCGGGACAGGTCATTAACTGGCTTGCGCAGGCCCTGCAACATCGGGCCGACGCTGATCACGTTGGCACTGCGTTGAACCGCCTTGTAGGTCGTGTTGCCTGTGTTGAGGTCAGGGAAGATAAACACCGTAGCCTGACCGGCGACCAGGCTGTTGGGCGCTTTTTGCTTGCCGACACTGGCGACCGATGCAGCGTCGTACTGCAGCGGGCCGTCGATTGGCAGGCTGGGCGCGCGCTCCTGGGCGATGCGAGTGGCTTCAGCAACCTTCTCCACCTCGGCGCCGCTGCCGGACGTGCCGGTGGAATAACTGATCATCGCCACACGTGGGTTTACGCCCAGCGCGACTGCAGATTCGGCGCTCTGCAGAGCGATCTCCGCCAGCTCGGTCGCGTTCGGGTTCGGGTTCACTGCGCAGTCACCGTAGACCAGTACCTGATCCGGAAGCAGCATGAAGAACACTGAAGAGACCAGGCTGTAGCCAGGTGCAGTCTTGATCAGCTGCAATGCTGGGCGGATGGTGTTGGCAGTGGTGTGCACGGCGCCGGAAACCAGGCCGTCCACTTCATCAAGTGCCAGCATCATGGTGCCCAGTACCGCGGTGTCTTTGAGCTGCTCACGCGCATCGTCTGGTGTCAGGCCCTTGGCCTTGCGCATTTCGCACATCGGCTCGACGTACTGGTTGATGATCAGTTCCGGGTCGAGGATTTCCAGGCTTGTCGGCAGCTGGATGCCTTGCTCGCGCGCAACGGCCTGAACTTCTTCCGGCTTGGCCAGCAGCACGCAGCGCGCTATGCCACGTTCTTGGCAGATGGCTGCGGCGCGAATGGTGCGCGGCTCATTGCCTTCCGGCAGAACGATGCGCTTGTTTGCCTGCTGGGCCCGTTTGACCAGCTGGTAGCGAAATGCCGGAGGCGACAGTCGCAACTCGCTGCGCGGCACGCTGAGGCGGGTATGCAGCAGTTCGGGTTGCAGGTGCTGCGCAATGAAGTCGGTCACCTGGCTGGCACGTTCGATGTCGTCCGCAGGGGTCTCCTTGTTCAGCCCGAAGAGGTTGGTTGCCGTATCGTAGGAACCTGTCTGCACGGTCATCACCGGCAAGCCGCCATCGAGCGCCGCTTTGCACAGTTCGAGGATGCGCGGGTCCGGGGCAAAGTCGCTGCAAAGCAACAGGCCTGCGAGTTTGACGCCGTTGAGCGAAGCCAGGCTCGCGGCCAGAATGATGTCGTCGCGGTCGCCCGGGGTGACCACCAGAACGCCTGGCTGCAGGAGCTGCACCGTATTGGGGACAGCGCGGGCGCACAGCACGATCTTGTCGACGCGACGCTGCTCCGCTTCACCGGCGTGAAGCACCTTGGCGTCGAGCAGTTCGGCGATGTCGCGGGTCCTCAAGGCGTTAAGTTTGTCGGCGAAAGGAATCGCGCCGAGCAGTTGAAAATCTGCAGTGCCCAGCAGAGGCAACTGGGCCTTGAGGCCATCGATGAAGGCGGGTGCACCCTGGTCACCCTTGACCTTGTTGAGAATCACGCCCAGCACCTTCGAGTCCTTGGCGCCACCGAACAGTTGAGCCTGAATCTCGATGCGTTCGGCCAGACGCTTGAGTGTGTCACTTCCTTGCGCCGCAATCAGAATGACATCCGCGTCCAGGCTTTTCGCCAGATGCGTGTTGATCCTAGAGGTGTGGTTGAACTCACGCGTCGGCACCATGCCTTCGACAATGACCACGTCCTTGCCCGCGGCAACCTCCTGATAGCGGCTGACCACGTCCTCGAGCAGCAGGTCGAGCTCGCCGTCGGCCAGCTGGCGCTCGACCTGCTCCAATGGCAGCGGCTCGGGCGACACGATATTCAGAGTGCGTTCTACCAGAACGCAAGAGCGCTCACGGCCTTGATCGTGCGGGAAGGGCTGGGCGATGGGCTTGAAGAAGCCGACCTTCAACCCGGCGCGCTGGAGTGCGCTGATCAGGCCGAGGCTGATGGAGTTGAGGCCACCGCCAAAACCGCAGGGGGCGAGGAATAAGGTATGCATGATGATCTCCTATCGGGCGAAGGGCGATGCCAAGTAGACGAAACCCGACGCCGCTGGCGGTCGTCGGGTTCGTGCAGTGCGTCTGGCTGTCGGCGCGCTATCAGGCGTCGAGCAGCGCCAGTGTGTCCAGCGCGATCTGACGTTCTTCGTTAGTCGGTACCACCAGCACGCGGGGGCTGCCTGCCGCCTGGATTTCCCCGCCTACACCGCGCGTGCAGCGTGCGTTAGCTTCTTCATCGAGCTTCAAGTTGAACAGCTTCAGATGTTCTAGGGTGCGGGTGCGCACGGCCGTCGAGTTCTCACCGATGCCGCCGGTGAAAATCAGTCCGTCGAGTTTTGGCAGCGCGCAGGCCATGCTTGCCAGGGACTTCGCCAGGCGGTAGCAGAAGACTTCGAACGCCAGGGTGGCGCCGGGATGCCCGGCAACCCGGGCTTCCTGCAGCGTGCGCAGGTCATTGGACAGTCCGGACAAGCCTTTCAGGCCGCTGTCGTGATTGAGCATGCGATCGATCTGCTCCAGGCTCCAGCCCAGGGTACGGTTCAGGTAGCTGTGCAGATTTGGGTCGACATCACCGCTGCGGGTGCCCATTACCAAGCCTTCCAGCGGGGTCAGGCCCATGCTGGTGTCGCGGCTCTCACCATTGACGATGGCGCAGGTCGAGCAACCGTTGCCCAAGTGAGCCGTCAGCCAGCAGCTGTCATCGACCGGAAGTCCGGTCATCTCGGCGGCACGCTTGCTGACATAGTTGTGGCTGGTGCCGTGGAAACCGTAGCGGCGGACGCTGTGTTCCTTGTAAAGGAATTCCGGCACGGCGTAGCGGAACGCATGCTCCGGCATGGTCTGGTGGAAAGCGGTGTCGAACACGCTGACCTGCGGTAGGCCCGGGAACAGCGTCATGGCTGCATCAATTCCGACCAGGTTGGCCGGATTGTGCAGTGGCGCCAGCTGCGCGCTGTCGCGAATCGCCTTGAGCACCGGCTCGTCGATCAGGCTAGAACCGGTGAAGTGTTCGCCGCCATGGACCACACGATGGCCGATCCCGTCCAGCTTGCCGCCTGCGGCCTCTTGAGCCACCGGCAGGAGCTTTTCGAGTGCGGCACGGTGATCGGCACCCGGAATGTTCAGGCTCTGCTTGGTGTCCCCCAGCTGCCAATGCACTACGGCTTCCGGGGTGCCAAGACGTTCGGCCAGGCCCTGCAGGGGGAAAGTCGCTTGGGCTTCGTTGACCA
Organism: Stutzerimonas chloritidismutans; assembly: GCF_038562055.1. Taxonomy (GTDB): domain Bacteria; phylum Pseudomonadota; class Gammaproteobacteria; order Pseudomonadales; family Pseudomonadaceae; genus Stutzerimonas; species Stutzerimonas chloritidismutans_A. Next base: position 547,045 of record NZ_JBCFXD010000002.1, on the reverse strand, counting down.
GCGCGAATTTGATCGACGAACTGCCGCAGTTAATCACCAGGATGTTTCGAGCTGACATCGGTGCTCCTTGGATGCGAAATAATTGTTGAAATAGGTCGCCTACATTTACAGGCGTGGATTCTTGCACAACTGATGTGGCCGCGATGCTCTCCAAAGGTTGTATTTGGTAGCGCCCTACGCATGACTTCAGGCTGTTTTTTGCTCGTTGCCGATGGTCCCCTAAATCTTGCGGCGGTTCGCAATCACTGCGGGTCGCGGTTAGACTTTGCCTTACATCCCTCAACAAAGGTTTCGCCTCATGCAGATTGCCGCTAACAAGGCTGTGTCAATCGACTACACACTCACCAACGATGCGGGTGAAGTGATCGACAGCTCGGCCGGCGGCGCGCCGCTGGTCTATTTGCACGGTTCGGGCAACATCATTGCCGGTTTGGAAAAAGCCCTGGAGGGCAAGCAAGGTGGTGACGAGGTGAAGGTCTCCATCGAGCCGCAGGATGCCTATGGCGAGTACAGCCCGGAGCTGGTCGCTACACTCAATCGGGCGATGTTCGAAGGTGTCGATGAGCTGGAAGTGGGCATGCAGTTTCATGCGTCCGGACCGGACGGCGGCATGCAGATCGTCACCATTCGTGATGTCGAAGGCGACGATGTGATCGTCGACGGTAACCATCCTCTGGCCGGTCAACGCCTCAACTTCGAAGTGAAGATTGTTGACGTGCGTGAAGCCAGCGACGAAGAAATCGCTCATGGCCATGTGCATGGTGAAGGCGGTCACCAACACTGATCGGCGCCTGCAGCCGGCTGGTCAGCGAAAGGCCCGATTCGATCGGGCCATGGAAGCGCTTCGGTTCTGCCGGAGCGCTTTTTTACTCTGGAGTAGAGACACATGAGCGCGTTTCACGAGTTGGTTCTGCCCGGCCTTGCGGGCCAGGAACTTCCCCTGGCGCCGTTGAAATCCCAGGTGACACTGGTAGTCAATGTGGCTTCCGAGTGCGGTCTCACGCCTCAATATGCAGGTTTGCAAGCACTGCATGAGCGTTATAAGGATCGAGGTTTCGGCGTGCTGGGCGTCCCTTGCAACCAGTTCGCCGCTCAGGAGCCGGGCAGCGACGCAGAGATCCTGAAATTCTGCGATGAGAACTACGGCATCACGTTTCCCATAAGCAGCAAGCTCGAGGTCAACGGCTCGCACCGTCACCCGTTGTATCGCCTGTTGGCCGGCGAGGGCGCTGACTTCCCAGGCGATATCAGCTGGAACTTCGAAAAGTTTTTGGTGGGCAAGGATGGGCGCGTGCTGGCGCGCTTCTCCCCGCGCACGGCGCCGGATGATCCAGCGCTGATCCAGGCCATCGAAAGCGCGCTCGCCTGAGCGCGCTATCTCCGCACAGAGTGTGGCGTTCGCTAACCCGTTCTCCTGAAACCACCATCGCGACAGAAATTGCACGCCAATAAGCGCCGTGGATGATGGTATTCGCTCTAGACGACCGGTCATATGCTTGGTGTCATGAGCAACCAAGCCCGCAACGACAAACGTGACCTAATCCTGGCCAAAGGGGCGCAGGTGATGACTCGTCGTGGCTATCACGGCACCGGCGTGTTGGAGATCGTCCAGGCTGCCGGCATCCCTAAAGGCTCCTTCTACCACTACTTCGCCAGCAAGGAAGATTTTGCCCTGCAGGCGCTTGAGCATCTCTACCAACCGCGGCTTGAGCGTTATCAGGCAGCGCTACGCGATGCTCAGCAGAGCCCGCGGGCACGGGTGGTCGGTTACTACACTGAGGTCGTGGCGCATTTTTCGCGGCAGGAAAGTCCCGAGTATCACTGTTTCATCGGCAGTTTGAGCTTTGAAATGGCCGAGCTTTCGCAGCCCATCGGGCAGCAGGTCGAGGCGATCCTGATGCGTTCGGTCCAGCTGTTGGCGGGCTGCCTTGAGCAGGCGCGCGCAGCCGGTGAGATTGATGCCGACACTGACTGCCTGGCGCTGGCTGAATTTATCGGCAATGCCTGGGAAGGCGCCTTGCTGCGTATGAAGGTGGGCCGCAGCGTTGCGCCGTTGAGCATATTTTTGACCCAACTGGAGCGTCTGCTGACGCCCCGCTGATTTTTTTGGCGATCGGCGAGACGACCGGTCGCTTTTGCTTCAAGCCAGAGGAGACAGCAATGACCACAGCCGTGAACGCTCTGTTCCAACCCTTCCAACTCGGTAGCTTGCAACTGCCGACCCGTGTCGTGATGGCGCCGATGACCCGTTCGTTCTCGCCTAATGGCGTGCCAACCGCGGACGTCGTCGAGTATTACCGCCGTCGTGCCGCGTCGGGTGTAGGGCTGATTATCACCGAGGGCACCACGGTCGGGCACAAGGCCTCCAATGGCTATCCGCACGTGCCGCGCTTCTACGGTGAGGCCCCTCTGGCCGCCTGGAAGGCTGTGGTCGAGGCCGTACACGCCGAAGGCGGCAAGATCGTCCCGCAGCTATGGCACGTGGGCAATGTTCGCCACATGGGAACTGAGCCGGAGCCGCAAGTGCCGGGTTATGGCCCGATGGAGAAGCTAAAGGATGGTCAGGTGGTTGTGCACGGCATGACCAAACAGGACATTCAGGAGGTGATCGCGGCCTTCGCTCAGGCCGCCAAAGATGCCCAGACCATCGGCATGGATGGTGTCGAGATCCATGGTGCGCATGGCTACCTGGTTGATCAGTTTTTCTGGGAAGGCAGCAACCAGCGCACCGACGAATACGGTGGCAATCTGGCCAATCGTTCGCGCTTCGCCATCGAGCTGATCGAGGCGGTACGTGCCGCGGTAGGTCCCGATTTTCCGATCATCTTTCGCTTTTCCCAATGGAAGCAGCAGGATTACACCGCGCGCCTGGTCACCACGCCCAAAGCGCTGGGCGAATTTCTCGAGCCGCTGTCTGCAGCAGGCGTGGACATCTTCCATTGCTCGACGCGCCGGTTCTGGGAGCCAGAGTTCGAAGGTTCAGAACTCAATCTTGCTGGCTGGACCCGTCAACTGACTGGAAAACCCACCATTACGGTCGGCAGCGTGGGGCTTGATGGCGAATTTCTGCAGTTCATGGTCAAGACTGACAAGGTGGCGCAGCCGGCCAACATCGAAGGCTTGCTGGAGCGCCTGAACAAGCAGGAGTTCGATCTGGTCGCAGTGGGACGCGCGCTCATCTGCGATCCGGACTGGGCGTTGAAGGTGAAGGAAGGGCGTATGCAAGACATCCTGCCTTTTAGCCGTGAAGCGCTGAAGACGCTGGCCTGACAGGGCAGGTGACTTCGCTGCAAAGAAGCCATCCTCGCGATGGCTTCTTTTTGCGCAGCGTTATTGCGAGGCGCCCGGGTAACCGGACTGCTTGAGCAGCTTGGCCAGGTGCACGGCGTTGCGCGCCAGCATGGCATTGGTCTTGCCAATTTTCTCGCCGGGGTCTTCCACATCCTTGTAATCCGTCGACCCCATTGCCGGCCCGACCCAGTAGGTGCAGCCGTTGGCCGGGATGGTGAAGCCCACATCATTGAGGCCTTGATAGAGGCTGGCGACCACATGATGGGCGCCGTCTTCATTGCCTACCACCGCGACGCAAGCGACCCGCCCGTAGGACACCATCCGCTGCTGATCGTCCACTTCGCCAATGAACGCGTCCAGGCGTTCCAGTACGCGCTGACACACGCTGGCCGGATGGCCGAGCCATATCGGGGTGCCAAGAATCAGGATATCCGCTGCAAGCAGCTTTTCCCTGATCATCGGCCAATCGTCGCCTTCGCCTTCGTCTGATGTCACGCCCGGCTTGATGTTGAAGTCCACAGCGCGGATCTGCTCGCAACTGACGCCGAGCTTTTCAAGCTCGCGCTGAGCCTGGCTCAGCAGCAGGCTGCAGGACGATTCTGCGGGCGATGCTTTGAGGGTGCAGTTGATTGCGAGGGCGGTAAGCGCCATTGCGAGTCTCCCGGTGTGAAGGTGTTCAGATCTAGACACCGCCACGTCTCGCAGTTCACGAATCGACCGCGGCGGGCATGGTCGACTTGCCGCCTTCACGCACCCAGAACAGCGTTGCGGCTGCCACGGCCGCCGGCATGATCAGCAGATTGACGAAGGGAATCAGCAGCGCTGCGTAGGTTACCGCGCCGAGACTCAAGCTCTTCCAGCGGCGCTGGCGCAGCCAGACCATCATTTCGGCCCAGCTCAGCTTGTTGTTGTCCGCTGGATAGTCGATGTACTGCACCGCCATCATCCAGACGCCGAACAGCAGCCACAGTGGCGCCGCGACCAGATTGACCACTGGAATGAAAGAGAGCACCAGCAGCGCCAGCGCCCGAGGCGCAAAATACGCCAGCTTGCGCGCCTCGCGTCCAAGGGTCCGCGGCAGCATCGCCAGCAGTTCGCTCCAGCTGAACGGCGGCGCGGTTTCGACGCCACGCGCCACGGTTTCTACCTTTTCGGCGAGAAAACCATTGAACGGTGCGGCAATGATGTTAGCGAGTATGGTGAAAGTGAAGAACACGATCAGCACCACCAGCACCACGAACAGAGGCCAGATGATGTATTCGAGGAACATCAGCCACTCGGGGAGGTTAGGCATGAAGGCGTCGACCCAGCCGCCGAATTGGCGCACGGCCAGGTAGATCAGGCCGCAGAACAGCAGCAGATTGACGGTCAGCGGCAGAATGACGAACAGCCTGAGTCCTGGGCTGAGAATCAGCTTCAAACCTTCACGCAGGTATTGGGGGCCGGATAGGGCAGCGAGGGGCATTAGCGATACTCCGGAAAGAACGGTCCGGACCTTACCGATTTTGTCGGTGCGGGAAAAGCGGCGTAGCAATCGATAGTCCAGAGCTATGGGGGCGATCCGCTTTACGTTATGGCCAGGCGTTGCGCTTGGTCGTTAGGCTAGCCCCGAACTCTCCTTTTGTTTTCAGTGCCGTCCACTTAAAGCCTTCCCCAAGTGCCTGGCCGGCCCTTTTTTATTTCTCTTCGAAATTTACCGGTTTGCGCCTGAGCGGCTGCTGATCAAAGCGTACGCCCGGAAGCCCGGTATCCATCAGCGCGCGAATGTTCTGGTGGTCGGTTCCACTGGGATTCTCCAGTACCGATTGATAGTGCTCCCCGAATGCCAACAAGGCTTCTTCAGTGGTGAATCCTTCCAGCACGGCCAGCCCCAGCGTTTTGCAGGAACCCTCGTTCTGCCCGGCGGCGTTTTCAACGCTGCCATTAAAAAAACGGGTTGGTTGATAGTCGTAGGCGCTGGTAATGAATGCCAGCGTCTCGCTGAATGGGTGGTTTCGGTTGCGCAGGCTGGCGCGAAAGTCCCTGAGGCTGCTCATGTTTTCTGACCCTTGTCGAACGCAGCCTGTTGCTCCGGCGTCGCGTCCTTCTGATAGCGTTTCTTCCATTCCGCATAGGGCATGCCATAGACCTCTTCGCGCGCCTCGTCGAGGCTGACTTCGATGTCCAAGTCCTCGGCGGCGGCCTTGTACCACTTGGACAGGCAATTGCGGCAGAAGCCGGCCAGGTTCATCAGGTCGATGTTTTGTGCATCCGGTCGGCTACGCAGGTGCTGGACCAGGCGGCGAAAGGCAGCGGCTTCGAGTTCGGTGCGTTCTTGCTCATTCATTTTCAAAGGTCTCGGCGTTGCAGACGTGGGCGGGATCATAACCTCGACGCTGGTCCTGGGCCAGCGAGCGACGGGGAACTTTAGCGGCATCAACCGTCTCCGCTAGACAGGATGGCCAGCCGGTCATCAAGCTGGAAGGAGATTGGATGTGATTGGAAAAAAGTATTGGGTGATAGCCGAAGGTTACCTGCCGGCGCTGGGGCCCAAACCCGATGAGCCAGCACTGCGCAGCCACGAGACGGCATGCATTCTGAACGCAGGCCCGCTGGAGGCCTTGATCGAGCTGACGCTGTACTTCGCTGACCGCGAGCCGTTCGGACCATATTCCATACGCGTCCCCGCGCGGCGAACCTTGCATTTGCGTTTCGATGATCTGCAGACGCCGGAGGCGGTGCCCCGTGAGACCGACTACGCCAGCGTGTTTATCTCCAATATACCGGTGGTCATTCAGCACACGCGGTTGGATGCACGCAGCGGCGACCGGGCACTGATGACAACCCTGGCCTACGGCAGCGACTGACGCGGGCGGTCACTCACGATGAGCGGCAAGGGTAATCGATACCGATTCGGCGAATCGCAGGGCGTGCGGTTTGTCCACTTCGACCTCGGCGTAGCGCACTTGCGGATGCGCCATGACCAGGTCGACGATTTCCTGGGTGAGTCGCTCTAGCAGGGCGAAGCGGTTGTCCTCGACGTGCTGGATGATCGCCTTGGTGATGGTTCGGTAGTTCAGCGCATGGTCGATATCGTTGTCGCGCACGGCATCGGCTGCCGGATAAAGGATGGTCAGATTGATCAGGACGTCCTGCTTGTTGAGGATTTCCTCTTCCTTGATACCGATGAAGGTACGTAGGCGCAGGTCTTTGACGCGGATGCGCGCCATGGCGGGTTCCAATCGAGGCATGAGATTCCTTAGCCTATCAGATCAGGTGGCGGCCACCGTTCACGCTCAGCGTGGTGCCGGTGACATAGGGATTATCCAGCAGATAACGCAGGCTCTGGTAGACCACCTCGGCACCGGGCTCGATGCCCAGGGCGGACTTCGCAAGCGCCTTTAGCTGGTAGGCCTCGTCGTCGCCCTCGTTGAACTGGATCAGCGCGGGGGCTATGCCATTGACCTTGATTGCTGGCGCCAATCGGGCTGCGAACGACAAGGTGAGATTGTCCAGCCCGGCTTTGCTGGCCGCATAAGCGATGTGCTTTTTGCTGCCGACACGGGTGACATCGTCACCGATATGGATGATGTCAGCAGGACCACCATGCTGCAGCAGTTCGGTGCAGTGAAGGTTGATCAGGTAAGGCGCAAGCATGTGCACCTCGAACATGCGTTGAAAGGTCTCAACTTCCTCCCCCGGTGTCTCGGGGAGCCAGTCCGACGCGTTGTGTACGATCGCGCGCAGGACGCTGGTGTGCTGCTTGAGCGCAGCGATAAAAGCCAGTATGCCGGTGGCGGCGGAAAAATCGGCATGCAAGGTGACGGCGCCGCGCTCGCGAAGCCGAGCCAGGCTGTCGCGTGAGGTGCGGTAGCTCACGATTACCGGCTGGCCCTCATCAAGCAGGCGCTCGGCGCAATGCAGGCCGATGCGCTGGCTGGCACCGGTAATCAGTATCGGGGCCGTTGGCTGAATCATGCTGGGATACCAGGTGGAAGAATGGTCGCGCTGCCTTTGCAAGGCTACAGTGCCGGCCAGCTTACACCAGGGAGCGCAACGGCCCTATCTCGTAGGCCTTTTCGTGCACGGGAAAGCAGAGCCAACGGCCGGGCTAAGAGTTCTCTGGCATTTCGACGGCGAGCTCCGGCTGCAGCTCGGGATGCAGGCGCTGGTGTTGCTCGTACAGATAGGAGCGGATGCGTTCGGCATCCTTGTCCTGCGGATACGCGACTTCGTAAGCAGTCATACCACCTTCGGCATGACGAATCCGGTGCGCATTGATCTGAAAAGAATCCTCTCCCGGCAATGCCAGGCGCATATGCAGGTGTTTGGGTGCCCGGTGTTTGGCTCCAGCGTCCACCAACAGGCCGTTGGGTGACAGTTCGTGGACACTCAGCGCGGTCTCGTTGCCGTCGTTGGAGAGCAGTGGCAGCGGCTCATCCAGATGCAAGCGCCAGGCACGCAGAACCGGTCCGCGCTCGTAGATGGTCGGAGGCGCCAATTGTAATTGGACCGCGTGAAACTCGTCCTGCTTCAGCTGCAGAGGGAACGACATGCAATATTCGTCAAGCTCGGCTTCGAGGGTCAGTTTTGCCTTCGCGGCCAGTTGTAACAGCAGGCCGTTGGCCTTTTCACCGCCGTCGACGCGAAAGCCCGCCCGTGTTTCGCCAGCCTCTGTTGATGAGCCACTGACGAGTTCATTGATATAGGCCAGTTCGGCGCTGGTCAGATCCACTTTGTTCGGCATCCCGATTTCCCTCTCAAGGGCATAGGCAGAACCTGTCTGTCATGCCTGGTCGCTCCAGAACGTGGCAGAGACCTCTGCCAGGACGGCTTTGCGACCACGCGCTTGCGAACTAATTCCCTTTCGCCAGGCGGCAGCGCTTTATTAAGTCTAGAACCGCTGGGGCGGGGAGTATGTGTCGGATGCGGCATAATGCTCGGCTTTAACTCGAAACGGAGCGCATCATGAAAGTCGCCATTCTCTCCGGTACGGTCTACGGCACCGCTGAAGACGTTGCCCGACATGCTGTTACGGTACTCAACGCGGCGGGCTTCGATGCCTGGCACGACCCTCGCGCGCAACTTGCGCAGGTGTTGGACTTCGGACCGCAAGCACTGCTGGTGGTGACGGCCACCACCGGAATGGGCGAGTTACCGGACAGTTTCGTCCCGCTGTATACGGCGATCCGCGATCAGTTTCCCGCCTGGCAGGGCTTGCCAGGCGGGGTGATCGCGCTGGGGGATGCCAGCTATGGCGATACCTTCTGCGGTGCCGGGGAACTGGTTCGTGAGTTGTATGCCGAGCTGGGCATGCGTGAAGTACAGGAAATGCTGCGTCTCGATGCCAGCGAAACGGTTACGCCTGAAAGTGATGCGGAGCCCTGGTTGGAGCGCTTTGCCACCGCACTGCGCGGCTGAACGGAACGCTGAGCAAAGCTCTGTCAGGATTGCCCATACGCGTCTGCGGGGCTGATATTGCGGGCTTTGGCAAACGCATGCAGCTGCGGGTAGAACTCGCGAAAATCCTGCAGCAGCGGCGTGTATAGCTGTTCGAGTTCGATGGCGCCGCCTGCCAGGCCTTCGGGGCGAGACAATCGGCGGCTCATGCCGGCCACGACCTGCTCCATCACGGCGAATTCCCGATAGCTGCCGAGCCAGTCCTGCGCCGCCATGCGCGGCGCGATCAGGGCCAACTTGGCGGGTAGTTCGGCTTCCTCACGCAACACCTGATAAACCCGTGCGGTGAAGTCGTTCAGGGGTTCGCTGGCGTATTCGTGCCAGTGCGCGGCCAGGCAATGATCAAAAAACAGGTCGACCAATATTCCTGCGTAGCGTCTGCGCTCGCACGGAAAGCGCTGTTTCGCCCGGAGCACAACAGGGTGGCTGTCGGTAAAAACGTCGATCTGTCGATGCAGGCGAATGCCTGCTTCGATGTCGGTTGGCCAGCGGTCCCGCAAAGGGCCTTTGACAAAGTCACCGTAGAGGCTGCCAAGCAGCTGCCCGGGTCGTTCGCCGCCGAGATGCAGGTGTGCAAGAAAATTCATGCGGCAAGTTTAGCAGCGCTTCCTTGCATTCAGCTTGCATGCGTTCTCAGCGCTTGGTTGATATGGTTGGTGTTCGATCAACCACCGCTGGCAGGTCGGAAAGGGCAGGGTGCTGTTTTCAGCGGTCGCCGGTCTATGCGGATCGCCATTTTTTTCGCTGTTCTTGGAGCCTGATGATGTCCTGGCATGAGCTGCTTGGTCCGCTGGAACACCTGCCGCAGTCTGCATCGTTAGAGGGCTGGTTCGCAGCGCTGCAAGCGTTTGGTCCGAGCGATAATTTTGAGCTAGCAGTGCTGGGCGGACGCCGGGCCGCTACGCCGGGGTTGGCGTTTCTCGCTGGTTACCAGGCCGCCCTCCGGCAGCTATGGCCAGATGCTCCAGCAGGTCTTGGCGCATTGTGCGCGACCGAGCGTCGACTGCTGCGACCGGCTGAAATGCAGACCCGGCTGGAGGGTATGCGACTGACCGGCTGCAAGGATTTCGTGATTGCGGGCTCGGCTGCTGCCTGGTTGCTGGTGCCGGCGCGTAATGAGGCGCTAGGTGAGCTCCCGCGGCTGAGCGTGTGCGTGGTTCGCACGACTGATCCTGGCGTCCTTGTCGAGGAGCGGCCACCCTTGGCGCTGGTGCCGGATATCCCGCATGGCCGCTTGCGATTGGCGAGCGCGTCCTGCGACCGCTTGGCTGGCGACGGCTGGGTCGACTACGTCAAGCCGTTTCGGACCTTGGAGGACCTGCATGTGCTAGCGGCTCTGGCCAGCTGGCTATATGGCGTCGGGTTGCAATGTGGCTGGCCGCAACGGCTGCAACTGCAACTCCTGAGCATCTTGCCTGGCGCGGCTGAGATCTCCCGAGTGCCGCCAGCGGATGCGGCAACGCATCTGCTGCTGGCTTCGCTGAGTTTGCAATTTATGGCGCTTACTGAGGCACTCGATGCTGCGCTGGCAGCCGGTCCGCAGCACTGGTCGGACCTCTGGCAGCGCGACCGCGGCGTGTTGCAGCTGGCTCGCAGCGCACAGGCCAAGCGGTTGGCACAGGCAGCCGACCTGTTTGGGCTGGTGCCCGACGACAAGCAGGCGTGACTAGCTAATCGCCAACCACGGGGAACTCCTCGCTGCGCTGCGGACCTATAACAGGCGTGCCGAAACAGCGCAGCTCTGTTTCCCAGGCTCCAGCAACGCAGGTGATCGAAGCGCCCCTGTGAAATTACCCGACAAGGATTTCAATGCCATTGAGCTGTATCCATTCTCTGGTCCCCGGCGCAGCGTTGCCGCGGGGATGCCGGTCATGATGCTTGCCGGAAAGGTCTTCCCTTGGCGAGAGGGCAATCAGTTCCAGCTATTGGTCGACGGGCCGCAGTTCTTCCCGCGCATGTTGGCCTCTATCAACGCTGCCCAGCATCGGGTGGATGTCGAACTCTATCTTGTCGAAGATGGCGCCTGCGCAGACCAGTTGACCGATGCTCTGATCGCGGCCGCCAATCGCGGTGTGCGGGTTCGCTGCCTGTTCGATGGCTTCGGCTGCCTCAAATTGGGACAGAAGGCCCGGCAGCGGCTGACCGACGCTGGGGTCGACCTGCGTCAGTACAATCCGCTGAGACTTCGGTTGAAGTTTCGCAACCTGCACCGCGATCACCGCAAGCTGATCGTTGTTGATGGCAGCTGCTGTTTTGTAGGTGGGACCGGGGCTACCGATGAGTTCTGGAACCCCTCTAATGCGTATGAGCATTGGCACGAAGCAATGGTTGAAATCAGCGGCCCGCTCGTTGCCGACTGGCAGCGTCTGTTCGATGTGCAATGGGCGTTGTGCCTGAAAAATAGAATCTGGCAGCTGCCGCTACCGCAACGACTTCCAAGGGTCCCAGCCAACCCGACATTCGATGATGGCATGGGCCGAGTGGCTTACTCGGCGGCACGCCAACATCGCGACATTCTCCATAGCCTGCTGCGCAATCTGCAGCGCGCCGAACGCAGAATCTGGTTGGCGACCCCTTATTTTCTGCCCACTGGCCGCGTTCGTCGGGAGCTGATGCGCGCGGCGAGACGCGGCGTTGATGTAAGGCTTTTGCTGACCAGCCGCAACACTGATCACCCCTCGGTCCGTTATGCCGGGCAGCGCTATTATCCAAGGCTGCTGCGAGCCGGCGTGCGCATTCACGAATATCAGCCACACTTTCTGCACCTGAAGATGGCGTTGGTCGATGATTGGGTCAGCGTTGGCTCATGTAATTTCGACCACTGGAATTTGCGCTGGAACCTGGAAGCGAATCTCGAAGCGGTCGACCGGCAATTCAGTGAGTCGGTGGCCAGCAGCTTTGAAACTGATTTTTCGCACAGTTTCGAAATTGATCTTGAGCAGTGGCATGCTCGTCCGCTGAGCCAGCGCGTTTACCAGCGCTTGTGGGGGCTGCTTGACCGGCTCGTGATTAACATCTTCAACCGAAGCGGCTGATGGCACTGGCCGGGCCGTTTATAAAGTGTCCAATTTAAAGGGAGAGCGTTTCGATGGCTGCGAAGAAAATTCTGATGCTGGTCGGTGACTACGTCGAAGACTACGAAACCATGGTGCCGTTTCAGGCCTTGCAGATGGTTGGCCATACCGTGCATGCGGTCTGCCCGGACAAGAAGGCTGGCGACACCGTCCGCACGGCGATCCATGACTTCGAGGGCGATCAGACCTATAGCGAGAAGCCAGGCCATAATTTTGCGCTGAACTTCGATTTCGCCGCGGTGCGGGCCGAGGATTACGATGCTCTGGTGGTGCCGGGAGGCCGTTCGCCTGAATACCTGCGGCTCAATGAGCAGGTGATAGGTCTGGTCAAGGCGTTTGGTGAAGCGAAAAAGCCGATTGCTGCGGTCTGCCACGGCGCGCAGCTGCTGGCCGCTGCAGACGTGCTGCAAGGGCGTGCGTGTAGCGCTTACCCCGCCTGTGCGCCGGAGGTTCGCCTGGCCGGTGGTGAGTTCGTCGACATTGGCGTGGACAAGGCGCACACCGAGGGCAATCTCGTGACTGCCCCAGCGTGGCCGGCACATCCCGCCTGGCTGGCTGCATTTCTCGAGCTGCTCGGTACCCGCATCAGCCTGTAAAATGCCGCTCCGTTCGAAGGCCCGCTCCGGCGGGCCTTTTTGTTTCACTCCGCAGGCGCTGCCTGCTCAAGGTCTGAGGCCACCATGACCCAACCCCGAGACCCGCTCCACGGCGTGACGCTGGAATCGATACTCGTCGAGCTGCAAGCTCACTATGGCTGGGAAGGGCTGGCGGAGCGAGTCGATATCCGCTGCTTCAAGAGCGACCCCAGTATCAAGTCGAGCCTGACGTTTCTGCGTAAGACGCCCTGGGCCAGGTCCAAGGTTGAAGCCTTGTTCGTGCAGTTGCGTCAAACCGCTCTATAGAGCTGCGCCGGCCATCCACTGTGTTCCATTTGTCGCTTATCCGTTAAATAAGCACAGCGCTGATTCAAGTTCTCAGTTTCAAGCCCGATGTCTGTAGCAAATTGATTCGTCATGACCAATGAGTCTATTTAGAATCGATCAGTCATGCGGAGATCAAAATGCGAAACAACGGACTTGTGAGCAACACCGAGCGGAGCTTCCCAGCGCATCAGCGTTTGATCTCTGCCACCGATACCCAGGGCAAGATTGTTTATTGCAACGACGAATTCGTTGCGGTCAGCGGTTATGCCAGGGCTGAGTTGATCGGCAGTGATCATAATCTGGTCCGACATCCAGACATGCCGCCGGAAGTATTCCAGGCGATGTGGGGCTACCTGAAGGATGGTAAAAGCTGGATGGGTGTGGTGAAGAATCGCTGTAAGAACGGCGACTTTTACTGGGTCAGCGCCTATGTCACACCGATTTTCGACAACGGCAAGCTGACCGGCTTTGAGTCGGTAAGGGTCAGACCGACTCCCGAGCAGGTTGCAAAGGCCGCTGAGCTATACGCGCGCCTGCGTGCAGGGCAGTCTGCCGTTTCGTTCGGTCGACGGGCCTCTGGCTGGGCACGTGTATTGGCACTGCCTATGAGTGCAGCCGCGCTGGCGACGGCGGGCATGTTCTGGCTGCCGCCTGCGGTTGAAGTGGCCGTGGTGCTTGGCTTGTTCTTCGCGCTGGGCCTGTGCTGTCATGTCTCGGCCGAAAGGCAGCTGGAGCGGATTTTGGTGCGTGTTCCAGAAGCTTTTACCGACCCGGTCGTTGCACTCACTTATACCCATCACGCGGGCAATGCGGCGCGTTTGGAAATGGCCTTGATCAGTGAAGACGCACGTTTGCGCACCGCGCTGACGCGTGTGTCGGATCTTGCTGTACAGGTCGAAAGCGCCTCGGCGGAAACGTCTATGCTCGCTAGCCAGACCGAGAACGACCTGCGCCAGCAACGCGGTGAGACCGACATGACGGCCACGGCTGTCACGCAGATGACGGCATCAATCACTGAAGTCGCCAGCCATGTGCAACAAACTGCTGCTGAGGCCAGCGCTGCTAACGGCCTGGCGAACGAGGGTGACAGGGTCGCGGCAAGTTCGCGCAAGGCCATGGAGTCGCTTGCCAGCACCGTGACCAATATCGGCAATGCGGTGACCGAGCTAGCGGGCGAAACCCAGCAAATCATGTCGGCCGCCGGAATGATTCAGACCATTGCTGAACAAACCAATCTGCTGGCCCTTAATGCTGCGATCGAGGCCGCGCGTGCCGGAGACCAGGGCAGGGGGTTCGCAGTGGTTGCTGATGAGGTGCGCGCGTTGGCCATCAAGACTCGAGATTCGACACAGCAGATCCAGGGAATCATCCAGTCATTGACCAACAAGGCTGGCGAGGCGGTCGCGATCGCCCAGGTTGGTGACAAGGAAGCGGCGCAAGGACTGGCTCAGGTCATCGAGGCTCAGCGGGCGCTGCAAGGCATTCGTGAAGCGGTAAGCCGGATCACCGGCATGAGCGAGCAAATGGCTGCCGCCGCTGAAGAGCAGGCGCATGTGGCGGAAGACATCGCACAGCAGGTTACCAATATCGCAGTAACCACCGACACGAATGCCGGCAAGGCGGACCTGGCCATGCAACGTGGGCGCGAGCTGGAAGGCGCCGCACGTGGATTGCGCGCCTTGGTTGAGCGCTTCAATAGGTAGCCGCGCGTTGAAAGAACAAAAAAAGCCCGGCAATCAGCCGGGCTTTTTTTGTTGGCGTGTCGCTTACTGCACTTCGACCGCGAGGCTGTCGGCGATCTTCTGTTGCCAGATTGCCGGGCCAGTGATGTGCACTGATTCGCCGTTGGTGTCGACCGCAACGGTGACCGGCATGTCCTTCACTTCGAACTCGTAGATAGCTTCCATACCCAGCTCGGCGAAGGCCAGTACCTTGGACTTCTTGATTGCCTGAGCGACCAGATAGGCCGCACCGCCGACCGCCATCAAGTAGACAGCCTTGTTGTCCTTGATCGCGTCGATGGCAATGGGGCCACGCTCGGACTTGCCGATCATGCCCAGCAGGCCTGTGCTCTCAAGAATCTGGCGGGTGAACTTGTCCATGCGCGTCGCGGTGGTCGGGCCAGCCGGGCCAACCACTTCGTCACCAACCGGATCGACCGGGCCGACGTAGTAGATGAAGCGGCCCTTGAGGTCCACCGGCAACTCTTCGCCTTTGTTCAGCATGTCGACCATGCGCTTGTGCGCGGCGTCACGGCCGGTGAGCATCTTGCCGTTGAGCAGGACGGTTTCGCCCGGCTTCCAGCTCTGCACTTCTTCCGGGGTAATGGTGTCGAGGTTGACGCGGCGAGCGCTTGGGCCGGCTTCCCAGACAATTTCCGGGTAGGCATCCAGCGGCGGCGGGGTCAATTCAGCCGGGCCGGAACCGTCGAGCACGAAGTGGGCGTGGCGGGTGGCGGCGCAGTTGGGGATCATGCACACCGGCAGCGAGGCGGCGTGGGTCGGGTAGTCTATGATCTTCACGTCGAGCACGGTGGTCAGGCCGCCGAGGCCCTGGGCCCCGATACCCAGCTGGTTGACCTTCTCGAACAGCTCCAGACGCAGCTCTTCGATGCGGTTCTGCGGGCCACGGGCTTTCAGTTCATGGATGTCGATGGATTCCATCAGAACTTCCTTGGCCATCACCGCCGCTTTCTCGGCGGTGCCGCCGATGCCAATGCCGAGCATGCCCGGCGGACACCAGCCAGCGCCCATGGTCGGGACGGTCTTCAGCACCCAGTCGACAATGGAGTCGGACGGGTTGAGCATGGCCATCTTCGACTTGTTCTCGGAGCCGCCGCCCTTGGCTGCGACGTCCACTTCCACCTTGTCGCCGGGAACGATGGAGTAGTGAATCACCGCTGGCGTGTTGTCTTTGGTGTTCTTGCGGGAACCTGCCGGGTCGGCCAGGATCGAAGCACGCAGGACGTTCTCCGGCAGGTTGTACGCACGGCGAACACCCTCGTTGATCATGTCGTCCAGGCTCATGTTTGCGCCGTCCCAACGTACGTCCATGCCCACGCGCACGAATACAGTAACGATGCCGGTGTCCTGGCAGATCGGCCGGTGGCCGGTCGCACACATCCGCGAGTTGATCAGGATCTGCGCCATGGAATCGCGGGCTGCTGGCGATTCTTCGCGCAGGTAGGCCTCGTGCATTGCCTGGATGAAGTCGACGGGGTGGTAGTAGGAGATGAACTGCAAAGCGTCAGCAACGCTTTGTATCAGGTCGTCTTGCTTGATCACGGTCATGCAGCGCGTCCTCTTGGCGGGGCGGAAACAGTGCGTATCGAGAAAGCGACCGACACGCGCAGTAAAAAAATGCGCGGCAGTATAACCTGCCGTAGAGCACGGAACACAGACGGACCAAAGGTGAAGGGATGCACAGCGGAAACTGGCATGACGCCGGCAGCAACACGGCGCTGCGCGACGGGCCGATACGTCGGCTCCACATCGGCGCGAGCGCAATAGCAAAGGTCTTGTTGAAGTTGATCGTCCGATTGCAGCGGTTGCTGGTGATGTTTTCTCATACTGTCGATACAGCTGCGTATAGGTTTTTTACGAGGGGCGGCGTAAAGTGTGACGAATTGCCACTATGGGATGGATTCCATGCGCGCTAGTCGTGACGAAAGCGAACAGCAAGCGCTGCAGTTATTGGTGACCAAGCGCTTTGGCATGGCGGCCGCCACCTACGGTCTGGCGTTGCTGCTGACTTGGATTACTGTGGCTGCCGGTTTCTACCAGGCGCCGGTCGAGACCGCTGTCGCGGGGTCGGTGATGATTGCGGCGAGCCAGCTAACGTTTTTCTGGGTCTTCTACCGCGGCCACAACCTGCGCTTTCGCGACCCCAGTCTTACCGAACCACAAGTGCTGGTTGCCCTAGCCTGGCTGACCTTCTTTTTGTTCAATCTCGGCGATAACCGTGGATCGCTCCTGGTGCTGTACGTGCTGGTGCTGATGTTTGCCGTTTTTCTTCCGCCGAAAATCTTCCTTCGTTATGCCGTGCTGGCGCTCTTAAGTTTCGTCGGTATGGTGTATTTCGATGCGCAAATGGGTCACCTGAACGACCCGCAGACGGCACTGCTGCAGACTGGCGTGCTGCTGGTGACCCTGGTCTGGATGTGCTTGTTCGTCAGCTATGTCTACAGGTTGCGCCAACGCATGCGTCAGCGCCGCTTTGCCCTGCAGGCGCACCAGGAAACACTGCGCGGCATGATGCGGCAGTTAGAAGACCTAGCCTCGACCGATGAGCTGACGGGGCTCTACAACCGCCGACACTTCCTGCGCAAGGCGGAAGCCGAGCTGAGTCGACTGCGGGCAGGGCATCAGTCAGGCCTGGCTCTGATCGATCTCGATTATTTCAAGCGGGTGAACGATCAGCATGGACATGCGGTGGGTGATCGGGTGTTGCAAACCTTCGCGTCCGTGGCTCGATCCTGTCTGCGAGACGGTGACATATTGGCTCGCTACGGCGGTGAAGAGTTCGTTCTATTGTTGCCGAACACCGATGCCGAGCAATTCAGCGCCTGTTGCGAGCGATTGCGCGAAGCTTTCGCCAATGCCCCGCTGCCGGAAGGGGCTAAGCAGGCTGGTCATTTGAGCCTTTCGGTCGGCTTGACTCTGCTTCGTGAAGGCGATGATCTGGATGAATCCTTGCAGCGCGCCGATGACGCGCTGTACCGAGCCAAGGGAAATGGTCGAAATCGGTGCGAGACCAGCTGGGCAGCGGTGAATGCCTGAGATCACCCATGGGGAGCGGTCCTGGCATGTGGCGAAGGGCAGTAATCTGCTCGATGCGCTCAATGATGCCGGTCTGAACGTACCCTTCAGCTGCCGATCAGGCAGTTGCCATGCCTGCCTGGTGCGCTGCCTGCAGGGTGAACCGCAGGATGCCCGCCCGCAGGCACTGGACTCTGCCCTGCGCCTGGAGGGCTGGCGGCTCGCTTGCCAATGCAGTGTGGCGGAAAACCTTGATGTTGCGATTTTCAATCCAGCGCGCGAAGGTCTGCCGGCGCGGGTGGTGGGGCACGACTGGCTGGACGACCAGGTTCTGCGATTGCGCCTGCTGCCCACCGAACAACCGCTGCGCTACCACGCGGGCCAGCACCTGCTGTTGTGGAGCAATCATGGAGTCGCCCGGCCCTATTCGTTGGCAAGCGTACCCGGGGAAGACCGCTGGCTTGAGTTTCACCTGGACTGTCGGCACAGCGGTGCGTTCTGCGACGCGGCGCGTACGCTGACCGTCGGTGACACTTTGCTGTTAGGGCAACCGCATACCGGCGCGCTGCGCTATGAGCCCGAATGGCAAATGAGGCCTTTACTGTTGTTGGCTGCCGGGTCGGGACTTGCTCCGCTCTGGAGCCTGATGCGAGAAGCACTGCATCAGGAACACCAGGGACCGATGCGTTTGCTGCATTTCTGCCGCGGAGCCTCCTATCTGCAAGGGCCACTCGAAGCGCTTGCCGAGGCGAATAGCAACCTGAGCATCGAATACGTCGATTGGGGGCATACGGGCAGTCGTCTGCAGTCGCTGCGCGCCACGTCGCGTCAGGAGATCGCACTGATCTGCGGTGGAAGCGGTTTTGTCGAAGACTGCGCCAAGCGCATGTTTCTGGCGGGACTGCCGCGAGGGCAGGTATTGAGTGATGCCTTTCTTACCCGTCAGTTCGGGGCATAACGAACCGAAGCAGGCATAGCGCTTTAATTGGGAACGGCGCGCCAGGCCGCTCTGAGCGGCAGCTGGCGCGCCGCGCCAATCAGGTCAGGGAATCGCCCACACGCAGGATCTTCATGGTGTTGGTGCCACCGGTGCCGTGATAGGTGTCGCCCTTGGTCAGGATCACCCAGTCGCCAACATTGACGATATTGCGCTTGAGCAGCTCGTCCACTGCCGACTGGCTGACCTTGTCGGCGGGCAGGGCAGCCGGGTCGAAGGGGATGGTTTGCACGCCGCGGAACATGGCGACACGCGCCTGAGTGTCGCGATGGGGCGAAAAGGCGAAGATCGGTACTGACGAGCGGATCCGCGACATGATCAGCGGGGTGTAGCCGCTTTCGGTCAGGCTGATGATCGCCTTGACGCCGGGGAAGTGGTTCGCCGTGTACATCGCGGCCAGGGCGGTGCTTTCGTCGCTGCGCTCGAAGCGCTGACCAAGACGATGCCCCGACTTGATACTGGTCGGATGCTTCTCGGCGCCGACACAAACGCGCGCCATGGCCTTGATGGCTTCGACCGGGTACTCGCCCGCGGCGCTTTCCGCCGAGAGCATAACGGCGTCGGTGTAGTCGAGTACGGCGTTGGCTACATCGGACACTTCGGCACGAGTCGGCATCGGATTCTGAATCATCGACTCCATCATCTGGGTCGCGGTGATTACCACCTTGTTGTTGCGGCGCGCATGCAGAATGATCTTTTTCTGGATGCCTACCAGCTCGGCATCGCCGATTTCCACGCCCAGGTCGCCTCGCGCGACCATCACGCCGTCACTGGCGCGGATCAGGCCATCCAGCGCTTCGTCATCGGCGACAGCTTCGGCACGCTCGATCTTGGCGATCAGCCAGGCGCTCGAGCCGGCTTCGTCACGCAAGCGCCGAGCCAGTTCCATGTCAGCCGCGTCACGTGGGAAAGAAACGGCGAGATAGTCCAGGTTCATGTCGGCGGCCAGCTTGATGTCGGCCTTGTCCTTGGCAGTCAGTGCTGGTGCGGTCAGGCCACCGCCACGACGGTTGATGCCTTTGTTGTCCGACAGCGGCCCGCCAATCAGCACGGTGCAGTGCAGTTCGTCGGCCGTGGTGGCGTCCACGCGCATGACCACGCGACCATCGTCGAGCAGCAGTTCGTCACCGACGCTACAGTCTTTCACCAGATCCGGGTAATCGATACCGACCACTTCCTGGGTGCCGGCATCACGGGGGTGGGTAACGGAGAAGCGAAAGCTGTCGCCTTCGGCAAGCTCGATGCGCTTGTTGGCGAACTTGGCGATACGGATCTTCGGTCCCTGCAAGTCACCGAGCAGCGCGACGAAGCGACCATGCTTCGCGGCAATGTCCCGTACCAGCTGCGCGCGTGCGCGGTGCTCATCCGGCGTGCCGTGGGAAAAATTCAAGCGGGCCACGTCGAGCCCGGCAACGATCATTTTTTCCAGCACCTCCGGCGAACTGCTGGCAGGACCCAGAGTGGCGACGATTTTGGTACGGCGCGAGATCATTCAATGCTCCTTTTTCAGAATGGCGGCGAGGCTACTATGCTGGGCGGCTGTAGTCATTGTTGGGCTGCACTACTCTTTCGGCAGTGGCCTCGCGGGTGTTCAAGCGACGTTCGGCAGCCGAACGGGCTGTAGTTTTTTTGCTGACGGTCGATACGCCAGCATCGGAGGAACCACCTATGCGCACACTGTTCATCATTGTTCTGGCCACCCTCAGCGTAGGCTGCAGTAGCAGAAATGCTCTCGATCGCCATCTTGATATGGCCTACAAGCAATACGAGCTGGGTGATTGCGCTCAGGTCATGCTCGAACTGTCCCAGGCTGAGCGCCGCAGCCGGCCACGGGATAATCTTCAGCCGGAAATGTCTCTATTGCGTGGGCAGTGCCTGGAACGTCAGGGCCTGTTTGTCGATGCGGCACAGACCTACCAGTTCATTCAATCGCGCTATCCGGCCAGCGAATACGCTTTTCGCAGTCGCGCCAGGCTGGAGACACTGCGTCAGTTGGGGCACTATCAGCCGGAGGAACGGGTGGTGACCCACGCCGTCAAACCCTGAAATGAAAGCCCGGTCATTGCGACCGGCAGGGAAGGATCCCATGCGTATCGCATTACTGATCGTCAGCGTTTTGTTGACTCCGCTGGCGATGGCCGGCATCTACCGCTGGGTCGATCCGGGAGGCAGCGTGCACTTCAGTGCGAAGCCGCAGCCTGGCGCAGAGCGGGTCGAGGTCCGACCGCAGGTGCTCGACAGAGACGATGCGACCCGGGAGCGCCAGGCGCGCACGGAGCGCTTCTTCGAGGCTCGTCGGGAGGAACAGGAGGCTACCAGGGTGGCTGCGAGTGCCAGGCAGGGGCAGCGTGAGCAAGAGTGCCAGCAGCTGCGCGAACGCTTATCTCGGCTGTCTCAGGGCGGCCGCTACTTCAGTGCCGATGCAAAGGGTGGGCGGGTCTACTACAGTGATGAAGAAATAGGGGCGGCGTGGCGGCAGTTGGCCAGTCGTATCAGTCAGATCTGCCGCTGAAGGCCGGACACGGCAGCAGCGATAATACTTGGCGGCAGGCCCGCATCCGATGGACATGCTTAATCAGCGCAGTATTCAACGGCACCAGTTGCCGTATTACCTCAACGTATTCAACCGTTTCACGGACAAGCCGTTGGGTTTCATTGGCAACCTGTCCGAGACAGGGCTGATGTTGATCAGCCCCTATCCGATGATGACCGACGTACGTTTCGATATGCGCCTGAAAATCCCCGGGCAGCATAGCCAGCTGCGCTATATCGATTTCAGTGCCGTCTGCCGCTGGTCGCATGAGGACGTCACGCCCGGCAGCTTCGACTCTGGCTTCGTGTTTGCCTCACCGCCGCGAGAGATTCGTGAAATGATCGATGCGCTGCATCACTACTTCAGTTTTCGTCCCATGCAGCATATCCCTCCAGCGCGTCTACCCCGTATTGAATCCGCCGGGAACAAGTCCGCCGACCAGGATTGCTGCAAAGGCAGCTGAACCTACGCACCCTGGCCAAGCGTGCAGCGCTTAAGCGCTCTCGGCCGCAACTTGAGAAAACCGGTTACAGCACTCCGCCTTTCTTCCAGGCCAGATAGCGGCTGATCAACACTGGTCCGAGCTCGTGCGGACGGGCATCGAGCACTGGAATCCCATGGGTAACAAGCTGTTCATGAAGCTTGCCGCGGGCGTTGAGGTAGTCGAGTGTTCCGCAATAATCGAGGGCTTGCTGAAAGGTTTTGACGGGCTGTTGACGTAACCTGTCCAGAACCGGCTCGCGCAGGCTCACGACTAATACACGGTGTCGGCGGGATAGTCGCTGGACGGCTCCGAGCAGCTGTTCGTCGTCTTCATCGCGCAGGTTGCTGATGATGATCACCAGTGCGCGGCGTTTCTGCAGGGCCAGGACATCGTTGATGGCAAGGGTGAAATCCGCTGGTCGCTGCGTATTGACCAAGTCATAAACACCGTTGAGCAACGTATTGAGTTGCGTCTGGCCCTTGGCGGGAGCGAAGAAGCGCCGTTGCTTGGTTGCAAAGGTATAGAGTCCCAAAGCGTCGCCCTGGCGCAGCGCGACATAGCCCAGCAGCAGGCTGGCATTGAGCGCATGATCAAAATGCATAAGCGGGCCGTCCTGGCTGCGCATCCGTCTTCCGCAATCGAGCATCAGCAGAATCTGCTGGTCTCTATCATCCTGATACTCCCGGACGATGGGCGTGCGATTGCGCGCCGTGGCCTTCCAGTCGATCTGCCGCAGGGTATCGCCATCCTGGAAGCCGCGTAACTGGTGAAAGTCCATACCAAGCCCCCGCCTGGGCTGCTGGCGCACACCCAGGCGGCTCAGCCAGCGGTCCACCGCCATCAACGGCGCGCCGTGCAGCTGGGTAAAATCGGGATAGACCCGCGTCTGCGATTTCAGCGGCACTAGGCGCCGCTCTCGCCATAACCCCAGTGGGCTGAACAAGCGAATCTCGCAATGCTCAAAATGGAAGTGTCCGCGACGCGTCGGCTGAAGACGGTAGCTGAGCTGACAAAACTGCCGCGCAGGCAGCAGCAACTGCTGTGGCAGCGCCTGCATCTCCACCCCCACAGGCACATGGTCGAAAATTTCGGCACGCATGGCGCGCGCCAGTGGGTGTCGAATCTCTAGCTGAACGTCATGCCAGCGGCCAAGGGCGAGATTACCGGCCAATACGCGCCGCACCTCTGGCGAAGGCAAGCGGCACAAATGCAGGGCGTCAAGCGTTGCGACCAGTCCCAGGCACAGCAACAGACCCCACCAGGCCGTACGGATAGCCGAGGGCACGGTGCTGTCGAGCGCCGCCGCGGTACCCAGCAAAAGCCCAAGGCAAAGCAGAGCGGCCAGGGCGTAGAGCAATCTACGTGACGGATTCATCGAGGCGCTCGCATGCCAATGAGCGTCACAGGCGCGGTGCCGCGAGCTGCTCCAGCAGCTGTTGGAGCAGCTGGTCCACCGAAGTGCCTTCGATGTCGAGTTCGGGCGAGAGCCTGACCCGATGCCGCAACACAGCCAGCGCGCAGCCTTTTACGTCGTTAGGGACGACAAAATCGCCGCCGCGCAACAAGGCGCGTGCACGTGCGCAGCGCACCAGCGCAATCGACGCTCGTGGCCCCGCGCCCAGCGCCAGGCCGGGCCAGCTGCGAGTGGCTCGGGCCAGCCGAACGGCATAGTCGAGCACCTGGTCATCCAGCGGCAAGTCGCTGGCGATTTTCTGCAGCGCCTGGACATCTTTTGCCTGCAGCAGGACACGCAAGCCACTGACGTCAAGCATGTCAGTGCGCGCCGAGCGAGTAACCTGGCGAACCAGCGTCAACTCCTCATCCGCCTGCGGGTAATCCATGCGCAGCATCAGCATGAAGCGGTCGAGCTCGGCTTCTGGCAACGGGTAGGTGCCTTCCTGCTCAATGGGGTTCTGCGTGGCCATGACCAGGAACGGCTGCGGTGCAGCGAGTGCGCGGCCCTCAAGGGTGACCTGACGCTCCTGCATGACTTCCAGCAACGCCGCCTGGGTCTTGGCGGGCGCACGATTGATCTCGTCAGCCAACAACAGGTTGGTGAACACCGGGCCCTTGCGCAATTTGAACTGCTCGCTGGCCATGTCGTAGATCGCATGGCCGGTTATGTCGCTGGGCATCAGGTCCGGTGTGAACTGAATACGCGCGAAGTCACCTCCAAAGCAGCGCGCCAATGCCCGCACCAATAGCGTCTTGCCTAGCCCCGGCACGCCTTCGACCAGAACGTGACCACCGGCGATCAGCGCTGTGAGCAACCCGTCGACGACGTCATGTTGGCCGATCACGGCCTTGTGCAGCTCTTGGCGAAGCGCCTGAGCGAGCTGACTGGCACGTTTGCGCTGGTTGTTCGGCGGCACGTCTGGATTGACGCTGTTCGGATCCGTAGGAGTGTCACTCATAAGCTGTTCCTGAGGCTTTGCAGGTGGGCAACCTGGCGGGTGAATTCGGTGGCGCTGACGGGTTTGTTAGAAGGCGGCTGCATGGCCTGCGAGACAGCCCCTGAGGAGGTTCGGCTGATCGCTTCCAGTACCTGACACTGTTCAACGTGTCCGAGGGTTTCGAAACCAGGGTGGCGGCGCTGCGTCTGTCGCCGGATATCGTTTTGCAGATTGATAAGTAACTGGCGTTGTCCCGCCCTGCGATATAGGAAATCGGCGCTGCCGCGCAGATGCTCCCGCAGCTGCCGGCGATTCCGTTCGGTCGGCTCCATCAATGGGCCTTGTCGCTGTGCCACATGCCAGAGTGTGGCAAGCAGTATCAGCAGTAGCGCCGCCAGTGCTTCGGGGAAATAACGCAGCAACCGCTGCAGCAAATCATCATGTTCGGTGCGATAGATCAGCGTTACGTCACGGTCCTGGGTGAGGTACCACAGCAGCCAGGCATGGTCGTATTGGGCAATGGCATCGTTTCGCCAGATCCAGCTGTCGGTGAGCGCCGTGATCAGGCCGTTTCCTCGCCGCAATTGCAGCATGTGCGTCGCACTGGCGCTGTTGGCCCATGCGTGCGCACTGCCACCGGCGTCGTAGAGGTGATAGTTGGTATCAAAGGCGAGATAGGCAGGGGCATCCTCGTTCTCCAGATAGAGGCGAGTCAATGCAGGGCGTTTCTCGGCGTTCGCGGCGGCATCAGCGGTATGGCTGTCATCAAGGTTCTCGCCTGCCTCGTGCTGCTGAAGGTTCAGCGCATCGAGCAGCAGGTCGCCGCTGCTTCCGCTATTTTCGTCCCATATACGCTCAGCGACAAACACCAGGTGGCCACCTTGATCGACCCAGCGCAACAGGCGTTCGGTCTGGCCGGGCGTCATGTTGCTGCGCTCGCCCAGCAGCAACAGCACCTGTTGATTGCTTTTGGACTTGGCGAGGCCACCGAGGCCTTGTGCATGATCGACGGCGCGCCCCTGGTCGATCAGGAAACGCTCTGCGGCCAGGTACGGATTGCTGCGTACTTCCGGTGCGGGACCATGCTCAAGGGTTTCCTCATAGGGCGTTGCCTTGCTAAGGGCAAAAAGCAGCAAAAGCCCAAGCAACAACCCGCCCGCTGCAAGCAGAAAAAACCAACGTGATTTGCTCATGCCTGTCCCTTACGGCCGAACAGTGCACGCCAGCATTCGCAGAGCTCGTCGCGGGCTTTATCGGGTGGAAGCTGATGTCCGTACGCTAGGTTCAGCCAATGCAATGTTAAGGCTTCGCCGTATTCAAGGAGCTCCAGCCGAGCTTGCAGGCGCAGTAATTCGAGTATTTCTCCCTCGGTATGCGAACTCTTCAATGGCAGTTGCTGTTCGTGCAGCAGGCGGCTGAGAAAGGCCCGGTAGAGCAGGCCAAGCGCTTCGCGTGGGTGCTGGTGCCAGAGCCGCTGTACCTCGGCGACAACGTCCGCTGGAATGCTTTCGGGTTGCAGGTCAAACCCGAACAGTACGGCAGGCATCGTTTGGCGCTTTCTGATCCGCAACTGGCCAGGTGTCACATATAGCTTGAGCCACTCACGGTTGCGCCACGGCAGCCAACCGGTCAGGCCGAACAGGGCGGCCCAGAGGAACACTTCGATCATGCTTGCGAGTGTGTCGGGGCGCTGGGTCAGCAGGTCGCTGCGCAGCAGTCGCTCCAGCAGACGTGCCAGCCAACCCGGCTCGCCACTGGACTCTTCCGTGAAGCGCCAGCGGGTCACGGTCTCGCGGTTTCGGAAGGGCGGCTGGTCAAGCAATTCACCGATCCGGTCACTGGCTTCTTTGCTGGTCAAGGGCTGTTTGAGCAGGCGATTACTGTTTGGGCCGGAGCCCTCGCTCGCTTGCATCGTTCCCTCTGCACCCGTCGCGGCAAGAGCCACGTTGTGGGGCGGCAACAACCACAGGCCAAGCCCCACCAGTAGCACCGGTAGCAACGACTTCATGCGTGCCTGCAGGCGGCGAAACGTCAGTTCGATATCCCAGGCCTCAAGCGTAGTGCGGCGATTGAGGTAAAGACTGAAACCGCTGGCGACATAAATTGGCTCCCAGACCACCAGTACCAAGGCATAGAGCAAGTTGGACAAATGTTCGACCCACAACCAATCGCCGCTCATGCCGAGCAGGTCTTGCCAGTCCCAGTCCGCCAGCATCTGCTGTGGGATAAGCATATACACCAGCGCCAGAGCACCAAACCAGAGCCCCATCTCCAGATGCATGCCCACCAGGGTTAGCCAGGATGCGGCCCGGCTGTCCCGTTGTCCGAGCACCGCTAGGCGATGCTGACGCGCCGAGCCGGCCAGTTGCTCAAGCTGCAGCACTGGAAGATCGAAACTGCGAGTCACGCTGAAGCGGCGCCATGTCACGCTGGAAAACCACTGTGGACGCAGCAAGGGTGGCAGTGTCCTGCTGCTCTGGCGCAGCGACGGTGTGTCGCCGAACAGTGCTCGCGACAGGATGAACAGAGGCAGCCTTTCGTAGAGCGGCTTGAACCACCAGAACAGCAACAAAGAAAGCGTTGGGTGTTGCCAGAGCAACAGACTCAACAGGGCGAAGATCGGCAACGTCACCAGCGCCCAGCTGCCCATCAGCAATGCAGCATGACGCTGTGCCAGAAGGATGCCGAGATCCAGTGCCTCCCACGCGGTGCGGGGACGGATCGCCATGCTGGCGTCATTCAGGCGCATGGAACCGCCGCCCACTTCGTGACAAGTAAACCCCGACCAGTAGCCACAATAGAGCGCCTACGGCGTATTTGACGGGCGCAGGGGGATAAGTCATCGAGGACCAATACGCCTCGATAAAGGCAGCGATCAAGAGAAACAGCGTGGCCCCGGAAATCAACCGCACAGCCGTCGTGGCTGCCAGGCGCAATGCCTCGCCGCGTGTTCGACGGCCAGGTGCGACAAGGGCTGCACCCAGTTTCAATCCGGCTGCGCCCGCCAATGTGATGGCCGTCAACTCAAACGCGCCATGGCCAATGACGAATGACCAGAACGGTTGATCGTAGCCGATGCCGGTCAGGTGGCCGGCAATGGCGCCGATGATCAAGCCGTTGAACAACAGATAGAACAGGCTGCCAACGCCGAAGAGCAGGCCTCCCGCAAAGGTCTGGAAGGCGATGCCGGTGTTATGCATCACGTAGTAACCGAACATGACCCAATCGTCAGCGGAACCACGCTCGCCGAAGCGACCGAGACGACTGGCGTCAGGGTCGTACATGGCTTCCATCTCCGCGACCTGTTCAGGGTTGATAAGGCTGTAGACCAGCTCCGGAAAAGCCAGCACCAGTGCAGCCATGCCCAGCAGACTAAGGTAGAAAATCAGACTCGCGGCTGCCAGATAGCGCCACTCTGTGCGAACGAGTCTGGCAAAACCGCCAAGAAAGAAGCCGAGCAGGCGGCCGCCCAACGGGCTACGGTGTCGATACATCTGATGGTGCCCGCGCTGAGCCAGCAACTGCAGACGCTCGACGAAGCGCCTGCTGTAACCGCGCGACTGTGCCAAAGCCAGATGCTGGCAAATCCGTCGATAGGCGACCGGAAAGTCAGCGAGTGCCTCTGACGTGCAGGCTTTGCCGCGCTCCAGCATTGCGAGCATTTCTTCGAACGCTTGCCATTCCGCCTGGTGCCGGCTTTCGAATTGGCTTTGCTTCATTCCGAACCCACCAGGCTACGGGCGATGCCGTGGATCCGGGCTTCAGCCTGTGTAGGTTCAATCCGCAGCGGTTCGGCCAGGATCGAGGCCAGTTCGAGGCGTCTTTGCGCCGTGAGCGTCGAATGGCGCTCAGCAAATGCGATCAGCGCATGCTGCTCAGCCAATGTCAGAGGTAGCGGGGGCGTTACTGCTTCAGCTTCTGGCAGGTCCGGTGCGCTGACGTTGTGCTCGCGGTACACCACCAAGGTGCCTGCGGCGAGGTCGCCCAAGCGCTTGAACGATGGGTGCCAGAGACAGCAGAGCGCCCCGAGGAAATAGCCGAACGGCAGCATATCGACGGAACGCAACAGATTGCGTGTCAGGGACGAAGCCCAACCGACCGGCGTGCCGTCATCATGAATGACGCGCAGCCCCAGCCATTGCTTGCCTGGGGTGCGGCCTTGGTTCAACACTTCGAACAGCACCATGTACCACCATTGCACCAGAAACAGCAGCAACGCCCCAACACCTATGCCGAACTTACCCAGCAACGCGAACGCAAAACCCAAAGCCGCCAGTAGGGCGCCCCGTATCAGCAGATCCAGTGCAAATGCCAAGGCGCGAGGGATCAGTCCGGCTGGATGGAGCAACAAATCGATACCTTCCGGCGTTTCGACGCGGTGCGTGTTATCCAGCAAGGCGGCGGCTGAAGGGGCGGAGTGCACGGCTCTGGCTCGTAAATTGGGGGACTGGATGCTAGCGCACATTGCGTACCGAGCAACGGCTGGCGGAAGCGGTGCTGCTGAATGAAACCATTGAATGACATGTACGGCCATAACCGGCTTGGCACTTTGATTAATGCGCCAGCGGATTACTTATGTCATTACTCAAACCCTACCTGCACTAGACGCCGGACCGTTCGGTAAGAGCGGGTCTGGGGCGTTAGACTGTGGGGCGACAATCGAGAAGGAAGCTCCCTTGACCTCCAGCATTTTCTGGTACGACTTCGAAACAACCGGCATATCGCCTCGCTGTGACCGACCAGTGCAGGTGGCCGGCATCCGCACCAACGAGGCGCTGGAGGAAATTGGCGAACCGCTGAACATCTATTGCCAGCTGAGTGACGACATCCTCCCGCATCCCGCGGCGTGCCTGGTCACAGGTATCACGCCTGGCACGCTGGCGGAAAAAGGCCTGTGCGAGGCTGAGTTCGTGACCCGGCTGCACCATGAGCTGGCCGTGCCAGGCACCTGTGGTGCGGGGTACAACAGCTTGCGCTTCGATGATGAAGTGCTGCGCTACAGTCTCTATCGCAACTTCTTCGATCCGTATGCGCGGGAATGGCAGGGAGGCAACAGCCGCTGGGACCTCATTGATCTGGTCCGCACCGCCTACGCGTTGCGGCCAGAAGGCATCGTCTGGCCGGAAGAGGAGGGTCGAGTCACGTTGAAACTGGAGCGGCTCAGTGCTGCCAATGGACTCGAGCACTTGCATGCCCATGATGCATTGTCCGATGTGCGGGCAACGATTGCCTTGGCTCGCCTGATTCGTGAGCGCCAACCGCGTCTCTATGACTACCTCTACAAGCTACGCCGTAAACATGCGGTGATCGAACAAGTCCAGCTGCTCAAACCGATGGTGCATATATCGGGTCGGTTTTCCGCTGCGCGCCATTTTCTATCAGTGGTCTTGCCGCTGGGTTGGCATCCTCGCAACCGTAATGCATTGATCGTCTGTGATTTGAATGCCGACTGTGCGCCGCTGTGGGAAGAGCAGGCCGAGGCCATTCGCAAACGGCTCTATACCCGTCGGGAAGACTTGGGGGAGCAACTTCCGATTCCCTTGAAACTCGTGCACATGAACCGCTGCCCCGTGCTGGCACCAATGAGTGTCCTGCGTCCATCGGATATGGCGCGGTTGGGGCTGGATATCCAATGTTGCGAGTCGAGAGCGGCCGACATACGTGGGCGCGAACCGGAGTGGAGCTGGAAGCTTGCCGACATTTACCAAGAGGATGTCTTCGAGGGTTTGGCCGATCCGGAGCAGCAGTTGTATGACGGCTTTTTCAATGAGCGCGACCGGCGACTGTGCGAACAGGTCCGAAGTACTTCGCCTCTTTCGACAGGCGCCGCACTGCCGTTTGATGACCCGCGCTTGCCAGAACTGCATTTCCGCTATCGCGCGCGTAACTTTCCCGAATGTTTATCACCCGTCGAAGCCGAGCAGTGGCGTGCCTTCTGCCGGCAGCGCTTGATGGTACCCGAGTTCGGGGCTCCGAACACCTTGGAGCAATTTGAAAAAGCTGCGCAGGATTTATTGCCATCAACCACACCCGAACAAGCGCGTCTTCTACAGCTATGGTTAATACATGTACGCGGATTACGCGAACGTTACATGCTCTGAAGATGCTTGGTCGTGAAACAAAAAAGCCATCTGGCGCAGCATGACTACGTCAAATGGCTTTTGGGGTGCGGCGTAAAACTTAGCCCAACAGGGTGGCCCAGCTTTCAACCTCGTCGGAACCCCATTGTGCTTTCCATTCTTTCAACGTCTTGTGATTCCCGCCTTTGGTTTCAATCACTTCACCGTTGTGAGGGTTCTTGTACTGTTTGACGCGACGGGCGCGCTTGGTTGCAGTAGGCGCTTTGGATGCGCGTTGCGTCTTGTTGCTGCGGGCATCTGGATCGAGCAGACTGATAATGTCGCGGAGGGACTTCTGATATTCACCCATCAGCTCGCGCAGTTTGCCTTCAAACTCGAGTTCCTTTTTCAGCTTGTCATCTTCGGACAAGGATTTCAGGCGCTCCTGTAGTTCCTTGATAGCTTCTTCAGTAGCGCGGTATTCGTTGATCAGCGACATGTCACTTCCTTGGTATAGGTTTGAACGCAAGTGACAGCAATCATAGACAGCTGCTGCAGACAAGTAAATGTTGCTCTGAACAAAGTTTACTCAGTTTGTTTCATCGTGGTGCGTAAGGCGCGCGTGGCTGTAGTTAAACGTGGCTAGGGCGAACTAATGCACATAACCGGAGCGTGCGACGGATCACGTTTGGCTTATTTATGCCGTCCCGGTATTTGATTAAGCAATTCCGCAACCTGTTGCGGCGTTGCGTTTCCTTTGCTCGCTGGGGCGTTTCCCAGCAACTTGAACCCCGACTATTAAGGTTTCAATCATGGTTTTTACAAATCAAGTGGTCCGCACGCGCCGCGTGTGGCGACGGTAGTAGGGCGTGCCAGGCTCCGGCTTGAATAATTTGGTGGTGATTTTCTTCGCTGCGCTAGAATGCCGGGTCTTTATGAGCAAGCCGGAGTTAACTTAAGAATGCGCACTTTCAGGCTGGTTATCGCCTGTCCCGACGGCGTCGGCATTGTGGCCAAGGTCGGCAATTTCCTGGCGACATACAACGGCTGGATCACCGAAGCCAATCACCATTCCGATCATCAGAGTGGCTGGTTCTTCATGCGGCATGAGATCCGGGCCGACTCACTGCCCTTTGATCTAGATGGCTTTCGCCAGGCGTTTGCGCCAATAGCGCGCGAGTTCTCCATGGAATGGCGCATTACCGACTCTGCCCAGCGCAAGCGAGTAGTGCTGATGGCCAGCCGTGAGTCGCACTGCCTCGCTGATCTGCTGCATCGTTGGCACAGCGGGGAGCTGGACTGTGACATTCCTTGCGTGATCTCCAACCACGACGATCTGCGCAGTATGGTCGAATGGCATGGCATTCCGTATTTCCATGTGCCCGTCCAGCCGGGACGCAAGGAAGAAGCTTTCGCCGAAGTGTCGCGCTTGGTTAGGGATCAGAGCGCCGATGCCATCGTATTGGCGCGCTACATGCAAATCTTGCCGGCTGAGCTTTGCGAGGAATATGCGCAACGGGTGATTAACATCCATCACAGCTTTCTGCCGTCGTTCGTCGGTGCAAAACCTTACCACCAGGCCTCGCTGCGAGGGGTCAAGCTCATAGGTGCGACCTGCCACTATGTGACAGAAGAGCTTGATGCCGGGCCGATCATCGAGCAGGACGTGGTGCGTGTCAGTCATAGAGACAGCATCGAGGACATGGTTCGGCTGGGCAAGGACGTGGAAAAGATGGTGCTGTCCCGTGGTTTGCGCTATCACCTAGAAGAGCGGGTGCTGGTGCATAGCAACAAGACGCTGGTATTTAACTGATCCAGCGTCATTGGCGCGGGAGGCAAGATGAGCGACCCACTGGACAAGGCTGGCGCGAAAGCGCCACCAATCATCGGTAGCGGTTGTACTCAACGCTACGATCCGAACCGGCTGGGGCCCGACCTCGGCACCGACTTCCCAGGTGCCGAAGCGCTCTGGGAGCGGCATGTGGAGGCGCTCGATACCTCTGTTGGCGAAAGCGACGCTGTGGTCGGCGCTAAAGCCAGCGACTCGAAGGCCGATTGATTGACGCTGCCGAATACTCCATTGTTCAGTTCGAGGCCTGCGGATGAAACAGACAAACTGCCTGGTACTGGGTGCTGACGCGACGGGCGAGCCGAACTCCCACCCGCTGCATCTGGCCAACCGCCACGGTTTGATCGCCGGCGCTACAGGCACCGGCAAGACTGTGACCTTACAGCGCCTCGCTGAGCAATTCAGCGAGGCTGGCGTAGCGGTTTTCGCAGCGGATATCAAAGGTGACTTGTGTGGCCTGGGCGCGGCTGGCGAGCCGCAAGGAAAGATCGCCGAACGGATCGCCAGCATGCCTTGGCTCGACCATCGCCCCCAGGCCTATCCGGTGATTTTGTGGGACGTGCACGGTGTGAGCGGTCATCCGCTGAGGACCACGCTGACAGAGATGGGCCCCTTGCTGTTGGGCAATCTGCTGGAGCTGAGCGACAGCCAGCAGGCAGCACTCTATGCCGCATTCAAGGTCGCTGATCGCGAAGCGCTGCTGTTGCTCGATCTGAAAGACCTCAAGGCCTTGCTTGCTCACCTGAAAAAACATCCTGAAGTGCTCGGTGATGATGCGGCCTTGCTAACCAGCGCATCGTCCCAGGCGCTGTTACGGCGTTTGGCAACGCTGGAGCAGCAAGGCGCCGAGGCGCTGTTCGGTGAGCCGGCGCTGGCGCTTGAAGACATTCTGCAGCCTGCGGGCGACGGGCGCGGACGGATTCACCTGCTCGACGCCAGCCAGCTCGTCCATCAGGCCCCCAAGGTCTATGCAACCTTTCTGCTGTGGCTGTTGGCCGAGCTGTTCGAACAGCTTCCTGAGCGTGGTGACGCTGATCGACCACTGCTCGCACTGTTCTTCGACGAAGCACATCTGTTGTTCAACGGGACCCCGAAGGCATTGCAGGACAGGTTGCTGCAAGTGGTCAGGTTGATTCGCTCGAAGGGCGTTGGCGTCTATTTCGTAACCCAAAGCCCCACGGACCTGCCGGATGATGTGCTGGCTCAGTTAGGCCTCCGCGTGCAGCACGGACTCAGGGCATACACGGTCAAGGAGCAGAAAGCGCTGCGTGCGGTGGCGGACGGTTTTCGCGCCAACCCAGCGTTTTCATCGATGGACACTTTGTCCAATCTGGGAACCGGCGAGGCGCTGGTCGGTGGCCTTGAGGATAGAGGCATGCCGTCGATGGTTCAGCGTGTTGCGGTCGCGCCGCCTCAGTCGCGGGTCGGGCCGCTAACCCAGCGTGAGAGACACGACCTGATCGCCGGCTCCCCCCTGGGAGGGCGTTACGACAGATCGGTCGATCGTGAGTCTGCTTACGAAATATTGCTCGAGCGGGCAAAGCAGGCTTCCGAGAGCCAGCCACAAGCGAACGAGTCGGTGTCAAAAAATGGTGTTGCCGATGCGTTAGGTGAAGCAGCCGGCCAGGTTTTCAAGAGCGCTATGCGTCAGGCTGCGACACAATTAGGTCGGCAGTTGGCGCGAGGGCTTCTTGGCTCTTTATTGGGCGGTAAGCGCTGAGCAGAATCAATCAGCTACGGCTGCTTAATTTCTGAGGGTTGTGCTTTCGGTGCGCATTCACGGTGCCGCAGTTCACTTGGCCTCTGAGGCTTGCTCTGACAACTCTTTTTCGATCTTCTGCAACTCGGCCTTGAATACTTGATCATGGACGGTCGGCTTTTTACGCCATGGCTTTCGTTCTGGATCAGGCTGCGCGGCATAGGTTGTGATTTCCCCGCCGTAGACAGCCTGGAAACGATTGGCTTGTTTCTCCAGTTCGGCGCGTAGCTCTTCTTTTGTCACGTCTTGTATTGCCTCTTTATTAAAGGTTTATTTTCAGCGCGGCGCGCTAAGGGGCGCGAGCTTCTGGCCTCGAAATGAGGCCCGGCTCGAATTGAGTACGTATGCGATAGGAGAGACAGTACTGCAAGCGGCCAGGGCTAAACAAGTGTGACGTTAAACTGCATTCAGCCCGATAGTTAAATGCGATGTAGGTCGTATGAACTCTGACTGCGCGAGTTATCGCAGAAGGAAAGCCCCAGCTTGAGCTTTAACGACAATATTTAGCGGCCAGACTCTGGCCGGAGCAAACAAGTGGGTTCTGCGGTTTCAAGCCGCCGTAAAACATTCGTTAATAAAAAACCGCGCCTGATTCGGCGCGGTTTTTTTGCTACATCTGATCTTAGCGAGCCGACTGGTTGGCCAGGTCATTTGGCGCTCGGCCATATACGTCATCCAGACGCTCAATGTCATCCTCGCCCAGATAACTGCCCGACTGGACCTCGATAATCTCCAGTGGGATCTTGCCTGGATTGGCAAGGCGGTGAATGGACGTCACCGGAATGTAGGTCGACTGGTTCTCGGTGAGAAGGAAGGTCTTGTCGTTGCAGGTGACCTGCGCAGTGCCCGAGACGACGATCCAATGCTCGGCACGATGATGGTGCATCTGCAATGACAGCTGTGCGCCTGGGTTGACGCAGATTCGCTTGACCTGGAAGCGGCCGCCCATATCGACCGAGTCGTACCAGCCCCAAGGACGGTAGACCGCACAGTGGTTCTGCGTTTCGGAGCGCTTCATGGCGTCGAGCTTGTTCACCAGCTTCTTGACGTCCTGCACCTTGTCCTTATGGGCGATCATCGTCGCGTCCTTGGTCTCAACTACCACGATGTTGTCCAGACCAACCACGGTTACCAGCTTGCCGTTACCGTGCACGAGACAGTTGCGGCTGTCTTCGACAATCACGTCGCCGCGGGTCACGTTACCGTTTTCGTCTTTTTCCAGGACATCCCAAAGCGATGACCAGGATCCCACATCGCTCCAGCCTGCGGACATCGGAACGACACATGCCAGTTCGGTTTTCTCCATCACGGCATAGTCGATCGAGTTGTCGGGGCAGCAGGCAAAGGTGGCTGGGTCGATCAGCAGCTCTTCACCATTCTTGATGCTGCGCTCCAGCGCCACCCAGCAGGTGTCGTAGATATCCGGGTCGTGCTTCTTCAGCTCGTCAAGGAACACACTGGCACGGAACAGAAACATGCCGCTGTTCCAGTAGTAGTCGCCGGAATCAACGTATTCCTGAGCGCGGACCTCGTCCGGCTTCTCGACGAACTGTGTGACGCGGTTGACGCCTTCAGGCAGGCCGTTGCGTCCCTGATGATCGCACTTGATGTAGCCGTAGCCGGTTTCGGGGCTGGTGGCCGGAATACCGAACAGCACCATTCCGCCGTTTTCGGCTGCATTGGTGGCCAGGGCGAGTGAGCGCTGGAAGGCTTTATGGTCTTCGATGACGTGGTCGGCCGGCAGCACCAGCAGCAGCTCGTCACGCTCATCGGCAAGCAGCTTCATCGCTGCGATGGCAATCGCCGGCGCGGTATTACGGCCGAAGGGTTCGAGCATGAGGCCCTGGGTTTGAAGCTTTCGTGCGGCCAGCTGCTCTTTAACGATGAACCGGTGCTCCTTGTTGCAGACCAGCAGCGGCGCTTGCATGCCTTCAAAGGCCAGGCGCTCAATGGTTTGCTGAAACAGCGTTTGCTCGGCCGTCAGGGCGAGGAACTGCTTGGGAAAGGCCTTGCGCGAAAGAGGCCAGAGTCGGGAACCGCTGCCGCCTGAGAGGATGACCGGAATCATGTTGTATCTCCTGAATCGTTGAGAAGGGGAAGTTCTTCTTGTCCATGTGGGCGGCCAGATGTCTGTGCTCGCCATACGCTTCTTGGTCGGGCCTTCAGGTGCCGCGTGCCATCAAGTTCCGTTTTCCAACAGGAAAACTGCTTTCGGGGCGAACTGCGTGCTCCGAGCCTGAATGTGGGGTGTGCTGTCTGATAGTCGATGGCCGCCGCACTTGCTAAAGCAGAGCGGATAGCGGATTCGAACCGGGCGCCTGCAAGGCTTTCATCAATCTTGAAAAGGCCGGGAGCCGCGCTGCTCTGCTGTGGGCCAGCTGCCCGAAATTGACGCGTTTGACAGTCTTGACTTAGCACTGGCACCGCGCCGATCCAGCCCGTCTGTCCTCTGTCGGACATGCCGGAGGTCACTAAAATTGTGTCCTGGCTGACAGGCCGAATACATTGTTTTGAATTCCACTGCACGTTCATGTGCGACGTCCCTTTCCATCTGGAAATGCCGGTACGCGCTTATGATTGCTGGTGCCTTCGGATAGTTCCCCGGACGCCTGCCGTCGATCGGGGAGTTTTTGACGGGCATCGAAAAAGCGGCAGTCCGCTGGCGCAGGAGGGCTTTATCCTCGGCAGGTTACAGGTCCGTGGTACACCAGAAGCAGTGTTCTATGCGGGATGATGCGATTCCCCCTGAGTAAAAAACGAGGGGGTGGCGCTGTTTTCAGTCCTGAGCGTCTCGTAAAAAGACCAAGTGGTCAGGGGTCGAGCTGTCAGGGCAATAACGATAGCCGTCGTAATCAAAGTCTTTCAGCTGCTCAGGATCCTGGACGCGTTCCTTGATGACGAAGCGGCTCATCAGGCCCCGGGCCTTCTTTGCGTAGAAACTGATGATCTTGTATTGGCCGTTCTTCATATCCTTGAAGTCAACGTCGATCACCCGGGCTTTCAGTGCCTTGCGTTTCACAGCAGTGAAGTATTCTTTTGATGCCAGGTTGAGCAATACATCGTCACCCTGCGCCGCCAGTGCTTCGTTAAGCCACTCGCTTATCTGTTCGCCCCAGAAAGCGTAAAGATCCTTGCCGCGTGGATTGGCCAGCTTTGTCCCCATTTCCAGACGATAGGGCTGCATCAGATCCAGTGGTCGCAGCACGCCGTAGAGCCCGGACAGCATACGCAGGTGGTGCTGAGCGAAATCGAGATCTTCTTCAGTGAGCTCATTGGCGTCCAGCCCGGTGTAAACGTCGCCCTTGAACGCAAGCAGCGCCTGCTTGGCATTACCCGGCGTAAAGTCTGCATCCCAGCTGCCATAGCGCGCGCCGTTGAGCGCTGCGAGCTTGTCGGAAAGGTGCATCAGTTCGCCGATTTGCTGAGGCGACATATCGCGTAGTTGACTGATCAGCGCCTGCGCGTGATCCAAATGTTCGGGCAGGGTGAAACGTTGGGTTGTCGGTGGGGTGTCGTAGTCCAGAGTCTTGGCTGGGGAAATCACCATCAGCATGCAACGGTCTCCTTTAATGTGAGCGGATTCTAGGCGTTATACCCATCGCCGCTCCAGCTATGGCCTCGATTAGGTGTTGACCTTGACCCGAGCTAAGGGGGCACGCTTCTCTTTAGCTAACGAAGGAGGAAACATGACCGACTGCAACCACGCGCAGTGGCAGCCCTCGCACGATTACCGTCCTCTGGAGCAGGGGGCGGAAAAACAGACCTGGGCGGTGGTGCTGTTAACCGGCCTGACGATGGTCGCAGAGATCGTTGCCGGCTACTGGTTCAATTCGATGGCGTTGCTGGCAGACGGTTGGCATATGGCGTCGCACATGGTGGCTATCGGCATGGCGGCAACCGCCTACTGGCTGGCCCGACGTTACGTGCACGATCGGCGTTTTGCCTTCGATACCTGGAAGATCGAGGTGCTGGCAGGTTTTGCCAGCGCTGTCTTGCTGGTCATGGTGGCATTGCTGATGATCGGTGAATCGCTAGTGCGCTTCTGGTCACCGGCGCCGATCGGTTTTGACGAGGCGCTATGGGTCGCGGTGATCGGTTTGTTGGTGAATATGCTGTCAGCCTGGTTGCTGCGCGACCAGCACCATCATCATGGCCACGATCACGATCACGATCACGATCACGATCACGATCACGATCACGACCATTCAAGCGGGGCAGGCAAGGACCTGAACCGTCATGCAGCTTTCATCCATGTCTTGACTGATGGCCTGACCTCCGTTGCGGCAATCGTTGCCTTGCTGGGGGGCAAGTACTTCGGGTGGGGGTGGCTGGATCCCCTGATGGGGATTATCGGTGCGATCGTTATTCTGATCTGGGCCAAAGGTTTGCTGCGTGAAACGACGAAGGCTTTGCTGGACCGGGAAATGGACGACCCGCTGGTGCGGCGAGTGCGGGAACAGTTGGAACAAGTGCCGGATACCGATGTGACCGACTTGCACCTCTGGCGAGTCGGGCGAGCGCAATACAGTTGCATCGTCAGCATCGTTACTCACCAGCCATATTCGGCCGATTGCTACAAAGCGCAACTGGCCGGGTTTCCAGAGCTGGTTCACGTGACGGCGGAGGTGAACCGGTGCGGCGAAAACGCACAGGTTGATCAGCGAGACTAGTCCTCGAACAGGCGTGCGCCAAGCGTTATCCGTCGTTTCGTTAAAAAAAATGTCATCAGTTCGAAAAAGACTTTTTCCTGTCATCTTTTTTGCGGTATTACCTGATGTAAGACCGCCGAAACCTGCACTCACAGGTGGCGGCCTCTGGGTGGCCCCAAGCCCCTGCTACCCAAGTCCGCTCATCTTGCGCACGGTGGTTCTTTCTACGGCGGAGTGCTTTGGCTCTCCGTCGAACCGGCTCCGAAAAGGTGATCGCGTATGGATGACTACGGCAGACCCCGCGCAACTCAGCCCACCCTTTACGTTCTCGATACCAATGTTCTGATTCACGACCCCAACGCGCTATTGAATTTCCAGGAGCATCAGGTCGCCATCCCGATGACCGTGCTCGAAGAGCTGGACCAACTCAAGACCGGCAAGCACACCGTGGCTGCTGAATGCCGACAGGCGATTCGCCTGATCGACAAGGTGCTGGGGGACGCCACCCCCGAAGAAGTGGAGCTCGGCGTTCCCATCCAGCGTGAGAAAAGCGGCCCTTGTGGCAGCCTGTCGATCCTGATGAGCAAGGTCGCCGATTCGAGCGGGCTGCCAGAGGATCTCAACGACAACAAGATCATCAATCAGGTCGTGGATCTGCAGCGGCGTAGTGCCGGCGTACCGGTGGTTTTGGTCACCAATGACATCAATATGCGGCTAAAGGCGCGTGCCTGTGGCGTTGCCTCAGAGGACTATCACACCGACAAGCTGGTCGACGATGTTGGGCAGCTGTCACGCGGCTACCACAGCCTCAGCGGGTCGTTCTGGGACAGGGTCAGTAAGGTTGATACCCACCAGGGGCATGGCCGGACATGGCACCGGGTACAACTGATCGACAATCTGCCAGCCGTGCACGTCAATGAGTTCATTCTCGATGAGCAAGGCTTCGTTGGCTGGATCAAGGGCATCAAGGCCGACGAGTTGCTACTGCTCGACATGCATCAGGAGCCGTTGCTTCATCAGGAAGCCTGGGGTCTGAAGCCGCGGGATATCCACCAGGCACTGGCGCTCTTCGCGCTGCTTGATCCGGATATCCATTTGGTCAATCTGTCGGGTGCTGCGGGGTCGGGCAAGACGATTCTGGCATTGGCAGCGGCCATCGAGCAGACGGTGGTCAGCAAGCGCTACCGCCGCATCATCGCGACACGCAGCGTGCAGGGGCTGGATGAAGACATCGGCTTTTTGCCGGGCACCGAGGCGGAAAAGATGGAGCCCTGGCTGGGTGCGATCACCGATAACCTCGAAGCGCTGCATATGGACGACGAAAGCACCCATGGCAGCGTCGACTACATCCTGCAAAAAGTGCCGTTGCAGTTCAAATCGCTCAACTACATTCGCGGACGCAGCTTCCAGCAGAGCCTGATCCTAATTGATGAATGCCAGAACCTTACCCCGCACCAGATGAAGACCATCATTACCCGTGCCGGTAGCGGGTCGAAGGTAGTCTGCCTCGGTAACCTGGCTCAGATTGATACGCCTTACTTGTCTGCAACCAGCTCGGGGCTCACCTACCTCACCGAACGGTTCAAGGATTTCCCGCACGGGATGCACATCACCTTGCAGGGCGTTCCTCGCTCGGTCCTGGCCGAGTATGCCGAGGCCCATATGTAAAAAGGCCGCAGGAGGCTGGAACCAACGCTCCAGCAAAGGCTGACTGGAAGGAAGCGAGCGCCCAGCCTCCAGCCTCCAGCTGCGCTAAACTGCGGGACCCCCACAGTTTTAGCAGGATGAAAAATGCTCACCCATCTCGATTCTCAAGGGCGGGCCAACATGGTCGACGTAACCGCCAAGGCCGTCACGGCGCGCGAGGCGGTGGCGGAGGCCAGGGTCCGCATGCTTCCCGAAACCCTGCAGATGATCCAGCAGGGCGGGCACCCTAAGGGCGACGTCTTCGCGGTTGCTCGAATCGCGGGCATTCAGGCAGCAAAAAAGACCCATGACCTGATCCCGCTTTGTCACCCACTATTGCTGACCAGCATTAAGCTCGATCTGCAGCCGGACGGCAACGACTGCGTGCGCATCGAGGCGCGCTGCAAGCTGG
This sequence comes from Stutzerimonas chloritidismutans, assembly GCF_038562055.1. Lineage (GTDB taxonomy): Bacteria > Pseudomonadota > Gammaproteobacteria > Pseudomonadales > Pseudomonadaceae > Stutzerimonas > Stutzerimonas chloritidismutans_A. The sequence goes on along the minus strand of NZ_JBCFXD010000002.1, from coordinate 506,740 downwards.
CGGGTCAGACCGGTGTGGAAATGGAGGCGCTGACCGCGGCAAGTGTCGCTGCGCTAACAATCTATGACATGTGCAAAGCGGTCGATAAGGGCATGGTCATCGAGGGTGTTCGATTGTTGGAAAAACTTGGCGGCAAGAGTGGCCACTGGCAGGTGCCGGCATGATCCAGGTTCAGTTTTTCGCACGCTACCGTGAAGCCCTGGGCCGTGATTCAGAACAATTGGATTGGGACGCCTCCTGGCGAGTCGTGGACGACCTTCGCTTGCAACTGCTGGCACGTGGCGACGAGTGGGCGGTGCTAGACGAACAAAATTTGATGTGCGCGCGCAATCAGGAATTGTGCGGCCTTGACGAGCCGTTAGCCGACGGCGATGAAGTGGCATTCTTTCCCACCGTGACGGGAGGTTGACCATGGGTGTACGAGTCCAGCAGGATCCGTTCGATCCAGGCGCCGAGCTTAATGCCGTGCACGCGGCCAATCTTGGCATCGGTGCGGTGACAGGTTTCGTCGGTTACGTGCGTGACTTCAATGACGGTCGCGACGTTGCCGGAATGTTCCTTGAGCACGCTCCGGGAATGACGGAGAAGGCGCTGCAGAAAATCGTCGACGAGGCGACTGAACGTTGGCCGTTGCTCACGCTGGAAATTCTGCATCGGGTAGGGCGGCTGGAGCCGGGTGAGCCGATCGTTTTTGTCGGGGCGGCCAGCGCCCATCGAGAGGCGGCCTTTGATGGGTGTCGATTCGTCATGGATTACTTGAAGACCCGTGCGCCTTTCTGGAAAAAGGAAGACACCCCGACGGGAACGCGCTGGGTAGAAGGTCGCTGCAGCGATCAGGCTGCAGCCGATCGCTGGCGGCAGGGGTAGGGCAGCTAGCCGAATGCTATCTAGCGCGTCGATCGCACGGAACGGTGCCCGTTCAGCGCAGCACGGTCACTCAGCGTTGCTTGCGGAAATCAAAGCCAGGGCGCAGCGGCGAAAGTGGATACAAAAAGGCGAAGCCGTTACAGCTTCGCCTTTTTCATTTTCAGCCTTAGCGCTTGGGTGGGACGGCCGCCAGCAGCTCGGCCGGCGGCATCTCGCAGCTGATCTTTCGACCCAGCAACGCCTCGATGGCCGGCAGGGCAAAGGCATCATCTTCGCCGGCAAAGCTGATCGAGGTACCGCTGGCCCCCGCCCGACCTGTCCTGCCGATGCGGTGCACATAGTCGTCAGGTACTTCGGGCAGGGTGAAATTGATCACGTGGCTGATGCCATCGACGTGAATCCCACGGCCGGCGACGTCGGTGGCCACCATCACGCGAATCTTGCCCTCCCGGAAGCCTTCAAGCGCACGGATACGCTTGTGCTGCGGAACATCGCCTGACATCTGTACGGCGCTGATACCGTCGCGGGTCAGGCGCTCCTCGATGCGGCGCACCTCGTCCTTGCGGTTGGCAAACACCATTACACGGGTCCAGTCGTTTTGGGTGATCAGGTTGTACAACAGCTTGTACTTGTCGCTACCTGCCACCGCGTAGACATGCTGCTCGACCGTGTCGCTGGCGACATTGACCGCTTCGATCTCGACGATTGCCGGATCCGTTGTCCATTGCTTGGCCAGGTTCATTACGTCTTCGGTGAACGTGGCCGAGAACAATAGCGTCTGGCGTTCGCTCTTCGGCGGGGTCTGGCGAATAATCTGGCGAACCTGAGGAATGAAACCCATGTCCAACATGCGATCCGCTTCGTCGAGGACCAACACCTCAACCATGTCTAGGTGCACTTCGCCGCGCTGGTTGAAGTCCAGCAAGCGTCCTGGCGTTGCCACCAGAATGTCGCAATAGCGGGATTCGAGTGCCTTGAGCTGCTTGTCGAAATCCATGCCGCCGACAAAGCTCATGACGTTCAAACCGGTGTACTTGGTCAGGTTAAGTGCGTCATTGGCAATTTGAACGACCAGCTCGCGAGTCGGCGCGATGATCAGCGCTCGTGGCTCGCCCATGTAACGATCAGCTGGCGGTGGCGTTTGTAGCAGCTGGGTGATGGTCGAGATCAGAAACGCGGCGGTCTTGCCGGTGCCGGTCTGGGCCCGACCGATGGCATCACGGCCCTTGAGCGTAAAACCGAGAACCTCCGCCTGGATGGGCGTGCAATAAGGAAAGCCGAGGTCGTGGATGGCGTGCATCAGCTCGGGGGCGAGCTTGAAATCGTGAAAGCGGGTCTTGCCTGCGGCGGGCTCGACGGTGAAATCTTCCGGCTTCCAGGCTGGCGCGGGTGGAATATTCGGCTTGCTTGCCCGTTCGCGGCGCGGCTTGCTGCTCGTCTTTGGAGCATCATCCTGTTGCGTCTTGGTCTTTTCGGCGTGCACCGGACCGCAAACGCCCTGGTGTGTTGAGGTGCCGCTTTCAATCTCGGTGGCAGCAGACTCATTCGAGCCTTTGCCAAACATCTTCTTGAGTGCTTTGAGCACGGTCTTCTCGTCTGTGTCTTATAAGGTTTGCCCGCCAGTGTAATGCAAGAAGCAGATACGGCGAAGGTGCTCCGGAATGGTCCGCCGCTGCACCATCACGCGCAAACGCGATTTCGGCCCTGTTCCTTGGCTCGGTAAAGTGCTCGATCTGCCAGATTGATGAGGCTGTCCAGATCATCGTTCAATCGCATCGGCGCTACGCCGATCGAGATGGTCACACCCGGCAATAAGCCAATCGGCGAATGAAACGAGTTGATCTCAGCAAGACTGCGCCGCAATCGCTCTGCCGCGTTCTGTGCATCTTCAAAGGTCATTTCGGGCAGCAGCACTACGAACTCTTCACCGCCGTAGCGCACCAGGCTGTCGGCTGGGCGCAGCAATTTGCCGAGCGTGTTGACTACCAGGCACAGCGCATGATCGCCAGCCAGGTGGCCATGTCTGTCGTTGTACTCCTTGAAACGGTCGACATCTAGCATGAGCAACGACAGCGGCTGGCCACCGAGTGCGCAGCGGGCACTTTCGCGCCCGTAGATATGCTCTAGCCAACGGCGGTTGAACGAGCCGGTCAGCTTGTCGATATTGGCGTTCTGCTCGCTGTTGATGATCAGCCGGTCACTCAGGCGCACGCGCTGGCAGAGCAGTTCGGCCAGGTTCTGCATCAACTGTGGCGAGCGGGTCAGTAACTGCATCGAGCGTCGATGCACGCGCAGCAAGACCGTATCCTTCAGGGCGAGGACGTAGGCCGAAGGTGGCAGATCGTCCATGAAGCTGATTTCGCCAGCGCATTCGCCCGGACCGATTAAACGAACAGGGCTGCCTTCGAGCGAATCCAGATGAACCGCCAGCTCACCTCCGAGCACCAGATAAAGATAGTGGTTGTACTCGTGCGGCGATAACAGAACCTCGCCAGGCGCGGCCGTGCAGGGCTCGAAGACTTCCTGCAGCAGGCGCAGGCAGGGCTCGTCTACTCGGTCTAGCAGGCGCGCCTGTCTGAGGTGATGCATTTCTACCCGCCAGCTGGCCGGGTTCATGGCTGCACAATCCGCTCGGATGACATCCTCGTCATGGCTATCGCACGCATCCCTTCAAGGCTGGCTAGGTCGGCTTCTGCTGGCCGCGATGCAGCGCTACAACGGCAGGCGCATCAAGTTTTGTTCTACAAGCCAAGCGTAGCTTTAATCACCAACCAAGACAGGCGCGCAGCGTCACATTTTTTCTTTGCAGTTGGTCAACTATCGCTGAGGACATCAATCCAGTTGAGCGGCCAGCCATTCGCCGATGTCGCGAATTTCCTCGGGTACCACTTCGTGGGCCATCGGGTAGTCCTTCCATTGTGCCTGGACTTGGTTCTGTATCAGGCAGTCATAGGCGGCACGCCCCATTGCCGGCAGCACGACATCATCCCTCGCACCGTGTAGCGTCAGTACGGGAAGCGCGGCCTGCAAGGGCGACAGCTTCAGGTCCTGATTGAAGGTCGGTGCGTAGCTGGAAAGGGCGATGACACCACCCAAAGGGCCGGGCCAGCGCAGGAAGGCTGTGTGGTAGACGACTGCACCGCCTTGAGAGAAGCCGGCCAGAAAAATGCGAGCGGGATCGATGCCACTGTCGCGCTGTGACTCGATCAGGTCGATCACGCTTTGCGCTGACTGTTCCAGTTGCGCCTGGTCGATTGCGCGAGCGGGGCTCATCGCGAGGATGTCATACCAGCTCGGCATGGCCCAGCCACCGTTAATAGTGACCGCGCGAGTCGGTGCCTGGGGTAGCACGAAGCGTGTCGTCGTCAGCTGTTCCTGTAACGCTTCGGCGACTGGCTGGAAGTCGTAGCGGTCGGCGCCGAGGCCGTGCAACCAAATGACGCACGCGTCGGCGGTAGTTGCGGGTTCGATGATCAGCGGGTCACTCATGTTGGGCTCCGTTCGGGCGGCACGCGCCAGGTTGGTGCGGGCGCAGATAAAAATGCAGCAATCTGCAGCGAGGTTACCTGTACCGAGCCCGGCAATGAAGCGCACAGCCGCGTGCGACGGCGTTTCAGGTTCTGGTACGCCGCTTGCTTTGTCTGATCTACCCAATGCGCCGGAAGTCATCGGCACTTCTGCAAACTGCGTGTAGGGAGGAGTTGCTGATAACCAAACGGCGGCTAGACTGAGGTCAGTTTCTTCTTCGCCCCCTCGAAAGGTATCGAGCGGCAGCCTGTGATCCAGGCGGAAGACTCTGACCACAAGAATAAAAGCAAACTGGAGGTTTCGATGATAAGGGTTAAATCCACACTGGCCGTGCTTGGTGCCGCGACACTTTTGGGCGCAAGCGGCTTGGCTCAGGCAGGGGCGACTCTGGACGCGGTGAAGATCAAGGGTTTCGTGCAATGCGGCGTCAGCGACGGGCTACCTGGCTTTTCCTACACCGATGCCAAGGGCGAGTACAAGGGAATCGACGTGGATATCTGCCGTGCCGTTGCGGCCGCTGTTTTTGGCGATGCGAGCAAGGTCAAATACAGCCCGCTGACCGCCAAGGAGCGCTTCACCGCGCTGCAGTCCGGTGAAGTCGACATGCTGTCGCGTAACACCACCTGGACCAGTTCACGCGATGCTGCAATGGGCCTGAACTTCACCGGCGTGACCTACTACGACGGGCAGGGATTTCTGGTCAACAAGGCAGTTGGCGTCTCCAGCGCCAAGGAGCTCGATGGCGCGACGGTCTGCATCCAGGCCGGCACTACCACCGAACTGAACCTCTCCGACTACTTCCGCGCCAACAACCTCAAATACACCCCGATCACCTACGACACTTCCGACGAAAGCGCCAAGTCGCTGGAGTCAGGGCGTTGCGACGTGCTCACGTCTGACCAGTCCCAGCTTTATGCCCAGCGCATCAAGCTGGCCAAGCCGGACGACTACATCGTCTTGCCTGAGGTCATCTCCAAAGAACCACTCGGCCCGGCCGTGCGTCAAGGCGATGAAGAATGGTTCGATATCGTTCGCTGGGCATTGTTCGGGATGATCAATGCGGAGGAGCTGGGTATCACTTCGGCCAATGTCGAAGAAAAGGCGAAGAACACCAACAATCCTGACGTGGCTCGTCTCTTGGGCGCCGAAGGTGAATACGGCAAGGATCTAAAATTACCTAAGGATTGGGCGGTTCAGATCGTCAAGCAAGTCGGCAACTATGGCGAAGTGTTCGAGCGCAATATCGGCTCAGGTAGCGATCTGAAGATTGAGCGCGGCCTGAACGCGCTTTGGACCAATGGAGGTCTGCAGTACGCACCCCCGGTGCGTTGACCGAGCCGGGCCGGCGCTCTGCCAGCCTTGTTTCAAGGATGAGCGCTGCCGGTGCCTGTGCACCGGCAGCGCCGTATGAGGTTTCTTGATGCGAACCATTGCCAAAGCAGGAGCCGCCCGCGGCTCGTTGCTCACGGACCCGCAGGCGCGTGCCTTTCTGTTTCAGGTCATCGCCGTAATAACAGTAGTAGCGATCGGCTGGTTTCTGTTTCACAACACTCAGACCAACCTCGCCCACCGAGGCATCACTTCAGGCTTCGGTTTTCTCGATAACGCTGCCGGTTTCGGCATTTCCCAGCATCTAATCGACTACAGCGAGAGCGACTCTTATGGTCGTGTCTTCTGGGTTGGCCTGCTGAACACGCTGCTGGTCAGCATCATCGGGATCATCCTGGCGACTATCATCGGGTTCATCCTCGGGGTGGCGCGGCTTTCACCCAATTGGCTGATACGCAAGATCGCGACTGTCTATATAGAGACGTTTCGCAACATCCCGCCATTGCTACAGATTTTCTTCGTCTACTTCGCAGTGCTCAGCCCACTGCCAGGACCGCGAGAAAGCCTGAGTCTTTGGGACGTGGTGTTCATCAACAACCGAGGCGTGCAGATGCCGGCACCTAGCGCCGGGGAAGGTTTCTGGTCGTTCTGGGTGGCGATGTTGGTGGCGCTGGTGGCTATCGTCATGCTCAATCGCTGGGCACGCGCTCGGCGCCATGCAACGGGACAGACTTTTCCCGTGTTTTCAGCCAGTCTGGCATTGTTTATCGCAATCCCTTCGATCTGCTCGCTGGTTATGGGCGCGCCTTTTCTTTGGGAAGTGCCCGAGCTTCAGCGTTTCAACATTCGCGGCGGCTGGGTAGTGATCCCCGAGCTGGTGTCGATTGTGCTTGCGTTATCTATCTACACCGCGGCTTTTATCGGTGAGACAGTCCGTGCAGGTATCCAGTCGGTCAGCCACGGGCAGACCGAAGCGGCCGCTTCGTTGGGCCTTCGTCCGGGACGGGTGTTGCGTCTGGTGATTATTCCCCAGGCCATGCGGGTGATCATTCCGCCACTCACCAGCCAATACCTCAACCTAGCGAAAAACTCTTCGCTAGCGGCTGCGATCGGTTATCCCGACATGGTTTCGCTGTTTGCCGGCACGGTACTCAACCAGACCGGCCAGGCGATCGAGACCATGGCCATCACCATGAGTGTGTACCTCGCCATCAGCATCAGCATTTCGCTGCTGATGAACTGGTACAACAAGCGCATTGCGCTAATCGAACGGTGAGGACCAGCGCATGACAAGCCATACTTTCAAACCGGACCTGCCGGCACCGTCCACCAATATTGGTGTGCTGGGCTGGATGCGGACCAATCTGTTTTCTAGCTGGATCAATACGCTGCTGACCTTGGTCGGTCTCTATCTGATCTGGTTGATAGTGCCGCCCCTCATCGACTGGGCCATCATCAAGGCCGATTGGACCGGTGAAACCCGTGCCGACTGCAGTCGTGAGGGGGCCTGCTGGGTGTTCGTACAGACGCGTTTCAGTCAATTCATGTACGGTTTTTACCCACCGGAGCTGCGCTGGCGGGTGGATGCCACTGCCTGGCTCGCCATCATCGGTGCCGCGCCGCTGTTCCTGAAGCAGATGCGGCATAAAGCAAGTTACGGTATCGCCTTTCTGGTGATTTACCCGCTGGTTGCCTACTGGTTGCTGCATGGTGGTTTTCTTGGGCTGGAAACAGTACCCACGAGCCGCTGGGGCGGGCTGATGCTGACCATCGTCATTGCGGCCGTTGGTATCGCTGGGGCGCTGCCGCTCGGAATCCTGCTGGCGCTTGGACGGCGTTCTGACATGCCGGCGATCCGGGTACTGTGCATCACTTTTATCGAGTTCTGGCGTGGTGTCCCGCTGATCACCGTGCTGTTCATGTCCTCGGTGATGCTGCCGTTGTTCCTGCCTGAGGGCATGAACCTCGACAAGCTGATGCGCGCTATGGTGATGGTGATTTTCTTCGAGGCGGCTTACATCGCCGAAGTCGTGCGCGGAGGTTTGCAGGCCATCCCCAAAGGCCAATACGAGGCGGCTGCGGCTATGGGCCTGGGCTACTGGCGCAGCATGATTCTAGTCATCCTGCCGCAGGCGCTGAAGATGGTCATTCCGGGCATCGTCAACACCTTCATCGCACTGTTCAAGGACACGAGCCTGGTGATCATCATCGGCCTGTTCGACTTCCTCAACAGCATCAAGCGCGCCACCTCGGACCCTGCCTGGCTGGGCATGTCGACCGAGGGGTATGTGTTTGCGGCGTTGGTCTACTGGATTTTCTGTTTTGGCATGTCGCGCTATTCCATGCATCTGGAACGCAAGCTCGACACGGGTCACCGGAATTAGGAGCGACACTTATGAATGAAACATCTTTGAATAGCCAGCAGCCCGAGCAGTCTGGTGAGGCCGTGATCCAGATGCAGGGTGTGCACAAGTGGTTCGGTCAGTTTCACGTGCTCAAGGACATCAACCTGAACGTCACCCAGGGCGAACGTATTGTCCTTTGCGGTCCGTCCGGCTCGGGTAAATCCACGACCATTCGCTGCCTCAACCGGCTGGAAGAGCACCAGCAGGGTCGCATCGTCATCAATGGTGTTGAGCTAACCAATGACCTCAAGCAGATCGAAGCGATCCGCAGCGAAGTCGGCATGGTATTCCAGCACTTCAACCTGTTCCCCCATCTCACGGTGCTGCAGAACTGCACGCTGGCTCCAATGTGGGTACGAAAGATGCCCCGGCGCCAGGCTGAGGAGGTCGCCATGCATTATCTCGAGCGGGTACGTATCCCGGAGCAAGCCGACAAGTTTCCAGGGCAGCTGTCTGGCGGTCAGCAGCAGCGGGTCGCGATTGCGCGGGCGCTTTGCATGAAGCCAAAGATCATGCTGTTCGACGAGCCCACCTCGGCACTGGACCCGGAGATGGTGAAGGAGGTGCTCGATACCATGGTCGGCCTCGCCGAGAGCGGTATGACGATGCTTTGCGTGACTCATGAAATGGGCTTCGCGCGCACCGTCGCTGATCGGGTGATTTTCATGGATAAGGGCGAGATTGTAGAGGAGGCTGACCCTGAGACCTTCTTCACCAATCCAAGCAATGAGCGCACCAAGCTGTTCCTCAGTCAGATTCTGCATTGACTGTTCGCTGCATCGGGCTGAACGCTCAGTTTTGACTGAGTGTTCAGCTTCTATCTCCGAGCTTAATTCGACGGCGTCCCCTTAGCCTCGGGCGCCGTCATGGGCTAGAATACGCGGCCCGACTGCTCCCCCCTCCGAGGCTGTTCCGACGATGTTGATCCTGCGCGGTGCTCCCGCTCTTTCCGCCTTCCGTCACGGTAAGCTCCTGGCCCAATTGACCGATAAGGTCCCCGCGGTGCGCGGGTTGTACGCCGAGTTTGCTCATTTCGCCGAGGTGTCCGGCACGCTTGGTGCGGACGAGCAGCAAGTACTGGCCCGGCTGTTGAAATATGGTCCCAGCGTTCCGGTACAGGAACCTGCAGGCCGACTGTTTCTAGTGATTCCGCGCTTCGGCACCATCTCGCCCTGGTCGAGCAAGGCCAGCGACATTGCGCGCAATTGCGGCCTCGACAAGATTCAGCGCCTTGAGCGCGGCATTGCCTACTATGTCGAAGGTGATTTCTCGGAGGCCGACGCGGGCCTCATCGCAGCGGTCCTGCATGACAGGATGACTCAGCTGGTGCTCGAGCAGTTCGAGGGCGCGGCGGATTTGTTTAGCCACGCACAACCCAAACCGCTGCGCGCGATCGATGTAATAGGCGGCGGACGTGCCGCGCTGGAACAGGCCAATGTGGAGTTGGGTCTGGCTTTAGCCGAAGATGAGATCGATTACCTTGTTACCAGCTTCAACGGTCTTGGGCGTAATCCGCACGACATCGAGCTGATGATGTTTGCGCAGGCCAACTCCGAGCATTGCCGTCACAAGATTTTCAATGCCAGCTGGGATATCGATGGTGAAAACCAGGACAAGTCGCTGTTCGGCATGATCAAGAACACCTTCCAGATGCACGGCGAAGGCGTGCTGTCCGCTTACAAGGACAACGCCGCGGTCATCGTGGGCAATGTGGCTGGACGGTTCTACCCAGACGCGGAAACGGGCGAATATGCGGCGAACCAGCAGCCCGTGCACATCTTGATGAAGGTCGAAACGCACAACCACCCGACCGCCATTGCCCCATTCCCGGGTGCGGCTACCGGCTCCGGTGGCGAAATCCGAGATGAGGGCGCAACCGGACGTGGCGCCAAGCCGAAGGCCGGTCTGACCGGGTTCACCGTCTCCAACCTCAACATCCCAGGCTTTGAACAGCCTTGGGAAGTGCCCTACGGCAAGCCTGAGCGCATCGTCACGCCGCTCGATATCATGATCGAAGGCCCGCTGGGTGGCGCGGCGTTTAACAATGAATTCGGTCGTCCGGCTCTGAACGGATATTTCCGAACCTTCGAGCAGGCGGTCAGCACGCCGCGCGGCGAGGAAGTTCGTGGATATCACAAGCCGATCATGTTGGCCGGCGGTATGGGCAACATCCGCGAAGACCATGTTCAGAAAGCCGAAATCTCGGTCGGCGGCAAACTGATCGTGCTCGGCGGTCCGGCGATGCTTATCGGTCTGGGCGGCGGCGCGGCATCCTCCATGGCGACGGGTAGCAGTTCGGCCGATCTGGATTTCGCGTCAGTGCAGCGTGACAACCCGGAGATGGAACGCCGCTGTCAGGAAGTTATCGATCGCTGCTGGCAGCTCGGCGACAAAAACCCGATCAAGTTCATCCACGACGTCGGTGCCGGCGGCCTTTCCAACGCTTTCCCTGAGTTGGTCAATGACGGCGGTCGTGGCGGTCGTTTCGAACTGCGCAAAGTGCCTAACGATGAGCCAGGCATGGCACCGCATGAGATCTGGTGCAATGAGTCCCAGGAGCGGTATGTCCTGTCGGTCGATGCGGCTGATCTCGAGCGTTTCGAAGAGATCTGCAAGCGTGAGCGTTGCCCCTTCGCCGTAGTCGGCGAAGCCACGGCCGAGCCGCACCTGACGGTGGCCGACAGCCATTTCGGTGATAAGCCGGTCGATATGCCGCTCAACGTTTTGCTCGGCAAAGCGCCGCGCATGCACCGCAGCGCCGTTCGTGAAGCCGAACTGGGGGATGACTTTTCAGCTGATCAGGTCGAGCTGTCCGAGGCGATTGATCGTGTGCTTCATCACCCTGCGGTCGCAAGCAAGAGCTTCCTGATCACCATCGGTGATCGCAGTATCACCGGCATGGTCGCCCGCGATCAGATGGTCGGGCCCTGGCAGGTGCCGGTGGCCGACTGCGCGGTTACGGCCACCAGCTACGATGTCTATACCGGTGAAGCCATGGCCATGGGTGAGCGTACGCCGCTGGCTCTGCTCGACGCGCCGGCGTCGGGTCGCATGGCCATCGGCGAAACGCTGACCAATCTCGCCGCCGCCCGCATCGAGAAGATTTCCGACATCAAGCTTTCCGCCAACTGGATGGCCGCCGCCGGCCATCCAGGCGAGGATGCGCGCCTGTTCGACACGGTCAAGGCGGTTGGCATGGAGTTGTGTCCGGAGCTGGGCATCACCATTCCGGTGGGCAAGGACTCCATGTCGATGAAGACCCGTTGGAGCGAGGAGGGCGTAGACAAGAGCGTTACCTCACCACTCTCGCTCGTGGTGTCCGGCTTTGCCCCGGTTGTCGACATTCGCCAGACCCTGACGCCGCAGCTGCGTCTGGACAAGGGCGAAACCGACCTGATCTTGATTGATCTTGGCCGCGGCCAGAACCGTATGGGTGCGTCCATTCTGGCGCAGGTCTATGGGCAGATGGCTCGTCAGGCGCCGGATCTGGACGATGCGGAAGATCTGCAAGCCTTTTTCGCCGTGGTCCAGGGACTGAACGCCGACGGGCTGTTGCTGGCTTACCACGACCGCTCCGACGGCGGCTTGCTGACTACGGCACTGGAAATGGCCTTTGCTGGTCATTGCGGCCTTAACCTGAATCTCGATTCGCTTGTTGAAGCGGCCGCTCAGATCCCGGCAGCATTGTTCAACGAAGAGCTAGGAGCCCTGATCCAGGTTCGTCAGGGCGATACACAAATCGTGCTCGCGCAGTTCAGCGCGGCAGGCCTTGCCGATTGCGTTTCGGTCATTGGGCAACCCGTCAATAATGGCCATGTAGCAATCAAGTTCGAGGGCGCCGATGTCTTTGCTGGCGATCGCCGCCTGCTGCAGAGGCAGTGGTCCGAGACGAGCTATCAGATCCAGCGCCTTCGGGACAATGTCGACTGCGCCGATCAGGAGTTCGACGCTCTGCTTGAAGAAGACAATCCCGGGTTGGGCGTTACCTTGGGCTTCGACGTGAATGACAATATCGCTGCGCCTTATATCAAGCGTGGTGTGCGGCCTGAGGTGGCCATCCTTCGTGAGCAGGGCGTCAACGGTCAGACTGAAATGGCGGCTGCGTTTGATCGCGCGGGTTTCGCCGCAGTCGACGTGCACATGAGTGACATCCTGTCAGGTCGCATCAGCCTTGAGCGCTTCAAGGGGCTGGTTGCTTGTGGCGGTTTTTCTTACGGCGACGTGCTGGGCGCCGGCGAAGGCTGGGCCAAGTCGATACTGTTTAATGCTCGCGCGCGTGAAGATTTCAGTGCCTTCTTTGAGCGTAAGGACAGTTTTGCCCTTGGCGTTTGCAACGGGTGCCAGATGCTGTCCAATCTCCATGAATTGGTGCCTGGCAGCGAGTCCTGGCCGCACTTCGTGCGTAACCGTTCCGAGCAGTTCGAGGCGCGTGTGGCGATGGTTCAAATCCAGGATTCGCCGTCGATCTTCCTTCAGGGTATGGCTGGATCGCGCTTGCCGATCGCCATTGCGCACGGCGAAGGTCACGCGGAATTCGAAAGCGAGGAAGCGCTGCTTGAAGCCGATTTGTCCGGTACGGTGGCGCTGCGCTACATCGATAATCACGGCAAGGTCACCGAACGGTATCCGGCCAACCCTGGCGGTTCGCCTCGTGGCATAACCGGGCTGACCACTCGGGACGGGCGTGTGACGATCATGATGCCGCACCCGGAACGGGTATTCCGTGCCGTGACCAACTCCTGGCGTCCGGACGAGTGGCAGGAAGACGGCGGCTGGATGCGCATGTTCCGCAATGCGCGGGTATGGGTGGATTGAAGTTGAACTGAGATAAAAAGCCCGAAGCGTGCGAGCGCTTCGGGCTTTTTCTTGCCTGTAGTGGTAACCCTGCAACCGCTGAACCAAGCACCGAGGTCAACGTCTGAGCTTGACCTGGGCCACGCAAGGACGCTCTGGACCTGAACATAATCCACCTGGCGGAGCCCATGCTCTGCTAACCGTTTTTCAGTGCGGAGATGTTGATGTATAAGCTGTGTTTCTATGTGCCCGAGAGCCATCTGGATGCCGTCAAGAAAGCGGTTTTCGCGGCGGGTGCCGGGCGTATCGGTGCGTACGACAGTTGCTGTTGGCAGGTGCTGGGGCATGGGCAATATCGCCCGCTGGAGGGCAGCACGCCGTATCTAGGGCAGCAGGGCCAGATTCAATCAGTATCCGAGTGGAAGGTCGAGTTGGTGGTCGCTGATGAGCTGATACACGACAGCGTCAAGGCGCTCAAGCGCACTCATCCTTATGAAACGCCTGCCTTCGAGGTATGGCGGCTGTCCGACCTGCAGTTCTGATTTATGTTTGACGAAAGGCCGAGTCGCCACGGGTGACTCGGCTTTTTTGCATCATGACTAGCTAGTCAGACGCTGACGTTCAGGCGTACTTCGATGTTCCCACGTGTAGCGTTGGAATAGGGACAGACTTGGTGCGCCGCTTCGGTCAGCTGCTCGGCTGCGGTCTGCTCCAGGCCTGGAAGATTGACGTTCAGCTCCACTTCAAGACCGAAACCTCCGGGAATCTGGCCTATGCCGACCTGACCCGAGACCGAAGTGTCGGCAGGAAGCGGCTGCTTCAGCTGGCTCGCGACAAACTTGAGTGCGCCAATGAAGCAAGCCGAATACCCCGCGGCGAAGAGCTGCTCCGGATTGGTGCCATCGCCGCCTTGGCCGCCGAGCTCGCGAGGCGTAGACAGTTTCAGGTCGAGTAGGCCGCCCGGTGATACAGCACGGCCATCGCGACCGCCGGTTGCGGTGGCCGTGGCGGTATAGAGAGCCTTGATGCTTTGCATGATTCGCGTCCTCCAAGAATGGGTAGTCCATTTAAGCTATCGCGATAATATTTATCGCGCAAGATAAAATTGCTTCAATGTCCCTGCGCTTGCATCAAGGTGTGGAGGAGGAGTGCAGTTAGTCGCGGGCCAGCAATGCGCTTCTAAGGGAAACGAGCTGATCGCGTAGTGCCAACAACGCTTCTTGTGATTGCCCTGTGCATTCGAGCATGCAGGCCGGAAAGTCGCGAGCCTGCACTTTCATGGCCCGCCCGGCCTCCGTGAGACGCAGTTCGACCACTCGCTCGTCGCGGCTGCTGCGGGTCCGGCTGATCAGGCCTTCGGCCTCCAGGCGCTTGAGCAAAGGGGTCAATGACCCGGGTTCGGTCAGCAAGCGCGCGCTGATCTCCCCGACGGTCAGGCCGTCTCGCTCCCAAAGGACTAGCATGGCCAGGTATTGCGGGTAGGTGAGGCCGATGCTCTGCAAAAGCGGCTTGTACGCTTTGGTCATCTGCAGAGAGGCAGAATACAGGGCGAAACACAGCTGGTGATCCAGCTGCAGTTGTTCGTCGGAGGGGCGCTTCGTCATGAGAGGTCGAATAGCGAGAAAAATGGCTTTCACCCTAGCGCGCGGCCTTGCCTATTGCCAAGCTCGGCGCTCGTTCATGGGCGAATTTCTATCAAGGTGCCGTCTTTAACCAGACTCCAGATTTCGCGCATATCGTCGTTCTTCAGGGCGATGCAGCCTTCCGTCCAGTCGAGCGTGTGGAAGTACCACTCGGGGTATTCTTCGTCGAGCGGCGTGCCATGCAACATGATCATGCTGCCCGGTCTCGCGCCCTCGCTGCTCGCGCGTGCCAGGTCCTTGGCGTTCGGGTAAGAGATGTGCATCGCCAGGTTGTACTTGTCTGAGACTTTGCGCCAGTCGATCCAGTAAAGACCTTCAGGGGTGCGCTGGTCTCCTTCGCGTTGTTTGGGGCCTGCTTGTTTGCCGAGAGACACACGGTAGCTTTTCATGCTGACGCCGCGGCTGATCAAGTGAAGCTTGCGCTCGGACTTGACCACCAGAACCTTGTCGATGAACGAGTCGTCGAGGGTGGGGGCCGCGTTTGCGTAAGAGAGGGTGGCGAAACTAAAGCAGACTATTGCTAACAGCCAGCGCATTGGGGCGAATCCTGAATCAAAACTGCATCAGACCTGTTTGCGCGCCACCCGCATTGCTTCGATGGCTTCGTTGCGCACCGGGAAGGCCTGCTGCACCCGGTCGGCGAAGAAGTATTCTAGGGTACGGCCGACGGTCGGAAAAGCCAGCTCTGACCAAGGGATATCGGTTTGTCGAAAGAGCCGGACTTCGAGGCTTTCGTCTCCAGGGCTGAATCGTTCGTCGACCAGCTCGGCGCGGAAGAACATGTAGACCTGGTTTATATGCGGCAAGTCGAACAGTGTATACAGCTGCAGACCTGTGACGTGGGCGCAGGCTTCCTCGAGCGTTTCCCGTTCTGCGGCCTGTGGAACGGTTTCGCCGTTTTCCATAAAGCCGGCCGGCAGTGTCCAATAGCCCCGTCGTGGCTCGATGGCGCGCCGGCAAAGCAGCACACACTCATTCCAGACGGGCAAACACCCGGCAACGATGCGTGGGTTTTGGTAGTGGATCGTATCGCAGGACGTGCAGACGAAACGTTGCCTATTATCGCCGTCGGGTACCCGCGATATGACCGAGTCGCCGCACTGGCTACAGAATTTCATCGCGACTCCTTCGGTTGCAGTGGTTGCTGATCCAGTTTCGATCACCGAGCCGGCTATTGCTGAGAGCCGGCTTGCCGGGGAAAGTTTGCCAGCAAGGGTTGGCCTCGTCGAACGCGTCTTTGCCAGGGGCGCTAGGGTCGCTGGATTTTGGTTCGACCTGTCTTGGGCGCCTCGGTGATTCATGCCATGATGCCAGGCAAAGACAGAAAGAGAAGTTCGATGCTGGACAAGATTCTCCAACGGGTGCGTGATTACTCTCCGCATCTTCTGGAGCCGGAAGGCAGGATGCCCGAGGCGGCCGTACTGATGCCCATTACCCGCAGTGACTCGCCGGAACTGGTGCTGACCCTGCGCGCCAGTGGTCTTTCTACTCATGGCGGTGAGGTGGCATTCCCTGGGGGGCGACGCGATCCGGAGGATCGTGACCTTATCCACACCGCTTTGCGCGAGGCTGAGGAGGAGGTCGGGCTAGCGCCGGGGATAGTTGAGATTGTTGGGCCTTTGAGCAGTCTGGTGTCACTGCACGGCATTCATGTCACGCCCTATGTCGGGATCGTCCCGGACTACGTCGAATATCGCGCCAACGATGCGGAAATCGCGTCGGTGTTTTCCGTCCCGCTGGAGTTCTTCTGCGAGGATGCGCGTGACGTAACCCACCGGATCGACTACCAGGGCGGCGCGTGGTACGTCCCGTCTTACCAATATGGCGAATACAAGATCTGGGGTCTGACAGCGATCATGGTCGTCGAGTTAGTCAATCTGGTGTATGACGCCGGGATCGAAATGCGCCGGCCTCCCGCCTCCTACATCGATCTGAGTCAGAAGAGGTCATAATCGTGAAATATCGCTTGGGTGATTCCCGCGTTGAAACCCATCCGCAGAGCTGGGTAGCACCAAACGCCACGCTGGTGGGCAGCATTCGCCTCGATGCCGGCGCCAACGTCTGGTTTGGTGCCGTGCTGCGTGGTGACAACGAGTTGATCCATATCGGTGAGAACAGCAATGTGCAGGACGGCAGCGTTATGCACACTGATATGGGTTATCCGCTGACACTGGGTACCGGAGTAACTGTCGGTCACAACGCCATGCTGCACGGCTGCTCCGTGGGTGACTACAGCCTGGTTGGTATCAATGCCGTGATTCTCAACGGCGCGAAGATCGGTAAATACTGCATCATTGGCGCCAACACTCTGATTGCTGAGGGCAAAGAGATTCCGGACGGTTCGTTGGTGGTTGGTTCGCCAGGTAAGGTGGTCCGTGAACTGACAGAGCAGCAGAAGAAAATGCTCGAAGCCAGCGCGGCGCACTACGTGCACAACGCTCGGCGCTATGCGAATGAGCTGGCGGAGCAGGACGATTGATAGTCGCTGAGAAGCCAGTGGCGTCCCCCTGCGTAAGCGTCTGCGCGCTGGACGAAGACGATATCTGCACGGGCTGCCAGCGTAGTATCGATGAGATTCGGCGCTGGGGGCGCATGGATAATCCTGAGCGGCGACAGGTGCTGTTGCGTTGTCACGAGCGTGCTCGCCAAAACGGTCTGCTGTTTTAGTCGAAGCGCACCATACTGCCGATCATCTTTCCCTTTTCCGTATTGCGAGGAACGTCATGCCCCGAATTGGTACGCCGTTATCGGCCAGTGCTACCCGCGTGCTGCTTTGTGGTTCTGGTGAGCTTGGAAAAGAGCTGGTCATCGAGCTTCAGCGTCTGGGCGTGGAAGTCATCGCGGTGGACCGCTATGCCAACGCACCGGCCATGCAGGTCGCGCACCGCCATCATGTGATCGACATGCTCGACGGTGCAGCATTGCGGGCCATCATCGAGCAGGAGGATCCGCATTTCATCGTTCCCGAGATCGAGGCGATTGCCACTGCGACTCTAGTGGAGCTGGAATGCGAAGGCTATACCGTTATCCCTACCGCGCGGGCCGCGCAGCTCACCATGAATCGGGAGGGTATCCGCCGACTGGCTGCCGAAGAGCTGGGGTTACCAACCTCGCCATACCGCTTCGCTGATTCCCTGGAAGCGTGCAGCGCGGCGGTCTCCGAGCTTGGCTTTCCCTGCTTGATCAAGCCTGTGATGAGCTCGTCAGGCAAAGGACAATCGGTTTTGCGTAGTGAAGACGATCTTCTCAAGGCCTGGGAGTATGCCCAGGCCGGCGGTCGCGCGGGGAAAGGGCGCGTGATCGTGGAGGGCTTCATCGATTTCGACTACGAGATTACCTTGCTGACGGTCCGCCATGCAGGCGGGACTACCTTCTGCCTGCCGGTCGGGCATCGTCAGGAAAAAGGGGACTACCAGGAGTCGTGGCAACCGCAGTCTATGACCGTCGTCGCGATGGCGGAGGCCGAGCGAATCGCCTTGGCGGTTACCGATGCCTTGGGTGGGCGCGGCATCTTTGGCGTCGAGCTTTTCATCAAGGGCGACAAGGTGTGGTTTTGCGAGGTT
This sequence comes from Stutzerimonas chloritidismutans, assembly GCF_038562055.1. Classification (GTDB taxonomy): domain Bacteria; phylum Pseudomonadota; class Gammaproteobacteria; order Pseudomonadales; family Pseudomonadaceae; genus Stutzerimonas; species Stutzerimonas chloritidismutans_A. Next base: position 488,611 of record NZ_JBCFXD010000002.1, on the reverse strand, counting down.
TCACCGCGGCCGCATGATACGGGGCTGGTAACCCTCATCTCCCAGGACCTGTCCGAGTTCGCCTTGCACGCGCGCGCGATCCTCGGACTGCCGATTCCGGCAATTCGTCAGTTCGGTCCGTCTGCTTCCGCCGTGGTGCTGGTGGAGGGTGAGTCAGACCAAGTGAGCTTCGGCAACCTGGCTGCTGCATTGGACGAGCCGGATACTGCGCTGCGCCTGTTTGGCAAGCCCGGTCTCAGCGGCCGGCGGCGTATGGGCGTTGCACTGGCCCGTGACGCATCGGTAGAGGCCGCGCGTGCAAAAGCGTTGCGGGTGGCCTCGGCGATCGATACAAGTCTTTAGACTTGGTTTGCCTGAGCGGCGTCGGGTTATTGAGCGTCGCCCTTTGAGTCCTTAGGCTCCTCAATCACCCAGGCGCGTACGCTTTTGACGCGGTTGTCAGCAGCCTGCAAGATCTCGAGTCTGTACTGGTTGATCTGTAGGCATATCCCACTATCCGGGATGTGTTCGAGCGCTTCGGTGATCAACCCGTTGAGCGTCTTGGGACCGTCGCAGGGTAACTGCCAGCCCAGGGCGCGGTTGACTTCGCGCAGGTAAGCGGCACCGTCGATCACCAGTGTGCCGTCGTCCTGCGAATGTATGTCCGGGCTGCGCAACGCATCCTGATTACTGAACTCACCGACGATTTCTTCGAGAATATCTTCCAAGGTCACGATCCCTAGAACATCGCCGTACTCATCAACGACGATACCGATTCGCCGTTTCTGCTTCTGGAAATTGACCAGCTGCGTGGAGAGCGGGGTGTTCTCTGGAATGAAGTAAGGATCGTCGCATGCTTCCAGTAGGCTCTCCCGAGTCAGCTGGTCATGGCTGAGCAGCCGTGCAATCTGGCGCATATGCACGATGCCTTCGATCTGGTTGATGTCCTTGCGAAACACCGGAAGGCGAGTGTGAGGCGTCGTGCGCAGCTGCGTCACAATGGTTTCGAGATCATCTTCAAGGTCGATGCCGGCCACCTCGTTACGCGGAATCATGATGTCGTCGACTGTTACCCGTTCCAGATCAAGGATCCCGAGCAGCATGCTTTGCCGTTTGATAGGCATGTCGCTGCCTGATTCGTGCACGACGCTGCGCAGTTCTTCCGTCGACAGGCTGTCGCTGCCTTTGTTGGACAGGTCGACGCCGAGCAGCTTTAGGAGGCCATTACTGATCCAGTTGAGCAGTGCCACCAAGGGGTACAGCACTTTCTGCAGCATCAGCAGCGGCAGGCTGACAGGATAAGCCACGGCTTCAGGGCGCAAGGCGGCGAGGGTTTTGGGGGTTATTTCCCCGAAGATCAGCAGGACGATCGTCAGGCCGATGGTCGCGATTGCGATTCCGGCCTCGCCCCACAGCTTGATGGCCAGGACGGTGGCAATCGCGGAAGCGAGAATGTTGACGAAGTTGTTGCCGACCAGGATGGTCCCGAGCAGCCGGTCTGGGCGTTCAAGCAAGGCGCTGGCGCGTTTTGCGCCGCGGTGCCCTTCCTTGGCCTGGTGGCGGAGGCGATAGCGATTGAGGCTGAGCATTCCAGTTTCGGAGCTGGAAAAGAATGCCGAGCACAACAGCAGACCGACCAGCATGCCGACCAGAAAGCCGGGGTGTAGATTCTCCACGTGGTGGTCCTAGATATGCAGAATGAATTCGCGGACCAGCTTGCTGCCGAAGTAAGCCAGCATCAGCAAGCAGAAGCCTGCCAGTGTCCAGCGGATGGCCTTGTAGCCGCGCCAGCCCAACTGATGACGCCCCCATAGCAGCATGCCGAACACCACCCAGGCGATCACGGACAGCAAGGTTTTGTGCACTAGATGTTGCGCGAACAGGTTGTCGAGGAAGATCCAGCCGGAAATGAGCGATGCCGAGAGCAGCAGCCAGCCGGCGAGCAGAAAACCGAATAACAGGCTCTCCATGGTCTGCAGCGGTGGGAAGTTCCTGATCAGGCCGGACGGGTGCTTGTGCTTAAGATGATGATCCTGCAGCAGTAGCAATAACGACTGAAACACGGCAATCGTGAGCATTCCGTAGGCGAGGATGGAGAACAGGATATGCGCCAGGATGCCCGGCTGCTCAGCAATGGCGGGTGCTGTGCCGGACGGTGCGAACTGGGCAAATAGCACGGTCAGGCAGCCCAGCGGAAAGAGCAGCAGCAGCAGGTTTTCCACGGGCATTCGGTAAAGGGCGAGCAGGATCAACAAGATCACAGCTGCGGCAATCAGGCTCGAGGCGGTGAAGAAGTCCAGATGCAGGCCGCTCGGTGAAAGCAGCTGGATAAACAGGCTCACACCATGTGCGGCGAGCGCCAATGCGCCCAGGATAAGCAGCAAACGCTTGTCCGGTACGGTGCGTTGCGCCAGGCGCAGGCCCTGGTATCCGGTGACGCCGGCATAAAGGCAGGCGGCAGCTAGGCTCGGGAGCAAAGGGTGCATAGGTCTGTTATTAGGCTCGAAAGGCGATGAGTGTGGCATAAACGTCGGGTGCGCAAAAGTGTGCGATTGGCCGCGGCTGCCGCCGTAAAGCCGGTTGATGGGGCAGCCGTCGACCGGCTGGCGATGATCAGGACAGTTATGATTGGGGCCGCTCGATGAAAAGCATTAATGGCGGGGTACCGGCGAGGGGTGCGCAGCTTCTATAATCGGGGCCTTAACCACACCCAGCGTGGAAATGGCACATGTTTGAAAACCTAACCGACCGCCTCTCGCAGACCCTTCGCCACGTCACCGGCAAGGCCAAGCTGACCGAGGACAACATCAAGGACACCCTGCGCGAAGTACGAATGGCATTGCTAGAAGCCGACGTAGCGCTACCCGTGGTCAAGGAATTTGTGGCCAGGGTCAAGGACAGGGCAGTCGGTACGGAGGTCTCCAAAAGCCTGACGCCTGGTCAGGCATTTGTGAAAATCGTGCGCGTCGAGCTGGAAGAGTTAATGGGCGCGGCGAACGAAGACCTCGCTCTCAGTGTGGTTCCGCCTGCGGTAATTCTGATGGCAGGCCTGCAAGGGGCAGGTAAGACGACTACCGTCGGCAAGCTGGCTAGATTCCTGAAGGAGCGCAAGAAGAAGTCGGTATTGGTGGTGTCTGCCGATGTCTATCGCCCTGCAGCGATCAAGCAGTTGGAGACGCTTGCTGCGGAAGTGGGGGTGACTTTCTTTCCTTCTGACGCCAGCCAGAAACCGGTCGAGATTGCTCAAGCGGCTATCCGCGAGGCCAAGCTCAAATACATCGATGTGGTTCTGGTCGATACCGCGGGTCGTCTAGCGATTGATGCGGAGATGATGGCCGAAATCCAGGCCGTCCATGCGGCGATCAAGCCTGCAGAGACCTTGTTCGTAGTTGACGCCATGACGGGTCAGGACGCCGCTAATACTGCAAAGGCTTTTGGTGAAGCGCTTCCGCTGACAGGCGTGGTGCTAACCAAGGTCGACGGTGATGCGCGTGGCGGGGCTGCGCTTTCGGTACGCCACATCACCGGTAAGCCGATCAAGTTTCTGGGGATGGGTGAGAAGAGCGATGCGCTCGAGCCGTTCCATCCGGACCGGATTGCTTCTCGAATCCTGGGCATGGGCGATGTGCTCAGCCTAATCGAGCAGGCCGAGCAAACGCTCGACCGGGAAAAGGCAGAGAAGCTCACCAAGAAGCTGAAGAAGGGCAAGGGATTCGATCTGGAAGATTTCCGTGATCAGCTTCAGCAAATGAAAAACATGGGTGGCCTAGGCGGCTTGATGGATAAGCTGCCCTCGATCGGGGGCATGAACTTGTCACAGATGGGAAATGCCCAAGGTGCGGCGGAAAAGCAATTCAAACAGATGGAGGCCATCATCAATTCGATGACCCCTGTCGAGCGCCGAAATCCGGATATCATCAGCGGTTCGCGCAAGCGTCGCATCGCGATGGGTTCCGGCACGCAGGTTCAGGACATCGGTCGTTTGATCAAGCAGCACAAGCAGATGCAAAAGATGATGAAGAAGGTCAGCGGCAAAGGCGGCATGGCGAAGATGATGCGCGGCATGGGTGGCATGTTGCCGGGCGGCGGTGGAATGCCCAAGTTCTAATTTTCCTAGTGTTTGAGCGGGCTGCGCAGAGGCTGAACAGGCCTGCTGGCGAGGCTCGCAGTTGTTTTTGAAAAAGCCATTTGCAAAAAACCGGATATTCCTTAGAATATGCGGCCTTTCGGGCCTTGGGCCCTGCATTCAGATTTGCTGTACCGACTACAGGAACGATGTTCACATGGTAACTATTCGTCTCGCCCGTGGCGGCTCCAAGAAGCGCCCTTTCTACCACCTGACCGTGACCAACAGCCGCAATCCGCGCGATGGTCGTTTCGTTGAGCGTATCGGCTTCTTCAATCCGATTGCCTCGGGTGCGGAAGTGAAGCTTTCTGTAAACCAGGAGCGCGCTACTTACTGGCTGAGCCAGGGCGCACAGCCGTCTGAGCGTGTTGCTCAGCTGCTGAAGGAAGCTGCTAAGGCCGCTGCCTGAACAATATGAACGCAACGTCAGCTCCGGCCGAAGATCTCATCGTCATCGGCAAGATAGTATCGGTGCATGGCGTGCGTGGTGACGTGAAGATTTATTCTTTTACCGATCCAATCGACAATCTGCTGGGGTATCGTCGCTGGACGCTGAGGCGAGGCGATGAAGTCAGGCAGGTTGAGCTGGTGAAAGGTCGCCTCCAGGGCAAGATCCTGGTGGCTACGCTGAAAGGGCTGACGGATCGAGAAGAAGCGCGTACTTACGCCGACTTCGAGATCTGTATTCCTCGTAGTGAGCTACCCCAGCTGACCGGTGATGATTACTACTGGTACCAGTTGCAGGGTCTGACGATCATCAACCAGCTCGAGCAGGTTCTTGGTCGGGTCGATCATCTGCTTGAAACGGGCGCCAATGACGTCATGGTGGTCAAGCCGTTCGACGGCAGCCTGGATGATCGCGAACGCTTGCTGCCCTACACCGATCAGTGTGTTTTGAAGATCGATCTGGACGCAGGCGAGATGCGGGTCGAATGGGATGCGGACTTCTAGTCAACATGCCCAATCTTCGTGTCGATGTAATCAGTCTGTTTCCGGACATGTTTGCTGCTATCAGCGAATATGGCATCACTAGCCGGGCAGTAAAGCAGGGGTTGCTTCAGCTGCATTGCTGGAATCCTCGAGCGTATACCGAAGATCGTCATCAGACGGTCGATGATCGGCCTTTCGGGGGCGGTCCGGGCATGGTGATGAAGATCAAGCCACTGGAGCTTGCCCTCGCAGATGCTCGGCATGCTGCGGGTGAGAAGGCCAAGGTGATTTATCTTTCTCCCCAGGGACGGCAGCTGAAACAGGCTGACGTCCGTACATTGGCGGGTGAGGAAGGATTGATCCTCATTGCAGGTCGTTACGAAGGTATCGACGAGCGCTTCATAGAAGCGCATGTGGATGAGGAATGGTCGATTGGTGACTATGTGCTGTCCGGCGGTGAATTGCCGGCCATGGTCCTGATCGATGCTGTGACCCGCTTGCTCCCTGGGGCACTGGGTCATGCTGATTCAGCCGAGGAGGATTCGTTTACTGGCGGCCTGCTCGACTGTCCGCATTACACGCGACCGGAAGTGTATGCGGATAAACGTGTTCCTGAAGTGTTGCTCAGCGGCAATCATGAACACATCCGGCGCTGGCGTTTACAGCAGTCCCTCGGAAGGACCTGGGAACGCCGCGCTGATCTTCTGGATAGCCGCTCGCTTTCTGGGGAAGAACAAAAGCTGCTAGCGGAATTTATCCGCCAGCGGGACGATAGTTAAACGTATCGATGGCACGCCAGCATGGCCTGTCTCAGGAGCACAGCATGACCAATAAGATTATTCAGGCGATTGAAAGCGAGCAGATGACCAAGCAGCTGCCCCCTTTCGCCCCCGGTGACACCGTCGTTGTCCAGGTTAAGGTGAAGGAAGGTGATCGTGAGCGTCTGCAGGCCTTTGAGGGCGTTGTAATCGGCAAGCGTAACCGCGGCCTGAACAGTGCTTTCACCGTTCGCAAGATCTCTAATGGTGTAGGCGTTGAGCGTACGTTCCAGTACTACAGCCCGATGGTCGACAGCCTCAGCGTCAAGCGCCGTGGTGATGTCCGTAAAGCCAAGCTGTACTACCTCCGCGCGCTGTCTGGCAAGGCAGCTCGTATCAAGGAAAAGCTTTCCTGAGGAAAGTTTCCTTAACAAAAAAGCAGCCTACGGGCTGCTTTTTTGTGGGCGGTTGGTTTTGCTCGATGATTCGGGTAGTCAGGACGCGAGCGGCTTAGTGCCCGCAGCCGTTGCTGTTCGTAGGGCCTGTAAGTGTTAGCGCGCTGAGGCTTTCGGACGGTCCGGTTCGGGTTTGTTTACGGCTGCTTGGACGTTTGCGTTATCGGTCAGGGCGATCAGGGTCCAGCCGGCCTCCGGCTTAATGCGGGCATCCGGGTGAAACGCGTGTGTATGGCCATGGTTATCAATGGCGAAATACAGGATTGCGCCTGAGCCATTCAGCGCCTGGTACTCCGGCCAACCGAAGGTCTCGGTCAGTTTGTTGCTTTTAAGTGAGTCACCTCGGCCCAGTCGCCCAGCAAGTTGCGAGTACGTCAGAGTGGGCGTACCTAGCGGTCGGCCTCGGTGTTCGTCGCTGGGCCGATGTTTGTCGCTGCGTCGATTCTCTTGCGTGCTTGCCAGATTAAAGAGTCGATCAACGCCGAACTCATGACGGAAACGCATGGCGGCGAGCGTGTTCATTTCTCCGACAGGCGACAACGCCAGCAGGTGCCCGAGTCCAACCAGGTCGAGGTGGTTTTCGGCATGTTGCGAGGCGGGGTTCCCGTAATAGGTTGGCAGGTTCTCCATCCGTGCCGCGCGGATATTGTCCCAGCTGGAGTCGGTGAGCATGACTCTCACGCCTTGTTCGCTCAGCGCACGACCAATCGCTCTTGCAACAGGGTTAGCGCCTACGATCAGAAATCCGCTGGGCGGGGGTTCCGCGACTTTCAGCAGTCTCGCCAGTGGGCGTGCGGTTGCGCTTTGCAGTACGACGGTACCGATAATGACGGCGAAGGTGAGCGGCACGAGCAGCAGCGCGTCCTGATGACCTGTTTCGTCCAGGCGAACCGCAAAGATCGCGGACACGGCAGCCGCAACAATTCCTCGGGGCGCAATCCATGCCAGCAGCAGCCGCTCCCGCCAGTTCAATTGAGAACCCCAGGTACTCAGGGTGATCGCCAGCGGTCGGGCCACGAACTGCACGATCACCAGAAGAATCAACACCGCCGGCCCCAGCTGCACCAGGGCTGTGAGGTCGAGCATCGCTGCGAGCAGGATAAACAGCCCCGAGATAAGCAAAATGCTCAGGTTCTCCTTGAAGTGAAGGATGTCTCGTACGTCGACATTTCTCATGTTCGCAAGCCAGATCCCCATCAGCGTGACGGCGAGCAAGCCGGATTCATGCACCAAGGTATTGGCAGTGACGAACACGCCGAGCACTGACGCCAGCGTCGCCAGGTTCTGCAGGTATTCCGGCAGCCAGTGCCTTTTCACCAGTTGGCCGAGCGTCCATCCTCCTGCTATTCCTAGCACCGTTCCGCAAAGAAGAACCCCGCCGAACGTCTGCAAGCTCTGGGTCCAGGCCGCCTCGGTACCTCGTGTAATGATGAAGCTGTAAACCACCACAGCAAGCAAAGCGCCAATCGGGTCGATGATGATGCCTTCCCACCTCAGGATATTGGCCACCGCTGCGTTGGGGCGCACTACGCGCAGCATCGGTACGATCACTGTCGGGCCCGTCACAAGCGTCAAGCTTCCCAAGAGCAACGCCAGGTCCCAATCAAAGCCAAGCAGCCAATGGGCGGACAGGGTGATCACGCCCCAGGTCGTCAGCGCGCCGATGCCAATCAGGCGGCGCACGACGGTGCCGATGCCAGGCAATTCCGAGATGCGTAGCGTCAGGCTGCCTTCAAAAAGTATCAACGCTACCGCCAGGGAAACCAGTGGAAAAAGCAGCGTGCCGAACAGGCGAGTCGGGTCGAGCCAGCCGAGCACGGGGCCGGCCAGAATCCCACTCAGCAAGAGGAAAAGAATCGCTGGCAGTCGTAATCGCCATGCCAGCCATTGGCTGGCGAGCGAGGCGATGCCAAGCGCAGCGAGGGCAATAAGAATGTCTTGTTCGGTCATGGTCACCAGGTGTTCAAAGTGGCGGGTCGGTTAAATCGTGCTCTCACTATCGGTGGTGCCGTTGTTGCGGAGCTACTGGCTAGTCTGACACTGGTTGGGCCGATCAGGTCTTTTTGGAGTGAGTAGGGTGGCTGTTCGGTCCAAGCGGTCTATGAAACACTGGCCGCCCTTCCATCCAGTGTCTTTTTGCATGCCGGCTCAAGACGACCCTCATATCGATCGTTTCCTCGACGCCCTTTGGCTCGAAAAAGGTCTTTCGGACAACACCCGCGACGCCTATCGCAGCGATCTCGCGCTGTTCAACGGCTGGCTGGGCGAACGCAATGTACGCCTCCTCGAGGTAGGTCGGGATGCCGTTCTCGATCACCTCGCCTGGCGCCTGGACAGTGGTTACAAGGCTCGTTCAACCGCGCGACTGTTGTCCGGACTTCGCGGGTTCTATCGATTTCTGTTGCGCGAAGGCTTGATCGCGGTCGATCCAACGCTGCGAGTCGATCTGCCGCAGTTGGGGCGGCCCCTGCCCAAGACATTGTCGGAAACGGATGTCGAATCGCTGCTGTCCGCGCCGGATATCGGCGACCCGCTGGGGCTGCGCGACCGGGCGATGCTCGAAGTCCTTTACGCAACCGGCCTGCGGGTCACGGAGCTGGTTGGCCTTCGTCTTGAGCAGATCAATCTTCGCCAGGGTGTCTTGCGTACCTTCGGCAAAGGCAACAAGGAGCGCTTGGTGCCTTTCGGCGAGGAGGCCATGCACTGGCTGGCACGCTATCTTCGCGACGCCCGTCACGAACTGCTCACTGGCAATGCCAGCGATGTGGTGTTTCCGAGCCGACGAGGGGATCTGATGACAAGGCAGACGTTTTGGCATCGAGTCAAACTGCATGCCCGGCAGGCCGGAATAGCCGTGTCGATCTCTCCGCACACACTGCGTCACGCATTTGCTACTCACCTGCTCAACCACGGAGCAGATCTTCGAACCGTGCAGATGCTCCTAGGCCACAGTGATTTGTCGACTACGCAGATCTACACGCACATTGCCCGCGCCAGGCTGCAGGAACTCCACGCGCAACACCATCCGCGCGGTTGAGCGGCTTGCGTTAGACGATGCGGTACAGAGCACAAAGCCGATGAGCGAAGATCCGCTGCCTGCACCAGGCGACAGGGGCTATGTTAATCTGCCGGCCTCTCTCGATCGAAGTCGCCAGGAGATTTCATGCGCGTAAATCGTGTCTTTGCTGCCGTTGCCCTGGGCCTCGCCAGCTCCGTTGTCCTGGCTGCTGACGCTGAACAGGCGATCCGTGAGTCGCTTAACGCACTCCAGCCCGATATGCCCATCGAGGCGATCGCCGAAAGCCCTATGAATGGTGTTTATCAGGTTCAGCTGAAGGGCGGGCGACAGCTCTATGCTAGCGCTGACGGTCAGTTTCTGATTCAGGGCTACATGTATCAGTTCAAGGACGGCCAGGCGACCAACCTGACCGAGCAGGCTCAGAGCCGATCCGTTGCGAAAGCAATTGATGCGGTTCCAGCCAGCAAGATGGTGGTTTTCTCACCTGAAAACCCGAAGACCCATATCACGGTATTTACTGACACCGACTGCGGCTACTGCCAGAAGCTGCACAGTGAAGTACCGGAGCTGAACCGTCTTGGCGTCGAGGTTCGCTATATGGCCTTTCCGCGACAGGGGATGGGCAGTCACGGTGCCAACACCCTGACCAGCGTATGGTGCGCAAAGGATCGTCAGGCTGCGATGAACAAGGCCAAGGCACGAGAAGATGTGCCGGCCGCGAGCTGCGACAACCCCGTAGCTGAGCAGTATGAGTTAGGCCAGCTGATCGGTGTTCAGGGCACCCCGGCAATTATCCTTGCGGATGGCCAGATCATCCCTGGCTACCAGCCGGCGCCGCAGCTCGCCGAACTCGCTCTGAAAGCCAAGTAGCCGCCGCCTGGTCAGCCTCTTCGGTCGCGAGGGGGCCATCCAGTTCAGCCACGGATGAACTGTTTCCCCCCTCGTGTTCAAAGCCAGAAGGCATATCGAAGAGGTGGAGAACATGAAGCTCGAAGGTTCCTGTCATTGCAAGGCCGTTCGTTTTTCTGTGGAGTCGGCCGAACCCTATCCGTTCATGCGCTGTTATTGCTCGATCTGTCGCAAAACGGCCGGGGCGGGCGGCTATGCGATCAATCTGGGTGGGGATCACCGGACGCTAACGGTCCAGGGCCGCGAAAACCTTAGCATCTACCAGGCGAGGATGGTCGATGCGGAAACCGGCGCAGGGCGTATCAGTGAAGGGCAACGTCATTTCTGCAAGCTGTGTGGCAGCGCGCTCTGGTTGTGGGACCCGAACTGGCCAGACCTGGTGCATCCACATGCCTCGGCAATCGATAGCGACCTGCCGAGCCCTCCCGAGTCGACACACCTGATGCTGGCGTCGAAGGCGTCGTGGGTCCAGCCGCAGCTCGGGCCAGACGATCGTTGCTTCGATGAGTATCCGGATGAGTCGCTAGCGCAGTGGCACCAGCGGCTGGGGTTGCAGAGCAACTCCAGCTAGCAGCTGGTCCGCCGGGCGCTGCCGATTTGACTAAAGCGCCTGTGCTTCGTAATGTGCGACTCTTTTGTTCGGCCGCCGTGTAGGGCCGTCCGTTGGCAATGGGGAGTGCAACTTGAAACCGGTGAAAGTTGGCATCTGTGGGCTTGGAACCGTCGGTGGCGGTACCTTCAATGTGCTCGAGCGCAACGCAGCGGAAATCGCGCGCCGTGCCGGGCGTGGAATCGAGGTCGCGCAGATTGCGGCTCGTCATGCGAACCCCAAGTGCAACACCGGTGACACCCCGATTACCGCCGATATCTTCGATGTCGCCAATAACCCTGAGATCGACATCGTCGTCGAGCTGATCGGGGGCTACACGTTAGCCCGCGAACTGGTGCTCAAGGCCATCGAGAACGGCAAGCATGTGGTCACGGCAAACAAGGCGTTGATCGCCGTGCATGGCAACGAGATCTTTGCCAAGGCGCGGGAGAAGGGCGTCATCGTAGCCTTCGAAGCTTCGGTTGCCGGCGGTATTCCAATCATCAAGGCCATCCGCGAAGGGCTGGCGGGTAACCAGATCAATTGGCTCGCCGGAATCATAAACGGAACCGGTAACTTCATTCTTACCGAGATGCGGGAGAAAGGCCGGACTTTCGAAGACGTGCTGAAGGAGGCTCAGGAGCTCGGTTATGCAGAGACCGATCCGACCTTCGACGTCGAAGGCATAGATGCTGCCCACAAGCTGACCATCCTCGCCTCCATTGCCTTCGGCGTGCCGCTGCAGTTCGATAAGGCCTACACCGAAGGCATCTCCAAGCTGACCACCGCTGACGTCAATTACGCCGAGGCGTTGGGCTACCGCATCAAGCATCTGGGCGTCGCGCGTAGCACTGCCTCGGGCATCGAGTTGCGCGTCCATCCCACATTGATCCCGGCCGATCGCCTGATCGCCAACGTCAATGGCGTGATGAACGCGGTAATGGTCAACGGTGATGCTGTCGGCTCGACCCTTTATTACGGCGCCGGTGCCGGCATGGAGCCGACGGCTTCGGCTGTGGTGGCAGACCTGGTGGATGTCGCCCGTGCTTTGACCACCGATCCGAACAACCGCGTCCCACACCTGGCCTTTCAGCCGGATTCGCTGTCTGCTCATCCGATCCTGCCGATCGGCGCTTGCGAAAGTGCCTATTACCTGCGCATTCAGGCCAAGGATCGCCCGGGCGTGTTAGCTCAGGTGGCCACTATCCTGTCGGAGCGTGGCATCAATATCGAGTCGATCATGCAGAAGGAAGCCGAGGAGCAAGACGGGCTGGTTCCGGTCATCCTGGTCACGCATCGAGTGGTCGAGCAGCGGATCGACGACGCCATCGCAGCACTTGAAGCGCTTGCCGACGTGGTGGGCAATGTGGTGCGGATTCGTGTCGAGCAACTGAACTAACTCAGCAACGTCGGGCTGCTCTGGCGGCCCGCAGTCAGCGTCCAACGTAGGTTTGAACAATGCGCTACATCAGTACCCGTGGCCAGGCGCCCGCCCTGAATTTCGAAGACGTGCTGCTTGCCGGGTTGGCCAGTGACGGCGGTCTTTACGTGCCGGAAAACCTGCCGCGCTTCACCGTCGAAGAAATCGCATCCTGGTCTGGGCTGGCCTACCACGAGCTGGCGTTCAAGGTGATGCGCCCGTTTGTTACCGGCAGCATTCCGGATGCTGACTTCAAGCAGATCCTGCAAGAAACCTACGGCGTGTTCGCCCATAGTGCGGTTGCACCGCTGCGCCAGTTGGACAGCAACGAGTGGGTGCTCGAGCTCTTCCATGGCCCGACCCTGGCGTTCAAGGACTTCGCCCTGCAGCTTCTGGGTCGGCTGCTCGACTATGTGCTGGCCAAGCGCGGTGAGCGCGTAGTGATCATCGGCGCCACATCGGGCGATACCGGCTCGGCAGCGATCGAAGGCTGCCGACGTTGTGACAACGTGGATATCTTCATCCTCCACCCGCACAACCGGGTCTCCGAAGTGCAGCGCCGGCAGATGACGACCATCTTCGGCGACAACATCCACAACATCGCCATCGAAGGCAACTTCGATGACTGCCAGGAAATGGTCAAGGACAGCTTCGCTGACCAAGGTTTCCTCAAAGGCACGCGGCTGGTAGCGGTCAACTCGATCAACTGGGCGCGGATCATGGCTCAGATTGTTTATTACTTCCATGCGGCACTGCAGCTAGGCGGTCCGGCCCGTTCGGTGGCGTTTTCCGTTCCGACTGGAAACTTTGGCGATATCTTTGCGGGCTACCTGGCGCGCAACATGGGCCTGCCAATCAGTCAGCTGGTGGTGGCAACCAACCGAAATGACATCCTCCACCGTTTCATGAGTGGCAACCGCTACGACAAGGACACGCTGCACCCGTCGCTGTCTCCCTCCATGGACATCATGGTGTCCTCCAACTTTGAGCGTTTGCTGTTCGATTTGCACGGTCGTAATGGCGCTGCGGTCGCCGACCTGATGAGTGCATTCAAGGCCAGCGGCAAGCTGTCTGTCGAGGAGGAGCGCTGGGTTGAGGCGCGCAAGCTGTTCGATTCGCTAGCCGTCGACGATGCACAGACCTGCAAGACTATCGCTGAGGTGTTCACCAAGACCGGCGAGTTGCTCGATCCGCACACGGCGATCGGCGTCTATGCCGCGCGCGAGTGTCGCCGCAGCTTGGCGACGCCTATGGTTACACTGGGAACTGCCCATCCGGTCAAGTTCCCTGAAGCGGTGGAGAAGGCCGGGGTTGGCAAGGCGCTGGAATTGCCGGCGCATCTGGCTGACCTGTTCGAGCGTCCGGAGCGTTGCACTGTGCTGAAGAACGATCTGAAAGCCATGCAGGCGTTCGTCAGCGAGCATGGCAACCGGGGCAAGCCGCTATAAGCGACCAGCAGTAACAAAAAAGGCCAATCTCACGACTGGCCTTTTTTGCTAAGGGCGAAGGTCGATGCGAGATTACTCGTCGAACTCTTCCCAGCCGCCCATTTCCCTCCAGCGATTGACGATGCCGCAGAACAGCTCGGCAGTCTTTTCTGTGTCATAACGCGCCGAGTGTGCTTCGCGTCCGTCAAAATCGATGCCTGCCGTCTGGCAGGCTTTTGCAAGCACCGTCTGGCCGTAGGCAAGGCCTGCCAGCGTCGCGGTGTCGAAGCTGGAGAATGGGTGAAACGGATTGCGCTTGATATCGCAACGGGCAATCGCTGCGTTCAGAAAGCCGAGGTCGAAGCTGCTGTTGTGACCGACCAGAATGGCGCGTTTGCAGCCGGCTGACTTTACTGCTTTGCGCACGCTGCGGATGATTTCGTTCATCGCCTGCGATTCAGGGACGGCCATACGCAGCGGATGATCGAGCTTGATGCCGGTGAACTCCAATGCGGCAGCCTCAATATTGGCGCCGGCGAAAGGTTCGACACGGAAGAAGAGGGTGTCCTGCGGGTAAAGCAGACCTTGCTCATCCATGCCGATGGTCACGGCGGCGATTTCCAGCAGTGCGTCTGTGGCGCAGTTGAATCCACCGCACTCCACGTCAACAACGACTGGGAGGAAGCCGCGAAAGCGTCTGGCCATCGGCGAGCGCGGCTTGCCAGGTTGGTTGCCTTCCAGCTCGTCGTCAAACTGATCGTCGCTCATGCTCCTGCCTCCAACCGCCACTGCAGGGTTTCGCCTGCACGCAGGGGCACTACATTGTGCTCTCCGAACGGCAGGTTGGCCGGCACGCTCCAAGACTCGCGTATCAGGGTAATGGTATCTGTGTTGCGCGGCAGACCATAGAAATCGGCGCCGAAGTGGCTGGCAAAGGCTTCCAGACGATTCAGTGCGCCGCGCTGCTCAAAGGCCTCGGCATAGAATTCGATCGCAGCGAACGCGGTGTAGCAACCGGCGCAACCGCAGGCGTTTTCCTTGGCATGCTGGGCATGCGGCGCCGAGTCGGTGCCGAGAAAGAACTTCGGATTGCCGCTGGTAGCTGCATCGAGTAGCGCTTCTTGGTGAACGTTGCGCTTGAGAATGGGCAAACAGAAAAAGTGAGGGCGGATGCCGCCCACCAGCATGTGGTTGCGGTTGTAGAGCAAGTGGTGAGCCGTGATGGTAGCCCCGACATTGCTGCTGGCAGCTTCGACGAACTGCACTGCGTCGCGCGTCGTGATGTGCTCGAACACCACCTTGAGATTGGGGAAGCGCTCGGTAACTCGGCTGAGTTGCTCATCGATGAAGTATTTTTCGCGATCGAAGATGTCGATCTCCGAGCGTGTCACCTCACCATGGACCAATAACGGCAATCCAACCTCGGCCATGGTCTCGAGCACCGGGAAGATGTTGTCGATGCGGGTGACGCCAGATGCCGAATTGGTCGTGGCCCCGGCCGGATAGAGCTTGGCTGCGAACACGTAGCCACTGGCTTTGGCGGCGCGCACATCTTCTGGCTGCGTGCCGTCTGTGAGGTAGAGCACCATCAGTGGCTCAAAAGCGCTGCCCGCCGGGCGGGCGGCAAGGATGCGTTGGCGATAGCTGTCCGCCTCTGCTGCATTGCGAACCGGTGGGACAAGGTTCGGCATGATGATCGCTCGTGCGAACTGGCGTGCGGCGTCCGCCACGGTGTGCGGCAGCGCTGCGCCGTCGCGAAGGTGGATGTGCCAGTCGTCGGGGCGCAGTAATGTCAGTCGGTCGGACATGCAGGGTTCCAGGCGGGTAAAACGTGCGGGAATGCTACCGGAAACGCGGAAAAAAATCGCTGCAGGCGGGACGTTGCCACGCAACAGGTGATGAAGCGATAGATACGAACTGGGCCGCGGTGGGTTCAAGTTTTCGGGGTAGCCACCGATATCCCGGTTGAATGTCGTTCACCGTGGAGCCCTACGTGCGCTTGCGCCTTCTAGTGATTGCCTGTCTGTTGGCTTCTCCAGCCAATGCCCTCACGTTTCAGACCCGTCTGGAACGTGCGCAGTGGCAGGTGGAGGGCGATCAGTTCGAGTGTCGACTAACGCAGCCGGTCGCAGGCTTTGGAGCGGGTGAGTTCGTGCGGCGAGCGGGCGAGCAACCGACGTTCCGCTTGCAGTCGCCAGATCGCTGGCTGGGCAACGGTTCAGCCACGCTGCTGGCGGCGGCCGCGCCCTGGCAGCCCAGCCGTGGCGATATCAATCTCGGCTTGGTTTCCGTGGTGGGCGGAGATATTCCGTTCAACAGCACCTATCTGCAAGCCGGCCGCCTGTTGAGTGGGCTTCTCGAAGGCCGCAGCCCGGTGGTGCGTCACCGGACCCGGCTCGGTGGCGATGCGCTGGAAGTGCGGCTGTTGCCAGTGCGCTTCGGTAAAGCTTACGAGGACTTTCGCAGCTGTGCGGCCAAGTTGCTCCCGGTCAACTTCGAGCAGATTCGCACGTCGCAGGTTGGATTCCCCGCCGGTGACGTCGCGCTCGACGCGTTAGGCCAGGCCAAACTCGACATCATTCTTCAGTTTCTCAAGGCCGATCCCAGCGTCAACCGCATCCAGCTCGATGGCCACTCCGATAACAGCGGCAACCGGCTGACCAATCGTGACCTGTCCCGTCGTCGGGCGCTGGCAGTCGAAGAGTATCTGATCGGCAATGGGGTTCCCAAGGAACAGATTACCCTGCGCTTTCACGGTGAACGCTACCCCATCGTTCCCAACAGCAATGAGGCCAACCGTGCCAAGAATAGGCGGGTGACTCTGCGCCTTGAGCGCGGCCCGGCGACCACCACCGCGGCAGCGGAGGGCGGTACACCATCCTCCTGAAGGCGAGCGGCGCTTACGCCCCTGTAAAACAAACGTCGCGACCAGTAGAATCCCCGCTTTCCTTACAATCCCGGGAGTGGATGGCAATGGCCGACGTAAAGAAGGTAGTCCTGGCGTATTCCGGTGGCCTGGACACCTCGGTGATCCTCAAGTGGCTGCAAGACACTTATAACTGCGAAGTGGTGACCTTTACCGCCGACCTCGGTCAGGGCGAGGAAGTCGAGCCTGCTCGTGCCAAGGCCAAGGCCATGGGCGTCAAGGAAATCTACATCGACGATCTGCGCGAAGAATTTGTCCGCGACTTCGTCTTTCCGATGTTCCGCGCCAACACCGTTTACGAAGGCGAGTACCTGCTGGGAACTTCCATTGCCCGCCCGCTGATCGCCAAGCGTCTGATCGAGATTGCCAACGAGACCGGCGCCGACGCCATTTCTCACGGCGCCACCGGCAAGGGCAACGACCAGGTCCGTTTCGAGCTGGGCGCCTATGCGCTGAAGCCGGGCGTCAAGGTCATCGCGCCGTGGCGCGAGTGGGATCTGCTGTCGCGCGAGAAGCTGATGGATTATGCCGCCAGCCATGAGATCCCGATCGAGCGTCACGGCAAGAAGAAGTCGCCGTACTCCATGGATGCCAACCTGCTGCACATCTCCTATGAAGGCGGCGTGTTGGAAGACACCTGGACCGAGCACGAAGAAGACATGTGGCGTTGGACCCGTTCGCCTGAGACAGCGCCGGATACGCCGACCTACATCGAACTGACTTACCGCAAGGGCGACATCGTTGCCATCGACGGCAAGGACATGACCCCGGCCGAAGTGCTGGCCTATCTGAACAAAGTCGGTGGCGAGAACGGCATCGGGCGCTTGGACATCGTCGAGAACCGCTACGTCGGCATGAAGTCGCGCGGCTGCTACGAGACCCCGGGCGGCACCATCATGCTCAAGGGCCACCGCGCCATCGAGTCGATCACCCTAGACCGTGAAGTGGCACACCTGAAAGACGAGCTGATGCCCAAGTACGCCAGCCTGATCTACAACGGCTACTGGTGGAGCCCTGAGCGCAGTATGCTCCAGCAGATGATCGACGCCTCGCAGGTCAATGTGAACGGTGTTGTACGTCTGAAGCTCTATAAGGGCAACGTCATCGTCACCGGCCGTAAATCCGACGACTCGCTGTTCGACGCCAATATCGCGACCTTCGAAGATGATGCGGGCGCCTACGACCAGGCCGATGCGGGTGGCTTCATCAAGCTCAACGCGTTGCGCATGCGCATCGCCGCGAACAAGGGCCGGACGCAGTTCTGATAGGGACTGCTACGCAGCCTGACCATAACCCCGGCCGCGAGCCGGGGTTATGCTTTATGCACCGCTGATTAGGAGAGATACCCATGAGACTGCTGCATACAATGCTGCGAGTCGGCGATATGGAGCGATCCATCGCCTTCTATACTGAAGTGCTGGGCATGACGCTGCTGCGCCGCAAGGATTACCCGGAAGGCAAGTTCACCCTGGCATTTGTGGGCTACGGTGACGAAGCACATAACAGCGTGCTGGAGCTAACCCACAACTGGGGCGTCGAGAAGTATGACCTGGGAGACGGTTACGGCCATATCGCGCTGGAGGTCGAAGACGTCTACAAGGCCTGCGAGGATATCCGTAGTCGTGGCGGCAAGATCACCCGCGAGCCGGGGCCGATGAAACATGGCACCAGCATCCTGGCGTTCATCGAAGACCCGGATGGTTACAAGGTCGAGCTGCTGTCGCCCTCGCGACGCGACTGATTCAATGCAAAAAAGCCCCTGCAACGGGGCTTTTTCAGTTCAGAGGTCGAAGTCGAACTCGTTGAGTTGCTTCTGCAAACGACGCTCTTCGAGCAGATTGTCGATGATCCGGCGTTTGGTCAGATTGGTCTTCGCAACTTCTGCCGGAGCCTCGGCGGTATCGTCGTCATCCTCGGCGACGAAGTCGTCTTCAATCTGAATATCTTCTTTCTCGGACACTTGTCTCACTCCACGGCTAAGGCGCGCTGTTGGCGCACCTTATAGCGACAAAAATGACGGCCGTAAAAAAGATTTTTTCAATCGAGCGATAGGTTTTCCGCTTGACCGCTCAATCGTCAGAGGTCTTGTGCTTGTATTCGCAGAGATCCTCGATACGACAACTGCCGCATTGTGGTCTGCGCGCCTTGCAGACGTAGCGCCCGTGCAGGATCAACCAGTGATGGGCGTCCAGGAGATAATCCTTCGGCACGAATTTGACCAGCTTGCGCTCGACCTCGAGCACGTTCTTGCCGGGCGCAATTCTGGTGCGGTTGGCGACACGGAAGATGTGGGTGTCGACTGCCATGGTGAATTGGCGGAATGCCGTGTTCAACACCACGTTAGCCGTTTTGCGGCCAACGCCCGGCAGCGCCTCGAGGGCCTCACGGTTATCAGGCACCTGGCTGTCGTGTTGTTCGATCAGGATGCGGCAGGTCTCAAGAACGTTCTTGGCTTTGCTTGGATAAAGCCCGATGGTCTTGATATAGCTGCACAGGCCGTCATAGCCGAGCGCATAGATGGCCTCGGGGCTGTTGGCGACGGGGTAAAGCTTGGCCGTTGCCTTGTTGACGCCGACGTCAGTGGCCTGCGCTGAGAGGATCACGGCAATCAAGAGCTCAAACGGGGTGCTGTAGGCCAGCTCGGTCTTCGGCTCCGGGTTGTCCTCATGAAACCGACGGAAGATCTCCAGGCGTTTGGCCGCGTTCATTTACCGCGCTCCATCCAGCATTATTCAATGACTCCGGTGACACGAACGCGACGGCTCTGCACTGGCGTTTCTGCCTGCGTCGTCTTGGCGCGCTCAGCGAGGTGCTCGTCGATACGGTTCTTCAGGGCGATCAGCAGACCGAGCACGATAAAGGCGCCTGGTGGCAGGATGGCCAGCAGGAAACCCTTATAGTCACTGAACATCGTCAGCTGCCAGTCGCTGGCAACGGGGCCGAACAGCAGGTGCATGTTGGCGAACAGCGCGCCGGTGCCGAGCAACTCGCGTACGCCGCCTAGCACCACGAGGACCAGTGCGAACCCGATCCCCATGAGCAAGCCGTCAAAGCCCGCAATGAGCGGGTTGTGCTTGGCGGCAAAACCGTCGGCACGGCCGAGGATGACGCAGTTGGTGGTGATCAGTGGGATGAAAATGCCGAGTATTTGGTACAGCTCATAGGTATAGGCCTGCATGAGCAGCTCGATACAGGTCGTCAGCGCTGCGATGATCATCACGAATGCAGGCAGGCGCACCGCAGTATTGACGACGCCCCGAACCAGCGACACGCCAACGTTCGAGCAGATCAGCACCAGGGCTGTGGCGAGCCCGAGCCCGAGCGCGTTGACCGCCGAATTACTCACGCCGAGCAGTGGGCACAGGCCGAGGAGTTGGACCAGTGCCGGATTGTTTTTCCACAGGCCGTTGACGCTCAGATCGCGATAGCTTGGATTGCTCATTGGGTTCGGCCTTCCTGCTCGGCTTGCGGATCGTTGGTCTGCAATGTGTCGCGGGTCGCAGCGGCGCCGGCCCGCGAGTGGGTAGTGACCTCGTCCGGCTCGACCTCATCTTCCAGCGCTGCTTCGGCTGCTTCGGCTGCTATCGGCGCCCTGTCGGCAGCAAGCAGCTCCTGCTTGTGCGCTGCAAAGTATTGCAGCGCCCGATGCACGGCGCCCACTACGGCCCGCGGCGTAATGGTGGCTCCGGCAAACTGGTCGAACTCGCCACGATCCTTTTTCACGGCCCAGCCTGACGCGTCTGGATCGCTCAGTGAGCGGTTTTCGAAGCTGCGTATCCAGGAGCTCTTGGCCAGTTCAATCCTGTCGCCTAAACCGGGCGTTTCGCGGTGCGCGACCACGCGAACGCCGGCGACCCGCCCGTCTGCCTGCACGCCTATCAGCAGCTGGATCGCACCGCTGTACCCGTCGGGTGCAATGGTTTGCAGGATCACCGCGCTTGGCTGGCCGTTCTTCATCGCGACATAGGCCGGCATGGGCTGGCGAGTGCCAAGCAGCGGATCTTGCACTAGAACGCTGCTGTCGAGCAGCTGATTGTCATAGCTGTCTCTAGGGAGGATCTCGTTGAGGGCCCGTAGCTGTGCGGCACGCTCCGAGGCTTGAATCCGTTCTGCCGTGAACTGCTGGAGCAGGGTCACGCCGCCAACGGTGACAATCGCAAACAGGCCGAGCACCAGGCTGTTCTTGAGCATTGAGCGACTGAGTTCAGGGATGATCATTTCATTCGCCCAGCTTGAAGCCGCGCTCGGCCTTGCGATGGCCGTAGGTGCGCGGACGGGTGTAATAGTCGATGGTGGGAGCTGACAGGTTCATCAGCAGCACGGCGAACGCCACGGCATCCGGATAGCCGCCCCAGGTGCGAATGACATAGACAAGAATGCCCACGCCTGCACCGAAAATAAGTCGGCCCTGGTTGCTGGTGGCGCTGCTCACCGGGTCGGTGACGATAAAGAAGGCGCCGAGCATGGTGGCGCCGCTGAGCAGGTGGAACAGTGGTGAACCATGGCTATCAGAGCCCGAACCGTTCCAGAACAACAAACTCATGACGATCAACGCGGCAAGCATGCCAACCGGCGCATGCCAGCTGAACAGGCGCTTGTGAAGGAGGAACAGGCCTCCGGCCAGAAACGCGAGGTTGACGACCTCCGAACCGATCCCGCCGAAGTGACCGAAAGCTGGATTGGCCCAAAGCTCGTCCACGGTCAGGCTTTTGTTGACCTTGAGGACATCGAGCGCGGTGGCCTGCGTCCAGCCATCGGGTAGCGAGGCGATGCCAAGGATGTGTTGCAATCCGGCACTCAAGCCGACCGTGTGGGGCACAGGCCAGGTGGTCATTTCCACCGGAAAGGACACGAGCACTACCACGTAGCCAATCATGGCGGGATTGAAGGGGTTCTGACCCAGTCCACCATAGAGCTGCTTGCCGAGCACGATGGCGCTGCCAGTGGCGATTAATGTCAGCCACCAGGGCGAGTAGGGTGGCAACGCCAGTGCTAGTAGGACCGCCGTGACCAATGCGCTGCCGTCGCGCAGGAAGAACTGCACTGGGCGTTGTCTCAGCCTCAGGATCAGTGCCTCGCAACCAAGGGCAACAGCACTGGCCCAGAGCAGGTTGATCAGGGTGCCGGCGCCGTACAGCCAGGTCAGGGCGATTACGCCGGGCAAGGTCGCCGCGAGCAATAGCAACATGACCCGCTGGGTGCGGTTGTTCCCCGTGGTGTGCGGTGAGGTGATGCGGGGCAGGGCCATTGGCTCTCCGTTGAAGACTTGGAAGGGGGGCGATCACCTGTCGATGGTCACCCTCCCTGGAGCCGCGCCAACGGCGCTGCTCCTGACGATTAGGTATGTTCTTGAAGTTTGCGCTCGGCATCGCTCAAACGTGCCTGGGCGCGTTCGATGGCCGCAGGGTCGCCGTTATCGGCACGCTCAAGCTTGCGCAGATCGGCGCGTGCAAACGCAACTTCGGTCTTGAGTGTCCGGGTCTGCTCATCTATGGGCTGCTTGTCCGTGCGCACCAAGTCCGGCGCCGGTTTGCCAGATTGCGCCTCAGCCTCATGAAGCGCCTGTTCGGCACTCGCCAGAGCATCGCGCAGCTTGCCCAGCTGCGACTCTTCAGCACCGGCCTTCTCGGCTTTCTTGAGTTCTGCGCGTTTCATCGCTAACTCGATCTTGGCTTTCTTGAGCGCCTCTTCGCCGGGTGTCTTGGCTGCAAGCTTGGGTTCTTTCGGTGGCTCGAGGGCGGTTTCAGCTTCGGCCAGCTGTGACCGCAAACGGGTCAGTTCTGCCTCCTGCTCAGTGTCTCTCGGTTCGAGCTTCTCCAGCTTGCGGACCTGAGCACGCAACATAGCGGCTTCGATCTTGGCTTTCTTTGCCGCGTCGTAATTGGCGGGTTTGGCTGGCGTCGCAGGGGTAGTGTCCTGCAGCGTAGCCAGTGTTTTCTCCGCTTCGGTCAGCTGGGCCTGGAGGCGGCTCAACTCGGCGTCTTGGTCGGCATCGCGGCTGTCTAGCTTCTCCAGCTTGCGGACCTGAGCACGCAACATAGCGGCTTCGATCTTGGCTTTCTTGGCTGCGTCGTCATTGGCGGGTTTGGCTGGCGGCGCAGGGGTAGTGTCCTGCACAGAAGCTAGTGTTTTCTCCACTTCGGTCAGCTGTGCCTGAAGGCGGCTCAGCTCGGTGTTCTGGTCGGCATCGCGGGCGTCGAGCTTCTCCAGCTTGCGGATCTGAGCGCGCAGCATCGCCGCTTCGATCTTGGCTTTTTTGGCAGCCTCGTCGTTGACCTGCGGTGCCGCGGGGGAAGCATCAGCAGGGCCAGCGGCTTCGTCCAGTGCCTTCTGCGCATTGGCAGCTGCGGTACGCAGCTCGGCAACTTGAGCTTCTAGTTCAGGCGTTGCATGGATGGCCAGTTGCTTTTCCGCTTTTTTCAGCGCGACCTGCGCCATGCTGGCTTCGATCTTGAGCTTCTTCTGCTGCTCGGACAGGCCCGCCTTTTGTGCCTGGACGCGTGCGACGGGGTCATCCTGATTCGGTATGGAGCTGGCCTCGGCCTGTGCCGCCTTGGCCTTTGCGGCGCGTTCGGTGCGGGCCTTGCGGTCGGCCTCTTTCTGCTCTTCGGCGCGGCGCAAGCGCTCCTGGCGCAGCTCGAAGCGCTGCTTGGAGTGTTCGGCTTTCTGTTGCTTCTGTTCCAGTTCGCGGATTTCGCCCTTTGCGGCGCGGTAGTACTGCACCAGCGGAATACTCGACGGGCAGACATAGGCACAGGCGCCGCACTCAATGCAGTCGAACAGGTTGTAGGCCTTGAGCTGCTCGTGCTCCTGGCCCAGCGCGAAGAAGTGCAGTTGTTGCGGTAGCAGACTTGCCGGACACGCTTCTGCACACTCGCCGCAGCGAATGCATGGCAAGGCTGGTGGTGGCGAAGGCAGTTCCGTAAGTGTGCTGGCGAGCAGGCAGTTGGTGGTCTTGATCAGTGGCACGTCCATCGACGGCAGGGTATAGCCCATCATCGGACCACCCATGATCAACCGATTGAGCCGGGCAGGGTCGAGACCGGCGAAGGCGAGCAGGTCAGCCACTGGGGTGCCGATCAACGCCTCGACGTTCATGGGGCGTGCCAAGGCTTCGCCGGTCAGTGTTGTAACACGGGAGATTAGCGGTTTTCCCAGCAGTACAGCGTCATGAATGGCGACGCAGGTGCCAACGTTCTGGCACAGCATTCCGATGTCGGCCGGCAGGCCGCCGCTGGGGACTTCTTCGCCGGTCAGAATCTGAATTAGCTGCTTTTCGCCGCCCGAGGGGTACTTGGTAGGAAACACCTTGACCAGGAATTCACGATCGCCCACGGCCGTGCGGATGGCCTCGATCGCCTCTGGTTTGTTGTCCTCGATACCAATCAGCACCTGTTCCGGCTGGATCAGGTGAACAAGTATCTCGATCCCCGCGACCAGCTCGTTAGCCTTCTCGCGCATCAACCTATCGTCGGCCGTGATATAGGGCTCACATTCGGTGCCGTTGATGATCAGCGCACGGATTTCCCGGGTGGGCGGCCCGTTCAGCTTGACGGCCGTCGGGAAGCCGGCGCCACCGAGTCCGCTGATGCCTGCCTGACGGATCTGTTCCAACAGCTGATCGGGCTGCAGTGCTCGGTAATCCGGTTGCGGATGCAGTTCGATCCATTCGTCCTGGCCATCGCTGTCGATCACGATCGCAGCGCTGAGCATCCCAGACACGTGAGGGTAGGGCTGGGGGCCGATGAAGCTGACCGTTCCAGACGTCGGTGCATGGACCGGCGCACTGACAAAGCCAGCGGCTTCGGCGATCTTTTGTCCCTTGAGGACACGCTCACCCAGCGTAACGCAAGGCTCAGCGGGCGCACCGAGATGTTGGACCAGCGGAACCGCCAGACGAGCCGGAAGGGGCGGCCGCTGGATCGGCGTGCGGTTGGAAAGCTCCTTGCACTCCGGTGGGTGTATGCCGCCGTGAATATCCCAGACGTTCAGTGAGGTCATGCGGCCTGCTCCCGGTCGCTGGCGATTAACTGGCCTGGCATCAGCGGTTGGTCCCACTTCCAGCTTTGCAGATTGCTGCCGAGTTCAATCATGTCGATACAGTCCACTGGGCAAGGCTCGACGCAGAGGTCGCAGCCGGTGCACTCGGACACGATGACGGTGTGCATCTGCTTGGCGGCGCCGACAATGGCGTCGACCGGGCAGGCCTGGATGCACTTGGTGCAGCCGATGCATTCGGCTTCGCGGATATAGGCGACGCGCGGAGGCACTTCGCCTTCCACAGCGTCCAGCGGCTCAGGCTCGACGTCGAGCAGGTCGGCCAGCGCCTGGATCGTTGACTCGCCACCCGGTGGGCATTTGTTGATCTTGTCACCGCCAGCGATTGCCTCGGCGTAGGGCTTACAGCCGGGGTAGCCGCACTGACCGCATTGGGTCTGCGGCAGCAACGAATTGATCTGTTCGGCAATGGGGTCGCCCTCGACGCGGAAGCGCACCGCGGCGAAGCCGAGAATGGCTCCGCAAACCAGGCACAGCGCGAGAAGCGCAAGCACGGCTATCAGGACCAGATTCATAGCTTGATCAACCCACTGAAGCCCATGAACGCCATCGACATAAGGCCTGCAGTGACCATGCCGATGGCTGCGCCCTGGAAGGACCTGGGTACGTCGGCAATGGCGATGCGCTCACGCATGGCCGCAAACAATACCAATACCAGCGAAAAACCCAGCCCAGCGGCAAAGCCGTTTGCCGTAGCGGTCAGAAAGGTGAACTCTGATTTGTTGGCGTTTAGGAGCGCGACGCCTAGGACAATGCAGTTAGTAGTGATCAGCGGCAAAAAAATGCCCAGGACGCGGTACAGCAAAGGGCTGGTCTTATTCACCACCATCTCGGTGAACTGCACCACCACCGCAATCACCAGAATGAAACTGATGGTGCGAAGAAATTCCAGGTCTAGCGGCTTGAGGACGTACTGCTGAACGATGTAGCTGCACATCGCCGCAAGGGTCAGAACAAAGGTAGTGGCCAGCGACAGGCCAATGGCCGTTTCGATTTTCTTCGAAACACCCATGAACGGGCACAGACCGAGAAACTGCACCAGGACGAAATTATTGACCAGGATGGCGCTAACCATGATCAGGGCGAGTTCGGTCATCGCGGGTTCCTGTGGCGCTCTGCATGAGCCGAGGCTAAAAGGCCGCTATTATCGGGAAGCAGCAGCAGCCGTACAAGGCCGGGGTGTGATGTGACTCCGGAGCCCAAGCTGATGACACATATGGAAATGCACCACCTGTCCGGTTAACAGCCAGCCGGCCATTTGCTGTGGTCTGTTTAATTAAGGCCGTAACTCTCTCAGGCGGAACGGTTGGTGGAGGTGCATAGTGAAGATGCCGATGGCGGTTTTGCTGCTGGCTTTGGGGTTGGGGAGCCATGCGTTTGCCGACTCCCGGGGCGGTGTATGGGTCTACCAACCTGACGGCGGCAGCTATCGCGTAGAAAGCCGCGGATATCAGTACGATCCACGTAGCCCATATCTGCAACACAGGCAGTATCCGCAGAACCTTCCTCCCCGCTATCAGGGACAGCTTCCCCCGCAGTATTACGATCGTCACCGAGGGGGCGATCGGCACAGCTGGGACCATAGGAGACGGACAGAAGGTCATCATCCGCAGCGGTGGAAGGGTGAGCGTAATTCCCGGTTCGATCACCCTTCGCGCTGGGAGCGTGATCATTCTAGAAATTTTGGCCGCCCACCGTTAGTGCGCGATGGTCGCGACTATCGGATGCATCACCGGCGCGATTTTGACGGTCGACACTATCGCCGCTGAGGCGCGCCGGGATAACCGCGTGCTGCGGTAGACACGAGACTCAGGGCCACTTTGGGGGGCTTCCGGGCTGAGTTTGGGGCTATCCTTCGCCGAGTGTGTTTTCGGGATTTTGGTCAGCGGTTTCTCCAACGGGGATCGCGCTTTTCCAGGAACGCATTGACCCCTTCCAGGGTATCGTCGGCTTCGAACAGGTCGACGAATGCTTCACGCTCTGCAGCTGCAAGACTTGCCGGGCCGCGACTGTGCATCGAGTCAATCAGTGTTTTGATCGTGCGTACCGCTACCGGGCTCTGACGCGCCACGCGGGAGGCCAGCAAGAGTGCATGGCCTCGAGCTTCACCCTGCTCCACAACCTGTTCTACGAGACCGATGCGTATAGCCGTGTCCGCATTGATCCGTTCGCCGCAGAGAATCATCCGCTTTGCCCAGCCTTCGCCTACAAGCCATGCGAGTGCCTGGGTGCCACCAGCGCAGGGCAGCAAGCCAACCGAGGCTTCAGGTAGCCCTAGCTGAGCCTGTCGCTCAACGATGCGTAGGTCGCACGCCAGAGCGCACTCCAGGCCTCCCCCAAGCGCGAACCCGTTTATGGCCGCTATGGATACCCCGCGAAACTCTCGAAGGGTCTCGAAGGCCTCACCGAAGCGCTTCGCCATTTCACGTGCACGGGTGCGGTCGCCATCGGCGAAGAGCTTGAGGTCGGCGCCCGCGCTGAAGAATTTTTCACCCTGGCCAGTGATTACCAGCGCATAGACCTCATCGTCATGGTTCAGGTGCTCGACGACTTGCTTGAGGCCAATCAGCGACTCACGGTCCCAGGTGTTGGCAGGGGGATGGTTGATGGTGATCAACGCGGTGTGCCCATGCTTCTCGACTGTCAGTTTGTGAGTCAAATCGAAAAAACCGGACTTATATGGCTCTACTGCGGTGGTGCTCATGGTGTGGGTCATCCTCGTCAGGATCGAATGCCTTCACCTGAGTCTAGTTGCAATCTTTTCGATCTGGCGAGGTGCTGCGGCGCTGGCGCGCGCATTGGGGAGGAGTGATGCAGGAGCGGCACAAGGCGTGCGATGGGCTTTGAAGCGGCCTGGTATTCCAGAGCCGCTTTGCATCCGTTTACTGGAGGGCGAGCGTCTGTCCGCCAGCGCGGCGCTCGGCCTGCCATTCGGCAAGCGATGGGGCTGCCTGTTCGCCGGTGAGGCGATGGACAATTTCGAAATAGTCCTGTTTAAAACGGTCCTTAAGCACTTCCTCGCGTGGCTTGACCTTCACCGCGTACACCGTCTGGACGTTCTGGTGGTCGAAGCTGCGCCACTCCTGCTCGCCTTTGAGTAGGCTGTAACGATGGCCCTCCAGCGCGGCAATGATCCGTTCGCTGTCGAGGCTACGGGCCCGAGTAGCCGCGTCGGCCCATTGATAAACGATGCTGTAGGCCGAGGCGGCAGAGCTGGACGGGTGGGTCTGATAGCGTTCGTCGTAGTTCTGCACGAACTGCTTGCCAGCCACCGAGCCTTCCAGTTCCGGTACACGCCAGGTCCAGGGTTCGGTGCCCAATACACCGCGCATGATGTCCGGGCCGGCTGTTTCGACCATGCTCAGCGTCAGGTTGGGTACTGCAACCTGCATTCGCTTGTTCAGTCCGAGTTCGTCGGCAATCCGCATGGCGCGCACCAGGTCCTCGCCGAACAGGACCAGTACCAAGACTTCGGCGTCGCTGCTGGCAACCTGGGTCAGGGCTTCACGATAGTCGGAGAGGCGGGCGCCGGGAAACGCGGTCTTGATGCCCGGGTGCTGGCTGCTGTTTTGTGTACCTGTGGCCTGACGTAGCGAGCTTTCGCTGGTGTGGCCCCAGGTGTAATCAGAGGTGATGTAGAAGTAGCGTTTGTTCGGTAGGTGTTCATTCAGATACTGGCCCAGCACCTGCGCGCTCATCCAGGCGTTGTTGCATTCGCGGAACATGTAGCGGTGGGCGTCTTTGCCTGTTGTGTCGTTTGAATAGGTCAGGGTGCCGAAATAGAGTAAACCCCTTTCTTTGGCACGCTTGCCTGCGGCGATAGCGACGGCGCTGGACGCGCCACCGAACAGCATGACCGCACCCTCGTCGGCCAGTTTGTCTACGTTGGCGACGGCTTTCTCGGGTCTGGATGCAGAGTTACGGCTGGATAGCTGGAGCGGTCTACCTAGAACGCCGCCTCTGGCGTTGATTTCATCGACTGCCAGCAGCGCCCCGCGCATCTGCGATAGTCCTTCTTCTTTATAGCTACCGGTGCGAGGGTAATTGAGGCCGAGGGTGATCGGATCGGCAGCTTCAACTGCCAGACAGAACCCCAGCCCGAGGGCGAGGAGCGTAGTCCGTTTCATTGCTGATTCCTTGTTGTAGTTTTTATTGGCGAGAGACTTTTTTACTGCGCGCTGAGGCCCTTCGTCACGCACTCATTGGTCGTATAAGGGCAGTCTTTCGCTTGGCTGTGAGGTAGCCGACATTTTCTGAGCGTTATTGGCGGCAAGGGCAGGCTCAGACTCGAGCATTGACTCCGCCAGATCCTTTCCATAGGGTTCGGCGCCTCAGCAGCCAGGGCAATGCCATGAATCAAGATGACCGCGTCAAGCTTGAAGAAAGCTGGAAAGCAGCGCTGAAGGAAGAGTTCGAGCAGCCATACATGAAGCAGCTGGGTGAGTTTCTGCGTCGCGAGAAGGCGGCCGGAAAAGTAATCTATCCGCCGGGACCTCTGATATTCAACGCCTTGAATTCGACTCCGTTGGAGCAGGTTCGCGTCGTGATCTTGGGGCAGGATCCCTATCACGGTGCCGGTCAGGCGCACGGACTGTGTTTTTCGGTGCAGCCAGGTGTGGCGCCGCCGCCGTCACTGCAAAACATTTTCAAGGAGCTCAAGCGTGACCTGAATCTGGACGTGCCCAGCCATGGCTATCTTCAGCACTGGGCGGATCAAGGCGTGCTGATGCTCAATACTTCTTTGACTGTGGAGCAGGGGATGGCTGGTTCGCACGCGAAGATGGGCTGGCAGCGTCTGACCGATCGGATTATCGAGGTGGTTAGCGAAACGCGCTCGGACGTGGTGTTTCTACTGTGGGGCGCCCATGCGCAGAGCAAAGCGAAGCTGATTGATCCGACTCGGCACCTGTTGCTGAAATCCGTTCATCCCTCGCCACTTTCAGCGCACCGGGGATTCATCGGTAACGGACACTTCAGTCGCGCCAATCAATTTCTCAAACAACGGGGCCTTGAGCCGATCGACTGGAAGTTGCCAGAGTCGGTCTGAGCGGCGCGGAAGCGCCGCTGACTGGATCGGTATATCGCTGCTCGCGTGCTTCGACCCCAGCGTTCCCTCCGTTTTTGATGTGTTCACGACAAAGCTCAATGGTTTGCTCATGCGCTACGACATGATTGTTAGCGTGGGCTTCATCGAAGTCTCGCCTTCGCGTAGTTCGAGAATCATGGCCTTTGCCTAGTCGATCAACGTAGCGTCATCGGATATTTCGAGCATCATCAGGCTGGCGGGCTAACTCAATGAGTTTCTGGTTCGCCTTGGTATGGTCGTCCATCATTTTCTGGGCCAAAGTTTCGACGTCTTGAGACTTGCTTTCGCTCGTGGCCAATTGGGCGGCTTCGATTTCAGCGATGCCTTTTATCGATGCTTCGGCCACGAATTTTCACCCTCTGCGGCGAGTGCGAAGTTCGCAGCGACACCGAACAGCACCCGCAGGGTTTTACTGGAGCATGCTCATCGCGGCATCCATCGCGGCGGAGAGATCTTCGTCTTCCTGTAACAATGTGCTCGGGTCGAGGCCGAGCTGGGCGAATGCAGGGATCTGATTCCAGTCGAGTTGGGTATAGGGGTGCGAGGTGCCAATATAGCTCTGCAATGTCGCCACCTGGACGATATCGACGTAATCCACCTTCACTGAAGCTCGGGAAAAATCCAGGTACTGGCCAGGGACTGTGGCGATCGGGTCCGGAAACTCCCAGGCACGAAGGATCTTTTCCCCGATAATCGGATGGATCCGATCAATCACGTGGTTGAGGCTGATCGAATCGCTGAGCAGCGCGCTGTGCTCTTCAGCGTAGGTGAGAATCGGCAGGACTCCGATCTGATGAACCAGGCCTGCGAGCGTCGCTTGGTCCGCCGGCAGGCGCGTGAAGTTGCGGCAGAGCACATGGCTGATGGCAGCAATCTCGGTGCTCTTGTTCCAGACCTCACGCATCTTTCGATCCACTACGTCGGTAGTCGCTTGGAACATCTGTTCCATCGCCAGGCCGGTGGCCAAGTTTGACGTGTAGTTGATGCCTAGGCGGCTGATCGCCATCTGCAGGTCGTTTATTTCCCTGTTGGTACGCAGTAGCGGGCTGTTCACCACTTTTATGATGCGTGCAGTTAGGGCGGTGTCATTACCGATCACCTTGGCCAGCGTCGGTATACTTACGTCCGGATCCTCTGCGGCTTCTCTCACTCGCAGTGCGACCTCCGGAAGTGTCGGCAGGACCAGTTCGTCATTTTCGATTGCCTGTGTAAGCGCCTGCTGGACCTTGTCGGCAAGAGTGCTCATGTCTGTCCTTACTTATAATTCGGTGTGGAATATGGCTGGCAATGGTTAGCGCTGGATCTCACGGTCCGCGTCTAGCGTGTAGGGCAGCTGCAGCAGGGTCAGCGGAAGGCCGTCAGGAGACCCTAGGAACAGTCGACCATCAGCCGCCGCGTCTTCCTGCAACACGGCCAACAGCTCCAGAGCGCCCTCGGCGCTTGCTGCCATGACGACTTCGCCAACGCTTGAGCCGTGCACTGGGGAAAAGATTTCAAGCCCGGCGGCCGGCACCGGTGCATCGATGCTCTGAGCCGCAAGGCGATGAAGGCGGCGCTTCAATTTACCCAGATACTGCATCCGCGCGACGATTTCCTGGCCGGTGTAACAGCCCTTTTTGAAGCTGACGCCGCCCAGAGCCTGCAGGTTGATCATCTGTGGGATAAACAACTCGCGGGTCGCGGCTACCACCTGACCGATACCGGCGCGAATCTGTGCCAGCAGCCAGCGATCTGTTGACGCCTCGGGGAGCTGGGCCGCCAGCCGAAGCTCGGTGATCTTGGCGTCATTTGAACGGGTCCAGAGCTCGGCGCGGCCATCGCTGAGGCGCACGGCGATCAATCCGTGCGCGGCGGCCACGGCGTCGGCCGTCTGGGGAAGATCCAGGCCAAGGCTGACAAGAGCACCGTCACCTTCGCTGAGTCCGAATCGAACCCATTCTGCACTCTCATCATGCAGTTTGGATTTTGAGAACGCGGCGAACTTGGTCAGCTCGGCGAGTTGTGGCTGGACCAATTCGCGATCCATCGCCAGCAGGTAGCCGTCTCCCTCTGGGAGGATGCGGAAGCTGGACTGCATTCGACCTTTGGGGGTGCAGCGCGCACCGAGGCTCGAATGCTGTTCATTGAGGTAATTGAGGTTGCAGGTCAGTTGTCCCTGCAGAAACTTGCTCGCATCCGCGCCGCGTACGGCCAGGACGCCTTCGTGCGACAAAACGCAAAAGAAAGCAGTGTCAGTCATGACGAGTCGCCGTGGAGAAATCCGGACCGGCATCATAGCAGGCCATCGGCGAAATACAGTGTGCGCCAACTGCCACTCCGGGGCCTGTTAATGCGTGTGCCGCCTGAACGCTGCAGTCGGTATAATGCCGCGCTTCAACTCAGGAGCTTTTGCATGGTCGAACAATCCGAACTCAATCGCCTGTTCTGGCAGAGCCGTCGCGGCATGCTCGAGCTGGATGTGCTGCTGGTGCCTTTCGTCAAGGAGGTTTATCCGCAGCTCGACGAAGAGGATCAGCGCCGTTACCGCAAACTGCTAAGCTGTGAGGATCAGGACATGTTTGGCTGGTTCATGGAGCGCGCCGTGCCCGACGACGAAGATCTGCGCTACATGGTTCGAATGATTCTTGACCGTGTCCAGCCATAGTAGCCAAGCATTCGAATGTGAGTGGAATGCATCTGGCGGGCTGTTGGCGCTGTATCTGCTGATGGTGATGCTGGCCGTGATCACGCTGTTGTTATTGCCTTTGCCATCCTGGCTGAGTGTGCTCGGGTTGTTGCTGTGCGCGCTGCACGCTGCCTGGGTTATACCGTCGCACGTCTTGCTGTGTCGTGGTTGTTCATGGCTTGGTCTGCGGCATGATCAGCACGGCTGGTCGCTAAGGAGTCGGGAGGGCGGTTGGCAGCCGGTGCAATTGTTACCTGACAGCATCGCGCTACCGCTGGTTGTGGTGCTGCGATTCAAACTGCCGGGCGACTGGTTCTCTCAAGGGCTCTGCATTCCGCGCGGGGCTATGACGCCGGAGCAGCACCGACGCTTGCGGCTCAGGCTGAAGTTCAGTCGTCGTAGGTGGGCGGCACCAGAATAGTGTCTTTCGCTTCGGGTAGCTGTTCAGGGTAGTCCAGCGTGAAATGCAACCCTCGACTTTCCTTGCGTTGCATGGCCGACCCGATCATCAACTCGGCAACCGTTGCTAGGTTCCGCAGCTCGATGAGGTCGCGACTGACTTTGTAATTACTGTAGAACTCATCGATTTCCCCAAGCAGCAAGCGAACCCGGTGTTGCGCGCGCATCAATCGCTTGGTGGTGCGAACGATGCCAACGTAGTCCCACATGAACCGTCGCAGCTCGTCCCAGTTGTGCGCAATGATGACGTCTTCGTCTGAGTCCGTAACCTGAGTTGCATCCCACGTCGGCAGGACGTTGGGCGAGGCGAGGCCCGGTAGTTCGCGCAGCATGTCTTGAGCAGCAGAGCGCGCGTAGACGAAACACTCGAGCAGCGAATTGCTGGCCATGCGATTGGCGCCGTGCAGGCCGGTGAAGCTGGTTTCGCCGATAGCATAGAGCCCAGGTACGTCGGTTCTGCCGGCTTGGTCAACCAGCACGCCGCCGCAGGTGTAGTGAGCTGCAGGCACTACGGGAATAGGCTCGCAGGTAATGTCGATGCCGAACTCCAGACAACGCTCATATACGGTCGGAAAGTGCGCTTTGATGAATTCCGAAGGCTTGTCGCTTATGTCCAAGAAGACGCAATCGACGCCGAGGCGCTTCATTTCATGATCGATCGCGCGAGCCACGATGTCACGTGGCGCTAACTCCGCGCGCGGGTCGAAACGTGGCATGAAGCGTTCACCGTTGGGCAATTTCAGTACGGCGCCCTCACCGCGTAATGCTTCGGTAATGAGAAAGCTTTTGGCTTTTGGATGGTAAAGGCAAGTCGGATGAAACTGATTGAACTCCAGGTTGCCCACTCTGCATCCTGCGCGCCACGCCATCGCGATACCGTCGCCGCATGCCCCATCGGGATTGCTGGTATATAGGTATACCTTCGCCGCGCCACCTGTCGCCAGTACGGTGAATTTTGCGTGGAAGGTGTCCACTTCGTCGTTGTTTCGGTTCAGCACATACGCGCCAAGGCACCGCTTGCCGCTCAATCCCAGCTTGCGTTCAGTGATCAGGTCAACGGCGACGCGCTGATGCAGCAGATCAATGTTCTCCCGATCATGAGCGCGGGCCAGCAAGGTGTTGAATATCGCCGCGCCGGTCGCATCGGCCGCATGAATGATGCGTCTGTGACTGTGTCCGCCCTCCCGGGTCAGGTGATATTCGAAGCCATCTTCTTCGCGCTCGGAGTCGTCGCGGGTGAATGGGACGCCTTGTTCGATCAGCCACTGGATGGCTTCGCGGCTGTGTTCGACGGTGAAGCGTACCGCTTCTTCCTTGCACAGTCCGCCGCCAGCAACGAGGGTGTCGGCGACATGCGATTCGACTGTATCGGTGTCGTCCAGTACTGCGGCGACACCGCCTTGAGCCCAATACGTCGAGCCGTTCGCGAGCTCGCCCTTGCTCAGCACCGCAACCCGTAGTGAGGATGGGAGGTTGAGCGCCAGGGTCAAGCCGGCTGCGCCGCTGCCTATGACTAGAACGTCGTATTGATAATGTCGGCTCATTTCGAATCTCACGTTGAGGCGACGCTAGTATATAGGCGCGTCCCCCGGCAAAATAGCGGGCCTTGTTGGACTTGGCTGAGTGCTTTGGAACTTTTCTTGCAGGCTCGTCTCTATAGACAGTTGTGGATGCAGACCGACTGGCCATCGTTCGATGGGCGGCGGTGTTTTGCTGTGGATGCCAGAGGGGTGTCGTCGAAACGGTTCGTTTTGGCGCGTCGCTCGCCAATGCCGTCAGGTGTGTTGCAGGAATGCTTGCTTGGAGGGGGAGAACTTTTGTGTAAAGCCCGGGTCTATTCTGGCAGGTCAGCTCGTAGGCGAGCGCAGCACCCCTTCCGGGTCATGGAGGAGTGTTTATGCTAACCCAGGAGCAGGACCAGCAACTGGTCGAACGAGTGCAGCGGGGAGATAAACGGGCTTTCGATTTATTGGTATTGAAATACCAGCACAAGATTCTAGGGTTGATCGTGCGCTTTGTGCATGATTCTCATGAAGCCCAGGATGTTGCGCAGGAAGCCTTTATTAAAGCCTATCGCGCGCTAGCAAATTTCCGCGGGGACAGTGCTTTTTATACATGGCTGTACCGCATTGCCATCAATACGGCAAAGAATCATCTGGTGGCCCGAGGAAGGCGGCCGCCTGACAGCGATGTGAGTTCCGAGGATGCTGAGTTCTATGAAGGGGATCATGCCCTTAAGGATATCGAATCGCCGGAACGAGCACTTCTCAGGGATGAAATTGAAGACACAGTTCATAGAACTATTCAGCAACTTCCAGAAGATTTGCGTACGGCTCTAACACTGCGTGAATTTGATGGTCTTAGTTATGAAGACATTGCGAACGTCATGCAATGTCCGGTGGGTACGGTCCGCTCACGGATATTCCGGGCGCGGGAAGCCATCGATAAAGCATTGCAACCCTTGTTGCATGAATCCTGAGACAGCGGCGATAGCCAAGAGAGGAACCGCCATGAGTCGTGAAGCCCTGCATGAATCGCTGTCCGCGGTGATGGATAACGAAGCGGACGAGTTGGAATTACGTCGAGTGCTCTCCGCAGAGGGCGACAATGAAATGCGGTCGACCTGGTCTCGCTACCAGATCGCGCGGGCCGCAATGCATAAGGAGCTGATCGAGCCTCGTCTGGATATTGCCTCGGCAGTGTCGGCGGCGTTGGCTGATGAGCCTGCAATTACCGCTGTTAAGCCGCAGCGCTTCGCTTGGCGTAATGTCGGTCGTATTGCGGTAGCGGCATCGGTTACGGTCGCTGTGTTGGCAGGTGTGCGCCTGTACAATCAGAGCGATGTAGCCGGCCCTCAGGTTGCTCAGCAAGCTGCACAGCCGAGCATTGCAGTGCCCCAAGCTAGTCAAGGCCCGGCTGTATTGGCTGGATATAGTGAAGGTACGGTTGCTTCAGGTGCCCAGGTAGCGGGTGGGGAGTCGTCGGCTGAAAGCTGGCATGAAAAGAGATTGCCGGCTTATGTGCGTCAGCACGCTCAGCAGGCCGCTTTTGGTAGCGGTTCGGAAAGTGCCCTGCCCTATGCTCGCGCTGCCAGTATGGAAGATCGTTAAGGAACAACATGCGTGTAATGCCGCTGTTTGTGGTGCTCGGAGGCTGGCTATCGATGCCGGCCTTTGCTGCTGAAGCCGATGTGCTGATGCAGCGACTTGCTGACGCTGAGAAAAAGCAAAGCTATCAAGGCACCTTTGTCTATGAGCGTAACGGAAGCTTTTCCACTCATGCCGTCTGGCAGCTGGTAAATGAACAGCAGTTGAATGAGCGCTTTTTGCAGCTTGATGGTCCGGCTGCAGAGGTCGTACTGCTCAATGGTAAGATTCAATGCGCATCCGAAGACATGGCTTCCCAGGTGCGCGAGGTTACGCCATGGCGCCAGCAGCAGCTGGAGCCGGAGTTACTTTCCAAATGGTACAACTTTCAAGTTATCGGGGAATCCCGAGTTGCAGGACGGCCCACGGTCGCGCTGGCGGTCCGTCCCCGGGATCAGCATCGCTATGGCTTCGAGCTGCATCTCGATCGTGAAACCTCCCTGCCGCTTAAATCATTGTTGCTTGACGAAAGCGGGCAGTTGCTCGAGCGCTTTCAATTCACGCATTTTGCACCAGGCTCAGTGGCTGCCGCAGAGGTAAAAGGTGGAGCTGATTGCAAAGCGGTCTCGGTCCCTGCAGGGCAAGTGGATCCGGCGTCAACTCAATGGCGCTCTGATTGGCTGCCTGATGGGTTCCAATTGATCGACTCAAGCGTCCGTCCAAGCCCCGCCTCACAGGAGTCGGTGACTTGGCTGGCCTACGGTGATGGAATTGCTCGAGTATCGGTATTTGTCGAGCCGTTGGGCGGTGCTGTGGTTGAGGATGCGCGTAGTCAAATGGGGCCGACTGTGGCTGTCTCGAAGCGTATTTCCACTGCAGGCGGCGATGTTATGGTCACTGTCATTGGGGAGATTCCCCTAGGTACTGCGGAGCGAATCGCATTGTCCATGCGCTCTGGAGTTGATCAGGCGCCGCAATGATCGAGGAGTCAGGTCGTGTCGTTGCACTGGCGCCTGGCGCTGTCTGGGTTGAGACTGAGCGCCATAGCACTTGTTCTGGCTGCTCCGTGAGGAGTGGCTGCGGCCACGGGCTGGTTGAAAGGCTCGGTATTCGCGAGCGTCGGGGTTTAATACTGGCAGTCTCTGACCTTCGGCTCAGCGTGGGGGATACCGTTGTGGTCGGTATCCGCGAAAGCGTGTTGCTGCGCGGCGCACTGCTTGTGTATCTTTTTCCACTGATTATGCTCTTCACCTCTGCGGTCGTTGCTTCTGAGCTGTCGGCTGCTGAGCCGTACGTGATGCTCGCCGGGCTGGGTGGGTTTCTGGTGGCCTGGCTCGTCGTGCGCAAGCGCAGCCAGCAAACAGCAGTGGATCCCGCGTTACAGCCGATCATTCTGCGTGCTTCAATGACGGTCGCGATGGTGTAGTCGGGTGATCTAACTGCAGATATGTCAAGGCCAGTCTGGCCAAACCGTCATCCAATTCTGTCTTCTCGTTTTTTCCGTCGACCCTTGTCCGCAAAGCGCTCCGGTTTAGTTCGCATGTTGTGCGGCGGCAGTG
Organism: Stutzerimonas chloritidismutans; assembly: GCF_038562055.1. Taxonomy (GTDB): domain Bacteria; phylum Pseudomonadota; class Gammaproteobacteria; order Pseudomonadales; family Pseudomonadaceae; genus Stutzerimonas; species Stutzerimonas chloritidismutans_A. The sequence goes on along the minus strand of NZ_JBCFXD010000002.1, from coordinate 451,160 downwards.
GAATTTCCATCTTAAATACGTGCGCCGAACGGCATGCTCTAGCTTATGGATATGAGCTAGTTTGAGCGTTTTTCGCGCCGCTTGGGTGGCTGCGGTGTTCAGTTGGTGTCGAGGAGGCCTAGTGTGCAAGTCGCCGGGAGCGGCGTGGCACTGATTCGACCTATCAGGTACACTTTGCGGCTATTTTCGGCGGGCAATCGGCTCGCGACGTATTAGAGTGTTGAGCTGTGAGCGACCTGAGTCATATCCGCAATTTTTCCATCATCGCGCACATCGATCATGGCAAGTCGACCCTGGCTGACCGTTTCATTCAGATGTGTGGCGGTTTGACCGAGCGTGAAATGAACGCCCAGGTGCTTGATTCGATGGACCTCGAGCGCGAACGAGGCATCACGATTAAGGCGCACAGCGTCACGCTGTACTACAAAGCGAAGGACGGCAAAACCTATCAGCTCAACTTTATCGACACTCCAGGCCACGTGGACTTTACCTACGAGGTTAGCCGCTCGCTGGCCGCCTGCGAGGGTGCGTTGCTGGTGGTCGATGCGGGGCAGGGCGTAGAAGCGCAGTCGGTAGCCAACTGCTATACGGCTATTGAGCAGGGCTTGGAAGTCATGCCAGTGCTGAACAAGATGGATCTGCCTCAGGCCGACCCCGATAAGGTCAAGGACGAAATCGAACATATCATCGGCATCGATGCGACCGACGCAGTGGCTTGCAGCGCCAAAAGCGGCATGGGCGTAGACGATGTGCTTGAGCGTCTGGTGGCTGTGATTCCCCCTCCAACCGGCGAAATCGATGCGCCGCTGCAGGCACTGATCATCGACTCCTGGTTCGACAACTATCTCGGTGTTGTCTCGCTGGTCCGTGTTCGCCATGGTCGGATCAAAAAGGGCGACAAGGTCCTGGTCAAGTCCACCGGCAAGGTGCACCAGGTCGATAGCGTCGGTGTATTCAACCCGAAACATACCAGTACGGCCGACCTCAAGGCCGGCGAAGTAGGTTTTATCATCGCCGGAATCAAAGACATCCATGGCGCTCCGGTTGGTGACACCCTGACGCTGTCCAATACGCCTGATGTCGAGATGCTGCCTGGTTTCAAACGGGTCAAGCCGCAGGTCTATGCGGGCCTGTTTCCCGTAAGCTCGGACGACTTCGAAGACTTCCGTGAAGCGCTGCAAAAACTGACGCTCAACGATGCCGCGCTGCAGTACGAGCCCGAGAGTTCGGACGCGCTTGGGTTCGGCTTCCGTATAGGCTTCCTCGGCATGCTGCACATGGAAATCATCCAGGAGCGCCTCGAGCGCGAGTACGACCTGGACCTAATCACTACTGCACCGACCGTGGTCTATGAGCTGTTGTTGAAGAGCGGCGAGACTATCTATGTGGACAGTCCATCCAAGCTGCCCGATCTGTCTTCCATTGAAGACATGCGTGAACCTATCGTGCGGGCCAACATTCTTGTACCTCAAGAACATCTGGGTAGCGTCATTACGCTTTGCGTCGAAAAGCGTGGCATCCAGCGCGACCTGCAGTTTCTCGGAACGCAGGTCCAGGTTCGCTATGACCTGCCTATGAGCGAAGTGGTACTCGACTTCTTCGATCGCCTCAAATCAGTCAGTCGCGGGTACGCTTCGCTGGATTACAGCTTCGAATGCTTCCAGTCAGCCAATCTCACCCGTCTGGATATCCTGATCAATGGTGACAAGGTCGACGCGCTAGCGCTGATCGTGCATAGGGACAATGCGCATTACAAAGGCCGAATCCTCGTCGAGAAGATGAAGGAACTGATTCCCAGACAGATGTTCGACGTGGCCATTCAGGCTGCCCTCGGCGGTCAGATCGTCGCGCGAAGCACAGTCAAAGCCTTGCGCAAGAACGTTCTGGCGAAGTGCTACGGCGGCGACGTGAGCCGTAAGCGCAAGCTTCTTGAGAAGCAGAAGGCCGGTAAAAAGCGGATGAAGCAGGTCGGCAACGTGGAAATTCCGCAAGAAGCCTTCCTCGCAGTGCTCAAGGTAGATAGCTGATATGTCGATCAACTTCCCGCTGTTGCTGGTCATTGCCGTTGCTGTGTGCGGTTTTCTGGCGCTGCTTGATCTGGTGGTGTTCGCACCTCGTCGTCGGGCTGCAATCGCTAACTACGAGGGCCAGACCGGGGAGCCTGATCAGTCAACGCTGGACGCTTTGAATAAAGAGCCGGTTCTGATCGAGTACGGCAAATCGTTTTTCCCAGTTCTGGCAATCGTGCTGGTATTGCGCTCGTTTCTGATCGAGCCGTTCCAGATTCCGTCGGGCTCAATGATTCCAACACTTGAGGTCGGCGATTTCATTCTGGTCAATAAGTTCGCCTATGGCATTCGGCTGCCGGTGGTCGACACCAAGATCATCGAGGTCAGTGATCCGCAGCGTGGCGATGTCATGGTGTTTCGTTATCCCAGCGATCCCAATATCAACTACATCAAGCGTGTCATAGGCCTGCCGGGCGATGTGGTTCGGTACAGCAGCGACAAGCGGCTGAGCATTAACGGCGAGCTGGTTCCTGAAATGCTTATTGGCGAAGAGCCCGGGAGTCTGGGCAGCGCCAAGCTCTACCAGGAAAAACTTGGCGAAGTGGAGCACCTGATTCGCAAGGAAATGGCCCGCTATCGGATCGAGCCCAACCGCGAGTGGCGGGTTCCGGCTGGTCATTACTTCATGATGGGTGACAACCGCGACAACTCTAATGACAGTCGCTACTGGCATGACGCGGCGATTCCGGCGGAATTTGCCGGTATGGTTCCGGACCGCAACATCGTCGGCAAGGCCTTCGCCGTCTGGATGAGCTGGCCCGATCCGAAGTTCAGCAACCTGCCGCACTTTTCGCGCGTCGGATTGATTCACTAAGTCTGTGAATCAGCGCCCGGTTCCAGCGAGCCGGACCGTTATATTTGCACAGCCCCGATCCGCGGGTAACGTACGACATAGAGGTCGACATGAGTTTCGCTCGTTCGCAAAAAGGGCTGTCCATGCTGAGCTGGATCATGGTGCTGGCACTGGTGGCGTTTTTTGCCAGTACCGCATTCAAGATGCTGCCGCATTACTTCGACTATATGTCGATGGACAAGATCATCTCCGGGGTCGAAAGTGACAAGGCCGCAGACATCCGCACCGTACGAGACTTTTACAGCCATGTACGCAAGGGCATGGATGTCAACGGCATCCGCGATCTGAACCTCGAAGAGGCGCTGAAGGTCGTGATTGAAAATAGCGAGTTCAAGGTGCACTTGGACTATGAAAAACGCGAGCCCCTGATCCGTAATCTCGATCTGGTGGCGAACTTCGATAAAGAATATCGCCTAAGGATGCCGTGAGCACTTCGTTAGCCCGTCTCGAGCGTAGGCTCGGATACCAATTCCAGGACCAGGAGCTGATGCTCCTGGCACTGACCCATCGCAGCTATGCCGGACGCAATAATGAGCGTCTTGAGTTTTTGGGCGATGCCATCCTCAACTTCATCGCTGGCGAGGCGTTATTCAACCATTTCCCTCAGGCTAAGGAAGGGCAGTTGTCGCGCCTTCGGGCACGCCTGGTTAAAGGTGAAACGCTTGCTGTACTTGCTCGGGGGTTTGAGCTCGGTGAATACCTGCGGCTCGGCTCCGGTGAGCTGAAGAGCGGTGGTTTCCGCCGCGAGTCGATTCTTGCCGATACCCTGGAAGCCCTGATTGGCGCCATCTATCTTGATGCCGGCATGGAGGCGGCGCGTGATCGCGTGCTGGCTTGGCTTGCCAACGAGCTGGAAGGGCTTACGCTGGTTGATACGAACAAGGACCCAAAGACCCGTTTGCAGGAGTTTTTGCAATCGCGGGCGTGCGAATTGCCAAAGTATGAGGTCGTGGCGATTCAAGGGGACCCACATTGCCGGACCTTCTTCGTCGAGTGCCAGGTGTCACTGTTGCATGAGAAAACACAAGGGCAGGGCGCCAGCCGGCGTATTGCCGAACAGGTTGCCGCTGCCTCGGCACTGATAGCGCTGGGTGTGGAGAACGGTAATGACTGAAGAACGAGTTGAAGGTGAAGAAATCACCCGCTGCGGCTATGTAGCCATTGTCGGAAGGCCCAATGTGGGTAAGTCGACCCTGCTTAATCACGTCTTGGGCCAGAAGCTCGCGATCACCTCGCGCAAGCCGCAGACAACCCGTCACAACATGCTTGGAATCAAGACCGAGGGGACCGTTCAGGCGGTCTACGTCGACACCCCTGGCCTGCACAAGAATGGCGAGACGGCGCTGAACCGCTATATGAACCGCACCGCCTCTTCAGCTTTGAAGGACGTCGACGTGGTCGTCTTCGTGGTCGATCGCACTCGCTGGACTGATGAGGATCAGTTGGTGCTTGAGCGTGTCCAGTATGTCGAAGGTCCGGTCATCGTTGCGGTTAACAAGACCGATCGCGTCGAAGACAAGGGCGAGCTGCTGCCGCATTTCGAATGGTTGGCTCAACAACTGCCAAGAGCCGAGATCGTGCCGATCTCGGCCCAGCACGGGCAGAATCTGGATGTATTTGAGAAGCTGGTAGCTTCCCACCTGCCCGAGGGCGAGCACTTTTTCCCCGAAGACCAAATCACCGACCGCAGCAGCCGTTTCCTGGCCGCAGAGCTGGTGCGTGAAAAGATCATGCGTCAACTCGGCGCCGAGGTGCCTTACCAGATCACCGTCGAGATTGAGGATTTCAAGCAGCAGGGCCATGTGCTGCATATCCATGCGCTGATTCTGGTAGAGCGCGACGGCCAGAAGAAAATCATCATTGGCGACAAGGGCGAGCGCATCAAGCGCATTGGCCAGGAGGCGCGCAAGGACATGGAGGTGCTATTCGACTCCAAGGTCATGCTCAATCTCTGGGTGAAGGTGAAGAGCGGCTGGTCCGACGACGAGCGGGCACTGCACTCGCTCGGCTACAGCTGACGCAAGTTCTGCGACACCTGCCGGACTGCCGCAGCCTTTGGCGGTCGGGCAACCGGCATTTGTTCCGTCTCTGCACGTGACCTACCTCCCATGACCGCCCAAACCGCTTTTGTGCTGCACAGTCGGCCCTATCGTGAAAGCAGCGCGCTTGTGGATTTCTTCACGCCCGAAGGGCGACTACGGGCAGTGTTGCGCGGTGCACGCGGCAAGGCGGGTACGCTGGCGCGTCCCTTTGTGCCGCTCGAAGTCGAGTTTCGTGGTCGTGGGGATTTGAAAAGCGTCGGTCGGCTGGACAGTGCCGGGCTGGCGTACTGGCTCGATGGCAATGCGCTATTCAGCGGCATGTACCTGAACGAATTGCTGATCCGGTTGCTGCCGGCTGAAGATGCTCATCCCGCCATGTTCGATCACTACGCTGCAACCCTGCCAGCGCTGGCGGCTAAACGACCGCTGGAGCCAATTCTCCGTTCGTTTGAATGGCGCCTGCTGAACGAGCTTGGATATGGCTTTGCCCTGGACCGGGATGTGGCTGACCAGCCCATCGCTGTCGACGGGCTATATCGTTTGCTTCCCGATACCGGGCTGGAGCCGGTCGGGCATTTTCAGCCGGGTCTGTTCAATGGCGCGGAACTCCTGGCGATGGCAGAGGCCGATTGGAATGTGCCAGGGGCTTTGCACGCCGCAAAAAGACTCATGCGTCAGGCATTGGCGCCGCATCTGGGCGGTCGACCATTGGTTAGCCGCGAGCTATTCATGAACATCAAGGAGGTCCCGCGTGACTGAAGCGAATCGAATTCTGCTCGGCGTCAATGTTGATCATGTCGCCACCCTGCGCCAGGCGCGTGGTACCCGCTACCCTGACCCAGTCAAGGCTGCGCTGGATGCCGAGGAGGCCGGGGCCGACGGCATTACGGTACACCTGCGCGAGGATCGTCGGCACATCCAGGAGCGTGACGTGCTAATGATGAAGGATGCGCTGCAGACGCGGATGAACTTCGAGATGGGTGTCACCGAAGCGATGCTGGCATTTGCCGAGCAATTGCGGCCCGAACACGTTTGCCTGGTGCCTGAAACACGACAGGAGCTCACCACTGAGGGCGGCCTGGATGTCGCGGGCCAGGAAGCGCGGATTCGAGAAGCGGTCAACCGCCTGGCTGCTTGCGGTGCTGAGGTGTCGCTCTTCATTGATGCTGATCCGCGTCAGATTGAAGCGGCTGCTCGTGTGGGCGCGCCGGCGATTGAGCTGCACACGGGCCGTTACGCCGATGCGCACGGCGTGGCCGAACGGGCCTGCGAGCTTGCCCGCATTCGCGACGGTGTCGAGTCCGGCTTGAGCCATGGCCTGATCGTCAATGCGGGCCATGGTCTGCATTACCACAATGCTGAAGCGATCGCCGCGATTCGTGGCGTCAACGAGCTGAACATTGGCCACGCGATAGTTGCTCATGCCTTATTCGTCGGGTTCAAGCAGGCCGTTAAGGAAATGAAGCACCTGATCCTTACCGCCGCCGCCCGCGGCTGATAAACGCTAGGTGACCCGCTTGAGACGGGTCACCTAGCGTTTGAACAAGTTCACTAGCACGGTCAGCACAACGCTCAGCACGATCATCGACGTAATTGGAATGTACGTCTTGCTGCGTTCTGATTCGAGGCGGATGTCGCCGGGCAGCTTGCCGAACCAGCTCAGTAGGCCGGGCGCATAGTGAAGGGCAACGCCGAGCAACAGCAACGCGACGCCTGCGCCGATCAACCATTTAGCCATTTCTGCCCCCTTGCTTATTCGCTTGGTCTGCCTGTCAGTGATACGCCGCAAAGGCCGTCACTATGTGCTGCGATAGCACTTTCACCGGTTCGCTGCAGGGTGCGGCGCTGAGCAGCTTGACCTGATATTCACCGAGTGCCGGCAAGTCTTCGTCCAACCGTCTGAGCGGTGGCTTGACCAGGCTCAGCGGATAGGGCGCCACTGCAAGATCGGCAATCATGGCCGCCTCCTGTCCGGCGCATTGCTCGCTGGAATAGGCGATGCGCTAGCTGCGACCGACACGGTCGAGTGCATCCAGAGCCTGGCGGCGCCAGGCACACTCGGCGCTGGCCAGCGCCAGCGGCAACGGGTTGCGCCTCATCGCGACGCCACCTGCCCGACCGGCCCAGACCAGCGGCTCACTGTGGATGACCTCGCCGCGGGCGTCGTCCTGACCAAGATTGCCAACGCTGATCAAGGCGACGTCCAGCTCACCTGCGTCGATTCGCTGGATCATGTCGACGCTGCGCCCGACCGACACATTCACCTCGATGCCGGGATGCGTTCGTGCAAAGAGCGACAAAAGTCCCGGCAGGATATGTGTGCCGACGTCGGCAGGCGCGCCGAAGCGCACCTGGCCACTCAGGCTCGGCTTGATGAAAGCGCCCACGGCTTCTTCGTTTAGCTTGAGCAGGCGACGAGCGTAACTCAGGAGTCGCTCGCCCCCCGGGGGGCAGGGCGACGCGCCGTGCCTCTCGGCTGAACAAGACGCAGCCCAGCATGGTTTCCAAACGTTTGATCTGCATGCTGACGGCTGATGTCGTGCGGAAAATCTGAGCGGCCGTGCGGGTAAAGCTGCCGCTTTCTGCGATGGATACGAAGGTGCGCAGCACATATCTCGAGTAAGGGCATGGCGGATTGCGGCAGTCGTTCAGGCGTGCCGGACATAGGTTGACCCTTCAATATTTCTTAAGTGAAGCTTCTATTCTAGTCGTTTGTTTGAAGATTCAACGAGGCTCAGTCTGGTTCTGTCGACATCAGGTCGTCGGCAGTCAATGGGTGCGCTAATGCATCCCTTCTAGGCAGGAGAGTCTGATGAACTGTACAGAGGAGCAGTGGAAGCGTGATCGATCAGCGGGAACGCGAGCCCCATCTGAGCCTGACGTATACCTACCGGCGATGTGGCCGGTGGAGATGCAAGGGTTAGCGCTCGACTGGTTCAAGGCCTGGCGCAAGCGCCGCTTGTATCGGCGTCTACTTCGCCTCAGCGACAGGCAGCTGCGGTTGCGTGACCTCAGTCGTCCCCTTTTGCTGGCGAAGGCATTGATGCCGTTGCGGCAGATGGTGCGTGAACAGCGAAACCTACGTTAAGGCTTACGTGCGATCATCACGGCGCGCATCGGTGCGGGGAGACCTTCGATGGTCTTGCTGTGATCCTGTGGGTCAAGGAATTCGGGGAGCGACTGATAGCGCATCCAGTCGGTGCTGCGCTGCTCCTCGACGCTGGTGATGCTGACATCCACGCAGCGCACATCGACGAATCCGGCGCGGCGCAGCCAGCATTCCAGCGCGGCTACCGATGGCAGGAACCAGACGTTGCGCATCTGCGCGTAGCGGTCTTCCGGAACCAAAGCGGTCTGTTCGTTTCCTTCGACCACCAGCGTTTCCAGCACCAGTTCACCGTCCTTGATCAGGCAATCCTTCAGGTCCAGCAGATGATCGACAGGCGAGCGCCGATGATAGAGCACGCCCATGGAAAACACGGTTTCGAAGCCTTCGAGCTTGCTTGGCAGCTCCTCCAACGGCATCGGCAAATGCCAGACGGGCAGGGCATCGAGGTAGCGCTTCATGGCGTGGAACTGGCAGAAGAACAGCCAGTTCGGGTCGATACCGACAACCGAGTCGGCGCCCGCACCGAGCATGCGCCACATGTAATAACCGTTGCCGCAGCCGACATCGAGGATGCGCTTGCCGGTCAGGTTCAGATGTGGGGAAACGCGGTCCCATTTCCAGTCCGAGCGCCATTCGGTGTCGACATGCACGCCGAACACATCGAAGGGCCCTTTACGCCAGGGCGACAGGCCGAACAGGGCATCGTGTGTGATGGCGCGTGTGGCCTCGTCGCAGTCGGACTCCAGCCGGAAGGCGTCACGCAGCTCCACCCCGCTAGGCTGGATATCCGGCAGCGCTTCGACGGCACGCCGCCAGCGCGGCAGGTCGCCATGGCCAATCGCCAGTTTGGCATCGAGTTGCGCTTGCAGGGCGTTGGCCCAGGCCGCCAGCGGGGTGCCGGCCAGGCGCCAGGCGAGGGGGGTCAGGTCGAGATTCATGGCAGGGCAATCAGGGAGGCAAAATTCAGGCATTGGAACCAGGGCACGACTTTGGAAAAACCGGCGTCCAGCAATCGCTCGCGATGGGTTTCCAGGCTGTCGGGTTTCATCACGTTCTCGATGGCGCTTCGTTTCTGCGCAATTTCCAGCTCGCTGTAGCCATTGGCACGCTTGAAGGCGATATGCAGATCCGTCAGCAGATCCTGTTCCTGGTCGTCTTCGAAGCGGAGCTTTTCCGAGAGAATCAGCGCGCCACCCGGCACCAGCGCCTGGCGAATGGCGCTGAGCAGCTCAGGCCGCTGTTCCGGCGGGATGAACTGCAGGGTGAAGTTGAGGGCGACCAGCGAGGCGGGCTGGAACTGGAGCGCGAGCACGTCGGCTTCGATCACTTCAACCGGGAGCAGCTCCTGGAACATTGAATCCTGCCCGTGCAGATACTCACGGCAGCGCTCGACCATCGCTGCAGAGTTATCAACGGCAATCACGTGACAGTTATCGGTCTTGACGTGCCGACGCAGCGCTTGTGTCACCGCACCCAGCGAGCAGCCGAGGTCATACAGGCAGGTGTTCGGCTGGGCGAATTGCGCCGCCAGCACGCCGATGTTCTCGACGATGGTGGGGTAGCCCGGCACCGACCGCTTGATCATGTCGGGAAACACCCGCACGACGTCTTCGTTGAAGACGAAGTCCTGGGGTTGGGCAAGGGGCTGGGCGAACAGGCGATCGGTTTCGTGGCTCACGGCGGCGTCTGGGCAGGCTGAAAAACAGGGGCGGCATTGTAGCGGAAAGCCGCGCCGCTGGCCGTGCCTGAGTGGACGGCCGGTGCCCGTTCCTGGCTATTCCACTTCGATGCGGCAGTCGAACAGCCCGGCGGGTTCGGCGTCGGCCTCCCAGGGTCGCTGATAGGTGAGGTAGAGGCGGCCACTGCCGGCCTCGGCCGCCTCGAAGCGCCAGGTAGACAGACCATCGCCACCAATGACGTCGCTTTCGGGCGAGCTGAACACTTCCGGGCCGAGGCTTTTCAGTTGTTCGCTCGAAACCTCGCGCAGGTTCCAGCGATAACCCGTTGCGGGATTGCTTGGCAGGCTCAGGATTAGCATCTGGCCGGGCTGCAAGGTCAGTGGACAGTCAGCATCATCGCTCAGCGCGATACTGCTCGACGGGCCACTGGCGCAGCCGGCAAGCAGGAGCAAAGGGGCGAACGACGACAGCAGGCGGGTTACGGGCATAGGCGACCGACTCAAACAAGGGAAAGGAAACGCTCGGGCGTCGGTTGAACCATAAGACCCGCAGACGCGCGCGTAAAGCCATTCTCTGCTGGCCGAGGGTCCGGGCAGCGGGGCCGTGGTGCAGGGTTCACGGCCCCGCATTGTCAGAACAGGACCTTGACCACGTCGCTGAAGCGCTTGGCGAAATGCATCGTCAGACCTTCCTTGAGGTAATCCGGCAGTTCTTCGAAGTCACCCCGGTTCAGCTCGGGAATGATCAGCTCGTAGAGCTTCAAGCGCCGCGCGGCGATTACTTTTTCCCGCAATCCGCCGATGGGCAGAACCAGCCCGGTCAGGGTCAGCTCACCGGTCATGGCCACACCTTTCTTGGGCGCCTGATTGCGTGCCAGCGAGAGCAGCGCGCTGGCCATGCTGATGCCGGCGCTGGGGCCGTCCTTAGGCGTGGCGCCTTCAGGCACGTGCATGTGCACGAAGGCCTGGTCGAAGAATTTCGGGTCGCCTTTGAACTCCTTCAAGTGGGAGTTCACGTAGCTGAAGGCGATTTCGGCCGACTCTTTCATCACATCGCCGAGCTTGCCCGTGAGCTTGAAACCACGGTTGAGCGTATGGATACGCGTTGCCTCGATGGGGAGTGTGGCGCCCCCCATGCTGTTCCAGGCCAGACCGGTGACGACCCCAACCCCGGTGAGCAGTTGTTCAGGGTGCCAGAACGGCATGCCGAGGTAGCTTTCGACATCTTTCGGACCAACCTTGATCTTGCTCTCGGGTTCGTCGAGCAGCTTGACCACTGCCTTGCGCACCACCTTGCCGAGCTGCTTGTCCAGCTGGCGCACCCCCGCTTCGCGTGCGTAGCCCTCGATTAGGCTGCGTAGAGCGCCGTCACTGATCGAAAGCCGTTTCTTCGGCACGCCGGCACGCTCCAACTGCCGCGGCCAGAGATGACGCTTGGCGATGGCCAGCTTTTCCTCGGTGATGTAGCCGGACAACCGGATGATTTCCATGCGGTCGAGCAGGGGGCCGGGGATCGAGTAAAGGCTGTTGGCGGTGCAGACGAACAGTACCTTAGACAGGTCCATGCGTAGGTCGAGGTAATGGTCGAGAAAGCCGACATTCTGCTCTGGGTCCAGGGTCTCCAGCAGCGCAGACGCCGGGTCACCCTGATGGCTGTTGCCGAGCTTATCGACCTCGTCGAGCATGATCACCGGATTCATTACCTCGACTTCTTTCAACGCCTGGACCAGCTTGCCAGGCAAAGCGCCGATATAAGTGCGCCGATGGCCCTTGATCTCGGCCTCGTCACGCATGCCGCCGACGCTGAAGCGGTAGAAGCGGCGCCCAAGGGACTCGGCGATGGATTTGCCGATGCTGGTTTTGCCCACGCCTGGTGGGCCCACCAGCAGCACGATGGAACCGGAAATTTCGCCACGGAAGGTGCCGACGGCGAGGAACTCGATGATGCGGTCCTTGATGTCGTCGAGGCCTGCGTGGTGAGCATTGAGCACCTTGCGCGCATGTTCGAGGTCCAGCTTGTCCTCGCTGTACAGGCCCCAGGGCATGGCGGTGGCCCAGTCCAGATAATTGCGGGTGACGGCGTATTCCGGGGATCCGGTCTCCAGCACCGAGAGCTTTTGCAATTCGTCGTCGATGCGCTTCTGTGCTGCGGGTGGCACGACCTTACCCTCCAGCCGCGAGCGGAATTCATCGGCGTCGGCGCTGCGGTCATCCTTGGTGATGCCGAGTTCCTGCTGGATGATCTTCAGCTGTTCCTTGAGGAAAAACTCACGCTGGCGTTCGCCTATCTTGCGGTTCACTTCGCCGGTCAGTTCCTTCTGCAACTTAGCGACCTCGACCTCTTTGCGCAGCAGCGGCAGGACCTTCTCCATGCGCTTGAGCACCGGTACCGTGTCGAGTACTTCCTGCAGTTCCGGGCCTGGCGCAGTGGTCAGCGCGGCGGCGAAATCGGTCAGGGGCGAGGGCGCGTTCGGGCTGAAACGGTTGAGGTAGTTCTTCAACTCTTCGCTGTACAGCGGGTTGAGCGGCAGCAGCTCCTTGATCGCGTTGATCAGCGCCATGCCATAGGCCTTCACCTCATCACGCGGGTCTTCGTCGCTTTGCGGGTGGTCCACTTCCACCAGATACGGCGGCTTGCGCCGCAGCCAGCCGCGGATTCGCACCCGTGCCAGGCCCTGAGCTACGAATTGCAGTTTGCCGCCTTCTTTCGATGCGTGATGCACGCGAACCATGGTGCCGTGCTCGGGCAGGCTGTCCGGGTCGAAGCTGGCGGCATCCGGCACCGGCGCGTCCATATAGAAAAGGGCCAGGCGCTGATGTGGAGTTTTGGAAACCAGGTCCAGGGTTTCGGCCCAGGGCTCATCGTTGACAATGACCGGCAGCACCTGGGCAGGGAAAAAAGGCCGGTTGTGGATCGGGATGATGTACAGCTTGTCGGGCTGCTCCTGGTCCGGCAACACCAGCCCGGTAGATGAATGGTCCTGCTCGAGGTCCTGATGGATGTCGTCGTTCATGCGGCACCTGTGGCGAGTACGTGCTCTTTAGATGGGTATCCGACAAATGATTTCAATCCAATCCTGTCATCGACCTTTGGGGCTGGCTGTAAAAACGGGTTTGCCTCCGGTAGAGTGCGGCAATACGTCAGGTGCCCACCATGCTCAACGCACGTCTGCTTCGCCTCGATGACCAAGCTCACGAACACGCTCACGACTACCACCAGTTGGTCATGTCGCTGTCGGGCTGTGCCGAATTTGAAGTGGATGGGTCGGGTGGAGAGGTGTGCCGTATGCGTGCCTGCCTTGTGCCGGGATACGCCGAGCATGAGTTCGCCGGCAAGGGCGACAACCGCATGCTCATCATCGACCTCGATGAGCAGGACCTGAGTGCCGACGACCCACGCCTGCTGGCGCAATTATTCGAAACCCCGCGTTACCCCGCGCTCGACGCCGACTTCCACAACCTGCTGAACTATGCCGGTGCCGAGTTGGCCCGTTACGGCAGTGATCCGTTGCTGGCGCGGGCGCTGGGGGGTGTGTTGTTGCGCGCGCTGCACCTGCGAGTCTTTGGCGAGGGCGCGCGCCAACCCACAGGGCCACTGGATATTGCCCGGCTGGATGCGCACATCGAAAGCAATCTGGCACGTCGGATTACTGTTGCCGAGCTGGCGCAGGTCGTCTGTCTGAGTCCCAGTCATTTCCACGCGCAATTCAAGGACAGCGTCGGCCTGACGCCCCATCAATACCTGCTCAAGAGTCGCCTCGACCGCGCTGCGCGGTTGTTACGCGAAAGCCCGCTGCCTTTGGTTCGGATCGCCGAGGAGTGCGGTTTTTCCAGCCAGAGCGCCTTGACCACGGCGACACGCCGCTACCTGGGGCTAACGCCTAGAAAGCTGCGAAGCAGCGACAGCTAGCGCACCAAAACGCACCGCATCGGTGCGTTGCTCGTTTTTCGGCTGACTTTTTGCACCGCTCTAGTGAAGTTTTATGGCCGTATCTTTACGGCTTCGTAAAGCCATAGGTTTTTGTAAAAGTTCAGTAGGTCTCTGCAACAACGCAACACCCTCTCGCCGTAGATTCCCCTACCCGTTTGGCGGCCACCGCTGCGCCATCATTGGCATGGGCGACCCGCTGGGCCTGATTCATCACAACAACACTCCACGAGAGGAGCGGCGCGATGTTCAAAGCCGGTCAAGTCTTGCAGGGCGATTTCGCCAATCTGAAAGCCGCCGAATTCTTCCCCGCCATCAGCGCGAATTACAGCGTTGACGAGGCGGCCTACCTGAACGAGCTGTTGCAGCTGGCCGACCCCGGCGACGCGGGTATAGAAGCCATCCGTCGCGAAGCCCGCAATCTGATTGAAGCCGTGCGCGGCCGCGACAACGCCGTTGATACGCTCGACGCGTTGCTGCGCCAGTACAGCTTGGACACCCATGAAGGCCTGATGCTGATGTGTCTGGCCGAAGCGCTGCTGCGCGTGCCGGACTCGGCCACCGCCGACGCATTGATCCGCGACAAGCTCAATGCCGCCGAGTGGGAGCGCCATCTTGGCCAGAGCGACAACGTGCTGGTCAATTTCGCCGCCTGGGGGCTGGTGATGACCGGCAAGGTGGTCGACCCGGACAACGCCGACGGCCGCCCGAAGAACGTTATCGGTCGGCTGGTCAAGCGCTCCGGCGAACCCGTCATCCGCGCCGCGATGAACCAGGCGATGAAGCTGATGGGCAAGCAGTTCGTGCTGGGCCGCACCATCTCCGAGGCGCTGAAGAACGGACGTCCCGAGCGCGAAAAGGGCTACACCTATTCCTTTGACATGCTTGGCGAAGCGGCACTGACTGTCGAGGACGCGCGCAAGTACATGGCCGACTATCGTCAGGCCGTGGAAACCGTCGGCGCGGAACCGCAGGTAGGCCCTGGTCCGCGCCCGTCAGTGTCGATCAAACTGTCCGCACTGCATCCGCGTTATGAAGTCGCTCAGCGTGAGCGCGTTTTGACCGAACTCTTTGCCAGTGTCCGCGAGCTGGCGATCCTGGCGCGCCGCCTGGATGTCGGCATAACCATCGACGCTGAAGAGGCCGATCGCCTTGAACTGTCGCTGGAACTCTATGAAAAGCTGATGCGCGATCCGGCCATCGCCGGCTGGGGTGAGTTTGGCCTGGTCATTCAGGCGTACTCCAAGCGCTGCCTGCCGGTGCTGGTCTGGCTGACCCTTCTGGGCAAGGAGCTGAATGCGCGGATCCCATTGCGTCTGGTGAAGGGTGCCTACTGGGACAGCGAGATCAAGCAGTGCCAGGTCCAGGGCCTCGACGGCTATCCGGTCTACACCCGCAAGGAAGGCACCGACACCTCCTATCTGGCCTGCGCCCACTACCTGTTGTCCGAACAGACACGCGGCGTGATCTACCCGCAGTTCGCCAGCCACAACGCGCACACCGTTAGCTGCATCCTGTCGATGGTCGGCGAGCTGAAGACGCCGCGCGAATTCGAGTTCCAGCGTCTGCATGGCATGGGCGACGCGCTGTACGACACGGTGATCGAGAAGTACCGCAAGAACGTGCGCATCTACGCGCCGGTCGGTGCGCACAAAGACCTGCTGCCGTACCTGGTGCGTCGTCTGCTGGAAAACGGCGCGAACTCATCGTTCGTCCACCAGCTGGTCGACCCGCGTGTGCCGGTCGACTCGCTCATCGACCATCCGGTGACGCAGCTGCGTCAGTTCAAGACCCTCGGCAACCACCGCATACCGCTTCCGCCGGCGCTGTACGGCAATCGGACCAACTCGCAAGGCATCAACATGAACATCCAGACCCAGTGGAACGAACTGTCCAGCGCCTATCAGAAGTTCCTTGGCCGCCAGTGGCAGGCCGCCCCGGTAATCGCCGGACAGAAGCTCACCGGTGCGCCGCACAAGGTGCACTGCCCGTATCAGCTCAGCCAGGAGGTGGGCACCGCGCAATTCGCCACCGCCGAGCAGGCCAAACAGGCCATCGACGGTCTGGCCGCTTTCTGGCCGCGCTGGAACGCCACGCCGATCGAACAGCGTGCACAGATCCTCGAGCGCCTTGGTGACCTGCTCGAAGCCAACCGTGCCGAGCTGATGGCCATGTGCACGCTGGAAGCAGGCAAGACCCTGCAGGACGGCATCGACGAAGTCCGCGAAGCGGTGGATTTCTGCCGTTACTACGCACTGCAGGCACGCCTGAAGCTCGGTCGTGAAGAGCTCAAGGGCCCAACCGGCGAGCGCAACGAGCTGTTCCATGAAGGCCGCGGCGTGTTCGTCTGCATCAGCCCTTGGAACTTCCCGCTGGCGATCTACCTCGGTCAGATCACCGCGGCGCTGGTGGCCGGCAATACCGTACTGGCCAAGCCAGCCGAACAGACCAGCCTGATCGCTGCCCGTGCGCTGGAGCTCATGTTCGAAGCCGGCCTGCCAAAGGAGGCGATTGCCTTCCTGCCAGGCGACGGCGCCACGCTCGGCGGCGTGTTCTGCCGCGATCCGCGCGTGGTGGGTGTGTGCTTCACCGGCTCGACTGACACGGCGCGCATCATCAACCGCCAATTGGCCGAGAAGGAGGGCGCCATTGCTGCCCTGATCGCCGAGACCGGTGGCCAGAACGCGATGATCGTCGATTCCACCGCGCTGCCTGAGCAAGTGGTGAAGGATGCCGTCGGTTCGGCCTTTACCAGCGCCGGTCAGCGTTGCTCGGCCCTGCGCGTGCTCTACGTCCAGCGCGATATCGCCGACCGTGTGATCGAACTGCTCAAGGGCGCCATGGCCGAGCTGAAGGTCGGCCCGACCCACCTGCGCGAAAACGACCTGGGCCCGGTGATCGATGCCGAAGCGCGCGAGGGCCTGCTGGCGCACATCCAGCAGCTCAAGGCCGAAGGCAAGCTGATTGCCGAAGCAGAGCTGCCTGGCAGCCTCAACGGCCATTTCGTGGCGCCGGTAGCGTTCGAGATCGGCAGCATCCTCGAGCTGAAGAAGGAGCAGTTCGGACCGGTCCTGCACGTGGTGCGTTTCGATGCGGCCGATCTGGAGAAGGTCGTCGGCGACATCAATGCCACCGGTTACGGCCTGACGCTTGGCGTGCACAGCCGCAACGAGGAAACCGCTGAGCGCATTGAAGCCCTGGCGCGGGTCGGCAACCTCTACGTCAACCGCAACCAGGTCGGCGCGGTGGTCGGGGTACAGCCCTTCGGTGGCTGTGGCCTGTCCGGTACCGGTCCGAAGGCGGGTGGTCCGAGCTACCTGTTGCGCTTCGTCAACGAGCGCACCACCTCGACCAACACCACGGCTGTCGGCGGTAACGCGTCCTTGCTGTCGCTGGGTGACGACTGATCGTCGACTCGGCAGGAAATGGCTGGCGGCTCGGTTCAGAGACCGCCCGCTCATCAAAACAACCAGAACAGTTGGCGGATAGCTCTTCCGCCTCTGATGGGCTCAGTTGAGCCCGTCCCGGTGATGGCGCGAACCGCCATCGCCCTCTGCCAGGTGGGATCGGGAATACCCTCGCGCCCATCAACAACAACTAACGAGGGAACAAAATGAGCATCAGTACTCCCACTTTGATCACGTTCGTGATCTACATCGGCGCGATGCTGTTGATCGGCTTCATCGCCTACCGTGCAACCAAGAACTTCGATGACTACATCCTCGGGGGACGTAGCCTGGGCAGTTTTGTCACGGCGCTGTCAGCCGGAGCTTCGGACATGAGCGGCTGGCTGCTGATGGGGTTGCCGGGCGCAATTTTCGTCGCCGGTCTTTCGGAAAGCTGGATCGCCATCGGCCTGATCGCCGGTGCCTGGCTAAACTGGCTGTTCGTGGCCGGACGCCTGCGTGTACACACCGAACGCAACAAGAATGCACTGACCCTGCCGGACTACTTCTCGCACCGTTTCGAAGATGAAAGCCGCCTGCTGCGCATCTTCTCGGCGCTGGTCGTGCTGGTGTTCTTCACCATCTACTGCGCCTCGGGTGTCGTGGCCGGTGCGCGTCTGTTCGAAAGCAGCTTCGGCGTGCCGTACGACGTCGCGTTGTGGATCGGTGCAGCAGCCACCATTCTTTACGTGTTCATCGGCGGCTTCCTCGCGGTCAGCTGGACTGACACCGTACAGGCCACCCTGATGATCTTCGCCCTGTTGATCACCCCGGTATTCGTGATCCTGGCCCTGGGCGACATGGGCGCTGCGATGGACACCATCGCGACCCAGAACCCAGCCGCCTTCGACATGTTCAACGGGCTGTCCTTCGTTGCCATCATCTCGTTGCTGGCCTGGGGCCTTGGCTACTTCGGACAGCCGCACATCCTGGTGCGCTTCATGGCCGCCGACTCGGTGAAGACCATCCCCAACGCTCGCCGCATCGGCATGGCGTGGATGATCCTGACCCTGGCCGGTGCCGTGGCGGTGGGCTTCTTCGGTATCGCCTATTTTGCAGGCCATCCGGAACTGGCCGGCCCGGTGTCCGAAAACGGTGAACGCGTGTTCATGGAGCTGGTGAAGATCCTGTTCAACCCCTGGGTGGCGGGCATCATCCTTTCCGGTGTGCTGGCTGCCGTGATGAGTACGCTCAGCGCCCAGCTGCTGGTGAGCTCCAGCGCCCTGACTCAGGACTTCTACAAGGCCATGCTGCGCAAGAACGCCTCGCAGACCGAGTTGGTCTGGGTCGGTCGGGCGATGGTGCTGCTGATCGCCTTCATCGCCCTGGGTATCGCTTCGAACCCCGACAGCAAGGTGCTGGGCCTGGTGTCCTACGCCTGGGCCGGCTTTGGTGCCGCTTTTGGTCCGGTGGTGCTGATCTCGCTGCTGTGGAAGCACATGACCCGCAATGGCGCGCTGGCCGGCATGATCGTCGGTGCGGTCACCGTGGTGGTGTGGAAGGAATTTATCGGCATGGGTCTTTACGAGATCATTCCGGGCTTCATCCTCGCCAGCCTGGCTATCGTGATCTTCAGCAAAGTCGGCGCTGGTGCTTCACCGAGCATGCTCAAGCGCTTCGAAGACGCCGAGAACGAATACCAGGGTCGCTGATTCATCGACCCACCCAAAACCCCGCTGCCGGCATTCCGGCAGCGGGGTTTTCTTTTTTGCGTTACCGACCAGCCGCCTACCGCTGGTCGGCGGTGGCTCATGCGGGGCGCTTAATCGTCGACAACAAGATTCTGACGGTCGTCTTTCGCGCCTGCGGCGATCAGGTGCTCGGCCATGTCTTCGGTCACGTGAACGCTATGGCCGCTGATATGGGCCATTGACATGCGGGCCGCTGGATCTGTCGAGACACGGACGTCCTTGATTGCGCTGGTATGGGTGGCGTTTTCGAGTGTGGTTGAACAGGTGCCGTTATCGGTATCAACGTGGACTGTCATGGCGGGCTCCTTGGGGTGCGATGAGGCCACACAGAAACGTGCAGCTACTCGCAGTCAGACCGTGGCCGAGAGGATCCGTTTGGCGTACACCCCTAATCAAGTCCGGCGGCAGCAGCGGCGGAAGTTGAAAATTTTGCTGATCAAGTGATGGCAATAGGCTAGCCTGATGAGGCCAGCAGGTTGCCAAGGAAGGCGGTAGTCCCAACGGTAATCACGATGGCGGAGCCAGCCAGATGTTCAACGGTGTTTTGCGGTCGAGTTTGTTTTTGCTGTGTTGCGCATTCGCAGCGTCAGTGCAGGCCCAGCCTTTCAGCGCGCTTGTTGTCGATGCGCAGGGGCAGCCGGTTGCGGGTGCCGTTCTCAGCCTGGCGGGCACCGCACAGGCCAAGCCCCGCGTCGCAGCGGTAATGGACCAGATCGACAAACAGTTCGTGCCAGCGGTGCTCGCGGTATCAACCGGTACCGCAGTGAGCTTTCCCAATCGTGACGACATCCGTCATCAGGTCTATTCGTTTTCCCCGGCCAAGCGGTTTGAACTGCGGCTCTACCAGGGCACGCCGAGTGCGCCGGTACTCTTCGATCAACCAGGGCTGGTGGTGCTGGGCTGCAACATTCATGACTGGATGCTGGGTTACGTCTACATCACCGACGATCCCTGGTTTGGCGTTAGCGACGCTCAAGGCCGCATTCAGCTGAACGCCCCA
The DNA here is from genome assembly GCF_038562055.1 of Stutzerimonas chloritidismutans. GTDB lineage: Bacteria > Pseudomonadota > Gammaproteobacteria > Pseudomonadales > Pseudomonadaceae > Stutzerimonas > Stutzerimonas chloritidismutans_A. The sequence goes on along the minus strand of NZ_JBCFXD010000002.1, from coordinate 431,344 downwards.
GCCGGGCTGTACCCGGCAACCCTCTGGCACCCGGCCCTGGTTGATATGCAACCAATCGATGCGGGCATGCTGCGGTTGGGCGAGGCGCCGGTTGAGCTGAAGCTGCCGGTTGCGGCCGCCGCCGCGCTGCAGCCCTCGGCGCCTGCTCCCACGGCGTTCGCCGACGCGTTCAGGAAGGCCACCCGTGACGCGCAGCCTTAGCTTCCACGCACGCTTGTCGTGGATCCTCGCCGCCTTTCTGCTGGTGGTGATCGCCACGTTGTATTTCTCAGTGCGCCTGGTCACCGAGTCTGCGGTGAGCAACCAGGCCGTCGAGCGTTTGGAGTCGGGCCTGCGCGTGTTCGAGCGCTTGCTGGACATGCGTGGCCGCCAGCTGCGCGACGGCGTCCAGGTGCTGGTTGCCGACTTCGGCTTCAAGGAAGCTGTCGCCAGCGGGGACACCCTAACCTTGCAATCAGCCATGACCAATCAGGCGGCCCGTATCAGCGCCAGTGAGGCGATGCTGCTGGATCTCAACGGCAAGGTGCTGGCGTCGAGCCTTTCCATCGCGAGGCCGGGCGACACCTTCCGCTACGCCGGTGAGCTGCGTGAGGCGCGTCAGCAGGGGCAGTCGATGCTGGTGGTGCCATTGGATGGGCAGGCGCACCTGATGGTCGAGGCCGAGGTCCGGGCGCCACTGCCCATCGCCCGTGTGGTAATGGGCTTCGCCATGGATCGGGCGCTGGCCGATGAGCTCAAGGCGCTGACCGGCCTGGAGGTGTCCTTCCTGACCCAGGAAGGCGAGGGCAAGGGGCAACTGGCGACCACGCTCGACCCGAACACGCACGACGAGCTGATCGGCGGCTGGAGCCGGCATGACCATGCCCACGGCATCGAGGAACTGCTGCTCAATGGCGAGCGCTATCTCAACGAAGACGTCGTGCTGTCGCAGGGGGCTGACTTCAGCGTCAATGCGCTTTTGCACCGGTCGCTGGACGACGCCCTGGCCGGCTTCCACCAACTCGACGCCCGCATTTTGCTGATCGCCTTTGTCGGCTTGATTGCGTCCCTGATCGGAGCGCTGCTGCTGGCGCGCAGCCTGTCTGAGCCGGTCAATGCGCTGGCGCGGGCGGCCGAGCGGGTCGGCCGCGGCGATTACCAGACGCCGATTGAGCTGGATCGTGGCGACGAACTGGGTGCGCTGGCCAGCGCCCTTAACCAGATGCAGAGTGGCATCGCTGAGCGCGAACAGCTGATTGCCCACAACATGCTGCACGACGATGTGACCGGCTTGCCGAATCGCTCCCTGGTTGGCGAGCTGTTGTCCAATGCCATTGGCGCCGGGCGGACCACCGCGGTGCTGCACATCGGCATCGGCAATCTGGCTAGCGTGCAGGACAGCGGCGGACCCGAAGGGGTCGATCAGGCACTGCGTGAGCTGACCCAACGCCTACAGGCGGGCTTGCAACCCGGTGACCACCTGGCGCGGATGCTCAGCGACGAATTCCTGCTGATCGTCAGTGATACCTCGGCTGACAACGCCTTCAGCGCTGCGGTGGCGGTGCAGCAGGCGCTGGCCTTGCCGGTGCGCGTCGCCGAGCTGGAGATGCGCATCGAGGCGCACATCGGCGTCGCCGGTTATCCGGACGATGCCGGCAGCGTCGACGAGTTGCTGCGGCGTGCCCGGATCGCCATGCAGGACGCCGCGCAGCTGCCGGATGGCCTGCAGCTATACCAGCACGGCCGTGACGATGCCCATCAGCGGCAGATCACCCTGATCCGCGACCTGCGCCGCGCGGCACAGGTGGGCGGCTTGTTTCTGCACTTCCAACCGAAGGTCGACCTGGCACAGGGCCGGGTCTACCAGGCCGAGGCACTGCTGCGCTGGAACCATCCGGTCTACGGCATAGTGTCGCCTGGCGAGTTCATCCCCCTGGCCGAGCGCACCGGCAGCATTCAATTGCTGACCGCCTGGGTGATCGAGGCGGTGTTACGGCAGCTGCACAGCTGGAATGGGCGTGGCTTGTACATGGAAGTGTCGTTGAACATTTCCGCCGAGGACCTTGCCAGCCTGACCCTGGAGCAGCGGGTGGGCGATTTGCTGCAACGCTACCTGATTCCCGCCGACCAACTGGTCTTCGAGATCACCGAAAGTGCCGTGATGCGCGACCCGGATCGCGCCCTGGCGATGCTCCATCGGTTGCGCTCGCTGGGCATTCGGCTGTCGGTCGATGATTTTGGCACCGGCTACTCCTCACTCGCCCAGCTGCGGCGCATGCCGGTGCAGGAGCTGAAGATCGATCAATCCTTCATCCGTGAGCTGGATGACACCTGCGGCGATGCGGTGATCGTCCGTTCGACCATCGACATGAGCCACGCGCTGGGCCTGAAGGTTGTGGCCGAGGGCGTCGAGCATGGTGAAACACGCGATCTCTTGCGGGCCTGGGGCTGCGACACCCTGCAAGGCTACTTCTTCAGCCGCCCGTTGCCCGCGGACGCCTTCGAAGCCTGGTTGAAGCAGCAACCTCATTTGGCCGCCCGGCCGCTCAAGGAGCATTCATGAGAAGTTGGCGAACGCTGCTGCTGGCGGTGTGCTGGACACCAATGTTGGTCAGTGCCGATGCCGGGCGTCTGTTGGCGACCGGCGGGGCGACCAGTCTGGAAGGGACGGCGGGCGGGGGGATCACACCGTGGGCCGTACTGGCGGGTTACGGTGAACGAGGCGAGTGGGGCGGCGATGTGTTCGCCACGCGCGTCGAGACCGGCGACTACCGGCTGGACGTCGCCGGTGTGGCGGTGGCCTTCAGCAACCGGCTCGAGCTGTCCTTTGCGCGGCAGCGCTTCGATCTCGGCACCTTGGCACGCGATCTTGCGCTTCCTGAGAACAGCCTCAGCCAGGACATTTTCGGCGCCAAACTGCGGCTGTTTGGCGATCTGGTCTACGATCGGCTGCCCCAGGTGTCGCTTGGGGTGCAGCATAAACGGCAGAAGGATTTTCTGATTCCAGCGCTGATCGGCGCGCAGCGCGATGAAGACACCGAGGTCTACCTCACCGCCAGCCGCCTGATCCTCGCGGGTGCCTTTGGCTATAACCTCCTGCTCAATGGCGGCGTGCGCTACAGCCGCGCCAATGAGCTGGGTCTGCTCGGATTCGGGGGGGACCGTCGCGACAGCCGCAGCCTACTCAACGAAGGCTCGGCCGCAGTGTTGTTCAATCCTCGCTGGGCGCTCGGTGTCGAGTACCGGGAAAAGCCGGACAACCTCTCCTCTGCGGGCGAAAGCGACTGGGCCGACCTGTTCCTGGGCTACTTCCCCAACAAGCACCTGGCCGTGGTCCTGGCCTATGCACGGCTGGGCGAAATCGCCACGTTAGAGAACCAGGATGGCCTGTACCTCTCCCTTCAGGGGAGCTTCTGATGCGCCGGTTATTCTTGCTGTTCTGTCTGTTGCTCGGTGCTTGTGCCGGGCAGACGCCAGAGGATGACAGTTTGTATCGACAGCTCGGTGGCGAGCGCGGCGTCACGCGGATCGTCGAAGGCATGCTGTTGCGCATCGCTGCGGACCCCCGCATCGTCGCGCATTTCCAGGACGTCGACATTCAGCGACTACGCGACAAGCTGATCGAGCAATTCTGTGCGGAGGCCGGTGGCCCCTGCGTCTATACCGGCGACAGCATGCAGGAGAGCCATAAGGGATTAGCGTTGACCCCTAGCGACTTCAACGCCTTGGTCGAAGACCTGCAGGCGGCGATGACGGAAGAGGGCGTGTCGATCCCGGCGCAGAACCGCTTGCTGGCGCGGTTGGCGCCAATGCGTGGGCAAGTCATCGGCCGCTGAGTGCAACAGCGGTGAGAGCGAAGCGGCACTGGCGCTGGCGCGCTGCCCTGGGGGTGCCAAGATCATCTTTTGATCGCTCCGCTCGCACCTTTCCAGGCAAAACTGCCCGGTCTCAAGCCAAGCGTGCGTGTAGACGCTATGCTTTCGTTCTAAACCCGACCGTCCGTTGCCAGCGCTGCGCCGCAAGCGTTCGCGTCTAGTCATTGGAGGCGGGGGCCAGGTCACCGCAGCACAAGGAATACAACACTAATGAATGTGAGCACTCCGACCCTGATCACTTTCGTGATCTATATCGCGGCGATGATTCTTATCGGTTTCACCGCCTACCGCGCCACCAAGAATTTCGACGATTACATCCTCGGCGGCCGCAGTCTCGGCAGCTTCGTTACCGCCTTGTCGGCAGGCGCATCGGACATGAGCGGCTGGTTGCTGATGGGCTTGCCCGGCGCGATCTTCGTGGCTGGCCTGTCTGAGAGCTGGATCGCTATTGGCCTCATTGCCGGCGCCTGGCTCAACTGGATTTTCGTTGCTGGACGGCTGCGTGTGCACACCGAGCACAACCACAATGCGCTGACCCTGCCAGACTATTTCTCTCATCGCTTCGAAGACACCAGCCGCCTGCTGCGGATTTTCTCGGCGCTGGTGATTCTGGTGTTCTTCACCATTTACTGCGCCTCCGGTGTGGTGGCGGGTGCGCGTTTGTTTGAGTCGACCTTTGGCATGGACTACGGCACGGCGCTGTGGGTCGGTGCGGCGGCGACCATCCTCTACGTATTCATCGGCGGCTTCCTGGCGGTGAGCTGGACCGATACCGTTCAGGCCACGCTGATGATCTTCGCTCTGTTGATCACGCCAGTGTTCGTCATCCTCGCCCTGGGCGACATGGGCACCGCCATGGACACCATCGCGGCGCAGGACCCGTCGAATTTCGACATGTTCAAAGGGCTGTCCTTCATCGCGATCATCTCGCTGCTTGGCTGGGGCCTCGGTTACTTCGGCCAGCCGCATATCCTGGTGCGCTTCATGGCTGCTGACTCGGTAAAGACCATTCCTAACGCCCGCCGCATTGGCATGGCCTGGATGATCCTCACGCTTGCAGGGGCCGTAACCGTAGGTTTCCTCGGCATTGCCTACTTCGCCGATAACCCCGCACTGGCCGGCGCGGTCACCGAGAACGGCGAGCGCGTGTTCATGGAACTGGTCAAGCTGATGTTCAACCCCTGGGTGGCGGGCATCATTCTCTCCGGCGTGCTGGCTGCCGTCATGAGTACGCTCAGCGCACAGCTGCTGGTCAGCTCCAGTGCATTGACCCAGGACTTCTACAAAGCCTTCCTGCGCAAGGGCGCGTCGCAGACCGAACTGGTCTGGGTTGGCCGCGGTATGGTGCTGCTGATCGCCTTGATTGCCATCGGCATCGCCTCGAATCCGGACAGCAAGGTGCTGGGCCTGGTGTCCTACGCTTGGGCCGGCTTTGGCGCAGCCTTTGGTCCGGTGGTGCTGATCTCCTTGGTGTGGAAGCGCATGACCCGCAACGGCGCGCTCGCCGGTATGCTGGTTGGCGCCATCACCGTAGTAGTCTGGAAGGAGTTCATTGGGCTCGGACTGTACGAAATCATCCCGGGCTTCATCCTTGCCAGCATCGCCATCTATGTCGTGAGCATCATGGGCAAGGAACCAGCGGCTTCCATTCAGCAGCGTTTCGAAGTGGCCGACGCAGAGTATCACGCGGGCTAGGAATGGGCCGGGTGAGGATCAGGGCCTGCTGAGCGATCCGCGCAGCAAGCCTTGAAGCCGCCATTCGTGATTGGCGCCGCGCCGCCGCAAGAATAGGCTGTCGCCCACTGCTGTAGCATTGGATACTGTGCGTCGGGCGCCGTTGAGTGGCGCACGCAAGGAAATTCAGGAGTATTCCAATGAAAGCGCAATCTACGATGATGATCCGGGCCATGGCCGTTGTATTGGCTTCTGTACTGATTACTGGCTGCAGCCTGCGCCTGCCAGGCATCGGTATCGATATCGGCGACGGTGGTGGGCATGGTGGTCATGGCGGTACTCATTGCCCGCCGGGCCAGGCGAAGAAAGGAAACTGCTGACTTCACACGGTTTTCCCCGGACCGAATGGCGCATGCCATTCGGTCCGCTTTATCCCCGTTTTTCCCCTTCTTGCTGCTCCGCAATAGCCATGCTGTAGCGCACATCAATGAATCCTGCACGCGAATAAGCGAGACGCCAGTCCTGCTATTCATGTGACGAGGGTGCCGCTCATCCCACCGACATTCCGTCGATTTGACAGGTCAAAGCTTTCTGCCACGGTTAGTGGAATGCGTGTGCCGCTTGTGGTCGGCAAGCCCGGCCAAGCTCGTATCGCTAGCAATGCCTGTAAAACAAAAACAATAATCGAGGAAACGTCCATGCTCCCAAGCAAGTTGGCTTCAGCCTGCGCGCGTGCCATCGTCGGTGTCATGCTGGTTGGCGGTGTCGGCATCGCTGCCGATGTTCAGGCCCGCTCCAAACCGATCAAGCCGCCCGTATCCCACAGCGAATCACGAGAACAGGACTCGCGCGTTTTCGTCCCGGTCGTATCGCCGTTGGCAGCATTCCCCGGCCTGCCCAGTGAACGCTGGACCGGTATCTACGAAGGGGCGTCCTACCAGATCGAAGTGCCACCCAACTGGAACGGCATGCTGATCATGTATGCGCACGGTTATCGTGGTACCGGACCGGAGCTGACCGTCGGGCCGCCGCCGATTCGCCCCTGGTTGCTGCAGCAGGGCTACGCTTGGGCCGCTTCGAGCTACAGCAAGAACTACTACGACGTACGGGCTGGCATTGAAGATACCAACGCCCTGGCGCTCGCTTTCAGTGAGCTGACCGGCAAAGCCCAGCCCAGCAAGACCTACATTACCGGGCACTCCATGGGCGGCCATGTTGCGGCCGCTGCGGTGGAAGCCGAAACCTACGCCACCGCCAATAACCCGTTGCGCTACAGCGGCTCGGTGCCGATGTGCGGTGTGACGGGCGACGTCTATGAATTCGAATACCTGATGAACTTCACCCTGGCTGCCCAGCACCTGGCAGGGCAGGGGCCGAGCACCTTCCCCGCAACGGACTTTCAGGCCAAGCTCCCGTTGATCATTGGCACGTTGTGGGACAGCTACCCGACCAACCCGTCGCCCCAGGGCGAGAAGCTCGAAGGTATCGTGCGCGACCTCAGTGGGGGCGAGCGGCCGATCTTTGCCGAAGGCTTCCGCACTAGCCTGCAGAGCGTCGTGCTGGGCACTGGCGGGCAGGACGGTTCAGTGAACGGCATCTTGGCCGACTCGCTCAGCGGCAACCTCACCACCCGCTATCAATTCGACACGAACAAGGCGATGTCCCGCGAGGAGCGCGCGTTCAACGATTCGATCATCCGCGTGATCGGCCATCCACCGGCCAACAGCATCCGCCCGGACGGTTTGCGCTGGATCCCGGTGGTGAACGGCCAGTTCAACGTCCCGGTGGTCAGCATCCACACCCTGGGCGACCTGTACGTGCCGTTCAAACACCAGCAGATCTACCGCCGCAACGCCGAAGCCAACGGCAACGGCGACCTTCTGGTGCAGCGTGCCATCCGAGCCCCCAGTCACTGCGATTTCACGTATCAAGAACAGGTAGAAGCGATGGCTGCGATGCTGCGGTGGGAGCAGCAAGGCATCAAGCCCGCCGGTGACGAGGTCCTTAACCCGCGTGTTGTCGCCAACCCCGCCTATGGTTGCCAGTTCACGCGTAACGACGGCACGCAGAATCGGACCGCGCTGCCGGCGTGCCCGGAGCGCTAAGCCATTGACTGAATAAGGTCGCCCGTTGACCGTAGAAAGCCCTGCCCGTCAGGGCTTTTTTGCGCGGTCAGTGCACGGCGAGTGGCATTTCGAAGCAAAGGGAGCCTCGGACAACTGCTGTACCGATTGTTGGCATATCACAGTGGGTCGAGTCGCCCTTACGTCCGGTTCAATTGACCCAGCTCTCGGCCCTCAATACTGTACGCATATACAGTTTTGAGGTCTGTACCATGCCTGTTCATTTCCTGGCGCCTGCCGCACCGTCAACCATTGCCTTGCCGTTTTTCAGTTTCTGCGTACCCGCCGGGTTCCCCAGCCCCGCACAGGACCATATGGAAGGCACGCTCTCGCTCGATGAGGTGATGAACATCCGCGCACCGCAGACCTACCTCGCGCGCGCTGATGGCGACAGCATGATCCAAGTGGGCATTTTCGACAGGGACATCCTCATCATCGACCGCGGGCGCGAAGCGGAGAAAGGCGAGATCGTCATCGCGGCGCTCAACAATGAGCCACTGGTGAAAATCTTCGACCGGCAAGGCGACCAGATCATCCTGCGTTCGGCCAATCCAAAATTTGCTCCGCGCTACCTGCTCGAGAGCGAAGAGCTTTACGTCTGGGGCGTCGTACCCTTCAGTGTGCGTACGCATGGCAAGTACTGAGCGCGCCCTGGCGCTGATCGACTGCAACTCGTTCTACGCCGCTTGCGAGCGCGTCTTCCGCCCGGACCTGCGCACCACGCCCATCGTCGTACTCTCCAATAACGACGGCTGTGTGATCGCCCGCTCGGCGGAGGCCAAAGCCCTCGGCATCAAGATGGGCGCGCCATATTTCAAGGTGCGCCGTGATCTGGAGCGCTGGGGAGTGGTGGCGTTCTCCAGCAACTACGCGCTTTACGGGGACATGAGCGAGCGGGTGATGACGGTGATCGAACAACGCGCGCCGGCCGTCGAGGTGTATTCCATCGATGAAGCCTTCGCTGATCTTTCGGGCGTGCCCGACGCGGAATCCATCGGGCGCCGCATCCGCGCCGATGTGTTGCGCCTCACCGGCATACCGGTCGGCGTGGGTATCGCCAACACCAAGACCCTCGCCAAGCTCGCCAACCACTCGGCCAAGCGCTGGCAGAAGCAAACCGGCGGCGTGGTCGACCTGCGCGACCCCGAGCGGCGCGACAAGGTATTGCGCGTCACGGGCGTGAGCGATGTGTGGGGCGTTGGCCGGTGCATGACCGAACACCTCAACAGCATGGGCATCCGTAGCGCCTGGGACCTGGCCAACGCCGACGCCTGGACCCTGCGCAAGCAATTCAGCGTCGTGATCGAGAAAACCGCCCGCGAGCTGCGCGGCACGTCATGTCTTGAACTGGAAGAGGCTGCGCCATCCAAGCAGGAAATCTGCTGCTCACGCATGTTCGGCCACCGGCTGCGTGAGCTCGCGCCCATCCGCGAAGCTGTTGCCACCTACGCTGCCCGCGCCAGTGAAAAGCTCCGAGCCCAGGAGTCCCTATGCAAACGCGTACGCGTCAGCATCCGCACCGGCATGTTCAACCCGGACGAGCCCCGGTTCGCCAAAGGCATCGTCTGCGAACTGCCTTACCCCACCGACGACACCCGCACCATCACTCGCGGCGCCCTCGCCGGGCTGGGGCTGATCTATCGCGAAGGCTTCGCCTTCAGCAAAGCCGAAGTGCTACTGATGGACCTCTGCCAGCGCGGCGAATACACCGACGACCTCTTCAGCGAAACCCAACCCGCCACCGCAGAGCGCGTCATGGGCGTGCTCGACGCCGTCAATGCCAAGTGGGGCCGCAACACCCTCAGACCGGGCCGCATCCCCACAGTGCCTGATTGGGGCATGCGGCGGGAAATGATGAGCCAGAGCTTTACGACGCGGATAGATCAGCTGTGGAGGGTGGGGTGCCAGTAACAGGACCCAGCAAACAAAAAGCCCTGTAAAAACAGGGCCTTATCGTGTGAAATCTGGAGCGGGCGAAGGGAATCGAACCCTCGTCATGAGCTTGGGAAGCTCAGGTAATGCCATTATACGACGCCCGCAATGGGTGCCTTTGTACCAGAAGGGCGCGTGGAAATGAAGCGGGCGCGGGGGCAATTGGGCGAAAGGGTCAGATCTGGACGACTTCGCTGTCGGTCAGGCTGCGGTATTGCCCGGGTGCGAGGCTGGGGTCGAGGGTGAGTGGGCCCATGCGTTCGCGGTGCAAGCCGGTGACCTTGTTGTTGAAGTGGCCGAACATGCGTTTGACCTGGTGGTAGCGGCCTTCATGCAGGGTCAGGCGCGCCTGGTGCGAGCCGAGCAGCTCGAGTTCGGCGGGCAGGGTGGTGAGGTTCTCGAAGCGAAAGTAGAGGCCGCTGGCAAAGCGCTCGATGCAGATGGGGTCGATGGGCGCTTCGGTATCCACTCGGTAGGTTTTGCCCAGCAGGCTTTCGGGCTGGGTGAGGCGGCGGGACCAGAGGCCGTCATTGGTGATGATCATCAGGCCGGTGGTGTTGAAGTCCAGCCGCCCGGCGATGTGCAGCTCGTCTTTGTCCGGCTCGTTCAGGAGGTCCAGCACCGTGGGGTGTTGCGGGTCGGCGGTGGCGCTGACGCAACCGGCGGGTTTGTTCAGCATAAAGAAGCGCGCTGGTTTGCCGGCTTGCAACACCTCACCATCCAACTCGATACGGTCGAAGACGCGGACACCATGGGTGCCGTCGCAGACCGTCTTGCCATTCACCGAAGCGCGGCCCGAAGCCAACAACAGGCGCGCCTGGCGATGGCTGCAGTGGGGCAAGCTGGCGAGAAAGCGGTCGAGGCGCATCAGGGGTTGGCGGGAGGCTTGCCGCTGGCGCAATGCTGGCAGATGCAGGCTTTGTTCAGCGCGTCGTCTGAAATGCGGGCGCGGGCTTCGGGTGCGATCTCGGCGGTGAAGCACCAGCACTGCTGCGTCGCGGTCGCCGGATTGCTGAGCGCGCATTGATTCGGCTGGCCGCAAATGGGGCATTTACTGGGGTCAGGGATATTGGTCATTACCGCCTCCTGGCAGCGGCAGCGCTTGGTGCGGTGGAACGGCAGGTTTGCATTGAAGCACAAGCCCGGCATTGCACCGGGCTTCTTGTTTCACATGATTACTTTACGCGCTGACCGGGCTTGGCGCCGCTGTCGGGGCTGAGCAGGTAGATCTCTTCCCCGCCAGGGCCGGCGGCAAGCACCATGCCTTCGGATACGCCGAACTTCATCTTGCGCGCGGCCAGGTTGGCGACGTACAGGGTCAAGCGGCCTTCGAGCTTGCTGGGGTCCGGGTAGGCGCTCTTGATGCCGGAGAACACATTGCGCTTCGCATCGCCGATATCCAGCGTCAGGCGCAGCAGCTTGTCGGCGCCTTCGACGAACTCACACTTTTCGATCAGCGCGATGCGCAGGTCGACGGCGGCAAAGGCATCAAAGGCGATTTCGGCGGCGATGGGCTCCTTGGTCAGCTCGCCATTGCCTTGTGCCGGTGCGGCGGTTTCGGTGGAGGCGAGGTCTTCCTTGGATGATTCGATCATGGCTTCGATCTTCGCAGGCTCAATACGGGTCAGTAGCGGGGTAAAGGCGTTGAGCGGATGGTTGGTCAGCAGCGTGCCGAGATCGGCCCAGCGCAGTGGCTCGACGTTGAGGAAACGCTCGGCGTCGGCCGCCAGGTTCGGCAGCACGGGCTTGAGGAAGATCACCAGCTGGCGGAACAGGTTGATGCCAGTGGCGCAGATGGCCTGGACTTCATCGTGCATGCCGTCCTGTTTGTTCAATGCCCAGGGCGCCTTGTCAGCGATCCAAGCGTTGGCGCGGTCGGCCAGCCCCATGATTTCGCGCATGGCGCGGGCAAAGTCGCGGCTTTCATAAGCCTCGGCAATGGATGGCGCAGCGCTCTGGAAGGCGTCGGTCAGTTCTGGCGCGGCGTTGCGGTCAACCATGACGCCGCCGTTGCCTTTGTGGATGAACCCGGCACAGCGGCTGGCGATGTTGACGACCTTGCCGACCAGGTCTGAATTGACCTTTTGCACGAAGTCTTCGAGGTTCAGATCCAGGTCGTCCACGCCGCGGCCCAGCTTGGCAGCGTAGTAATAGCGCAGGTATTCGGGGTTCAAATGGTCGAGGTAGGTGCGCGCCTTGATAAAGGTGCCGCGCGACTTGGACATCTTTTGGCCGTTCACTGTCAGGTAGCCATGCACCGCGACGGCAGTGGGCTTGCGGTAACCGGCGCCTTCGAGCATGGCAGGCCAGAACAGGGTATGGAAATTGATGATGTCCTTACCGATGAAGTGGTACAGCTCGGCGCTGGAATCCTTGTTCCAGAAAGCATCGAAATCCAGCTCGGGGCGGCGTGCGCAGAGGTTCTTGAAGCTGGCCATGTAGCCGATGGGCGCATCCAGCCAGACATAGAAATACTTGCCGGGCTCATCTGGGATTTCGAAACCGAAGTAGGGTGCGTCGCGGGAGATGTCCCATTCGTGCAGGCCGCCGTCGAGCCATTCTGCGATCTTGTTGGCGACCGACTCCTGCAGGCTGCCGCTGCGTGTCCACTCCTTGAGCATGGCCTCGAAGTCGGGCAGTTTGAAGAAGAAGTGTTTGGAGTCGCGCAGGACCGGCGTGGCGCCAGAAATCGCCGAACGCGGGTTCTTCAGTTCGGTGGGCTCGTAGGTGGCGCCACACTTCTCGCAGTTGTCGCCGTACTGGTCTTCGGCGGCGCACTTCGGACAGGTGCCCTTGATGAAGCGGTCAGCGAGGAACATGCCCTTTTCGGGGTCGAAATACTGGGTGACCGAGCGCGTGGCGATGTGGCCGGCGTCGCGCAGCCGCGTGTAGATCAGGCTCGACAGTTCGCGGTTCTCGTCCGAGTGGGTCGAGTGGAAATTGTCGAAGTCCACCAAGAAGTCGGCGAAGTCGGCGCTGTGCTCGGCTTGCACGTTGGCGATCAGCTGCTCGGGCGTGATGCCTTCTTTCTCGGCGCGCAGCATGATGGCCGAGCCATGCGCATCGTCCGCACAAACGTAGAGGCACTGGTTGCCGCGCAGCTTCTGGAACCGCACCCACATGTCCGTCTGGATGTACTCGAGCATGTGGCCAAGGTGTATCGAACCGTTGGCGTAGGGCAGGGCACTGGTGACGAGGATCTGGCGGGCTTCGGACATGGGAAAGTCTGCAGTCGAGGTTGCGAAGTGAGTTGGCCACTATAAAGGTCATGCGGTTTTTTTTCATCCGCACTGGCGCGGGCGGCGCGGGTCGAATGGCGGGTGCCGCGCCACATTGCCGCGCTTGATGAGTCCTTGTGGCGGCACAAGGTAAGATGCCCGTCTGTTTTACTAGGTTTTCTTGGGAGTAGTCATGACCGTCACACGCGAAGCTGTCGAAGCCGTACTGCGCCAGTACACCGACCCAAACCTGAACCAAGACCCGGTGGCTGCCGGTTGCGTGCGTTCCATTGATGTAGCGGGTGATCACGTTAGCGTGCAGATTGAGTTGGGCTACGCTGCTGGGCTGTTTCGCAGTGGATGGGCGCAGATGCTGGCGATGGCTATTGAGCAGCTCGATGGTGTGACCCGTGCGGACGTGCAAGTCAAGTGCGTGATCCGCTCACACAAAGCGCAGGATCAGGTCGAGGCGCTGGCCAACGTCAAGAACATCATTGCCGTCGCCTCCGGCAAGGGCGGCGTCGGCAAGTCCACCACAGCTGCCAATCTGGCGCTGGCGCTGGCGCGCGAAGGCGCGCGTGTAGGTGTACTGGACGCCGATATCTACGGGCCAAGCCAGGGCATCATGTTTGGCATTCCCGAAGGTACGCGCCCGGAAATCCGCGACAACAAGGCATTCATCCCGTTGGAAGCGCATGGCGTTCAGGTCATGTCGATGGCCTTTTTGTCCGATGACAAGACGCCGATGGTCTGGCGAGGCCCGATGGTATCCGGTGCCTTGCTGCAATTGATCACGCAGACGGCCTGGAATGATCTCGACTATCTCGTGGTGGACATGCCGCCGGGTACGGGTGATATCCAGCTGACCTTGGCGCAGAAGGTGCCGGTGGTGGGGGCGGTCATCGTCACGACACCGCAGGACCTGGCACTGCTCGATGCGAAGAAGGGTGTAGAGATGTTCCGCAAGGTAAACATCCCGGTGCTTGGTGTAGTGGAAAACATGGCCATCCACATTTGCTCGAACTGCGGGCATGCCGAGCATCTGTTCGGCGAAGGTGGCGGTGAGAAGCTGGCTACGCAGTACAACGTCGAGTTGCTGGCTTCGTTGCCGCTTTCCATGGCCATCCGCAGCCAGGCTGACGCCGGTAACCCAACCACCATTGCCGATCCGGAAAGCCAGATCGCGATGATCTATCAACAGATGGCTCGCAGTGTGGGCGCGAGGATTTCTCAGAGCGGGCAGATCATTGCGCAGTCGATGCCGAACATCACTGTGTCTGACGACTGACTTCGGTAGGGCGGCGCTCGGTGCGTCGCCTTGGCCGACCGTGGAACTCTGATCGCCTGATTATATTCGCCGTTGGAGGGTAGAGTGCGGTCTTCTGAAGCTGACTGCAGTAAATCGCAGGCATAAAAAAGCCCCGCCGAAGCGGGGCTTTTTCAGCGAAGAAGCTTCAGGTTAGATAACCTGAACTTCCTCAGCTTGCATGCCCTTCTGGCCGCGAGTAGCGACGAAGGAAACTTGCTGGCCTTCTTTCAGGCTCTTGAAACCGTCGCCCTGGATGGCGCGGAAGTGTACGAAAAGGTCGTCACCGGATTGCGGAGTGATGAAGCCGAAGCCTTTCTCATCGTTGAACCACTTAACGGTACCGGTTTGGCGATTGGACATTTGAAATGTCTCCTTGAACAAGGTGTAGAGATGATTTGAACGGGCAAATACCCCGAACGGTGACTGTGTGCAAGGAGTTAGGAGTCGTAGCAATGATCGGATCGAAATCTAAACATGTAGCGATTCACGGTGACACATGCAGCAGCAGCCAATGAAAGATACTCCATTTCTGTCGCAATGCGAGCATTATTTTCAGTTTCCGGCCGAAGCGCCAGAGATGCGACGCATGGACCCGGTTCGTGGCCTTTGAACCGGGTCCATGTGCTCGGTAAGATGCACGCCTTTATCTAAACGACCATCAGCCAAATCAGGACGCCCGCCATGAGCATCAAATCGGATAAGTGGATTCGCCGGATGGCCCAGGAGCACGGCATGATCGAGCCCTATGTGGAACGCCAGGTGCGGACCGAGGGCAGCGAGCGCCTGATTTCCTACGGCGTGTCCAGCTATGGCTACGATGTGCGCTGCGCTGACGAATTCAAGATATTCACCAACATCAATTCGGCAGTCGTCGACCCTAAGAACTTCGACGAGAAGAGCTTTGTCGACGTAAAGAGTGACGTCTGCATCATCCCGCCGAATTCTTTTGCGCTGGCGCGTACGGTCGAATACTTCCGCATTCCGCGCAACGTGCTGACCATTTGCCTGGGTAAGAGCACATATGCCCGCTGCGGGATCATCGTCAACGTCACGCCGCTCGAGCCTGAGTGGGAAGGGCACGTAACGTTGGAGTTTTCCAATACGACGACCTTGCCCGCGAAAATCTACGCCAACGAAGGCGTGGCACAGATGCTGTTCCTGGAGTCGGACGAAGAGTGCGAAACCTCTTACCGGGATCGCGGTGGGAAATATCAGGGTCAGCGTGGCGTGACTTTGCCCAAGGCCTGATTGCGCTTCACGAGCTTCAAGGACCTTCGGACGGTAGTGACTGCCGCCACGCAGCGCTTTGTTTCGATCTGCAATATTCCAGCGTAGGGCAGGGCCATCTGGCGGCGTCCGGACTGCTCTTCCTGCGCTTGTCGCCAGCATTGACCTGCTTCCTGTCAGTGCAATACCTCGAGCCAAGATTGCTAAAGTCTGATTTGCTCGATGCAGCTGCCGTTTCATTTCGCTTTGGCAAAAAAATGCCCGCATAAATGCGGGCATTTTTGCTTGCGCGAGGGGCTGGCAATCAGCCCTTCAAACAGGCCTAGGCTTAGCCGGCAAAATTCTTGGCGACGAAGTCCCAGTTAACAACGTTCCAGAATGCCTCGACGAACTTCGGACGGGCATTGCGGTAGTCGATGTAGTAGGCGTGTTCCCAGACGTCGCAGGTCAGCAGCGGCTTGTCGCCAGCGGTCATCGGGTTACCGGCACCGATGGTGCTCGCCAGGCCGACGCTGCCGTCGGACTTCTTGACCAGCCAGGCCCAGCCGGAGCCGAAGGTGCCGATTGCGGTCTTGGTGAACTCTTCCCTGAACTTGTCGAAGGAGCCGAACGCGGCGTTGATGGCATCAGCCAGGGCGCCAGTCGGCTCGCCGCCGGCATTTGGGGCCATGCAGTTCCAGAAGAAGGTGTGGTTCCAGACCTGAGCGGCATTGTTGAAGATGCCACCTGAAGAGGTCTTGATGATGGTTTCTAGGTCTTTGCCTTCGAACTCGGTGCCTGGGACCAGGTTGTTCAGGTTGGTCACGTAGGCCTGATGATGCTTGCCGTGGTGATATTCAAAGGTTTCATCGGAAATGTGCGGCTCGAGGGCATTCTTTTCAAACGGAAGCGGCGGCAATTCGAAAGCCATGGTGTATCTCCTGCTCAGGTGTCGAGAATAGATGCGGCTCGGAAGGAGGCGGTCTGCACTGGTAACCAGCGCCTCGCGGAACGGAGAAAACAACTGCACTGATGTTCGTCCGTTTACGCTTGTCTTTCCCTTCGCTTGCTACATGCGTGCGCATTCTTCGGCCGATCACGGGCGGCCGCAGTGGCGGGCTGAAGCGTTCCACTCCATGCCCGCGGACCAAGGATCATAGCACTCAGCCTGTGGCAAAACCACGCATCAACTGTGTGGAAAAGCCAAGGCCAGAGCCTTGTAACAAGGTTCTGGCGCAGGGTGCGAGGATGCCCGAGGCCCTCTGCGTGGACCACCGATTACGCTGGGCGTTCCTTACGCCAGGACGACAAGCTGCGCGGCTACCGTGAACATCATCGTCGCCACGCCCAGATCGATCAGTCGCCAGGTCAGCGGCCGCGCCAGCCAAGGCGCAAGCCAGGCGCCTCCCAGTGCAAGAATCACAAACCACAGAGTCGAGGCGCTTGCGGCGCCCAGCGTATAGGCCGCGGGCTCGGGTTGCTGCGCCCCGAGTGAGCCAATCAGCAATACCGTATCGAGGTAGACGTGCGGGTTTAGCAACGTCACGGCCAATGCGGCGAGTAACACGCTCTGCAGTGAGCGCGGGCCGCGTTGGGTGTTTTCCTGCAACGCTTGAGGGCGCGCTGCACGGCGCAACGCAATGGCACCGTAGAACAGCAAGAACAGCACGCCACCCCAACGCGTGACTTGTAGCAGCAACGGATTATCTGCCAGTACCGCGGCAAGACCGAAGACGCCGACGCTGACCAACAGAATGTCGCAGAGGATGCAGAGTGCGGCTACCGGTAGATGGTGCTCGCGGCGCAGGCTCTGCGCCAGTACGAATGCATTCTGCGCACCGATGGCAATGATCAGCCCGGCGGTGATTAGAAGCCCGTTGAAGTAGCTCTGCCACATGATGCTTTGCCTGTGTCGTCAAAAGATGCTCGCAGTCTCGACGCTGTTGGCTTATAAGAAAAACGAAATTCTGTAATGCCCGATAAGGAAATCGAATGTTCGATTACAAGTTATTGGTCGCTTTGGCGGCGGTGGTTGAACAAGCCGGTTTTGATCGCGCTGCGCAGTCTTTAGGCCTGTCGCAGTCGGCGGTATCGCAGCGCATCAAGCTGCTCGAGGCTCGGTTGGGGCAGCCGGTGCTTTTACGCGCTGCGCCACCCCAGCCGACGGAGGTTGGTCGGCGCTTGCTGAACCACGTCCAGCAGGTGCGTCTGCTCGAACGCGATCTGCAAGGACAGGTTCCGGGGCTGCAAGAGAGCCGACTGCCGGAGCGACTGCGCATCGCTCTGAACTCCGACAGTTTGGCTACCTGGTGGCCGGGTGCAGTCGCACCTTTTTGCACACGACATGGCGTGGTGCTCGATCACGTGCTGGAGGATCAGGATGTCGGGCTCAAGCGGATGCGCGCGGGCGAGGTTGCTGCGTGCGTATGTGCAGTGGAACGGCCTTTGGCTGGTGCCCGCAGCGAGTTCCTCGGCGCCATGCGCTACCGCGCGCTTGCCAGTCCCGCCTACGTTGTGCGGCATCTCAAACCGGGCGCGCCTGTCGAGGCGTTACTGCAGGCTCCAGCGATCGTGTTTGGCCCTGATGATCAGCTGCAGCATCGCTATCTGGCGGCGCTAGGCCTGAAGGGGGCGTTCAGTCATCACTTGTGCCCCTCGTCAGAAGGTTTTGTCCGGCTGCTACAAAGCGACCTGGGTTGGGGGCTGGTGCCTGAACTGCAGGTCAGCGCGGAATTGGCGAGCGGGGCGCTGGTTGACGTTTATTCGGGCGAACCGATTGATGTGCCGCTGTATTGGCATCATTGGCGCAACGGCGGTGAGTTGCTCGGCGAACTCACGCGGCAACTGTCACGCGCCGTCAGACAATTGTTGATCCATTGAGGCGAGTCAGCCAAGGACTCGCTGGCCGCGGTAGATACGTACCGAGTGGCCGTTGCGGTCCGCTGTGGCTGGCGTGGGCGGCGGGGTAAAGAGGGCGGGCATGTCGCTGTGTGTGGCCAGTTGCCTGCCCAGGTCCCGTGTTATCTCGTCGCCGGAGCAGAGGCAGGCGGTCAGCATGGCCTGGATTGCATCCGGTTGGCTCAGGCGAATATCCACGTGCTGCTCGTCACGCAGCCGACGGCGCAGCTGCTGCATGCAATCCAGTACGGATTTGTTGAACTCCATGACGATTCATCCTCCAGTTTATCGGCCGTGCTTGGCGTTATGGCCCGACATCCGTGTCGGAAAGCGCTATCCGCTGGCATGACTGCTCAAGCAACAGACGTACCAGTTGCGGCTTGGATTGGTTGGTAACGCTGTCGAAGGTGCGCCGTTCCTGATCTCGCGGTTTGAAAGCAGCTTGCCGCTGACTGACGCAGCGAGGTGCTGACCAGCACTCGTTGCTGTCATTTTGCACAGTCTTGAATCGCTTCGGCGCGCGACGCCTGTTCCCGGTGCGAGTCTAGGAAGGTGATGTCGCTGAAGAGCCCCTGCTGAATCGTTATACTGCGCGCTGTCTCTCGCTTCGCGCCATTAAAGGTACCCCATGCGCAACGATGCTCACGACGAACTGGACAACATACCCAGCCTGACCGCCGGCCGCGATCGCGATCGCGATCCGTACCCGGCACCGGAGCTCGAGCCAATCGACAAGGCGCCGCGTCACGCTGCCGACGATGCGCGGCCTCGCCAGAAGCGGCGTGCCGCCAGCACTGCGCCGCTGTGGTTCTTGATTTTGGTGCTGTTCGGCTTATTGATCGCGTTGGGTTGGTGGGGCCTGCAGCAGGTATCCCGGCTTGAGGCTCAACTGGTGGCTACTCAAGAAAGCTTTGCACGCATAAGCGAAGACGCGACCGGTCGGCTGCAGGACATCTCCGGGAAGATAGTGGCCACGGAATCAAGCGTCACCACCGAAGGCGAGGCCCTGAAGCTGCGCATCAAGCAGCTTGAAAAGCAGGCGCTGGACCTGGCTGAGCAACAGCGGGCCATCACTACCCAGCAGCAGAGCCTGACCGGCAAACAGGGTAATCAGGACAAGCGGCTGGACGAACAGGGTGGGCATATCGAGCGCATCGCCACTGAAGTACGAGGGCATCAGTCTGCGACAGCCGCGCTCGCCGATACCGTTAAAAAGGTTGCGAGTGAGCAGGCCGCGCTCACGTCATCAATTTCGGGGCTGAAGGGTTCGGTGGACGAGCTGGGCCAGTTGTCTGCTCGAATTGACGGGCTGAGCAAGGACGTCGTTGCGTTGAAAAAGAGGGGCGATGCCAGCCAGGCGATCAGTCGTTTGGAGCAGGACGTGCTGATCTTGCGCAGCGAGCTGGATAATCGGCCTGCCGCTACGCCAGGCGTAGTGACGTCAGAGTTTGATGCGTTCAGAGCCCAGATGACCCGCAACATCAACACGCTGCAGGGGCAGATTGCCAACCTCCAGCAGCAGATAGACCAGCGCTAGGCAAGCCTTGATAAAAAAGGCCGCTGCGTATGTTACGCAGCGGCCAGGCGAATCAGCCAAAGGAGGAGTGGCGGTTTACAAGTCCAGCGCCAGGGATAACCCAACTCCCTGGTTGCGGTTGTCATTGCCCTGGTAGTTGTAATTGGCTCGGACACTAAGGCCTGCCGACAGCTGGTGGGCGATACCGACACTGAAACGGGTCTGGTCGCCCGTCGGCGTCGCTCCCGGCAGCTCAAAGCTGTTGGTCGACACGCTGTTCAATGACATACGCAGATCTTCGCGCTGCTCATCCTCTCGCTCGACCTCGCGGGCGACCTCGCCGAACAGTCGAGTGCGCTCCGACACGGCATAAGTACCAAATAGCCCAACCGACAAGCGAAGTGACTCCAGCTCTTGGTCTTCGTAGCTCAAAGCGGTCGAGCTGGCGCCTTGCTCGCTATACCCGTCGACGTCGGTTTTCTGATAGCTGGCACCGATGAATGGGCCGAACTCTAATGGATCCCCCATCTGCATCAGGTTGAATCCGGTCTTGGCGGACACGCCCCAGATCATGCCTTCAGTACTGCCTTTTTCTGAGCGCTCTGCTACGCCGAGGGAAAAGGTGCGGTCCAATGAGTCGTAATCGAGGTAGCCCGCGCTGGCGTTGAAATCAGCGAAAAACCGGTCTTGTTGATAGCTGGCAAACGCGCTCGCCAAATAGCTACGCATATCGTAGTCCGAGTCCCCTGCACCGAGGCTGAGGGAGTTCTGCGCCAGACCCAGACTGAGTCCCGCCAGCCAGTGCTCGCTGACACGGTTGCTCAGGCCAATCGTCAGGGTCGGGCTGTCCCCATCGCCGCCTCCGAAACCGTCGTACTCGGGACGGTTGTAACCCCCTTGTACGAAGGTTCGCCAGCCGCCTACCGCTTGCCAGTTGCCACGCTGGGCAGCGAGTTCGTTGTCGAGCAATTGAAGGTGATTGCGCAGCGCCGAACGCCCCATCTCTGGTAGCAGTGATACCTCTGCCGGTGCTGAAAGAATGGAATAGGTATAGTCAGCGCTTATCTGGTGGACTGCGGTGGTTGGGTGGACCGCATCGTTAAACAACAAACGGCTCGGATCCGCATTTGCGGTACCCAGGCCATAAGTCGGATCTAGCGGACAATTTCCACCATCGAAGCAGACCGCGGTCTGGTTGATGGAGGGGTCGAATCCATAGCGAGCAAGGTCTGCGCGAACTTCCGAAAGCAGCAGGCGATTGTTTAACAGGACGTAGTTGCCCCCTTGTGCCTGCAGTCCTGCTGCGAGCTCAGCGTTGAAACTGTCGCTCAGGCTGTTGAGAAACGCGCTGGTCCCGAGTTGTGTCCCTAGTGGGGTATTACCGACATCGGGCAGGTCGGAAATGATGATGTAGCGGGCGCCTGCGTTCTGCAGCGCGCCTACCGCTTCAACCATGTTCGCTGCTGCCAGCGCCATGGTCGTCGGCCTGGTTTGAAGTTGAAAGATGTCGTTGGCGCCACCGTTGAGGTAATACAGCCCATTCGGGTCGACCTGTGGGTTTTCAACCAGATATCCCGGGCGACTGCGTGAACGTCCACCTCCTGCGTCGACCGTCGAGGTACCAATGAGCGAGTCAAGGATCTGATCCGTACGGTAACCACCTACTGCGTAGTTGGTACCGTCTGGATTGCCCGTCAGAAGGCGCGGCAGGATTGGGGTCGATGGCAGCGACTGAAGGCCCAGGCGGTTGGCGAGTACTTGGGTAACGACCTGCCCCGCATATTCGGTGTTGTTGGCCGCATAGGTCGGGCCTGTGCGATTGGTAAAGCGCAGACCGCCTGTTGGGTTGCCCCCTAATAGAGGGCTGCCGATATCTGGAAAGTTGCCAGCATCACTCAGCGAGTCGCCGAAGTTAACGAATTGGCTGTAGGGGCTGGTCTCCGCATGTGCTGCAACGGATACGCCCGCCAGCAATATGGCAAGGGCGAGGGGCTTGAGAGCGCTCTGCACGGGGTGTCTCCTTATTGTTCTTGTTTGGCAGTCGAAGGTTGAAGCTCCGACACCAGCCAAGCTAGTCGCCAATCGGAGGAGGCATAAGCGCTCTAAAGCGTCATTTGGCGCACACCAGGCTGTCGCTCGAATGGATTACTGGCGCACAGAAGCCCCCTCAAAACTCCTTGTTACAAATTTTTATCAAGAAAACGCTGCAGACCGATTGGCACAGGCCGTTAACGAGAAACGCACCAAAGCCTCATGAAGTATGGGGATTTCCGCCGAGCTGTTTTTTTGTGCACGGCCTCTGCTGCGAAGTCAGGGTTGGCAGTGTCCGGCCGTGGTGCGATAGGGGTGTGGCAAAGTGCTACCATTTGGCGCGGTCGGCACGAGGACGTGGATGGCCGTTCCAATGCTTCAGTCGGGTGATTATAAAAAATGCCGTCCTTGATCGATCTGCTATTGAGCCGCCTGGCTACGCTGCTGCCCAGTGAGCTCAAATCCACTGAGTTCATGAAGCTGGTCATTCCGCACCGTCACTCGATGCTGATGAGCCAGCGTCGCGCGACCCTGATCGTCAACCGGGTCCGGCTGTTCGCGTTTCTCTTTGCAGTGCTGACACCAATGTGGGGGATCATCGACCTGATGGTCTTCACTTACCCACTCTGGCTCGGCTTGGCTACCTTTCGCCTGCTTGCGTGCGCCGCCTTCGCCTGCCTGCTGCTGTTCTATCGGCCCAGCGGCAATTTGTTTGATGCGTATCGGGCCGTTGCGCTGCTGTTCGCCATTCCGACCGTCTTTTACATCGCTTCGCATACGTTGCTTGGGGGCTATCAACTCACCCAGGCCTCCGCCATGGTCGCCACCGGTTATGCGTTCCTGCCCTTCGTGCTGATGGCCGGGTTGGCCATCTTCCCGCTGACCCTGTTAGAGAATCTGGTAATGGCGTCCATCCTGCTTCTCGCGCATGCCTTGGCGGGTTATCTGTCATGGACGACGCTCAACTGGCCGTCCTACGCGGGAGGATTCTGGTTGCTGATCTTGATCGCCGGAGTCACCTCACTGGCAAGTCTCAGCCAGTTGGCGTTCATGATCGCATTGGTACGCCAAGCGATCCGCGACCCGCTCACCGGCGTGTTTTCGCGCGGTAGCGGGCAGGAGATCCTGAGGCTGCAATGGGACACCGCTCGGCGTCACGACACCGGCCTGGCCGTTGCCTTTATCGATCTCGATCATTTCAAGCAGATCAACGATAACTACGGTCACGAAGCCGGGGACCTGGTGTTGCGCGAGTGCACTCAACAGATGCTGGCCAGTTTGCGTAGCACCGATACCCTGCTGCGCTGGGGTGGGGAAGAGTTCGTTGTGATCATGCCTGATACCGATCGGGAACAGGCGCGCCTGGCGTTGAGCCGCATGATTCGATCGAGCCTCGGTAGGCGCCCCGACGGCAGTCCGCTGACCGCCAGTATTGGTTTGGCTGAGCGTTGCGTTGATTTTGTCGAAAGCGCAGAAGAACTGTTGGACCTGGCGGACAAGCGGATGTATCTGGCTAAAACCTCCGGACGCAACCGCCTGTGTTTTGAGGCTGCTGGCGAAACACCATCCGAAACGCCTCTGTCAGCCGCTTGAGCCTGTTCAGCGGTTCACATCGAACACGTGCTTGAGGTAGCTGATGAAGGCTTCATCGCGACACATGGTCTTGCCGGGTGAGTCGGATATTTTGGCCACTGGCTGACCATTGCAGCTGGTCATCTTGATCACCATGTTGGTCGGCTCGACCCCCGGTATGTCACAAGTCAGCTGGGTGCCGATGCCATAACTGGTGTTACTGCGCCCGGCTAGGGCGCGATAGATACCAAGCGCCTTCGGAAAATCCAAACCGTCGGAGAAGACCAGTTGGCGGGTCATAGGGTCAATGCCCAGCCGGCGGTAATGGGCGATCGCTTTTTCAGCCCATTCGACCGCATCACCCGAGTCATGGCGCAGGCCGTCGAACAGCTTGGCCAGATACAAATCAAAATCTGCGGTGAAGGCTTCCATGGTGATGCAATCGGTGATGGCGATGCCCAGTGCGCCGCGGTATTCACGCGCCCAGCAGTCCAAGGCCGCGCTCTGGCTGTCGATCAGCCTTGGGCCGAGTTGCTGATGAGCCATGATCCACTCATGCGCCATGGTGCCCATGGGTTTGAGGTCCAGGGTGTACGCCAGATACACGTTACTGGTGCCGACAAAATGACCGGGGAATGCCTCACTCAGCCTTTTGACCACCGCGGCCTGCACGCCAAACGAAAAGCGCCGACGGGTACCGAAATCGGCCAGCTTGAAGCCGGCCAGCTCGTCCGGCGTGGCCTCGTCGCGCAGCCACTGCAGCTTCTCTTCGAGGCGGTCGGTCGCCTGGTCCAAGGTCACCTGCGGATAGCGAGCACGGTTGCGTACCTCACTGATGATTGCCAGCAGCGGCACCTCGAAGAGGATTACGTGCAGCCAGGGACCGCGCAGGTAGATCACCAGCTCGCCGTCATCAAGCTCCAGTCGCACGTAGCGGGGATCAAAGCGGAACAGCCCGAGGAAGCGAATGAAGTCTGGCTGCATGTAGGGAATGCGTTCCAGAAATGCCAACTCATGCAGTTCGAATCGCAGCTCCGCCAGAGCCTCCAGTTGCTCGCGGATAGCACCTAAGTAAGGCGTCAGGTCCTCTTCGGATCGACTGCGGAAGGCCCACTCCACCTCCGCATTGGGGTAGTGGTGAAGCACTGCCTGCATCATGGTCAGCTTGTAATAGTCGGTGTCCAGCAGGCTCTGGATGATTCGTTCGGAAAAGGCGCTGCCACGCATGAGTTGCTTCCTGGTTGCGGAGGCGGATCAGGCTCCGCCGATGCCTTCGATCACCTTACCGGTGCCGCCGCAATTTTTACATTCTCCTGCCTCGGTACGGCCGCTGCCGTTGCAAACGTGGCAGATATTTTCGCCCGTCCCAGGCGTTCCTGGCGGCGCTTCGTCACCGGGATTGGACGATGAGTGATCATGATTTGAAGTGTTCATATGAAAACTTCCTCTGCTGAGAGTCTGTACTTGTTCAAGCAAAATAAAATTTAAATAATTGGTCCGGGGAGGGTGCCGATTTATTGTCGTAAGAAATGCGCCGGCCAGAAACGCGGTAATTGTCAACGCAAAATAGCTGACAACAAAAAGGGCAAAGATTTTTAATCTTTGCCCTTTTTGTTTTCTATATCGATCAGCTTTTGCTGTTGCGACCGCCGCCGTGGCTATTTTGTCCACCCTTGCGGCCAGCTTCGGAGGCCTTTTCGCGGTCATTGGCGAAGTTGCCACCGCTGTTATGGCCGCCCTTCTTACCTGCTTCAGACGCTTTTTCGCGGTCGTTTGCGAAGTTGCCAGGATTTTTATTTGCCATGTCTTTCTCTCCTCAATGGACAAGACTTCTGCGGGGCTGAACAACTTCATCAGCCTTCAGGATTTCAGAGCCGAGGAGCACGCCAGTAGTTTCCGTTTTATATGGCCTGCGGACGAGTGGTTACAGATGACGCCACGACATGGCTAACTGCAAGTACAACGGAACGGCAATTAGCGTGTGGCGTATTTGAGTTCATAGAATTGCATCGAATATCGGCCCGATCAGGCGACCAACGCGAGCTGGCGCTGTGCCAGTAGCCGCATCACGTAACCGATCTTCAGCGCGGTCGGTCCCAGGATCACCAGGGCATGGCTTGCCACCACCGCTCCGAGCTGAAGATGGTCATCGACCACATAAGCGCCGGCGATACCTAGCAGAAGCAGCAGTACGCCCAAGGCCATCGACAGGTTGGCGAATAGCAAAAGGCGGTACGAGTCGAGCGGTTGCATAAGCATGGGATAGACCTCGTTTCGGTGATGCGAGAGGGCCGGCCAGGAGGCAGGCCCGTCCGGTTTACTCCAGCGCGCTTGCGGGCCCGAAGAACTCATGGCGTAGCTGCTGGGCAGGCACGCCAAGTGCGCGCAGTTGCCGACGAACCGCCGCCATGAATGGTTTCGGACCGAGGAAATACGCATCCAGGTCGCGCTCTGCCGGTAACCAGGCGTCCAGTCTTGCTTCGGTCAACAGGCCAATGGCGTCTGGTTGATGCTCATCGCCACGGTGTTCGTCGTAGCAATAAAAACGCTTTAGCTGGACGTGCTGCTCGGCGAGCTGGTCGATGGTCGAGCGGAATGCGTGGGCTTCGGCGTTGCGTGCGCAATGGATGAAGTGAATCGGTCGGCTGGTGCCGATGGCGGCTTCGAGCATCGCCAACGTCGGGGTGATGCCGACGCCGCCACTGATCAGTACCAGCGGTTTGTCGCTGTGCTGCAAGATGAAATCGCCAGCCGGTGCGAACAGCTCCAGCGTCTCGCCAAGCTGCATTTGATGTAGCGCATTGGAGGCCACGCCGCCGGGTTCGCGTTTGACGCTTATCCGGTAGTCACGACCGTTGCTCGCCGCCGATAACGAATAGTTGCGGCGGATCTCCTGGCCATCGACCAGCAGGCGCAGCCCGATGTACTGACCCGGCTCATGCGCCACCACGGGCTCGCCATCCTCCGGTTCAAGGTACAAAGAGGTGATTTCTTCGCTCTCAGGCACCTTGCGCGCGATCCGGAAACGCCGCGCGCCGCGCCAGCCTCCGGGTGCATCGGCGGTCTCGCGGTAGAGCTGTTCTTCGGTGCCGATCAGAATGTCGGCGAGCTGCTGGTAAGCGGCACGCCATGCGTCGATGACTTCATCTGTGGCGATCTTGGCGCCGAGCACTTCGCGGATCGCTCGCAGCAGGCATCCGCCCACAATCGGGTAGTGCTCCGGCAGAACCTGCAGCGCGACATGCTTGTTGACCACTTGTGAAACCAGCCCGCCGAGCTGATCGAGGCGGTCGATGTGTTTGGCATACATCAGCACGCCATTGGCCAGCGCACGCGGCTGGTCACCGCTGGCCTGATGAGCCTGGTTGAACAGCGGGCGAACCTCTGGGTGCTCGGCCAGCATCAGTTTGTAGAAATGGTCGGTGAGGGCTTCGCCGCCGCTTTCGAGCAACGGGACGGTGGCGGTGATAAGGGCACGGTGTTCGGCGCAAAGCATGGAAAACTCCAGTTATTGGTAACGCTGTCTCTGTTTTGGCAGCGTGGCGGCCAAGCGTCTCGGACAGGTACTGGAGCTGCTTCAATAATCGTTCCAGGCTGGAATTGACCAGAATCAAGGGCTTGAAGCGAATCGTGGGTACTTCCTACCCTGTGGATATGGGTTTTTAGAACCTTGGTGGGTCTTTTGCACCGAATGAGTGGTGTCGATCAACAGGCAATCGAACCGTCATCAACCGAAGCGTTCTATAACTTCAACTACCGATGAACAGAGGGAGGCAACATGGAGAACTACCACATCACGCACGATGACGATCGCTGGGTACTGCGTGAGGAGGGCGATAAACGCGCGCTGCTCGAAGCGTCGACGAAGGAAGACATCATCAACGAGACCCGTGATTACATGAAGCTGCGAACCGCCTCGGTGAAAATTCATACCCTCGACGGCAAGATCGAAGAAGAACGAACCTACCCGCGGGACCAGGACCCACGCGCCACCAGGGGCTAAGACTCAGCTCGGTTGCAATTCGCCCTGGCGCTGAGACTGACGTTCACCCAGCGTGACCGCCCAGCACGCGAGAATGAAGGGCATGCTCAGCGGCGGCAGGCCGAGCTGGTCGAAAAACAGCCGAAAGATGATCGCCAAGCCGATGCCCAGTGCTGGCGCCAGTGCCGAGTGGTGAACCTGACTCAGCGCCAGAGCGGCCAGCGCCGGGTTGTAGCCAGCCAGCCCGGCCAGCGCTGATGGCTCGGAAGCGCCGCCCAGCAGTGCCATAAATATGCCAACTGCCGAGCCGCACAGTGTCCATACGGCAGCACGCCGATCAGCCAACAGCAACGCCGCGAACAGGCACAGCCCCGCCCGCGGATCGGCCAGAAACAGCACCTGGCCCACCCCCCGCATTATTCCACCCAATGCGCCCCAGCCATCCAGCTGATGCTCGGGCATGCGTGCCTGGAC
The DNA here is from genome assembly GCF_038562055.1 of Stutzerimonas chloritidismutans. Lineage (GTDB taxonomy): Bacteria > Pseudomonadota > Gammaproteobacteria > Pseudomonadales > Pseudomonadaceae > Stutzerimonas > Stutzerimonas chloritidismutans_A. Next base: position 403,555 of record NZ_JBCFXD010000002.1, on the reverse strand, counting down.
AACGCTTTCCAGAACACCTGACAGGCCCATGGCCAACCATCCGAGCAGGACGAAGGAGAGGGTGAAACCCGGCAGGCTACGCCGTTCACGCATCCGTCTGAGCAGGAGGTGCTGCACGGCACTGGACAACGCGCCAGTGATGATCACCAGCAAGCAGGCGAGCGGCGCCAAACCGAGCATCAGCGTGATCAGAAGCCCCAGTAGCGCGGCGTTGTAGCCGTACAGACCGGTTTCGATATCCTCAGGTGGGTAACCGAGACGCCACGCCGACAAGGTACCGCCCAGCAGGCCGAGGAGGGCGCCAGCCAGCAGCGCACGATCATGCAGACCGATCGCAAACAGGATCAGCAGCCCGCAGCCGAGATGGCGCTGCAAGAAGACCTGGCTGATGCCGTTTAGCATCGAGCGCAACAGGTACGAAAAACGAGTGGGCATGAGCATGGCGTGAGAAAAGAGCGGACGGACCCATATGGGCGGAGCCGGGCTCCGCCCATGAGGTGTTCTGGGAGGGTCAGTTGAGCGTTTCGATACGCAGCGAGTTGGTGGTGCCAGACTGCCCCAGCGGCACGCCCGCCGTGATCACCACAGTGTCCCCGGTGCCCGCCATGCCCTGGGCACGGGCCAGTTCGAGCGCATTGAGGCAGACATGCTCCATGTCATACATGCGTGCATCGATCACCGAGTACACGCCCCAGGCCACGGTCAGCTTGCGTGCGGTGGTCAGGTTCGGCGTCAGGCTCAGGATTGGCGTGGCCGGTCGCTCGCGCGAAGCGCGCAGGCTGGAGCGGCCTGATTCGGTGTAATTGACCAGCACCGCAACCGGCAGAATGCCGCTGATCCGGCGAATGGCGCAGCTGATCGCATCGGGCAGCGTAGCCTCCGCGCTTGGCCGATTGACGTCCAGCTGAGCCTGGTAGTCCGGGCCGCTTTCCACCTGGCGGATGATCTTGCTCATCATGCTCACCGCTTCCAGCGGGTACTCGCCGGAGGCGGTTTCCGCCGAGAGCATCACTGCATCGGCGCCTTCGGCCACGGCGTTGGCCACATCAGTGACCTCGGCACGGGTCGGGGCTGGGGAGAAGCGCATGGATTCGAGCATCTGCGTCGCCACCACCACCGGTCGGCCCAGCTGGCGACAGGTGCGGACGATGTTGCGCTGGATACGCGGGACATTTTCGGCGGGCACCTCGACCCCCAGGTCGCCACGCGCCACCATAATCGCGTCACACAGCCGCGCAATCTCGCGCAGGTGCTGCACAGCCGAGGGTTTCTCGATCTTTGCCATGAGGAAAGCTCGGTCGCCGATCAGTTCGCGAGCTTCATGAATGTCCTGTGGTCGCTGCACGAATGACAGCGCCACCCAGTCGACGCCCAGCTCCAGGCCAAATGCCAGGTCGCGCCGATCCTTCTCGGTCAGCGGGCTCAGCTCCAGCACCGCCTCTGGCACGTTGACACCCTTGCGGTCGGACAGCTCACCGCCGGCCACCACACGCGTCTCGATGGCATCAGCGTGCTTGGCCGTTACCGTCAGGCGCAGACGGCCATCGTCAACCAGCAGGCTCATGCCGGGCTGAAGGGCGTCGATTATTTCCGGATGTGGCAGGTTGACTCGCGTGATGTCTCCCGGCGTCGAGTCGAGGTCCAGACGCAGCGTTTGCCCACGCTTGAGCTGTACCTTGCCCTCAGCAAAACGACCGACGCGCAGCTTGGGCCCCTGCAGGTCCATGAGGATGCCGATCGGCTGGTTCAGCTGACGTTCCACTTCGCGGATCCAGCCGAAGCGTTCGGCATGGTCGGCGTGCTCGCCATGGCTGAAGTTGAGGCGGAACAGGTTGACCCCGTTTTCCACCAGCTCGCGCACATCCTCGATGCTGCGCGTGGCAGGGCCCAGGGTGGCGAGAATCTTGACCTTCTTGTCGGGTGTCATGGCAGGCTCTATCGGCAGTTGTGGTTAGGGACCCTGCTTGCCGGTGTCCCGCTAGCGGGACACCGGCAGGATCAGAATGGCGCGGAAATCGTTGACGTTGGTCCGCGTCGGGCCGGTCATCAGCAGCGCATCGAGCGCCTGGAAATAACCGTAGCCATCATTGTTCGCCAGGGCATCGGCAGCGCTGTGGCCCAGCGCCTCGGCGCGGGCGTAGCTCTCGGGCGTCATCAAGGCGCCGGCATTGTCTTCCGAGCCGTCGATGCCATCGGTATCGCCCGCCAGGGCGTAGACATTCGGCAGGCCCTGCAGAGTGTCCGTCAGGCTCAGAAGAAACTCGGCATTGCGGCCGCCGCGGCCATGGCCGCGCACGGTCACCGTGGTTTCGCCGCCGGAGAGAATGACGCAGGGCGGCTTGATCGGCTGACCATGCAGCACGACCTGACGGGCGATGCCGCCATGAACCTTGGCTACATCGCGCGCTTCACCTTCCAGATCGCCGAGAATCAGCGGGGTGATGCCTGCCGCACGCGCTTTCTCGGCCGCCGCGTCGAGGGATTGCTGAGGCTTTGCGATCAGCTGGAAGTGGCTGCGAGACAGGCAAGGGTCATCCGCCTTGACCGTCTCGGAACGAGGATCTTCCAGCCACGCGCGAACGTTCTGCGGAATCTCGATGTGGTAGCGCGCCAGAATCGCCAGCGCCTGGGCCGAGGTGGTCGGGTCCGCAACGGTTGGGCCAGAAGCGATCACTGTGGCCTCGTCACCCGGCACGTCGGAAATCGCGTAGGTATAGACGCTCGCCGGCCAGCAGGCCTTGGCCAAACGGCCACCCTTGATCGCCGAGAGGTGCTTGCGCACGCAGTTCATCTCGCCGATGTGCGCGCCGGAGCGCAGCAGCGCTTTGTTGATGGCCTGTTTGTCGGCGAGGCTGATGCCTTCGGCCGGCAGCGCCAGCAGGGATGAGCCGCCGCCGGAGAGCAGAAAGATCACCCGGTCGCTTTCTTCGAGGTTGCTGACCATTTCCAGCACGCGGCGGGCGACGCGCTCACCGGCATCGTCCGGTACCGGATGCGCGGCTTCAACCACCTCGATCTTGCGGCAGTCAGCGCCGTGGCCGTAGCGGGTCACCACCAGTCCTGAGAGCTCGCCTTCCCAGACCGCTTCGATGGCTTCAGCCATGGCGGCAGCTGCTTTGCCTGCTCCGATGACGATGGCGCGGCCGCTGCGGTCTGCCGGCAAATGGTCGGCCAACACCTGGCGCGGATGGGCGGCATCGATGGCGGCGGTGAACAGGTCGCGCAGGAAGGCTTGCGGGTCGAGGTTCATGTACAACTCCATCTATTAGGTCAGGTGCCCGATTCCAGACCTTAGGGCTCGGTTATGCAAGTACAAAAGGCAAGTCCTAAGGTTTGGAATCGACCCACCCGGCAGTCAGGCCGTGACTCCTCGTGCCGAGCAGGTCGAAAGGGGTGCTGCCCGAGGGCAGCGATCGGATCGCAGATGCGCAGGGCTGAGGTTGTGGGGGACGCTGTGATTCCGGCCCTACGCAACGCCAATCCGACCCTTTGAGCATTGCTGTGCCAAACGTTGCGGTTCCCACCACCTGGTCTGTCTGTCCCTGAAGGTGGGCCGCTTGGCTCGGCGCAACGTGCTCGAAGGCTGACGTTTCTGTTTAATCCTTGCGAATCGAGAAGTTGGCCATGTGCTCCAGCCCCTTGATCAGCGCCGAGTGATCCCAGCCGCTGCCACCGATGGCTGCGCAGGTGCTGAAGACCTGCTGCGCGTTAGCCGTGTTGGGCAGGTTCAGGCCCAGCTCGCGGGCACCGGCCAAAGCGAGGTTCAAGTCCTTCTGGTGCAGGCTGATGCGGAAGCCCGGATCGAAGGTGCCCTTGATCATGCGCTCGCCATGCACTTCGAGAATCTTCGAGCCGGCAAAACCGCCCATCAGCGCTTCGCGGACACGCGCCGGGTCGGCGCCGTTCTTCGCGGCGAACAGCAGGGCTTCGCCCACCGCCTGAATGTTCAAGGCGACGATGATCTGGTTGGCGACCTTGGCGGTCTGGCCGTCGCCATTGCCGCCGACCAGGGTGATGTTCTTGCCCATCGCCTGGAACAACGGCAGGGCGCGGGCAAAACTGTCCTCGCTACCACCCACCATGATCGACAACGTTGCGGCCTTGGCACCGACTTCACCGCCGGAGACCGGGGCATCCAGATACTGGGCGCCGGTGGCGTTGATCTTTTCGGCAAACGCCTTGGTGGCGCTGGGTGAGATCGAGCTCATGTCGATCACCAGCTTGTTCGGGCCGACGCCCTCGGCAATGCCGTTCTCGCGGAACAGCACGTCTTCGACATGCGGGGTGTCCGGCACCATCACGATGATGAACTCGGCTTCCTGCGCCACTTCCTTCGGGTTGGCCAGGGCAACGGCGCCTGCCTCGAGCAGCGCGGTCGGGGCCGCATCGTGGTGAGTTGAAACAAAAAGGCTGTGGCCAGCTTTCTGCAGGTTCTGAGCCATGGGCAGGCCCATGATGCCGGTGCCGATAAATCCAATCTTAGCCATGAGGTTTTTCTCCTTCGATTCGTTCAGGTCGGGTCAGATAGCGTTATGCGCTTTCATCCAGCCGAGGCCGGCTGCGGTGGTGGTGGCCGGCTTGTACTCGCAACCGACCCAGCCTTGGTAACCGATGCGGTCCAGGTGCTCGAACATGAAGCGGTAGTTGATTTCGCCAGTACCCGGTTCGTGACGGCCGGGATTGTCGGCCAGCTGCACATGGTTGATCGCCGCCAGGTGGGTCTCGAGGGTGCGCGCCAGGTCTCCTTCCATGATCTGCATGTGATAGATGTCGTACTGCAGGAACAGGTTGGTGCTGCCGACCTTGTCGCGAATCTCCAGCGCGTGGGAGGTGTTGTTGAGGAAGAAGCGCGGGATGTCGCGGGTATTGATCATCTCCATGACCAAGCGGATGCCTTCTGCTTCGAGCTTCTTCGCCGCGTAGCGCAGGTTCTCGATAAAGGTCATCTCCAGCTTGCCGAGGTCGGCGCCCTTGGGTGCGATACCGGCCAGGCAGTTGATCTGGCTGTTGCCCAGGACCTTGGCATAGGCGATGGCCTGGTCGACACCGGCGCGAAATTCATCGACCCGCTCGGGATCGCAAGCAATGCCGCGGTCGCCGTTGGCCCAGTCACCGGCCGGCAGGTTGAACAGCACCTGGGTCAGGTTGTGGGCGTCCAGGCGCGACTTGATCTCTTCGGCCGGATAGTCGTAGGGAAAGAGGTACTCGACACCGCTGAAGCCGGCTTCGGCAGCGGCGGCGAAGCGGTCGAGGAAGTCCAGCTCGGTAAACAGCATGGACAGGTTGGCGGCAAAGCTGGGCATGGGGTTTCTCCTTTTTTGTCTGTAGGGACAATCCGGTGATGCTCGTGGTGGTTGCGCGACGCGCAGCCATCCGGGGTGTTGCGTTTGCGGTGGATATGCTTCGCGATATCCACCCTACGAGTCCGAGCTGTTCCCGCCGTAGGGTGGAAGACGGCGAAGCCTCTTCCACGCGTTGGTGGCAGGTCGCGCTCGGTGTAACGATCAATCCAGCAGCGCGACCGCAGTCGGGGCGTCTTCCCGGCCTTCGGCCAGCGGTTCGAATTCGTTGATGGCGTCGATCTCGGTGCCCATGGCGATGTTGGTCACGCGCTCCAGAATCACCTCGATCACCACCGGCACCTGGTGCTCGGCCATCCAGGCCTGGGCCTGGTCGATAGCGGGGCGCAGGTCTTCCTGGCGGAACACGCGGATCGCCTTGCATCCCAGGCCCTCGACCACCGCGACGTGGTCGACGCCGTAACCTTCCATGCCACTCTGGTCGGCGTTGATGTTCTCGAAGCCCAACTGCACGCAGTAATCCATCTCGAACCCGCGCTGCGCCTGGCGGATCAGGCCGAGGTAGGCGTTGTTCACCAGGATGTGGAGGTAGGGCAGCTTGAACTGCGCACCCACGGCCAACTCCTCGATCATGAACTGGAAGTCGTAGTCGCCCGAAAGCGCCACCACCTTGCGCGTCGGGTCCGCGGCGACCACACCCAGCGCGGCCGGAATGGTCCAGCCGAGCGGGCCGGCCTGGCCGCAATTGATCCAGTGGCGCGGCTTGTAGACATGCAGGAACTGCGCGGCGGCGATCTGCGACAGGCCGATGGTGCTGACGTAGCAGGCGTCGCGGCCAAAGGCGTTGTTCATGCATTGGTACACGCGCTGCGGCTTCATCGGCACCGAGTCGAAGTGCGTCTTGCGCAGCATCGTGCGCTTACGCTCCAGGCAGTCGGCGGCCCATGCAGTACGGTCCGGCAGTTGGCCGGCGGCCTTGCGCGCCTTGGCAACCTCGACGAACAGCTCTAGCGCGGCCCCGGCATCGGAGGTGATGCCGAAGTCCGGCGAGAACACCCGGCCGATCTGGGTCGGTTCGATATCCACGTGCACGAAGATGCGGTCCTTGGTGTAGACGTCGACCGAGCCGGTGTGGCGGTTGGCCCAGCGGTTGCCGATACCGAGCACGAAGTCAGAGGCCAGCATGTTGGCGTTGCCATAGCGATGGCTGGTCTGCAGCCCGCACATGCCGGCCATCAGCGGATGGTCATCGGGGATCGAACCCCAGCCCATCAAGGTGGGGATCACCGGCACGCCAACGGTTTCGGCGAACTCCAACAGCAAGGCTTCGGCTCCGGCGTTGTAGATACCGCCACCGGCGACGATCAGCGGGCGCTCGGCGGCGCAGAGCATGTCGATGGCTTTCTCGACCTGTTTGCGCGTGGCGGCCGGCTTGTAAACGGAGAGCGGTTCGTAGGTGTCGACGTCGAATTCGATCTCGGCCATCTGCACGTCGAACGGCAGGTCGATGAGTACCGGGCCGGGACGACCGGAGCGCATGACGTGGAACGCCTGCTGGAATACGCGCGGCACCAGTGCCGGCTCACGCACGGTCACGGCCCACTTGGTGACCGGCTTGGCGATGGATTCGATGTCCACAGCCTGAAAGTCTTCCTTGTAGAGGCGAGCACGTGGCGCCTGGCCGGTGATGCAGAGGATCGGTATCGAGTCGGCCCAGGCCGAGTAGAGGCCGGTGATCATGTCGGTACCGGCCGGGCCCGAGGTGCCGATGCACACGCCGATGTTGCCGGCCTTGGTGCGGGTGTATCCCTCGGCCATGTGCGAAGCGCCTTCGACGTGGCGAGCCAGAATGTGACGGATGCTGCCGTCGGCACGCATGGCGGAATACAGCGGATTGATCGCGGCGCCGGGGATGCCGAAGGCGGTATCAATCCCTTCCTTGCGTAACACCGCTACGGCGGCATCGATTGCTCTCATTCGGGCCATGGGTCGTTTCCTCTTCGGTAACTCGATAGTTTTTATACGTGGCTCAAGCATGAAGGGCTGGCCGGAACGAGGGAATTGGCCGAAACTTCAGTTCTGTCGATATCAGGAGTATCGAATGGATCGCTATACAACCTTGCACAGCTTTGTGCTGGTCGCTGAAAACGGCAGCTTCGCCGCTGCGGCGCTGAAGGAGGGCGTGACGCCGGTGGTCATGGGGCGCCGGCTCGATGCGCTGGAGCGGCACCTGGGCGTCAAGTTGATGCACCGCTCGACGCGCGGGCTGGCGCTGACCGACCTGGGCGAGCAATACCTTGAGCGTGCCCGCGGTTTGCTCAAGGACTTCGATGAAGCGGACGCCAGCATTAGCCACGACCGCACTTCGGTACGTGGGCACTTGGTAGTCTCGGCGCCGGCGGCGTTCGGCCGGCGGCATATCGGCCCGCACGCGCCGGCCTTTCAGGCGCGCTACCCGGACCTGCAGCTGTCGTTCAACTTCACCGACAGCGTGGTCGATCTGGTGCGGCACGGTTACGACATGGGCATCCGCATCGGCGAGGTGACCGATCCCAACTATGTCGCCATCAAGCTGTTTCCCAACCGCCGTGTGGTCTGTGGCTCGCCTGACTACTTCGAGCGCCAGGGCGTACCGCGCACGCTGGAAGATCTGGCGCGACACAATTGTCTGGCGTTCAACCTGCAAGGCGGACAGCAGCGCGGCTGGACCTTTTTGCGTGACGGCAAACAGGTGGCGGTGCGGGTGGCGGGGAATCTCGACTGCAATGACGGTGAGCTCTTGTTTGGTTGGGTCAAACAAGGACTGGGGATTGGTTGGCGCTCGACCTGGGAGATTCAGGCCGAGCTCAAGCGCGGTGAACTGGTCACGGTGCTCGACGAATTCGCCTTGCCGGCCTACGACATTCAAGCGGTGTACCCGCAGCAGCGCTATCTGCCGGCCAAGGTCCGCTTCTTCATCGATTACCTGAAGCAGATTTACAACGCGCCGGGTTACTGGGAGGTCCGCTGAGTCGAACCACGCCGGTCTGCGTCTGGTCGTAGGGTGGATGTCGCGAAGCACATCCACGCGCTGCGGCCGTCAAACCATTGCAGCCTATCGTCAAGAGGTGCCCAGTGGATCAACTGAAAATCGCCACCTTCAACATCAACGGAATCCGTGCCCGTCGGAGCAACCTGCTCGAATGGCTGGAGCGCGAACAGCCGGACGTGGTGTGCTTGCAGGAGCTCAAAGCGCAGGACGCCGACTTCCCCATTGATGACATTCGTGCCGCCGGTTACGGCGCTATCTGGCAGGGGCAGAAATCGTGGAATGGAGTGGCGATCCTGGCCAAGGGCGACGACCCGCTGGAGATCCGCCGAGGTTTGCCGGGCGATCCGGACGATACCCACAGTCGTTATCTCGAAGCCGCCGCCCATGGGGTGATCGTCGCCTGCCTCTATTTGCCCAACGGTAATCCGCAGCCGGGACCGAAGTTCGACTACAAGCTGAGCTGGTTCGAGCGCTTCATCGAGCATGCGGCTGGGTTGTTCGCTAACGGGCACCCGGTGGTGCTGGCGGGCGACTACAACGTGGTGCCCACCGACGAGGACATCTACAATCCGCGCTCCTGGGCCAAGGATGCGTTGCTGCAACCGGAAAGCCGTGAGTGCTTCCAGCGCCTGCTGGATCAGGGCTGGACCGATGCGTTGCGCGCCAAGTACCCGGACGAACGCCTCTATACCTTCTGGGACTATTTCCGCCAGCACTGGCAGAAGAATTCAGGGCTGCGCATCGATCACCTGCTGCTGAGTGCCGACCTGGCGCCACGGCTGGTCGACGCCGGGGTGGATCGCTGGGTGCGTGACCAGGAACATGCCAGCGACCATGCGCCGACCTGGATAACCCTTCGCGCAGAAGTCGGGCAGGATAAACAACCGCCCACCCGCCGCAAGGCCAAGGGCACGGCCAAGTAATGCACAGGTGTCGGACTCTGGGTTCGGCGCCATTCCCTTCCACTGGAGCCGCTAGCCATATGCAACGCCCGCGTCGTGCTCCCGTCTGGATAGCGGCCTTCGCCGTCTTGCTGCATCTGTGCTCGATGCCGCTGATGGCTGCCCATATGCGGGCCATGGCTATGGCCGGTGGGCATGATGCGATGGGCCAGTCGGGCCAGCACCATGTGGTGAAGGTAGACCAGCATCACGGTCATGCCAGCGAGCCCGCGCCGGCGCAGAGTCATCATCAGGGTATGCCTTGCTGCTGTGCCGCGGGGTCGGCCTCGCTGGCAGCTATTCCAGCCGGCTCGCCAGTATTGCTTCATCCTCGGCTGGTGCCGCTCGGCAACTTGCCTTCGGTCATCGCATCGCTGTTATCGCCGCGATATCGCTGGCCGAGCCTGAACCCCCGGGCCTCTCCTTTCGCTTGATCGATCAAGTCTTGTTTGTCCGGTAGCCGCGGGTGGTTGCGTTCGCGCCGCTGTTGGTTGCTGGCCCTTGCTGCAGGCCTGTTTTCCGGCCGGCAGCGCGAAAATACGGCCCCGCCTTTGTAGGCGCGAGCTTGCTCGCGATCTGATCCATTGCTGCGCTATTGATCGCAGCAAACTGGCTCTTACAGAGAAGCTGCTGCCGTTTCGATCGAGTAAGTAGTCATGACTTCAAGTACCGCTGGCGCCCACCATGAGGCGCCACTCCTGGCTTCCCGAACACAGCACCCACTGCTGGCGTTATTGATTCGTTTGCATCTGTACGTCGGGCTGCTGGTCGGCCCGTTCATCTTCGTTGCTGCCTTGAGCGGCCTGGTCTATGCGTTGACACCGCAGCTAGAGGACCGGCTGTACGCCGAGCAGCTCTACAGCGACAGCACCGGTTCGCCGCAGCCACTGGCTCGGCTGATCGAGGCGGCCCAGACCTATATCGGCGAAGCGGCGACCCTGTCGGCGGTACGTCCGGCACCGCAACCGGGCACGACTACGCGCGTAATGTTTCAGGCGCCAAGCCTTGGCGCGTCGGAAAGTCGCGCCATATTCATCGACCCGGTTACAGCTGAGATTCGGGGCGACCTGCTCGTCTACGGCACGAGTGGCGTGCTGCCGTTGCGCACATGGCTCGATCAGTTTCACCGCAGCCTGCTGTTGGGCGAGCCAGGGCGGTTGTACAGCGAGCTGGCAGCGTCCTGGCTGTGGGTCGCAGCACTGGGTGGCTTTGCGTTGTGGTACATCCGGCGGCGGCACAGCGGAGGTCCGGTGCGCTCAAAAGGGCTGCGACGTTGGCACGCCTCGCTCGGTTTGTGCCTGCTGGCCGGGCTGCTGTTCTTCTCCGCGACCGGGCTGACCTGGTCGCGCTGGGCCGGCGGCAACATCGGTGTTGCGCGAGCCGCATTGGGCATGTCGACCCCGAGTGTCTCGACCGCACTGGATGGCGAAACGCCCGCACCTGCGGGCGAACATGCACACCACACCGGAATGGCCATGTCGGCGCCCCGAGTGGCAGCACCGGAGATGTTTGATCAAGTCCTTAGCGCGGCCAGAGCGAGCGGAATAGACGCTGGCAAGGTCGAGATCGTCCCGGCTGCCGGACCAGATCGCGCCTGGACGGTGACTGAAATCGACCGCAGCTGGCCCACTCAGGTCGATGCCGTCGCGGTCGACCCGCGCACGCTGCGCATTACCGATCGCACGGATTTTTCCACCTTCCCGCTGGCAGCCAAACTGACACGCTGGGGCATCGATGCGCACATGGGCTCGCTGTTCGGCCTCGCCAACCAGCTGTTGCTTGCTGCGACAGCGCTGGGATTGGCGGTTCTGGTGGGCGTTGGCTATCTGATGTGGTGGCGGCGTCGCAGGCTGCACCGGGCGGGCCGCCAGGGCATGGTCGATGTGCTGCGACAGCTTTCGCCCCGAGCCAAATGGGCAACCGGTGCGGTCGCGCTGGGTGTTGGCTACTGCCTGCCGGTACTGGGTGGCAGCCTGCTGTTGTTCCTTGTTGGGGACGTGCTGCTGGCGCTCCCGAGGGGTGCCAGGTCCGGCGAGGTTCGGCGCACCGAAGAAGCCTGACCGGATGCTGATAGTTCGACCCTGAACCTCCGATGAGCCGACTGTCGGCAGGAACACCGCGTCTGAGTTGCTACAGTAGTATCGGAGCAACTGTTCAGAGGCCGCTCTGGGAAGGCGCGGCTATCTGACGCTGTTGGTATTCACACGGCAAAGCATGGCTGCCGTGGTAGAGGAGGGAGACCATGTCTGATGATCTGAAGCCGAACCATATCGATCGCTTTACGGTAATCGACGATCCGGTATCGATCCTACTTCGGCTAGAGGCCGCTAACCTTTCGGTCAGCGAAATGCTCACCGAAGCGCTTCATGCGGTGCGCATGCATCTGGGTATGGAGGTAGCGTTCATCAGCGAGTTTCGCGGTGGAAGCCGTGTGTTCCGCTACCTTGATGGCAACTTCGTGCCACTGCAACTCACCATCGGCGGCTCAGATCCGCTGGAAGACAGTTACTGTCAGCGTGTTTTGGACGGTCGCCTGCCCGAGTTGATCCAGGACGCGGCGCTCCTGCCCGAAGCCCTAGCCATGCCAGTGACCAAGGCCCTGCCGGTTGGCGCGCATCTCAGCGTGCCGCTGCGTTTCAGCGATGGTCGCCTTTACGGGACCTTCTGCTGTTTCAGCACGACCGCTGACGGCACCCTCAACGAGCGTGATCTCAATACGTTGAGGTTGTTTGCCGCTTTTGCCGGGCGGTTGCTCGAACGGCATGCGCTCAGCGAGATGCGCTGCGCTGAAATCCATAGCCGCATCCAGTCAGTGCTGGAGGGACGGGCGTACTCGGTGATCTATCAACCGATCATTCATCTGCTCGAAAACCGGATCGTTGGTTACGAAGCTTTGGCGCGTTTCAGTGCAACGCCGGCACGAACCCCCGATCTGTGGTTCGCCGAGGCGGCATCGGTCGGCCTGCAAGCGGAACTGGAAATCGCCTTGATCGAGGAGGCGCTCAAGGGGCTCACTTTTCTGCCGGAACAGACCTACATGTCCCTGAACGTTTCGCCGGCTACGGTGCTAACTGGGGGTCTCGCTGCAACGCTTGCGCGTCAGCCGCTGGACCGGTTGATCCTTGAAATAACCGAGCATGTGTCCATCGGCGATTACGAGACTGTCGCTAATGTCCTCGAACCACTTCGAGAGCAGGGCCTGAGACTGGCAGTGGACGATGCGGGAGCGGGTTTTGCCAGCTTTCGCCACATTCTCAAGCTCAAGCCGGACGTAATAAAGCTCGACGGTAGCCTGATCCGCGACATCGACAGGGACATCGAGTGCCGGGCGCTGGCGGCCGCATTGATTCGCTTCGCGGAGGAAACGGGCAGCAAGGTCGTGGCCGAGTGCATCGAGACTGAAGCGGAGTTGGCGGTACTGCGCGAGCTCAAGGTCAACAAGGCGCAGGGCTTCTTGCTCGGTCGCCCAGCCCCCATTACCGGTCCGGTTTCTGCGGCGGTCGATGGATCATTCGTCGCTCGCTGAGCCGGTCAGTCAACTTACCAGGACTCGCTTTGCCAACCGCTAGCACCTGGTACGCACGGTGCGCCGACAGCTGTGTAAACGAGCAATGGCGGCGCTGATCTACGCCCGATGAGGCTCAAAGGCTTTAGTGCCGGGTAAACCGACGGCGGAGCGACGTAACCAGAGACCGATCATCCGGAATACTCAGCAAGACGTCCGAAACAAACCACACTGGCGACAAGTCTTAACCGTGCAGCGGGGGCCAAGCGTTAACCTCGTTGCGGATAAGGTCATCTACTCAAGCCGTCGAAGCGAAACGCCTAATTCACCGGAGGTGTGAATGCTGCAGAACGTTCGGTTGGGCCCTGAAGTTTTCGAAAACAGGGGTGACGCGGCCTTCATGCTGCGGGACATAGAAGCAGCGGGCCACTCGGTGGGCGACATGCTCTGTGAGGCGCTGCGCTCGGTGCGTTCGCATCTGGGGATGGATGTCGCGTTCGTTGCCGAGATGGTGCAGGGCTTGCGGGTGTTTCGTCATGTGAGCGGTCGGGACGACCCGCCACCGATATGTGTCGGAGGCTCTGATCCTCTCTCCGACAGTTACTGCCAGCGGGTCGTTGACGGCCGATTGCCGCAGTTGATCCCGGACACCAGCAAGCTGCCCGAAGCGGTGGCCCTGCCAATCACTGCCATCCTCGGCATCGGCTCCTATATCGGCGTGCCGATCCGCTTCAGCGATGGCCGGCTATACGGCACCTTCTGTTGCTTCAGTTCCAAGCCTGACGGCACGTTGAACGAGCGTGACCTGGACACCCTGCGGTTGTTCGCCGATTTCGCCGGCCGGCTGCTCGAAACGCAGGCTAGCGAGCAACGAGAGCAGGAGGAGCGGCTCGCACGGATCAATGGCGTACTGAGTGAGCAGGCCTACAACGTGGTGTACCAGCCTATCTTCAACGTACTACGGAACAGCGTGGTCGGCTACGAAGCGCTGGCGCGTTTCTCTGGCGAACCGCAACGTACCCCCGATCTCTGGTTTGACGAGGCCGAGCAAGTCGGTCTGCAGTGCGAGCTTGAGATGGCGTTGGTTAAGGAAGCATTGAAGGGGCTGGGTAACATTCGCGCAGACTGCTACCTGTCCATCAACGTCTCGCCGGAAACCATTCTGGCCGGCGCAGTCGGAACAGTGTTGCAAGGCCAGCCGCTGGACCGACTGATGCTCGAGGTGACCGAGCATGCTTCGGTTCGTGACTATGACCAGATTGCCGAAGCGCTCGCGCCGATGCGAGCCAAAGGCCTGTTATTGGCTGTTGACGATGCAGGTGCTGGCTATGCGAGCTTTCGCCACATCCTCAAGCTCAGGCCGGACGTGATCAAACTCGACGGCAGCCTGATCCGTAACATCGACAGCAACCGCGACTGCCGAGCACTCGCCTCGGCACTGATTCGTTTCGGCCAGGAAACTGAGTGCAAGATCGTCGCCGAGTGCGTCGAGACCGAGGCCGAACTGGCCATTCTGCGGGAACTGCAGGTCAGTAAGGCGCAGGGCTATCTGCTTGGCTGCCCGCTGCCGTTGGGTGGCGGGCAAATGATCTAGACGAGCCGTGGCGGGTAGCTGCAGCCTGTCTGGCTGCAACTATCAGTGAGTCAGGTTCTAAGGGCTCAGTTACCCCGGTAGGTCGAGAAACCGTATGGGCTGAGCAACAACGGAATGTGGTAGTGCGGCACCGTGCCGTCCACTTCGAAGATCACCGGGACTTCCGGGAAAAAGCTCGTGGCGTCGTGCGCCTCGAACCAGTCACCCGTCTTGAACGTGACACGGTAGGTGCCTTTTTCCAGCGGTTTGTCTTCTGGGTACAGCGCGGTAATGCGGCCCTGCTGGTTGGTCACTCCATCATTCAGGGCAGTCCACTGCTTACCGTTCTGCTTTTCCAGCGTGACTTTCACATCAGGCGAGGGCAAGCCATCGTTGAGGTTGAGCACATGCACGCTGAGCGGGTTGTCGGCAGCCATGGCAAGGCTGGAAAGGCTGGCAAGAACGAGGCTGGCGCAAAGGGTTTTCAAAGAGTTCATGGTTGTTCTCCGATCAGGATTTGGAAGGCATTAGTTGAGCGATCGCCTGGGTGGCGCAGGCTTCGTCGGTTTCGGCGCCGCCGGCACCGGCTACGCCGATTGCACCAATCACCTCGTCGCCGACCCGCAGCGGAACGCCGCCGCCAAGCAGCAGCAGTTCATCGAAGGTGTTGAGATTGACGGCGTCCGGGTTGTGACGCGCACGCTCACCGAACAGACGGGTCGGCGTCTTGCTCGACAGCGCGGTGTAGGCCTTGCGCTGTGCTGCGATGGTGTTGTGCGGACCGACATTGTCATCACGCTGCAGCGCGACGAGGTTGCCGCCGCGATCGACCACTGCCACAGCGGCAGTACGGCCGTCGGCATGGCAGGCGGCCATGGTCGAGTCGAGCAGGGCGTTGGCCAGTTGCAGCGACACGTTCTGCTGGCTGACAGGTTGCGGTGTGGCGGCCAGAGCCTGGGCACTGGCAAGCGCCAGGCCGAGCAGCGACAGGGGAACAATGCGCATCGGTTTTTCCTCAATGGGCTCCGTGGAGCAGGTGGCGCCATCCTGTGCTGGCGGCCCCGTCAAACCCATTGCCGGCGGATTACGTATTTGTAATGGGATAAACGCTCTGGCCGGCCTAGCCTATGCGCCTCGTCCGGGAGGTACAGATGCGCATACTGGTGGTGGAAGACGAATTCAAGACAGCCGATTACCTGCGCAAGGGCTTGAGCGAATCCGGCTATCTGGTGGAGGTCGCGCTCAATGGTCTGGACGGCCAGCACCTGATTCAGGAGAGCGAGTTCGACCTGATCATCCTCGACGTCATGCTGCCCGGCATCGACGGCTGGCAGCTGTTGCAAATCGTGCGGCGCAAGGCGCAGACGCCGGTCCTTTTCCTCACCGCACGCGATGCCGTGGAGGATCGGGTCAAGGGCCTCGAACTCGGCGCTGATGACTACCTGGTGAAGCCGTTTTCCTATGCCGAGCTGCTGGCGCGGGTGCGCACCTTGTTGCGTCGCGGGCCGCCGCGCGAGGTCGAGCATTTCAGGGTGGCAGATCTGGAGCTGGACCTGCTACGCCGTCGCGTCAGCCGCAACGGCGAGCGGCTGACGCTGACCAACAAGGAATTCGCGCTGCTGCACCTGCTGCTCAGCCGTGAAGGCGAGGTGCTGTCGCGAGCGCAGATCGCTTCGCAGGTCTGGCAGATGAATTTCGACAGCGACACCAATGTCGTCGACGTCGCGATACGCCGGCTACGGGCGAAGGTGGACGACCCTTACCAGCCCAAGCTGATCCATACCGTACGGGGCATGGGCTACCTGTTGGAAGTGCCGGAATGAAGCTGCTGCCACGCTCGCTGAGCCTGCGTCTGGCGTTGATGTTTGCGCTGGTCGGCACGGCGCTGCTGGGGGCCATCGGTTTTTATCTGTACCAGTCACTGGAGCGCGAGATCGCCTGGCGCGACGATCAGGCCCTGCTTGGGCGATTGGAGCGAATGCGTGCTCTGCTCGATGACAGCGATAGCATCGAAGCGTTGCGTCAGCGGCCTCAGCTCTACGCCAATATGCTCGGTAACCGGGACAATTTGCTCTGGGTGCTGGGAGAAGGCGGCCGAGCGCTGATCGAGATCAATCCGGTGCAGTTGGCGATCCCGCAGCTGCCTCTCGAGGCGCAGCCGCAACTCGATGACCTTGGCGCCAAGGCGCGCCTGGCCTGGGTGCACATTGAGCGGGCGGAGGGCGGCCTGACGCTGATTGCCGGCAAATTGCTGGCCGAGCGTCAGCAGATGCTTGCGGCGTACCGCCTGAAACTCTGGTTCGCGCTGGCTGCCGGCGCGCTGCTGGCTTTTCTGTTGGGCTGGCTGGTGAGCGAGCGGGGGCTGCGACCAGTGCGTCAGCTGACCCGCCGCGCATTGGCTATCGACGTCCAGCACCTGCACCTGCGAATCGACGATTGCGCCGAGTTCAGTGAGCTCCGGGCCTTGAGCGATGCACTGAACCAGATGCTCGCGCGGCTGGAGGCGGGCTTCACCCAGCTGTCGCGGTTCTCCGAAGATTTGGCGCACGAGATGCGCACCCCGCTCAGCAACCTGATGGGCCAGACCCAACAGGCGCTGCGCCGGGTTCGTTCGCTGGAGGATTACCAGAGCCTACTGGCGTCAAATCAGGAGGAGTACGAGCGTCTGGCGCGCATGATCAACAACATGTTGTTTTTAGCCCGCACAGAGCAGGTCGATGTTTCAATTCACCGGCAGGACATCGACCTGGCCGAAACCGTGGAACAGCTCGGTGATTATTTCGAGGGCGTTGCCGAAGAGCACCAGATGTGGGTAGTGAACGAGGCGAACGGCAGCCTGCACGCCGATCCGGATCTGCTGCGCAGGGCGCTGGCCAACCTCATCGCCAATGCGCTGCGCTATGGCGCGACGGGAACGGGGGTCTGCGTGAGCTGCGAGCGTACGGCTGACAACGTGGTGATCACTGTAGAAAACAGCGGCGAGCCGATTGCAGCCGAACACCTGCCGCGGTTGTTCGACCGCTTTTATCGCTGCGATCCGTCCCGTGCCGAGCCGGGCGACTCCGGCGGGCTGGGGCTGGCAATCGTACGATCGATCATGCAGTTGCATGGCGGTGAGGTGCGGGTGACAAGCGACGCATCAGGCACCTGCTTCAGCCTGTCCTTTCCTCGTTGAGCGCGGCTTCCACCGGGCGGCTCGGCTGAACCTTTGTCGAAACGGCACAGTCGACTCAACAGGTTGGCCGTGTTTGTTCCGGCCTGTTCACAAGCCATTAGGAGGACTTTTCATGGATACCCAAGACACCATTTCCGTACTCAATGATCTCATCGAAACCTGCAAGGACGGTGAGAAGGGTTTTCGCGAATGCGCGGAGGACCTGAAGAATCCGCAGCTCAAGACCACCATGAACGAGCGTGCCCAGGGTTGCGCGACTGCAGCCGCCGAGCTGCAGCAGTTGGTACGCGCCATGGGCGGCGATCCGGAAACCTCCACCAGTACTGCCGGTGATATGCACCGTCGTTGGGTCGACCTCAAGACCAAGATCACCGGCAACGATGATCAATCCATTCTCAACGAGTGTGAGCGTGGCGAGGACGTCGCCCTCAAAAGTTACCGCAAAGCGCTGGAAAAAGACCTGCCCATGGATGCGCGTTCAGTCGTGGAGCGCCAGATGCAGGGTGTACAGCGCAACCATGATCAGGTTAAAGCACTGCGCGACGCCGAGCGCGCCCGTAGCTGATCGATCGATATAGTGAGTGAAGAACGCCGGTCCTAGTGCCGGCTTTTTTTGTCGCGCACGGAACACCAGTCACGTGAGCTAGTGCTTCACGCCAGCACAGCTTCCGCCGTGCTGATGAACGGTTCGTACTGGTAGAGCTGCTCAGCGGACATCGGCCGGCTGAAGTGATAACCCTGCGCGATGTCGCAACCGGCCAGCTTCAGGTAAACAAGCTGATCACGCGTTTCGACCCCCTCGGCCACCACGGTCAAACCCAGACGTTTCGCCAGGGTGATGGTGGAGGAGACGATGGGGTTGTCGTCGTAGCTGTTGGACAGCGGGGCGATCAGCGCACGGTCTATCTTCAGCGTGCTGAGCGGCATCGAGTGCAGGTGGGCGAAGCCCGCATAGCCTCTGCCAAAGTCGTCAAGGCTGATGTGCAGCCCGGCTACCCGCAGCCGTTCGAGATGCTCGACCGCCATTCCTTCATCATCCAATACCACCGTTTCGGTAATCTCCAGCTCGAATTGCCAGGCTTCGATCCCACGCTGCGCCAGCTCGCTTAGCAGGCGCTCGCTGAAATCCGCCTGGCGCAGCTGCATCGCCGAGACGTTGACCGCCAACCGTGAACGGCGCCCTTGCGCCCGCCAGTGCTTGAGCTCTTCGAGTGCCAGGCGAATCACTTCCCAGCCGAGCGCAACGATGAAGCCGCTGCGCTCGGCCAGCGAGATGAAGCGATCCGGGTAGAGCAGGCCGAACTGCGGGTGTTCCCAGCGCACCAGCGCTTCGTAGCCGGTGACCTGCATCGAATCCAGCTGGATCTGCGGTTGGTAATGCAGGACGAACTGTCGTTCGCTGAGCGCCGCGACCAGCGACTGCTCCAGTGAGAACTCGTTGATGTCCGACAGGTTCAGCGAGGGGTCGAAGAATCGATACTGACCACGGCCGCACTGCTTGGCCGAATACATCGCCGCGTCAGCGCAGCGGATCAAACCGTCGACCTCCTGACCGTCCCGAGGGCAGATGCTGACACCGATGCTCGGGCTGGTGTTGACCTCATGTTCATCGAGGGCATAGACAGCGGTGAGCTTGTTCACCAGATCGCGCACCCAGGTATCAATCTGTTCTTCGCTGCGGTCACCCGCGAGCAGTACGACGAATTCATCACCGCCAAAGCGCGCCGCCTGGTCGCCCGGCTCCAGCGCGCGGCTGATCCGCCCCGCCACGGCCTGCAGCAGCAGATCTCCGACCTTGTGCCCCAGCGAATCGTTGATCGATTTGAATCGATCCATGTCGATGAAGAGTATCGCCATCAGACGACGCTGGCTGCGCTGGCGAGCCAGGGTTTCAGCGCAGATATCCATGAACTGCCGGC
The DNA here is from genome assembly GCF_038562055.1 of Stutzerimonas chloritidismutans. Taxonomy (GTDB): domain Bacteria; phylum Pseudomonadota; class Gammaproteobacteria; order Pseudomonadales; family Pseudomonadaceae; genus Stutzerimonas; species Stutzerimonas chloritidismutans_A. Next base: position 384,111 of record NZ_JBCFXD010000002.1, on the reverse strand, counting down.
GATTGTGCAGGCCGCTCAGGTGGTCGGTAGCGGCTGCATGGGTGCTGCGCCGATGCTCGTCCTCCAACCGGCTGATCAACTCCTGGTTTATTCGATGCGCCTGCTCAAGTGCGCAAAACGCCTCATGGCGTTTGTGCAGCAGCCGGATCGTCCAGAACATTCCGCCGAGGATAACCAGCGTCATGCCCAGGTTGATCCAGAGCTGACGGCTGAAGCTGCGCTGTTGCGCATCGAGGATCTCATTCACCTGCTGGCTGACGACCACGCTGAAACCGCTGTCACGAACGCGGCGGTAAAGGCTTTGATATTCGTCCCCAGCGCCATACTGAGTGACCCTGCCTGCATCCTTCCCTGCGGGCAGTCCGGGCGTCAGACGTTTGCCCGTTATGACAATTCCGTCGTTGCTCAGGTACAGCCGCTCCTCGTCGGTGCTATCCAGCAAATGCAGCAGCCCGGTATCGCCAAGTTCACTGTTGTGCAGCAGCGCGGAGAGGTAGCCGACGTCCAGCTCCACCAGCAAGATGCGCTCAAGCTCCAGCGAGCGGGGGTTCGCCAGTGGCAACAGAAACGGCAGCCGCCCGTTCGTCGCCACTGGCTCCTGTTGCGAGTCGGTACGTCGGGGCAGGTAGGGTTTGTTGCCGTATTGCGCGGTGTGGGCACGGAATTCCCCGAGCCATTGCTCCGGCAGTGGCAGAGTGTCGGTCGAGTGGGTGGAGGCGAGTGGTTGGCCGTTCAGGTCGTAGAGGCTTGCATGCTCAAGCATCGGGTCAGTGGCCAGCAGCTGAGTGATGCCTTGGCTATCAGGCGTCTGGTCATGCGCAGCGCCGAATGAGAGCGAGCCGACTATCTGTGCATGGTCGACGAGTTGCCGCAGATGCTCCGCCGCCATACTGGCCAAACTGAGATGCTCGGCGGCCTTGGCTTGCAACGCCCCCTTTCTAGAGGACTGCTCCTGATGCCAGCAAAGTCCCCACAAGAAAACCAGCGTCACGATACAGAGCGAAAGCAACAGGAGCTGAGGAAACTTGGGAGATGACAGAAACCGTCGAATCACGGTAGGGCACTCGATTGCGTGGTGATATCAAAATATCATCACTGCATGTCATGAAGATGACGGTATGCGGAGGCACATCGGCGGCCGTTGCTTGCTCCGCGAGTCGCTGACAGAAACACTTTCCGCATACCTCCCGCCCTCACTCTGGCAACAGCAGCGAGCTGCTAAGCTGACTTACCGTTTTTTCAGAACCCGCTGCCCATGAATTCCTTCATTTCTCCATCGAGTGACGAAATCGCCGCCCAGCGCGCCGAATTGGCGCGGCTGGTCTTTGATGCTGTCAGCAGCGATGGCATGCACCCGACCGCCATTGAACCGCTGCATCTGATCCGTTGCGCAAAACCCGGCGAGATGACCTACGGACTGCAAAAGCCGGCGCTGTGCGTCATCGTGCAGGGCGGAAAGGAAGTGCGCCTGGCGGACGAACTGTATCGCTACGACCCACTGCACTATCTGGTGGTGTCCGTGACGTTGCCCGTGTCGGGCTGTGTCATTCGGGCGTCCAGCGATGAGCCTTACCTCTGCATCCGTCTGGACATCGATCCGTCGTTGATTGCCGGGCTGGTCGCTGAGGCCAACCTGCAGCCAGGGCCGAAAGAAACCGCGGGGCGCGGCCTCTATCTGGACCGTATCGACGCGCCGCTGCTGGATGCCACGCTGCGCCTGGTGCGCCTGCTGAAAGACCCTCGGGACATACCGGTGCTTGCGCCACTGGCGTTACGGGAGATTTTTTACCGGTTGCTCCGTGGGCCGCAGGGCCATCATCTTCAGGCGGTAGCGTTGCAAGGCAGCCAGTCGCACCGGGTCAACGATGCTATCGAATGGCTCAACCGCAACTACGTCGAACCGCTGCGCATCGAGGAGCTGGCGCGACGAGTCAACCTCAGCAGCTCCAGCCTGCACCACCGTTTCAAGGCGCTGACCGCCATGAGCCCGCTGCAGTACCAGAAGCAGCTTCGCCTGCAGGAAGCCCGCCGCTTGCTGATGGCTGAAGGCTTGGACGTGTCGGCGGCGGGCTATCGGGTCGGTTATGAAAGTCCTTCGCAATTCAGCCGGGAATACAGCCGCTTGTTCGGCGCCTCCCCGGTCAAGGACCTGGCCCGCCTGCGCAGCAGTGCGTGATTTCAGCGCACCGAGTCGTGGCCTTGGGTGGGCTTGATCTCGAAAGCAATCGACCAGTTGTAGAGCGGGTAGGGCTTGCCCACCAGCGCGGCGATGTTTGCTTCGTCCGGCATGCCTTCGTCGGGCAGGTATTGGTAGTGGGCGTCCGCTACGGTCGGGTCGCTGTCATGCAGTTCACCGGCGCCGCCTGTCGCATGGCTGGCGTAGCGGATCGTCGGGACGCCCACCAGATCGCGGCCAACCACCAGGCGCAACACGGTATCAGCGGCGGCTTCGATGTTTTCCACCGGTACCTTGCCCTTGTCATCGGTGATGACGAAACCGTAGTTCTCGATCATTTGCGCCTTGTGCCCAAGATAGGGCTCGCTGAAGGCCAGCGGCGGATGAGGCACGTGGAAGTCCATCAGGATTTCACGGCCTTCGACCGTCGCGTGCAGAGGTGATAACGGTTGCCAGCCGCGCTGCTCGACCACCACTTGATGGAACACCTTGCCGAGCATCTGGCCGAACCAGCGGTAGCCATTGGCCGACAGATGCGTGCCTTTGTCGACGTAGGGATAGACGGGGCCGGCCAGGTACCAGTTGGGCTCTTCCTTCGCCAGTTCCCATTGTGCGAGGCCGATGTCCAGGCTGCCGTCGACGACTGAAGTCTTGGCGTCGGTCTGGTAGCTGATGAACGCGGGCATCCGCTCCTGGCCGATGGCCTTGGCCGTGTCCTCGTTCAGGTCGTTGCGCAATTGACGCAGCCTCTTCTTGTAGGTGGCCTTGTCGTTGACGCCGCCTTGTACCTCGGCATAGTCGTATTCACCTTGCAGCCAGAACAGTGCGCTGAGGTTGTAGCTGGCGTCATCGGCCTGCGCGACCTGCCGGGCCTGATCCACCGCTTGAGGCACGCGCTTGTATTCGTGAGTGCCGCCGACCTTGGACAGCTGAGCAATGGAGCGGCCCGACGTCGCAGCGTTGCTGGCGACGAGCAAATGCTGCGGGTCGGCCTCGATGCCTTTGCTGTCGAGGTAGAGCCGCCGGGCCATGTTCAAGGCGCCAACCTCCACCGACTCGCCTTCTTCCTGGGCCTTTTCTTCCAGCTTCGCGACGCCCTCGGCATCGAGCAGAACCTTCGGGTCGCGTTTGAGCTGCACCACCGCCTGGAGCGGCTTGAACGCGGCGCCGCCGACCGGGACGAAGCGATCGCCGCTAAAGGTGGCCGAGCGTGTCGAGTCGCCCAGCATGAGGTTGTCATAGCCTGGCTGCTTCGATAGCGCAGGCCAGCCCTCGGCAGCCGATGCCAGCGACTGGCCGAAGGTGATGACGTGGTTGTACTTCGCGTCGAGGGCCGGTGCCTGATGCTCGGGTTGCTCGATCATTTCCTGGCTCCATTGCTTGTTCCGCGCATCGCGCGCCGCGATGGCCGATTCCTCGGCATGGGCTAACAATGCAGCGTTCGATAGCAGGAGGCCGGTGAAGGCGGCATAAACGATCGGGTTTCTATGGGGCAGGATGGCTTGGCGGAACTGATTGGAAGCAAAGGGCATCGATCGGGTCCTGATGATTGAAGCGCAAACGAGCGCGATGCAAGGGAAGACGGGAGGTTGCGGCGTACCGTAAAGGCAGGGCAGGCGTTTCGACGACCTGGAAGGCGCTTAGTTCTAACCGACTGCGCGCCGAGCGCGAGCAGTAAGGAGAGTGCGTGCCGCCAGCTTGCTGCCGGTGTGCAGAGTTCAAGATATTTGCGGCGGGAAAACCAGACGAGAAGCGAAGTGCGCTAAAGATCGCTATAGCGCACTTCGCGAACACGCTCGCTCCTGCATCAAGCAGGCTGCCGTTGACCGGGCAACGGCGTTCATCAACACCTTGCGCCAAGGCTGAACGATCAGGCCTCGATGACTTCGACTGCGCTCTTGAGCGCCGCAGCCAGCTCTTCCAGCCGATAGGGTTTGGCCAACACCTGCACACCTTCGGCTTCGGCCGATTGTTTGATCGCTTCGGCGTAACCACTGGTGAGCAGCACTGGCACGCCGAATTGGCGCGCCCGGATTTCGCGGGCCAGGTCCAGGCCGTTCATGCCGCCGGGCATCATCACATCCGAGAACACCACATCGATCTCGCGCTCGTTGGCGAGGGCACCCAGCGCTGCCGCGGCGCTGGCGGCGTAGGTCACTTCGTAGCCGAGGTGTTCGAGCATCTCGCCGACCAGCGCCGCGACCTCGTCATCGTCATCCACCAGCAGTACGTTGCCGGCCGAACGCCGGACGGGTTCGTCCACTGGCGGCTGATCTTTGATCGGGCTCGGCAGGTTCACCGAGCGCGGCAGCAGCATCACTATGCTGGTGCCCTGGCCGTATTCGGAATCGATCCAGACCGTGCCGCCGGATTGACGTGCGAAACCATAGACCTGCGCCAATCCAAGGCCCGAACCCTTGCCAATTTCCTTGGTGGTGAAAAACGGGTCGAAGACCCGGTTGCGAACGTCATCTGGTATGCCGACGCCCGAATCGATGACCGCCAGGCGGACAAAATCGCCCCTGCGACCGAGCACTTGCTGATCGGGCGCGTTGCAGGCCTGCAGAAGAATCGAGCCGCCCTCAGGCATGGCGTCACGTGCGTTGACCGCGAGGTTGAGAATGACCAGCTCCAGCTCTCCTGGATCGACTTCCACGGGCCAGAGATCGGGCGCGAATTCTTCCCTGACGTGCACATCGCCGCGCAGGCTGCGGTCGAGTAGCTCGCGCATCTGGCTGATCCGCTGAGCCAGGTCGACAGCCTCGGGCGCCAGGGATTGACGGCGGGAAAAGGCCAGCAATTGGCGGGTCAGCGCGGAGCCACGCTGGGCGGCTTGGCGCATGCCGTCCATGAGGCGCTTGCGGCGCTCCATGTCGTCGCGGCGGTCGAGCATGTCGAGCCCGCCGGAGATGACCATCAACAGGTTGTTGAAGTCATGTGCGATGCCGCCGGTAAGCTGGCCGATGGCTTCGATCTTCTGCGTTTGCCGCAGGGTTTCTTCGATGTGCGCGCGCTCGACTATCTGCGTGCGCAATTCGAGGTTGGTGCGTTCCAGCTCGCTGGTGCGTTCGACCACCAGTGCTTCGAGCTTTTGGGACGCCTGTTCCCGCGCTTCGATCAAGGCGCGCACCTGGTACTGGCGCAGGCGTCCGCGTACGGCCGCCTGCACGGCACTGGTCAGGGTAATGCTCTGCACCGGACGTTCGAGCAGCGAAACATTGCGCAGCGCTACCACCATGCGCTTCCGCCAGGCGGCAACGGCGGGTTGTTGGTGCTTGCTGGTGAGGACCACGAACGGAAAATCCGACCAGGGCGGTTGCCGATCGACCCAGTCCGATAGCGCTTGAAGGTCATGACCGAACAGGCCTTCCTCAGCGATGAACACGGCAGACGCATCGGTTTCGGCGCGTTGCAGCACTTCATCGACGCCGTGACAGACCGTCGCATCCATGCCGCTACGGCGTAGCAGCTCGGCTGTGGCCGGGCCATCCCGGCCGATGGGGGCGTAAACGACGACCAACGGCTGCTCGGATTTAATGGGCGTCTTCATGCTCGTCTGTCAGTAGCTGAGTCGCATCACCGGTGTATTCCGGTGTGCCCGATAGAATGCCGCTGAAGTGACTCAGTGGTGGCCCGACCTGCACGCCGCTGGCGCTGAGGCGGTACTCGCGAACGGTGTTCTCATGCCGTCCGCTGCGCTTTTTGACGACAGACAAGGCCCTGCGAACGATGCCAGCGTGCTCGAAGTAGCGCAGCATGATAACCGCATCGCTGAGGTAGCTGATATCGATGGGCGTATCCATCAGGCCCACCAGGCCATGCTGGGCCAGCACCATGATGCTGATCACACCTTTCTGTCCCAGGTAGCTCAGCAGCTCGTGCATTTGCAGGATCAGAAAACGGCCGTCCGGCATGGCATGCAGGTAGCCGTTGAGGCTGTCCAGAATCACCAGCCGCGAGCCTTGCTCTTCCACACCGCGCCTCACGGCTGCGGTGAATTCGCCGGGCGACAACTCGGCGGGATCGACCTGTTGCAGATGCAGCAGGCCTTGTTCGATCCAGGGCTCTAAGGCAAGCCCCAGCGAGCGGCCGCGCGCCATCAGCGTGCCGATGTTTTCATCGAAGATAAAGAAAGATACCTGCTCGCCGCGTTTGCACGCAGCTAATGCGAAACTCAACGCCAAGGAAGACTTGCCGACACCCGCCGCACCGACGAATAGCGCATTGGTGCCGCGCTCCAGACCGCCGCCGAGCATGATGTCCAGCGCGGAATTGCCCGATGAGGCCACCTCGCCGATGTAGCGTGAGTGATGCTCTGAGGCGATCAGCCGAGGGAAGATTTGCAACCCGCCCTTGCGTATGACGAAGTCGTGATAGCCACCGCGAAACTGAATGCCGCGCATCTTCACCACGCGCAGGCGACGGCGCTCCGCTCCGTAGTCGATGGCCAACTGTTCCAGCATGACCACGCCATGGGAGATTGAATGCAGCTGGATGTCGCCGCGTTCGGAGGTTTGATCGTCCAGCAGGATCACGGTGCAGCGGCGCGTGGTGAAAAAATGCTTGAGCGCCAGTACCTGACGCCGATAGCGCAGAGGGCTCTGCGCCAGCAGGCGCATTTCCGACAGGCTGTCGAAGATCACTCGAGTGGGGTTGGTTTGTCGCACGCGGTCGAACACTTGCTGAGTGGTTTCGCTCAACTCCATTTCGGCGGGGTGCAGGACCGTCAGTTCGAGTTCAGGGTCAAGGCTGGCTTCAGGCGTTACCAGCTCGAACACGTCAATGCCCTCGAGCGACCAGCCATGGCGCTTGGCAACCAGCTCCAGTTCTTGCTTTGTCTCCGACAGGGTCACGTAGAGCACACGCTCGCCTTGTCGAACACCCTCTAGCAAAAATTGCATGGCGATGGTGGTTTTGCCAGCCCCCGGGCTGCCTTCGTACAGGTACATGCGATTGGGGTCCAGGCCGCCGCCTAAAATGTCATCCAGGCCTTCGCTGCCGGTGGATATGCGAGGGATGTCTTCGTCCGGGTTGAAGGAAGGATCAATGCGATCGGTCATTCCGTACTCCTTACGCGGGCTTCTGTATGAATGAAGCCGCGTTGGTTGTTCCTGCCGGCCGAGTCCATGCATTCAGGACAAGGGCCGTGCGGAACACGCCCGTAAAGTGCCTAATCGGCGGGTCGGGCTAAAACCCTCTCGAGCAATCGTCAGGCGCATACCGAGCGAGCTTATTTAAAGGTGTTCGGCAGACGATACCCGAGGGGCGCAGTCAGACAATCCGACTCGTTTTTCCCCGGCCCGTTCCGTTTCAGCCTTTTTGCCTGGCGCGCTCAGCCGGCTTTAAGGCGGGCTTGATAGCCCGCCAGGCCAGATTTTTCGACGTTTTTCTTGTTGCGCCGAACTGACTACCGACGAGATGACGACGCAACAGGTTGCAACCATTGCCCCTTGGTTCACCCGTGCCGCTGTTCCATGATCAGGCTTTACCTGTCGCGGGTCGCTTGCATGTCTCGTTTCTCTCGCCCATCGACGTCAGCGCTGGGGCGCTTCCTCAACCTTGGTGGAACTGGCGCCCGGATAGCAGGCAATCTGCTGGTGCAGCGCATCACACCTGGCAAGGCGCGTATCGACTGGGAGCCGGTTGGCTCATTGCTCGGCGAGACGCTAGGGCAGATGAAGGGCCCGGTACTCAAGCTCGGCCAACAGGCTTCGCAATGGCAAGACGTGTTGCCCCAGCCGATAAGCGCCGCGCTGTCACGCCTGCAGAATCAGGTGCCTTCACTGCCGTTCGCTTCGCTCGAATCACACCTGCAGCGTCTCTACGACGGGCAGCTGTACGAGCTATTCGAAACCATCGAACCCCAACCCACTGCGGCGGCGTCACTGGGGCAGGTTCACCGCGCACGTGATCGGCAGGGGCGGGCGCTGATCATGAAAGTCCAGTATCCAGGCATTCGCGGCATTTGCGACGCTGACCTCCGACAGTTGCGTCGCTTGATGCCCCTGGGGCGGCTGTTCGGCACGCCCTCGGCGCGGCTCGAATCCGTCTACCGTGAGCTGCAGCGCGCCATCGACCAGGAGCTCGACTACGAGGCCGAGCGCAACAACCTCGAGCGCTTTCGCCAGCATTTCAGCGACTGGCTTGGCCTGCGCATCCCGTATGCCGTCCCAGCATTGTGCCGCCCGGGCGTGCTGGTGTTGGAGGAAGTGCCGGGGCGCTCAATGAACGAGGTCGACCAGGCGGCCCTCGAGGTCCGGCAACAGCTGGCCGAAGCGCTGTGCGACTGGCTTGCCGAGCAGGCGTTCGGCCTGGGACTGCTGCACGCGGACCCGCACCCAGGCAATCTTGCCTGGACCGAGACCGGGGAACTGGTGGTCTACGACTTCGGCAGCGTCGTGCCGCTGCCGCAGCATCTGCTGCGCGCATATGTACAGATCTTCGACGCCCTGCGAGGTCCCTCCAGCGAGGCGTTGGAGGCGGGTTTCCAGGCACTCGGAGGGCGCCAGCCCGGCAGCGCGCCGCCGCATAGCCTGTATCGACGCATCCATCTGCTGCTGCATCCGCTGCTGCAACCGGGCGCGGAATGGGATTTCCTCGGCGCGTCCCTGCATCAGCAGCTGGTCGAGCTCTCGCCTTTGCTGATGTCCGCACTCGGCAGTCTGCAACCGGCGTCCGGTACGCTACTGGTCAATCGAACGCTGGAAGGGCATTACTGGAACCTCTACCGGCTTGGTGCCTGCCTACCGGTGGCCGACCTGCTGGCACATCACATCGAGCAATGGCGCACAGGTGTGCTGCCCAATAAACCAGGCTAGGCGCTCAACCCTATAGTCGGCCCCGACCATTCCAATCAGGCCTGATCGCGGCCAGAGGTAAACAGTATGCAGATGAGTTCTTTACCCGAGGGATATCGCGCCCTGATCATCGGCGCGTCTGGCGGCATCGGAGCGGCGCTGGTCGACGTATTACGGGGGGACTCACGTTGCGCCTCGATAACCGAATTGGCGCGCTCGACCACACCGTCGCTGGACCTGGCCGACCCGGGCAGCATCGGACACTGCGCGACGGAGGTAGCCGGGCAGGGCCCGTTCCACCTCATCATCAATGCGGCGGGCGTGCTGCACAGCGACACGTTCATGCCGGAAAAGCGCCTCGCCGACCTCGATCACCAGCAGCTGCTCGACACCTTCCAGGTCAACACTTTCGGCCCCGCACTGCTGCTGCGACACTTCTGCCCGCTGCTCGACCGCCAGCGCGGTGTATTGGCCATGCTCTCGGCCAAGGTCGGCAGCATCGGCGACAACCGCCTCGGCGGTTGGTACAGCTACCGGGCCTCGAAGGCCGCGCTGAACATGCTGATCAAGACGGCCGCCATTGAGGTAAAACGTAGCCAGCCGAATGCCGTGTTGCTGGCGCTGCATCCGGGCACGGTCAGTTCGAATCTATCCCAGCCCTTCCGTGGCGCCGAGATTGGCCGGCCAGCTGCCGATGCTGCTCATGATCTGTTGCGCGTTATCGACGGGTTGGGACCCGAGGCGAGCGGTGGGTTTTACGCCTATAGCGGTGACGCGTTGCCCTGGTAGGGGAACCTGAACAGGCAGCTCTCGCAGCATGTCGCCTTTTATCGATGGGGCACGCGTATACCTGCTTTGTCTGTCTGCGGGCGGCTGTTACAGGCCACACTCAGGCCAGAGTCTTGAGACCTACATCTGTTCGCGCCCTAACCCTTTCTCTTGCGGGAACATCCGTTAGCCGACAGGCGGCGATATGTTGGCGCTATTTAATTGACTTGAGTCATGGGTGGCTGAGGCTTAAGCCGAAAAAATACCGCCGTCAAAAATGGAGTCCACGCGGCCTTTTCGGCATGCGTCGGCCTCCTATTGGGTATCCACGAAAAGCTTCTGATCCTCCACGAAAAGCTTCGATTGCCCAAACAGACATAAAGAACTGCTCCACGCATCGGCTGTATCGCATCGCGCTGCACCGGGGCTGGAACTGCCATGCCTGCGTCACTCCGTGCAAACGGAGCATTGAGGTCCCTATGCTGAAAAATATTCCCCTGAGCGCAAAGCTCGTTCTCATTCTCGCGTGCCCGGTACTGGGTTTCCTTTGGTTGGCCAGCCTGTACATCGCTAACAGCTACAGCACGCTGAAACAGATGGAAGACACCGTAGAGGCCAGCGTGGCCGCGCAGACCGTCAGCCGCCTGATCACTGAATTGCAGCGTGAGCGCGGTGCCAGTGGGGTCTACCTGGGGAGCCAGGGACGCACCATGGCGAAGCGACTCCCCGGCATGCGCCAAGCTACCGACGACGCGTTGAATGCCGTGAGGGCACTGGCCGCACGTGATGGCTCGCACATAGGCCCTGTTCTGAAGGGCCTTGATGAACTGACGGCAACACGTTCGCAGGTCGACACGTTTGCGATCACCAACGTCGAGTCCGGTGCGCGCTTTACCGCCCACATCAGATCCTTGATCGGCTTCACACATGCGGTGGAGCGCGGGGTGCAGGACGCCACGCTCGCTCGAGCACTCGGCAGCCTCAACCAGTTCATTGAAATGAAGGAGCGGGCAGGTCGCGAGCGCGCAATGCTGGGGGTTGTCTTCGCCAAGGATCGCTTCGACGCGTCACTGCTTGCCTCTTTCAGCCGAAACCTCGGTGAATTCTCTGCCTATATGGAAGGCTTCCGTCGTGCGGCGGCGGAGGGTTTTACCCGTGCATTGGACGAAAAACTGCAGCAGCCGAGTGCACTCGAAGTGGCGCGGCTGCAACGCTTGGCGTTTGAGGTGCCGATTGGCCAAAGCCTGGGCGTTAACAGTGAAAAGTGGTTCGAGACAGCCACCAACCGGATCGATCTCATGGGTGAGCTGGAGCAGGCGCTGGCTCAGGACGTCGGGACCCTGGCCGCTCGGGCGCGCGACGAGGCACAGAGCGCCTTGTGGATGACCGTCTCGGCGGTGGTCCTCGCGCTGTTGGTCGTGGTTGGCCTGTCCCTTCTGATCATTCGCAACATCAAACTGGCCGTTCGGGAGGTCAATCAGGCGCTGCTGGCGCTGTCGGCGCGAGACTTGACGGCCCAGGCGCGCTACGAGGGCAAGGACGAGTTCGGCGAGATCTCACGCAACCTCAACCTCATGGCAGTAGAGCTGCAGCAGGTCGTTCAAGAGATCAGTAACGCAACGGCGCAGGTCGCAATCGCCGCCGAAGAGTCATCCGCAGTCACCGTACAGACCAGCGAAAGCATAGAGCGGCAGCGCCAGGGAACCGAGCTGGTGGTGACCGCCATCAACGAGATGAGTGCGACCGTTCGTGACGTTGCACGGAGCACGAACGATGCGGCCGAACTGTCGCAACAGCTCAACGCCAATACTGCTCAAGGGCGCGCCGAGGTCGAAAGCACCATTGGTCTCATTCGCCAGCTGTCTGACCAAGCTGACCAGACAGCAAGCATCATCACGGACCTGAAGCGCGAGAGCGATTCCATCTCGTCCGTGCTGGATGTGATCCGTGGGATTGCTGATCAGACGAACCTGCTGGCGCTCAACGCCGCCATCGAAGCCGCCCGAGCGGGCGAGCATGGGCGTGGGTTTGCCGTCGTTGCGTCGGAGGTACGGACGCTAGCGCAGAAGACTCAGGAGTCCACAGGCAGTATCCAAGACATGATCGCCAACCTCCAGGGCGGGGCGGACCGGGCGGCTCGCTCGATGCAGGAAACACTGGTCAAAGCGCAGAGCGGCTCCAGCAACATTGGCCGGGCCGGTGAGTTGCTCGCAGAGATCGCCGAAGGTGTGTCGGCGATCAGTGATCGCAACCTGCAAATCGCCACGGCCGCGGAGGAGCAGAGTGCAGTGGCCGAAGACATCAATCGCAACATCGTCGAAATCAACGACGTTGCGATACAGGTGAGCGCCGGTGCTGAACAGACGGCCATGACCAGCCTGGAACTCGCCCGCCTGGCTGAGCAACAGCAACAGCTGGTTGGGCGGTTCAAGGTTGCTTGAGCCGCGAGGTTCCGGCGTGGCTCCACGTCGCTTGGAAGCCGCCGTTACGTTAGTGGAGTTTGAAATTTGCTATTTCCAGAGTTTGGAGAGCGTCTAGGAAAGCCGGGGCGATTCAAACCATGCATAGCGACGGTCTTAGTCAAATCGTCGCTAGCCAACCAGACCAGTGATTCCTAGTTCACACGTTGAGGACTACCAAACTTCATGCCCCCCTGTAGCCTCTGAGCATGATGAATACAAAGACGCCCGTAGTGCCGATCATTACCGAGGCCGCTATCAGCAACATTGCATGCGTTGCTGAGAACGCTTCTTTTGCTGCCTCGATCAGCGCAGCGCTCTGGGGCTGGCCCAGACTGTAGGCGACGACATAGCTATCGCCAATCGAGCGCGCCGCACGCTCGGCCAGGGGGCTCGCAAGATCCACCGGCAGAGAGAACGTGCGACTGAATAAACTGGACATGAACATGCCGAAGAAGGTGACCCCGAGGCCTGTACCCAGTTCATAAGCGGTAGCTTCAAGGGATCCTGCGGCGGCCCCCTCGCAGGCCTCCACTGCGCCCATGATGGCAATGGACGATGTCGTCAGGCCGATGCTCAGTGTCAGCCCCAGCAATGCCAGCAGCACTAATACGACGAAACCGGGCTGATGGAAGTCAGCCATGGCCAGGAAAGCCAGCGCCACGGGGGACACAGCCAAGGACGTGCTGGCTACCAGGCGCAAGCCATAGAGGTTGGAAAAGTAACCGGCAACCGGGCCACCGACGGCAGCGGCGGCCATGATCGGAATCATGAAGATACCGGCCTCAAGCGGCGTCTTGCCCAGCACGTATTGCAGTTCCTGCGCCAGCGTCAGCTCCACGCCGGCCAACGCGCCGATGGAAACCAGCGCCATGATAATGCCGGCCAGGATTGCCGGGCGAGAGAACAGCGCCAAGTCGAGCATGGGCGTCTTCGAACGCAGTTGCACGCGCGCGAACAGGCTCAGCAGCGCCAATCCCAGCAGGGCGACCAGCACCGCTACGCCCAACGGCTGGGTCCCACCGACGGCCGCTTTGATGCCATACACCAGCGACAGCATGCCTACGATCAGCAACAGCGCCTGACGCGGCCCCCAGTTGCCAGGCGTGGTGGCTTCGCTGCGCGGTAACAGGATAAACACCAGCGGTGCGATCACCAGCATGATCGGCACGTTGATCAGGAAAGCAGAGCCCCACCAGAGGTGCTCCAGCAGCGCTCCGCCGATCAGCGGCCCAAGCGCCGCCCCAGCGGCACCGACCATGCCCCAAAGCCCCAGGGCCATGGCGCGCTCGTCTTCATCCTCGAAGATGCGGCGAATGATGCCCAGCACACACGGCATGATCATTGAACCGCCGAGGGCCAACAGCACACGTGCGCCGATGAGCAGGGCCGGGGTCGGTGCGAAGGCGGCCAGCAGCGAGGCGAGGCCAAACACTACCAGGCCGGTGAGCAGCATGCGGCGGTTGCCGATCCCGTCGGCCAGAGTGCCCATCGGCACCAGCAGGCCTGCCATCAGCAGCGGGTAGATGTCGATGATCCACAGCACCTCGGTGGCCGAAGCGCTGAGCGCCAGGGTCAGCGACGGCATGGCGATATGCAGGATGGTCATGTCGATGACCACCGGCAGGAAGGCCAGCATGACGGCCAAAAGGATCAGCCAGCGACGGGGAACCACAGCCAACATGGAGCAACTCCTAAATAACTGGATGGACGCTACTGAGCAGTCGTAGCAGCGGCAATTGCCGCTCTATCGCGCTCATGCAGGCCACCGCCGAGCGACTTGTACAGCGCCACCCGGTTGGCGATTTCGGCGCGGCGCAGCTCCAGCAGCGCCTGGCGTGTGGACTGCAGCTGGCGCTGGGCGTCGAGCAATTCCAGGCGCCCATCGGTGCCGGCACGGTAGCGCAGCTCGGATAGCGTCCGTCGCCTCTCGGCCGCGTTCACGGCACGCAGTTGCGCTTCGATCTGGCGGTCATAGGTGGCCGTGCCGGCCAGTGCGTCGGCCACCTCACGGAAGGCGGTCTGGATGGTGCGTTCGTACTGAGCGACCGCCTCGGATTTGCGCACCTCGGCCAGGTGTAGCTCGCCACGCAGACGTCCACCGTGGAACAGCGGCTGAGAGATCTGTGGAACAAAGCGCCAGACCTGCTGCGCCGGGTCGAACAGGCCGCCGAGCGAGGTGCTGGCGTGACCGAAGGAGGCGGTCAGGGAAATCTGCGGGAAGAACGCCGCCCGCGCCGCGCCGATATCGGCATTGGCGGCGACCAACGTCTGCTCGGCCTGGCGCAAGTCCGGCCGGTTCAGCAGCAGGTCGGCCGGCAGCCCAGCCGGTAGTTGCGCGATCAAGGGCTGACGCTCCAGCGGCAAGGCGGCGGGCAGATCGTCCGGCAGTTCGCTGCCCACCAGTAACTGCAGCGCGTTGTCCGCTTGCGCCAGGGCGCGGCGGCGCGCCTCCAGGTCGGCTTCGGCCAGAGCCACCTGGCCTTCGGCCTGGGCCACGTCCAGGCTGCTGTTCTGCTCGGCCTGCTTGAGCAGGCGCGCCAGCTCCAACGACTGTTGCCAGTCGGCCAGGGTGCGTTCGGTCAGTTGCAATTGCTCGTCGGCCAGGCGCTGGGCGAAGTAGGCCTCGGCCACCGCGCCAACCAGGGCGATCTGCGCCGCGTCGCGGCCCTGCTCGCTGGCCAGGTAGCGCGCGAACGCCGCGTCGGAGAGTGCGCGCACGCGGCCAAACAGATCCAGCTCGAAGGCGCTGAGGGCGACGCCCACCCCGGTCTGCTGGTTCACCTCGCGGTTCGTCTGGCCGGTGGCATCGGTGCTCAGGGTGCGCTCCCGCGTACGCGCGCCCTCCAGCCCCACGGCTGGCAAGCGTGCGGCGCGCTGAATGTTTGCCTGAGCCTGCGCCGCCTGCACGTTAAGCGTGGCCAAACGCAGGTCGCGGTTATTGACCAGTGCCAGGTCGATCAACCGCTGCAAGCGCGGATCACCGAACATCGCACGCCAGCCCACTGCGCTGGCTGGCAGGGTCGAAGCCGTTGCATTGCTCGCCATGGGAAAGCTCGCCGGCACCGGCGCCGCCGGGCGCTCAAGGGTCGGCGTCAGCGAGCAGGCGCTCAGGCTGCCGAGTAGGGACAGGGTCAGTAACAGACGCATCACGGGTTCTCCTGAGTCAGCGCAGCAGTGCCACGCCGAGCACGCCAGGCGCTCAAACGCTCCTGGGTGCCGATGACGAAGATGAAGAAGGCCGGCACGAAGAACACTGCCAGCAGGGTGCCGCTGAGCATGCCGCCGAACACCCCGGTGCCGATGGCGTGCTGGGTTTCGGCGCTGGCGCCAGAAGCGAGCATCAGCGGCACCACGCCGAGAGTGAACGCCAGCGAGGTCATCAGGATCGGTCGCAGGCGCAGGCGTGCGGCAGTCACTGCGGCATCGACCAGCGAGCGTCCTTCTGCGTGCAACTGGCGAGCGAACTCGACGATAAGGATGGCGTTCTTCGCCGACAGACCGATGATGGTGATCATCCCCACCTTGAAGAACACGTCATTGGGCATGCCACGCAGCATCACCGCCGCCACCGCACCGAGCAGGCCCAGCGGCACCACCAGCATCACCGACAGCGGGATCGACCAGCTCTCGTAGAGCGCCGCCAGTACCAGAAACACCACCAGGGCCGAGAGCAGCATCAGCAGCGGTGCCTGCGCCGCCGACTGGCGCTCCTGCAATGATGCACCCGTCCAGGCTACGGCATAGCCTTTTGGCAACTGCGCTACCAGGCGCTCCATTTCGGCCATCGCTGCACCACTGGAAACACCGGGCGCTGCGCCACCGGCAATGCGCACGGCGGGGAAACCCTGGAAGCGCATCATCTGCTGCGGCGACTCGCTCCACACTGGCGCCACCACTTCGCGCAGCGCCACCATGCCGCCACTGGCATTGCGCACGCGCAGGCCGAGCACGTCGTCCAGTTGCATGCGCGCCGGGGCGTCGGCCTGCAGGATGACCTGCTGCATGCGCCCGGCATTGGGGAAGTCGTTGACGTACAGCGAGCCCATGGCCGCCGACAGCGTGCTGCTCACGGCGGCGAAGGACAGGCCCATGGCCTCGGCCTTCTGCCGGTCGATCTCCAGGCGGATGCTCTCGCCAGGCGGCAGACCATCAGGGTAGACGTCGCTGACCACCTTGCTCTGTGCCGCCAGCTCCAGCAATTGCGCTTGGGCGGCCAGCAACGCGACCTCGCCACGGTTGGCGCGATCCTGCAGGAACAGGGTGAAACCGGAGGACGTACCCAGCTCGTCGATGGCCGGCGGCATCAGGCTCATCACCGTGCCTTCAACGTTGCCCGCCATGGCCTGCTGCGCCAGCGCAGCTTCCTCGTCGGCCCTGGCGCCCTGACGCTGATCCCAGTCCTTGAGCATGGTGAAGGCCATGGCCGCGTTGGGGCCGGAGCCGGCGAAGCTGAAGCCCAGCACCACCATGTTCGCATCCAGCCCCGGGCGCGTGGCCACGTGCGCCTCGTAGGCCTTGACCACGTCCAGCGTGCGTTCGCTGGTGGCACCGGTGGGCAACTGGATGGAGGTCATGAAGTAGCCCTGATCCTCTTCCGGCAGGAAGGACGACGGCAACTGCGCGGCGGCGATGGCCAGCACCACGCAGAGCGCGGCGAAGGCTGCCATCATCCGCCCGCTGCGCCCGACCAGGCGCGCCACACGCGCGCCATAACTCGTCGTCATTCGCTCGAAGGCGCGGTTGAAAGCACCGAAGAAGCCGCGCTTGGCATGATGATCGGCACTGACCGGGCGCAGCAGCGTGGCGCACAGCGCCGGCGTCAGGCTCAGGGCGAGGATGGCCGAGAAGAGGATCGACACCGCCATCGACAGGGTGAACTGCTGATAGATCACCCCCACCGAGCCGCTGCCGAAGGCCATGGGTATGAACACGGCAGTGAGCACCAGGGTGATGCCGATGATCGCCCCGGTGATTTCCTGCATCGCCCGCAGGGTCGCCTGCTTCGGCGACAAGCCTTCGGTGGCCATCAGCCGCTCGACGTTCTCCACCACCACGATGGCGTCGTCGACGATGATGCCGATGGCCAGGACCATGCCGAACATGGTCAGCGAGTTGATCGAAAAGCCTGCCAGCAGCATCACCGCGAAGGTGCCGAGCAGCGCTATGGGCGCAACGATGGCCGGAATAAGCGTGTAGCGCAGGTTCTGCAGGAACAGCAGCATGACCAGGAACACCAGCACCATGGCCTCGAACAGGGTGTAGATCACCTTCTCGATGGACACCTTGACGAAGGGCGCGGTGTCGAACGGCACCGAGTAGGCCATGCCCGCCGGCATGCTCGGCGCCAGCTCGGCCAGGCGCTCGCGCACGGCCGACGCGGTCCGTACGGCGTTGGCGCCCGGTGACAACTGGATGGCGGCACTGGTCGCGGCCACGCCGTTCTCGCGGTTGGAGAAGCCATAGGACTGCGCGCCGAGCTCGACCCGCGCTACGTCGCCGAGCACCACCTTGGCGCCGTCGACACCAGCGCGCAGCACGACGGCTGCGAACTGCTCCGGCGTGGTCAGTTGCCCCTGCACGGTCAGCGGCACGGTCAGGCGCTGGCCGGGTACGGCAGGCTCGTCACCGACCCGACCGGGGGCGATCTGCGCGTTCTGCTGCTCGATGGCCTGGGCCAGTTCGTTCATGGTCAGGCCGTAAGCGGTGAGCTTGTTCGGGTCGACCCAGACACGCATGGCCTGCTCGGTACCGAACAGTTGCACACGCCCCACCCCGTCGATGCGGCGCAGTTCCTGGACGATATTACGCGCCAGGTAATCGTTCAGCGCCACTTCGTCGTACTGGCCGTTGGGCGAGGTCATGCCGACCATCATCAGAAAGCTCGAAGCGGCGGATTCCACCTGCAGGCCGCTCTGCCGCACGGCCTGGGGCAGGCGCGGCTCCACCGCCTTGATGCGGTTCTGTACGTCCACCTGGGCCAGCTCCGCATCGGTGCCCGGCTTGAAGGTGGCGGTGATCTGCGCGGTGCCCGAGGTGTCCACCGAGGACTCGAAGTACAGCAGGTTCTTCACCCCCGACAGCTCACGCTCGACCAGGCTTACCACCGAGTCGTTGAGGGTCTGCGGGGTGGCGCCCGGATAGGTGGCGTAGAGGGTCACCGAGGGCGGCGCCACCGAGGGGTAGCGGGCGATGGGCAATTGCGGGATGGCGATGACGCCGACCAGCACGATGAACAGGGCGATCACCCAGGCGAACACCGGGCGGTTGATGAAAAACTGGGGCATGACAGATTCTCCAAGCTCAGCGCGCGACGGCGCTGAGGCGTTCGCCGTTGGCGGCTGGCTGCCAAGGGCGCGTGGCAACCTGGGCAGCCGGGCTCAGGCGCTCGATGCCTTCGATCACTACCTGCTGCCCGGCACTGAGCCCGGACACGACGCGATAACTGCGCGCCACCAGCTCACCGAGTTCGACGGGCACCGGCTGCGCCTGGCCCTGAGCATCCACCACCCACACGCTGGCCTGGCCCGCCGTGCGGGTCACCGCCTGCTGCGGCACGCTCAGCGCTGCGGGGTAATGAGCACGGGGAATCCGCGCCTGCACGTAGAGGCCGGGCAGCAGACGGCGCTGTGGGTTGTCCACCAGCACGCGCAGCAGCACGTCGCCGGTCCCAGCATCTACCTCGATGCCTGAAAACAGGATGCGCCCGCGCATGCCCAGGGGCTTGCCGTCGCTACCAAGGATTTCCACGCTCAGCTCCGGCGTCGCAGATCCGACCTGCTGACGCAGCACCTCCAGCACCGAGGCGGACTGGCGCACGTCGACGTACACCTGATCGATCTGCTGGATGCGCGCCATGGGTGTGGCATCGGTGGGCGACACCAGGGCTCCTTCGCTGACCAGCGCCTGGTCGATGCGCCCGGCAATCGGCGCCTCGACACTGGCGAACTGCAAGTCCAGCTTGCGCCGTGCCAGCGTCGCCTTGGCTTGGGCCACATCGGCCGCGGCCTGATCGCGCTGCGCCACGGCATCGTCATACACCTGGCGGCTGACCGCTTCGGCCGCTACTAAAGGTTTCAGCCGCTCGGCCTGCACGCGCGCCCGTGCCCGTGTCGCCTCGGCGCGTTGCAGAACGGCAGCAGCGCTGTCGACCTCAGCCTTGAAGGGAGCCGGGTTGATCTGGAACAGCACGGCACCGGACTTGATCTCGGTGCCCTGCTCGAACAGGCGGCGCTGCACGATGCCGCCGATCTGCGCGCGAATCTCGGCGCTGCGCACGGCGGACACGCGTGCGGGCAGATCCTCGCTGATCGCCAGGTCGTGCGTCTGCAGTGTCAGCACCGACACTTGCAGCGGCGCGACTGCTTCGGTTTGCTCTGGCGCCGCATCGCACCCGGCCAATGCCAATACGGCAAGCCCTGCGAGCACAAGGCCCAGATGCCGCTGTTTGCTGCCCATAACCCACTCCTTGCTGAACACTGCGCCCCGGCGAACTGTTGGCGACCGGGAGCTGATCGAGGCTGCAGTCTGGAACAGCGCTATTGCGAATGAGTCGAGGCTTTGTGGAGAAAGCATGGAGGGCGCTATAAGATTCAGCGCTTCCGTCTGCGAGGCTGCTCATGTCCGATCTCAACGCGCGTACTAGCCCCACCTCCTCAGCGTTGGTGCTCATCGCCGAGGACGAAGCCGAGATCGCCGACATCCTCATCGCCTACCTGCAGCGCAGCGGCCTGCGCACCGAGCATGCCAGCGACGGCCAGCAGGCCTTGGCCCTGCACCAGGCGCTCAAACCCGATCTGTTGTTGCTCGACGTGCAGATGCCGGTGTTTGATGGCTGGAAGGTGCTCAGCGAAATTCGCTCCCGCGGCGATACCCCGGTGATCATGCTCACCGCGCTCGATCAGGACATCGACAAGCTGATGGGGCTGCGCCTGGGCGCCGACGACTACGTGGTCAAACCTTTCAACCCGGCAGAGGTAGTGGCGCGGGTGCAAGCGGTGTTGCGGCGCACAAGGACAAGCGCCCCAGCGACCACGCAGATGCTGCGCGTCGGCCCTTTCCAGGTCGATCTGGACAGCCACGAGGCCAGTGTTTTTCATGATGGCCAGGCGCAACCGCTAGAGCTGACGCTGACCGAGTTCAAGCTGTTGGCCTGCCTGATGCGTGCGCCGAAACGGGCCTTCAGCCGCGCCGAACTGCTGGAGGACTGCCTGCCGGAAGGCGACACGCAGGAGCGCACCGTGGACAGCCATGTGAGCAAGCTGCGCAAGAAACTCGAAGCCCTCGATATTCAGGGCGTGCCCGCCAGCGTCTGGGGCGTGGGCTATCGCTTCGGTGTCGAGCCATGAAGCCGACACCGGGCCTGCGCCGGCAATTCATCCAGTCACTGGCGGTGATGGCATTGGGCATCATCTTCATTGCCGTGTTTGGCTCTTACGCGTTCTATGCCATCGCCGTGGCCTATCTGCCGGGCAGCATCTCCGAGACCTGGATGCCCTCACGGGTGGAGATGATCTGGATCGGCTGCACCATAATCGTTGCCCTCGGCATGGCGGTCGTCGTCGCCGTACGGCTGTCGCGACGGCTGATCACACCGCTGAACTCCGTGGCGCACAGCCTACGCGAGGTGGCCGAGGGTAACCTCACCGCCCGCGCCCCGCTGGACGACCAGGCCATGGGCGAAACCGCGCAACTGGTGCGCGACTTCAATGCCATGGCCGAGCGCCTGCAGAGCATGACGCGCGAGCGTGAGTTCTGGAACGCCGCCATCGCCCACGAGCTGCGCACGCCTGTGACCATCCTGCGCGGCCGTCTACAAGGCCTCGCCGAGGGCGTGTTCGACCCTAGCAACGAGCTGTTCGAGGGGCTGCTGCGCCAGGTGGAAGGCCTCAACCGCCTGATCGAAGACCTGCGCGTGCTGAGTCTCAGCGAAAGCGGCCACTTAGAGGTGCAACGGGTTGAGGTCAGGCTGGCCGACGAGCTGAGCACCGTGCTGCACGCCTTCGCCACGCCCCTGGCCGCCAAAGGTTTTCACCTGCATGCTGAACTGGACGCCAACATGCTGGTGGAGTGCGATGCGGTTCGCATCCGCCAGGCCCTGATGGCGCTTCTGGAAAATGCCCTGCGCCATGCCGACCCAGGCAACCTGCGGGTGCGCCTGGAGCAGGTCGACAATGACTGCCAGTTGAGCGTGGAGGACGACGGCCCCGGTATCGACAGTGCCCTGGCCGCCGAGATATTCGAAGCCTTTCGTCGTGGCGATCCTTCGCGCTCACGCAAGAGCGGTGGTAGTGGCCTGGGGCTCGCCGTTGTCAAGGCTATCGCGGAAGGCCATGGTGGGCACGCGATGTGCCGTGCCTCTGAGAGGGGAAGTTTATTCATCATCTCCTGGCCAGTCAGCACGCAGGTTGCTCAGCGATAGCCAGTTAATACCCTGTTCGCAATTGCGCCGGAAAGCGGACCTTCGTCACTCCAATTCGCGCTGGATGTCACCGTCATCAGCAGTCCTGGTCTGTATATCCATACAGATAATTCTTGCCTGACGGGTCTTCGCTGCGCATGCTAGCCGGCATGGCAAACGACCCAGTGACATCGTGATGCGGCTGTTTCTCTGCGAAAAACCTTCTCAGGCCAAAGATATCGCTCAGGTGCTTGGCGCCACGCGGCGTGGCGATGGCTGCTGGATTGGCGCGAGCGTCACCGTCACCTGGTGCATCGGCCATCTGCTGGAAACCGCGCCTCCGGACAGTTACGACGCGCGTTACAAGCGTTGGGTGCTGGCTGATCTGCCGATCATGCCCGAGCGCTGGAAGATGCTGGTCAAGCCCAAGACCGCCAGCCAGTACAAGGCGGTGAAACGGCTGCTGGGCGAAGCCAGTGAACTGGTGATCGCCACCGACGCTGATCGCGAAGGCGAGATGATCGCCCGCGAGTTGGTCGAGCACTGCCGTTACCGCGGACCAATTCAGCGGCTATGGCTGTCGGCGCTGGATGACGCTTCGATTCGCAAGTCGCTCGGCGCATTGCGCGCAGGTGCTGACACCTTCAACCTCTATCAATCGGCGCTAGGGCGCTCTCGGGCGGACTGGCTGATCGGTATGAATATGAGCCGGTTGTTCACCTTGCTCGGGCGGCAGGCCGGCTATCAGGGGGTGCTGCCGGTGGGTCGCGTGCAGACGCCGACGCTGCGCCTGGTGGTTGACCGTGATCGCAGCATCGCCGACTTCGTACCTCTGCCGTTCTGGGCCATTGAGGTTCAACTGCTGGGAGAGGGCGTGCCGTTCGCTGCGCAATGGCGAGCAGCGCAAGACTGCTGTGATGATCAGGGCCGCTGCCTCGACCAGAATCTCGCGAAGCGGGCGGCAGAGGCGATGCGGCAAGCGGGGGAGGCGAGGCTGCAGTCGCTCAAGACCGAACGCATGCGCGAAGCGGCACCGCTGCCCTTTGATCTAGGTACGTTGCAGGAACTCTGCTCGAAAAAGCTCGGGCTGGGCGCTCAGGAAACGCTCGATATCGCCCAGTCGCTTTACGAAACCCACAAGCTGATTACCTATCCGCGCAGCGACTGCGGCTATCTGCCGTTGAGCCAGCACAGCGAGGCGTCGGGCATTTTGGCCGCGTTGGCGCAGGCCGATCCATCGCTCGGCGAGCTCGCACCGCACCTCGAACCCCGGCGTAAGTCGCGCGCGTGGAACGACGCCAAGGTCGGTGCGCACCACGGAATCATTCCCACGGCCGCAGCTCGCGCCTTCGCACGGCTGTCGGGCAAGCCGCTGGCTGTCTATACGCTGATTCGTGCGCGTTATCTGGCGCAGTTTCTGCCCGCGCATGAATACGATCGCACCCAGGCGGATTTTGACTGTGCTGGCCAGGCCCTGCGGGCCGTCGGCAAACAGATCGTCGAGCCGGGCTGGAGGCGCGCCTTGCCCGAGGCGCTGGCGTCCAATCGCGGCCATGAGGCGCCAGGGCCGCAGACACTTCCCTCGTTGCGTGAGGGGCAGATATGCCCGATCCACGACCTGACCTTCAAGGACCTCTGGACCCAGCCGCCCAAGCCCTTCACCGAAGGTGATCTGATCAAGGCGATGAAGAACGTGGCCAAGCTGGTGGACGATCCCAAGCTGAAGCAGAAGCTCAAGGACACCACCGGCATTGGTACCGAGGCGACCCGCGCTGGGATCATTCAGGGGTTGCTCGACCGCGGCTACCTGACCAAGCAGGGTAAGGCATTGGCGGCAACACCGGCGGCCTTCAGCCTGATCGATGCAGTGCCGCGTGCCATTGCCGACCCCGGCACCACGGCGATCTGGGAGCAGGCGTTGGACATGGTGCAGAACGGTGAGATGAGCCTGGATGAGTTCGTCAGCAAACAGTCTGCATGGATGAGCAAGCAGGTCGAACGGTGCAAAAACGTTCGCCTGACCATCAGCGGACCGGCCGTGCCAGCCGGTCGCGGCGCACCCTGGAAAAAGCGCAAGGGCGCGGGCCGCAAAGCCGCCCCCAGGAAGCACCGCGCTGCGAAGTCACCCAGCCCCGCCTGACGGTCCGCTAACCGGCAAACCAGATCTGCATGAGGTAATAGCAGGCGCTACCCAGCGCCGCCGTGAAGATCAGCCCCAGCCGTGTCGCCACAGCGATGCCCGCCACCAGCGCCAATGCAACGGTGGCGGCGAGTGGTGCCTTGGCGGCCTCGCTGTAGAGGATGTACACCGCGAAGTTGACGAACACGGCGGTTGGCAGCACGCGCTCAAGGATGCGACGGGTCGCGTCGCTCAGGTCGAGCGTGACGAACACCGGCAGGATGCGAACCAGGCAACTGGTGGCGAACAGCGCCGCAACGGCCAGCAGCACGGACGTGTTCACGAGCGCACCCGCGCCAGTACGAAGGTGGCGAGCAGCACGCTTGGAATCCAGAAATACAGCGGCCCGAGCAGCATGATCAGCGCCACGGCGATCAGCATGCAGAGCGCGACGGCCAGCAACAAACGAACCTTGCTGACGCTAAGTTGGGGCAGGCGCGAGTGGAGCTGGCTGGCAGAGAGGAACATCAACACGACGCTTGCCGGGAAGCCAAGGTTCAGGTCGGCGGCGAGCCAGTTCGCCGGGATCAGGTTGCCGATGAGCGCACCGGCCACGCCGGCAACCACCCAGGTGAGGAACAGCGTGGCGCGGATCACGGTCAGCGATGACCAGTTGTCCTGTTCACTTTCGGTGGCATAGGCCTCGTCACCCAACATGTGCGCGAGGACTGCGCGTAGGCTCCAGGTTCGCGGCAGCCGTGAGGCCGATGCATAGGCGATTGGCAAGTAGCGACTGTTGATCGAAGCGGTGAGCAGTAGCATGGTGATGAAGTCGGCGCCGGAATCGGCCAGCGGCAGCACCGCAAACTGACCGCTGCCGGTGAACCCCAACAGGCCTATCAGGGCGACTTCCAGCGCGCTCCAGTCCGAGCGGCCGGCCAGCACGCCAAACAAGAGGCTGACCGGGATGATCGCCAGCGCTGCGGGCGCGACCCGGCGCAAGGCGTCAAAGGGTCGGTATGCGGTGGCTTCCATCTGTCGCTGTCCTTGATGGCTCGAAGGGTGCGCTCATCGCACCGGGCCGAACAGTCTAGCACCGGGTGCTTCGTTGCTTTCTTGGCTGTGGTTGCCAGCAAGCGGGAGTCCGCCTGGTTGTCCATCGCTCGAGCAGGTGTGCCCATTCGCGTTTAGAATGCGCGCGCCTTTTTCGAGACGATTGAACATGCAGCCAGATGCCCTCGCGACCCTCCAGCAGCACCTCAGCCAAGCCTTGTCCCAGGTGCCGGACGAAACCCGCCGGCTCTTTCATGGGCGCGGGCGCTGCTGGGCTGGGCTCGAGCACATCACGGTGGATTGGCTGCAGGGCGTTGTGCTGGTTTCACTGTTCCGAGAGCCAGCTGCCGAAGAACTGGAGGCGCTGATCGGGATGCTGTCGGCGTTGACCGAGGCAGAACCTTGGCAGTCGAGTGGAGCGCATACGCTGTTGCTGCAGCACCGCTACCTGGCCGACAGCCGTATGCAGCCGCTGCTTGGAGAGCCGCCCGAGGAGTGGGTGATCACCGAGGATGGCCTCCGCTACAAGCTCGATCTGGGCATCAAACAGAACAATGGGCTGTTTCTCGACATGCGCTACGGCCGACGCTGGGTCCGCCAGCAGGCGGGCGGCAAGCGTGTGCTGAACCTGTTTGCTTACACCTGCGGGTTCTCCGTGGCGGCTATCGCTGGTGGCGCCGAGCAGGTGGTCAATCTGGACATGGCGCGCGCGGCGCTGAGCCGCGGGCGCGACAACCATCGGCTCAATGAGCATGACCTGAGTCGGGTCAGTTTTCTTGGCCACGAGCTGTTCAAATCGTGGGGAAAGGTGAAAAAGATCGGCCCTTACGATCTGGTCATCATCGACCCGCCGTCTTTCCAGAAGGGCAGCTTTGCGCTGAACCGCGATTACCAGAAGATCCTCAGACGTCTTCCTGAGTTACTGACCGAAAGCGGGACGGTGCTGGCCTGCATCAATGACCCGGACACTGGACCAGATTTTCTTGTCCAGGGGATGGCGGCCGAAGCGCCGGAATTGGTGTTTCAGGCGCGCCTGGAGAACCCGCCGGAGTTCCCCGACATCAGCCCCGACAGTGGTCTCAAGGCTTTGGTTTTCACTCGCGGCCAGTCCTAGGCAGCGGTTCAAACCTGGGGGCGCGCAAGTGATCAGGGTATCCCTGAACCTATCTCTCTGCGAACTGCAGGCTTTGCACTGGTTGAACCTGTGCTCGCATTGCCACTGCTGCTTTGCGTCGAGATGAATCAGGACATGAAGAGGGGATATTTTGCCGTCCATCCGTCGGGGCGGCAGTTGGTCCGCTGTGTCGAGGATCGGTAACCGGCTCAAAAACGCCAGATTGAAACGAAACTGCCGGGCCAAGGCCGGCAGTTTCGCGTGTAGCGGTATTAGTGTTGCGTGACGATTGCCATGTTGTGGAAGCCTGTCTGGCTGATCAGTGCGTTGTTGCCCACACCACTCTGAATGGCCAATGCCTCGTTTCCTACGCCATTCTGCGCAACCGTAGCCTGAAGGTTGTCGCCATGCTGGGAGACGATGGCATCGTTGCCGTAACCGAACTGGTTGACGTCGGCCAGGTTGTATTCGCCGTCCTGGACGAGATCGACGTCATTGTTGGCGACGCTGCTGGAGCCGGTGACGCGGTTCCCGGTCCCATTCTGGACGGCGACAAGCGTGTTGCCGACACCCGACTGATCGAAATCTAGCGAGTTGCTCCTGCCGTGCTGATCGACAGTGGCGTCGTTATAGCCACCGTGCTGATCGACGGTGGCGATTTGGTTGCGGCCATCCTGATCGATTACGGCAGCGTTGCCGACCCCGTACTGGCTGGCATTTGCCGTGTTGCCGTTGTTCTTCTGAGCTACATCGGCATGGTTCTCGTTGCCTTGCTGGTAGACGAATGCGTTCTGATTGTTGCCGCTTTGGTAGACAGTCAGGTCGTTGTAGTCACCGCTCGAATAGGTATAGGCCTCCTGGCTTAAACCTGTTTGATTTACATGGGCATCGTTGCCGGTGCCGACCTGCTCGACTTCGGCGACCGAGCCAACACTCCATTTCTGGACAACCTTGGCGTCGTTCTGTCCACCCCGCTGATCAATCAGGGCGCGGTCGCCGGAGCTGAAGGACTGGCTGACGGTCGCGTCGTTGGAATCGCCGTTTTGGTACAGAGCGGTTTTGCTGCCACTGGCTGCGAACTGGTAGCTGGCCCCAGCGTTGCCGTGACCTTTTTGCTTGATGAAGGCTTCAACGTCATAGGTGCCGTTCTGTTCGGTAATGGCAACGTTGTGGCTTCCCTCCTGACGCTGTTCGGCGCTGCTGTACACCACGCTACGCTGGCTGACACTGGCGTCGTTGCGATGCCCATTCTGCACTTGCTCAGAGGTGCCGTTCACAACCAGGCTCTGGTCGACGTCCGCCTTGTTGAAGTTGCCGGCCTGGGCTTGCATGGCTGAGGAGTAAGAGGACTGGGTCTGCTCGACCATCGCGTCGTTGCCCCAGCCGCTCTGCACCTGCTTGGCCATGTTGGAACTGCCGAAGCTTTGGGTTACCTCGGCAATATTGCTTACTCCATTCTGGCGTTGTTCGGACGTGTGGTCGGCTGCCATAGCCTGAGCGGCGGCAACGGTCAGCAGGGCAGCTACAAGGGGTTTGATCTTGAACATTGTTGTATCTCCATGGAATGTTTTCAGCGGTACTTCCTGGTGGTGCTTTTTTAGCGGTACTGGCGGACCAGTGCGCTCAGACCTTGGCCATGCTGCGTGACGCTGCTGCAATGCCCAGTGCCGGTCTGTTCGATCTGCGCGTCGTTATACGCGCCGTACTGTTCAATGCGGGCCTTGTTGTAGCTGCCCGATTGAACAATCAATCCCTGATTGTGGCTGCCGTACTGCTCGATGGACGCTTCGAGCGCATAGCCGCTCTGGAGGATGAAGGCTTCCAGTGCGTTGCCGGTCTGTGTGATGTCCGCGCTCAGGCTGTCGCCGGTCTGAGCGACGAGCGCCAGATTGCGGCCGGAGATGCCGGTTTCTGTTTGTGGCAGTGCGATCGCTTGGGATCGGCTGGAGGCGATTTCGTCAGGCGCCAGATCGAGCGAGGTCGGAAGGCTGGCGGCCAGAAGGGCGGGGCTGGCTAGTGCTGCGAAGAGCAGCGGCAGCAGCGCTTTGCAGGCAATCCTTTGCGCGTTAAACATCAGTCATCCCTGGTTAAGTCGCGGTAAGTCATCCTGACCTAAACCGCGACGTTGCAAATCCATCGAATGGCTGAAACCGTTTCGTTTGCTAGGGATTGACGGAGGTGCTGAGGTATTTCGCCAATTGAGCCTCGACTGCTGGTGTGCTGTCGGCGGTTTGCCACAGGCGCCGATCGACCCCTTGCGCGATGAGGTGGGCGACGGCCGCCTCGATGGCTGACAGCACACAAAGCTGCGCCGGTTCGTTGGTGGTGTAGCCGGCCTCGGCTTCGAGGAGTTCTTTGAATTCGATGAACTTGTAGACGTTGGCGCTGCGTCCGATGGAATAGATCGTCTTGGTGGTCATCACGTTGGACAGCACCTGGCCGCTGCGTACGTCGATGGCGCGCAGGTTGACCGTGACCTGATCGACCCGATATTCCTGCGATACCCCAATGCCCAGATAGCGAGCACCTTGCCCGCCACTGCGCACGTTGGTTTCGTAGGCGACAATGGCGCCTTCCATGATGATGTTGGCGGCGAGCAGCGATGGCAGTTCGGATTGAATATTTGGCGCCACGTCCGGTTTGGCTTGCGAAGCCCGAATGATCTTGCGCTCGGTCAGCACGTTCTGCAGGCCTTCACGCTCAAGCACGATGAACCAGCCGCTGGCCTGCATGGCATCGACCAGCATGCTTGCTGCGCCCTGGGTTACTGCTGTTGAGAAGGAGGAGGCCGGGCTGGGCTTGTACTGCCCGGTCTGGTCGCGAAAGCCGTAGACCGCTGCCACGAGTGGGCCTCGCGGGCGGGGCAGCTCAAGTAGATCTTGATAGGTCGAGGTACGCGGCGTGAGTGTTGGGGTTTCCTGGTCTGCCGACATTGGCTCGCGTACGGCGCAGCCTTGTAGAACAGCCATCATCCCGATGGCTATAAATAGGCTTCTCATGGCCTTTCTCTCCCTGGTTATTGCCCAATGATGATTTCTGAGATTTCACCGGTCACTCGATCGGTAATTTCGACGATCAGTAAGCCAGCATCGCCGTTGTAGGCCCGAACGAAGAAGTCCGTGGTCGTGAGCGAACCGGTTTCGCCTGCTTGCGCATCCCTAAGCAGCTCACTCAGCAGGCTTGATTCGAGCTGACTGGTAAGGCGCTCCAGATCTGAAGGCCGCTCATAAATGGAGCGGTCGATCGCATCTGGATCCTTCTTGTCGTTCTGCGCCTGGGCGCTGCCCAGCAGCCACGCACCGTTGAGGGGGCTGCCGCCAAACGATGGATTGACGGGGGTATAGACCAGTTCGGTGGCACTGAGGCCGGAGCTAAGCAGCAATCCGGCCAGGAAGACGCCGGTGATTTTTTGTTGTGGCCGGTTCATAACTCATCCTTCGCGAGGTCAATGGTGTCTTCGAATAGTGCTTCGACTTTCCTACGGTTTATCTCTTGCAGCACGAAATCCGCCGCTTCATAGGCGGTTTGCTCCATGTCACTGACGTTTGGTTGCAAAAAGCGGCGATACAGCGGCTGATTGTTCTGCTCCACCCAGACGAGAATTCCCCAGCGCGCCGAGGGGCGTTCCTTGACGGCCAGGTTGAAATCCAGCGCGCTGGTGTCGTTCAGACGTTCACAGAATTTGCGGTAGAACTCCTGTCCGGATCGGGAAACCGTGTTGTTGGTGATGAATCCCTTCAGTTCGGCTTCATCGGCACAGGCCTGGATGCTGAACAGCAGCAGCAGGCCTAGGCACGCCGCCCTCATATACCGGACTCGCCGACGTGCCCCAGCACGAGCGACGCGCCCTGCGCGCGGTTGGACGCGCCCAGCTTGCCCAAGGCGTTATGGATATGACTCTTGATCGTATGGGTGCTCAGATGGAGGGATTCGGCGATTTCAGAGTTCGAAAGGCCTTTTCCGGCAAGCGCCAGGATTTGTTTCTCCCGTACCGACAAGTCGTCGATGGCGCGCGAAGCGTGGGTCAGCTGACGGTAGCGGCCCAATAGCTTCTCCATCAACGCTCGGGGTAACCAGTCGCCGCCCTCAAGGATGACGCCGACGCCGCGGCTGAAGTTGGTGCGACTGGCGTTCGGGTAGAACACACCTTTGATCCACGGGTGCTGAACCAGCAAGCGACGCGCCTGATCGACCGGGGCATTGACCAGCGCCGTCGGCGTATCCCGCAATTGACGAAGCAGGCGCAGGCATTCCTCGTGTGCAAAGCTGCAGACATCGAGTAGAACCAGATCGGCATCGGTAATCCCTGAACGGAACATGTTGCTGCGAGTGAGGCGAGCCTGTGGGCAGCCCTGTAAATGCTGATGGAGCAGGGCGTCCAGTTCCTCGCTGTCAGACAGCAGGGCAAGACGAGTGGACGAGGCGAGCACCGCAGTGGCTTCATCGAACATACGCATATCCTTTGCAATGAGATCTATCTAGGAGCGCCCGTGATCCTCGCGGGACTGGCGCTTTGACATTGTGTGAAGAAAGGTAGTTCAGAGTGGTGACAAAAAAAAGTCGTAAACGAGAAGTGGTGCCTGTTTTCCGACGAGCCGCATTTGATAAACGCGCGTGGCCGATTGGCTTTCGAGAACAGACTGAACTAGATTCAATCTCCTTTTTTCAAATCGAGCAGAGCAGGTAAATGCCAGAGCCGACGTTTTGGTTAGTGTTCTTTTCGGCTGCGCTGGCGCTGAATGTGTCGCCTGGCCCCGACTTGCTGTTCGTTCTGTCGCGCACGCTGTCCGGCGGCAGGCGGGTCGGGGTGGCCTCGGTATGTGGCGTCTGTAGCGGAGCGTTGGTGCACGTCGCGGCCGCTGCTCTGGGGATCTCAGCCATCATGGCCACCTCGGCGTTGGCCTTTGCTGTGGTCAAGTACGTGGGGGCAGCCTATCTGCTTTACCTCGGTGTTCAGGCGTTGCGCTCTGCCGGAGCCACCGCATCGTTCAACCTCGAAGCGGCGCCGAAAGTCAGCGTTTGGCAGGCTTATCGTCAAGGCATCCTCGTGGATGTCCTCAACCCGAAAGCGGCCATTTTCTTCATGGCATTTCTGCCACAGTTCGTTCGACCCGACCATGGTGCTGTGGCGCTGCAATTGTTGATATTGGGTGTGCTGGTGGTGCTAGTGGCGGTCGTCGTGGAATGCGCCATGGTGTTCCTGGCGGCTCGGGCAAGTTTGGCACTGCGCACTAACCATCGTTTGAGTCTGTGGCTCGACCGCGTGCTCGGCTCGGTGTTAATCGCGCTGGGTATCCGTCTCGGCTTGGCTGAGCGGGCGTAAGCAACAAGCCACTGCATGGGAACGTCAGCGCCTGTTTCGGTCTGAAGAGTATGCGGTGCGCTTTTATAGACGCAGCCGCAGCAACCGTAAAGGAGCGCTCATGTCTCGGTACAGCAAGAACACCACGTCCAATCTGATTCCCTGTCTGCGCTATCGGGATGTGCCCGCGGCGCTGAAATGGCTTTGCCAGGTCTTCGATTTCGAGCAGCAACGTGTGATCGAGGATGCGCAGGTCGGCGTCATTCATGCCCAGCTCAGTTTCGGCAGCGGCATGTTGATGGTCGGGCCGGTAGCGGATTCGGAATACGGCCGCCAAGTGAAACAGCCGGATGAGGTGGGAGGCCTCTCTACTCAGAGCATCTACGTGATCGTCAACAGTGCCGACGCCCTTTATACCAAGGCCAAGGCGGCCGGCGCCGAGATTGTCATCGAGCTCAAAGACCAGGATTACGGCGGGCGTGGTTTCAGCTGCCGCGACCTTGAGGGCCATTTGTGGAACTTCGGCACCTATGATCCCTGGGCCGAGCCGGTTGCCGAGCAAAACGCCCCACAAGGAGACTGCTGATGCGTAGCCTCAAGCTAGCCGATGGCGCCAGCGTTCCCCTGGTTGGGCAGGGCACCTGGCACATGGGCGAGAATCCCGCAGAGCGTGGCAATGAGATCGCTGCGTTGCGGCGGGGTATCGAGCTGGGCATGACTCTGATTGATACCGCAGAGATGTACGCTGAAGGCGGTGCCGAAGAGGTGGTCGGCGAGGCGATCCGCAGCTGCCGCGACCAGGTGTTTCTGGTCAGCAAGGTCTACCCCCATAACGCCAGCCGCAAGGGTGTTCCTGAGGCCTGCGAGCGCAGCCTGCGTCGTCTCGGTACAGACTGCCTCGATCTCTACCTGTTGCACTGGCGCGGCCAATACCCGCTGGCGGAAACGGTTGAGGCGTTCGAGCGTTTGAAAGAGGCGGGCAAGATTCGCCGTTGGGGCGTATCGAACCTGGATCTGGATGACATGCGCGAGCTGGATGCGCCGGACTGTGCGGTCAATCAGGTGCTCTACAATCCTCAGGAGCGTGGCATCGAGTTTGATCTGTTGCCCTGGTGCCAGGCGCAGGGCATGCCGGTCATGGCTTACTGTCCGCTGGGGCAGGGCGGAGGCCTATTGCGTCATCAGGCCATACTCGACATTGCCCGGCGGCATGGTGCGGAACCTGCCCAGATTGCGCTGGCATGGTCGCTGCGCCAGCCGGGGGTGCTGGTGATTCCCAAGTCATCAAACCCAGCTCATGTGCGGCTAAACGCCAGCGCAGCGGAGCTGACATTGAGCGCCGACGACCTGGCGCTTCTCGACAAGGCTTTCCCGCCGCCCTCCCGATCCCAGCCTTTGCAGATGGTCTGAAACTTAGCGTCGCGCGTGGCGCGGGGGAATGTTTGCCTCGCCGTGGGTGTCAGCTTATGACTGACAGCAAACCGGAGAAGCGAACATGAGCGAATCCAGACTCGACGGCGTGGTGGTGGTCATCACTGGCGCCTCCAGCGGTATTGGCCGTGCCACAGCGCAAGCCTTTGCGCGGGAGCAGGCCCGAGTCGTCCTGGCTGCGCGTGACGAGGAGGCGTTGCACGAAGTGGCTAATGAGTGCCGAGCCCTGGGCGCCGAGGCACTGGTGGTGCCGACGGATGTGACGCGCAGCGATTCGGTCGAACAGCTCGCCAGCGCGGCGGCCGAGTTCGGTCGAGGCCGTATCGATATCTGGATAAACAACGCCGGGGTTGGTGCAGTCGGTGCTTTCGACGAGACGCCGCTGGATGCCCACGAACAGGTCGTGCAGACGGATCTGATCGGCTATCTGCGCGGTGCCCATGTTGTTCTACCGTATTTCAAACAACAGAACGGCGGCGTGCTGATCAACACGCAGTCGGTGGGCAGCTGGGTGCCGCAGCCGTACGCAGTGGCCTATTCAGCCAGCAAGTTCGGACTGCGCGGGTTTTCCCATGCGCTGCGGGGTGAGCTGGCGCGGTGGCCGGGAATTCATATCTGCGATGTGTACCCCTCGATGGTGGATACCCCCGGTTTCCGGGACGGTGGCAACTTCGCAGGCCGCTCGCTGCAGCCACCGCCACCGCTTTGTGATCCGCGCCAGGTGGCCGATGCGATGGTCAGTCTCGCCCTGCATCCGCGGCACACGACATCGGTGGGGCTGACCGCGACGTTGCTTCGCTTTGCGCATTTCATCACGCCGGGTTTCGATCGGTTGTCGGGGCTGCTTACAGGCGCGGCGCTGGGGCGTGCCGAGCGTGTCGCGCCGTCTTCCGGCAACCTCTTCCACCCGGCGCTGGGCGAGCGTCGTATCGATGGTGGCTGGCGCAGCGACGAGAAAGGTCAGCACGGTTTGCTCCTGGCGAGTGGCATTGCCGTCGCGGGTGTGGTCGGGCTGCTGTTGGCACGCCGACGCCGTTAGCACTGCTTCGTGCCGGCGGCGGCTAGTCTGCCGTTGCCGGTAAGCAGTCCAGAGAACCAAGATCGCGCCTCATGTCCTGCAGGCGCTGATCGATATGACGACGCTGGGTCGCGTCGGCCGTCGCGTACAGGTCGACAATCAGGTCGATTGTGGCCTGTTCCACAGTCGGAAAGGCGGCACGATAGGGCGCGGTCCAGTAGACCTCGCGATCTTGGAGCAGCCGAGCAATACGTTCGTCAAAATTTGCCTGGTCCCGATTGCGAACGGCGTCGACCATCGAACGCTGCCACTGCGCACGATTATCGAGCCAGAGCTGATTCTGCTCGTTGAGCGCCTCAGCCCACTCATGGATGCGTTGGCGCTGAGCCGCAGTGACCTTGCCTAGCCATTGCTCGACGCGCTCTTGCATGCGGCTGGTGCGCTTATCGATTTGCTGGTCCAGCGGCGGTTTCAGGTACTTGTCCTCGCGCTCCTGGCGATCTCTCTCGAACTGTTCGTCCAGCTCCTCTACCTGCCTGTCATCAAGGTCGCGCAGCAGTTGAACGGTGGTCGGTGTGATTTCCAGCGCGATCGTCTGAATGGCCTTCTGGACGGTCTCGTAGTGCTCTCTGAGTGCGGGTTCATCCAGCGAACCCTGGCGAACCTGTGCCTGTAACTGCTCGATGAGATCCAGATAGCCAGGCAGCTGAGTACGGCAGTGCCAGCTGATGTGCTCGCGCAGCTGCTCACGAAAGCGCGTCCGCTGGTCACGGTTCATGTCCAGGTAATCGTTGAGCGACCAGGGAATCAGCAGGTCCAGATTTCGGTAAGCCAGATTCATGCGGCTGCAGCCGGACAGTACGACGGCACACGCCAGCAGGATCAGAATCGTTTGTCGTACAAGCGTCTGACTGATCTGCATCGCAGCCCTCGTCTGGTTGTGTCGAGATGTCTGAACGGGTTTTGGTTGCGCTGTTCAATAGAGCCGCAAGCGCCTCGTCAGTTCGAGGCGAAACAGCAACGGCTTGTTTTTCTGCGAGAAAATCCGCGCGGTTGTGGTCTTAGATCAAGAGAGCAGCGCAAGCGCGACGCTCAAACGCTGACAGTTACTCGCGGAGGTGGATATGCAACGCAGGATCAAGCATCTGACCGGAGACGATGTACCTCAGGGCTGGCGTCCAACCTGGGTCACCTGTTGGGTGGTCGAGATCGATGGCCAGACGATTGCCGGGCCGTACGCCACCGAAGCGGAAGCGCAGGCGGTGCTGGATGGTGAACAGGACCCCAAGATTTCGCAGACGCCTACGCCACAGTGATGTTCGTCAGAGGCACCGACTAGCGCACGGGTCGTCTCTCTCCGGGATTGGCGGAGGCGGCTCGACGAGCTGGGAAACCAGCTCCAAGGCTTTGTCGAACGAAGGATAGCCACTCTGCGCAACGTCCAGCCCGGCGTAGGCTTGGCGATATTGTTCCGCTTTGACGGCGTTGCGCTCATTCAGCAGGTAGGGATCTTGATAAATCTTGTAAAGCAGCGCCACCGCGTGCGGATGACCCTTGGCGCGGGCCTGTTCCAGCAAGCGCAGGACCTGCTCGGCTTGCGGGCCCTGACGGATCAGCAGGAGGGCCTGGTAGAACTCGGTCTCGCCACGATCATCAAGCCGAGCGCTGCGCTCAAGTAGCGCCTCGGCGAGTTCATAGCCATTTTCATCGCCGATGGAAATCAGAATCTTGGCCTGCAGCAGGTCGTTCTGGTAGAGCAACCGCTCAGCGCGGCAAGCGCTATCGCTTCCAGGTTGATCACATGGCTGTGAGGCGCAGCCGCCCAGGACAACGAGCAGTCCGATCACCAGTGCGTTCTTCATTGCTGCCTTGTTCTCTCGATTGTTTAGTGGGTCAGCGCGTGTTCTGACCTGTGTGTGTCGTTTCTGTTCAGCCTGTTTCAATGCGCGGCGGCAATGGGCTGCAGTCCGTAACGGAACAGCAGGATCTGCCACTCGGGGTTCTCTGGCAAGGTTTCTAGGAAGCGGTCGAGGTACCCGATGGCCGACTGGTCAAGGGTGTCGGCGATCCACACGCGGCGATTGAACTGATACAGCGGCGTGTTCGAGACGTATAAATCCCGAAGTTTTCTTTCTTTACGGTAGTAGAGCAGGGTGGAGCGCGGGATCAGCAAGGTGCTGATACGGCCCGACATCAGTTTTTCGAGGTTTTGCAGATCGCCCTGGGCGTCTTGGCGCTTGATTGCACCGCTGGCGATTTCTGCCTCGAGCCCTTCGTATCGGTGACCAAGCACCCCACCCAAGACCAAGTTATCTAGCGATGCGGGGTTCTCATACTCAACCGGGGCGTCAGGTAACGAGACGAAGTCCTGCTGATCCGTCAGCAGCGGCTCCGACCAGGTTCCGTGAGCTGTCTGCGCGGCTGTGAACAAGCTCGGAGTGGCCCAAAGCAGAATGCCGGGCCGCTTCCGCTCCAAGCGCTTATCCAGACGCTTGCGCGGCAATTTGACCAGCTCGAAGCGAAAACGGTGGTCATTGGCGGAATCATTGTTGAGCAGTTCGACGAACGCCTGCGACAGCCCCTTGGCATCGTCGAGAACGAACGGCGGCGAAACATGATACGTCCACACCTCGATTCGTTGCTGGGCTCCGCAGACCGAGGGCAACAGGACGAGCGTCAGCAAAATGACGAGTCTGTGCATGGTGAACCTTTATCGCGCGATGGCGAGGGGCGGCGATCAGGGCCTGTGACGACGGCCTGCAGCTGGCTTTATTTTCGTTGCCATCGACATCAGCATAGCCCAGCGGCCGCAACGCGTGAGCAGTCAGGGTTATGCAAGAGACGGCTTTAGGCTAGAAGCGTTCATGTTCGCCGAGAAAACGCCACTCGCCTACCGGTAGCTTGGCCATTGACAGGCGGCCGATCCGGATTCGCTTGCAGCTGATCATCTGCAAGCCGATGGCTTCGCACAGCTGACGCAGATCGCCGGCTTGTGGCGACTTGAGCACGATGCGCAGGCGGGTCTCGTTCTGCCAGCTGGCCTTGGCTTTGGGCAGGACCTTGCCACGATGGCCGATGCCCTTGCTCAGCAACGCCAGGCCGCCTTCCTCGGGCTCGCCAGCAACTTCGACGATGTACTCCTGCTCCAGCGTGTCGCGTGGATCGGCCAGTTTGCGGAGCACCTCGCGTTGCTGGCTGAATACGACCAACCCACTGATGTCTTGCTCCAGCGGCAGAACGGAGGTCTGACGTGCAAAATGGCGTTCGCGAGGTGTCAGGCGTGAGCCGTCGCCGCTCCAGTGGCCGGCTTCGGCAAGTTGCTTCATCGCCTCGGCCGGTTCCGCTGCGGTGGGCTGGCCGGCAGGCTTGTGCAGCAGCAGCGTGACCGGTGGCAATTCGGTCGCGGTGGCGCCGGGCAGCAGCTCGATGCGCTGCTCGCCTACTTTGAAATAGGGGGTTTCGATGACGTGCCCGTCGACACTGACCCAGCCTCCCTCGATATACAGCTCGGCCTCGCGCCGGGAACAGCCGATCTGCTCGGCAAGGCGTTTGGACAAGCGTATCGGGTCAGTCATTGTGGGCTCGGGTGCTTCGGAAGGAGAAACCTGGCGAGCCACTGCAAACGGCTAAAAGCAGTGGGGGCTCGCTTAGTAGGTCGGGTGTTGCGGAGATTACTTCTTGCTGATGGTGATCTGGCGCGACGGGCCCTGAGTCTGGCCGCTGACCCCGTTAGGAATCTTTTGTACTTCGCCGCCGGCCTTCAGAAAGGCTGCCATCTGGCTAGCCAGTGATTCGCTGGTTTCGCTGGCGGGTTCGGGTTTGCGCTTGGCGGTGGTGGTCTTGGAGGCCATCGTCATCTGGTTCCTTTGGTCAGTCGAACCGGACATTATACAGATCTGACTAAATTTTGTTCGATTTTTCGCTTGAGTCGATTTTCTTCTACCCGCTTCCTGCCTGGCTCAGGTTCGCCTGGCTCGTTGCCGTAGCCTGTGTTCGGCTGCAGAACGAATGATGGCGGATGCGTTAGCAGGCTTGGGTCCCCAGCACACATGCGTCTTCGATTTTTCCCCTCCCCCGGGAGCATTCTCGTTCACATCCGGTCCACACACTATCGGGTCTGGCGAAGCGGCGGTCTGCCACGACACGAAGACAAGGCAGGGGACGCTCACGGCAAAGTTATTTGTTTCGTCATCTCCGGCCCCATCAATGGAATAAGGAGCGGAGAGTGGCGGTCGTCATCAGTGCAATCCTGTGCATCATCCTGGGCCTGGCGCTTGCCGTTGGTGGTTGGAAAATCATCGCGCTCGGCGGTACCGGGTATTTCGCGATCCTCGCAGTCGGCTTTCTGCTCACGGGCGGATTGCTGTGGGTTCGGCGTCGCGCGGCGCTTTGGGTTTATGCGCTGGTCATGCTCGGGGCGCTGGGATGGGCTATCTATGAAGTAGGCTTCGACTGGTGGCAACTGGCCCCTCGCGCCAGCATCATCGGCCCGCTTGGGTTGTGGTTCCTGACCCCCTGGATCGCGCAGCGGCTGGGTTGGCAGCACTTCGGTGCGCGTGCCTGGGGCGGTAGCGCAATCCCGCTGATGATCGCCGTGGCGCTATGGGGCGCGACGGCTCTGCACGCCTTGACCTCCGACAGCAGTGACATCAAAGGCATGCTGCCGCCACCTCTTGCTGCGGCGCCTGCAGCCGAGGTGGACTCGGCCGACGATGTGCCAGCCAGCGATTGGCACGCTTACGGTCGCACTCAGCACGGCATGCGCTATTCACCGCTCGCGCAAATCACGCCAAGCAATGTCGAGCGGTTGGAAAAGGTCTGGCATTACCACACCGGCGATATGCGACGTCCTAGCGATCCCAACGAGACCACCTACGAAGTCACGCCGCTCAAGATCGATGACAGCCTCTTCATCTGCACGCCGCACAACTTCGTGATCGCGTTGGATGCCGAGACCGGGGAAGAGCGCTGGCGCTTCGATCCGGAGGTTCCGGATTCGACCAATCGGCAGCATCTGACATGCCGTGGGTTGTCCTATCACGCCAGCCAGACCCCGGTTGAGGGGCAGGCCTGCCAGCGACGTCTCTTCATGCCCACAGCGGATGCGCGCCTGATCGCATTGGACCCAGAGACCGGCAAGGTCTGCGAATCATTTGGCGAAAACGGCGCGGTGAATTTGTGGAAGAACATGCCGAACGTCACGGAGGGTTTCTACTACTCCACCTCGCCACCGGTTGTAGCTAACGATCTGGTCATCGTCGGCGGGGCGGTCAATGACAACGTCTCGACCACCGAACCATCTGGCGTTATCCGCGCGTATGACGCGATTACCGGTGAGTTGAAGTGGAACTGGGACCCGGGCAATCCGGAGCAGACTGCACCCATCGCGCCGGGCGAAACCTACAGCGAGAGCACGCCGAACAGCTGGAGCATTTCCAGTGCCGATGAGGAATTGGGGCTGGTGTTCGTGCCGATGGGCAATCAGGTTCCGGATCAGTGGGGCGGCAACCGCAGCGAGAACAGTGAGCGCTTCTCGTCTTCCATCGTCGCGCTGGATCTGGAAACAGGGCAGCTGCGCTGGGTGTTCCAGACCGTGCACCATGATCTCTGGGACATGGACGTGCCGGCGCAGCCAAGCCTTGTCGATATCCAGACCGAGTCGGGTATGGTCCCGGCCCTGGTACAGCCGACCAAGCAGGGCGACATCTATGTGCTGGATCGTCGTACGGGTGAGCCCGTGCTGCCGGTGCGGGAGGTTCCGGCGCCGCAGGGCGCGGCTGAGGGTGACTATGCTGCCGCGACGCAGCCTGTGTCGGCACTGTCGTACGAGCCGCCGAAGCTAAAGGATTCCGATTTGTGGGGCGCGACCTTCATTGATCAGATGATGTGCCACATCCAATTCAACTCGTTGCGTTACGAAGGGCGTTACACGCCGCCTACGACGCAGGGGTCGCTGGTCTATCCCGGTAACTTCGGCGTTTTCAACTGGGGCGGCGTGGCGGTTGATCCGGTTCGGCAGATGGTGTTCAGCGCACCGTCCTATCTGGCCTTCATCTCAACGCTGATTCCACGCGAGAACGACGAGAAGAACTATGTCTCAGATAGCGAACCGCATCTGAACGAAAATTTCGGCGCGCCTTTCGCGGTGGACCTCAAGCCCTTCGTGTCGCCGATCGGTCTGCCATGCACGGCGCCACCATGGGGTTATGTCGCGGGCGCCGACCTGCGCACGGGTAAAACCCACTGGCTGCGCAAGAACGGTACGGTGCGTGACCGGGCACCGGTGCCGCTGCCATTCGAAATGGGTGTGCCGAGTCTGGGCGGGCCGGTGATGACCGCTGGCGGGGTGGCGTTCCTCTCCAGTACGCTGGATTACTACGTGCGTGCCTATGACGTCACCACCGGTAAGCAGCTTTGGCGGGCACGGTTGCCTGCGGGTGGCCAGGCGACGCCGATGACCTATCAGAGCCGTTCGGGGCGCCAGATGGTCGTGGTCGTTGCTGGCGGTCACGGGTCGCTCGGCACCAAGGCCGGGGATTCGGTCATCGCCTACGCACTGCCGCGATAACGGCGCTGCCGCGTGCGCGCCGCAGCGGTGCGCACGCGACAAGCGGGTGGCCTGCTAGAATCGCCGCCACAGACACAGAGGAATTGTTACATGGCCGCAATCGGGCGCTTCAACAGCCTGCAAATCGTCAAGCACACCGGTTTCGGCCTTTATCTGGATGGCGGTCCGGATGGCGAAATCCTGCTGCCCAACCGCTACATTCCGAAAAACACGCCTACCGAGGTCGATGACTGGCTGAACGTCTTCATCTACCTCGACAGTGAAGACAAGCTCATCGCAACGACCGAGAAACCCAAGGTGCAAGTCGGCGAATTCGCAAGCCTCAAGGTCGCCGAGATCAACCGGATCGGGCTGTTTCTCGACTGGGGGCTGCCTAAGGATCTGCTGCTGCCTCACTCTGAAGAAAAGCGGCCGCTCAACGAGGGCGATTATTGTGTCGTTCACGTCTACCTCGATAAGCACACCCGTCGTATTACCGCCACGGCGCGCCTCGACCGTTATCTGGACAAGATGCCTGCGCGTTACAAGGTCGGCGAAGCCGTTGATCTGCTGGTGGTCGAGCCCACCGATCTCGGCCACAAGGCAATCATTAACGGCAAGCACTGGGGGCTGATCCACAAGAACGAGGCCTTCAAGTTCCTGCGTGGCGGCATCCGCGAGAAGGGCTACATCAAGGAAGTTCGTGCGGATGGCAAGATCAGCCTGAGCCTTCAACCGGTGGGCAGCGAGGCGGCTGATGCATTGCAGGCGCTGATTCTGCAAAAGCTGCAGGAAAACCAGGGCAGCCTGCCCGTCAGCGACAAGACCGCCGCAGATGAAATCGCGCGGCTGTTCGGCGTCAGTAAGGGCAACTTCAAGAAAGCCATCGGTGGCCTGTACAAGCAGGGGCGCATCATTATCCATCCCGACCGTATCGAGCGAGCCTGAGGTGTGCGGGCGGCCCAGTGGGTCGCCCGTGCCAGTTACTTTGGCATTCCTTTCCCCCCTGTTTTGCCCTGCGCCCAATCATGAATCGACGTATCGATTTGCCGACCCATCTAGCGCGGGTTTTTGAGCACCTCGCTCATCTGCCAGGTTTTGGCCTGTCTCGTCTGATCAAACACTAGCCGCTGCCACTCATCCCCGTCGCACTCGTCCGAGTTCCCATATGGAACTCGTTCATATCAGGCTGGGTCCAGAAAGGGTCGCTGGTGCTTTACAACGTGCGTTGAGACGGTCGACTGGATGTGCCCGCGAGACCTTGAGCGGCGCAACGAGACATGGCAGGCGTCTGAACGGTGCTGTTCCGAGTAGAGGCTTGGCCTGTTTCTTATTCCCCGTTGCAGTACAGCTCATGTGCGCCTGAATGCTGAGTCTTAATTCAACGGCGTGATGACAAGCTGGGCCAGCGCCGCACGGCTACACGTTGCCGCGCCAACAATAAAATCCAAGCCAAGGTCAGATTAAGCCGTCGTTCGACCGTGAATCGCACGCTTGGCGGGGCTTGCGTGCGGATGTTGACAAGATGTTTCGCCACGGGCGCACGTTCCCGGGCGGTAGCGTGCAGTAACCAGCCGGATTAGAGCCAGTGCTAGATAAAAGCTGTTGGCGCCTGGAAGGTGCCCTGCTGAGTGAATGTGCAACTGTCTAGGATATTTGCGGTCTGTTGCGTGTCTATGCCTCCTCACAGCAGCCAGGCGACGCAGCCAGAAGGTAGGTATGCACCACAATTTATCTCCGAGAAGGGATTCTATATGAGGAAGATCACGCTTCCATGCTTATCGCTGCTGTGCTTAGCGGCTACCCAGAGCTGGGCACAGAGCGAGCGCGAGCCCCGATACATTCAGCTGGGCGGGTTCGAGTTCACCCCGACGCTGGTGGTGCGAGAAAGTTACGACGACAACTATCGCGGCCTGTCGGACAACGAACAGGCATCCTGGGTCACCGGCATTAATCCAACCTTCGTGCTGGGGACTGGTAATCGCAACAGCGAATACGAACTCGAATACTCGTTCAACAGCGACATCTTCCATTCGGATTCCGAAGCCAGCAACACCGACCACCATTTGCGGCTCAGAAGCGCCATGGAGTTCACCTCCCGGCATCGCCTGACCTGGGGCCTCGCCTACCACCGCGTGGAAGAGACCGCCGACACCGAGATCAACACCGAAAACGATAAGTACAGCACCGCCGTTGCCCAGGCTGCTTATCGCTTCGGTGCCCGCACGGCTCGCAATCAGCTGGAATTCGGTACGCACTACGAGCAGCGGCGCTACCACAACAGCGGCAACATCAACGCGTCCGAAGAACGCAACAGCCTGATGTTCAACTCAGTCTGGTTCCATCGTCTGGGTTCCAAGACGCGCTCGCTCATTGAGATACGCCATACCGATCACGACTACAAGCTAAGCAGTGCGCTGCGTGACAGCACCAACGTGGCGTTGCTTGGCGGTGCGACCTGGGATGCCGGCGCGAAGACCTCCGGCATGTTCAAGCTTGGCGCCGAGCGCAAGGACTTCGATAGCGATCAGCGTGAAGACTCCACCAGCCCCATGTGGGAAATCGGCGTCACCTATAAACCCCGTAGTTACTCGGCGTTCACGCTCAATTCCCGTCGCGCCTTCGACGAGGGTGACAACGGTGCCAGCACCATTAATGACTGGACGACGCTCGCCACCTGGGATCACGAGTGGACCTCGCGTGTATCGACCGAGCTGCTCTACCGCTTTTCCGATCGCGAGTACAAAGGTATCAATCGAGACGATGAGCGCAGCGGCTACGGTGCCGGCGTGACCTGGTCGCCAGACCGCTGGGCCGACGTGACCCTGTCATATCTCAGAACGGAAAACGACTCCAGCCTGAGCTCGAGGACCTTCGACCGAAACGTTTACTTGCTGAGTTTCGACCTGAGCCTTTGAGGCCGGGTAGGACGTTAACCAGTGCCTAAGGAGGAGCCGACCATGCGCATCCCGAACATTTTCAAATTCTTTTCCGTGCTGCTGTTGCTGGCGCTAAGTGCCGGCGCCAGTGCTGCGCAATACCAGCTGGGCTCGGGGGACGTCATTCGCATCAATGTGCATGGTGAACCGGACCTGACCTTCGAAGAGATTCGTCTGACAGACGCTGGCACTTTCACCTTTCCCTTCATTGGTGAGGTGGACGCCAACGGCAAAACCCCAGGTGAAGTGCGCAACATCTTGGTCGAGAAGCTGAAGGATGGCTATCTGGTCGATCCGCGCGTATCGGTATCGGTCGCCAACTACCGCGAGTTCTACATCGCCGGTGAGGTAAAGCTTCCAGGTGGCTATCCGTTTCAGCCCGGCCTCACGCTTGACCGCGCCATCGCGCTTGCTGGCGGGCTGACCGAGCGTGCCTCGACCAAACGCATGACCATCGTGCGCGGCTCGCAAGGCAGCCGCGCGGAAGAGAAAGCCACCATGAATACCCTGGTTCGCCCTGGCGACACGATCAACATCGATGAAGGATTCTTCTGATGAATAGCCCAGTTCGCCCGGATCGACCATGGCAGCGCCCCGCTGGGCCCGCGGCTGATAGTGATTTCATAGATCTGAAAAAAATCTGGCATGCAATCTGGTCGCGCAAGTGGGGGATCATACTCCTCGTGGCGGTCGTCGCGGTGCTGACCGTTTTCCTGCTGTCGCGCATGACGCCGATCTACAAGGCTGTCGCCACGGTGCTCATCGAGAGCAAGGGCACGCCGGTGTTGTCGTTCCAGCCGGCAGCCGATACCCCGGTTGAGCTCAGCGAGTATCTGCAGACACAGCTCAGCCTGATGCAGAGCCGGGGCGTTGCCGAGCGCGTCGTCCGCGATCTGAATCTGACCGAACACCCCGAGTTCGATCTGCGACAGCAGCCGGGCCCGCTGGTCGATGTTGGCGCTCTGATCGATATGGTCACAGGCGAAGAGCCAGAGCCGATCACCGAAGCGCAGGTCATGGATTACGCCACCCAGCAGTTCATGGAGCGTACGTCAGTGTGGGTCGAGGGCAAGAGTCAGCTGGTTTATCTGTCCGTATCCATGGCGGATAACCTGACTGCCGCTCAGGCCACCAACCGGTTGGCGCAGGCCTATATCGAGGCGCAGCTGGAAGCGAAGGTCGACATGTCGATGACGGCTGCGAGCTGGATGAATGAACGCCTGGTTTCGCTGCGTGAGAACCTGCAGGCTTCGGAAGATCGCCTTCAGGCCTATCTCGATGCGGAAGGGCTGGTCGACCTCGATGGTGTAGGCACTATCAGCGCCAACGAGCTGTCGCTTACTGGTGATCGCATGATCGATGCGCGTCGTCAGCGTGCCGAAGCCGAAAGCCAGTACCGCCAGGTCGAGTCCATGCGCAGCCAGGGCTGGGAGCGTCTGGCCAGCGTGCCGGCCGTTCTGGGTCATCCGCTGATCCAGCAGTTCAAAGCTGACCAGGCCCATGCCCGTTCGCGTGTCGAAGATCTTTCGCGTCGCTACGGCAACCGCCACCCGGCAATGGTTTCTGCTCGGTCAGACCTCAATGCGGCCACCGCCAGCCTGAAACAGCAGGTCGAGCAGGTCGTCGCGAGCATCGAGCGTAACTATCAGCTGGCCGTCGCCAACGAGAACTCCTTGAAGGCTT
Organism: Stutzerimonas chloritidismutans; assembly: GCF_038562055.1. Taxonomy (GTDB): domain Bacteria; phylum Pseudomonadota; class Gammaproteobacteria; order Pseudomonadales; family Pseudomonadaceae; genus Stutzerimonas; species Stutzerimonas chloritidismutans_A. The sequence goes on along the minus strand of NZ_JBCFXD010000002.1, from coordinate 339,305 downwards.
CCTTCGACGAGAACAAGGGCCGGATTCAGGATATTTCCCGCAAAGAGTTTAAGGTGCGTGACCTGCAGCGTGAGGTCGAAAGTGATCGTGCGCTCTACGACACCTTCATGACCCGCCTGCAGGAAACCACCGCAACCTCGGATCTCAGCTCTACAAATGCTCGGGTAGTCGATGCAGCCATCCCGCCAACCGAGGCCAGCGCGCCAAACAAGAAGCTGATCTTGGTGGTGGCGTTGTTCCTGGCACTGGTGCTGGGTATCGCCCAAGCGATCATCCGCGAAATTCTCGACAACACCTTCAAGAGCTCTGAAGAGGTCGAGTCCAAGCTGGGTCTGCCTGTCATGGGTATCGTCCCGCAGGTGCCACGCAAGCTGCGCAAGGAAGTCAGCCATCTGTTCGAGCGCAGCGGTGACAAGCGGTTCTGCGAAGCGGTACGGACCATCCGCACCAACCTGCTACTGACTGAGGCAAGCCAGCCTCGTCAGGTACTGGTGATCACCTCGACCGCACCGGGCGAAGGTAAGAGTTCGGTATCGGCCAACCTCGCGTTCGCCATGGGCCAGCTGCATCGCGTGCTGTTGATCGACGCCGACTTGCGTCGTGCGACCCTCGACAAGGCGTTCGACTTCAAGCCGGGCACGCCGGGCCTGGTGAACCTGATCGGCGGCAACGCCAAGCTTGAGGAGTGCATTCAGACCGTTGGCAACGTCGACATGATCGCTGCCGGTGCGGTGCCCTCCAATCCGCTGGAGCTGCTGTCTTCACCGCGTTTCGCCAAGCTGCTTGAAGTGGTCAAGGGTCGCTACGACCGCATCATCATCGACTCGCCGCCGAGCCAGGCGGTCAGTGATGCGGCTGTGCTGTCCACGCTCGCTGATGCGGTGATCTACGTCGTCAAGTCCGATAGCACGCTGATCCCTCACGTGCAGAAAGGGGTGAGCCAGCTGCAGAACAGCAACGCGCCGGTCACCGGCGTGGTGCTCAACTACGTCGATATCGAGAAAGCCAAGAAGAACGGTCAGTTCCGTGGCTACTACGACCATTACGGATACAGCGAGCCACAAACGGTCTGACGACCGGCTCGTCAATCCTTTACCGGGGTGTGTCCAACCATGCGATGGACACACCCCGGATTGACTATCTGCCCAAGCGAAAAAATTGCGCCACGGCCACCGAAAAGGGTCGCGCCGAGGCACGCCTGTATCAATGTATGAATCGAGGATCCTGCTATGAATATCACCGTCGTTGGAAGCGGCTACGTCGGACTGGTTACCGGAGCCTGTATCGCGGAGATGGGCAACACGGTTTACTGCGTCGACGTTGACAAGGCCAAAATCGATAACCTGAAGCAGGGCATTCTGCCGATCTATGAGCCGGGCCTCGAAGAGATAGTCACCGAGAACCATCAGTCCGGCCGCTTGCTCTTCACCACGTCGCTCTCCGAGGCAGTCGAGCAGTCCGAAGTGTTTTTCATCGCTGTCGGAACTCCGCCGGGCGAAGATGGCTCCGCCGATTTACGCTATGTGCTGGAGGTCGCCAAGCAGATTGGTGACACGCTGACTGCTCCTGCAATCGTGGTGAACAAATCGACAGTGCCGGTCGGCACGGCGGACCTCGTGCGCGCAGCGATCACCGAGCGGCTTGAGGCGCGTGGCGTCGACATCGAATTCTCGGTCGTCTCCAACCCGGAATTTCTCAAGGAAGGTGCAGCGGTCAACGACTTCATGCACCCGGACCGCATCGTTATCGGTGCTGACAACGAGCACGCTCGCCAAGTGATGAGCGCGCTCTACGCACCCTTCATTCGCAATCGGCCGCGCACCATGTTCATGGGCATTCGCGATGCGGAAATGACCAAGTACGCAGCCAACGCGATGCTGGCAACGAAAATTTCCTTCATGAACGAGATCGCCAGCCTCTGCGAGCGCCTCGATGTGGATGTCGAGAATGTGCGCCTGGGTATCGGCTCTGACGAGCGCATTGGCTACCACTTCATCTATGCCGGCTGTGGCTATGGCGGCTCCTGCTTCCCGAAAGACGTCAAGGCGCTGATCAACATCGCCCATCAGAACGACTTCGAGCCCAAGCTGCTGCAGGCAGTGGAATCGCGCAACGATCAGCAGAAGCATTCGCTGTTCAACAAGCTGTCCACCCACTTCAATGGCGACCTGAGCGGCCGCACCTTCGCGGTCTGGGGGCTGGCGTTCAAGCCCGGCACCGACGACATGCGCGAGGCGCCCAGCGTGGTGCTGATCAATAGCCTGATCAATGCCGGTGCCAAGGTCCGCGCGTTCGATCCGGTTGCTCGTGAAACTGCCCGCCGCGAGTTCCCTGAGAGCTGGTTCACCGACGGCCGTTTGCAGATCGTCGAAGGCCAATACGAAGCCGCTATAGATGCCGATGCACTGTGCCTCGTCACCGAATGGAAGCCGTTCCGTCGCCCGGATTTCCGTGCGCTCAAGCGCCTGCTGAACACACCGCTGATCATCGACGGACGTAACCAGTACGACCGCGAGCAGGTCAAGCGCGAAGGCTTCAGCTACTACGGCATTGGCCGTCAGCCAGTCCAGGCCTGAGCGAGGGGCAGCGAGTGAGCGCCATCGATCAGTCCAGTATGCGGCGCGCTTCGTCTCCGGTGAGAGAGCGTCTGGCCGCACTGCTGCAGGCAAGCATGCGCAGCAAGTTGCTGCGCAATATCCTGACCGTGGTGACTGGCACCGCCGGTGCGCAGGCGATCACCCTGGCGTTCATGCCAGTGATCACCCGCATTTATGGTCCGGAAGCGTATGGGGTACTCGGCACCTTTCTCAGCGTCACGATGATGCTGATTCCGGTAGCGGCGCTGACCTATCCCATTGCCATCGTGCTGCCCAAGCGCGATGGCGATGCGCGAGGTCTGGTGCGATTGGCTCTGGCTACTGCGTTGTCGCTGGCGACAGTGGTCGCTCTGGCGCTGTACTTCTTTGGCGATCAGCTCTCCCGAACGCTCGAGATCGAGATCATTCAGCCGTACCTGATGCTCATCCCGTTCGTGATGTTCTGCGGCGCGGCGCTTGAGATTTGCCAGCAGTGGCTTTTTCGCACCCAGCGTTTCCGTATTACCGCAAGTGTGGCGGTGGGGCATTCGTTGTTCTTCAACTCGATGCGGACCGTCGCGGGTCTGGTGCAGTCCTCTGCTCTGGTGTTGGTCTGCACCACCGCCCTGCAACAAGCGTTGCATGCGGCAATGCTCGCGTTGGCCATGCTGCGCGCCAAACCCCATGCGGATAACCATGCGGAAGACCCCGAGCAGAGCAGCCCCGGCATGCTCGAACTGGCTCGCAGGCATAGCGACTTCCCGAGGTTTCGTGCGCCGGTGATGCTGATCAACGCCGTGTCGCAGCATTTGCCGACGTTGGTGCTTGCTGCCTATTTCGGACCGGCTGCCGCGGGCTTCTTCGCTCTGTGCAAGCAGGCGCTGACCATGCCGACCAACCTGATCGGCAAATCGGTGGCCGACGTCTACTACCCGCGTATCAGCCGTGCCATCCATGACCGCGAGCCGGTCGCGGCGATGCTGCTGAAAGCGACCGCCGCGCTGGGTCTGGTCGGTCTGGTTCCGTTTTCCGTTGTGGCCGTTTTCGGCCCCTGGCTGTTTGCGCTGGTGTTCGGTGAGCAATGGCATGTGGCTGGCGAATACGCCCGCTGGCTGGCCCTGGCCGAGTACGTAATCTTTGTTTCGCGCCCGTGCGTGGTGGCGGTACCGGCGCTGTCGCTGCAAGCCCGTTTCCTGTTGTTCGAAGTGTTCAGCACCAGCTTGCGCGTGCTGTCGCTGTTCGGCGGTGCGCTGTTGATCGGCACCGCACTGGCCACCGTGCAGGCATTCGCCGTCGCCAGCATCGTCATCTATTCGTCTCTGATAGTGATCGTGCTGATCGCTTCGCGCAGGTGGTACGCGGCTCAGCAGCCGAACGTCCAGCACCCGAAAGAGAGTTTCGATTGATATGAAAGTATTACATTTGGTCGCTGGCGAATTGACCGGCGGCGCCGCGCGCGGCGCGTACTGGTTGCACCAAGGGTTGAGGTCGCTGGGTGTCGACTCGCTCGTCTACACCAACAGCCAGCAAACCCATGGTGACACCTCGGTGGTGTCCGTCAGCCGCAGCAAGAAAGACAAGATCATCAGTATCGCCAGGAGCCAGGCCGACCAGGCGTTTGCCAGTGTTTACCGTAAGCGCAAGCCCGGGATGTTCAGCGCCGGTGTGATGGGCGCCGACTTCACTGACAGTGCCGAGTGCCGCGAGGCGGACGTGGTGCACTTGCACTGGGTCAACGGTGGTTTCGTCGACATGAAACACCTGGCCAAGCTGCGCAAGCCGCTGGTCTGGACCATGCGCGACATGTGGCCGATGACCGGCGGCTGCCACTACGCCATGGGCTGTGAAAAATTCACCACCGGCTGTGGCAGTTGCAATCAGCTTGGCAGCAACTCCGACCGAGACCTGTCGCGTTTCGTACTCAACCGCAAGCGCAAGTACCTGCCCGAGTCGATGAAGATGATCGGCATCAGCGACTGGGTGTCCGAGCAGGCCAGGCAGAGTCTCCTGTTCCGCGACTTCGACGTGCGCACCATCCACAACAACGTCGATGCCAGTGAGTTCTTTCCACTGGACAAACAGCTGGCGCGGCAACTGCTTGGTATCGAGACCGAGAAGAAGATCATCCTGACCGGCTGCACCAGTGCCAAAGACACCTACAAGGGTTTCGGCAAATATCTGGAGATGCTCACGCACCTCGACCCGGCCAAGTATCACCTGTGCTTTTTCGGCAAGCTGGACCAGTCCGTCGCTGACGGTTTGGGCTTCGATTACACCTCGTTCGGCTACCTGCATGACAGCATCTCGCTGCGCCTGCTTTATTCGGCGGCAGATGTCTTCATCGCGCCGAGCCTGATGGAGGCGTTCGGCAAGACCTTGGCCGAAGCCATGGGCTGCGGAACCCCCGTGGTGTGCTTCGATGCCACAGGGCCGAAGGACATCGTGACGCACAAGCACGACGGCTACAAGGCTGCCCCCTTCGACGCTCAGGGTTTAGCCGAAGGCGTCGAATGGGTCGCCGGCGAGGCGGACTATCCGCAGCTCGTGCTCAACGCGCGCGAGAAGATCGTCAGCACCTTCGATAGCCCCGTCATAGCCCGTCAGTACCAGGCGCTGTACGAGGAGATGCTCGCGTGAGCGGACCGTCTGTCCGCCCCGGGCAGGGCGGTAACGCCTCGTTAACGTCGTCAGCCAACCATCGATTAAATCAGCTGCATGACAGAGCAGGGCGCTTGGGCGCCGCTGCGCTGCCGTCCCAGCATCAACTCAACACCCCTCTCGTCATCTGGAACCTACAGGTACTCTGAAATGGAAAAGAAACGCGCGCTGATCACCGGAATTACTGGCCAGGACGGTTCCTATCTCGCTGAGTTTCTGCTGGAAAAGGGCTACGAGGTACATGGCATCAAGCGCCGTGCCTCGTCGTTCAATACGCAGCGGGTTGACCACATCTATCAGGATCGCCACGTCGAAGATCAGAATTTCGTCCTGCATTACGGCGACCTGACCGACTCCTCGAACCTGACCCGCATCATCCAGGAAGTCCAGCCGGACGAGGTGTACAACCTCGGCGCGCAATCCCACGTCGCGGTCAGCTTCGAGTCGCCGGAGTACACGGCCGATGTCGATGGTATGGGCGCTTTGCGCATCCTCGAAGCCATTCGCCTGCTGGGTCTGGAAAAGAAGACGCGCTTCTATCAAGCCTCCACGTCAGAGCTCTATGGCCTGGTTCAGGAGATTCCGCAGAAGGAAACCACGCCGTTCTACCCGCGTTCCCCTTATGCAGTCGCCAAGCTCTACGCCTACTGGATCACGGTGAACTACCGCGAAGCCTACGGCATGTATGCCTGCAACGGGATTCTCTTCAACCACGAATCCCCACGCCGTGGCGAAACCTTCGTGACCCGCAAAATCACCCGTGGCCTGGCAAATATCGCTCAGGGGCTGGAGAGCTGCCTGCACATGGGCAACCTCGATGCACTGCGCGACTGGGGCCATGCCAAAGACTACGTGCGCATGCAGTGGATGATGCTGCAGCAGGATCAGGCCGAAGACTTCGTCATCGCTACCGGCGTGCAGTATTCGGTGCGTGAGTTCATCAAGTGGTCTGCCGCCGAGCTAGGCATCGAGTTGCGCTTCGAAGGCAGCGGTATCGACGAACGCGCCATCGTTGCTGGTATCGAAGGGAACAAGGCGCCGGCATTGAAGGTCGGTGACGTCGTTGTCCGCATCGATCCGCGCTACTTCCGCCCGGCAGAAGTGGAAACATTGCTCGGCGACCCGAGCAACGCCAAGAACAAGCTGGGCTGGACGCCAGAGATCAGCGTGCAGGAAATGTGCGCCGAAATGGTTCGCGAGGACCTGAAAGTTGCCCAGCGCCATGCCCTGCTCAAAGAGCACGGCTTCGAAATCCCAGTGAGTGTGGAGAATTGAATATGAATCGTGACGCACGTGTTTTTGTTGCGGGACATCGCGGCATGGTGGGTTCTGCAATCGTCCGCCGATTGCAGGCGCTGGGATACACCAACCTCATCACGCGCGGTCGTGAAGAGCTGGATCTGGTCGATCAGGCGGCCGTCAATGCCTTCTTTGCTGAAAACAAAATCGATCAGGTCTACATGGCCTCGGCCAAGGTGGGCGGCATCCACGCCAACAACACCTATCCGGCCGAGTTCATCTACCAGAACCTGATGGTCGAGGCGAACATCATTCATGCGGCCCACTGCAACGATGTGAACAAGTTGCTGTTCCTCGGCTCGTCGTGCATCTATCCGAAGTTCGCCGAGCAACCGATGAAGGAAGAAGCGCTGGTGACCGGTGTGCTCGAGCCGACCAACGAGCCGTATGCAGTTGCCAAAATTGCCGGTATCAAGCTCTGTGAAAGCTACAACCGCCAGTACGGGCGTGACTACCGCAGCGTAATGCCGACCAACCTTTATGGTCCCAACGACAACTTCCACCCGGAAAACAGCCACGTCGTGCCTGCTCTGCTCAAGCGCTTCCACGAGGCGACCCAGCGTGGCGACGATGAGGTAGTGATCTGGGGCAGCGGCAAGCCGCAGCGCGAATTCCTGCACGTCGACGATATGGCCGCTGCCAGCGTGCACGTGATGGAGCTGGATGATGAAACCTACCAGGCCCATACCCAGCCGATGCTTTCGCACATCAATGTGGGTACCGGTGTTGACTGCAGCATTCGTGAACTGGCTGAAACCATCGCCCGGGTCACCGAATACCAGGGTGAACTGAAGTTCGACAGCAGCAAGCCGGATGGCACACCGCGCAAGCTAATGGACGTTTCCCGCCTCAAGGCGCTGGGCTGGCAGTCCAGCATCAGCCTGGAAGACGGCTTGCGCGACGCCTATCGCTGGTTCGTGGAAAACCAGCATCAGGCACGCCACTGACCGAAATAGTGACTGGCATGGATGCATTTGACGGCAGCGGACCTTTCTACCGCTGCTGTTGTCCATCCATGGCGCATGTTTCTTCGCCGCAGTGTGCTGCCTCATCCAAGTCATCAGGATGGGCTGCTCGGTTCTATGTTTCGCCACGTCAATCGGATACTGGAGAGAGCGCTTGTTAAGGAAAGTTCTGGCGTACAAGAATCTGTTGTTCATCCTGTTACTGCTGAACTCGACCTGCTTCTTCCTGACGGATGACAAGCGAGCCGGGATCGCATACTTCCAAGAGGTGTTCCTGCTATTGGTGGTGGCGGCGACTGCCTGTCTGTTCGTGGCGTGGAAGTGGGTCTACCAATCGAAGACCAGCCTGTGGATCATCTTCATGGGCTGCCTGTTGCCGGTTATTTCTGCGGTACTCGCCAACCTGAACTTCGGCCAACCGCTGCCGTACGGCTTGCTGGAAGAGCGGCGCTTCTTTCAGTACCTGGTGTTCTTCCCGACGCTGTTCCTGTTGATCAAGGCTTCTCCCACCCAAGAAGAGCTGGCGAAATACTTTCTATATATCGCGCTGTTTTGCGCGACGCTGGGCTTTGCGTATTACCTGGGCATCATTCCGCAGAACCAGATTGCCTCCTTTACCGTCGATGACTGGACGCAGTACGAGGATCTGCTGCGACCGAACCGCTTCCGCATTGGCTCGCCGTTCGTGACCATTGCCGTGTTCATGGTGATGTACAGCATGAAGGACCGCGTCACCCTCGGCCGGCTGGCAATCCTTCTCTACTTCGTCGCCTATCTGTGGTTGGTCATGCAAACGCGCCAGACCATGCTGGTCTGGGCGCTGGCCGGAGTATGGATTTTCCGCAAGCGCATCGACTCACTGTTGAAGCTGAGTGCGCTTGGCCTGGCTGTTCTGGTGGTGTCGTATCTTCTGGTTCCTGAGTTCTACCAGGAGCAGTTCGCACGATTCGATGCCTTGTTGTTCGATGCGACATCCGGACCTGGGGTACGGGACACAACTGTCTCAGTGATTCTCGACGCTATCAGCAGCAACAATTACTTCGGTATGGGCGCGCTGTCCCTGCAATGGAATGGGGGCTTTTCAAGGGTCTATAACTCGCACTTCTACCTCGCCGACGTCGGGATATTCGGGGTCTATCACCGCTATGGGTTCCTGACTCCGGTTGTCGTCCTTATGTTCTATGGCGGCTTCATCTGGGTAATGCGCCAGTGCACGGACAAAGGCAACCTTCTTGCCGCATTACAGCTTTCATTCGTGGTCAGCATGCTGAATATCACGTTGTCCAACGCACTGACGTTCTCGGGCGATGTGTATGGAATGGCTGCTGCGTTCTTCCTTTATTACGCCAAGTTGCAGACGGCGGATGCTCCTTTAAATGCAAATCTAGAACAGGTGAATTATGGTCAGTTTCAGTATCGTAACTATAAACTGGAATAATTTTGATGGCCTGAAGGAAACCTATCAGAGCTTGGCCAGCCAGACTTACCGAAACTTCCGCTGGATTGTCATCGACGGTGCGTCCAAAGACGGCAGCGGCGAGTGGTTGAGGAATTTGCAGGACAGCCAAGCTGAAATAACCATAGAGCCGGACAAAGGCATCTATGACGCAATGGAAAAGGGGCGGCAGCGGGCTGTTGAAACGCCTGGCTTTACACTGTTCCTTAACAGTGGCGATTCATTTGCCGATCCGACGGTACTAGAGCGGATCAACGAAGAATTAACGGATGCCAACGTAAAACCAAAATTTGTGTATGGCGACTTCTATCGCAAGGAAGCCAGTGGTGAATTGAAGCGTACTGCCGCGCGCCCCATTGAGCGAGCACCGCTTGGTCTACCGGCGAGCCATCAAACGATGTACTTCGAAAATGAGCGGCTGCGGCAGTTCAAATTCCGCTTGGATTACAAGCTGTCAGCCGACTATTGCCTGCTGCTTGAGTTTCTACAGGGCTTGGATTTGCAGGCCGAGGTTCTCCAGCTGTCTTTTCCACTCTGTATATTCGATACCACGGGTGTCTCGCATAAACGCCGCTTTGAAGCGATCCGTGAAGACATGGATATCAGAAAGCGGTTCCTGAAATTTTCCAAACCCAATGCGTTGGCGCTTTACATGTTGCATTACGTCCATACGCATTCCAAACAATTGCGTTCGTCGTTGGGGCGCTGAACACAGGTAAACGATCCAATAAAAATGGACTGTCAAAAGAACAGGGCGCAGGAGAGAGTTCGATGAATTACCGAAGCCTGAATGATCTGTCGCGGTTGAGCACGGAATGTGCCAGCAAAATTCCCAACGATGTCGATCTGGTCGTCGGCATACCGAGAAGTGGGATGCTGGTCGCCAGCATCATTGCGCTGAAACAGAATCTGCCGCTGACGGATCTCTACTCTTTCCTGCGCAACGACGACCTGAAGAAGGGTAATACTCGCACCTACAAGCATGCCGAACTGGTAAAGCCGAGGGATGCGAAAAAGATTCTGCTGGTCGATGACAGTATCTCTTCGGCCAAGTCGATGCGTGCCGCGGATGAACAAGTTCGCGCTATTTATGACGGCCAGGTTCTGACCATGGCGGTGTTTGCCGAGAAGCACAATCGGCACCATGTCGACCTGTATCTGGATCTGGTGGAGCAGCCTCGGGTGTTCGAGTGGAACATCATGCACCATCCCTTCTTGGCTCAGGCGTGCCTGGATATCGACGGCGTGCTCTGTGTCGATCCGACCAACGAAGAAAATGATGACGGGCCGAACTATCGGGATTTCCTCAGCTGCACGCGCCCTTTGTTCATTCCTTCGGTCAAGGTCGCGCATTTAGTGACCAGTCGATTGGAGAGGTATCGAGCCGAAACGGAGGAGTGGTTGGAGCGCAACGGCGTGCAATACGGAACGTTGCACATGCTGGATCTCCCGACTGCGGAAGAGCGCCGGCGTTTGAACATTCACCACAAGTTCAAGGCGGAAGTCTATGCCAAGCAGCCGCTGACACGGTTGTTCGTCGAGAGCGAAGTCAGACAGGCTGTCGAGATCATGAAGCTCAGCCGCAAGCCGGTGTACTGCATCGAGACGAACGAGATGTATGTGCCCGGGCAGGTCTATAACCTCAAAGCCAACACACTACGGAAAACTCACAGCCTAAAGGCGAAGCTGCTCGGCAAGGCCAAGTCGTTTTTGAGCAAATGGGCGCCAGTAGCGTCATCATCGAAGAGTTGAACGGGCAGTTGGTTGTACCGAAAAGGTGCAACCAACCACCGGGTCAGTGATTCAATCAGCGATTAGGTCCGATGCGACTGCAGTCACCCTGGCCGACGTATTTGCTGAGCACTTCCCACTGGGGGCGGTCTCGGCCGTCCTTGGTGGGTTCAATGGATAGTTTGTATTTGCCCCACGAGGAGCCTGCTGCCCAATAGGTAATAGGGATGCAGTGTTCCTGAAGATAAGCCAGCAAGTTATCCATGGCTTCAAGGTAACGAGGTTCGTCGGCGGGAATGCCAAATTCACCGATATGGCCTTGTTTTTCATGCTTGATCAGCCAGTCGATGAAGGGCTTGACGCGTTTGACGCCTAGCATGGTGTCGAAGTTTTTCTCCAGCGGCTCTTTGTAGTGTCCGCTCCCATGTTTATCGATGTACAGGTGAGCAGAAAAAATTAACTTGTCGGAGGGGTCTTTCAGTTGCAGCAACGGATCATTGAACTTAGGCCAGCGATAACTGCTGGACCAGAAGTTACCTTCGATGAGCAGGGGCCGCTTCTGGTCATGTTTTCTAATGGCATCAATACCGGCCTGAGCGGCTGCCGGCCAGTATTCATCGGCGCCATGTGGCTCATTCATGATGTCGTAGGCATAAAGGCCTTTTTCATTTTTCCAGCGTTTGGCAACGCGTTCGAGCAGGTCGGCGTAAGCCGATATCGGCACGGCCTCGGTGCCGATGATTTGCTTTCGATATCGGGCATAGTTGTGGATGTCGAGGATGATGCGCATGTCGTATTGGGCGGCCTGCTGCAAGGTCTGGTCGATCAGTTCTGCATAGTCCTCATCCAGTTCGGCATTCAATGCTGGCTGCAAACGCTCCCACATGATGGGGAAGCGGAGGGTCTCGATACCCTTGGCTTTCCACTTGGCAAAGTAGCCGGGCGCGGGGAAGAAATAATTTGTTTTATATTCTCCGGGGATGACATTGCCGGAAAACGCTGCTCCGCCAATGTTCAAGCCAACCAGATCGATATTTTCCGCATGGCTGGCGGCACTCCAGAGCATAACCGTGAGTCCGAGGAGTATTCCTTTTGATCGGTTCGAAGCGCTGCGTGTCCTTAACATCTCACTACCTCTTTCTGCTCTTGTGGACGATGCCGCGGCTGCGGCTGCTTCGTTTGTCCGGCGACAGAAGGCAATGTTCATTTTTGTCAGGCGAATCTTTCTGCTTGGCGGCGCACGACGACCAAGATGGGAATCGGGTGCCAACAACTTTCATGGGTTACAGACAGAGAATCTATTTATGAAAAATCCCCTCGCCAAAAGGATGGATCCTTTGATAGGGAAGCTGAAACTGCTGGAAGAATCGGATACCGGCCCCTTCATTTCTGAATTGAAAAAGCGCGAAGCGCCGACGATTCTTGGCTTTCTCAATCAGCACGGCTACAACATTGCACAACGCCAGCCGGCGGTGTTGGATAGCTTTATGCAGGTCAACTACCTGCTGCGCGACGGGATTGGGATCAAGATGGCCTGCTCATTCAATGGCCGCGATCCCAAGGCCAATCTCAACGGGTCCGACTTCATCCCTGAGCTGATCGAAGATCTGGTGGGTGAATCCCATGATCGTTATGAGCTGTTTGCCATGGGTACGCGAGAGCCCTGGTTAAGCGAAGGTGCGCGCAACCTGTTCGGAGACAGGCGTTTCTACGCCATTGATGGCTTCAAGGCGCCTGAGGAGTACCTGGAGTTCTATCAGAAGCACCATGTGCCAGGCCGTTATCCAATCATCGTGCTGGCGATGGGGATGCCCAAGCAGGAGCGCGTTGCACTGCATCTGCAAAAGGCAATGGATACCCGTGCGCTGCTGATCTGTGGCGGTGCGATTCTGGACTTTTCAGCGCAGCGTTTTCCGCGCGCGCCCGTGGTCTTTCGCCGTCTTGGGCTGGAATGGGCGTTCCGCATGCTCATTGAGCCGCGCCGGCTATTCAAGCGATATGCCATCGGTATACCGGTGTTCTTCTTCTACCTGTCGCGTAATGCCTTATCCAGCGCCCGGCGTGTAGGCGGCTGGAATGAACTGAAGCGCGAGCCCTGATACGGTCCCGCTGCGGCCGCATCGCCATGGATGGCCGCGGCAGCAGGGGCGGGCGGCGCCGACGACTATCGAGGAATCACCCGTAGCGTCATCGCCAGGCTGAACAGGTAGTGGGCCGAGAGCGTGACCGCGTAGATCAACACAACCGAAGTGATCGGTAGCTCGAGCAGGTGCCCGCTGGCAAAGCAAGCAGCGGTAAGCACTGCGCGTTGCACGTTCAGCATCAAAAGCAGCCGCTGGCCCTGGAAGATCGACAACAGATGCGAAGCGGGCGCGTGCATGAACTGAAACAACAGATAGATGGCCAATATCGACGCCATCTCGCCGGCCACGGCCCATTCTGCGCCGAACGCCACCGCAAATAATCGCTCGCCGAACAGCAAAAGCAGCAGCGTCGGTGCGAGTGCGAGTAACAGCAACCTTTTGATCACCGAATAGGTCAGCGTGCGGATTTCTGCAGGGCGCTTGCGTCCTATCGTGGCGATTTCAGCGTAGTACGCCTTGCTGGTCGAGTGGCCGAGCAGATTCATAGGCAAAGCCAGAGTCATCATCGCCAGCCCAAGTTGTCCGGTCGTGGCCGGGTCATAGAGGGCTGCAGTCAGTAGCAGGGGCGCCTGGCTGGAAAAGATCTGTAACAGCTGTGACGGCAGCCGGTAGATTGGAAAACTCCGGTAATGCCGGAACAGCCACCACGCCCGCAGCAAGGTGACCTGCCGCCAGTAGCGCTTCACATCCGCGCTGAACAACCGCACCAGCTTGAACGTCCCCGCGCCAGCCCCGAGCACCTGGCCAGCCAGGAGCCCGAGGGGCTTCATTCCCAGCAATCCCAACACCACCTTGGCAATCGAACCCACAGCGCTCTGCTGCAGTTGTGTGCGAGCGATAGCTGCGTAGGCGCGCCGGCGAATCGCCCAGATCAACAAGACTTCGTAGAAGCCAGCGCTCGCCAATGCCACTACCAGCATCCAGCGATACGGAATCAACGCCTCTATCGAGACCTGGGTCAACAAGACGGGGCCCGCAAGCCACAGAACATTACTCACCAGCACCGTTGTTACGGCAACGAAGGCTGCGGCCAGTGCCATCAGCGTCATGGCAGTGCCATCCCTGCGAGGCAGCGGAACCGCGAGTTCGTAGCGCAGCGTCATCAGCGGCGTGAGAATCAGCAGCAAGGCGGTGAAGACCGACAGGAGACCGAAATGCTCCGGGCTGTAGATTCGAGTGAGGATCGGGATGGAGGCGAGGCCAACTATCCTGGCCAAACCGTTGCCGACGGCAAGGGTCGCCATACCCTTGAACACTTTGGCGGAGGCGTCGCCCGCCAGTCGTTGCCGGATTGCGAGCAGTTTGCCCGTACGGAGACTATGCACCTGAACTCCTTTCCCGTGAGCGAGCTACGCGCAGCTTGTGCAGTTTCGTACTGCGCGTCATGGGCCGAGTTGGCCGTTCGACATGACGCTTGGAGTGCATCCGGCCATAAGAAGTCGCTCGAAAGGAAAAGTTCTGGTGCGCGAGGGCTGTTTAGTAGCAGGCACACATCGACTTGCGCCGCCGGTTTCAATTGCCGTTTTGACCCTAAGCCTGCTGATGCACCGCTGTGCATGTGCTAGCCAGTCATGCTGGCTCGATGTGGTTTACACGCTCAGTCGATGCCTGGCCCCGACGTCTTGAGTGGCTGGCCAGCGCCCTCGTCATAGACCAGCTTGCCGTCGCTGAGTCTTGCTGGCGATGTATAGGGGTGCACTGTCAGACGTTGCTCGTCCTGGATGTGCAGCACTTCGACTCCGCGCAGCTTCAACACGTCGGACACCATTGACCGGTGGCATCGCCACCAGAGTAGTTCGGCACACATCATCGCCGTGGGTTGCTCGGCAGCCAGGCGTAAAAGCTGTTCTAGTCCGCTTGCGAACTCGTCGGTTTGCAGGTGTTCGGCGTAGCCGCGAAAAGAGCTGTTGCGCCAAGCGCTCACGCTAGGGCCCGGTGAAGCGCGTCGGCGACCGCCCAGCGCTTCAATCCACTCATAGGCAATCCCATTCTCGGCGAGCGTGCCTTGCAGGTTTGCCGACGTGTATTGGGGTAACCGCCGGGAGCCGGGGAAACGTCGGACATCGGCTATCGCGCGTATGCCGTAGTGCTGCAGCAAGGCGACAAAGGCCGCCGGTGTGTGTGTTGAGTGGCCAATGGTCCAGATTTGCTGTGGCTTAGGCGGACTCATTTCGCCCTGCTCAGCGCGCTGCCCTTGTGCATCGCCACGTGGTCGGTCTTGTCGCTTGCGATCTCGAATTGAGGTTCATCTGGACTGGCGTGTCGCTTGTGGCCTTTGTATTCGGTATCGCGGGTGTGCACTTTTACGATGCGCCCGGTTACATGCCCCGCTTCCGAATTCCAGCGGACGTGGTCGCCCACTGCAAACTGTTCTCGACTCATAGATGGCTCCTGATGCCCGAAAAGGTGGCGAGCACCGTTTGTGTTCGCTGGAAACGTTGCTTCCTCTCTCTATCAGCGACCGGAAACTGGGCTTCCTTACGCCTACCGTTCGTCGGCTAAACTGATAGCGGTTAACATTGATGCTGATAGATAAAATTCAAAAAAATGACGCTGGTAGGACCATAAACGAAACGTTCTAAAGCGGATTAAACCCTATTTGATATGATGGCACTAAGCCACAAAATAATAGCGGATTAATGGCCGGTCAAAATTGTGACGTAGAGTTGGCGCTCTAAAGCCGCCAAATAAATTTTGAATCGTTTTGGAAACCTATTATAAAGACGCCACGCAACGGATTGCCGGGTTCCACTACTGGTGATCCGGCACTCGTTGCAACGCGGTTCGTCCGGTTGCGCAAGTGATGCATCTGCCCCAAGCGCCTGTACGACTTAATTACAACTCCCGCCACTTTTTTAAAGGCTTAGGCCTTTTGAAGTATTAAGTTTCGGAGAGACTGCATGTCTACCAATGTATTTATGGGCGCCCCCAAGGCACTCGTTCGTTCCATCGCGCTCGCTGCAGTATTCAGTGCTGTTACTTTCACCGGCCAAGTGGCTGCTGCAACAACAGCCAGCACGGCTACCTCGGTTGCTTTCACGTCTTCAATCAACAAGTTCACCAGTACCGATTTCCTCAACGGCGTTTGGCGCCGTACCGCAGGGCTTTCTGTTCCAGCGACCTCTGCCGCAATCGCCGCGCTCAAGCCCGGTGTACAGATCAAGTTTGCCGATGGTCAGATCCGCAAGATCAGTAAGGTCTATGTCGTTGGTAAAAACATCAGTGTCTACGTCCATGGCGGCCTGCTCGACGGTGGTAAAGTTGGCGCGCCGCGCACCGTCACTACGGTAGTTGCTAGCCCTACGGCCCCGACCACCACAGCCCCGACCACGACGGCTCCCGTTACTACGGCTCCGGCACCCAGCACCAGCTATTCAGCAACGCTGAACAACTTCACCAACTCCGACTGGGAAAACGGCATCTATCGCAAGGCCGCCGGCTTCTCAATCCCAGACACCAGCGCCAACAAGGCTGCGTTCGTGGTGGGCTCTTCGGTCAAGTTGGCTGATGGTCAAGTGCGTACCGTCGCTGCGGTGTATGACGTAGGCGCTCATCTCTCCGTCATGCTCAAAGGCACCACGCTGTCGGCCAGCGCCGTCGGTTATCCGAAGACCATCGGCGTAGCGTCAGCTAGCACGGGTACCACCACGCCGCCGACAACCGTTGCGCCTACTCCCGTACCGACCCCGACTCCAGCGCCGGATCCGGCCCCGGTTGTCAGCGATGGCAGCGGCATTAATCTCGTAGGTGTGAACTTCGGTTCCGGCGTGTTCGATCCAGGCACTGTCCCCGGTATCTACAACAAGGGCTACACCTATGCGGACGAGTCCTACTACAAGCGTCACGCAGGGCTCGGCTTCAAACTGATCCGCCTGGGCTTCCTCTGGGAACGTATTCAGCCCAAGCTGGGCACCGAGCTTGACGCAGCAGAACTGAGCCGCATCAAGCAGTCGTTGGATTACGCGCAGAAGTACGGCATCAAGGTCGTCCTTGATATGCATAACTACTACCGCTACTACGGCAAGGTCATTAACTCGCCCGAGGTTCCGCGCGCTCAGTTCGCCGAGACCTGGCGCAAGATCGCGGTAGCGGTGTCCAAGCATCCTGCGCTGTATGGCTACGGTCTGATGAACGAGCCCTACAACACCGGTAACAACCTGTGGCCGCAGACTGCACAGGCCGCCGGCCAGGCGATTCGCAAGGTTGATCCAAGCAAGTGGATCATGATCGCCGGTGACCGTTACTCCAGCGCCTTTCATTGGCAGAAGTACAACACCTCGCTGATCAACGATCCGTGGATGCGTGATCCGAAGAACAACCTGGTCTACGAAGCGCATCAGTATCTGGATTACAACTACTCAGGCACGTACACCAACCGTGCTGAAACCTTCGCGCCGATGCTGGGTGTCGAGCGGGTCAAGCCTTGGGTCGAGTGGCTGAAAGCCAACAAATTGCGCGGTTTCCTTGGTGAGCACGGCATTCCGGACTTCTCTCCATCTGCTGTGGTCGCTACTGACAACCTGCTGGCGTACCTGAACGCGAACTGCATCCCGAGCACCTACTGGGCTGCTGGTCCTCGCTGGGGTGAGAACATCATGGCGCTGGACGTAACGAGCGGTAAGCATCGTCCTCAGTTGGCTCCGCTGCAAAAGCACGCTGCTGCAAAGAGAACATGCTCCACCATCGGTCCGCTGTAATAGCGACTGATATAACGAACGGGCCTTCGGGCCCGTTTTTTATTGTCCAGAGATTCTCCTCAATCGAATCACCATGCAGCTCGTCGGCTGCGGTTTCGCTGCTAAAAGAGTTAAAACTGATTTTACCAATCAACGATACATACAGTCTTTTCCAGCATTACCGTTTCGTTTGTTTTTCTACCGTTTCGCTTTAGCTCAATGCTGGTGAGGAGTGGCGCGAAATGGTGGGCGAAGTGCTATCACTACGCTCCCGGTTAATCCAAATTGCGTTGAATCTTTATTAGCTTGAGTAGGGTGCTTGTCGCGTTCCTGAAAGTATGGAACTCAAAAATTTACCCCCGGTCACCATATATGTGCGCACCGAAAACTACACAGTTCGCGGCCCACCGCTCTTGCTGTGTTCCTACGGACCGTGGTCTTGCGGCCAAGCCATATAAAAGGTGAATCAAATGACTACACCCGACGACGAAATTACTGGTTACGGTGGCCAACCCAAGACCGGCCCCGATTCCACAACCGGCACCACCGGCTCTAGCTCAACCAACTCGACAAGTTCGGGATTGGGGTCCAGTGGAAGTCATAGCTCCAGTGCATCCCAAAACACCGGCTCCGGCACGGCCAGTCACGTCACTGACGACGCGAAAGAGAAAGCGCGTCAGGCAGCCGATCAGGTGAAGGCGCAGGGTAAATCTCAGTTGGAAGGCTATCGGGAAACCGCAGCTGATGAAATTGAGAAGGTGGCCCAGAGCGCTAAAGCTGCCGCTCAAGAGCTTGAGGGTGAGGACCTTCTTGGACTGTCCAGTTATGTCTCCGACATGGCGCAAAACATGGTGCAGTTCTCTGACAGCCTGCGCGGCAAGAGTGTCGATGAGCTATTCCAGGATGTGAATCGCATAGCGCGAAACAATCCAGCGCTGTTCATTACCGGCAGTATCGCGCTTGGCTTCGGGCTGACCCGTTTTGCTCGAGCTTCCGGCAAGCGTGCTTCCCAGGGTGATCACGGCTATCAGGGAAGCTCCAGTTCCGTTGACGGTTCCAGTAGTCATCACAGTTCCGACCAGCATGATCTGAATGATCGCCTGAGCACAGGTGAGTCAGGCTCCATCGGCAGTGTGAGCAATGCGGGTGTTTCGTCTGCCAGCAGCACTTCTCGATCAACGACCTCCAGCTCCACGGGTTTGGGAGATAGATCGGCTACCGGCGCAGGCACAGGCCTGGGTGCTGGTTCCAGCGGGACGGGCACCGGTACGGGTGCCAATACCAGTAGTGGGTTGGGCGTAGGGTCAAATGCGGGCTCCAGCAACACAGGCTCCACCACCAGCCGCGACGGCAAGGGTACCGACGGAGGACTTTTCCCATGAGCGAACCACGTAAGACAACGACCACAACCCCTACCTCAAATGCGACTTTGGAGCCTGGCCATCGCCCAGAAAACGACACCTCAGTAGGTGGGCTGCTTCGGCAGCTGACTCATGAAGTACCGTCCTTGATTACCAAGGAGCTGGCGCTGGCAAAAGCCGAGATGAGCGAATCGATCCGCGCTACAAAGGCGGGAGCTGGCAGCGTCGCTACAGGCGGTGCAGTGCTTCTCGGTGGGTTTATCGTTTTATTGATGTCGGCCGTCTTTGCGCTGAGTAACGTGGTCGAGCCTTGGCTCGCCGCGCTCATCGTCGGGGCTGTTGTGGTGGTTATCGGGATGATCATGGTCTCGTCCGGCAAGAAGAAGTTTCAGGCTTCCTCGTTCAAGCCGGAGCGCACCATCCATTCGGTCAACAAGGATAAAGAAGCTGTGAAGGGGCACACATCATGAGCACACGTAATCAAATTGATGCCGAAGCGCAGAAGGATCCAGACGAGCTTGAGCGCGAGATTGATCAAACGCGTACCGAGATCGGCAACATTGTTCACGCGCTTGAAAACAAACTGTCTCCCGGCGAGTTGATTGACACCGCCCTGGGCTATGTCAAAGGTGGCGGTGGCGAGTTCTTCGGTAACTTGAGCAATACGGTAAAGGCCAATCCGGTTCCTACCGTTCTGACCTCGATCGGACTGATCTGGATGATGGCAGGGCAGAATCGCCAGCCTCATTCCAATGTGACCACGACGGCTTACAGCACGGGGTCGGACGGTCCTTCCATGGGCGACAAGCTTCACGCCAAAACTGCTGGTATCAAGCAACAAGGTGCCAACATGAAGGAGAAGGCCAGCCAAATGAGTCATAGCGTATCCGAGTCGCTGGGTAGCGCACGTACGCGTGCAAATGACTCAGGGCGCCAGGCATCGGCTCGAATCCGTGGCGGGGCAGACCGAGCACGCGGTGGATTCAACCAGCTGCTGCAGGAGCAACCCCTGGCCCTCGGTGCGATCGGTATCGCATTAGGTGCTCTGATTGCTGCCGCAGTGCCGCCGTCTCGCCGCGAAGACGAAATGCTCGGTGAGGCCAGCGACCGCATGACCGACCAGCTTCGTCATAAGGCGGAAGAGGGTTACCAGAAGGCCTCGGCCAAAGGCGAGGAGGTCGCGAATCGCATGAAGCACGAGGTCAGCAACAGCGACAGTAATCGCTCAACCGGTTCGACCAGCTCGACTGGCACAACTGGTAGTACCTCGACAGGTATCTAACGCAGCGCCACGCCGATTCGACCTCGCTTGATGACAGCGCTTGTTTCGCCGGTGCGGGCTTGAGTCCGCATCGGCGAAATTCGATAATGCGCCGCTCGGCGCCGGTGTAGCTCAGTAGGTAGAGCAGCGCATTCGTAATGCGAAGGTCGGGGGTTCGACTCCTCTCACCGGCACCAATGAAATTAAGGCTCGCAGCGATGCGGGCCTTTTTCAATTGCGAAAGGTGATTGCGCGGCGCACTACGCTTGGGTTGTTGTTTCAGGCGCGAAAAAAGCAGCTGATTGCCGAGCACCTATTCGGAAAAGGATAAGACTTCTCGTCTGGAAGCCGGATAATAGCGATCAAATGTATCGCTCTGGTAATCCCGCATGGAAATCAAGGTTAATTTTCTCGACAACCTCAGGCTCGAAGCCAGGTTTGATGATTTCACGGTGGTCGCCGATCAACCGATTCGTTACAAGGGCGATGGTTCTGCACCGGGGC
The DNA here is from genome assembly GCF_038562055.1 of Stutzerimonas chloritidismutans. Lineage (GTDB taxonomy): Bacteria > Pseudomonadota > Gammaproteobacteria > Pseudomonadales > Pseudomonadaceae > Stutzerimonas > Stutzerimonas chloritidismutans_A. The sequence goes on along the minus strand of NZ_JBCFXD010000002.1, from coordinate 318,674 downwards.
CATTCGATTATTTTCTGGCATCGTCGGCGCTATGCGCAGCGTACTTCGTGAAGTTGTATTGCCAGACCCGCAGTATTCCGACCGAGAACATTCGGTTGTCGCAGAATAATATTGTCGATCCGGATAATCGCTACAACCAGATATTCAAAATTCAGGTCGAGTTGCCGGCGGATATTTCCGATAAGGACCGCCAAGGCATCTTGCGTTCGATCGAGCGCTGTACTGTGAAGAAGGTGGTGCAGACTGGGCCGGAATTCGTTATCGAAGAAGTCGAGAGTCTGGACGCCGACGCTCAGGCGTTGCTGCTACCCGGCACGGGATCAGAAACCAGCACCTATATTGCCGGCAAAGACCTGCCGCTTGAGCAAACTATCGCCAATATGTCCGGGCTATTGGCTGATCTGGGCATGAAGATCGAAATAGCCTCATGGCGCAATATCGTGCCGAACGTCTGGTCGCTGCATATCCGCGATGCACATTCGCCAATGTGTTTTACCAACGGTAAGGGCGCCACGAAAGAAAGTGCATTAGCGTCGGCGCTTGGCGAATTCATCGAGCGACTTAATTGCAACTTTTTCTACAACGACCAATTTTGGGGGGAGGACATTGCCAATGCAGAGTTTGTCCATTACCCCAACGAGCGTTGGTTCAAGCCTGGCCGTAAGGACGCATTGCCAAAAGAAATACTCGATGAGTACTGCCTGGACATCTATAACGCTGACGGAGATCTGCGCGGCTCGCACCTGTACGACACTAACTCTGGCAACGTGGAACGAGGCATTTGCGCCTTGCCGTTCGTACGCCAATCGGACGGCGAAACAGTTTATTTCCCATCCAACCTGATCGAGAACCTGTTTCTCAGCAACGGTATGAGTGCCGGCAACACGCTCGCTGAAGCTCAAGTGCAATGCTTGTCGGAAATCTTCGAGCGCGCCGTGAAGCGTGAGATCCTCGAAGGGGAAATGGCGCTGCCAGATGTTCCTCAAAACGTGCTGGTTAAATTCCCTGGCATCGTTGCAGGTATTCAGGGGCTTGAAGAGCAGGGCTTCCCGGTGCTGGTCAAGGATGCCTCGCTGGGTGGGCAGTTTCCGGTGATGTGCGTAACCTTGATGAACCCGCGAACCGGCGGCGTATTCGCCTCATTCGGCGCTCACCCCAGTTTCGAAGTTGCGTTGGAACGCAGCCTTACAGAGTTGCTGCAGGGGCGCAGTTTCGAAGGTCTGAACGACTTGCCTCAACCGACCTTTGAAAGCAACGCAGTGACCGAACCGAACAATTTCGTCGAGCACTTCATCGATTCGAGCGGTGTGGTCTCATGGCGTTTCTTCAGTTCCAAGGCAGATTTTGACTTTGTTGAATGGGACTTCACGGCAGAAGGCGCCGATGCCAACGCCAAGGAGGCCGCGACCTTGTTCGGCATCCTTGAGGAGATGGGGAAGGAGGCGTACATGGCGATCTACGAGGACCTTGGCGCAAAGGCCTGCCGCATCCTGGTGCCCGGCTACTCCGAGATCTACCCGGTGGAAGATCTGATCTGGGATAACACCAACAAAGCGCTGCTGTTCCGAGCCGATATTCTGAATCTCCACAGCCTGGACGATGCCGGCTTGGAGGCACTTGTCGAGCGGCTGGAAGAAAGCGAGCTGGATGACTACACCGACATCACGACGCTGATCGGGATCGAGTTCGATGACAACACGGCTTGGGGGCAACTCACCATTCTCGAGCTTAAATTGTTGATATGTCTTGCTCTGCAGCGCTTCGAAGACGCCAAAGAGCTGGTTGAAGCCTTCCTTCAGTTCAACGACAACACCGTCGAGCGTGGCCTGTTTTACCAGGCGGTGAACGCCGTATTGGAAGTGGAACTGGACGAGGATCTGCAGCTGGTCGATTTCGAAATGAACTTCCGCAGGATGTTTGGCGATACTCGGATAGACGCGGTGATCGGCTCGCTCGACGGCCGCGTGCGCTTTTTTGGCTTGACGCCTACGAGCATGAAACTCGAAGGGCTTGATCGCCACCTGCGGCTGATCGACAGCTACAAGAAGCTCCACACGGCTCGAGCCGGGGCGCTGTCCAAGGCCCGCTAGTTGGGCTGTTGATCAAGCCTAATGGCTACAAAAAAGCCCGCACTGCTGCGGGCTTTTTCGTTCATGTAACGCAGCTGATTGATCAGCTTGCAGCTACAGCTTCCTGCTTGCGCTGTTGGTTACTGCTCGTCTCACCCCGGGCGGGCGCTGCGTCATAGAGATTGACCATGTGATCGAGGTTAGCCCGCACGCGGCCTTTCATGGCCTCAACGACTGCGCGTAGTTCGGCTCGTTGACTGTCACCGAAGACGTTGATCAGGTTGGTACCGATCTGGCTGATCTGCGGGACTTCTGCAAAGCCGCACGACTGCTTTGGCACCCAGGTCTCCAGAAAGCTCGACAGCTTCACCACGCGCTGCGGCAGCAATGCGATTTGCGGAACGGCGTAGGCAAGCGCGGTGATCGCGCCGTGCAGGCTGGTGCCGCAATAGAGCTTGCTGGTAGCAATGCAGTGGATGATGTCATTGATGTTTCCGCTATCGACACGGTACGCGCGCTCGTCTCCGAGCAGGCTGTGCAGCTTGTCGAGGGGATCGTCATCCGAGTGGCCGGGCGCTTTGCCTATGGTCAGCAGTGCGATCTTGAGGCCGGTGTTGACGTTGAGCTCGGTCAGCTGTTGAGCGATCGCCTCGATGCGCCGCTTGGCGTGATGATCGGAGATATGGAAGACGATATGACCGGGCTGGGCCGTGTCGACCTGTTGCGGATAGATGTCGGATATAAGGATGGCGCTGTCTGGCACCAGGTTGTGTTCGACCCCAAGCTTGTCCAGTTCGGCCGATGTTTCCCGGTCACGAACGGACACGTAGGTGCAGTCATTGAGGTTGCGTTTGATGGCGTCATGGATCAGCGGCTTCTTCGCGCTGATCTCGTTGCCACCCACGCTGTTGTACATCACCTTGTAGCCGGGCAGCTCGCGCTCACTCAGTACCAGCGGGATGTCAGAAGGAATCGAGGTGAAGAGGCGGCTCAGACGGATGAACGCCTTGTGGCCGATCAAATAGGGGCTGGCCTTGATCGGGTAGTAGATTGCTTGCGGTGCTAGGTAGCCGATGATGCTTTCCCATTGCGCTGTGAGGCACTCGCCGCCCGCCACGATGAGCATCGTTTTCGGCTGCTGGCGGGTGGCCTCCAGCGCTTTTTTCAGCGGAACGGTGGGCAACGCCCCGTAGCTCGAGAGGTTGGATTTCTTGGTCGCGGCCACTATTACCGAGAAGCGACCATCCGCTTCCAGGTAACGCTTGAGGACGATTGCGAAGAGCAGATCGCCATAGTTGTGCCGGTCATAGGCTCCGTAAGCAATTACGTTTACCCGGTCAGTCATGGCGTCGGACTCCTTTCGATGTTCTTGAACTGCACGTAGAGCAGCGTGTTTTTGATCGCCAGCGCCACAGCGGTTGCGAAGCAGGCACCGTTGACGCCGTAGCGTGGGATGAGGATCAGGTTGAGCACTACGTTGATCACGCAGGCCGCAATGTTGTTGTGAAGGTATCGACGGTGATTGCCCGTCATCGTCATGAAGATACCCAGTGGACCTGCGGCCAGGACAAAGAAGTAGCCGACAGCAAGGACCAGCAATGGATAGATGCCTTGCTCGCGGTATTCGGGGCCGAACACGGCCAGGATGTATTCGCGTAGCAAGCCGATGGCGAGCAGGATCACCAATGCCAGCGCCAGCATGAAGCGCGAATACTTGCGGACGATGGCGAACGCACCGGCGCGGTCGTCTAATGCCCAGCGCTTGGAGATGTCTGGGGCGATGGTGCCGTTGATGATGAACAGGAGGGTGGTCGAGAGCGCTGCAATCTTGGCAGCAATGTAATAGATGCTGACTTCGCTGGCCGAGCGCAGCACGCCGAGCAACAGGGTGTCGGACAGCTCGATGATGCTGTTCATGACGGCGATCAGCATCAACGGAATGCAAAGAATGAGCATTGCTCGCCAGCCCAGCGCAGCCTCAGATCCTGAGGGGGGCAGGCTCGCGCGGGCGCGCCAGATCGACCCGAGAATGGCCAGCGTGAAACTGAACGCGAAGCAGCCCACGACCGTCGTCAGGTCATTGCCGGTGATCGCCACCAGTAGAAGGGTCAGTGCAGGCTGAAACGCCGTCTGCCAGAACAGGCCTTCGCTGGTTTTGTGCTTGGCTTTCAAGGTCTCGCTGGCGATGCTCAGCAGTGACAGACCAAGCGCGGTGACGGCAAACAGGACGGCGGCGTGGATGAAATAGGCCTGCGTGGTTTCCGAGAAATACACCACCGCCAGGCCGATCATAAACGCGGGGATGTTTGTCAGTGCCGCGAGCATCAAGGCCCGGTCGAAGTACCTTCGCTGCTGGCCCTCGTGCAAGGATGAAATATTCTTCAGGCAGGCAATGTCGAGGCCCAGCCGGGCGAGCAGGGACAGAAAGATGCCCAAAGCCACGCAAAAGAACACGGTACCCGCCAGTTCTGGTACGAGAAACCGGGCCAGGAGGATATTCAGGCCGAGCGTAGCGCCGGCGCCGCTGCCTTTGGTCACTATGAGTCGAGCGTATTTGACGAGGTCGGCTTTCATTCCAGGCTGGGCTGCGTCCGTGGCATAGGCCGATTTCATTCAATGCTCCTGCTGTCGTTAATCTCGACAAAAGCCATGGCTGGCGTTCGGGTTGCTACTCCTGTCCAAGCCAAATGCGCGGATTAAGCAATCTGTACCTGGAAGCTGTGCATGCGCTTTCAGTCAGCGTTGGACCGAATTGGCGACTCCATCAAGAGCGCCGAGAGCGAAGAAAGTTCCTCCGCCACGCCTTAGTCGTGCTTAAGCCGGCGGGGTGTGTACGGAGTGAGGGGCCCTTCATTGCGTCGCCTGTCACGCGGGGCCGAACTCTTGAAGTTCAGGGTCGTCCCACGATTAGCGGCTTCGTCTTTAATTTCAGTGAACGGGGGAATGGCAATGCTGGATACGCGTGGCATCGGCAGCTTCGAGCTGTTGAAGCGCACCTTCAAGGAGTTCAGCAACGACGACATGACCACCTACGCTTCGGCTCTGGCGTATCGTGCGATCTTTTCGTTGTTTCCCTTTTTGCTGTTTTTGATCGCGCTGCTGGGTCTGCTCGACCTGCAGGAATTCTTCACTTGGCTCCGTCAACAGGCTTCGCTGGTGTTGCCGCCCGATGCGCTGGATCTGGTCAATCCTGTGATTGACGAGATGCAACAGGAAAAAGGCGGCTTCGTTTCCTTCGGTATCCTCGTGGCGTTGTGGTCGGCCTCGGTCGGGGTTCGCTCCTTGATGAACGCCATGAACAAGGCGTATGACGTCGAAGAAGGGCGGCCAGCCTGGAAGCTGATTTTGCTCTCGGTCGTATACACCATCGGTCTGGCGCTGATACTGCTGGCTACAGCAGCACTGATGATCGTTGGCCCGCAAGTCATCGAGTGGTTGGCCAGTCAGGTTGGCCTGAAGGAAATCGTTGTAACCCTCTGGACCTGGCTGCGTTGGCCCGTTGTGGTGGTGCTGATGATGCTTGTGGTGGCAGTGCTCTACTACGTCACGCCCGATGTAGAGCAAGAGTTCCGCTTCATCACGCCCGGCTCGGTAGTGGCTGTAATTGTCTGGATTGCCGCCTCCATTGCCTTCGGCTTGTATGTGCAGAACTTCGGTAATTACGACGCAACCTACGGCAGTATCGGCGCGGTCATCGTGCTGTTGTTCTACTTCTACATTTCAGCGGCGGTTCTGCTCTTGGGCGCGGAGCTGAACGCAGTGATCGAACATGCCTCAGCAGAGGGGAAGGACGAGGGGGACAAGCGTGTCGACGGCTAGCGGCGGATAACACTGATGCGACGGCGAACAACTGTCAGGGTCGGTGGTCCATTGATTTTATTGCAGAATCTTTCGAGTGGCGGTCGCGCTGCGCACCGCCAAAGGGCGGCAGATTACGGATGACAGGCCCGGTTCCGAAGGTTTTGCATCGAGACCTAATGGAGACGCTCCGCTTTGCACATCGCCGACATGACCATGTTCTATGCCCCCGCCAGTGGCGGCGTGCGCACTTATCTCGAGGCTAAGCACCGCCGGCTGCAGCAGTATGCGGGAGTCCGCCACAGCGTGCTCGTGCCGGGTGAGCGCTATAGCCATAATGGCGGCATCTATCAGATACCGGCTCCCGCACTGCCTTTTGGAAGGGGCTATCGGTTCCCGGTACGGCGTGCTCCATGGCGTAATCAACTGCGCTCTCTTCGTCCCGACGTGATCGAAGTCGGGGACCCCTATATGACTGCTTGGGCGGCTCTGGACGCTGGGCGGCGCCTGGACGTGCCGGTGATCGGCTTTTACCACTCTGATCTTCCTTTGCTGGTGAGTAACCGTATTGGCGGGTGGCTGGGCACCAACATGAATGGCTATGTGTCGCGGCTGTACAACAGCTTCGACCGGGTGCTGGCTCCAAGCCAGGTAATGGCGCAAAAGCTGATGTCGCTCGGGGTCGAGAACGTCTATGTACAGCCGCTGGGCGTGGATCTGGACACCTTTCGGCCAAGTCTGCGCGATCCGCAGGTGCGCCGCGAGCTGGGTCTTGCCGACGATACTCGGTTGATGATCTTCGCCGGGCGCGGGTCGCGCGAAAAGAACCTCGGTGTTCTGCTGGAGACCGCACGGCGGCTGGGTGAGCCCTACCATCTGCTGCTGGTCGGTTCCGGCATGCCCCATCGCGTGCCGTCCAATGTGTCGGTGATCGACCGCTTTTGTCCGGCGGCGGATGTGGCGCGCTACATGGCTAGCAGTGACGTGCTGCTTCACGCCGGAAATCAGGAGACCTTCGGTCTGGTGGCGCTCGAAGCCATGGCCAGTGGGATACCGGTGATTGCGGCACGCGCCGGCGCATTGCCAGAACTGGTGCCGTTCCACACCGGTCGGTTATGTCGCCCTTTGGACGCTCCAGCGATGGCACAGACCGTCCGAGAGTTATTCGAGGACGATCCGCGTCTGCTGGGGATGCAAGCCCGTCAACATGTCGAGGCTCATCACGCATGGGATGCGGTGGTTGCCGGATTGCTGGCGCACTATCACGCCGTGTTGGGCACCGCTGAACTGCCGGTTGCCGTGCATGGCTGAGCGAAACCTGATACTGGTGCTGCATGACGTGGCGCCCGAGACCTGGCCCGATTACCGGCCCTTTGTACAAGCGGTCGACGCGTTGGGCGAGATACCGATCTGCTGGCTTGTGGTGCCGGATTTCCACCGCCGCAACCGGCTTGAGGATCATGTCGATTTTCGGCGCATGCTGGATGGGCGGCTTGCGCGTGGCGATGAGCTCATCCTGCATGGGTTCTACCACGCAGATGAAGCGCCTTCGCCACGTACGCCGCGTGACTGGTTCATACGCCGCGTCTTTACCCATGAAGGCGAGTTCTACCCGCTCAGTCGCGAGGAATCCGCCTGGCGTTTGCAGCGTGGTATCGAGGTGTTCCAGCGCCACCAATGGCCCCTCCATGGTTTCGTGGCGCCTGCCTGGCTATTGGGGCCGGGTGCTCGGCAAGCCTTGGCCTTGACCGGCCTGACCTATACCAGCGACCCAGGTCACTTCTACTTGTTGCCCGACTATCAAACCGTAGATGCGCCGGGGCTGGTCTGGAGTGCTCGAAGCGCTTGGCGTCGCGGCATGTCACGGCTGGTCAGCGAGCGGATGCTCAAGCGGCACCCGCAATCGCCGGTGTTGCGGCTCGGGTTGCATCCAGTGGACATGCGGCATGGGTTCTCGCGGCAATACTGGCTGGACCTGCTGACTCGGCTTTTGGCGGACGGACGCAAGCCGGTGACAAAGATTGACTGGCTTGATCGACACATACTGGCCTCGAGCGCCGCGGCATGAATCGCCGCTGGTGGTTGCTTGCTGGCGCTTTGATGGTGGCGGCACTGGTGCCGATGCTGCTCGGCGGCAGCGGTTTGCTCGAGCGGTTGCGCAGCTTTCCACCTGGGTTGCTAGTGCTAATGCTGGGCATGATCGTGGTTGGCTGGTATTTGAACGCGCTACGGCTGCGGTTGCTCGTCGGCCGTCGACGCCTGGGCCAGCACCGAGCGGTGGGCATCGTGATCGCCACGGAGTTTGCCATCTGTGCCACGCCTGGCGGCGCGGGTGGCCCGTTGACGATGATGGCGCTGCTGCTGCGCCATGGCGTGCCGCCCGCCAAGGGCACTGCGACATATGCCGTCGAGCAGCTCACCGATCTGCTGTTTTTTGCCTGTGCGCTGGTGGGTGTGCTCATTTATGCGGTCACCCATTCGCTCAATACCTATATCGCCAGTCTATTGGGCGTCAGTGCGGCATTGCTGATCGGCCTGATGGTGCTGCTGGCGTTGCTAGGGCGCTTTCACCGGCAAGTGTTTCTGCTCAACGGCTGGTTGATCGGCCGGCTCGGTGTGAAGGGCGCCCGACAGCGCAGCTGGGCTAAGAAGGCGCTGAGTTTTCGCAATGCTCTGCTCGAGTGTTTCAGGTTGCCGTTGTCGGTCCTGCTGAGTGTATTCGTCCTGACGACGCTGCATTGGTTGCTGCGCTATAGCGTGCTCTATCTCACCTTGCTGGGCCTGGGCAAATCGCTGGCCTGGGCCTGGACGTTCATTGTGCAGATGCTGGCCTTGACGGCTGGGCAGCTGAGCCTGCTACCGGGCGGCGCGGGCAGCGCCGAACTCGCTTCCGCGGCCTTGCTTGCACCGTTCGTGGGGAAATCGACGGCCGCAGCTGCCATCCTGATCTGGCGCTTCGTGACCTACTACTTCTATCTGATCGCTGGCGCGCCGCTGTTTCTGCACCTGGCGGGTCGGCCGTTATTTGATCGCCTGGCCAGAGCACGCAATGTCTGAGGGCGCTGCCTGAACCGTTCCTCGGAAAAACGAAACTATTGTCGGAGCGGTTCTGTCCATTGAACGTACCCAAGCAGAGAGGAACGCGCCATGAGCAGTACCGGAGATAAAATGAAAGGCAACCTCAACGAAGCCGCGGGCAAGGCCAAACAGGGTCTGGGCGAGGCGACTGATAACGAGCGCATGAAAGGCGAAGGCCAGCGTCAGGAAGTCAAAGGCGAGGCTCAGCAAGTCAAGGGCGAAGCCAAAGACACAGTGAAGAAGGGCGTTGATCGCGCCTGACCGCTGCGCTAAGAAAAAAGCCCGCATCGCGCGGGCTTTTTTCGTTTCTGGCGCTTAGCGCTCCAGATACTGCAGCTTGTCCTTCACGCCGTCCCACTCTTCGGCATCGGGCAGCGAGTCTTTCTTCTCGGTAATGTTCGGCCAGACCTCCGCCAGATCGGCGTTCAGCTGAATGTATTCCTGCTGATCATCGGGCACTTCATCTTCGGAGAAGATCGCCTGGGCAGGGCACTCCGGCTCGCAAAGCGCGCAATCGATGCACTCGTCGGGATGAATGACCAGGAAGTTCGGGCCTTCGTAGAAGCAGTCCACCGGACAGACTTCCACACAGTCGGTGTATTTGCACTTGATGCAGTTGTCGGTGACGACGAAGGTCATTTCTAGCTATCTCCTCGGGCGTGTCAGGTGGCGTTGCAATGACGCCCCCGTTCGGCAGGACTAATGGCGACACCAGGCAAATGCCGCCCATATCCAAAAAATGCGCGCGATTCTATCAGCTTTTAGCAGCCGTCAAATACGCGCTTTCAGGTTGTATAGCAGGTCCAGCGCTTGGCGCGGGCTCATATCATCGGGATTGATCCGCCCCAATTCTTCAACGACCGGGTGGGGCAGGCTGGCGAAGAGGTCATTCTGCATGGGTGGTGCAGGCTGGCCGGGCGTCATTTTCGGCGTTTCGTGAGGCAGACTGGTAGTTTCGAGCCGCGACAGATGGTCACGTGCGCGCTGGATCACTTCGTCTGGCACGCCGGCCAGTTGCGCCACGGCCAAGCCATAGCTCTGGCTAGCAGGACCCGGCAGGACGTGGTGAAGGAAGACGATGCGATCATTGTGCTCGGTGGCTGACAGGTGCACGTTCGCCACCGTTGGCTGGCTTTCCGGCAGCACGGTGAGCTCGAAGTAATGCGTCGCGAACAAGGTGTAGGCGCGCAGCTTGGCCAGGTGTTCGGCAGCCGCCCAAGCCAGCGACAAGCCATCGAATGTGCTGGTGCCGCGACCGACTTCGTCCATCAGCACCAGGCTACGGTCGCTGGCATTGTGCAGAATATTGGCGGTCTCGCTCATTTCAACCATGAAGGTCGAGCGGCCGCCGGCCAGGTCGTCCGAAGAGCCGATGCGGGTGAAGATGCGGTCGACCAGTGACAGCTCGCAGGTCTTGGCTGGAACGAAACTGCCGATCTGCGCCAGCAGGACGATCAGCGCGGTCTGGCGCATATAGGTCGACTTACCGCCCATGTTTGGGCCGGTGATGACCAGCATGCGGGTGTCGTCGTCAAGGCTAAGGTCGTTGGCGACGAAAGGTGTCTGCAGGACCTGCTCGACCACCGGATGACGGCCTTGCTCGATCTGCAGGCAGGGGGGCTCGACGAAACGTGGACGGTTTAGATCAAGCGTCAGCGCCCGTTCGGCCAGGTTGCTGAGCACGTCGAGTTCGGCCAGCGCTGCAGCACTGTCCTGGAGCGGTGCGAGATGACCAATGAGGCGTTCCAGCAGTTCTTCGTAGAGCAGCTTTTCCCGAGCCAATGCTCGGCTCTTGGCCGACAGCGCCTTGTCTTCAAATTCTTTCAGCTCAGGCGTGATGAAGCGTTCGGCCCCCTTGAGCGTCTGCCGACGAATGTAATCGACAGGGGCCGACTCGGCCTGCTTGCTCGGCAGTTCGATGAAATACCCGTGCACGCGGTTATAGCCGACCTTCAGATTGGCCAGCCCGGTACGGGCCTTCTCGCGGGTTTCCAGATCCATCAGGTACTGGCCGGCGTTCTCCGACAGCGATTGCAACTCGTCCAGTTCGGCGTCATAGCCGGTTTTCAGGACGCCGCCCTCACGGATCACGGCCGGTGGATTATCGATAATGGCTTTAGCCAGCAAGGCAGCCAGTTCGGGATAGGTCCGGATGGTGGCTGCTAGCTCGATCAGGTGCGGCGCCACCAGCTCGTGCATGCCTTCCTGCAGCTGGGGCAGTGCCGCGAGCGCGTCGCGAAGGCGCGCCAGATCGCGGGGACGCGCGTTGCGTAGGCCGATCCGCGCCAGGATGCGCTCGAGGTCGCCAATCTCCTTCAGCTGCGGCTGGATCTGTTCGAAACGATAGTGCTCGAGCAGGCAGGTGATCGAGTCCTGGCGCGCCTCAAGCACGCTTCGGTCGCGCAGGGGGCGATTCAGCCAGCGGCTGAGCAGGCGGCTGCCCATGGCGGTCTGGCAGCGGTCGACCACCGATTGCAGGGTGTTTTCCCGTCCGCCGCCAAGGTTGATGTCCAGTTCCAGGTTGCGCCGGGTTGCACCGTCGAGGATGACTGTCTCGTCGAGACGCTCATGACGTAGGCTGCGCAGATGGTGCAGTGCGGTACGCTGGGTTTCCTTGGCGTAGGTCAGAAGGCAGCCCGCGGCGCCGATGGCCAGTGTCAGCTGTTCGCAGCCGAAGCCTTTCAGGTCCTGAGTGCCGAACTGCTGGCAGAGGCCCTTGAAGCCGCTGTCGCGGTCGAAGTCCCAGGGCGCACGACGGCGCACGCCGCGACGTTTTTCCACCGGCAGATTCGCCGGCCAATCGTCCGGGATCATCAACTCGGCCGGGTTGAGGCGTTCGACTTCCGCCAGCAACGTTTCCCAGCCGCCGAACTCCTGCACGCTGAATCGACCGCTGGTGATGTCCAGCACCGACAGGCCGAACAGCTTCTCATCGCCGACCACCGCCGCGAGCAGGTTGTCACGGTGCTCATCGAGCAGCGCTTCATCACTCACGGTGCCGGGGGTGATGATCCGCACCACCTGTCGCTCCACCGGACCCTTGCTGGTGGCCGGGTCGCCGATCTGTTCGCAGATCACCACGGACTCGCCAAGCTTCACCAAGCGGCTGAGATAGCCCTCGGCGGAGTGAAACGGAATGCCCGCCATGGGGATTGCATTACCGCCGGACTGGCCACGCGCGGTCAGGGTAATGTCCAACAGCTTGGCCGCTTTCTTGGCGTCGTCGTAAAACAGTTCGTAAAAGTCGCCCATGCGGTAGAACATCAGTTGATCAGGATGCTCGCGTTTGAGCTTCCAGTACTGCTGCATCATGGGCGTGTGATGGGACAGGTCTTGTGACATATAACTCGACTTGGGGCGATGTGCAGGTAACAGCGCGGGCGCGGCTCGATCCCGTTCAGGTAACGGCCATCGCTGGCACTGCGCGCAGGATCAAATAAACCGGGAAGGTTATCATGGCCCGCGCAGGTGCGACGGGCCAACCTGCCGAGCAGGTACTAGGGATGCCACGCATGGGTTTGATTGCTTTGGAAGTGCTATGTCCGCTCTAGAACAGGCGTCGAACGCATCGGCGAATCTGCTTCTCGTTACGTTGGTCAACGTCATCGTCGTTGCGGTAGCCGTGGCGATTCACTACGAGTTTCTGTCGCGCCTGTCTGCAAGCAGGCCGAGCCCCCATTTCCATCATCGCGTCGGGATAGTGTTTGGTGTGTTCGGCGCATTGACCGCGCACGCGGTGGAGGTCTGGGTGTTCGCCTTTGCCTACTACCTCATGCACCACGCGACTGGCTGGGGGACGCTGGCGGGCGAGTTTAGCGGCAGCCTGCTGGACTGTGCCTATTTCTCCTTCACGACCTTCACGACGGTCGGTTTCGGGGATATCCACCCCGTCGGCGCCATTCGCTTTCTGACGGGCATCGAGGCGTTGACGGGCCTGGTTTTGATCACCTGGACCGCCTCGTTTCTGTTTCTAGAAATGCAGCGCCACTGGACGGTCCGTTGATCGCATTCATCATGCAATGTCTGGCCACGCGCGCTAACCCTAAGAAACGTGCGCTGCTAAGGTAGCGCTTGATATCGGCATCAGGAGCCTTCATGTCCACCTTGACCGAACTCGCAGCCCAGCTAGGCCATGAGCTCCAGCAAAAATCGGCGCAAGTAACCACCGCCGAGTCCTGCACGGGGGGAGGTATTGCCGAGGCCATTACCCGCACTGCTGGCAGCTCGGCCTGGTTCGAGGCTGGTTTTGTCACCTACTCGAACCGTCAGAAAACGCGACAGCTGCAGGTGCCGGAACATTTGTTTTCCGAAGTGGGTGCGGTGAGTCGTGAGGTTGTAGAAGCGATGGTCTGCGGCGCCCAGGTCGCCAGCGGAGCGCGCTACGCCGTTGCCGTCAGCGGCGTAGCGGGGCCCGGTGGTGGATCTCCGGATAAGCCGGTCGGTACGGTTTGGTTGGCCTGGGGATGCGAGCGTGAGCGGTTTGCTAGGCGCTTCCAGTTCCACGGCGACCGACAGTCCGTTCGTGAGCAGAGTGTGAAGGCTGCGCTCGTCGGATTGATCCGCCTAGTGGCCGGAGAAAATCCGATTGAGGGCTAGGCGCTCGTTTTTGCCTATGCTCTAATACTGTCTACTTATACAGTTGTTGTGGCCTCTGGCCCTCTTGATCAAGTGAGGATTGTAATGGACGAGAACAAGAAGCGCGCCTTGGCTGCTGCCTTGGGCCAGATCGAAAAGCAGTTCGGTAAAGGCGCGGTCATGCGCATGGGCGATCATGATCGCCAGGCGATACCCTCCATTTCCACCGGCTCTTTGGGCCTGGATATCGCGCTAGGCATAGGTGGCCTGCCAAAAGGGCGGATCGTTGAAATCTATGGCCCAGAGTCCTCGGGTAAGACCACTCTAACCCTGTCCGTTATCGCGGAAGCACAAAAGATGGGCGCTACCTGCGCCTTCGTCGACGCCGAGCACGCGCTTGATCCCGATTACGCTGGCAAGCTCGGCGTCAATGTCGACGACCTGCTGGTGTCCCAGCCCGATACTGGTGAACAAGCGCTGGAAATCACCGACATGCTAGTGCGCTCCAACGCAGTCGACGTAATCATCGTCGACTCCGTGGCCGCGCTGGTGCCCAAGGCCGAGATCGAAGGCGAGATGGGCGATACCCACGTCGGCCTGCAAGCACGTCTAATGTCTCAGGCGCTGCGCAAGATCACCGGTAACATCAAGAACGCCAATTGCCTGGTTATCTTCATCAACCAGATCCGCATGAAGATCGGCGTGATGTTCGGCAGCCCGGAAACCACCACCGGCGGTAACGCACTGAAGTTCTATGCATCGGTTCGTCTCGATATCCGCCGTACTGGCGCGGTGAAGGAAGGCGACGAAGTCGTCGGCAGCGAAACGCGGGTCAAGGTCGTCAAAAACAAGGTGGCCCCGCCGTTCCGCCAGGCTGAGTTCCAGATCCTTTATGGCAAGGGTATCTACCGCAACGGCGAGGTCATCGACCTTGGCGTTCAGCAGGGTCTGGTCGAGAAGTCCGGTGCTTGGTATGCCTACAAGGGCAACAAGATCGGCCAGGGCAAGGCCAACGCGGCCAAGTACCTGGAAGAGAACCAAGAGATCGGTCGCGAAATCGAGCAGCTGATTCGCGACAAGTTGTTGGTGGTTTCGCCGAGCACCAAGGCCAGTCCGGTCGTTGAAGACCTGGCCGAAGCTGACCTCTAAGCGGCATGCCGGTCGTGCTCGACAGCCCTGCCGCAGTGCGGCGGGCTGCCATGGATCTACTGGCCCGGCGCGAGCATGGGCGTATCGAGCTGAGTCGCAAATTGCGCTTACGCGGTGCGCCAGCTGAACTCATCGAAACTGCGCTGGAAAGGTTGGCCGATGAGGGATTGCTTAGCGAAGCTCGTTATCTGGAGAGTTTCGTGCGCATGCGCGCCAACGCTGGGTACGGCCCATTACGTATACGTGAAGAGCTGACCCAGCGAGGGCTGGCTCGAGAGGATATCGAGCAGGCATTACGCGATAGTGGCTTCGATTGGAATGTGCAACTGCACGAAGTCTGGTTGCGCAAGTTCGGTGAGTTGCCGGGCGATCAGCGGGAAAAGGCTCGTCAGGGCCGGTTTCTCAGCTACCGTGGCTATCCGCTGGACTTGATCGGGCGCCTCCTGCGAGGCGCTTCGCTCGACTGATCCGGATTCGATAGGGGCCGTTCTGTTGCTGGCCAAGATCGCCTCACGAACTCAGCTTGTCCCGCGTCAATCTTCGGAGCTCAGCGGCGAAGCCCAGTGTTCCTTTGCATTGATAAAGTCGGTCAGCTCCCGCAGCCGGCCGTGATCCCTTCCGTTGAATACGAAGCTCAGCCTGGGTAACGGCTGCAGTTCCGGCTCGTCCAGTTCCATTTCACAACACGCTTGCTGCTCGAAGTGGCCTTTGAGGCAAAGGTCGGCAAAATGTTCGTTCATATAGGACACTGCAGCATCGGTCAGCACATGGTTCATGCGCATGACGAAGCGGTCTTGCAGCCATCGGCTCGAGTGAAAGTTGCTGTAGAAGTGATCGATCTCAGCAGCAGCGTCTTCTGCATTGTCTACCAAGCGCATCAGTCGCATGTCGGTTGGCAGGATGTAACGGTTGCCTTCAAGCTGTCGGCGCATGAAGTTCAGCACGTCTTTCCAGAACGTGCCGCCGGGCTCATCCAGCAGTACGATCGGCACCAGCGGGCTTTTGCCCGTCTGGACCAGAGTGAGTACTTCCAGGGTTTCGTCCAGCGTGCCGAAACCACCGGGACAAAGAACCAACGCATCGGCCTCTTTGATAAAAAACAGCTTGCGCACGAAGAAGAAGTGAAAAGACAGCAGGTGGTCGGTGCCGTCTACCGTCGGATTGGCATGCTGTTCGAAGGGTAGGGTGATGTTCAGCCCGAGGCTGTTATCCATCCCTGCGCCTTCATGGGCTGCCGACATGATGCCGCCACCGGCGCCGGTAATAACCATCAAATCGTAGCGTGCAAGCGTCTCGCCGAGCTCGCGGGCGAGTGCGTACAGCGGGTGTTCGATGGGAGTTCTCGCCGAGCCGAAAACGGTCACCTTGCGGCGACGCTTGAACTGATCGAGGCGGCTGAAGGCGTGCTCCATTTCGCGCATGGTCTGTAGCAGAATCTTGGCATCCCAGCGACTTCGGTCGGCTTGAGCCATGCGCATGACGGTAACCAGCATTTCCCGATACAGGGGCAGGTTCTGGCTGCTGGAAGGAACGACCAGTGCAACCAGTTCATCGATTTTCTTCGACAGCTCGGCACCACTGGTTTTGAAATGTCGCGACAGGTAATCGTCCGATTCGAAAGGCATACAAGGTCTCCCTGAGGAAGCTGGCGCGCCGCTCAGCCGCCACGCGCGAGACCCGAATCTCGCACTGTGGCCTGAGTAGGTGCCGACGCCGCCTAAAACAATTTGGGTGATGGTATGTCGGCACTCGGCGTTCGTGGGGCACTTGTTTCATGCCTAACAGTAGCTCAGCGCTATGATGTCGATGCCAGTTCAATCGCTCGGTAAGCCGTCACGATCATCGCCCGTACAGCTTATGCCTGAGCCATCGGTATCCGGCCATCAAAGTGCGATGCGATCCCCCGGTTCCGGAATGCGAGCTTGCCAATCGAGGCGAACGCGCAGCGCGTCCTGCAAAGTGCGCATCTTGTCCAACTCCCCGTGGACCAGATACAGCTCCGGGCGCGACTTGAAGTGGCTAGCCCACTCGATCAGCTGCGATTGCCCTGCGTGCGCGGAGAAACCGCCCAACGTATGGACCTGAGCGTTCACCGCTATGCGCTGATGCATCAGTTTGACGGTCTTTGCGCCATCGACGATGGCGCGACCAAGTGTGCCGCTCGCCTGGAAGCCTGGAATGACCAGGTGGCATTCCTCTCGCCAGAGGTTGTGCTTGAAGTGATGAAGAATGCGCCCGCCATTGCACATGCCGCTGCCGGCGATAATGATCGCGCCACTTTTGAAACGGTTGATGGCCATCGACTCTTCAGGGGTTGGCGTCGCCCTGAATATCGGCAGCCATGTCTCGATACGCTGCCGATTACTATCGGGTGCTGCGCCTGGTTCTATGTCCAATTGCTCCTGGAACAGCGAGTAAATTGCGTTCGCGCCGATGGCCATCGGGCTGTCCAGAAAGACTACTTGCTGGGGCACTCGGCCTTGGTGGTACAGAAGGCCGAGGTAGTAGATAAGGTCTTGGGTGCGGCCAACAGCGAAGGACGGCATGAGTACGTTGCCACCATCACGGTGGGCTTGCTGAAGGATCTCGGCCAGTTCTTCGATGGTTGCCTGATGATCGCGGTGGTCGCGATCACCATAGGTGGATTCCATCAGCACCACGTCGGCCTCGCGCAGTGGCGTCGGCGCATGCATCAGGGGGGAGCAGGCGTTGCCGAGGTCCCCGGAAAATACCAGGCGGCGGGTGGCGCCAAAGTCGGTGACGTCGACTTGAACGATGGCTGAGCCAAGGATGTGTCCCGCATCGAAGAAGGTCACGGAAACCCCCGGCGCGGCTTCGAATACTTCGCCATAGGCATGAGGCTGTCGTTGCGCCAGCATGCGCTCGGTGTCAATCCGTGTGTAGAGCGGCTTGATGGCCGGCTTGCCCATACGCGCGCGCCAGCGGTTCTCCCACTCGGCGTCCTTTTCCTGGATGTTCGCCGAGTCGAGCAGCATCAGCTCGACCAGCTTGCCGGTAGCTTCGGTGACGTGAATCGACCCCTTAAATCCTGCTGCCACCAGCTTTGGTAACAAGCCGCTGTGGTCGATGTGTGCATGTGACAGCACCACGGCATCAAGGGTCTGCGGGTCGAAACTAAAGCCTGCACGGTTGCCGGCTTCCTCTTCGCGCCGACCTTGGCGCATGCCGCAGTCGAGAAGCACGCGGACGCCATCATGGGTTTCGATCAGATAACAGGATCCGGTGACCTGTTGAATGGCGCCAAGAAAGCTGAGCAAAGCCATGAGAATCTCCTGTTTGGACTGTTGCGCCCAGCATGCCCGCTATGCCGGCAACTCATCTTGATGCATATCAGAGAGAGCCCGCTAGACGCTGACTAGACTATCGCCAATGCCCACCAACGGAGTGCCTCATGAATCAGCTACTGCCCAGTCTTGACGAGCTGGACCATCATGCGGAGATCCAGCCGGAGTTCGCCAGCTGGCGAACCGGGTACGGACCCTTTGAACATGCTTTGGAAACCCAGGCTGCCGTATTTCGCCTGGCCCATCAGCTGGTACAGGCCAAGCTGCAGCCGGATTTGGCAAGTGTGTACCGACTGTTGCAGGCCATCGACCGGATCGGTTCGGCTGGACTGTGGCTGGTTGTACACATGACCTATGCGCGTCGCGTTCGGCTGGACGGCTCTGAACTCAGCGCCGAGGACTTCAAGGCTGCGCCAGAAGGGCATACCGGCGGCTCTCTAAATATGGTGCCTGCCTACGCTGGGTATCTTGGACTGAACGCCCTGACCGGCAGTACGCGTGCATGGTTGATGGGGCAGGGCCACTGCGTTGCAGCGATCGAAGCGCTGAATCTGCTGACCGACAATCTGCACCCTGAGCAGAAGCAAGCTTATGGCGGTGGCGAAGCGGGTATCAATCGGCTCCTCGAGGACTTCTACGGCTACCATCAGGCGGCCGATGGCGGCCCCTCAGCGCCCCTCGGCAGCCATGTCAATGCGCACACGGGAGGCGGTATTGCAGAAGGCGGATACCTAGGCTTCGCCGAGCTGCAATATGCCCACATGCCACTGCCTGGCGAGACGCTGGTGGCCTTTCTATCCGATGGTGCAGCAGAGGAGCAGCGCGGCAGCGACTGGATCCCGCGCTGGTGGCGTGCCGAGGATAGCGGTGCAGCGTTACCCATCATGATCGCCAACGGTCGTCGTATCGAGCAACGCACCCAGCTTGGCACCCATGAGGGGCTTGAGGGGTTTCGCCAGCATCTTAGCCGCTGTGGCTTTGACCCCGTCCCCTTCGATGGGCGTGATCCGGCCGCTTTCGTTTGTGCCCTATGGGAGATGGAGCAGCGCCTGGCTCGGCGCGTCGAAGAAAAAACACGCGGCCTGCTGCGCTACCCACTGCCGATTCCCTACGGAATAGCCGAGACGATCAAAGGGTTCGGCTTCTATGGCGCCGGTAGCAATGCAGCGCATAATTTGCCGCTGCCGGGCAACCCGCACGTCGATGACGCTTCGCGTGATTTGTTCAATACCCATGTCGCTCCGCTTTTCGTTCCCTGGGATGAGCTTGAGCAAGCTCGCCAGCGGGTTGCACAGTCCCGCCATGCGCGTCCCGCCGAGCGCGACAATGTCCTGGCGACCAGGCGGCCTACTGCGCCGGTCATGCCGCCGCTCAAGTATCACGATCAAGCCTGTTCGCCGATGGCAGCGGTAGATGATTTCTTTGTCGAACTCACTCGTGCCAATCCGTCGCTGCGCCCCCGTGTGGGTAACCCCGATGAACTGGCCAGCAATCGCCTGAGCGGGGTACTCCGAGCGCTGAAGCACCGCGTGGTCGATCCTGAAGGAGAGCTGGAGGCGGTGGACGGAAAGATCATCACGGCACTGAATGAAGAGGCCGTGGTTTCCGCCTGTCTCGCCAACCAGGGCGGACTGAACCTGGTTGCCAGCTATGAGGCGTTCTGCGTGAAGATGCTCGGCGCGGTGCGCCAAACCCTGATTTTCTCCCGTCAGCAGAAGGAGGTGGGGCGGCCAGCCGGTTGGCTTGGCTGGCCCATCATCGCCACCTCGCACACCTGGGAAAACGGCAAGAACCAGCAGTCGCACCAGGACACCACCTTTTGCGAGGCCTTGCTGAGCGAAATGAGCGACATGGCGAGAGTATTGTTTCCGGCGGATCACAACAGCGCCTTGGCACTGCTGCCTTCCATCTACCAGACCCGCGGTGCGCTGGCTTGCCTGGTCATGCCCAAGCGTGAGCGGCCAGCTATTTTCAATCAGGCGCAGGCCGAGCAGCTTGCTCGTGATGGCGCGATTATCGTCGACGAGCAGAAGGGCGATAACCCCATTCTTCTGATTGCCAATGGCAGCTATCAACTGGCTGAAATGCAGCGCGCCACTCAGCGACTCAAAGAAGCGGGTGTCAGCTATCGTCTGGTGTATCTGCAGGAGCCGGGTCGCTTCCGCGCACCGCGAGATCGTTGGGAGATCGAGGCGCTCGCGGCCGAGGGGGTGACCGATCACCTGTTTCCCGAACGGATGGAGATGAGGGTGCTGCTCACTCACATGCGGCCTGAAGTGGCGCGTGGTCATCTCTGGCCGATACTGCCGGACGTGCGACGAAATTCGGTTCTGGGCTATCGCAATCGTGGGGGCACGCTGGACGAAGGCGGTATGCAATTCGCCAACCGGGCGAGCTGGGCAAATGTATTGGCCGCCTGCGCACGTTTGCTCGACGTGCCGCGAACAGCACTGCTCAAGCCAGATGAGGCGGCGGCGGTCGCGGGCAAGGGCGATCCGCGCGTGCTGCGTTAGTCGGCCCTGTCAAAGGGCAGCGCAGATGCTGCCCTTGGCGTGTTGATGGCTTTAGCAATCGCTGGCGCGGTAGCGTTCCGTGGTAATCGGTTTCTTGCTTTGGTATTCACTGAACTCGAAGCGCAACACGGCGCCTTGATTCATCAGTTGACGCAGGCCCTCGTTATTGCAGACGCTCGCGGCCAGCTGTGTGCGGACCTGCTTGGGGTTGTCTCGCATTTGTGCGGCGTGGCGTGGCTGAACGCTCAAATGGTTGACCAGTTCGTTTCCGTCGACGCTGTAGCCCTCGTCGAGCAGGTCAGAGTTGATTGCACGTGGAGTGCCTACACTGCTTTCGCGGGCGACTTTTTCGAGCAATTGGCCGAGCGCCTGGTCTTGTGCGGACGCAGTGTGGGCGAAGGGCAGGGCGAGGCAGAGCGTTAAAAGTGTGGTCAGACGGCGCATGGTGATCTCCTGATGACTGCCGTCATTCGACCGGTGTCGGCCCCCACGGTTCAGCGCTGCCATGGGTAGGGGCTGCTGTTAAACTGCCGCTCCGCCCTGGTCGATCGAGCAATCATGTCTCACGCCGTAGTCCGCCTTCGCGATGCGCGCCTGGCGCGTAGCGCCAAACCGTTCATTGCACGCGGGTCGCGTACCCCTCGGTGTGCCCGCTGCCGAGTTGCCTCCAGCCATTGCCTGTGTGACTGGCTGCCATCCGTAACGACCAATAGCGCGGTCTGCCTGATTATGCACGATATCGAACCGCTGAAACCGAGCAACACCGGTTGGCTGATTGCCGATATCGTGGCTGAAACCTATGCCTTTACCTGGCAACGAACAGGTGTAGAGCCTGAGTTGCTTGAGTTACTGGCCGATGCCCGCTATCAGCCTCTGGTGGTCTTTCCGGGTGAGTACGCGCAACCTGATCGGGTCGTTACGGAACTCAGGGTTACGCCGGGGAAGCGCCCGCTGTTCATCCTGCTGGATGCAACCTGGACCGAAGCGCGCAAGATGTTTCGTAAAAGCCACTATCTGAATCATCTGCCGGTGCTGAGTTTGCAGGCCGACGTACTGTCACGTTATCGCCTGCGCCGCTCGACCCGCAGCGAACACTTGTGCACGGCGGAGGTTGCCGCCTTGTGCTTGGGCTTGGCTGGAGATGAGCAAGGTTCTGCGGCGCTGGATACCTGGCTCGATGCGTTCACGGATCATTATCTAGGTGCCAAATATCACCGCGCACCAGACCCTGAGGATGCCACTCATCGGGCGCTGGCTGCACTTGGCCAGCGCTGATATTGCCAAGTGGGTCAGTGCCTGGCTACCTGTGGGATCTCGGTAGCAGCCGGCACGGGTACATCCTTGCGCGGCCAGAGTTGTGCAGCGAGCATGCCAACGAACATCAGCGCACAACCAAAATAACCGCGCGGACTTAGGCTTTCATCGAGCAAAAATGCTCCAGCAAGCGCGGCGAACACCGCTTCGAGCGAGAGGATGATGGCCGCGTGCGAGGCGATCGCGTGCTTCTGCGCCACGACTTGCAAGGTATAACCCACGCCAACTGCGAACATTCCGCCATAGACCAGGGCCGGCGCGGCAAGCCAGATGCTGTTCAGGCTGGCTTCTTCGAAGACTGCTGCCAGCAGGAGACTGACGACTGCGCAGGTCACGAACTGCAAAAAGGCCAGGCGAATGGCGTCATGACGACCTACGAAGAAGCTCACCAGCAACACATGAATGCCCCATACGAACGCGCCAGCCAACTGTATCCAGTCGCCGGAAGCGATCTGAAAGTTCTCGTCGATGCTGAGCAGCGCCATGCCAACCACGGCGAGCACGGCGCCTAGCCAGGTACCCATGCCGGTCCTCTGGCCAATCACCAAACCCAGCAAGGGCACTACGATGACGTAAAGGCCAGTGATGAATCCGGAGTTGGTCACGCTGGTGAAAAGCAGGCCAACCTGTTGCAGGTTGATGCCTATAGTCAGTGCGAGGCCCATGCTGAGGCCTCCGAGCAGCAATCCGCGCTGCAAGAATGGCTCGTGGCGAGCAGCACCTCGGCCCTGGTGCAGTAACAAGGGCAGCAATACGATTGCGCCCAATGCGAAGCGCAGGCCGGTGAACAGGAAAGGCCCGATGTTATCCATGCCGACCCGCTGTGCGACAAAGGCGCTTCCCCATATCATGGCCGTAATGAGCATTAATAAATCGGCGCGGAGGGCTTGTTTGCGCATGTCTGAACTCGTGCGGAAAAACCGCGAACTTTGCATCAAACCGATGGGCTTTGCCACCGCTTCGCCGTTCGGCGCGGCAATCGGCTCATTAAATGCGGAACGATGATCGAATTTCGCGTGGTGGCGCGATATCATCACCGCGGTCACCCTCGAGCATATTGCGGGTTCTTGCCGTCCTGATTGTCAGCACCCGGCTCAGGCAGGTGAAGCGCCAATAAAAACTATAGGTCCGCCATGGCTGCTTACGAAATCCTTATCGCCGATGATCATCCGCTGTTTCGCAGTGCCCTCCAGCAAGCTTTGACGCTTGGCCTGGGCGATGACGTTCGGCTTTCCGAGGCGGCTAGCATTGCCGAACTCGAAGCTCAACTGACCCGAACCTCGGACTGGGATCTGGTACTGCTGGACCTCAATATGCCAGGCGCTTATGGATTCTCCGGGCTGGTGCTGCTGCGAGGCCAGTATCCCCAGCTGCCTGTTGTGATGATCTCTGCACAAGAAGACGCTGCGGTTGTTGCTCGCTCGCGCGAGTTTGGCGCTAGCGGTTTCATACCCAAATCCAGTTCACTCGAAACGATCCAGCAGGCTGTGCGGGTCGTGCTTGATGGCGACGTCTGGTGGCCTAGCAATATCGAGGATGTGGCGCATGTCAGTCCCGAAGCCAAGGCTGCTAGCGAAGGGCTCGCGAGCCTCACGCCCCAGCAGTTTCGCGTACTCACCATGGTGTGCGACGGTTTGCTAAACAAGCAGATTGCCTATGAACTCAGTGTTTCCGAGGCGACCATCAAGGCGCATGTGACCGCAATTTTTCGCAAGTTGGGCGTTCGCACCCGAACCCAGGCTGCTCTACTGTTGCAGCAGATGGGCTCAATCCCCAGCAGCTGAAACACGTTCTTGCCTGTAGGTGCCTCGCTAATCGCGTTGGCTCAGTGTTAGGCAATCGTCGGCAGCACAATCTCATCACTACGGCGTACGCCTGCTGTCAGCGCTCGGCACTGTTCGATGAATTCACGCATCGCGGCAGTCTGATATTTCATCGAGTGCCAGATGAAATAGAACTGCCGGGCGAGGTCTAGTTCGGGTGTTTCCAGGGCGACCAGGCTGCCCCGGCGAAATGCATCGCGTAGCGCCAATCTTGAAATGCAGCCGATCCCGAGGCCGGATTCGACGGCCCGTTTTATCGCTTCGGTATGCTCCAGTTCGAGCCGAATGTTCAATTTGGCCGGATGATGGCGCATGGCATGGTCGAAGGTCAGGCGAGTACCAGAGCCTTGTTCGCGGAGAATCCAGGCTTCGCGGGAGAGTTGATCCAGGGTCACCGCCGTGTGAGCGGCCAACACATGCTGGGGCGCGCAAAACACCACCAGTTCGTCCTCGACCCAGGGTAATACTTCAATCTCTGGATGCTGGCAGTCGCCCTCAATCAGACCTAAATCAAGTTCATGTTGTGCAACCTGCTGGACAATATGCGCGGTGTTCTGCACATGAAGTTTCACTCGGCATTCAGGGTGACGCTGCATAAAGCTGCCGATGAGCAAGGTGGCGAGGTAGTTGCCGATCGTCAGGGTGGCGCCCACGCTCAGCGAGCCGAATCCCGTTTTGCCAGCGAGCAGATCCTCGATCGCTTTGGCCTGGTCGAGCAAGCCTACCGCCTGCGGCAATAGCTGGTGGCCTAATGCGTTCAACCACAAACGTTTACCCGCACGGTCGAACAGCTGGCATCCAGACTGGCGCTCCAGTTCGGCCAGTGAGGTGCTGGTCGCCGACTGTGAAAGGGCAAGGCTTTCAGCCGCACGAGAGACACTTTCATGCCGCGCGAACGCGACGAACACCTGCAGCTGGCGAAGCGTGAAATGCATATCTATATAACCGATAAGATATATCGTTAATATTCGTTTAGCGGATATTAGACGGCCCGGTAAACTGACAGCAAATATGGATGCGCCGTTGCGCGCAAGAAGGGGAGCACTACATGAGCAACCTGAACGTTGAGCGAGTCCTCAGTGTGCACCACTGGAACGACACGCTGTTCAGTTTCAAAACCACCCGCAATCCGGGGCTGCGATTTGAAAATGGCCAGTTCGTGATGATCGGGCTCGAAGTAGAAGGGCGACCCCTCATGCGTGCTTACAGCATTGCGAGTCCCAATTATGAGGAGCATCTGGAGTTCTTCAGTATCAAGGTGCCAGATGGTCCGCTTACCTCACGCCTGCAGCATCTGAAAGAGGGTGATTCGCTGATGGTCAGTCGCAAGCCGACTGGGACGCTGGTGCTGGACGACCTGTTGCCTGCCAAGCACCTTTACCTTCTGAGTACGGGAACCGGCCTGGCGCCCTTCATGAGCGTGATCCAGGATCCGGAAACTTACGAGCGTTTCGAGAAAGTTATCTTGGTGCACGGTGTTCGTTACGTAAACGAAGTTGCTTACCGCGAGTTCATTACCGAGCATTTGCCGCAGAACGAATTCTTCGGTGAAGCGCTGAAAGAGAAACTGATCTACTACCCCACTGTGACGCGCGAGGCGTACGAAAACCAGGGTCGTCTGACTGACTTGATGCGCAGCGGCAAGCTGTTTGCGGATATCGGCCTGCCGCCGATCAATCCGGAAGACGACCGCGCGATGATCTGCGGTAGCCCTAGCATGCTGGCCGAAACCAGCGAAGTGCTCGACAGTTTTGGCCTGAAAGCATCGCCGCGGATGGGCGATCCTGGGCACTACCTGATCGAGCGCGCATTCGTCGAGAAGTGATCAGACGATGAGGGCAATGACCGGCTGAGCAACACATCAGCCGGTTTTTTTGCTAGCTGCTTAGAAGTAAGTGGCACAGCATTTCTTGTATTTCTGACCACTGCCGCACGGGCACGGGTCGTTTCGGCCGGCCTTCAGCGGGATAGTGGGATCTATGAAATACCAGCGTCCGTCGTGCTGAACAAACGCTGAGCGCTCATGTTGAGCGTGCTCTCCAGCGCCGTCGTGCCATCGTGCAGTAAAACTGACTAGCGCATGTTCTGGTTGTCCGCCAAGCACGTGGCTCTGTTCGACTTCAAGGCCCAGCCAGGTGCTATTGGCGCTCCACTCCTTCATGGACTGCAGATCCAGAGCTTGTTGCTGTGCCGGCAGCGTGGTGGCCTGAAGGTAGCCAATGGCCCCGACAACGTAAGCGCTATATCGCGAGCGCATCAGTTGTTCAGCGCTAGGCGCTGGCAAACCTTGATGGTAGCGACCGCAACATTCGCCGTACGGGTCGCCGGTGCCGCAGGGGCAATTTGCGTTTGTCCGTTGACCATCAGACATCGTCGATCACCACCAATATTTGCCGAACATTTGCGGATTGGCCCAGTACTTTGCATTGAGCCAGTCTGGAACCTGCTTGTAATCCAGTAGGTCGTAGGTGAAGAGGGTCACCGTTTGGCCGCCTCGTTCGAAGCATCCGCTGAGCTGTAAGGCCAGCGAGTAAAAATCGGTTGCCTGCCAGTTCGACGCATTCAGATCGACCAAAACCGCCATGCGGCTGGTGTTGAGATTGCGAATGCCGCCGAGCAACTGCAGGCCGTCGCGCTTCGGAAGGTGTTCTAGGCAGTCAGCGACCAGGGCGAGATCGTATCGGCGGGCCGCGAGGTCTGCAGGCAGTGGGCCGGCCAGTGCGCGATCAATCTGGCAGTGGTCATGGCTGTGGCTGTATGCGTCGATTGCGGGCAGTTCGCTACGGCCAACATACAGCAATCGGGCCGGACGGTGTTGTTCCAACAGAGCGGCCAGCGCTTGCTGAGGCGTCTGCGATGAGCGGGATGCGGTCAAGCCGGGATTCCTCGATATCAGGCGTAGCGGAATGCAGAAATTGCAGTTCGCACGGTCTGTCAAAGTATAAAGACTAGCGCGCTGGCGCCTGCCGTCCTAGTCTCGATATAACTGGAGCCGCTTATGCTATGGCGCATAAAGCTCTGGCCGATCCCACATTAGGAGGCTTTAACGATGAGTAGCTTACGGACAGCAGTACCCGTGATTGTGATGACCACCTTTCTGGCCGGCTGCGCAGGGGTGCAGAAGCAAGATTGGCCCAGTTGTGCGGCTGTTGGCGGCGTAACCGGCGCTGCGCTGGGAGCGATAGAAAGCAGCACCTATGCAGGTTATGGCGCATTGATTGGCGGCGGCATGGCTGCGGCCTACTGCTGGGCCAATGGAACCGAGCAGGAGACTGTCGCCGTGGTTGAAACGGTTGAGCCTGCTCCAATGACTGAGCCCGAGCCCGAGCCTGTGATGGAAGCAGTACGGGTTGAGCTGGACGTAAAATTCGACTTCGACAAAGCCACGATCCGTCAGGACGCATATGACGACATCGAAGTGCTTGCTGACTTCATGAAACAGTACGACCAGACCTCGACCACTGTAGAGGGTCACACCGACTCCATCGGTACAGATGCTTATAACCAGCGTCTGTCCATGCAGCGCGCCGAGTCCGTTCGCGATGCACTGGTCAATCGCTACGGTGTTGAAGCCAACCGTCTTGAAGCGGTGGGCTATGGTGAGTCGCGTCCGGTCGCGGATAATTCGACTGAGCTGGGTCGCGCCATTAACCGTCGCGTCGAGGCTTCGGTCGAAGCGCGTCCGTAACACTGGCTATGCAAAAAACCGGGTTATATAACCCGGTTTTTTGTTCCTTCTCCAATTGGCGGACTCAGAACAGTGGTCGCGCGCTCGCCAACGCCACCACAGCCAGACCCAACAGTAGATTAATGCCGACAAGTGTGCGGATCTGGCCAAGTGTCGCGCCACCTTCCGGCCAGTTCTGTTCGGTGATCGCGCGGTTGAGTTGGGGCAGCTGCAGCAGCTGTATGCGCAAGAACAGGGCGAGCATCACCAAGAACATCCCGGCCATGATGTGGACGTAGCGAGGCGCAGCCTCCAGCCCGTCGAAGCGCATGTGCCACATACCGATACCACTTATCGGAAGCACCAGCACCGTAACCCAGACCCATCGAAAGAAACGGCGAAACACATCGGCCCAAAGTTTCAGCCGTTGCGGTGCCTGTAGCGCGGAAACAGCCGCAGGGCGCACGACCATCCAGGCGAAGAACATGCCTCCCACCCAGATCACTGCGGCCAGTACATGAAGTGAATAGAGCGCGGCGAATGCGGTCATGGGAAATCTCCGGTGGCGGTTGAGGAAACGCGCGTTATCATAGCCACCCTCCAGAAATACTGAAAATATATACAGCATCCGCGCCCATGCTCAGCACTGAACTCAAGTCCCAGATCCAGGGCGCCTACTCCCAGTTTCTCGAAGCCAAGGGCCTCAAGCCCCGTTATGGCCAGCGTCTGATGATCGCCGAAGTGGCGAAAGTGCTCGGTGCGATCAAGGCCGACGATGAGGGGCGGCGCGATGGGGAACCCGCTATCGTCGCAGTCGAGGCTGGCACTGGCACCGGCAAGACTGTCGCCTATAGCCTGGCTGCCATTCCGACGGCCAAAGCGGCGGGCAAGCGCTTGGTGATCGCAACGGCTACGGTCGCGTTGCAAGAACAGATTGTGCACAAGGATCTGCCGGACCTGATGCGCAATAGCGGCCTGAGCTTTTCCTTTGCTCTGGCCAAGGGCCGCGGTCGTTATCTTTGCCTGTCCAAGCTCGACGCACTGCTGCAGGAAGGCCAGGCGCAGAGTGCAACTGCTCAATTGTTCGAAGAAGAGGGCTTTCGCATTGATGTGGACGAGCGGAGCGAGAAGCTGTTCGCAAGCATGATCGAGAAGCTCGCGGGCAACCGCTGGGATGGTGATCGCGACAGTTGGCCTGAAGAGTTGGCGGATCCTGACTGGGCGCGCCTGACCACCGATCACAGTCAATGCACCGGACGTCACTGCCCCAACTTCCAGCAATGCGCCTTCTACAAAGCGCGCGAAGGCATGACCAAGGTTGACGTCATCGTGACCAATCACGACATGGTGCTTGCAGACCTCGCGTTGGGCGGAGGGGCGGTGCTGCCAGATCCGCGCGACACACTCTATGTCTTTGACGAAGGCCATCATCTGCCGGACAAGGCGATCGGGCATTTCGCTCATTTCACTCGTTTGCGTTCCACCGCCGACTGGCTGGCCCAGGTCGAAAAGAATCTGACCAAGCTGCTTGCCCAACATCCGCTGCCGGGCGATCTCGGCCGGCTGATCGAGGCGGTTCCCGAACTCGCCCGAGACCTTCGCAGCCAACAGCAATTCATGTTCAGTGCCTGCGAACAGCTGGCTGACTTCCGAGCCGGCGAAGACATGGAGGGCCGCGAGCGGCCTCGTCATCGGTTCGTGGGTGGTGTGGTTCCGGAGCATCTGATCGAGCTGGGTATCGAGCTGAAAAAGGGCTTCGCCAAGCTGAACGATCTGTTCACTCGGCTGACCGAGTTGCTCAAAGAGGCGATGGATGGCGAAAATGGTGTGGGCATCGCCAGCCATCAAGCCGAGGAATGGTATCCATTATTCGGCAGTCTGCTCACTCGGGCCCAAGGCAACTGGGAGCTATGGACGGCCTTCACTGTCGACGATCCAGAAGACAGCCCACCCATGGCGCGCTGGCTGACACTGGCCGACGGTGGCGCTCTGTTCGATATCGAAGTCAACGCCAGTCCGATCCTGGCGGCCGAGACGTTGCGCCGCAATCTGTGGAACGTCTGCTACGGCGCGCTGGTGACTTCGGCCACGCTCACCGCACTGAACAGTTTTGACCGCTACCGCATGCGCGCCGGGTTGCCACGTTGCGCCGTCACTGCAGTGGTGCCGAGTCCGTTCCATCATGCCGACGCTGGTGTGCTGAGGGTGCCTGATCTCAAGGTCGACCCGCGGGATGCTGCTGCGCATACGGCGGCAATCGTGCGGGATCTGCCGCAGCTGGTGGAAGCTTCACGCGGCACGCTGGTACTTTTTTCGTCGCGCAAACAGATGCAGGACGTTTTCGACGGGCTGGAGCGGGACTGGCGAAGGCGGGTACTCATTCAGGGCAATCTGTCCAAACAGGAGACGCTTAACAAGCACAAGGCGCGCGTGGACGATGGCGAAAAGAGCGTGCTGTTCGGGCTCGCCAGCTTTGCTGAGGGCGTCGACCTCCCGGGTGCTTACTGCGAACACGTGGTGATTGCCAAGATTCCGTTTGCAGTACCCGATGACCCGGTCGAAGCAGCGTTGGCCGAGTGGATCGAGGCGAGAGGCGGTAATCCCTTCATGGAAATCGCCGTGCCTGATGCCTCGTTGCGTCTTGTCCAGGCCTGCGGCAGATTGCTGCGTACCGAAGAGGACCGCGGCACCATCACGCTACTGGATCGCCGGGTCGTCACGCAGCGCTACGGAAAGGCCATTCTTAATGCGTTACCGCCCTTCCGCCGCGAGATCGGATAGGGGCTTGTTGGCCTAGCGAGCAACATGCGCCGTTATTCAAGTGAATGATTGTCTCTTCAGCGAACTCGAATTTGTTTGCCAGATTCGGTCTGGCTGGAACAATGCGCTGAACCCAACAGCCTGGTAAGGAGCACAAGCGTGCAGATTCAGGGGTATTTCGACCTTCGTTTCGAAGCGGTCAGGGACGCATTCAGCGAGCTCTTCGTGCGGACTCAGCAACGTGGCGCCGCGGTTTGTGTGAAGGTTGGTGGCGAAACCGTCGTCGATCTGTGGGCTGGCGTTGCAGATAATGCCGGTGAGCAGGCTTGGCAGAGCGACACCCTGGTCAATCTGTTTTCTTGCACCAAGACGTTCACTGCGGTGGCTGCCCTGCAGTTAGTCGCGGAGGGCAAGCTGCAGCTGGATGAGCCGGTTGCCCGTGTGTGGCCGGAATTTGGTGTCAACGGCAAACAGGACATCACGCTACGGCAACTGCTCAGTCACCAGGCCGGGCTGCCGGCGGTTCGCCAGCCACTACCGCCCGAAGCTCTGTACGACTGGGAGGCGATGACTGCCGCGCTCGCAGCCGAGACACCCTGGTGGACGCCCGGTGAAGGTCACGGCTATGCCGCAATCACCTACGGTTGGTTGCTAGGCGAACTGATCCGTCGCGCCGACGGCCGTGAACCGGGTGAAGCGATTGTTGCGCGCACCGCTCGGCCTTTGGGCCTCGATTTCCATATCGGTCTGGCCGATAGCGAATTTGACCGAGTCAGCTATCTGACGCGGGAGAAAAACAACTTTGGCGATGCGGCCGCCCAGCGGGTAATCAAAGCGTTGATGAGTGACCCGCAATCGCTCACGGCTCTTGCCTTTACCAATCCACCGTCGATCATGAACAGCGCGAATAAGCCCGAGTGGCGTCGAATGGCACAGCCGGCTGCCAACGGGCATGGTAATGCGAGATCGTTGGCGGGCTTTTATGACGGCCTGTTGCGTGAGGGGCTGCTTGATAACCAGCTGCTGGACGAGATGACGCGAGAACACTCCATCGGCGAGGATCGTACGCTGCTTACCCGGACTCGTTTCGCACTGGGCTGCTGGCTAGACCAGCCGGACGTTGAGAACGCCACCTTCGGGATGGGGCCGGACGCCTTCGGCCACCCAGGGGCAGGCGGTTGCATCGGTTTCGCCGATCCTCAGCGCGATGTGGCCTTCGGCTTTGTCACCAACACGATGGGGCCTTATGTCTTGATGGACCCTCGCGCGCAGACGCTCGCTCGTCTAGTGAAGGCATGTGTAGGTTGAACCACTCGTCTGGTTGGCCGGCCGAGACTTTGCAGAACAAGGACCTGCGTCCACAATTTGAGACAAATCCTTGCTTAAGCTGCGTGCTAAACGCACGCGGTTTGTTTTCGCAACTCACTTTCACGGAAATTGGCTCATGAACCTGCTGAAAAGCACCTCCCTGATACTCTGTATGGTCATCGCCGGCTGCAGCTCCAACGATGAAAAGCCGGTCGAGGTGGTTGCTGCGCCGAGTCCGGTGATTGATGCGGCCTGGTTGGACGGATACGAGCCGCGGCTTCGTGATGCGTTGAAAGACAGTCACTTCGAACTTGAGCGCCGCGAAGGTGTGTTGGTGGTTACGGCTCCAGTCGATGGCTCCTTCAATCCCGACCGCCCCGGCATGCTGTTGCCGGTGACGCTTGGTCCCCTCAGTCGAGTGGCGAAACTGGTGGAAGGAGACGAGAAGACCGCTGTGGTCGTGCTTGGCCATGCTGACAGCACCGGGCCAAACGATGTCAACCGTGACATCAGCCGCCAGCGTGCGGGCGCCGTCGCCGCAATTTTTCGGCTCAGTGGTTTGAAGCACGACCGGCTGCGTATTCGCGGGCTCGGATCGGACATGCCGCGGGCCTCCAATGAGAAGGAAGAAGGACGCGCTCTGAACCGGCGTGTAGAGATGGTCTTGGCTCCTCAGCCAACCTTGCTGGCACTGATTGCGCAGTACAGTGAGGCGCCCGCCAAGCCAACCCAAGTCGCTGCCGCAGAAGTAAACAAAGCCAAATAACACCGACGCTCTCGTCATCGACTCTCTGCCCGTTCGGCCTACTTTTGCGTTGAATCAAGCGGGGTAAGGCATAGAGCCGTTAAGCTTTGGCTTCAACTGTCTTCCAGGAAACACAGCGATGACCCAATCCTTGGCCGATATGCGCCGCGATTACACGCGGGACGGACTCAGCGAAGCGAACGCGCCGGAAGAGCCGTTCGGACTCTTTCGGCAGTGGTTTCAGGATGCGGTGCAAACTGAGCAGCCACCGGTCGAGCCGAATGCCATGACCTTGGCGACGGTAGACGCCGAGGGTCGCCCTCATTGCCGAGTGCTTCTGCTCAAAGCGTTGGATGAACGTGGTTTCACCTTTTTCAGCAACTATGACAGTGCCAAGGCCGAGCAGTTGGAGGCATGTCCGTTCGCTGCGATGACCTTCTTCTGGCCTAGTCTGGAGCGCCAGGTACGTATCGAGGGACGGGTCGAGAAGGTCAGCGCTGCCGAGTCCGATGCTTATTATCAGGTGCGCCCCTTGGGTAGTCGCCTTGGCGCCTGGGCTTCCCCCCAAAGCCACGTAATCCGCGATCGCTCCGAGCTGGAACGGCTTCTCGCCGAGACTGAGCAACGCTTTCTAGACCAGGCGCCGCATTGCCCGCCTCATTGGGGCGGCTATCGTTTGCTGCCGGAACGAATAGAGTTCTGGCAGGGACGCCCCAGCCGTCTGCATGACCGGCTCAACTATCGACGCCTTGCCAGCAACTGGCAGCGCGAACGTCTGGCGCCCTGAACCGCGGGCTCAGCTTGGATCAGAGGCCCGCTGCGGCCTCTGTTAATGTCAGCGCTCGTTGTAGTGCGCCAACTCGCCTTCCAGCCAAATTTGCAAATCCTTGCGTTTGACGCGGGCATCTTTCGCAGCTGAAAGGCGCTGCAAGACCCACGCTCGCTTCTGTGGGTCGTCTCCTGCCAACGATAGCGCAAGGTCCCGATCCGCCCAGCGTCTAAATCGAATGAACAGCCAGGCATGGAATACCAGCCCGGCCAGCGTAACGATGGTCATAATGAAGTAGTCCATGGATAGTCTCGAGTAACAGCTTGAGCGAGCGCACTGCATACGGGGCGGGATCGCCTCGGGTAAAGTACGGTCCTAGTTGAATGAATGCTGAGTCAGGTCGGGGCGGTTGCCAAGTGTTTCATCGCCGCACGGACTGACCACGCGGTCGGGATCAATCTCGTTTCCCAGGAGAGTACCTATGCGCCACTCCATTTTTTTTGCTTCGTTCACCGTCTTGGCGCTTGCCGTCGGCGGGTGTACTTCCAGCCTTACCGGGGATAGCTATTCGCGTGACGAGGCGCGGACCGTCCAGACTGTGCGTTATGGCACTATCGAGTCGCTGCGCCCGGTGAAGCTCGAGGGTACCAAGACCCCGATCGGCGCAGGCGCAGGCGCTGTCGTTGGTGGTATCGCTGGCAGCGGGGTTGGTGGCGGTCGGGGCAGTGCCGTGGCAGCGGTGATAGGCGCGCTGGCCGGCGGTATGCTCGGTTCAGCGGCAGAGGAGGGCATTACGCGTGCTCAGGGAGTTGAAATTACAGTGCGTGAGGACGACGGCAACATGCGTGCCTACGTTCAGGAGGTCGAGCCCAATCAGGTATTTCGGGTTGGCCAGCGCGTACGCATCATGACGGTTAATGGCGCGAGCCGTATAGCACCCTGATACCCTTCGCGTAAGTCGGGCTGGCTTAGCAACGGGCTCGCGGCGGGAGACAAGGGCGCAGCCTGAATGCCGGCTGGTACGGTGTTCAGGGTGCGCCTTTTGTTTTTCGAAATACTTGAGTCCATGACGTTGCTGCGGTCGGTATGGATAATCGGCGCTCACCGCCATGCCCTTCGGAGCTGCGAAAGGGTCGACCAAGGGATATAACTGCCGTGCGCTTGCGCGGCTTAAGGGGTTTTATTCATGGCGCTTGCGCTGATCATCGCGTTGCCATTCCTGGGCATATGCTTGCCGTTGCTATTTGAGCGGTTCGGGCGATCTGCTTGTGCATTCGGTGCCGGCCTGGCTCCATTGCTGGCGCTGGTGTTGCTGCTGTCCAAGCGCGCCGCCGTTTTTGGCGGCGAGACGGAAGTCCAGACCTTGTCCTGGCTTCCCGGAATGGGGTTGAACCTCAGCCTGCGGTTGGATGGTCTGGGATTTCTCTTTGCGCTGCTGATTCTCGGAATCGGCCTGCTCGTCATTCTGTATGCACGCTATTACCTATCGAAGAGCGAGCCAATGGGGCGCTTTTTCGGCTTCTTTCTATTGTTCATGGGCGCCATGCTTGGTGTGGTGCTGGCCGAAAATCTATTATTGATGCTGATGTTCTGGGAGCTGACCAGCCTTTCGTCGTTTCTGTTGATCGGCTTTTGGAATCATCGCTCCGATGCACGCCAGGGCGCGCGCATGGCCCTCGCAATTACAGGAGGTGGCGGGCTGGCGCTGTTGGCGGGTATCTTGCTGATCGGGCATATCGTCGGTAGCTACGAGCTAAGCGCTGTCTTGGCGTCAGGTGATCTGATCCGGGCCAGTGGCCTGTATCCGCTAACCTTGATTCTGATTCTGCTCGGCGTATTTACCAAGTCGGCGCAGTTTCCGTTTCACTTCTGGTTGCCGCAGGCGATGGCAGCGCCCACCCCGGTGTCAGCTTTTCTACACTCCGCGACTATGGTCAAGGCCGGCGTGTTTCTGCTGGCGCGGATGTACCCGGCCCTTTCCGATTCGG
This sequence comes from Stutzerimonas chloritidismutans, assembly GCF_038562055.1. Classification (GTDB taxonomy): domain Bacteria; phylum Pseudomonadota; class Gammaproteobacteria; order Pseudomonadales; family Pseudomonadaceae; genus Stutzerimonas; species Stutzerimonas chloritidismutans_A. The sequence goes on along the minus strand of NZ_JBCFXD010000002.1, from coordinate 283,813 downwards.
AATGGTGGTTCTACCTGGTCAGTTTGACGGGGTTGGCGACCTTGCTGATCGGCGCAGTCATGGCGCTCTTTCAGCATGACCTGAAAGGGCTACTGGCCTATTCAACCATCAGTCATCTGGGGCTGATCACTTTGCTGTTCGGTCTCGACTCGCGCCTCGGGCCGGTGGCTGCGATCTTCCATATCATCAATCACGCAACGTTCAAGGCTTCGTTGTTCATGGCCGCAGGGATCATTGATCACGAGACCGGAACACGCGATATGCGGCGCATCAACGGCATGTTGAAGTACATGCCGCACACGGCGGCGCTGGCAATGGTGGCGTCGCTGGCGATGGCCGGGGTGCCGCTGCTCAACGGCTTCCTCAGCAAGGAGATGTTCTTTGCCGAGACACTCGACCAACACCTGTTGGGTAGCTTCTACTGGACGATTCCGGCTCTGGCGACGCTGGCGAGTGCCTTTTCAGTCGCTTACTCGCTGCGATTCGTGCACGACGTGTTTTTCAACGGCGAACCGATCGACCTGCCCAAATATCCGCCGCATGAGCCGGCGCGGTACATGAAGATTCCTGTCGAGATCCTGGTGTTGCTCTGTCTGCTGGTGGGTACCTTGCCTGCCTACACTGTCGCACCCTTGTTGGCTGCTGCCGTTGCCGGAAGCCTGGGCGGTGACGTCCCCGACTACAGCCTGGCCATATGGCATGGCTTCAACCTTCCCTTGGCGATGAGTTTCGTCGCGCTAGGCGGTGGCCTGTTGATCTATTCGATGCGCAAATGGGCGTTTCGCTGGTATGAAGGGCTGCCGCGTGTCGACTCGCTGCAGGTTTTTTCTCAGGTGGTCAGCGGCATTGCCGCAACGGCGCGCTGGGTGACCGAGCGCATGGAGAACGGCTCGTTGCAGCGGTATCTGGCGCTGATGCTGGTCAGCTCGCTGCTGGTAGTAGTCTATGCCTTGACTCCCCTGCAAGCCTTGCGTGGGGCTGTGCCTTTAACGCCGCTGGACGGCATCACCGTTGTCGGGATGCTGTTACTCGGCCTGGCGTCGGTAATGACCGTGATTTTCCACCGCAAACGCCTCATGGCGCTGATGGTGCTCAGCGTGGTGGGATTGTTGGTAGCCCTGGTGTTCGCCCGCTATTCAGCACCGGACCTGGCCCTGACTCAGATTTCGGTTGAAGTGGTGACGATCATTTTGCTGATCCTGGCCTTGTTTTTCATGCCTGACCGAACGCCGGTCGAGTCGAGCAGCCTGCGCAGTTTCCGCGACCTGATTATTGCGTCGTCCTTCGGCACCATGGTCGCCTTGTTGGCCTACGCGGTACTGAGTCGGCCGTATGACAGCATTGCCTCGTTCTTTCTCGAAAACAGTGTGTCCGGCGGCGGTGGCACTAACGTGGTCAATGTGATTCTGGTCGATTTTCGGGGTTTCGATACTCTGGGAGAGATTGCCGTGTTGGCAATCGCTGCGGTTGGTATCTATGGACTGCTTCAAGGGCTGCGCCTACCACACCCGATCCGCGACTACGGCGGTAGGCTGTGGTCAACCGATAGGCATCCAATGGTGCTGGACACGCTGTCACGTGTGCTGTTGCCGATGGCGCTGTTGGTGTCGGTTTTCATCTTCTTGCGCGGCCACAATTTACCAGGGGGCGGCTTCATCGCTGGCCTGATCACTGCGGTCGCCCTGATCCTCCAATACATCTCGCATGGTGTGGTCTGGGCGCAGCAGCGACAGCCGTTCAGCTATCACGGTGTGGCGGGGCTCGGTGTGCTCATTGCGGGTCTGACCGGCCTCGGTAGTTGGCTGTTCGGTCGGCCTTTCCTGACCTCAGCTTTCGGCCACTTCCACCTGCCATTGATTGGCGACTTCGAGTTGGCAACGGCGATGCTGTTCGATCTTGGTGTCTATCTGGCCGTGGTAGGAGCAACCCTGCTGATTCTTTCCAATATGGGTCATGTGAGTCAGGACGAGTCGTGCAAGGAGGTGCTTTGATGGAAATCATGTTCGCGGTCACGTTGGGCGTGATGATGACCAGTGGCGTGTATCTGTTGCTCCGCGCGCGGATATTTCCTGTGGTCATGGGGCTGACGTTGATTTCCTATGCAGTGAATCTGTTCATTTTCGCAATGGGGCGTCTCTCCACCGGTGTTCCGGCAATCATCGGAGCCAGCGCCGAGTATGGTGATCCGTTGCCGCAAGCCCTTGTGCTGACTGCGATCGTTATTGGTTTCGCCATGACCGCGTTCGTTGTGGTACTGGCGCTTCGTGGACTGGGCGAGTTGCGTACCGATCATGTTGATGGTCGGGAGCCGCGCAAATGAATCATGCGTTGATCATGCCGATCCTGCTGCCCTTGTTGGTCGGATGCAGTCTGCTGTTGCTTCATCGCCAAAGTGCATCGCTTAAACGCCTGCTATCGGTGACGGCTACCTGGTTGTTGGTGCCGCTGGCCTTGGGGCTGTTATGGCAGGCCGATGCAGGCCAACTGTCCGTCTACCGTCTTGGCGGCTGGCAGCCACCGTTCGGCATCATGTTGCTGCTTGACCGGTTGAGTGCCCTGATGCTGCTGGTGACCTCCATACTGGCTGGATTCTCAGTGCTGTACGCCGTGCGTGGCGATGACGAGCGCGGGCCGAATTTCCATGCGCTGTTTCAGTTTCAGTTGGCCGGCATCAACGGTGCCTTTCTGACTGGTGATTTATTCAACCTTTTCGTGTTCTTCGAGATCCTGCTGATTTCGTCTTACGCGCTGCTGCTTCATGGCCAAGGCGTGAAGCGCGTGCAGGCGGGCATTCACTATGTCGTGCTGAACCTGTTGGGCTCATCGCTGTTTCTGATCGGTGTCAGCATGCTCTATGGTCTGACCGGAACCTTGAACATGGCTGATCTGGCAGGACGAGTTGGTGCAGCTGATCCAGCCGACGCTCCGCTTCTCGCTGCCGCGGGTTACCTGTTGCTGGTGGTATTTGCGTTGAAGGGAGCGATCCTGCCGCTGTATTTCTGGCTGCCGCGTGCTTATGCCGCGGCGACCGCGCCGGTGGCTGCGCTGTTCGCGATCATGACCAAGCTCGGGCTCTACGCGATTGTTCGAGTGTTCACGCTGATCTTCGGTAGCGAAGCGGGTGTGTTGAGCAACATGGTGCTGGATTGGTTGTGGCCGCTTTCGATGCTTACGCTCGTTGGTGGCGTGCTGGGAGCACTGGCCGCCCGCAACCTCCAGATACTGCTGTCCTATCTGGTGGTGGTTTCGGTGGGCACCTTGCTCGCCGGTATCGCGCTGGGATCAGAGGAGGGCCTCAGCGCTGCGCTGTACTACCTGGTGCACAGCACGCTAGTGTCCGGAGGGTTGTTTCTGCTAGCTGACCTCATCGCGCGCCAGCGCGGCGATATGGCCGCTGAGTTGCTATCGGCTCCCGCACTCAAGCAGCCGTTGTTGCTGGGCGCATTGTTTTTCGCCGGCGCGATTTCGATTGCTGGGCTCCCCCCTTTCTCTGGTTTCATTGGCAAGGTGATGCTGCTGCAGGCCGTTCCTCCTGGAGTCGACGCCCTGCTGCTTTGGCCAGTGATTCTGGTGGGCGGATTGGGGATGGTGCTCGCCCTGAGTCGGGCTGGCAGCATGGTGTTCTGGCGGCCTAGTGAAGCGGTCAGTGTTGGAAGGCCCGCGGATCGCGTGCGTGTGGTGGCAACCTTTGGTCTGCTGTTTGGCAGCGTGTTGTTGGTTGCAGTGGCGCAGCCGATCCAGACCTACATGCAGGCGACTGCAGCCCAGTTGTTCGAGCTACAGCCGTATCTGCAGATTATCCGGGGAGGTGAGGCATGAAATCACTTCTGCTGCCCAACCCTGCGCTCACCCTGCTTCTTACGCTGCTCTGGCTATTGCTCAATAACGCACTGAGCGTGGGGCAACTGGTGCTTGGACTGTTTTTAGGTTGGGCGATCCCATTGCTGGTGCAGGGATTTCTGATTGATCTACCGAAAGTGCGTAGGCCCTTGAAGCTCTGTCTGTTTCTGCTGAAGGTCTTTTACGACATCGTCGTGGCCAACGTCAGTGTGGCCAAGCTGGTGCTCAGTTCTCGGGATCGACTGCGGCCTGCCTTCGTCGAGATACCGATGGCCATTGAGCATCCGTTCGTCCTCGCCGTATTGACCAGCATCATTTCGCTGACCCCGGGGACGGTGTCGGCTGCCTTGCGGCCCGGCCACAAGATGCTGTTGATTCACGCGCTGGATGCGCCGGACACGGAAGCGCTGGTTGCTGAGGTGAAGAGCCGGTACGAAACGCCGCTGCTGGAGATTTTCGAATGCTCACGTACGTAATTCCGCTGTGCATGGCGGTCATTGGAATCGCAGCGATCCTAAATGTGGTGCGGCTGGTTCAGGGGCCCGACATGCCTGATAGAGTGTTGGCGCTCGATACCCTGTACATCAATGCGCTGGCCTTGATCGTCCTGTTTGGCATTTGGCTCGCGTCCGACCTGTTCTTCGAGGCTGCTCTGCTTATCGCGGTGATGGGCTTCGTCAGTACCGTGGCGGTGGGCAAACACCTGTTGCACGGCGAGATCATCGACTGAGGAGGCTGCATGCCATTCTGGATAGAGCTGCTGGTAAGCGCATTTCTGATCGTGGGAAGCGTGTTCGCTCTGGTAGGAGCGATCGGTTTGTATCGTCTGCCTGATTTCTTTACGCGCCTGCATGGACCAACCAAGGCGACCACGCTTGGAGTCGGTGGGATCGTCATCGCGTCGATGATCTTCTTCAGTAATCAGGGCAACGGCCTCAGCGTCCATGAGGTGCTGATCACCCTGTTTCTGTTTTTGACCGCGCCGGTCAGCGCGCATGTGCTGGCGAAGGCAGCCATGCAGCAGAGGCTGCCCTACACAGCGAAAACCCGAGGCAAGCCCTGGGATTGACTCAGGCCTCGGCGACGTTCGCTACCGCCTCGTTACCGAGGCGGCGATGCCGATCAGATAACGATGCTGCTCGGTGAGGGCTGATGCTCGTTGTCCTGGGTCAACTGCTTGATCATCGCCTGCTGCAAGCGAGTGCATAGCTGCGGGTCTGACAAAGGCTGATTGTCTGCATTGGTAACGAAGAAAACGTCCTCTACACGCTCGCCCAGCGTGGCAATCTTGGCGTTCTGTACCGAGAGATCGAAGTCCAGAAACAGCTGGCCAATGCGCGCCAGTAGCCCTGGGCGGTCTGGTGCAACCACTTCGATGATCGTTTGTGGGCGCTGCATGTCGTTGTGAATGGTCACCTGTGGTGGGAACGCGAAATGCTTGAGCTGCCGGGGCACGCGTTTCTGAATGATAGTCAGATAATCATCCGGGTTACGCAGCGCGGTGATCAGCCCTTGTCGAATTTCTTCTGTGCGCTCGGGGTCGTTGCCGATGGGTGAACCGTCGGCGTCCAGTACGATGTAGGTGTCCAGCGTGAACTGGCTGCTCGAAGTAATGATCCGGGCGTCGTGAATGTTCAGGTTCAGCTGGTCCATGGCCGCGACGGTCACGGCGAAAAAGTCATGCTGATCCGGCGCATAGATAAAGATCTGAGTGCCGCCTTCGAACTCACGCTGGGTGGTTTCCTTGATCAGGACCAGCGGACCGCCGTCGCTCGGGTGCTCGATGATGGCTTCGGTGTGCCAGGCCACATCGACCGAGCTGTGGCGCATGAAATAATCATCCCCCAGCTGCGACCATAACTGTTCAGCATCGTCTGGATCGGTTCCGTTGCGCACCAGGCTGTCGAGTGCGGCTCGCTGAGTCTGGCGAATCTGCTCCTCGCGTCCCAGTGGGTTTTCCAAGCCACGCTTGAGCGCGCGTTTGGTTTCGGTGTACAGCTGGCGCAGCAGACTTGCCCGCCAGGAATTCCAGAGCGTCGGGTTGGTTGCATTGATATCTGCAACAGTCAGCACATACAGGTAATCGAGGTGGGTTTCGTCACCGACCTGCTGAGCAAAGTCGTTGATCACCTGCGGGTCCGACAAGTCCTTGCGCTGGGCGGTCGTCGACATCACCAAGTGGTTCTCGACCAGCCAAACCACCAGGCGCGTGTCCCATGCAGGCAGCTTGTGGCGTGCGCAGAATTCCTGTGCATCCACCGCGCCCAGCTCCGAATGGTCGCCGCCGCGGCCCTTGGCGATATCGTGGTAGAGCCCGGCGATGTAGATCAGCTCCGGCTTGGGTAGCCGTTCCACCAATTTGCTGGCCAGTGGATACTTTTCAGCGACTCCGGGTTTGCTCAGTTTGCGCAGGTACTTGATGACATTGAGGGTATGGGCGTCGACCGTGTAGATATGAAAAAGGTCATGCTGCATCTGCCCGACGATATGGCCGAACTCGGGCAGATACCGCCCGAGAATGCCGTAGCGATTCATGCGCCGCAGATTGCGGTGGATGCCTTCCTTGCATTTGAACAGCTCGATGAAAAGGCTGGTGTTGCGGATGTCGCTGCGAAACTCGTCGTCGATCAGATGCCGGTGGTCCCTGAGCAAGCGAATGGTCTCCGCTCGTACACCCTGAATGTCTGGGTGTTGTGCCAGGAGTACGAAGATTTCCAGTATCGCGAAGGGCCTGCGCTTGAATACCGAATCATCAGCCACTTCCAGGTAGCCGTCGCGAACCAGGAAACGGCTGTTGAGCGGCACCGCGTCGCCGCTGTCGCCTTCCCAGAGGATGACCTCGGCAAAGTGCTGTCCGACCAGATCGCTTAGCTCTGAAATACTCATCACGACGCGGTAGTACTTTTGCATGAAGCGCTCGATCGCCAGCTTGGCGTCGCTGTCTTCATAGCCGAGGAGGGCGGCGAGACTGCGCTGGTGGTCGAACAGCAGGCGATCTTCCGCGCGCCCGGCCAGCATGTGCAGCCCGTAACGGACACGCCAAATGAACGCTTGCCCGGCGACCAGCAGCGAGTATTCGCCTTCGGTCAGGAATCCCTGATCGAGGATAGCGCTCAGATTCAAACTGCCGAACTGGCGCCGTGCGATCCACAGAATCGTTTGTATGTCACGCAACCCGCCAGGCGAGCCTTTGACGTTCGGCTCAAGGTTGTACTCGGTATTGTTGTACTTGGAGTGGCGCGTGGCCTGCTCGTTACGCTTGGCAAGAAAGAACTCTTTGCTCGGCCACATTTCTGACGGGCTGGTGACCTTGAGCATGTTCTGACGCAGGCGTTCGGGGCCCGCGATCGTGCGGCTTTCCATGAGGTTGGTAATCACGGTCAGGTCCGCACGGGCCTCCTCGGCACACTCCTGCACCGACCGCACGCTCTGGCCAACTTCCAGGCCGATATCCCAGAGCAGCGTTAGAAATCGCTCGATGGCGTCTCGAAATATTTCCTGATCGTTATTATCGAGGAGGATCAGCAGATCAATATCGGAATAGGGGTGCAGTTCGCCGCGCCCATAGCCGCCCACCGCGACCAGCGCGATCTGTGCTTCATTGCTCCAGTCGAAGCGGCCCCAGGCGGCGCGCAGGATCTGGTCAACGAACCAGGCGCGGCCTTCGATCAGGCTACGGATATCCTGGCCGGCGAGGAAGCGCGCATCGAGCACCTCTCTGGCCTTGCGAATGACTTTCTTGAAGGCGGCGATGGGGCTGGCCTTGAGTGCCAGTTCAGCCTGGAACTGGCTGCGGTCGAACAATTCGGAATCAACCTGAGGCATACCGTCGCCCTCCGTCAAAGCATCAAAAAAATCAGGGCGATGTGCGGGCTATGGTGTCATCGCTGCGCAGGGTGAAGATCTCATAGCCATCTGCAGTGACCACAAGGGTGTGTTCCCATTGGGCGGATAGCTTGCGGTCCTTGGTAATCGCTGTCCAGCCGTCGCCAAGCAGACGGGTTTCTGACCGGCCCTGGTTGATCATTGGCTCAATGGTGAAGGTCATCCCTTCCTTTAGCTCAAGCCCAGTCCCGGCGCGGCCGTAGTGCAGCACCTGCGGCTCCTCGTGGAAAACCTTGCCGATGCCATGTCCGCAGTACTCGCGGACGACGGAGAAACCGTTCTTCTCGGCGTGCTTCTGAATCACTTCACCAATGTCCCCAAGGCGTGCACCGGGGCGGACCACTTCGATCCCTTTATAAAGGCACTCCTGCGTAATCTTGCAGAGTCGCTCGGCCCACTCTGGCGCTTTGCCGACAATGAACATTCGGCTGGTATCGCCGTGGTAGCCGTCCTTGATCACCGTAATGTCGATGTTAAGGATGTCACCGTCTTTGAGCGGCTTGTCGTTGGGAATGCCATGGCACACGACATGATTGATCGATGTGCAAATCGATTTGGGATAACCCTTGTAATTGAGCGGGGCGGGCACCGCCTGTTGCACATTGACGATGTGCTCGTGGCAGATGCGGTCCAGCTCTTCGGTGGTGACGCCCGGCTTGACATGATCACCGATCATTTCCAGCACATCGGCAGCTAGGCGGCCGGCAATGCGCATTTTCTCGATGTCTTCAGGCGTCTTGATGGAAACAGTCATGCAACCCTCTTGGCGCCAAGAGGCGCAGGCTAATAGATACAAGAGGCAAATGATAAACCAAAGAGGGCGTGGCCTGCAGGCGGCCCTGGCGGCCCCGGCAAACAGCGGCAGCCTTGATAGGCTAATTCAATTTCAGTGCGCGCTAGCCTCCGATGCTTGCTTGTGCTATAAAACGCGCCGCTCTGCGGGACTACCTGCCGAGCCTGACCCCACACACGTGTCGACACGGTATCCTGGGTGCTCGCAAGAGTTGGATATCGGGACGCGTGGAGGCCTAACCCGACTTATCTGAGGAACTCTCATGTCTCAAGTCACTATGCGCGATATGCTGAAGGCCGGTGTGCACTTCGGCCACCAGACCCGTTACTGGAACCCGAAGATGAATAAGTACATCTTTGGCGCGCGTAACAAGATTCATATCATCAACCTTGAGAAAACCCTGCCGATGTTCAACGACGCTCTGCGTTTTGTTGAGAAGCTGGCTGCAGGTAAAAACAAGATTCTGTTCGTTGGCACCAAGCGTTCCGCTGGCAAGATCGTTCGCGAAGAAGCTGCTCGTTGTGGCTCGCCGTACGTCGATCATCGCTGGTTGGGTGGCATGCTGACCAACTACAAGACCATTCGCGCCTCGATCAAGCGTCTGCGTGAGCTGGAAACTCAGGCTCAGGACGGCACTTTCGAGAAGCTGACCAAGAAAGAAGCGCTGATGCGTACTCGCGATCTGGAAAAGCTGGATCGTAGCCTGGGCGGCATCAAGGACATGGGCGGCCTGCCAGACGCCATGTTCGTTGTTGACGTTGATCACGAGCGCATTGCTATCTCCGAAGCCAACAAGCTGGGTATTCCGGTTATCGGCATCGTTGATACCAATAGCAGCCCGGAAGGCGTCGACTACATCATCCCTGGTAACGATGACGCAATCCGTGCCGTGCAACTCTATCTGGGCTCCATGGCGGACGCCGTAATGCGTGGTCGTCAGAACAATGCTGGCGGTGCTGACGAGTTCGTCGAAGAGCCAGCTGCCGAGGCCGCTCAAGGCTGAGCGCATCGTCGCCTAGCTGATACCCGTTGAACAGAAAGGGGGCTATGCCCCCTTTTTGCCAATTCCGAATTGATCGCCCGAGTTGAGGGCATGATCGACAATCGAATCAAGAGGATTTGCGAACATGGCAGAGATCACTGCAGCCCTGGTTAAAGAACTGCGCGAGCGCACTGGCCAAGGCATGATGGATTGCAAAAAGGCGCTCACCGCTGCTGGTGGCGACATCGAGAAAGCCATTGATGACATGCGTGCTGCGGGTGCCATCAAGGCAGCGAAGAAAGCCGGCAACATTGCTGCAGAAGGCGCTATTGCGGTTAAAGTTGCTGATGACAACAAGCGTGCCGTGATTATCGAAGTCAACTCGCAGACCGACTTTCTGGCCCTGCAGGACGACTTCAAGAATTTCGTCAGCAACAGCGTCGAGAAGGCTTTTGCCGAGAAGATGACCGATGCTGCTCCGCTGGTTGCAGCTCAGGAAGCTGATCGTGAAGCGCTGGTTGCCAAGTGCGGCGAGAACGTCAATATCCGCCGCCTGACCACCGTCGAAGCTGATCTGGTAGGTGCTTATCTGCACGGTCACCGTATCGGTGTGCTCGTTGCGCTGAAGGGTGGTAGCGTTGAGTTGGCGAAGGAAATCGCCATGCACGTCGCTGCTAGCAACCCGCAGTTCCTGGATCCGTCGCAGGTCTCCGAAGAGGCTGTTGCAAAGGAAAAGGAAATCTTCCTGGCATTGAACGAAGACAAGATCAAAGGCAAGCCGGCCGAAATCGTCGAGAAGATGGTTGCAGGCCGTATCAGCAAGTTTCTTGCTGAAGCCAGCCTGGTCGAACAGGCCTTCGTCAAGGATCCGGACGTCAAGGTCGGTGAGCTGGCTAAGAAGGCTGGTGCCGAAATCGTTTCCTTCGTGCGTTACGAAGTAGGTGAAGGCATCGAGCGCGCCGAGGTCGACTTTGCTGCTGAAGTCGCCGCTCAGGTAGCTGCTACCAAGCAATAAGACGCTTCTGCTGTCCTCGAAGAGGCTGCCCGCTTACGCGCGCGGCCTCTTTGTCGGATTGGAGGGTTGAAATGTTTTTCGCCAATGCGACGGTCACCGCTTGGCACCAACGCGATACTGCGCTGTCATAGCGCAGACATTTTTTCCGGCTGCAGGCCAGCCTAGTCATACAAATGCCGCAGGAGAGACAACGCCAATGGCTCAGCAGATGAGTGCACGCAATCCTCGCTATAAACGCATTCTGCTCAAATTAAGCGGCGAGGCCCTTATGGGGTCCGAGGACTTTGGCATTGATCCCAAAGTGCTCGATCGCATGGCCTTGGAAGTTGGGCAGTTAGTGGGCATCGGCGTGGAGGTTGGCCTGGTCATTGGCGGCGGCAACCTCTTCCGGGGTGCTGCCTTGTCTGCTGCGGGCATGGACCGAGTAACTGGCGACCACATGGGCATGCTCGCTACGGTCATGAATTCTTTGGCCATGCGTGACGCCTTGGAGCGCTCAAACATCCCTGCATTGGTCATGTCTGCGATTTCGATGGTCGGTGTTACTGACCATTACGACCGCCGCAAGGCGATGCGTCACCTGAAGAGCGGCGAAGTGGTGATCTTCTCCGCGGGCACCGGCAATCCGTTCTTTACCACCGATTCGGCCGCCTGCCTGCGTGCGATCGAGATTCATGCCGACGTGGTGCTCAAAGCCACCAAGGTTGACGGTGTTTATACGGCGGACCCTTTCAAGGATCCGAATGCCGAAAAGTTCGAACAGCTGACTTATGATGATGTGCTTGACCGCAAGCTGGGCGTCATGGACCTGACCGCCATCTGCCTGTGCCGCGACCACAACATGCCGCTGCGGGTGTTCAATATGAACAAGCCCGGTGCCCTGCTCAATATTGTGCTTGGCGGCGCTGAAGGAACCCTGATCGAGGAGCAGTATCAATGATCAACGAGATCAAGCAAGACGCACAGGAACGCATGAAGAAAACCCTGGAATCGCTGGGGCACGCGTTCGCCAAAATTCGTACCGGTCGTGCTCATCCGAGTATTCTCGACGGCGTTATGGTGTCCTATTACGGCAGTGACACCCCTCTGCGCCAGATAGCCAACGTAACGGCGGAAGACTCGCGCACGCTGGCCCTTACGGTCTTTGATCGAGGCATGATTCAAGCTGTCGAAAAGGCGATCATGACGTCTGATCTCGGACTGAATCCTGCCACTGCCGGCACTACCATCCGCGTACCGATGCCTGCGCTTACCGAAGAGACCCGCAAGGGGTACACCAAGCAGGCACGCTCGGAAGCCGAGAATGCTCGTGTCGCCGTGCGCAACATCCGTCGCGATGCCATTGCCCAGCTAAAGGATCTGGTGAAGGAAAAGGAAATCAGCGAAGACGAGGAACGACGCGGGCAGGACGACGTTCAAAAGCTGACCGACAAGTACGTTGCGGAGATCGACAAGGCGCTTGAAGGTAAGGAAAACGACCTGATGGCTGTTTGATGTCGCTGTACCGGACTTCGTCCGTACTGCACACGTCGGAGTGCGCCGAGCCAGACAGGTTCGCGGCGCGAGGGGCTAACCAGTCGTATCCCCGGAAGCTGCCGTTGGCGGTTTCTCCCATTGTTCGCAGCGTGATTGAGCGCAGGTAGAGTCGTTTCATGGATAAGGTCAGGCAGATTGCCGGGCGGAATGTACCCCGTCATGTCGCAGTCATCATGGATGGTAACAATCGCTGGGCAAAGCGGCGTCTCTTGCCGGGTGTGGCTGGACACAAGGCCGGTGTCGATGCGGTGCGAGCCGTTATCGAGGTCTGCGCCGAAGCAGGTGTCGAGGTGCTGACGCTGTTTGCCTTCTCCAGTGAGAACTGGCAAAGGCCTGCTGAGGAGGTTGGGGCTCTCATGGAGCTCTTTCTGACTGCTCTACGCCGCGAAGCGCGCAAGCTCAATGAAAATGGCATCAGCTTGCGAATCATTGGCGATCGTTCTCGCTTTCATCCGGAGTTGCAGGCGGCGATGCTTGAGGCCGAGAAGATGACCGCGGGAGCTGGCCGTTTCGTGCTTCAAGTGGCCGCCAACTATGGTGGCCAATGGGACATACTTCAGGCCGCACAGCGACTGGCTCGCGAAGCGCAAGAGGGGCGCCTGAATCCAGATGAGGTAACCCCTGCAGTTTTTCAGCGCTATCTGGCAACTGGTGACATGCCACCGCCGGACCTCTGCATTCGTACCGGCGGTGAGCGGCGCATCAGCAATTTCCTTTTATGGCAGCTGGCTTACGCTGAGTTATATTTCTCGGACCTGTTTTGGCCCGATTTCAAGCACGACGCAATGCGTACTGCATTGGCCGATTTCGCCAAGCGTCAACGACGATTTGGTAAGACCGGAGATCAGGTGGAAATAGAGGTTCGAGCTGAATGCTGAAGCATCGCATCATCACGGCAGCCATCCTTCTTCCGATCGCGCTGATCGGGTTTTTTCTTCTTGAAGGTCTCGCTTTTGCGCTATTCATAGGTCTTGTCGTAGTGCTTGGAGGCTGGGAGTGGGCGCGTCTAGCAGGTTTCGAGGCTCAGGCGGTCCGGGTTCTTTATGCAGCAGCGGTCGCTCTACTGCTTGCTGGGCTGTATTCGGCTCCCGCTCTGGCGCCATGGTTGCTCGCGATCAGCGTGGTCTGGTGGCTGGCGGCTGCAGCGTTGGTCGTCAGCTATCCCAGAAGTCAGCGGCATTGGGGTGGGCGTACCGGCAGTCTGTTTATCGGATTGCTGATTCTGTTGCCCGCCTGGCAGGGTCTGGTTTTGCTGAAACAGTGGCCGCAGGGCAATTGGCTGATCGTTGCGGTGATGGTTCTGGTTTGGGGCGCTGATATCGGTGCCTATGCGGCTGGCAAGACCTTTGGTCGTCGCAAGCTCGCTCCGCAGGTCAGTCCGGGTAAGAGTTGGGAGGGAATGATTGGTGGCTTGGTTACCAGCCTACTGATCACGTTTTCTGTTGGGCTTTATCAGTCCTGGTCCGCACGTGAGCTAGCGCTCGCTCTGTTGGGTGCGGCTCTGGTGGTGATCATTTCCGTTGTTGGCGATCTGACCGAAAGCATGTTCAAGCGCAGCTCCGGTATCAAGGACAGTAGTCAGCTGCTTCCAGGGCACGGTGGCGTGATGGATCGTATCGACAGCTTGACAGCTGCGGTACCCGTATTCACGGTTCTGCTATGGCTCGCCGGTTGGGGTGCATGGTGAGTGGCCCGCTGCAGGTAACAATTCTTGGCGCGACCGGTTCCATCGGGCTGAGCACGCTTGATGTCATCGCCCGTCATCCCGAGCGTTACCGGGCTTTTGCGCTTACTGCATTCAGTCGCATTGCCGAGTTGCGTGAGCTGTGCCGACTGCACCATCCCCGGTATGCCGTAGTGGCTGATAGCAGCAGGGCTCGTGTGCTGCAAGAGCAACTCGACAGCGATTGCGTCAAAACGCGGGTGCTGGTAGGTGAGGGTGGTCTGAGTGAGGTTGCAGCGCATCCCGAGGTCGATGTGGTCATGGCCGCGATTGTTGGTGCGGCCGGTTTGCGTCCGACGCTCTCGGCGGTTCAAGCCAGCAAGCGGGTTCTGTTAGCGAACAAAGAAGCGCTGGTCATGTCCGGCGCGCTGTTCATGCAGGCGCTACATGACAGCGAGGCGGTGTTGCTGCCCATCGACAGCGAGCACAACGCCATCTTCCAATGTCTGCCTGGCAATTATGCAGCCGGCCTGAGCCGTGTCGGCGTCAGAAGAATTTTGCTTACTGCCTCAGGTGGACCGTTCCGTCAACTGCCTCTGGAGCAGCTCGCTGCTGTGTCTGCTGATCAGGCCTGTGCTCACCCGAACTGGTCCATGGGTCGCAAAATTTCGGTTGATTCGGCGAGCATGATGAACAAGGGGCTTGAGCTCATCGAGGCCTGCTGGCTGTTCGATGCACGGCCGGAGCAGGTCGAGGTCGTGATTCACCCGCAAAGCGTCATCCACTCGATGGTCGACTACGTCGACGGCTCAGTCTTGGCGCAGCTGGGTAACCCCGATATGCGCACACCGATTGCACACGCGTTGGCCTGGCCAGAGCGAATCGACTCAGGCGTATCCGCCCTCGATCTGCTTCAGGTGGGCCGTCTTGACTTCGAAGCGCCCGACCAGCACAGATTTCCATGTCTTCGTATCGCCCGCCAGGCCGCTCAGGACGGCGGGACGGCGCCCGCGATGCTCAATGCTGCAAACGAGGTGGCTGTGGATGCTTTCCTTAGCGGTCGCATTCGCTTCACTGAAATCGCGAGTATTATCGAGGACGTTCTCGATCAGGAAGCTTCGGTTCCGGCTCGTTGCATTGCAGATGTGCTTGCCGCCGATACGCAGGCCCGCAGGCTTGCTTCGAGCTGGTTGCAAACCCGCGATCGATAGTGATCAAAAGTCCCAACTTGGCTGTGGCGCTCCGGCATCGACCGGATTGGCAGGCTTCTAAAAGACCTTTCGAGGCAGAGGAAATATGGGCGCGCTGTACATGATCATCGGCACCCTCGTGGCGCTGGGTGTACTGGTAACCTTTCACGAGTTCGGCCACTTCTGGGTAGCTCGTCGTTGCGGCGTCAAAGTTCTGCGCTTCTCGGTAGGCTTTGGGCGGCCGTTGTTGCGCTGGCATGACCGCCAGGGTACCGAGTTCGTTCTCGCCGCGATCCCTCTCGGCGGCTACGTCAAGATGCTCGATGAGCGCGAGGGCGACGTACCGCCCGCTCTGCTGGAGCAGGCCTTCAACCGCAAAACCGTAAAGCAGCGCTTCGCCATTGTATCGGCTGGGCCGTTAGCCAACTTTCTGCTCGCCCTGGTGTTCTTCTGGGCGTTGGCCATGCTGGGCACCGAGCAGGTTCGTCCGGTTGTGGGCGCGGTAGAGGTCGGTAGCCTTGCTGAGCGAGCAGGGCTGATGCCCGGGCAGGAAATCGTCGAAATCAACGGCAAGCCAACGGCTGGTTGGGCAGAGGTCAACTTGCAGCTCATCCGGCGACTAGGTGAAAGCGGGTCGCTGGAGATGTTGGTGCGCGAGGTTGATGGCGATCAGTCGCAGCGGCTGCAGTTGGAGCTGACGAATTGGCTGAAGGGCGCCGAAGAACCCGACCCGATCGGTTCGCTGGGCATTCGGCCTTGGCGTCCGGAAATCGCACCGGTGGTTGCCCAGCTGGATCCCGAGGGGCCGGCTCAGGCTGCTGGTGTTCAGCTAGGGGATCGTTTGGTCAGTCTTGATGGCGAGCCGCTGACCGAGTGGCAAGCAGTAATAGATCGGGTCAAGCCGCTGGCTGGACGGGCTGTGTTGCTAGGGGTCGAGCGTGGCGGCGAGCAGATTGAGCTGCCCCTGACGCTGGCTGAGCGTGGTGATGGGGATAAGCGTCGGGGTTATCTTGGTGCTGGCGTTGCGGGGGGGGAATGGCCACCTGAAATGTTGCGTCAGGTCAGTCATGGTCCTGTCGAAGCTGTTGGTGAAGGGCTTCGTCGCACATGGACAATGAGCGTTCTGACACTGGATTCGCTTAAGAAAATGCTCTTCGGCGAGCTGTCGGTAAAAAACTTGAGCGGTCCGATAACCATTGCTAAAGTGGCGGGCGCTTCTGCACAGTCCGGCGTGGGCGACTTCCTGAACTTCCTCGCCTACCTGAGCATAAGTCTTGGGGTACTCAATCTTTTGCCTATCCCCGTCCTGGATGGAGGGCACCTGCTCTTCTATCTGGTCGAGTGGGTCCGTGGACGTCCCTTGTCGGACAGGGTTCAGGGCTGGGGAGTACAGATCGGTATCAGCCTGGTTGTTGGGGTGATGCTGCTTGCGCTGGTCAACGACCTTGGCCGCCTTTAATCGCCATATACCTTGATGTCGCCGCGCCACGCGCAGGTTCAATTATCAGGTTTGAAAAGAAAGGACTTCATGAAACGTCTGCTGCTACCTGCGGTAATTTCCGCACTGATGATTGCCGAAGTTCACGCCGAGTCCTTCACCATCTCCGATATACGTGTCAACGGCCTGCAGCGTGTCTCTGCTGGCAGCGTCTTTGGTGCGTTACCGCTGAACGTCGGTCAGGCAGCTGACGACAGTCGACTGGTCGATGCAACCCGTGCGCTGTTTCGCACCGGTTTTTTTGAGGACATCCAGCTCGGCCGTGAGGGTGATGTGCTGGTAATCAACGTGGTCGAGCGCCCGTCGATTTCCGGCATCGAGATTGATGGCAACAAGGCGATCAAGACCGAAGACCTGCTTTCCGGTCTCCAGCAGTCAGGCCTGGCCGAAGGTGAAATCTTCCAGCGCGCCACGCTCGAAGGTGTGCGCAACGAACTGCAGCGGCAGTATGTTGCTCAGGGGCGTTACTCGGCCACGATCGAAACCGAGGTCGTTCCGCAGCCACGCAACCGCGTCGCGTTGAAGATCAACATCAACGAAGGCTCCGTCGCGGCAATCAAGCATATCAACGTCGTCGGCAACTCCGTGTTTCCCGACGAAGATCTCTCCGACCTGTTCGAGTTGAAGACCAGTAACTGGTTGTCGTTCTTCCGTAATGACGACAAGTACGCGCGGGAGAAGCTGTCCGGTGATCTTGAGCGTCTGCGCTCCTATTACCTGGATCGCGGCTATATCAACATGGACATCACCTCTACCCAGGTGTCCATCACGCCAGACAAGAAAGACGTCTATATCACGGTAAACATCGCTGAAGGCGACCGCTATACCGTCAGTGACGTCAAGCTGAGCGGCGATTTGAAAGTGCCCCAAGAAGAGCTGCAATCCTTGCTGTTGGCAAAGGAAGGACAGGTCTTCTCGCGAAAGGTGATGACTACCACCTCGGAGCTGATCACGCGCCGCTTGGGCAATGAGGGTTATACCTTCGCCAACGTCAACGGCGTGCCGGAAACCAACGACGAGGACAACACTGTATCGATCACCTTTGTGGTCGATCCGGGTAAGCGTGCCTATGTCAATCGCATCAACTTCCGCGGTAACACCAAGACCGAAGACGAAGTGCTGCGACGCGAGATGCGCCAGATGGAGGGTGGCTGGGCATCGACCTATCTGATTGATCAGTCCAAAACCCGCCTCGAGCGTCTCGGTTTCTTCAAGGAAGTCAACGTCGAAACACCGCAGGTCCCAGGCACCGACGACCAGATCGATGTGAACTACAGCGTCGAAGAACAACCGTCTGGCTCGATTATGGCGAGCATCGGATTTGCCCAGAATGCGGGTCTGATTCTCGGCGGGTCGATCAGTCAGAACAACTTCCTGGGAACCGGTAACCGTGTCAGCGTTGGGCTTACCCGCAGCGAATATCAGTCGCGTTACAACTTTGGATTTGTTGATCCCTACTGGACCGAAGACGGCGTCAGTCTTGGCTATAACGCCTTCTATCGAACCACTGACTACGACGAGCTGGACTACGACGTTTCAAGCTACTCGGTCGATAGTCTGGGTGGCGGTGTGAATATCGGCTATCCGATCAGCGAGACTTCGCGGTTGTCGTTTGGTCTGTCCGCGCAACAGGACACGATCGATAGTGGACGCTACACGGTCGATGAGATTTTTGATTTTATCGAGGAAGAGGGCGACAGCTATCTCAACTTCAAGGCATCGGCTGGGTGGTCTGAGTCGACTTTGAACCGTGGGGTCCTGGCAACGAGGGGGCATTCACAGAGCCTTTCCTTCGAAACGACGATTCCAGGCAGCGACTTGTCGTTTTATAAACTCGATTACAACGCCCAGTTGTTCTTGCCGGTTACCAAGACCTATACCATGCGTCTGCATACGCAGTTGGGTTATGGGGATGCCTATGGATCAACCTCCCGGCTCCCGTTCTACGAGCACTACTACGCAGGTGGTTTCAACTCAGTTCGTGGTTTTGAAGACAGCAGTCTAGGTCCGCGCAGCACGCCGAGCCGTGGCGAGCCGGTAACCGGGAATGAGGGCACCATTGCTGATCCTGATCAGGACGCGCTGCCCTACGGTGGTAACGTGCTGATCCAGGGCGGGATGGAGCTCTTGTTTCCGATGCCGTTCGTCAAGGATCAACGCTCGTTGCGCACCTCGGTGTTCTGGGACGTGGGTAACGTCTACGATACGAACTGCCCGTCGGGCTCGGCTAAATGCAGCGACATCGATATCGGCGACATGGCCAGTTCGGTCGGTGTCGGTCTGACCTGGATCACGGCTATGGGGCCGCTGAGTTTCAGTCTGGCAATGCCAGTAATGAAGCCGGACGAAGCGGATACTCAAGTCTTCCAGTTCTCGCTGGGCCAAACCTTTTAATCATCTGGAGCCTAGCTCCAGCGCATTCCTGAAGAGTGGTATATACCGTGCGTAAGTTGACCCAATTGCTTGTCATTGCCGCTGCTCTAGTGGCTACCCCCGCATTTGCTGAAATGAAAATAGCGGTGATGAACTATCAGATGGCTTTGCTCGAATCGGACGCAGCCAAGCGCTATTCGGTCGACGCCGAGAAGAAGTTCGGCCCACAGTTGGAAAAGCTTAAAGGACTTGAGAGCGACGCCAAACGTATCCAGGACCGTCTCGGGAAAGATGGCGATAAGATGCAGCAGGCTGAGCGTGAGCGTCTTGAGCTTGAATTCAAGCAAAAGGCCCGCGACTTCCAGTTTCTGTCGAAGGAGCTGAACGAGTCTAAAGCATCCGCTGATCGTGACATGCTCAAGCAGCTCAAGCCAAAGCTGGACAAGGCGGTCGAAGAGGTCATCAAAAAGGGTGACTATGATCTGGTGCTCGAGCGTGGCGCGGTCGTCGATGTCAAGCCGCAGTACGACATCACCCGCCAGGTTATTGAGCGCATGAATCAGCTGCGCTAATGAGCAGAGTGGCTTATTCGCTTGGCGATCTCGCCGAACGGCTTGGGGCGGACCTGCGCGGCGACGGCTCGCTGCAGGTGTCAGGCCTGGCGACGCTGCAGGATGCTGGTCCTGAGCATTTGAGTTTTCTGGCAAATGCGCAGTACCGGAAATTTCTAGCCGCGACGAGGGCGGGCGGCGTGTTGCTGACCGCCAAGGATGCCGATGGCTACACCGGTGCCGCATTGGTCGTAGCCAACCCGTATCTTGCCTATGCGCGCATCTCGCATCTGTTTGAGAGGCGGCCGCTGGCGCCCACCGGTATTCACCCCACTGCCGTCGTCGACCCCAGTGCCTCGGTTGATCCCTCAGCGCGCATTGGCGCGCAGGTGGTGATTGAGGCCGATGCCTGGGTGGGTCCCGGAGTTGAGATCGGAGCGCAATCCCTAGTCGGTGCACGAAGCCGTATCGGCGCAGGGGGGCGGCTTGCTGCTCGCGTTACCCTATGTCACGACGTAATCATCGGCGAACGCGTAGTCATTCAGCCCGGTGCGGTGATTGGTGGTGAAGGTTTCGGTTTCGCGAATGAGCAGGGCAGTTGGGAAAAAATTGCTCAGCTAGGTGGTGTGCGTATCGGTGACGATGTCGAGATTGGCGCCAATACCACCATCGACCGTGGTGCCATATCGGATACGGTTATAGGCAATGGCGTCAAGCTGGATAACCAGATCATGATTGCGCATAACGTACAGATCGGTGACAACACTGCCATGGCTGGCTGTTCCGGTATTTCCGGTAGCACGAAGATTGGTCGTAACTGCATGATTGCCGGCGGCGCTGGGCTTGTTGGGCATATCGAGGTCTGCGACAACGTGTTCATCACAGGCATGACCATGGTCACACGGTCGATCACTGAGCCGGGAAGCTATTCATCTGGAACGGCCATGCAGCCTGCCGCAGAATGGCGCAAGAGTGCGGCTCGGATTAGGCACCTCGACGACATGGCGCGCCGGCTGCAACAGGTAGAAAAGCGCTTGGCGTCCGTGACCCCGCGCGGGGATACGGCTTCTGATGGCTGACCATACCGTCTGATCGCTCCTTTCAGAAGGCATTTGCCAGCGGGTCGCTCGGCCATATGGCCGAGCAGACTCCCATTTTCCTTACGGGCTTTTTTTCCAAATGATGGATATCAACGAAATACGTGAATACCTTCCCCACCGGTACCCCTTTCTGCTGGTTGACCGGGTGGTGGAATTAGACACGGATGCGAAGCGTATTCGCGGCTATAAGAATGTCACCATCAACGAACCCTTCTTCAACGGTCATTTCCCGCAGCATCCGATCATGCCGGGCGTATTGATCATTGAAGCCATGGCGCAAGCGGCGGGGCTGCTTGGTTTCAAGATGATGGGAGCAAAGCCAGCTGACGGCACGCTGTACTTTTTCGTCGGCTCGGACAAGCTGCGTTTCCGTCAACCCGTGGTGCCGGGTGATCAGTTGACGCTCGAGGCATCTTTCATTAGCGCCAAGCGCGGAATCTGGAAGTTCGATTGCCGCGCCAGTGTTGACGGTAAGCCGGTATGCTCGGCTGAAATCATTTGTGCGGAACAGAAGATATGAGTTTGGTCGACCCTCGTGCCATCGTCGATCCTGCGGCCCGGCTGGCGGATGACGTTCAGGTCGGCCCGTGGTCGATCATCGGCCCGGATGTCGAAATAGGCGAGGGTACGGTGATCGCGTCTCACGTGGTCATCAAGGGGCCGACCCGTATTGGTCGACACAATCGAATCTTCCAGTTTTCCTCTGTGGGTGAAGATACCCCCGACCTCAAATATAAGGGCGAGCCAACGCGCCTTGTGATTGGGGATCACAACGTGATCCGCGAAGGGGTGACCATTCACCGCGGTACCGTGCAGGATCGAGGTGAGACCACCCTCGGTAACCACAACCTGATCATGGCCTATGCGCACATCGGCCATGACAGTGTGATCGCCAATCATTGCATTCTGGTCAATAACACAGCGCTGGCTGGCCATGTGCATGTGGGCGACTGGGCGATCCTGTCCGGTTACACCCTTGTTCATCAGTACTGCCACATTGGTGCTTACAGCTTTTCCGGCATGGGCACGGCCATAGGCAAAGACGTTCCCGCCTTCGTGACGGTATTTGGCAACCCGGCCGAAGCACGCAGCATGAACTTCGAAGGCATGCGTCGTCGGGGCTTCAGCACCGAAGCCATCATGGCACTGCGCAATGCTTACAAAGTTGTCTATCGTAAGGGGTTGACGGTCGAAGCTGCGCTGTCTGCGCTCGAGGTGGATGCACAGACATTTCCTGAGGTGGCGCTTTTTAGAGACTCGGTGCAGGCCTCGAGCCGCGGTATCACGCGCTGATATGCCAAGGCCGCTAACAGTTGCGCTGGTGGCTGGCGAAGCTTCTGGCGACATCCTTGGCGCCGGATTGATGCAGGCGCTGAAGACGCAGCATCCAACGGTCGAATTCGTCGGCGTAGGTGGCCCTCGAATGGAGGCGCAAGGGCTCAAATCCTATTTTCCTCAAGAGCGCCTGGCTGTCATGGGGTTGGTCGAGGTGCTCGGGCGCCTACCGGAATTGCTCGGACGCCGCAAACGTCTGCTCAAGACTTTGCTTGAAGTGCGTCCCGATGTCTTCATCGGAATTGACGCGCCGGATTTCAATCTGGACTTGGCGCTTAAGTTGCGGCGTGCTGGTATCAAGACGGTGCATTACGTCAGCCCTTCGGTCTGGGCATGGCGTCAAAAGCGCGTGCTGAAAATCCGTGAAGCCTGCGATCTGATGCTGACTCTGTTTCCCTTCGAGGCGAAGTTCTACGACGACCACCAAGTGGCGGTGCGTTTTGTAGGCCATCCGCTGGCCGACACCATCCCATTCATATCTGATCGAGCCGAGGCAAGAGCTTCGTTGAACCTACCTCAGGACGGGCTGGTTGTGGCATTGATGCCCGGTAGTCGGGGTGGAGAGGTGGGGCGTCTTGGCGAACTGTTTCTGGCCGCAGCCGACCGGTTGCGCTCAATGCGGCCGGGGATTCGTTTTGTGGTGCCCTGTGCCAGTCCCGAACGGCGAGCTCAGTTGGAGCAAATGCTGATAGGACGGGACCTTCCGCTGACGTTGCTCGACGGTCGTTCCCATGAGGCTTTGGCTGCCTGCAATGCGGTGCTGATTGCCTCTGGCACTGCAACGCTCGAGGCCTTGCTGTACAAGCGGCCCATGGTGGTGGCTTACAGCGTTGCGCCGCTGACGTTTCGGATCCTCAAACGCCTGGTTAAAAGCCCGTATGTGGCCTTGCCTAATTTGTTGGCCCAGCGGCTTCTTGTTCCGGAGTTGCTTCAGGATGCTGCGACTCCGGATGCTATGGCTCAGCTGTTGTCGCCATTGCTGGATAACGGTGACAGGCAGACCGAAGGGTTTGATGCGATTCACCGTACGCTGCGTTGCGATGCCTCGAGCCAGGCGGCCGATGCAGTGCTCGAACTGATAGGCGCGCGCTGATGCAAATCGGGCTGGATTTCAATCTGGTTGAAGAGCTGGTCGCTGGCGTCGATGAAGTGGGGCGTGGCCCGCTTTGTGGGCCTGTGGTCACTGCAGCGGTGATTCTTGATCCCTTGCGTCCGATCGAAGGCTTGAACGATTCGAAGAAACTCACCGAGGCACGCCGAGAGGTGTTATTCGAGGAGATTTGCGAGAAAGCGCTGGCCTGGTGCATCGCCCGCGCCGAGGTGCATGAAATCGATCAGCTGAATATCCTTCACGCCACCATGCTGGCCATGCAGCGGGCGGTCGAAGGGCTTAGCGTCAGACCTCGATTGGCCTTGATCGACGGCAATCGGTGCCCCCAGCTCGCGGTGCCGAGCGCATCGGTCATACAGGGCGATGCTCAAGTGCCCGCAATTGCCGCTGCATCGATTCTGGCCAAGGTTAGCCGGGATCGGGAAATGTGTGCGCTGGACCTGTGCTATCCAGGCTATGGGCTTTCCGCCCATAAAGGCTACCCAACGCCGCATCACCTCGACGCCTTGCGGCGTCTCGGTCCGACCATCATCCATCGCCGATCCTTCGCGCCTGTGCGTAACCTCCTGGAGCAAGGCTGCGTCGTGGTTGAGCGCGTGACCGTCGAAACGGTTAGCCTGCTAGGCTGATCTTCGCCGGCATTCCTCAGTCTATCGAGGCGTGCTTTCCGCTGATCCACAAGCGGTTAAACGCCGTCTTAATCGGCTGCGGCTTTCCGGTACAATTCGCGGCTTGTCGTTTTGCCAGTCCAAGGTTCGTTCATGCCCGTCTCCTTCGTCCACCTCCGTCTGCACACTGAATATTCTCTGGTTGACGGACTGGTGCGTGTCAAACCGTTGGTGAAGTCGGTAGCAAGCGCAGGCATGCCAGCGGTGGCGGTCACGGACCAGAGCAACATGTGCTCACTGGTCAAGTTCTACAAGGCGGCACAAGGCGCCGGGATCAAGCCGATCTGTGGTGCCGATATTTGGCTGGCCAGCCGCGAAGAAGATGGGCCGCTCAGTCGCTTAACGTTGCTGGCGATGAACACCCAGGGATATCGCAATCTGACTGAACTGGTTTCGCGCGGTTGGACGGAAGGTCAGCGCAACGATCAGATCATCATCGATCGCAACTGGGTCAAAGGCGCGGCAGATGGTTTGATTGCATTGTCGGGCGCCAAGGAGGGGGAGATCGGCCATGCGCTGCTCGATGGCGAAGAAGCCTTGGCCGAAGCGTTACTGAACGAGTGGAAGCAGACCTTTCCTCAGCGTTTCTATCTTGAAGTACAGCGTACGAGCCGCGTCAACGACGAAGAGCATCTGCATGCGGCGGTGGTATTGGCGCAGCGCTGCAGCGTTCCTCTTGTGGCTACCAACGACGTGCGCTTTCTCAAGCAGGAAGATTTTGAAGCCCACGAAACGCGCGTGTGTATCGGTGAAAGTCGCACCCTCGACGACTCGCGGCGGCCGCGGAATTATTCGGACCAGCAGTATCTGAAGACGCCCGAGGAGATGTGGGAGCTGTTCAGCGATCTGCCAGAGGCGTTGGAGAACACCGTAGAGATCGCCCGGCGCTGCAACATTGAAGTGCAGCTCGGTACCTACTTCCTGCCCGATTTTCCGGTGCCGGATGGCATGACCATGGACGAGTATTTCCGCAAGGTATCGTTCGATGGGCTCGATGAGCGACTTGAGGTGCTGCTGCCCAGGGACACGCCGGACTATGAGGCGAAAAAGCAGGTTTACATCGACCGGCTGAATTTCGAGCTCGACATCATTATTCAGATGGGTTTCCCCGGCTACTTTCTCATCGTCATGGACTTCATCCAGTGGGCGAAGAGCAATGGCGTGCCGGTTGGGCCTGGGCGGGGATCGGGAGCGGGTTCGCTGGTGGCCTACGTGCAGAAGATCACCGATCTCGATCCGCTGGCCTACGACCTGCTGTTCGAACGTTTCCTTAACCCGGAGCGGGTCTCCATGCCCGACTTCGACGTCGACTTCTGCATGGATGGCCGTGACCGGGTCATCGACTATGTGGCGGAGAAGTACGGCCGCAACGCGGTCAGCCAGATCATTACCTTCGGCACTATGGCGGCCAAGGCGGTGGTGCGTGACGTGGCGCGGGTGCAGGGTAAGTCCTACGGCCTGGCTGATCGATTGTCGAAGATGATTCCGTTCGAAGTCGGCATGACTCTGGCGAAAGCCTACGAAATGGAAGAGCCGCTCCGGGACTTCCTGGCTGTCGATGAAGACGCCCGGGAAATCTGGGACATGGCGCTCAAGCTCGAAGGCATCACGCGCGGTACCGGCAAGCACGCCGGCGGCGTGGTCATCGCGCCGACCAAGCTCACCGATTTCGCACCTATCGCCTGCGATGACGAAGGCGGCAGCCTAGTGACTCAGTTCGACAAGGATGACGTCGAGCAGGCGGGCTTGGTCAAGTTCGACTTCCTTGGCCTGCGTACCCTGACCATCATCAAATGGGCGCTGGAAACCATCAACCGCGAGCAGGCACGAAAGGGGCTCGAGCCGGTCAACATCGACTTCATCCCGCTGGACGACAAGCCGACCTATTCGTTGCTGCAAAAAGCCGAAACAACCGCGGTGTTCCAGCTTGAATCGCGCGGGATGAAGGAGCTGATCAAGAAGCTCAAGCCGGACTGCCTTGAGGATCTTATCGCCCTGGTAGCGCTGTTCCGGCCCGGCCCGCTGCAATCGGGCATGGTCGACGACTTCATTAACCGTAAGCACGGGCGGGCAGAAATTTCCTACCCGCATACGGATTACCAGTATGAAGGTCTCAAGCCGGTACTGGCGCCCACCTACGGCATCATCCTATACCAGGAGCAGGTGATGCAGATTGCGCAGGTCATGGGCGGCTATACCCTGGGCCAGGCGGATATGCTGCGCCGCGCAATGGGCAAGAAAAAGCCCGAGGAAATGGCCAAACAGCGCGGCGGCTTCATCGAAGGTTGTGCCAATAACGGCATCGACGCTGATCTGGCGGGCAACATCTTCGACCTCGTGGAAAAGTTTGCCGGCTACGGCTTCAACAAATCTCATTCGGCGGCCTATGGTCTGGTCTCGTACCAGACGGCCTGGCTCAAGGCGCATCACCCGTCGCCTTTCATGGCCGCGGTTCTCTCGGCGGACATGCACAACACCGACAAGGTGGTCACGCTGATCGAAGAATGCCGCAGCATGAAGCTGCGCATCGACGCGCCTGATGTGAACAACTCAGAGTTCAAGTTTACGGTGAGTGACGATGGCCGGATCGTTTACGGGCTTGGCGCGATCAAAGGCGTCGGTGAGGGCCCGGTCGAAGCCATCTGTGAATGCCGCAAGGAAGGCGGGCCGTTCAAGGATCTGTTCGATTTCTGCAGCCGTGTCGATCTCAAACGAATCAACAAACGCACCCTCGAAGCGCTGATCCGTGGGGGCGCTCTGGATCGCCTTGGGCCTTATTTCTCTGATGAGCCGAAAGCCTACCAGGCCAATATTGATCGCAATCGGGCGGTGCTGCTCTCGGCAATGGAAGAGGCGATTCAGGCAGCGGAGCAGACAGCACGCAGTCTCGACAGCGGCCATGCTGACCTGTTTGGTGGCTTGTTCGCTGAGCCCGAAGCCGATGTCTATGCGAACCATCGCAAAGCACGCGAGTTGTCCTTGAAGGAGCGTCTGAAAGGCGAGAAGGACACCCTGGGGCTCTACCTTACCGGTCATCCGATCGATGAATACGAAGGTGAGGTCCGCCGCTTTGCTCGTCAGCGCATCATTGATTTGCGTCCTGCTCGGGGCGAGCAGACTGTAGCCGGCCTGATCGTCAATCTGCGGGTGATGAAGAATAAGAAAGGCGACAAAATGGGCTTTATCACGCTTGATGATCGCTCGGGCCGAATCGAAGCCTCGCTGTTCGCCGAAGCCTTCAATAGCGCTCAGGCGTTGCTGCAGACCGATGCCCTGGTGGTGGTCGAGGGCGAGGTCAGCAATGATGATTTCTCGGGTGGATTGCGCCTGCGAGCCAAGCGGGTCATGAGCCTGGAGGAGGCCCGAACTGGGTTGGCTGAGAGTCTGCGAGTCAAGGTTGCCAGCGATGCGCTTAAAGGCGATCGAGTCCGTTGGTTGGCCGATGTGTGCGGCCGTCATCGCGGCGCCTGTCCGATTACCCTTGAATACACCGGCGCTGATGCCCGGGCTCTGTTGCAATTCGGTGAAGGTTGGCGAATCGACCCGGCCGACAACTTGATTCAGGCATTGCGTGACCAGTTCGGGCGCGACAACGTCTTTCTGCAATACCGATAGTGGGACCCGCCGGCGGATGCACCTTTGCAGGAGCGAGAACCATCGGCGTCCTGAACCGGCCTGATCTCTGATCGGGTCATGATTGTGAACATTTTGTTCGACCTGAATGCGTCCGTCCCGTAAGGTAGGGCGCAAAAAACGGAACAGCTCCCGGCCGCCTGGCCGTCGACGCATGACGGATGCCTATGAACCCGAATTTTCTCGATTTCGAACAGCCGATCGCCGACCTGCAAGCCAAGATCGAAGAATTGCGCCTGGTTGGTAATGACAACTCGCTGAACATTGGCGATGAGATCGCCCGCTTGCAGGACAAGAGCGAGTCGCTCACCGAGAGCATTTTCGGCAATCTCACCAGTTGGCAGATCGCTCGTCTGGCCCGACACCCGCAGCGCCCCTACACGCTGGATTACATCAACCACCTGTTCACCGAGTTCGAAGAACTGCATGGTGATCGTCATTTTTCGGATGACGCTGCGATCGTCGGTGGTACGGCTCGCCTGAACGGCGAGCCGGTGATGATCATCGGTCATCAGAAAGGTCGAGAGGTCCGCGAAAAGGTGCGTCGTAATTTCGGTATGCCTCGCCCGGAAGGTTACCGCAAGGCGTGCCGCCTGATGGAAATGGCCGAACGCTTCAAGATGCCGATCCTGACCTTCATCGATACACCTGGCGCCTATCCGGGTATCGACGCTGAAGAGCGCAATCAGAGCGAGGCGATTGCCTGGAACCTGCGGGTCATGGCGCGGCTGAAAACCCCCATTATCGCCACCGTGATCGGCGAGGGCGGGTCCGGGGGGGCGCTGGCTATTGGTGTTTGCGACCAGCTGAATATGCTGCAGTACTCGACCTATGCGGTCATTTCGCCTGAAGGTTGCGCCTCGATTCTATGGCGTACTGCTGACAAGGCGCCGGAAGCTGCCGAGGCGATGGGTGTCACCGCCGAGCGTTTGAAAAATCTCGGTATCGTCGACAAGGTTATTGCTGAGCCGCTTGGCGGCGCTCACCGCAATCCGGCGGTGGCTGCTGCGTCGCTGCGAGACGAATTGACCGCCCAGCTGGATATGCTCAAGGGGCTCGACTCGGAAGCGTTGCTGGCGCGGCGCTACGAGCGTCTGATGAGCTACGGCATCGCCTGATAACTTTACGGTCGATGAACGAAAACGGCGGGATTTCCCGCCGTTTTTGCGTCTGTCCATTTGGCTAGTCCGAGGTTCTCTTGGCATCGCTGCGATCCAAGGGGCTGGTTGTGTCGGTCCATTTTCAGCTTATGCTGGTGTTTGGTTAATCTGAGCTGAAATCAGATGTCTCTCGAGTCTCGGCTGCTTGATGCATTGCAACCATGGCGTAGCGCGCCGCGTTGGTATGTGGCGTTTTCCGGTGGGCTGGACTCCACCGCACTGCTGCATCTATTGGTGCGCTTATCGACTCGTGAAAAGCTTCCGCCAATCAGCGCGATCCATGTCCATCATGGTTTACAGCCTGCAGCCGAGAGTTGGCCGGAGCACTGCCGGTCCATCTGCCAAGACCTCCGCATCGAGATGCGGGTCGTGCGGGTACGGGTCGAGCCTGGTCCGAGCCTCGAAAGCGCCGCACGAGCTGCGCGCTATGCGGCCTTCAGCGAGTGTCTGAATACAGCCGACGTGCTTTTTACTGGCCAGCACCGAGGCGATCAGGCAGAGACTCTGGTCTTTCGCCTGCTGCGTGGCGCGGGGGTGCGTGGCCTTGCCAGCATGCCAGCAGTACGCGCGCTGGGCGACGGCTGGCTGGTGCGGCCTTTGCTGAATGTCGGGCGTGACGAACTGGAGGCCTACGCACGAGCGCAGGGCCTTAGCTGGGTCGAGGACCCAAGCAACCAATGCACCGAACATGCACGAAACTTTCTTCGTCATCGTGTCATGCCTGTACTGCGGCAGCGCTGGCCGCGAGCCGTGGAAAATATGGCGCGTACCGCCGGGCATCTGGGCGAGGCACAGCAGCTACTGGATGAACTGGCCGAGCTTGATCTGCGCGAAGCCCGTGCGCAGTTTAGATATCAGTGGTTACCGATGCCAAGGCTCTCCTTGCCGTCGTTGGAGTCGCTGAGCCCCGCCCGTCAGCGCAATGCGTTGCGCTACTGGTTGGCAGATCTGACGGCGCTTCCCGATAGCGATCATTGGGCTGGCTGGGATGCACTGCGCGATGCTACTCCGGATGCCGCTCCGGTCTGGCGCTTGGCCGCTGGCGAGCTGCACAGAGGCGATGGGTGCGTCTGGTGGCTATCGGGGCCCTGGTTAGCCACGCCGCCGGGGCCGGTCGACTGGCTGCAGTCGAGCGCTGACCTGCAGCTGCCCGGCAACGGCTTCCTGCGCTTGAGCGGCTACGCTGGGCAGGGCTTGCTGCAGGTGCGTTATCGTCAGGGCGGCGAGTCACTGAGAATTCCTGGCCGTGGCCGGCGTGACCTCAAGCGGTTGCTCAATGAGGCTGGAGTGCCAGGTTTTGTGCGCTCGCGTCTACCGTTGCTGTTTCTAGACGGTGAGCTCGTTGCTGTAGCCAATCTGCCGCAGTTCGATGCACAAACCCTGTCGCTTCAGTGGTCGCCGCCAGCCGTCGACACGTTTGAGCTGGTAGGGTCTTTCGAGTAGACTACGCTCCCGTCCCAACACAGCTTCTGCGGCTTTCTTCGAAAACCGTGGCAGTTGAGCTATTGCCGCCTCAGGCGCAGTGGCACCTTCGCTTTCCCCCGGCGGCGCTGACCGCTTAACGCAGACTTCTAGGGTTTTTCATGACGCGCTACATCTTCGTCACGGGTGGTGTTGTTTCTTCATTGGGGAAAGGCATCGCCTCGGCTTCATTGGCGGCCATCCTGGAGGCGCGGGGCCTGAAGGTCACGATGCTCAAGCTGGATCCTTACATCAACGTGGACCCGGGCACTATGAGCCCGTTCCAGCACGGTGAGGTGTTCGTCACGCACGACGGCGCCGAGACCGACCTCGACTTGGGTCACTACGAGCGGTTCATCCGCACCACGATGACCAAGAGCAACAACTTCACCACCGGCCGCGTCTACGAAGACGTACTGCGTCGCGAGCGCCGTGGTGACTACCTGGGTGCGACCATTCAGGTCATTCCGCACATCACTGACGAGATCAAGCGCCGCATCATCAAAGGCGCAGGCGATGCCGACGTCGCGCTGGTAGAGGTTGGCGGCACGGTCGGCGACATCGAGTCGCAACCCTTCCTTGAAGCGATCCGCCAGCTGCGCGTTGAAGTCGGCGCCAAGCGCGCGATGCTGATGCACCTGACCCTGGTCCCTTATATCGCCACGGCTGGTGAGACCAAGACCAAACCGACCCAGCATTCGGTCAAGGAGCTGCGCTCCATCGGTCTGCAGCCTGACGTACTGGTGTGCCGCTCCGATCACCCGATCGATGTTTCCTCACGGCGCAAGATTGCCTTGTTCACCAACGTGGAAGAGCGTGCGGTGATCAGCCTGGAGGACGTCGATACCATCTACAAGATTCCTGGCGTGCTGCATGCTCAGGGTCTGGACGACTTTGTGGTCGAGCGCTTCGGTCTGGAGTGTGGCGGCGCGGACCTGTCCGAATGGGATCGTGTGGTCGACGCCAAGCTAAACCCTGAAAAGGAAGTCACCATCGCCATGGTCGGTAAGTACATGGAACTTCTGGATGCGTACAAATCTCTGATCGAAGCAATGAGCCATGCTGGCATCCAGAGCCGTACCAAAGTGAACCTTCGCTACATCGATTCCGAAGACATCGAGAACCAGGGCACCAGCCTGCTGGAAGGCATGGATGCGATCCTGGTTCCGGGTGGTTTCGGGCTGCGCGGCGTGGAAGGCAAGATTGCCACCGTCAAATATGCTCGCGAAAACAAGATCCCCTACCTCGGCATCTGCCTTGGCATGCAGGTCGCAGTAATCGAGTTCGCCCGGGATGTATTGGGATGGACCGACGCCAACTCCACCGAATTCGACAAGGACAGCACACATCCGGTCGTCGGTCTGATCACTGAGTGGGAAGATGCCACCGGAGCAGTGGAAACCCGCAGCGATGCTTCCGACCTGGGTGGCACCATGCGCCTGGGGGCGCAGGAATGCGGCCTGGAGGCCGGCTCCAACGTGTTCGCCTGCTATGGCAAGGAACGCATCATTGAGCGTCATCGTCATCGCTACGAAGTGAACAACAACCTGCTGCCGCAACTGCAGGCCGCTGGCCTGAAGATCACCGGTCGCTCCGGTGACGGCGCGCTGGTTGAGGTGGTCGAGGCGCCGGATCATCCCTGGTTCGTGGCCTGCCAGTTCCACCCTGAATTCACTTCCACACCGCGCGACGGTCATCCGCTGTTTAGCGGCTTCGTCAAGGCGGCGCTGGATTACAAGGCGGGCAAGGCATGAGCCAAAAGACTATTCGCGTCGGTAGTATCGAGATCGCCAACGACAAGCCGTTCGTGCTGTTTGGCGGGATGAATGTGCTGGAGTCCCGCGATCTTGCACTGCAGATCTGCGAAACCTATGTGAAGGTGACCGAGAAACTCGGTATTCCCTATATCTTCAAGGCCAGCTTCGACAAGGCCAATCGCTCCTCCATCAATTCCTTCCGTGGCCCTGGCCTGGAAGAGGGGATGCGCATCTTTGAAGAAGTGAAGAAGACCTTCGGCGTGCCTGTGATCACCGATGTGCATGAGCCGCATCAGGCCCAGCCGGTCGCCGAAGTGTGCGACATCATTCAGCTGCCGGCCTTCCTCTCGCGCCAGACCGATCTGGTGGTTGCAATGGCGAAGACCGGTGCGGTGATCAATATCAAGAAAGCGCAGTTCCTCGCGCCGCAGGAGATGAAGCACATCCTCACCAAGTGTGAAGAAGCCGGTAATGATCAGCTGATTCTTTGCGAACGCGGCTCGTCGTTCGGCTACAACAACCTGGTCGTCGACATGCTCGGCTTCGACATCATGAAGCGGATGCAATATCCGGTGATCTTCGATGTCACACATGCGCTGCAGATGCCGGGTGGCCGCGCCGACTCGGCTGGCGGTCGTCGTGCACAAGTTACCGATCTGGCAAAGGCCGGGCTCAGCCAGGGGTTGGCCGGATTGTTCCTGGAAGCGCATCCGGATCCGGAAAATGCCAAGTGTGATGGTCCTTGTGCGTTGCGTCTGGACAAGCTCGAACCCTTTCTCACCCAGCTCAAGCAGCTGGATGACCTGATCAAGAATTTTGCGCCAATCGAAACTGCTTGAAGCCTTAAAGCTATCTACGGAGTGTTAATAAAAATGGCAAAGATCGTCGACATCAAAGGGCGTGAGGTTCTCGACTCCCGTGGCAATCCCACTGTTGAAGCGGACGTTATCCTGGATAACGGCATTATCGGCAGCGCTTGTGCGCCGTCCGGTGCTTCCACGGGTTCCCGCGAGGCGCTGGAACTGCGCGATGGCGACAAGAGCCGTTACATGGGCAAGGGTGTGCTGAAGGCTGTCAGCAACATCAATGGCCCTATCCGTGATCTGCTGGTGGGTAAGGATCCGCTGGATCAGAAGGCGCTGGACCGCGCCATGATCGAGCTGGACGGTACCGAAAACAAAGCCTCGCTGGGTGCCAACGCCATTCTTGCTGTGTCGTTGGCTGCTGCCAAAGCCGCTGCGCAGGACCAGGATCTGCCGCTCTACGCGCACATTGCCAATCTCAATGGCACACCGGGTGAGTACTCCATGCCGGTGCCGATGATGAACATCATCAACGGTGGTGAACATGCCGACAACAATGTCGACATTCAGGAGTTCATGGTTCAGCCCGTCGGCGCCAAAACGTTCGCTGATGCGCTGCGCATGGGCGCCGAAATCTTCCATCATCTGAAGGCCGTGTTGAAGGCCCGTGGCCTGAGCACTTCGGTTGGTGACGAAGGTGGCTTCGCACCGAACCTGGCATCCAACGAAGACGCCCTGGCAGCCATCGCAGAAGCGGTGGCTAACGCCGGTTATACGCTGGGCGATGACGTCACCCTAGCGCTTGATTGCGCTTCTAGCGAGTTCTTCGAGAACGGTAAGTACGACCTCGCCGGTGAAGGCAAAGTCTTCGACGCCGCCGGTTTCGCTGACTACCTGGCGGGCCTGGCCGAGCGCTACCCAATCATCTCGATCGAAGACGGCATGGACGAGTCCGACTGGGCTGGCTGGAAGGTTCTGACCGACAAGATCGGTAGCAAAGTTCAGCTGGTGGGCGACGACCTGTTCGTGACCAACACCAAGATCCTCAAGGAAGGTATCGAGAAGGGCATCGGTAACTCGATCTTGATCAAGTTCAACCAGATCGGTTCGCTGACCGAAACCCTGGAAGCCATCCAGATGGCCAAGGCTGCTGGATATACGGCGGTGATTTCTCACCGTTCCGGTGAAACGGAAGACAGCACCATTGCCGATCTGGCGGTTGGAACGGCTGCAGGTCAGATAAAAACAGGCTCACTGTGCCGCTCGGACCGCGTATCCAAGTACAACCAGCTGCTTCGTATCGAAGAGCAGCTCGGCGGAAAAGCTGCTTATAAGGGACGTGCCGAGTTTCGCGGCTAATCTGGCTATCGCTAGAAAAGCTGAGGCATGCTAGAAAAGGGCGGCGTTAGTCGCCCTTTTTTGTGGATAACGGTCAGCGCTGTTAAGGTCGCCGCACGGCGATGCGCTAGCCAGCAAAGGAAAGCCGGGCCATGTCGCTGACCGCCGCTTATACAACGTCACTGGAAATCAATCGAACTCGATCCATGTCCTCCATGCGCAGTCGCTACTGGTTGTTTGTTGTTCTGATTCTGCTCCTGGGTGGCTTGCAGTATCGCCTGTGGGTCGGCGAGGGCAGCCTCGCCCAGGTCAGCGGGCTGAACAAACAGATCGCCGAGCAGCAGGGCGAGAACCAGAGGTTGCTTGAGCGCAACCGAATTCTCGAAGCCGAGGTTAAAGAGCTCAAGCAGGGTATGGAAACTGTGGAAGAGCGTGCTCGGCATGAGTTGGGCATGGTCAAAGAGGGCGAAACTCTCTTTCAGCTCACCGAATGAGCATAGAAAATCTCCCGTCTTACTGGGTCGTGATTCCGGCTGCCGGCATTGGCAGTCGCATGCGAGCCGACCGTCCCAAGCAGTATCTGCAGCTGGCTGGAAGGACGATCCTGGAACACACCCTGGATTGTTTTCTGGGTCATCCCCAGCTCATGGGGCTGGTGGTCTGCCTGGCGAGCGATGATGCGTATTGGCCCGATCTCGCTTGCGCGATAGATCCGCGGGTCCACCGTGCCGATGGCGGTAGCGAGCGAGCTGACTCCGTGCTGGGCGGCTTGCGCAAACTGTCCGGCCTCGGTGCCTCAGACAACGACTGGGTGCTGGTGCACGATGCTGCCAGACCCAATCTGACAATCGCAGATCTTAACCAGCTGCTTGAGACCCTTGCTGACGATCCCGTTGGTGGGCTGCTCGCCGTGCCGGCGCGCGATACGCTCAAGCGTGCAGATACAGACGGCCGAGTACAGGAGACGGTTGATCGCAGCGTCATCTGGCAAGCGTTTACCCCACAGATGTTCCGGCTTGGGTCGTTGCGCGAGGCTTTGGCGGATGCGCTTGCCAGCGGGGTGGCGGTGACTGATGAAGCGTCCGCGCTTGAATGGGCGGGATACCACCCGCGTTTGGTTGAAGGTCGGGCCGACAATCTGAAGATCACTCGTCCAGAGGATCTCCAATGGCTGAAGCAGCGCTGGAAATCGTGAGTCCAGCGCTGTTCAGAATGCTCGGCACAAAGTCGATGCGCTCTGCATAGCGGCCCTTCAGTTGCTGCGATCAGTACCGATAGATTGCAGCGGCACCACTTTCAGTCGGCATGCGTTCGGTAGGTACAGCAATCACCTCGCCGCCTTGTTCCAGCGTCCATATGGTCAACTCGTCGAGCAGGTCCGGCGTCGTCGCGGAGCCATCTTGCACTGCGACTGCCTTACCCTGCTGCTTGTCTACAAACCCTGGAATCTGACGCTCGGCCTCTACCAGCAGCGTGGCGACACGGCCTTCGAGCGTCGCCTGGCCGATCTGCTCAAGCTGATCGGTCGCCAGCCCCTGACCGTGCGACACGCCGTATTGGTTGATGAAGCCTTCCAGACGTTTCATATAGCGCGGCTGCATGACCATCCAGCTCTTTTGCTGCAGTTCGTCATGGCTCAGCAACGATGCATCGCTTTCGATGCCATCGGGAAGCATGAAGTCATTGTGGCTGAGCTTGCGAAAATGAAACTGATGCTCCGGCAATGCGGCGAGGATCAGCGGCAGTCGCGACTTGCGGCTGTGGTGCTCGAGAATTGCGCGGTCCACTTCACGGAAGAAACGCTCCCGGTCTCGATCGATTTCTTCTTGGCGGCCAGCGCCACCGCTTTCCACCTGCATAGGATCGCCACGCTCGCTGGCGCGGCTGTAGCCTTGCGGGAAGCCGGTCTGCCCCTTCTCGGTTAGATCGCGCCCCAATGCTTCTTCAAGGGTTTTCGGTACGCCGTCGCCTAAGCGAACTTCGTCGATGCCGTCGCGGTTGCCTTCGAATAGACGAACCGAGTTGAGGGTGATCGCCAGTATTTGATAGCGGTCAGCGGATTGCGCGATTCGCAGAAGCGGCTTGAGGTGCATTCGATCATTGGCGACGGCGAGCTCTGGAACGCTGCGCTGCAAGCGGAATACCTCGAAATAATCCGTTGCGCCGAACACCGCAAGTCCATCGCGGTTGGAATTCCAGAAGTCGGGATCATTCATCAGGTCTTGGAACGGCTTGAGCAGTGCTTTGGCCTGGTCGCCATGGCCTTGCTGCTTGAGAGAGTCTTCCAGCTCGCGGACAAGGTGCTTGAAGCGGATTGGATCCTGCTGACGTTCGGGGAAACTGCGGTGGGTGGGCTGATAAAGTGAAAGGCAGGGCGCTTCGCGTTTTGCCAGCAGTTGGGACAGGGTTTCTCGATCGAGCAATCTGTTCATATACGGCCTCACTCGTTGTCAGATGGTTCGGTTCCTCACGGGTGTCCGTTGGTCCGCTTTGTCGGGGCGCATAGGCGGCATTCAGTGGTGATTGAGCTTCTTGTCCAGCACATGGGCGAGTGCGTGGCTTAGCTTTTCGGCACAGCCGTCGATAGCCAGATTCAGCGAGTCTGCCTTGTGGCTGGTCGAGATGGGCTCGTGTCCTTTGACGCGTGCTTCCATCTGGCAGCGCTTATCCTGCGGGCCGCTTTTGCCGCTGTTCTCGTCGTTGAGATGAACTTCGACTCGGGTCAGCTGATCGTCGAAACGCTCCAGTTCGCTCTCGACCGTCGCTTTCACGTGTTCCTCAAGATTGCTGGTCACGTCGACGCTATGATTGCTGTTCACCAGAATCTGCATGATGTCCTCCTGATTGAATGGCCGGCTCGCTCAAGCAGAGGGCCGGAGGCACCGGCTTCAGCATTTCGACGTGGTGGGTTAAGTCGGGTTCCGCCTGGCGTTGGCAGTCGGACGCGCGGCGCAGTCGCAACTCAATTGCGTTCGTTTCGGTATTCAGGGCGGCTTGCCAGGCCCTGCTTCAATGCCTGGATCAATAGCCGGACCTTCGGCAGAGGGTAACGCCGCTGCGGATACACGGCCCATACGGCTGTATTCGGCGGTTGATAGGTTTCGAGCAGGGACACCAGTTCACCGCGGCGCAGCGGTTCCTGGACGTAATAGTCCGGCAGCTGACATAGCCCGAAACCCCTTAGTGCGGCGTCCAGCACCGCCTGGCCGCTGTTGCAACGCCAGTTCCCCGAGGGCTTGAAGGGTTGTTCGCGGCCGTCGATCTGCAACATCCAGGTGTCGACGGTGCCAATCAGACAATTATGGCGCGCCAGCTCGGACAGCGTGTGAGGCCGGCCGTAGCGTTCGAGATAGCTCGGCGCTGCGCACAGATACATCGCCCGCGGGGCAATGCGCGCAGCGACCAGCCGCGATTCGCTGAGTCGGCCCAGGCGTATGGCCAGGTCATAACCTTCCTGCACCAGATCGAGCGTGCGGTTGGACAGTTCGATGTCAACCCGCAATTGCGGATGCTGCGCCATGAATTCGTTTACCAGCGGCACAATGAAGCGTTCGCCGTACGCGACTGCAGCGGTCATGCGCAGTAGTCCTGTGGGGGCGGCATGCAGGTCGCTGATGGCGTGAAAGGCTTCGTCGCGCTCTTCGATCAGACGTTGGCAGCGAGCGAGAAAGGTATGGCCGGCTTCGGTCAGCGATACACGGCGCGTGGTGCGATAGAGCAAGCGGGCCTGCAGACGTTCCTCCAGCCGCGCCACTTGCCGACTTACATGGGATGACGAGACGCGCAGATGTTCGGCTGCGCGCATGAAGCTGCCCGCTTCAGCGACTGCCACGAATTCGTCCAGGCCTTCCCACCGGTTCATAAGCGATCCTTTTGGTAGAGGGCTGGATTATCCCTGGCTGGCAATAATGTTTCCACGATCAGCTTATTAACCCTGTTCGCCGATAAAACTACACTGCGCCTCACTATCCATCCACGAGTAAAGTCAGCCATGACCATCAAGTCCCGTGCCGCCGTAGCGTTTGCCCCCAATCAGCCTCTGCAAATTGTCGAGGTGGACGTCGAACCGCCCAAGGCTGGCGAGGTGCTGGTGCGCATCGTTGCGACTGGCGTCTGCCACACCGACGCGTACACGCTCTCCGGCGAAGATTCGGAAGGTGTCTTCCCATGCATCCTTGGTCACGAAGGTGGTGGCATCGTCGAAGCTATCGGCGAAGGCGTTACCTCGGTGGCATTGGGCGATCACGTGATCCCGCTGTATACCGCCGAATGTCGCCAGTGCAAATTCTGCAAATCCGGCAAGACCAACCTCTGCAGCTCGGTACGCGCCACTCAGGGCAAAGGCCT
The DNA here is from genome assembly GCF_038562055.1 of Stutzerimonas chloritidismutans. Taxonomy (GTDB): domain Bacteria; phylum Pseudomonadota; class Gammaproteobacteria; order Pseudomonadales; family Pseudomonadaceae; genus Stutzerimonas; species Stutzerimonas chloritidismutans_A. Next base: position 245,774 of record NZ_JBCFXD010000002.1, on the reverse strand, counting down.
GATGCCGGACGGCACCACGCGGTTCTCCTACAACGGCCAGCCGATTTACCACTACATGGGTACTTCGACGTTTTCTGAGTACACCGTGTTGCCGGAGGTTTCGGTGGCGAAGATTCCCAAGGAAGCGCCGCTGGACAAGGTCTGCCTGTTGGGTTGTGGCGTTACCACGGGGATTGGTGCGGTACTTAACACTGCCAAGGTTGAAGAGGGCGCGACTGTAGCGGTATTCGGCCTGGGCGGCATCGGCCTGGCGGCGATCATCGGCGCAAAGATGGCCAAGGCCAGCCGAATCATCGCGATCGACATCAATCCGTCAAAATTCGCCATCGCCGAAGAGCTGGGTGCGACCGACTTCGTCAATCCGAAGGATTACGACAAGCCGATTCAAGAAGTCATCGTCGAGATGACTGATGGTGGCGTTGACTATTCATTCGAGTGTGTCGGCAACGTCCAGCTGATGCGCGCCGCGCTGGAATGTGCCCACAAGGGTTGGGGCGAGTCGGTGATCATCGGCGTGGCCGGCGCCGGTCAGGAGATCAGCACGCGTCCGTTCCAGCTGGTGACGGGCCGCGTTTGGCGTGGCAGCGCCTTCGGTGGCGTCAAGGGGCGTACCGAGCTGCCGAGCTATGTGGAGAAGGCTCAGACCGGCGAGATCCCGCTGGATACCTTCATCACCCACAACATGGGGCTGGACGAGATCAATCAGGCATTTGACCTGATGCATGAAGGCAAGAGCATTCGGACTGTCATCCACTACTGATTCAGCGTATCGGGCCGTCGCGCTTCGCCTTTAATAGCGAACGTGACCGGCCCGCTTCAGGAGGGCCCATGAGCCTAGAGAATCTATCCTGCCAGAAGAGCTTCGGTGGCTGGCATAAGCGCTATCGACACCGTTCCGCCAGCTTGAACTGCGACATGGTGTTTGCCGTATACCTACCGCCGCAGGCGGAGCAGGGCGAAAAGCTGCCTGTGTTGTACTGGCTGTCCGGCCTGACCTGTACCGATGAAAACTTCATGCAGAAAGCGGGTGCGCATCGACTTGCTGCAGAACTTGGGCTGATCATCGTCGCCCCAGATACCAGCCCGCGCGGGCCTGATGTTCCAGACGATCCGGACGCGGCTTATGACTTCGGATTAGGCGCGGGTTTCTATTTGAATGCGACCCAGCAGCCCTGGGCTCAGCATTACCGTATGCACGACTACGTGGTCGATGAGCTGCCTGCGCTGATCGAGGCGAACTTCCCGGTTTCTGACAAGCGCAGCATCAGCGGGCACTCCATGGGCGGTCACGGTGCGTTGGTGTGCGCTTTGAAGAACCCTGGTCGCTACCAGTCGCTGTCGGCCTTCGCGCCGATCACCAATCCGGCTGACTGCCCGTGGGGTGAAAAGGCCTTTTCCAATTACCTCGGTGAAGATCGCTCTCGCTGGCGTGAATGGGATGCCTGCGCCTTGATTACCAAGGCGCAGGAGAAGTTGCCGATACTGGTCGACCAGGGTGATCGTGACGACTTCATGGTCAACCAGTTGAAGCCTGAGGCATTGGTATCCGCCGCAAGAGCGGCGGATCATCCGCTGACGATGCGTATCCAGCCTGGCTACGATCACAGTTACAACTTCATCAGCAGCTTTATCGACGATCATCTGCGTCATCATGCGCAGGCGCTGAAGGCTTGAGGTGTGCTGCGTTTGCCGAAGAGCTGGCTGTTTTGCGATAGCAGAATCTTTTCTCTCGGGGCAGTGCGCTTACCACTGATGGCTTATCTGGCGGGTAGATCGCTGTAGCGTTGCCGACAGCGCAAATGCCCCAAGTCTATCGATGCAATGCGTTGCGCGTCATCAGCGGCAAGCACAAAAAAGGCCCGACCGGTTACCCGGTCGGGCCTTCCATCGCAAGGAGCTAGAGCGATGGATAATCGGTGTAGCCTTCGGCACCTTTCGCATAGAACAACTCAGGCCGAGGCTCGTTGAGCGGAGCGTCCTTACGTAGGCGCTCGACCAGGTCGGGGTTGGCGATGTACGGGATGCCGAATGCAACCGCGTCGGCCTTGCCTTCTTCAAGCCAGGCGTTGGCCTGTTCCTTGGTGAAGCGCTCGTTGGCGATGTAGACGCCGCCGAAGATCTCTTTCAGTTGCGGGCCGAGGCTGTCCTCGCCGGCTTTCTCACGGGTGCAGATAAAGGCGATGCCACGCTTGCCCAGCTCACGTGCGACATAACTGAAGGTTTCTGCACGATTGGAGTCGCCCATGTCGTGAGCGTCGGCTCGTGGGGCCAGGTGCACACCTACGCGACCAGCGCCCCACACCCCAACCGCAGCATCCGTGACTTCCAGCAGGAGACGTGCACGGTTTTCCAGTGATCCGCCGTACTGATCGGTGCGCTGGTTGGTGCTGTCCTGAAGGAACTGGTCGAGTAGGTAACCGTTGGCACCGTGAATTTCCACGCCGTCGAAACCTGCTTCCCGGGCGTTTTCAGCCCCCTTGCGGTAAGCCTCGACGATGCCGGCGATTTCTTGATTCTCCAGGGCGCGAGGGGTTTCGAATTCCTTCATCGGCCGCACCAGGCTGACATGACCGGCGGGCTTGATGGCGCTAGGGGCGACCGGAAGCTGGCCGTCGAGGTATAACGGGTCGGAAATCCGACCGACATGCCAGAGCTGCAGCACGATCTTGCCGCCCTTGGCGTGGACCGCATCGGTTACCTTTCTCCAGCCCTGCACCTGCTCAGCCGACCAGATACCGGGGGTGTCCGGGTAACCGACGCCCATCGGTGTGACCGAGGTGGCTTCGCTGATGATCAGGCCTGCGTCGGCCCGCTGAGTGTAGTACTCGGCAATCAGGTCTCCCGGAACGCGGCCAGGCTCAGCGCGGCAACGGGTCAGCGGGGCCATGATGATGCGGTTGGCCAGTTCCAGTTCGCCAATATTGATCGGATCGAAAAGTGTGGGCATAGCGATGCTGCTCCTTACAAGGTGAGGGCTGCGAAGCTCAGAGTTCACGGCCAAGACGGGTTACGAGGGCTTCGATAGCCGGTTCATTGCGTTTGAAAAAATGCCACTGACCGACCTTGCGGTTGGTGATCAGTCCCGCTCGTTGCAGTGTTGCCAGATGGGCCGAAACCGTGGACTGCGACAGTCCGGCGCGCTGGTCGATCTGCCCGGCGCACACGCCGTTCTCCAGTGAGTGGTGCTGCTCGGAAAAATAGCGTTGCGGTTCTTTCAGCCAGGCCAGAATCTCCCGCCGCAAAGGGTGGGCAATTGCCTTGAGCATGTCGTCCAGTTCTTCGGGCATGGTGTCGTCCGGTTGGGTATATCGCGATGGGGCGAACTATATATCGCTAAATGACGATATGAGATCGATTCGGTTGATGGTGGTTATCGTTGGTATCGATCGGCAGGGTTCTCACTGTTGCGGCTTCAATGGTTGCTGCTGTCCTGTAGAATCGCGGGCTGATCTTTTCGAGGGCATATGACTATGCGAATCGGCCACGGCTACGACGTGCATCGTTTTGGTGAGGGCGACTTCGTTACCCTCGGCGGGGTACAGATTTCTCACAGGTTCGGCCTGCTCGCGCATTCGGACGGTGACGTGTTGCTGCACGCCCTGAGCGATGCATTGCTTGGCGCGGCGGCGCTCGGTGATATCGGTAAGCACTTCCCGGACACCGATCCGGCCTTCAAGGGGGCCGATAGCCGCGTCCTGCTGCGTCATGTGCTCAAACAGGTGCAAAGCAAGGGCTGGAAGGTTGGCAACATTGACGCCACCATCGTTGCCCAGGCGCCCAAGATGGCTCCACATATCGAATCCATGCGAACCCTGATCGCCGAAGACCTGCAAGTTGACCTGGATCAGGTCAACGTCAAGGCCACCACTACCGAGAAGCTTGGTTTTACCGGGCGTGAAGAAGGCATTGCCGTGCATGCCGTCGCGCTGCTGGTCGGCGTATGACCGAGGATCAGTTGCTCGGCCCAACGGCACATGGAGGGGCCTGTGGCTCCGCCGTGCTCAAGGCTGTGGCGGAGGACTTCCAGGTCGACGAGGTGCTCGACATCCCCTTGTCTGGTGCCGGTGAGCATCTGTGGCTCTGGGTGGAAAAGCGCAACCTCAACACCGAGGAGGCTGCGCGACGCCTGGCGCGGGCTGCTGGCGTTTCGGTGCGCAATATCAGCTATGCCGGCTTGAAAGATCGTCAGGCGCTGACCCGCCAGTGGTTCAGTCTGCATCTGCCGGGCAAAGCTGATCCTGCGCTGGCCGGGGCCGAAGACGAAACCCTGACGATTCTCCAGAGCGGCCGTCATCAGCGAAAACTGCAGCGCGGTGCCCACTCGGCCAATGGTTTTACCCTTCGCTTGACGGAGCTGAAGGCTGATCACGCCGAACTCGATGCGCGTATCGAGCGAATCAAGAGGGAAGGTGTACCCAACTATTTTGGCCTGCAGCGCTTCGGTCATGAGGGAGGAAATGTCCACGGCGCCCGCGAGTATGCGGATAGGCAAGAGCTTCCGGTACAGCGTAATCTCCGCTCGCGTCTGCTATCGGCGGGGCGTAGTTATCTGTTCAATCGAGTGTTAGCTGAACGAGTTGCGGCGGGTAGTTGGAATCAGGCGCGGGTCGGTGATCTGCTGGCCTTCACTGACAGCCGCAGCTTCTTTCCTGCCGGCGAGGCTGACTGCAGCGATCCAAGGCTGGCCGTGCTGGATCTGCATCCGACCGGCCCGCTCTGGGGCGCCGGTGAGTCGCCCGCCTCGGGCGATGTTCAAGCACTGGAGATGCAGGTTGCCGCAACGGAGCCGTCAATCGCCAAGTGGCTCGCAGAAGCCGGAATGAAGCATGAACGGCGCATTCTTCGCCTCCCAATGGGCGGCTTGTCGTGGCATTATCTCGAGCCTGACATTCTGCAACTTGAATTCGTCCTGCCGACCGGATGCTTTGCCACTGCTGTGGTGCGCGAACTGGTCAGCCTGGCAGGGCAGACGGACATCTGATGCGTATTCTGATCGCCAACGACGACGGGGTGTATGCACCTGGGCTCGCCGCGCTTTATGACGCGCTGGCGGATTATGCCGAGTGCAGGGTGGTGGCCCCAATCCAGGACATGAGTGGCGCCAGCAGTGCGCTGACCCTGGATCGCCCGCTTCATACCACAATCATGCCGAATGGTTTTATCGGCGTGAACGGCACGCCGACGGATTGTGTTCACCTGGGCATCAACGGCCTGCTGGAAGACGTGCCCGACATGGTGGTTTCCGGTATTAATCTGGGCGCCAATCTAGGCGACGACGTGCTGTATTCCGGCACTGTCGCCGCAGCCATCGAAGGGCGATTCACCGGTAAGCCCGCGTTCGCTTTTTCCCTGGTGTCGCGGCTGACCGATAACCTGCCTACAGCCGCCTACGTCGCGCGCAAGCTGGTCGAGCATCAGGCGTCGCTGGAGCTTCCGCCGCGTACGGTGTTGAGTGTCAATGTTCCAAACCTGCCGCTGGATCACCTGCGCGGCATCCAGCTGACGCGCCTGGGCCATCGAAGCAGGGCCAAGCCGCCTGTAAAGCAGGCGAATCCGCGTGGCAAGGATGGTTACTGGATTTCGGTGGCCGGGGACGTTGAGGACGGCGGGCCAGGCACTGATTTTCATGCGGTAATGCAGGGCTACGTTTCGATCACGCCACTGCAGTTGGACCGAACCTTTCATGAGGCCTTCGACGGCCTCGACAGTTGGCTGGAGGGCGTGTTGTGAACCGCGGATCCGATGACCTGCTGCGCCACGGCACTGGGATGACCTCGCAACGCACCCGTGACCGACTGATTCAGCGGCTCTACGAGGAAGGGTTGTCAGACCCTCGCGTGCTTGAGGTGATTCGGCGTACGCCGCGCCATCTGTTCGTAGATGAAGCACTGTCTCACCGCGCCTACGAAGACACCGCGCTGCCTATCGGCCACAACCAGACCATCTCGCAGCCCTTCATGGTGGCGCGTATGAGTGAACTGCTGTTGGCTGATGGCCCATTGGACAAGGTGCTGGAGATCGGCACGGGTTCTGGCTACCAGACAGCGGTATTGGCGCAGCTGGTGGAACGGGTGTTCTCTGTAGAGCGTATTCAGGCGCTGCAGGACCGTGCCAAAGAGCGTCTGGTCGAACTCAAGTTGCGCAACGTGGTCTTTCGCTGGGGTGATGGTTGGGAGGGCTGGCCTGCGCTGGCTCCTTACAACGGCATCATCGTTACCGCGGCGGCAGCCGATGTGCCCCAGGCTCTGCTCGATCAGCTGGCTTCCGGCGGGCGGCTGGTGATTCCGGTCGGGGTTGGCGAAGTCCAGCAATTGATGCTGATCATTCGAGAGGAAGACGGTTTTTCCCGCCATCTGCTGGATACCGTGCGCTTCGTGCCGCTGCTCAATGGACCTGTAGTTTGATCACAGCGGATGGAAGCATGAAAAACGCGTTGCTGTTGTACGCCAAAGGCATGGCGATGGGTGCGGCTGATGTGGTGCCCGGCGTCTCGGGCGGAACCGTGGCATTCATAACCGGAATCTACGATGAATTGCTGCGCTCCATCGGCGCGGTGCCGAACGCCATTCCGTCGCTGCTGAAGGGGCGCATCGCCGAAGCATGGCGCATCGCCAACGCTAGCTTTCTACTGGTACTGTTCGCCGGCATTCTGACCAGTGTGCTCAGCCTGGCGAAATTGATTACCTATCTGCTCGAGCAGCATCCGATTCCGGTGTGGTCTTTCTTCTTTGGTCTGATTCTGGTTTCCGTGCATTTAGTCAGCAAGGAAATCCAGCGTCGCAACCTGTCGCGGTTGGTCAGTTTGTGTCTTGGCGTCGGTTTTGCCTACTGGATTACTGTTGCCGCGCCCATGCAGTGGAGTACCAGCAGCGTCAGCCTGTTTTTTGCTGGCGCCATCGCCATCTGCGCCATGATCCTGCCGGGTATATCCGGCAGCTTCATTCTGGTGCTGCTCGGCCTTTACCCCGTGGTTCTAGGCGCAGTCAAAGCCTTGGATCTGGGTGTCATGTTGACCTTTGCCGCCGGTTGCCTGGTCGGCTTGTTGAGCTTTGCGCGTGTCCTGAGCTGGGTCCTGCGCCGCTGGCGCGACCTCACTCTGGCGTTTCTTACCGGACTGATGCTTGGTTCGCTGAACAAGGTTTGGCCATGGAAAGAAACGCTCACCTGGCGCACCAACTCGCACGGTGAACAAGTGCCGCTGCTGGAGCAGAACCTCCTGCCGGGCGCTTATGGCGATCTGACCGGGCAGGATCCGCAGCTTTTGCTGGCGATCTTGCTCGCTGTAGCCGGTATCGCCCTGGTGCTTGGGTTGGAGTGGTTTGCCGGACGTCACCAGCCAGTCGCGCAAAGCGTCTGAACCGACTTTGTCGATCTTAGGGAGCGGGTATTGAAGCTCACAGCCAGCACGCGGTGGATACGCAGTTCACCATTCCGTTGCGCGCTTGTCGCCTTGTTGGCGGGTTCGTTATTGGCCGGGTGCGCCAGCTCGCCTTCAGGCGGGGTGAGCGTTGTTGATCGTAATAGCCGGGACCGTGTCACGAGCGGTCACTACACGGTTCAGCGCGGCGACTCACTGTGGTCGATTGCTTTCCGCTTTGGCTGGGATTGGCGCGACCTGGCGCGGGTGAACAATATCCATCCGCCGCATGTCATCTATCCGGGTCAGACAATTCGCTTCAGTGGCCAGGTTCCCCGTGCCGTTGCCGCTCGTCCGGAAACCAGGACCCCGCCTCCTGTCTCCCGCACGCCAACCATTGTCACCAACCCAGTGCCAACGCCGCCACCTTTGACGCGTCCGAGCGCACCGGCGGCCAGACCTGCTGCGCCGAGTGCTCCGATCAGGGCAGTGACCCGGTCTGCAAGCGGTTGGGCCTGGCCTGCAGGGGGGGCTGTGATCGGTCGATTTTCCTCAAACGGAAGTTTGAATAAAGGCATTGATATCGCCGGGGAATTAGGACAGCCTGTTTTAGCTGCTTCTGATGGGGCTGTTGTGTACGCCGGCAGTGGTTTACGGGGTTACGGCGAACTTGTGATCATCAAGCACAGCGATACCTATGTAAGTGCCTACGGCCACAACCGCAGGCTGCTGGTTCAGGAGGGGCAACAAGTCAAAGCTGGGCAGACCATTGCCGAGATGGGATCGACTGGAACCGACCGGGTGAAACTGCACTTTGAGATTCGCCGCCAAGGCAAGCCTGTAGATCCGCTGCAATACCTGCCAAAGCGATGATTTGATTCAACCTGTTCCGGCCCTAGGAGGGGCTTGAGCGATGCCAGGGAATGCGCGCCGCCCAAGCCTGTTGTCGAACTCAGAACAGGAAAACAATAATGGCTCTCAAAAAAGAAGTGCCGGAGTTTGACGTAGACGATGCTGTTCTACTCATGGAACCGTCTCTGAATGTAGATCCGGATACCGAGATCTCCCGAGTCGGTTCAGGTGGCACCAAGTCCAAGGCCGCAACGGTCAAGCAACACAAATTCATCGATTACACCCGCGCGCTTGACGCCACGCAGCTTTACCTCAACGAAATCGGTTTTTCCCCACTGCTGACGCCCGAACAGGAAGTGCACTTCGCGCGTCTTGCTCAGAAGGGCGATCCGGCGGGTCGCAAGCGCATGATCGAGAGTAATCTGCGGCTGGTCGTGAAGATCGCGCGGCGCTACGTCAATCGCGGTCTGTCCTTGCTTGATCTGGTGGAGGAAGGCAATCTCGGTCTGATTCGCGCGGTCGAGAAGTTCGATCCAGAGCGTGGTTTCCGCTTCTCGACCTACGCCACCTGGTGGATCAGGCAGACGATCGAGCGGGCGATCATGAATCAGACTCGGACCATTCGTCTGCCGATTCATGTGGTCAAGGAGCTGAACGTGTACCTGCGTGCCGCACGCGAGCTCACTCAGAAACTCGATCACGAGCCCAGCCCAGAGGAGATCGCCAACCTGCTTGAAAAGCCGGTGGCGGAGGTCAAGCGTATGTTAGGGCTGAACGAGCGGGTGACCTCTGTCGACGTCTCGCTAGGCCCTGATACTGACAAGACTTTGCTGGATACTCTGACGGATGACCGACCGAGTGATCCGTGCGAGCTGTTGCTTGACGACGATCTATCCGAGAGCATCGATCAGTGGCTATCCGACTTGACCGAGAAACAGCGGGAAGTGGTGATTCGACGCTTTGGGCTGCGGGGCCATGAAAGCTGCACGCTGGAGGAGGTTGGCCAGGAAATTGGCTTAACGCGTGAGCGGGTTCGACAGATCCAGGTTGAAGCACTCAAGCGCCTGCGTGAGATTCTGGAGCGCAACGGCCTCTCCAGTGAGTCGCTATTCCGCTAGGCCCCTTTTTACTAATCTGCTCCTTACTGATGGTAAGGAGCACACCGCTGTGCCCGTCATAGTCTGGAGCGGTACCTTGTTTAGCCGTTATGAAACAAGGCCAGCATTAACTCCGTTGCTATGATTTGCCCATAGGCGATCCGTTGTGTAGGTATTTGCTGACAAGCGTTGTAAGCCAAGCCTGGCAAGCCAGCCGAGTGGATCGCCATAGAGAGAAAAGTATTCTGCTAACCCTCTGTTTTTATTGGAAAAGCTAATTTTGGTGCGTGATGGCATCGTTGCCACCATGCATTTTTCACAGTTGCTGTTGTCGCTCAAAGCTCTAATATTGCAACTGTGTTCAGGGACAAGCACAGCCGGCATGGATGTCGAGCAGGATCAACCGCTGGAGGCGGTTTCATCAGGACGATGAGTAGGAAAGAAAAGGAAGTAGGGAAGGAGGCGGGCGGGGGTTAACCCCCGCCCCTTTTTTTGCCTGGCGTTTTTGTTGAGGCGGCGCGCGAACCACTGCATGGGTAGACAGCCTAATAGGCATAACCTATTCAGAGGAGCAAACCATGAACGGCGACGAGCGTAACCAACCGGCCCAGCCTGGGCGAAATGAAGAAGATCCGGTTAAACGTAATCCCGATGAGGCTGACGACGATCAGCTTGATGAGGCTCTCGAAGAGACTTTCCCGGCGAGTGATCCCATATCCCCGTAATGGCTGATTAATGTCCTTCCGTTAGTCTTTAAGCAGCCTTTGGCGCAAGGCGGGAAGTACCTGCTCCTGCAGTAGGGGCGCCAGGTGTCTCTGTCGCCCTGCATGTACCTCCAGCCATTTCAGCGCCTCGATTTCCGCCTGTGCCTTTACCGGGCTCTCCAGGCGGATGAAGAACACGTCAGCTTCCACCCAGTGATCGGGCTCGTTGGCCGCCCTTGACTGGAAATGGCCAAGCGAGTCTAGGTGCGACCGGTCTATCTGCAGACCCAGTTCTTCAAGCAACTCCCTCTCAACTGCTTGCTGAGCTGTTTCTCCTAGTTCAATTTTGCCACCAGGCAACATGAACGCTTGGGTGCCGCGCTTGCGGACAACCAGCACGCGCCCCGCTTCATCAAGTAGGCAGGCCGTGGCGATTCTGAGCGTGGTAAAAGTCATCGCGTGCTCTCGTTATCGTGACATAGCGCCACAAGGGTCTTGTGTCGGTTGTACCGTTGCAAGCGGGAGGCGAGCGCCTCCGGCAATACAGTGGCCTCAGCGAAGCCCAGTGGTTCATAGAAAGACACCGTTCTCGGTTCGCAAAACAGCCATACAGGCCCATCGCAACCAGCCAGTGCCTGCGCAACCAGACGCCTTCCCAGCCCCTGGCTGCGGTGATCCGGAGTGACCAGCAAACCGGTGAGCCATTGGCCGACTTCAACGTCTGAGAGACATAGGCCGGCAAGAATGTCCGAGTGTTCGGCGACCCAATAGCAAGCGCCAGCCGGCGCTCGCATATGGCTGCGATGGGCTCGATAAAACTTGTTGAGTAAAGCTCTGCATTCACCGGGCAGCTGGCGCAGCTGAGCGGTTTCCATTAGATGTTCTCCATTTGTGCTGCCGGATATCAACTGATGTTCGTCTCGCAAACGGTCCGGGGGCTGGCCATCAGTAGCGTTCGCGCTTGGCGAGCGGGCCCGGTGCCACCGGCGGGTAGGCTCTAAAGCAGCGATCGGGTGGACAGTTTACTGTCCTCTGCCTATCAAGTAAGCATGCTGGTGTTATTGACTGCAGTGATAGGGAGGCAGGCTATGCACGGCCGACAAATACCTCTCTAGTTGGCCATGTTGCATGCCATATCTCTGCAGAAATCCACGCGTAGCGCGCCCGTGATCTGGGCTGCCTCGGGTATTGAGGTGTCCTCATTCTGATGATTGGTACAGGTAATCATCGTCAGCGAAGTCTTTCAATCCAGACCTGCCTGGCTCGTCTCAGTGCTACCTGGGACCACTGACGGAGCGCTTCACCAAAACCTCGTTGTAGTGGTCGACGATAAACATGTAATTAGAATTCTCGGCAAAGGCGGTCGAATTGAGTATGGCGTCGTTTCGCTAGTTTACCGTTTCGTTTGTTTAAAGCTTAAAAAGTAACGGTTGATGGGTTTATTTTCATTTAAAAAGTAAATCAAAACAATAGCTTGCAATGTATACCTAAAATAAAATGAACAGTCTTGGCGTGTTCCTGTCATTAACAGTGCGCATCAAATAATTTGCGTATTCCGCCATAGTTAGCAAGAACAAGAGGTGTTGTCATGAACAGACTTTTCAAAACTACCCTCCTGGTCGCCGCCATGCTTCCCGCTATTGCAGTTGCCGCTCCAGTGGCAGGTGATCGCGAAGTAACCCTGGGTGGTGCGGGCAGCAGCGATAAGGACTTCGACGATACAGTGTTCTCCCTACAGGGCAGTTGGGGTACATATCTGAGCGAGTCCTCCATGTGGGGCGTTCGGCAAACCGTGAATGCTCGGGATTCAGAAGGGGAAAGCGTGCAATTCGACGGTTCCACCCGTGTGTTCTACGACTATCACTTCGGTAGCGGCAATACCCGTCCCTTTGTCGGGGTGAGTGTTGGCGGGATTTATGGTGAGGAGGTTGACGAAACCTTCATGGGCGGTCCAGAAGTCGGTATCAAATACTGGGTACAGGACAAGACGTTCATCACTGCTATGGCCGAATATCAATTCCTCTTCAAAAGTGGAAGCGATGCGCGGGATCGTTACGACGACGGTGCGTTCTTTTACAGCGTCGGTATCGGCTACAACTACTGAGGCCAACGAGTGCGATGTTTAACCGCATCGCACTTGCTCTTTATGTCGAGCTAAACAGATGGACAATCTCGATACCGCTGTCCCTGGAAATCCTTCCGCGTCACCAACTTCTTTGTTCGTTCACAGAGGCAATTGATCTTCCCTGATCAGCTTGGCTGGGTCGCTTAGTGCTACTTAGTCATTACCGGCCGCACAGGGTTGATGCAGCGAGGTGCCAGTGTTCGGCGTCGTGCCTGACCGGGCTAAATTACAGGGTGATTAATTGTCCGGGGCACGCTTGTTTGCCGGCCTGAAGAATCCGTTCTGCAGGGACTCGCAGCTGAATCAATAAGTACTCAGCAAATGCATCGGTATATCCCTGTCGAGCTATCGCGAGCGCCATGCATTTGAGCCATGCATCGCGCTCGGCTTCGCCCACTGTCCAGCGGGTGTGGAATTGCGGAATGCTGATGCTGCCATAGTGTTCCGCGTAGCGACGGGGGCCGCCCAGCCAACCACAAAGAAACGCCGCCAGCCGCTTGCGTGACTCGCCCAGATCGCATGGGTACAGATAGCGGACGCAGCGAGCGTCTTCGAGTTCGTCCATGATCAGATAGAAGTCGTCGACCAAGCGGGCCAGGCCGGACTCGCCACCGGCTGCCTGGAATGAAGCATCGCCCGTACCAAACGGAACGTCAGATGTTGTACTCATGTTAAGCCCTCGAAATGGCTGCGGGCCGTGGAGATTGATCCAGAGCAACGGATGCGATTTTGGCACTCAAGCGCGCCTGGATGATGGTCTATGCTGTCGTCAAATCCGGTTGGAGACTCGCTATGCGCAATATTCTTCTCGCTTATGACGGTTCGGACAATGCCAAGCGGGCATTGCAATACATCATCGATTTTGCCGGCGATGCGCTTAAGCCGCCGCAGGTACATGTGCTGAACGTACAGCAGGAGCCGGTGCTCTACGGCGAATTCGTTACCGCGGGTACGGTTGATGAGCTGAACCAGAGCTTTATCGAAAAATCGAACCGTACTCTTGCAGATGCCGCTACAGCGCTGCAGACGGCTGGGATTCCACACCAGACTCACGCAATTTTGGGTAACGTGGCTGAGCAGGTGAATGATGCGGTGCAGCGCTTCGGCTGTGACACGGTGGTAATGGGCACCCGCGGTATGGGGAGCTTTACCGGCATGCTGATGGGCTCGGTCGCCAATCGGGTCGTGCATGAAGTGTCGGTGCCGGTCCTGCTGGTGAAGTAACCGGCGCCGCAATACCGGGCTGGACTCAGTCCGGTTTTTTCTTGAGGAGATCGCCCAGGTTGGCGAAGGCCTTGAAGGTTTCCTTCGGACCTAGGTCACCGCCTGGTTTCGCCTCGGCGTAGTACTGATTGTCGGTGTAACGCGAGTGCTCGTTGTCGTGGCAGTACAGGCAGAGCAACTCCCAGTTCGAGCCGTCTTCCGGGTTGTTGTCGTGGTTGTGGTCCTTGTGATGAACCGTCAGCTCGCTCAGGCGCTTGCCTGAGAACTCTCTTGCGCAACGTCCGCAGACCCAGGGGTACATCTTCAGGGCCTTCTCACGATAACCCTGTTCGCGCTGCGCGTAGGGCGTATTGGGTTTGTTTGTACTCATCGCTGTGCCTCTAGCTCAACGGTTGCAGTGTTTGTTAGCCGGCCAGGCCGACATAGACATTCTGTACATCATCGTGGGCGTCGATGGCGCTGAGAAAGGCTTCGACTTCTTCCAGTTCCGCCTCGGACAGCGTCGTGACGGGATTTTTCGGACGGTAGCCGAGCTGTGCCGACTGGACAGTGAATCCATGCTCAGGCAGGGCCCGGCAGACCACGTCCATGTCGGTGGCGTCGCTGATAAACAGTGTGGCGCCGTCTTCAGCGGCTTCGAAATCCTGGGCGCCCGCTTCGATGGCGGCCAGTTCAGCATCGGCATCGGCGCTAGCCGGCGCGGCTTCGATCATGCCGCAGTGATCGAAATCCCAGGCGACCGAGCCGGAGGCGCCGAGCTGGCCCTTGCGAAACAGCACGCGGATCTCGGCCACAGTGCGGTTAACGTTGTCGGTCAGGCACTCGACGATCACCGGGACCTGATGAGGGGCGAAGCCTTCATAGGTGGTGCGCTCGTAGTTGACGCTCTCCCCAAGCAAGCCCGCGCCTTTCTTGATTGCGCGCTCTAGAGTCTCACGGGGCATCGAGGCCTTCTTCGCCTGTTCGACTACCAGGCGCAAGCGAGGATTCATGTCCGGGTCGGCGCCGCTACGGGCCGCGATCATGATTTCCTTGGACAGTTTGCCGAAGGTACGTCCCTTGGCGTTCGCTGCCGCTTCCTTATGTTTCGCTTTCCACTGTGCGCCCATGAATGTTCTCGTGATTGGTGAAGTTGATGGAGATCGACTAACAGCGATTCTAGCCTTTGCGGCGGCAGCAGGCACAGGCCGCGCGCAACTCCAGAGATACGGCAGGACGTATGGCGCCTCTGGCTCGACTGTAACGCCCAATTGCCTGCCCGCTGTATGAGTACGCGACCGTCACACGAGGCTTTAATGCTTTTTTGTCTGGGGAACTGCGCCATGTCGCCAAAGGACCTGATGCTGGCACTGGTCGTGATCGTTGTCTGGGGCATGAACTTCGTCGTGATCAAGGTCGGCCTGGATGACATCCCGCCGATGCTGCTGGGGTCACTGCGCTTTCTCCTCGCGGCATTTCCGGCGGTGCTGTTTATAAAACGGCCACAGATGCCGCTGCGTTGGCTACTGGCATATGGCGGGACCATATCGCTAGGTCAGTTCGCTTTCCTCTTCTCTGCGATGAAGGTCGGCATGCCTGCGGGCCTGGCCTCCCTGGTTTTGCAGTCGCAGGCATTTTTCACGCTGTTCTTTGCCGTTCTGTTTCTTGGCGAACGGCTCCGTGCAAGCAATCTGGTCGGGTTGGTGATTGCCGCTGGTGGTCTACTGCTGATCGGTATGCAAGGCGATCGCAGCATGACGCTGGCCGGTTTCCTGCTGACCATCTGCGCAGCCTCGATGTGGGCAATGGGCAATATCGTTACCCGCAAGGTGGGCAAGGTGAATCTGGTTGGGCTGGTGGTATGGGGCAGTCTGATCCCACCCATCCCGTTCTTCGCGCTGTCGTGGGTGTTGGAGGGGCCAGAAGCGATCAAGGGCGCGCTGGTTGGATTCGGGATGGATTCAGCGCTGGTGCTGATCTATCTGGCCTTCGGTGCGACGATTCTTGGTTACGGGCTCTGGAGTCGCCTGCTTTCCCGCTATCCGGCGAATACCGTTGCGCCTTTCTCATTGTTGGTGCCCGTCGTCGGCCTGACTTCTGCTGCCGTACTGCTGGATGAGCACTTGGGCCTGTTGCAGGCCGCCGGCGCATTGCTGGTCATGCTGGGGCTGGGGATCAATGTAGGCGGCGGCTGGGTGGTCGGCCGCGTGCGCACCGCCTTTGGTAGCTCGACAGCTTGACAGCAAAGCGCCCCGCGACGGTCTACCGTGCGGGGCGCGCTTCTACCTCTATGGCGTTACCGAGCGGCGTGACTGCCCAGTAGTGGTGTAATGCCGTTAGCTTTTTCCCTCTTGGCCGTGCGCTTCTCCTGCGCTGTCTTCTGGGGTTTCTTCTTTGCGTTTTTCTTTGTATCCATACCCTTGCTCATGGTGTCGCCTCGCGATTGATCGGCTTGGTTGTGCATCCCTGCGTAGGTCTGCTCTGTGCCAGTGCACCTTGGCATGCATGAGGATCAACGGTGAATGGAGCCGAGACTACGCCTGCCGGACAGGATTGGATAGCGACGGATTTTGCCGTGGCGATGGGCCGAATCTCATACCTTGAACCGCCCGATCATGGTCTGCAGTTCGCTGCCCAACTGCGCAAGGCGCGCGGTGGACGCAGCCGTTTCCCGAGCCGCCTCAGCGGATTGGTCAGCCACGTCGCGAACGCTGAGCACGCTGCGATTGATTTCTTCAGCAACCGAGCTCTGTTGCTCAGCCGCCGTGGCGATCTGCAGGTTCATCGCCTGAATGACCGAAACGGTTTCGGTAATGGCTTGCAGCTCCGTACCCACCTCTCGTGCGAGGGTGACAGTATCGCGGGCCAGGGTGCTGCTGCTGTCCATCATTCCAGATGCGGTGCGGGCGCCTTTCTGCAGGGTAGCGATCAGGGCTTCAATTTGCGCAGTGGACTGCTGTGTGCGCTGGGCCAGGCCGCGCACCTCGTCGGCTACCACCGCGAACCCGCGCCCGGCTTCACCCGCCCGTGCGGCCTCAATGGCAGCGTTAAGGGCAAGCAGGTTGGTTTGCTCGGCAATGCCATTGATGACGGTCAGCACCGTGCTGATGCCGTCGGTTTCCTGGTTCAGCTGGGTCATGGCTTCGGCCGATAGCGTCACTTCGCTAGAGAGTCGGTCAATCTGCGACAGGGCGCGCTGGACCACGGTATTGCCTTTGACGGCCTGCTGATCGGCGCGCTGGGCGGCGCTCGACGCTTCTTCGGCATTGCGTGCGACTTCTTGCACTGTCGCGGTCATCTCATGCATGGCCGTCGCGACCTGATCGGTTTCCTGACGCTGGCTGCTGACACCAGCGCTAGTCTGCTCGGTCACTGCGGAAAGCTCATCGGAGGCGCTGGCCAGCTGTGCAGTGATACCACCGATATTTCCGATCAGCGCCTGCAGGTTGCCGCGCGTCTTGCCCAGCGCCTGGAGCAGTTGGCCGAACTCGTCATGGCGGGGCTCCGGGGCCTGACCGGTCATGTCGCCTGCGCCGATGCGCTCGGCGATCCGAACGGCCTGATTGAGGGGCTGCGTGATCTGACGGACGATTAGCCAGCCGATCACAGCGCCCAGGAGGATAGCTGCCAAGGTAATGCCGATGACCTGAATTTTCTTGGTTTGAGCATCATCGGCACGTTTTTGGGTCTGGGTGGAGATGATGGCCCGGGCCTGCTCGTAGAGTTTCGCGAAGATGGCCTCCATCTCCTGGCGCGCCTGTTGTTGACTGGCAACGATGGGAGGCAGCTTTTTCACCAGGTCGACGTATTCGGTCGCGCTGGCCTTAAGGATTTTCAGGCTTTCGGCTTGAGGACCGATCAGCTCGTTCTCCAGCGGCGTGATGGCTGCGTTCAACGCGTCGAATTGCTGGCTCAAGGTGTTCAGGGCGGCTTCGGATTCTTCCATCAGATATCCGCGCACGGTAAAGCGCAGCAGTCGATTCTGCTTGGAAAGCTCAGTTGTCATCAGCGCGATATTGGCAATGTCTCCGGTCGGGTGCAGGACCGGATTGCCCTGAACACCGTTCCAGCGCTGCTCCAGATTGGCTATCAGTTTATCGGTGGTATTGCCTGCTTCAACCCAATTGGCGCGTGTCTGCTTTTTCAGTGCATGCATTGCGACGAGCTTTTCGAATGCGACCTGGTACTCTCGCGCCTGATTGGCGATGGTTTGCAGCAACTCCCGGTCCTGCGGTTCCGAGAAGCTGGCTTTTTTCTGTTCGACCAGTCGAGCAATGTTCGTTACCGCGTCGGTTACCTGGGCAACGTATTTCTCATCGCCGTGCTCTTCGAAGCGCACCTGTGCATAGCGGATCTGGTTGGCTTCGTTGAGCAAATTTTCGGCTGTCTGTGCTTTATCGCTCCGTGAGATCAATGCATCCATGCTGAGCACGCCGATAGCGGCCACGCAAACGGTGAGCAGGAGTACTGCAGCGAAGCCAAGCGTCAGCTTGTAGCTGACTTTGAGATTTTTCATTGTTGTTCCTCAAGCTGGCAGAGCCGATAGTAGTAGTCGTACAACGACATCGGCCTAAATCGCCATAACTTGAGGGTGTTGTCTGATGACTTGCGGGTAGTGGTCAGAGGGAGGTTGTCATTGTCTGACACGCTGCGCCTGGATCTCCGGCAAATCCTTTCGGCGCATATAGGCGAGTAACGGCTCGGTGATGGCTAGTCGATCATTGATGTTCTGATCGAGGAGCAGCTGAATCAGCTCACGTTTGAGCGTCATCAGTTGGTCATCGATGATTTGCCAGACGAATTCGCTCGCCGGTGTGATGCTGCTGTCGACAACGTCCATACCGAACGAGTCTTCGCTGAACCGAACGATGTGCTGGCCGATTTTGCCGTTGAAACCCACAAAACCTTGCAGGCCGTCGGCGGCCCGGCAGATGTCAGCGGATGTAATGCTCATGTAAACCTCGCTATCGATTCGGGTGGTTTACACGCAGGGCAGGCGTTCGATGCTACTGGCGACCTTCTTCTGAGGTCGCTTTGATAGGGGTGTATTGTCGTGGTCAGCGTTGCGTCTGAACAGCGGCACGACGACGCTTGCCGGGGTCAGAACAACGCCCCCTGATCCTGTTGCCGTCGCCTACTGTCCAGGCGTTGACGAAAGCGCGTGCGGTATTCGTTTGCCAGCGGTAACAGCCCGGCCAGCCAGGCGAGTTCGATGTCGTTGACGTCCTCATTAACGAAGCCGCGCCAAACGCGCAGCACGCTGGCGGTCGGACACGGCCGTTCGATCAAGTGCAGATCCGCGCCGAGTTCGATGACGCCCGGTTCAAGGGTTCGGTACAGCCATCCGGTTCGGCCACTTGTGGCCATATGGCGGGCGAGGCCGCGGGTGCTGTGTCGCCGGTCGAGGTTGCTACAAGGCGAGCGGGGCTGGCTGACTTCGATCACGGCATCGCCCCAGCGAAAGCGATCCCCGATACATACCTGTCGTTCATCCAGGCCCAGCGTCGAGAGATTTTCGCCAAACGCGGCGGGACCAATGGCCGACAGCTGCGGATAAAGCTTGCGCCAGTGAGCGTAGTGCTCGACCGGATAGTGGCAAAGGCTGCGATCCGGCCCGCCATGGAAACGGTGATCGGCGACGCGGTCGCCCTGTAGCCCGTTGAGATCGAGCCAGACCTCGCCCATCGCCAGCTGCTTGTCGATGGCTGAAGGCTTCTCTGTACCCGGTAGCCGCAGCAGTTGGTCGCGTAGGAAGGGACCTTCAACCGGCCATTGCATGAGGGCGCCCTGATCTGGATAGGTGAGCTATGGGGCTGGCTTCAGCCTTCATTGAGACGGGCCAGCTCGCGGCGCACCATGGCGGCGAATTCTGGCGGCTTGAGCTGATAAAGCTCGGTGGCGACCCAGCTAAGCCAGCGGGCGCCAAAGGCTTGCCGTTGTTCAAGTAGCCGTCGCGCTTCGGTGGCCGCACGTTCGGCGTATTGCTGATGAAACTCCGAGCGGCTCATGTCTGCTCCTCAAGCTGAGCGGGCGATTCTAAACGACAAGCGCAGTTGGCGCCTGATCGCTTGGTAAAGCCGCTGTGCCGCGCTAGGCTCGCGATTCCGTCGTTTAACGAGCTCGAATCATGCCGCGGTCTGTGAACTTCAAGGACAAGATTTCCCGTCAGCGGCCTTATGGGCGCGTGGAGCCGGGTCTCAAAGCCTCCGAAGGTGAGCTGTCATTGGTCATCGACCAGCTTGAGAGCGACCGCGGTCGCATCATCAACTCCGCCGCTGTGCGGCGTTTGCAACAAAAGACCCAGGTGTTCCCGCTGGAGCGCAACGCAGCGGTGCGCAGCCGTTTGACCCACTCACTCGAAGTTCAGCAGACAGGGCGCTTCATTGTGCGCACCCTGTACAAACAGCTCGGTGAGCGGGCGGCGCAATATGGCCTGGATGGGTTGGAAGGTGCGTTGGAAAGCCTCGTTGAAATGACGTGCCTGATGCACGACATCGGCAACCCACCGTTTGGGCACTTTGGCGAGTTTGCCATTGGCGAGTGGTTCAAGCGAAACCTGAATACGCTGTTCGACGCCGCTATCTCCAACGGTGCAGGCAATAGCGAATTGCGCAGTCGTATGCTGATCGACCTTGAACAGTTCGAAGGCAACGCGCAGGCGATTCGCTTAGTTGTCAGCCTGCTACGGCTTAATCTGACCTATACACAGACGGCGGGCCTGTTGAAATACGTGCGCGCCGCTTATGCGCCCAAGCCGGCCAAGGGAACAGCCGGCGCCTATCTGTTGAAGAAGCCAGGCTTCTACCTTTCAGAGGAATTTTTTGTCGACGATCTGCAGGCCGCGTTGGGGTTGCAACCAGGCACGCGTCACCCGGTCGCCTACATCATGGAGGCGGCCGATGATATCGCCTATTGCCTTGCCGATATCGAAGACTCGGTGGAGAAGGGCATCTTCACCATTGAGCAGTTGTCACAGCTGCTGATCGCCAAGTTCACCGAGCACGGCTCGCCCGACGAGCCGATCGCGAATACCGGCCGCAGCTTTCGCAGCATGGTCGAGTACGCCCAGTCGCGTGCTGCCAAAGAGACGATCAACAAGGTTGGCGAATTCTTCATCTGGCTGCGGGTGAATATGGTCCACCCGCTGGTGCAGCACGCCGCGCAGCAATTTATCGAGCATATCGAGGCGGTCTACGACGGGACGCTGGACCGCGCTCTGCTGGAAGACGCCAGTCTGCCTAACGCCATTGTGCAGACCTTCAAGGATGTCGCGATGGATCACGTGTTCTGTCATCGCGAAGTCGAGACCTTACAGCTGCAGGGCTACCGAATCCTGCAGGGGCTGCTGGACGCCTACGCGCCGTTGTTGGCCGTCGCTCCGCAGACCTTTCGGGCATTGACGGGAGGCGATTGCCGCAGCGAGCCGCACCTGCAAATGCTTGCCAGACGCCTCCCCAGCCAACTGATCAAGGCTTATCACGAGTCGCTGAAAGGTCATTCTGAGGGAAGTGAAGATCATGGGTTGTGGGAGTTCTACTACCGCTGCCGCATGCTTCAGGACTTCGTCAGCGGCCTAACGGATCAGCTGGCGCAGGACGAATACCGCACGCTCTCTGCTTTGTAACCTCGATACCGTCTGCCTGGCGTCTTCATCTGGTTTGCCGGCTCCAGCTGGCATCCGCTGCGCCAAAATCGATCGCGCGGCCGTTTCGTTGGTACACCACTTGCATTCGTCTGGTGCGTGCGGTTGGGACGTGGCCCCTAAATGGCGCAGCGACCTGCCGCTGAGCCAGGCGGGATTAACCCTAAGTGTTTGAAAATAAACGCTTTGGTTTGTCGGGGATGAAAATCTTGCAAGTCCGCCGCAACAGTTCATAGCAAACCTCCGCTTACCTGTGATGCATGTTGGTGCGTGCAATGGGGGCGGTTTGCTGTTTTGGTGCGCTTACCATAGGACGTAGTAGATGGATAACCCAAGCAGTGCGGTTGAAGTGCTGATTCACGGTGCCAACACCCTGTTCATTTTGATGGGCGCGGTGATGGTGCTGGCAATGCATGCCGGCTTTGCCTTTCTGGAGGTCGGCACCGTACGCCTGAAAAATCAGGTCAATGCGCTGTCGAAGATCATCGCCGACTTTGCCGTTTCAACATTGGCGTATTTCTTCATCGGCTACTGGGTTGCGTATGGCGTGACCTTTCTTCAGCCGGCGGGCCAGCTGATTGCCGAGAACGGCTATTCATTGGTCAAGTTCTTCTTCCTGCTGACATTCGCCGCTGCAATACCCGCGATCATCTCCGGCGGCATCGCCGAGCGCGCCAAATTCGGGCCACAGCTCTGCGCCACCTTGTTGATCGTTGCGTTCATCTATCCGTTTTTTGAAGGGATGATGTGGAACGGCAACTTTGGCGTTCAGGCTTGGCTGGAAGCGCAGTTTGGTGCGCCGTTCCACGATTTCGCCGGTTCGGTAGTGGTGCACGGTATGGGTGGCTGGCTAGCGTTCGGCGCAGTGATTCTGCTTGGCCGCCGTAATGGTCGATACCGTGACGGCCGTTTGGTGGCCTTCGCGCCCTCAAACATTCCATTTCTTGCGCTGGGATCGTGGATTCTGATCGTCGGCTGGTTCGGGTTCAACGTGATGAGCGCCCAGACGCTTGAGGGCGTCAGCGGGCTGGTGGCGATCAACTCGCTGATGGCCATGGTTGGAGGAACGGCGGCAGCATGGGCGGTCGGCCGCAACGACCCGGGCTTTCTGCATAACGGGCCCTTGGCTGGGCTGGTAGCAGTCTGTGCAGGATCAGATCTGATGCACCCAATCGGTGCGCTGGCTACGGGCATAGTAGCTGGCGCCCTGTTTGTCTGGGCATTCACTGCGGCGCAGGCCAAATGGAAGATCGACGATGTGCTCGGTGTCTGGCCATTGCACGGCCTCTGCGGCGTCTGGGGCGGGCTGGCTTGTGGAATCTTTGGTCAGCAGGCGCTGGGTGGGCTGGGCGGCATCAGCATCATCAGCCAGGTGATCGGCACAGGCCTCGGCGTGCTGGTTGCGCTGGTCGGCGGCTTTCTCGTCTATGGCGCGCTCAAGGCAGCGGTCGGCATTCGCCTAAGTCAGGAAGATGAGTTCAATGGTGCGGACCTGTCCATTCACCGGATCGGTGCCCTGAGCCACGATTGAGGGCACTCATGCTGGCCGCCGACGCGGCTGGCTGTTCCTGAGAAACAGGGCTTGTTTTCCGCTACGGGACACAGGCTGCTGCTTCAGTCGACCGTACGGGGGTGGTCCGCATAAGCGCGCATGAACAGGCCAACGCAATCCTCTACATGCCGCTTGCCGTCTTCGGCGTCCAGTCGCTCGGCATAGCCGATCAGCAGACGAAAATGAGCGGCGCCTTTGATTAACGAACAAAAATGTTCCGCGGCTCGCATCGGCTCGGGCACATCCAGCAACTGGCGCCGGTGCGCCTGGTCGAGCAACTGCTCCAGATCGAACAGCAGCTTCTGTGGGCCTGCATCGAAGAACATCCGCGACAGCGTCGGGTTCTGCGCCGCCATAGATACCATCAGCCGGTGCAGACCGATGGATTCGGGGCTGATGACCAGCTCGTGAAAAGCCTGCGCAATGTCTAGCAGGACCGCATGAAACTCACGCCCGTCTTCCAGCACGAACAGCCGGCGGGGCAGTCGCGTCTCGCAGGTTGCCTTAACCGCAGCACCAAACAGCGCCTCCTTGTCCTTGAAGTGGCTATACAGCGTGAGCTTCGACACACCGGCTTCGGCGGCGATGGCGTCCATGCTGCTGCCTTCATAGCCATTGCCGAGGAACAGGGTTTGGGCAGCCGCCAGGATTGCCTCGCGCTTCGCGGGGTCCTTTGGACGGCCTGGGCCGGACGGTGCGGGTGTGCTGTCGGTCATGGGTGTTTTTAATACTAGACTGGTGAGTTCGGTATTTTTACTATACCGCGCAGTATAAGTATTAGAACCCACCTTGCGACAGAGAGAGATCCGACGTGTTCCGACATGCCTTGCCCTTCCTCGGTGCTTTTGGTTTCGCCTTGCTGGCCGCTTGCGGCAATGGTGAACCCGAGCAGCTCTCTACGCGGCCCGTGATGGTGGTTCAGCCGCAGCCCGCCAGTGAAGCCTTCGAAAGCTATCCGGGTGAGGTGCATGCACGCTACGAACCTGAGCTGGCGTTTCGTATCGGCGGCAAGGTCACCGAACGGATGGTCGAGGCCGGCGAGCGGGTGCGCAAGGACCAGCCCTTGGCCAAGCTCGACCCGCAGGACGTGCGACTCCAGCTCGAGGGCATCCGTGCTCAGGTGGCGGCGGCCGAGGCCAACCTGCGGGTCGCTCGCGCCGAGCATGAGCGCTACAAGACCTTGATGGATCGCCAACTGGTCAGCCGCTCGCAATTCGACTCTTCTGAAAATGCCTATCGCTCCGCCCAGGCGCGCCTGCAGCAAGCGCGAGCGGAATTCGACGTCGCCAACAACCAGGTTGGCTACGCCATCTTGCGCGCAACGCACGACGGTGTGGTTGCCCAGCGCCAGGTTGAGGTGGGGCAGGTTGTTGGCGCCGGCCAGACGGCCTTCGTCCTGGCTGCCGATGGCGAGCGCGAGGTGGCGATCAACCTGCCGGAACAGGCACTGGATCGCTACTCGGTCGGCCAGCCTGTATCGGTGGAAATCTGGTCGCAGCCGGGTAAAACCTATGCCGGTCACATTCGCGAACTGTCGCCGGCTGCGGACCCGCAGTCGCGCACCTACTCTGCGCGTGTCGCCTTCGATGACGCCGAGGTGCCTGCCGAGCTTGGCCAGAGCGCACTGGTCTCAATCCGCAACAATGGCGAGGTGCCCTTGGCTGTACCACTTTCAGCGGTCACAGCCGAGCAGGGCAAGGCTTACGTCTGGCGAGTCAAAGAGGACGCCACGCTGGAGCGCGTTGCCGTGCAGACGGGGGCCTTTGGTGACTCTGCTGTGCCCATCCTCAAGGGGCTGCAGGCTGATGACTGGGTTGTCCTCGCCGGTGTTCAGATGCTCCACGAGAACCAGTCGGTGAGGGCGGTCGATCGTGATAATCGTCCGGTCGAGCTGGCGGCGCAGGAGTAATCAGGATGCGCTTCAATCTCTCCGCATGGGCGCTGGGCAACCGGCAGATCGTTGTCTATCTGATGCTGCTGATGGCCGTGGTAGGGGCGCTTTCCTACACCAAACTTGGTCAGAGTGAAGACCCACCCTTTACCTTTAAGGCGATGGTGATTCGGACCCAGTGGCCTGGCGCCACCGCAGAAGAGGTTTCGCAGCAGGTCACCGAACGTATCGAAAAAAAGCTGATGGAGACGGGGGAGTACGAGCGCATCGTGTCCTTCTCACGGCCCGGCGAATCCAACGTGACGTTCATGGCCCGCGATTCGATGCGCTCCGAGCAGATTCCGGATCTCTGGTACCAGATCCGTAAAAAGATTGGTGACATTCGCCACACCTTGCCTGCCGGTGTGCAAGGCCCCTTTTTCAATGACGAGTTTGGCACGACCTTCGGCAACATTTACGCGCTGACCGGCTCAGGCTTCGATTACGCGGTGCTGAAGGATTATGCCGACCGCATTCAGTTGCAGCTGCAGCGTGTGAAGAATGTCGGCAAGGTCGAGCTGATCGGGCTGCAGGACGAAAAGATCTGGATCGAGCTTTCCAACGTCAAGCTGGCCAATCTGGGCGTGCCACTTGAGGCCGTCAAGCAGGCCCTTGAGGCACAGAACACGGTGATGTCGGCAGGCTTTGTCGAAACCCCCAGTGACCGCGTGCAACTTCGCGTAACCGGCAGCTTCGACACGGTAAAACAGATTCGGGACTTCCCCATCCGGGTGGCCGGTAGCACCTTCCGCATCGGCGATGTGGCCGAGGTCTACCGCGGCTTCAGCGACCCGCCGGCGCCCCGCATGCGGTTTATGGGCGAACCGGCGATCGGGCTGGCCGTGTCGATGAAGTCTGGTGGCGACATCCTCGTACTCGGCGAGTCGCTGCAGACCGAGTTCGCTCGCTTGCAGCAGGAACTGCCGGCAGGCATGCAGTTGCGCAAGGTGTCCGACCAGCCGGCGGCGGTGAAGACCGGTGTCGGCGAGTTTGTGCAGGTGCTGATCGAGGCTTTGATCATTGTGCTGCTGGTGAGCTTCTTCTCGCTGGGCGTGCGTACGGGGCTGGTGGTCGCGCTGTCGATTCCGCTGGTGCTGGCGATGACCTTTGCGACCATGCATTACCTGGACATCGGTCTACACAAGATTTCCCTCGGCGCCCTGGTGCTGGCGCTGGGTCTGATGGTGGACGACGCGATCATTGCCGTGGAAATGATGGCGATCAAAATGGAGCAGGGCTTCGACCGGCTCAAGGCCGCGAGCTATGCCTGGACCAGTACGGCCTTTCCGATGCTCACTGGTACGCTGATCACTGCAGCGGGCTTCCTACCGATCGCTACCGCGCAGTCCAGCACTGGCGAATACACCCGTTCGATCTTTCAGGTGGTAACCATCGCGCTGATCGCATCATGGATTGCGGCTGTGGTGTTTGTTCCATTGTTAGGCGCCAAGCTGTTGCCCGACCTGGCCAAGCGCCATGCTCTAAAGCATGGCGGCAGCGATCAGGGTCACGACCCGTATTCGACGCCGTTTTATCAGCGTGTACGGCGGGTAATCCACTGGTGTGTGCAGCGGCGCAAGACGGTCATCGTCCTGACCCTGCTGGCATTCATCGGCGCGATCGGCTTGTTCCGAATCGTGCCGCAGCAGTTCTTTCCCGCCTCCGGCCGGTTGGAACTGATGGTCGATCTGAAGCTGGCCGAAGGCGCGTCGCTCAAGGCCACCGAAGCCGAGGTTCACCGCCTCGAGGAAATGCTTAAAGACCGCGCCGGCATCGACAACTACGTGGCCTATGTCGGCAGCGGGTCGCCGCGCTTCTACTTGCCGCTGGATCAGCAGTTGCCGGCCACCAGCTTCGCCCAGATCGTAGTACTGGCTGAAAGCATCGAGGAGCGCGAAGCCTTGCGTAGCTGGCTGATCGAGCGACTGCGCGATGATTTCCCGACCTTGCGCGGCCGCGTCAGCCGCCTTGAGAACGGTCCGCCCGTGGGCTATCCGGTGCAATTTCGGGTCACCGGTGAGCATATCGATGTGGTGCGCAAACTCGCACGCCAGGTTGCGGCAAAGGTGCGCGAAAACCCCTATGTGGCGAACGTCCATCTCGACTGGCAGGAGCCGAGCAAGGTCGTCTGGCTCAACGTGGATCAGGACCGAGCCCGTGCGCTGGGCGTCAGTACGGTGGAGCTGTCGAACTTCCTAAAACGCACCTTTACCGGTACTACGGCGAGCCAGTTCCGAGAAGACAATGAGCTGATCGAAATTCTGATCCGCGGAACGGCCCGCGAACGCGAAACGTTGTCGATGTTGCCGAGCTTGGCAATTCCGACGGCCAGCGGCCGCAGCGTGCCCTTGTCGCAGGTCGCCACCCTGGAGTACGGCTTCGAAGAGGGGGTCATCTGGCATCGCAACCGCATGCCGACGGTGACGGTGCGTGCCGACATCTACGGCGATCAGCAGCCAGCCTCGCTGGTGAAACAGATCGAGCCGACCCTGAGCGATGTGCGCGATGCGCTGCCCAGCGGCTACCTGCTGGAAGTCGGCGGAACGGTCGAGGACTCCAGTCGTGGTCAGGCCTCGGTGAACGCCGGCATGCCGCTGTTCGTGATTGTCGTGGTGAGCCTGCTGATGCTGCAGCTCAAAAGCTTCTCGCGCTCTGCAATGGTGTTCCTCACTGCGCCGCTGGGGTTGATTGGTGTAGCGCTGTTCCTGCTGCTGTTCGGCAAGCCCTTCGGCTTCGTGGCGATGCTCGGCACTATCGCGCTGTCGGGCATGATCATGCGCAACTCGGTGATTCTGGTGGATCAGATCGAGCAGGACATCGGCGCCGGACAGGATCGCTTCAATGCCATCATCGATGCCACCGTGCGGCGCTTCCGGCCCATCGTGCTCACCGCACTGGCGTCCGTGCTGGCGATGATTCCGCTGTCACGCAGCGTGTTCTTCGGGCCGATGGCGGTGGCAATCATGGGCGGGCTGATCGTTGCGACCGCGCTGACGTTGCTGTTCCTACCAGCGCTCTACGCGGCGTGGTTCAGGGTCAAGGAAACGCCTCAGCGCTGATCAAATGTCCGAATAAGCTGGCGTCTTTAGACGCCAGCGGCCTGCAGCAACTGTTCCGCTGAGGCCTTGGCCAGCAGCGCCTGGTCCCCAGGGCCCTGGATGTGCGCCATGCTCAGTGCGCCTTCGATAAGAAACTGCAGCTGGCGAGCGAGTTGCTCCGGCTGGGGTGCGTCGAGCGCTTCTAGCAGCTCGCACAGATGGCGCTGAAATTGCGCCTTGTATCCCGCGGCACGTTGATGGATCGGGTGCTCTCGATCCTGATATTCGGCGGCCGCGTTGATGAACAGACAGCCACAGAACGCGGTCGGGCTGTGGATCATGTTGTTCAACCCATCAAACACGCTTAACAGCGCCTTGCGCGGCGGTAACGCCTGCCGCGCTTCCCGCAAACGCTCGAGCATCGGCAGCTGGCGCGCCTCCAGTACCGCCAGGATCAGTTCGTCCTTCGATTTGAAGTGCTTATACAGGGTCATCTTGGCCACGCCCGATTCGCTGAGAATCCGGTCGATGCCGGTGGCGTGGTAGCCCTCTGTGTAGAACAGCCGCTCGGCGGTGGCGAGCAGAAGGTCGCGTTTGTTGGTTGCCATGTGGATCTCCTCGGCCGGCCATTATGCGGGAGCGGTTCTGTTCCCTCCAATGGTCCTCAAGGCAGTACAAATGCTTGCAGTATACAGACAGGTCTGTCTACTATCCAGTCGTGCTTCTGCGCTTACGCCTGCCGCTGGCATTTGCCGGGCGTGATCGTTCTCCGTTTTTGCCTGATGAAGGAGTCTGAGCCATGCGTGTTCTCAAGAGCCTGGCGGTTTCATTGATGCTTCTCTCCGGCGCGCTGTCGGCTGCGGAGTTGCGTTTCAGCCTGATCCGAACAGGGCAGACCACATCCAGCGGCGAATACGCCTGGCGTGACGGCCACTGGGTAGCACCCGAAACGATCGATCATATAGCCGTACTGGTCGAGCACGGCGGCAAGCGTCTGCTGTTCGGTAGCGGCCTTGGCCGGCTGATCGACGCCCAGCTAGACGGCGCAATTCCCTGGCGCGCGAAACGCTACAGCGAGGTGCAGCCGGTGCGTGACCAGCTCGAGAAAGATGGCCTGGCGGTAGATCAAGTGGTGTTGGGCTGCGCGCGCTGGAGTCACGCCTCCGGCCTGGCCGATTTCCCTGAACTGTCGGTGCTCGCAAGCCCAGAGAGCATCCACTACGCACAAAATGCAACGCCGCCAGCGGTCATTCAGGCACAGTTTTCCCACGGGGTCAGGTGGCAGCAGCTTCGCTTCGAGCGCCGCGCTGTTTATGGCTTCGATGAAAGTCTCGATCTGTTTGGCGACGAACGGTTGGTCCTGGTGAAACTGGCAGGTCATGGCGCCCTGGGCCTGTTTCTCACGCTCGATGACGGTCGGCGCTTCTTCTTTCGAGGCGATGCCACCAGCACCGAAAGTCTCGCGGAGGCGCTGCCCGTCGAGGTCTCGCAGGGCAGGGATGCCCGGTTGCAGGCGCGACTCGGTTTCTACCCTCGTTGGGTGGAGTGAATCGCGTCGTTGCGCGGCCGGTTCAGTTCGCTGTCAGGGCGCCGTTTTGAGCCTTT
The DNA here is from genome assembly GCF_038562055.1 of Stutzerimonas chloritidismutans. Taxonomy (GTDB): domain Bacteria; phylum Pseudomonadota; class Gammaproteobacteria; order Pseudomonadales; family Pseudomonadaceae; genus Stutzerimonas; species Stutzerimonas chloritidismutans_A. The sequence continues at coordinate 216,669 of NZ_JBCFXD010000002.1, read as the reverse complement.
CCGTTCGTCTGCTCGCACACATCGAGCGCAGCGTCGCCAGCTAAGCTTAAGCCTGTAAATTTCCTTGAAGCCAGGCCGGAAACGATGGGCGCAGTATGGCGAAACGATAAATCCCGGGCAGGGGGCAGCAAGCGCTCGCCTTCCGCCGATAAGCCCGGTCGAACACGCTCGCACGGTAGCCGTCTGGCGCGCCGCATGGGTGTGTTTCTGGGCGTTTCATTACTGGCCGGGGGTGGTTATGCCGCCTGGCATGAGATGCATACCTCGAAGTTGCAGGCGCTCTGGCTTAACCGTTACGCCGAGAATCTTGATTACCAGATCGAACCGGGGGCGAGCAGTAGCATCCAGTTTCCCGATGCGGGTCCGTTCGACCGCCGCCTGGGCTATGCGGCCTTGCCGACGTTCCTGGAACGGCTGACCCAACGCGGCTTCACAGTGCAGCAACAGGTGAGCTTTTCGCCAGCGCTGCTGCGCTACGTCCAGCGTGGCTTCTTTGTCCCGTACCCGGAGAAATCCAAGGCGGGGCTGACCATCGACGATTGTCGCGGCGAGCCGCTGTATGCCAACAGTTATCCCCACCAATACTACGAGACCTTCGACGACGCACCGCCGGTCATCGCGATGAGCCTGTTGTTTATCGAGGACCGTGGGCTGCTCGACGCCGGCCGTCCGCGTGCCAACCCTGCAGTGGATTGGCCGCGGTTTACCATGGCAGCGGTCAGCCAGGTTGAGAAGAAACTGGGCCTGCCGGTGCAGGCAGCCGGCGGCAGTACGCTGGCTACGCAGGTCGAAAAATACCGTCACTCGCCCGAAGGACGCACCGGTGACGCCGAGGAAAAGATCCGGCAGATGATTTCCGCCAGCGTGCGGACCTACCGCGAAGGCCAGCAAACCATGGTCACCCGGCAGCGCATCGTTCGCGATTACCTCAACAGCGTGCCGCTCTCTGCCGCCTATGGCCACGGCGAGGTGCACGGCATCGCCGATGGTCTGCGCCTCTGGTACGGCGCCGATTTCGCCGAGGTTAACCGGGTCCTCGATACTCGGCGCAATGAAGGCGTCAGTTATGAAACGCAGGGGCTCGCGCTGCGACAGGTGCTCTCGCTTTTGATCGCTCAACGGCGCCCGTCGTACTACCTGGGAGCAGGGCGTGCCGACATGGCGGAACTCACCGACAGCCATATCCGCTTGCTGGCCAATGGCGGTGTGATCGGTACGCGGTTGCGCAACGCCGCCTTGCAGCAGCAGGTTGAGTTCCGCAATTTGCGTCTCGAGCCGGGCATTCGTGAGGTGCCTTCCAGCAAGGGCATCACGGCCGCGCGAATGCGCCTGAGCAACCTGCTGGGCGTGTCGTTGTATGAGCTCGACCGCCTGGATCTGGCCGCGACCACGCCGCTGCATGGCGAGTTGCAGGGACAGATCAGCAACTATCTGCATCGACTGGCCGATCCAGCATTCGCAGGTGGGGTTGGCTTGTTCGGCGAGCGCATGTTGTCGCCTGAGCGTACCGGCGATGTGCGTTACAGCTTCACGCTGTTCGAGCGCGGCGAGCAGGGCTTCCGTGTGCGGGTGCAGACCGACAACACCAACCAGCCGTTCGACATCAACGAGGGCAGCAAACTGGAGCTGGGCTCGACTGCCAAACTGCGGGTGCTGACCACTTATCTGGAGGTAATCGCCGAGCTGCACGAGCGTTACGCGAAGAGCGATGTCGCCACCTTGCGCAAGGCTGAGGCGGTGGATCCGCTGACCCGCTGGGCGCTGGCTTATCTCATTCAGCATGAGGATCGCAACCTGCCAGCCATGCTTGATGCCGCGCTGGAGCGTCGCTACTCGGCCAGTCCGACCGAGCGCTTCTTTACCGGCGCTGGCATGCACCGCTTCGGCAACTTCCGCCGTGAGGACGACGGCCGCCTGCCGACCATGCGCGAAGCGCTGCAGGAATCGATCAACCTCCCGTTCGTTCGGCTGATGCGCGATCTGGTGAGCTACAGCACCTACCAGACATCCAACGGCGCCGAGCTGCTCAGGAGTGATGACAACCCTGAGCGGCGAGAGTACCTGCAGCGTTTTGCTGATCGCGAAGGCTCGGTGTTTCTGCAGCGTTTCTGGCGCAAGTATCGCGACAAGAGCGCGGACGAACGCATCGAGGCACTGTTGGATGGCATGCGCCCGACGCCATCGAGGTTGGCTGCCGTCCACCGGTATCTGATGCCCGAAGCGGACCGCGCGACGTTCGAGCGCTTTCTCAAGGCGCGTTTGCCAACGGCCACCCTCACCGACAAGGCGGTCGACTCGCTGTACGAACGCTACGCGCCGGGTTCCTACAGTCTGCCGGACCAGGGCTACATCGCCCGCGTCCACCCGCTGGACCTGTGGTTGCTAGGCTACCTGATCAAGCATCCGGAGGCTGGCATTACCGAGGTGATCGCGGCCAGCACCGCTGAGCGTCAGGAGGTGTACGGCTGGCTGTTCCGCAGCCGTCACAAGAGCGCACGTGATAGTCGCATTCGCATCATGCTCGAGGTGGAGGCGTTCACCGATATACACCGCCGCTGGCAGCGTCTGGGCTATCCGTTCGATCATCTGGTGCCTTCGCTGGCGACAGCGCTGGGCAGCTCGGGCGACCGTCCGGCAGCGTTGGCCGAGTTGATGGGCATCATCGTCAATGACGGCGTGCGGCTGCCCAGTGTGCGCGTTGACAGCCTTCATTTCGCCAGCGATACGCCGTATGAAACCCGCCTCGGTATCAAGCCGGACGTCGGGGTACGGGTGTTGCACAGTGAGGTGGCGACGGCCTTGCGCGAGGCGCTTGCCAGTGTGGTGGAAGGTGGCACCGCGCGGCGCTTGCGCGGCAGCTTCATGCAGACTGATGGTGAAGCACTGCGGGTTGGCGGCAAAACAGGGACGGGTGACAACCGGATCCAGACCGTCGGCGCGGGCGGCCGACTGATCAGCTCGCTGGCGCTGAATCGCACCGCCACCTTCGTGTTCTACCTCGGGCCGAATCACTTCGGCACGCTGACAGCCTACGTGCCGGGCCGGGGGGCGGACAGCTTCCGCTTTACCTCTGCGCTACCGGTACAGGTGCTCAAGGGCATGGCGCCGATACTGCAGCCGTATCTGCAGCCTGGCGCGCAGACGCAATGCCAGCCCGTCGGCGAGCCCTTGAAGCCGACGCTGACCGCGAGCACTGAAAACAAGGCCTGATGATGGCGGGTCGAGCGGCTGGGCACACCTGACCGCATCGGCCCCTCATCGCAGATGGCTTTGCCGATCGGCCTGCGCTCGGCGACACTCTTCCACTTCGCGAACCTAATGAAAGGCTAGCGCAAGGGTGAGGGAGAGATGATGAAACTGCCGATCTATCAGGTCGATGCGTTTACCAAGGCGCTGTTCAAAGGCAACTCGGCCGCTGTGGTTCCATTGGAACAGTGGCTGAGCGACGCACAGATGCAGGCCATCGCCTTGGAGAACAACCTGTCGGAAACGGCCTTCCTGGTGCGCGAGCCTGACGGTGCGTTTCTCATTCGCTGGTTTTCGCCGCTGACTGAAATCGACTTCTGCGGGCACGCCACTCTGGCTAGCGCCTTCGTTTTGTTGACACAGAAGCTGGCGAAGGCTCCGCTGACGTTTCGTGCCGCTGCGGTAGGCGATATCAGCGTCGCTGAGTTGGACGATGGTTTGCTGGAGATGAGCTTCCCCAACCGTGCCCCGGAGCCCGTCGAGAATCCGCCGGTTGAGCTGTTCAACGGGCTTCGGACCTTGCCGCAAGCGGTGCTGCGAAACCGTCAGGCCTGGTTTGCGGTGTATGAAGATGAGGATCAGGTGCGCCAGCTGGCGCCCGATCTGTCGCTACTGAAAACCTTGGTACCATTGGATGTCGTGGCAACGGCACCGGGTCGCCAGCAGGATTTCGTCTCGCGCTATTTCTGGCCGGCCAACGGCGGCGATGAAGACCCGGTCACCGGTTCCATCCATGCAGGCCTTGCGCCTTTCTGGAGCGAACGGCTGGGCAAGACACAGTTGCTGGCGTTGCAGGCCTCACGCCGAAGCGGTTTGCTGCACTGCCGGGTTGAAGGTGAGCGCGTTTTTGTAGCCGGGCATGCGGTCCTGTATTTACAGGGCACGATTGAGGTGTAGTTCCGATTGTGAGACAGGGGCGCTGGCGTCAAACAGCGCCGCTATCAAGCCGGGCGCTAGAACGATTTCACGATCCGCCCGAGCAGCTCCATCGCCTTTTCGCTGCGCTCGTCCCAGGGATGGCCGTAGTTCAGGCGTGCGCAATTGCGAAACCGCCGGGTGGCTGAAAAGATCGGGCCCGGAGCGAGGCTGATGCCCTGCGCAAGCGCCAGCTGCAACAATTGCAGCGAGTCGACCCGCTCGGGAAATTCGAACCAGAGAAAGTAACCACCGCTGGGTCGCGTGACCCGGGTGCTGGCGGGGAAGTGACGCGCGGCGGAGGCCAGCATTTCACCCTGTTGGCGTTCCAGTGCATGACGCAACTTACGTAAATGGCGGTCGTAGCCGCCGTGCTGCAGATAATCAGCGATAGCTGCCTGGGCCGGCACCGAGGGCGAAATCGTCGTCATCAGCTTGAGGCGGCTGATCTGTTCGGCATAACGGCCGCCCGCCACCCAGCCGATCCGGTAACCCGGCGCCAGGCTTTTGGAAAACGAGCCGCAATGCATGATCCATCCGTCACGGTCGTGGCTCTTGACCGGTTTCGGCGGCTCCTGGTTGAAGTACAGCTCAGCGTAGACGTCGTCTTCGATCAGGGGGACCTGATGGTGCTGCAGTAGCGCATAGAGTTTTTCTTTGTTGCCCTCGCACATGCTCGCACCGAGGGGGTTCTGCAGGCTGCTCATGAACCAGCAGGCCTTGATCGGCAGGCTGCTCAGGCGGCTTTCCAGGGTGCCCAGGTCGATGCCATCACGTGGATGCACCGGAATTTCCACAGCTTTGAGCTTGAGCCGCTCCAGCACCTGCAAGGTGGCGTAGAACGCGGGCGCTTCGATGGCCACCAGATCCCCCGGCTGGGTGACGACCTGTAAACAGAGGTTCAGCGCTTCCATGGCGCCGGTGGTGATCACCAGTTCGTTCAACGACAGCATGACGCCACTGACCATATAGCGCAGCGCGATCTGTCTGCGCAGGTCAGGGTGGCCGGTCGTCATCTCGGCGACCACTTCACGCCCCGGCATCTCGCGCACGGTGTGCGCCATCGAGCGCGCCAGGCGCTGCAGCGGAAACAGATCGGGACTGGGGAAGGCGGAACCGAACGGAACGGTGTGCGGATCACGCAGTGAGGCGAGCACCGAGAACACCAGTTCGCTAACGTCGACATCGGTGGTTTCGCTCAGGCGTGGGCTGATCTCGGGCTCGGGAAGCCGGCGTCTGGCGTGCTCGCGAACGAAATAGCCCGAGCGCGGCCGGGCCTGGATCAATCCGCGATCCTCCAGCAGGTAGTAGGCCTGAAAAACTGTCGAAGGACTGACGCCGTAGGTGCGGCTGGCATGGCGCACGGACGGCACCTTTTCGCCCGGCGCCAGCACGCCGGAGCGGATCAGATCGGCAATTTCGTCAGCGAATTTCTCGTAGCGCTTCATCTGGTTCCGCTTCGGCAAGGGGGGATATTGGTCAGCCGCGTGAGTGGCTCGTGCGCGCAGCCACCATCCTACCGAACCCTTGGCGCAATGAAGGTACTCGGAGCGGTTACCTGGCGTGTCGGGTCGCTCGCGTCGGTGACCGAGAAGTTCACCTGTCGGGGGGCGTCACCGTTGTCGTTAACGAGCGCCACGCTGACCGGCACGTTGACGATCTCCCCTGCGGCCAGGTTTATCTGGTGCGGGCCGTGCAACTCGTAGGGGCCGTCGTCCAGACTGATCAGATAGTCGCGCGGCTGCTGGGTTTTGTTGATGATCTTCAGGCTGTACATATTTTCGATCTGGGCCTGGGTATTTTCGCGGTAAAGGGTGCGGTCCTTGGTTACATCCAGGGATAACGTTGGTCTCGCTTCCAACGCCCAGACGAAGGCACCGATCATAATAGCCAGCGCTCCGGCATAACCGACCAGACGCGGTCGCAGTAGCCTGGTCTGGCCGCCTTCAAGCGCACGTTCGGAGGTATATCGAACCAGACCCCGGGCATAACCCATCTTGTCCATGACGCTGTCGCAGGCGTCAATACAGGCGCCGCAACTCAGGCAATCGAGTTGCAGGCCGTCGCGGATATCGATGCCCGTCGGGCAGACCTGCACGCACAGGGTACAGTCGATGCAGTCGCCAAGGCCCTCGGCCTTTGGGTTGGCGTCTTTGCGCCGCGCGCCTCGTTGTTCGCCGCGAGCGGCATCGTAGGACACCACCAGGGTGTCGGCATCGAACATCACACTCTGGAAGCGCGAATAGGGGCACATGTGTACGCACACCTTTTCCCGCAGCCAGCCGGCATTGATGTATGTCGCGGCGGTGAAGAAGAACAGCCAGAACGCGGCGGTTGCGCTCAGCTGCAGGGTGAACAGATCGATGACCAGATCACGGACAGGCGTGAAGTAGCCGACGAAGGCAATCGCTGTGGCCAGGCTTACGGCCAGCCAGACGGCGTGCTTGGCAGCGCGTCGCAACAACTTGCTGAGTGACAGCGGGGCGGCATCCAGTTTGATTCGCTGGCTGCGATCACCTTCGGTAACTTTCTCGGCCCACATGAACACCCAGGTCCACGTGCTTTGCGGGCAGGCGTAACCGCACCAGACTCGACCCGCGAGCACTGTGATGAAGAACAAGCCAAAGGCGGCGATGATCAGTAACGCCGATAGCAGGATGAAATCCTGCGGCCAGAAGGTCGCTCCAAAGATGTGAAATTGCTGTTTGCCGACATCCCATAGCACCGCCTGGCGTCCGCCCCAGGTCAACCACTGGGTGCCGAAATAAAGCAGGAACAAGAGTCCACCGCCAATCAGGCGCAGATTGCGGAACAGCCCGGTAAAACTGCGGGTATGAATCGGCCCGCCGGCCTGTGCCGGGGTCAGGCGGATCGGCTTGCGTGGATTGACGGTGTCGATGATTGTTACTGGGATGCGTTCGGTCATTGTGTCGCCCCTATCAGGCTAATCAGGCGGCGCTGATGATCCGGTTGGGGTACCCCGCATAACAGTCTCAGGTTGACCGAATAAATACGGATCAGATGACAGAATCTTCCGTGGGCGCGGTCATGCGATCAATGATAATCGCGCTGTGAGGTGCGTTGCTGCTGGTCCTGGGAGGTTGGATGGTGGGCCTGACGACTACTCCAGTGCCAGCGGGTGTCTGCCGCTGCGACACCAGGTCACAGCGGTAGCCAACCATCTGATCCGCTTTTTTTAAGTTCAGCTGCACCTGTTTCGCTGCGGTAGTGGCGAGTGATAGTCAGCCTGCTGACGCGCAGGGACGTGCTGTCGACGACCGTTCCCTGCATGATTACCTATTCCGTTCCGCTGCATTAAAGGACCCCTGATGATTCTTAAAGGCCTGACTTGGCTGGTCGTGCTGCAATTGATCGGCAGCGTCATCCATCTTTCGCTGCTGCCTGTCTTGCCGGGCCCCATCATTGGCATGGTGTTGCTGTTTGCGCTGTTGCTGCTGCGACGAGGCATTCCTGAACCCCTCGAGAAGACCGCTGCGCTGCTGTTGCAGTACCTGCCGTTACTGCTCATCGTGCCGGCGGCGGGAATCATGACCAGCAGCGATGCGTTGCTCGATGACCTGCCGGCTATTGCCGCCGGCTTGGTCCTGTCGCTGGTGGTAACCGTGCCGTTCTGCGGTTGGTTGATGCAGACGCTGATCAGGCGGACGGATCGGCAGCGTGAGGATCAGGCATGAGCGGCATTGACTGGCGCAGCGTCTGGGCCATGATGCTGGATCACCCGCTGTTTTCAGTGGGGCTTACGCTGATTGCGTTTCAGCTGGCGCTGGCGCTCTACCGGCGCAGCGGCTGGCTGGTGTTGCAGCCGGTAATGGTCGGCATGCTGCTGGTGGTCGGTATGCTGTACCTGTGCGGCATCGACTACGCAAGCTACCGCGCCGATGCGTCGATGATCGCCGTATTGGTCGGCCCTGCGACGGTCGCGTTGGCAGTGCCGTTGTACCGCCATATCCGCCGCATTCAGCAGCTGTTCTGGCCAATCCTCATCACGTTGGTGAGCGGTGGGGTGCTGGGCGTTGTCCTGACGCTGTCCATCGCCGGTGCGTTGGGCGCGGACCTGGCCGTATTGATGAGCCTGTCGCCCAAGGCGGCGACCATGCCGATTGCCATGCTGGTGGCTGAGCAATTGGGAGGCCTCGCGTCGCTGGCGGCGGTCTTCGTCATGCTGACGGGCGTGATCGGCACGGCGTTGGGCCCGCTGTTGCTTGGCTGGGCTGGGGTCGATCATCCGGCGGCACGCGGTTTGAGCTACGGCATCAATGCGCACGCCATCGGTACGGCGCGGGCGCTGGAGGAAGGGGACGAGTGTGGCGCGTTTTCGGCGCTTGGGATGAGTCTGCTGGGCATCCTGATCGCGCTGTTCCTGCCGCTGGCGCTGGGCTGACGCTGGTTTGCGGTCTCGAACCTTTGCGATTGCTTCGGGTACGCCTAGGCTTAGGGCACCCATCTCAGGAGCGGTCCCATGTTCGAGCAGTTCCAGCGTAGCGAGTGCGAAGTCAATGGCGTTCGGATCAACTATCGGAAGGGCGGCGCCGGTCCGCCCCTGCTCCTGCTGCACGGCTACCCGCAAACCCATGTGATCTGGCACGAAATCGCCGATCAGCTGGCTGAACGCTTCACCGTCGTGGCGGCTGACCTGCGCGGTTACGGCGATAGCAGCAAGCCCGACGGCGGCGAAGACCACGTCGGCTATAGCAAGCGCGAAATGGCGCGGGATCAGGTCGAGCTGATGCGCTCGCTGGGCTTCGAGCACTTCGACATTCTCGCCCACGACCGCGGTGCGCGAGTCAGCCATAGGCTGGCGATGGATCACCCAGAGGCGGTACGCAGGATGATCCTGCTGGATATCGCGCCGACCCTGGCCATGTACAGCCAGACCGACGAAACCTTCGCCCGTGCCTATTGGCACTGGTTCTTTCTGATTCGCCCGGCGCCGCTGCCGGAAATCCTGCTCGAAGCGAACCCCGAACTCGTCCTGCAGAGCGCCGTGGCAACCCGCGCCGATCACGTACACCCATTCACGGAGGCGGCTTACGCCGAGTACCTGCGTTGCATGAAGCAGCCCGGCACTATCCACGCGTTCTGCGAAGACTATCGAGCCAGCGCGGGCATCGACCTCGAGCATGATCGGGCTGATCGCTCCGCTGGTCGAACGATCCTGGCGCCCTTGCTGGTGCTCTGGGGGGCGCAGGGAATCATCGAGCGATGCTTCGATCCGCTGAAGGAGTGGCGTGCGGTGGCGCAGGACGTACGAGGCAAGGCGTTACCGGCTGGGCACTATTTGCCTGAAGAGGTGCCCGAGCTGCTTCTGGAAGAGGTTTTGGCTTTTCTTGGGTGACGAGTCGACGTATCAGTATTTACGATTGATTTGTGCGGAAAAATCCAACCATATAATCGCCCATTCAATAGATGATGACCTCATTCCGCCGCTCGACGCTGACAGTCGAGTCGGCCAGTTAGTGAGGCTTGTGCAATGATCGATATTCGTCCGCGCGCGGACCTTGGCGCTGCTGATCATGGATGGCTGGATACGCGTCATCACTTTTCGTTTGCTGAATATCATGATCCGGCGCGCATGCACTGGGGTCATCTGCGGGTCTGGAATGACGACAGCATCGCTCCGCACTCCGGATTCCCCACTCATCCGCACCGCGACATGGAAATCATCACCTACGTGCGCAAAGGGGCCATCACCCATGAAGACAGCCTCGGCAACCGCGGGCGGACCGTGGCGGGCGACGTTCAGGTGATGAGCGCAGGCACCGGTATAGCCCACAGCGAATACAACCGCGAAGACGAGACCACCGAGATCTTCCAGATCTGGATCTATCCGGACCAGTCCGGCTTGGCGCCCGCCTGGGGCACACGGCCTTTTCCGGCAGGGGAGCGGGCTGGCAGCTTCGTCACCCTGGCCAGCGGCATGGCCGCGGACGGCGAGGCGTTGCCCATACGTGCCGATGCCCGCGTGGTTGCCGCGACACTTTCGGCCGGTCAGGTTGCCGAATACGACATTGGCCCGGACCGTAAGATCTACATGGTGTCTGCCAGCGGACGTATCGCAGTCGGTGAGCACATTGCAGCGGCGGGTGACGGTGTTGCTGTGCGAGACGAGACGCGGCTGAGCGTCAAGGCGTTGGAAGACAGTGAAATTGTGCTGGTCGATGTGCGCTGAGCGTATCGACACAAACCGGAACACAACCCAGGAAGAGGAAACTGAGAAATGGCAAAGATTCTTGTGCTGTACCACTCAATGTATGGCCACGTCGAAACAATGGCCAATGCAGTGGCCGAAGGTGCGCGTCGCGTTGAAGGGGCAGAAGTGACCGTCAAGCGCGTGCCGGAAACCATGCCGGAAGAGGCTTTCAAAAATGCAGGCGGCAAGGTTGACCAGGAGGCGTCGGTCGCCAGTCCCTCGGAGCTAGCCGATTATGACGCGATCATTTTTGGTACGCCGACGCGCTTCGGCAACATGTCCAGCCAGATGCGCACCTTCCTCGACCAGACCGGCGGGCTCTGGGCCAAGGGCGCGCTGCACGGCAAGGTCGCCAGCGTGTTTACCTCCACCGGCACCGGCGGTGGCCAGGAGATGACCATTACCTCGACCTGGACCACGCTGGCCCACCACGGAATGATCATCGTGCCGACCGGCTATGGCATCGGCGAGTTCTTCGACATCTCCGAAATGAACGGCGGAACGCCTTACGGCGCTTCGACTATCGCTGGCGGCGATGGCTCGCGCCAGCCCTCGAACAAAGAACTGACCATCGCCCGCTATCAGGGCGAGCTGGTGGCCCAGACCACGGTGAAGCTGAAAAGCTGACCCGCTGCCAATGGTGCCGTGGCGGCTTGGCTCGCCCGGCACCTCGGCGACCCGCAATCAATCGTTCCGCAGCAACCCGTACATCAGCTCGTTGACGTAGCCGCTATCGCTGGCACGTTTGTAGGCCGCGCGCTGAGTTCCCTCGTGGACAAAGCCTAGGCGCTCATAAAACGCAATGGCACGGGGATTGTCCGCCTCAACTGTCAGCTCGATACGAGTGATGCCCGCTTTCCACAGCCGCGAGATCGCGTCCTGCATCATTGCTACGGCCACGCCTCGGCCTTGCGCTTCCGGCGCCACGGCCAAGGTTCCCAGGTAGGCCACATGGGCGGTGCGACCAACATGCCGCTGCGCCTTGTAGAAGCCCATCACTTTGCCATCGACCTCGTACAGGTAAAAACAGCCGCTCTCGAACAACGGGTCGAACACCTTGCTGAAAGCCTCGCGTGGCATCGGGTCGAAGCCGAGGAAAGGCACCACCGTTTCGTGCATGTAGATGTCGTAGACGCGATCGTAATCGGCGGGGGCAACCAGTCGGCGCATGTCCATTTTCCTAGGGCAGTGGCGCGAACAGCGCCTCGATATCACTTGGCTCCAGTTGCCAGCCGCCTTGCTCACCGGCGTCCAGCACGCCGGAAGCCAGTTCGGCTTTGCGTTGCTGCAGTTGCTGGATCTTTTCTTCGACGGTAGCCCTGGCGATCAGCTTGTAAACGAATACCGGCTTGTCCTGACCGATGCGGTGGGCGCGGTCGGTGGCCTGGTTTTCCGCGGCCGGGTTCCACCAGGGGTCGTAATGGATCACGGTGTCGGCCGCGGTCAGGTTCAAGCCGGTACCGCCAGCTTTCAGGCTGATTAGGAACAGCGGGACGTCCCCGTTCTGGAACCGCTTCACCGGGGTGCGCCGGTCCTTGGTTTCGCCGGTGATCTGAACGTAGTCGATGGCGCGGCTCTGCAGCTCGTCTTCGATCAATGCGAGCATCGAGGTGAACTGTGAAAACAACAGGATTCGCCTGCCTTCAGCGAGCAGTTCGGTCAACATCTCCATTAGGCTATCGAGCTTGCCTGAGGTGCCGCCTCGAACTGGTCGCACGGCTTCGCCCTTGACCAGGCGCAGATCACAGCACACCTGGCGCAGCCTGAGCAGTGCATCGAGGATAACGATCTGACTGCGCGCCAGGCCTTTGCGGTCGATCTCCTCGCGGACCTTGCTGTCCATGGCCAGTCGTACGGTTTCGTACAGGTCGCGCTGAGCCGGGCTGAGTTCGACCCAGTGCAGTATCTCGGTCTTCGGCGGCAGCTCCTGGGCAACCTGCTCTTTGCGCCGCCTGAGCAGGAAGGGTTTTATCCGTTTGCTGAGGTGCTCCAGCCGCTCGGCGTCGCCGTGTTTCTCGATGGGGGTACGGTAGTCGCGGTTGAATTGCTTTGCGTCGCCCAGCCAGCCGGGCATGAGGAAATGAAACAGTGACCAGAGCTCACCCAGATGATTTTCCAGCGGCGTGCCGGTTAGGCAGAGACGCTGGCGGGCATTCAACCGTCCGGCAGCTTGTGCCGCCTTGCTGCTGGCATTCTTGATGTTCTGGGCTTCGTCGAGCACCAGCACATGCAGCGGTACGTCTGCGAGCAGGTCGATGTCTTTGGGCAGCAGTGCGTAGGTGGTAAGCAGCAGATCGTAATCGCCCAGATGCTGGTAGAGCTTTCGACGTGTAGTCCCATGCAGCGTCGCGACTTTCAGTGACGGCGCGAAGCGGGCTGCTTCGTCCTGCCAATTGGGGATAAGCGTGGTGGGCATCACGACGAGCGAGGGTCGGTCCAGCGTGCCGACTTGCTTCTCCAGCAACAGGTGAGCAAGGGTCTGCAATGTTTTGCCCAGGCCCATGTCGTCGCCCAGAACCCCGCCGACCGCGAGTGTGCGCAGGGTTTGCATCCAGCGCAGGCCGTCCAGCTGATAGGGGCGCAGCGTTGCGTTCAGACCCTGCGGTGGGCGGATGTCCTGTTCGCGGTAATCGCGCAGTCGCTGGGCGAACGACCTTAGGTGCTCACCGCCCTTCCATTGCAAGGGAAGCGCATCCAGTTCGGCCAGCCTCGCGGCATCCGATCGCTCCAGCCGCAAGTGTTCGCCGTTTGGCTGTTCCTGCAGATAAAGCTCGGACAGGGTCGCGAGGATGGGCTTCAAACGACCGAAAGGCAGCAACACCTGTAACGGCTGATCATCCTCATCCCGGCGCCGGGCAAGTGGCACCCGAAGGGTCTCGTCGTCGCTGCGTTGAGCCAGCGCTTGCGCTGAAAGCAGCGCAGGGTTGCGCCTGATCAGGCTGAGCAGAACCGGTAACAGACTGATTCGCTCGCCTTCGACGACGATACCCAGCTCCAGGTCGAACCAGCTGTGCTCGGGTGGTTCGTCGACCTCGACATACCAGGCATCAATCGGTGTCACGTCATACGCAAAGCCGGGGTGCATGACCACCTGCCAGCCTTGCTCGCGCAGCGGCGAGAGCTGGGTCTGCGTGAAATTCAGCCACGCCGCCTCGTTCGGCAGCTCGAACATCTCTGCCGAGTCGTTGGGGAGCGCGAGGCTCTGACGCAGCGCCGGACGGAAACCCAGTTGCTGCAATTGCTGGCGCAGTGCCTGCTCGACGTCTGGCTGGCGGGCAATGCTAAGCACGCGAGTGCCATCGGCCTGCCGTAGCCGCTGGCCAGGCTTGGCTTTGCCGTGAACCTGAGTACGGCCGTAGAGGAAACTCAACCCGGCACGATGCTGGTGTTCGCTGACCATGCGCCCGCTGCTGGGCTGATAGTTGACCGCCTGATGACTGCCTAGGCTCAGGTGGGGCAGGGGAAGCAGGTCATCAACCTGATGTTGTTCAGCCTTGGCGGGTGCTGGCAGCTGTGGGGCAATTTCATGGAGTGTCAGACTGAACAGGGCCGCCTGCGCGGATGGCACCGCTGGTGCGTCGAGCAGGTGCCGGGCCAGGGGCATCGGCAGGCCGTGGTCGATCAGGCCCAGTTCGTTCTGCGTTCTGTCAATGTAATGCAGCGGGTCCACAGCGGTGACCAGCTCGCTGTCGGTATCGCCCATGTCCAGGCCAGGCCTGTAGCTGCCGTCGGCTTGCTCGTTCCAGCTGAAGCGTGCCTGGCGGGACCGACCGGGCTGCAGCGCCGGTTTATCCCAACTGAGAAAGCCGCGACCGGTCTGTAGAATCAGCCGCAGGATTTCGCCGCCGTTTTCGCCGTTCAGGTTGAATCCATTACCCGACGTGCGGCCCAGCGTAGCCAGTGCGGCAATACGTAGATCGAGCGGTTGCATGAAGTTTGGCTGGCGAAAGCCGGCTTCGCGCAGACCGTAGTAGGGCTGTCGCTCGCCCCAGGTGCCGTCTTGGTATTGGCGCACCTTGTAGACCTCTATGGAGAGGTCAGGGCATAACAGATAGTGCAGGCACCAGCCTTGGCCGGCTTGCAGGTTGTCGCCCAACGCCTGTGGGAGCTGCGATAGCCATTGTTCCAGCCGGTCAGGGAATCGCTCGCCAGACTGCGCGCTCTGCTTGACGGGCAAGCGCTCGGCTTGCATTTCGAGGGTGGCTATCAGGGCTACGCAATGCTTGCAGTTGAGACCCACCGGACAGCTGCAGAGGCAGCTGAGCCTGCCGTCGCGGGACAGTTCAAGCGACTGACGATAGGCGCTGCCACCTGAACCGCGACAGGTCGCTTCGACATAACGCGAATCCTCCCGCACAACCCTGATGCGGTCCTCCGCTGCGTACTGCTGGCCCCTGGCGATAGCGTTTTCAGAAAACGGCAGTCGCCATGCGGCTGGCAGGTTGGGGACAAAGTCACCCTGCATCGGTGGGTCGATTGGCGAGAGCGGGCATCGTCGGCATCGTTACGGCTTTTCCACGGACAAACGTTCGAGCAAGGCTTCGAGCGTGTTGAAGCGCTCCTCGGCACGCTCCATCGGCACCTGAAACTTGAACATCGTGGCGCCTTCGAATTTGTAACGGTTGGGCTGGCTCTGGATCAGTTTGATCAGCACCATCGGGTCGACGCTGGTGTCCGCGGCGAACTCGATACGCCCGCCCTGAGGCCCCGCGTCGATCTTGGTGATGCCGAGGCTAGCGGCCTGCAGCTTAAGCAGGGTCAGCCTGACCAGGTGCTTGGCCGGCTCGGGCAGCAGTCCAAACCGGTCGATCATCTCGACCTGCAGTTCACGCAGACCGTTCTCGTCGGCAGCATTAGCGATGCGCTTGTAGAGAATCAGCCGCGCATGCACATCGGGCAGGTAGTCTTCCGGAATCAGCGCCGGGACGCGCAGATTGATCTCCGGTCCGCCACCCAGCGGTTGATCCAGGTTCGGCTGTTCACCTTTCTGAATGGATTTGACCGCGCGCTCGAGCATTTCCATATAAAGCGTGAAACCGACCGCTTGAATCTGCCCACTCTGGCCATCTCCGAGCAGCTCACCCGCGCCGCGAATTTCCAGATCGTGGGTGGCCAGGACGAAGCCCGCCCCGAGATCCTGTGCGTTGGCGATGGCTTCCAGGCGCTTTTCCGCGTCGGGGGTCATGGCCTTGCGTGGTGGTGTCAGCAGGTAGGCGTAGGCCTGGTGGTGGCTGCGTCCGACCCGACCGCGCAACTGGTGCAGCTGGGCCAGCCCGAACTTGTCGGCACGCTCGATGATGATGGTGTTGGCGCTCGGTACGTCGATGCCCGTTTCAATAATGGTCGAGGCGATCAGTACGTTGAAGCGCTTGTGGTAGAAGTCGCCCATCACCTGTTCGAGCTCGCGCTCGCGCATCTGCCCATGACCTACGCCGATGCGCGCTTCCGGCACGAGTTCGGCGAGATCGGCGGCGCACTTCTCGATCGTCTTCACATCGTTGTGCAGGTAATAGACCTGGCCGCCTCGCAACAGCTCGCGCAGTAGCGCCTCTTTGATCACGGAGTTTTGCTGCTCCATGACAAAGGTGCGTACTGACAGTCGACGCGCCGGCGGCGTGGCGATGATGGACAGATCACGCATCCCCGCGACGGCCATGTTCAGCGTGCGCGGAATCGGCGTGGCGGTCAGGGTCAGAATGTCCACTTCACTGCGCAGCGCCTTGAGCTGTTCCTTCTGGCGCACCCCAAAGCGGTGCTCTTCGTCGATGATCACCAAGCCCAGATTGGTGAACTTCACATCGTCCTGCAGCAGCTTGTGCGTGCCGATCAGGATGTCGACTTTGCCTTCGGCCAACTGGTCGACCGCGGCCTGAATCTCCTTGGCGGACTTGAAGCGGCTCATCACTTCGACGCGCACCGGCCAGTCGGCGAAACGGTCACGGAAGCTGTTGTAGTGCTGCTGGGCGAGCAGGGTGGTGGGCACCAGCACTGCTACCTGACGGCCGCTGTGCACCGCGATGAAGGCCGCTCGCATGGCGACTTCGGTTTTACCGAAGCCCACATCGCCGCAAATCAGGCGGTCCATGGGCTTGGGCGCCAGCATGTCGCTGCGTACGGCTTCGATAGCGGCCTGCTGGTCCGGCGTTTCTTCGAACGGGAAGCCAGCGCTGAAGGCTTCGTAGTCCAGCTGCGGGTCTTCGAAGGCGTAGCCCTCGCGTGCGGCGCGACGGGCATAGATGTCTAGCAGCTCTGCAGCGACGTCGCGAACCTGTTCAGCGGCTTTGCGCTTGGCTTTTTGCCAGGTTTCCGAACCCAGCCGGTGCAGCGGGGCGAGGGCATCGTCACTGCCGGTGTAACGGGCGATCAGGTGCAGGCTGGAGACCGGTACGTAGAGCTTGGCGTCCTCGGCATACTGCAGCATGAGGAACTCGGCGGCCTGACCCTCTATTTCCAGTGTGACCAGGCCGTGGTAACGACCGACGCCGTGGTCGATATGCACCACCGGTGCACCTTCGCGCAATTCGGTGAGGTTCTTGATGACGTTTTCGCCAGCATCACGCCCTTTTTCACGCCGACGGCGCTGCATGATGCGTTGGCCGAACAGCGGACTTTCCGCGATGAGCGCAATAGCCGGATCCTGCAACAGCAGGCCGTCGTCCAGTGGCGCAATTGAAATGGCCAAGCGCTCGCCGCTTTCAACGAACTGCGGCCAACCTGAAACTTCCTGTGGACGCAGTTTCAGCCGCGCCAGGAGCTCCAGCAGAACTTCACGGCGCCCAGCCGATTCGGCGGTGAAAAGCACGCGACCGGGAAACTCATCGAGGAAACGGCGAAGCGCACCGAGCGGCTCGCTGGCCTTGGCATCTATTGCTAACTCAGGAAAGCGGCTGGCCGCAAAGCGCTCGCGGCCGATTCCTGTTTCCACGTCATCCTGGCTGGCCACGACGCGTGGCCACAGCTTCAGATGAGCGAAGCAATCCTCGACCGCCATGAACAATTCGGCGGGCGGCAACAAGGGCCGCTCAGGGTCGACGCGACGCTCTTCGTAGCGCGTACGCACGTCTTTCCAGAAGTGCTCCGCGGCCTGCTCTATACCCGGCAGAGAAAACACCTGGGTGTCCTCCGGCAGGTAATCGAACAGGGTCGAGGTCTCGTCGAAGAACAGCGGCAGGTAGTACTCGATCCCGGCCGGAGTGATGCCGGTGGACAGATCCTGGTAGACCGGGCAACGGCGGAAATCCACATCGAAGCGTTCACGGAAGCGCGCGCGGAAGCCGGTAACCGACTCCTTCTTCAGCGGGAATTCGCGGGCTGGCAGCAAACGGATCGAGTCGACCTTGTCGATGGAGCGCTGGTTTTCAGGATCGAAAGTGCGCAGCGTTTCGATTTCATCGTCGAACAGGTCGATGCGGTAGGGCAGGGGGCTGCCCATCGGAAACAGGTCGATCAGTGCACCACGAACGGCGAATTCGCCATGTTCGTACACTGTGTCTACACAGCGGTAGCCGGCCGCTTCGAGGCGGGCACGCATTTGCTCGACATCGAGCTTCTGACCGACATCCAGTACCAGACTGGAACCGAGCAAAAAACGCTTCGGGGCGAGTTTGTGTAGCGCTGTGGTAATGGGAACTACCAGAACGCCGTGAGTCAGCTCTGGCAGCTGATAGAGCGCTGCGATCCGTTGAGAAATGATGTCCTGATGCGGTGAAAAAACGTCATAGGGCAGCGTCTCCCAGTCGGGAAAGTGCAGAACCGGCAAGTCGGGCGCAAAGAAGGCAAGCTCTTCCTGCAGGCGTTCAGCGCTCTGGCTGTCGGCGGTCAGAAGGAGGGTGAATCGGTCTGCGTTGCTGGCGGCTTCGGCAATGGCCAGGCTCAGCGCAGCTCCAGGAAGGTTGCCCCAGGTTTGCTTGCCGCTGGCGGCAGGCATGGGCGGAAGGCGCAATACGGACACGAGTGGGCGTGGCTCCGGTCGATAAAAAATGGACCGCCGGGATTGTAACTATCCGCGCGGAACGCTGTCAGTGTTTCGGCTGCACAGATTGCCGACGCTAGGGTGCGGCGGCATAATGTAGCCCTTTTTCTCAGCCCCTACATGTTGGAAGGAACTGCCCGTGACTCAGAAGCCCGACCAGTGTCTTGGTGAATGGATTGATCGAGAAGCCCTCGCCGAAGCGATGATTCCGCTGATTGGTCAGCTGTATCGTAACAACAACGTGGTGACTTCCATCTATGGCCGTGGGTTGATCAACCGTTCGGTCATCGCACTGCTCAAAGCTCATCGTTTTGCGCGTCACCGTCAGGCTGACGAAGCTGAGCTGTGCGTCAATGAAACTCACCAGATTCTTACCACCATGAGCCAGATGGACCTGGGTGCCGCTTCGGTGGACCTAGGTAAAGTCGTGGGGAAGTTCAAGGCCGAGGGGAACGGTCGCAGCCTTGACCAGTTCGTGCGTGACGAGCTGGCTGAAGTCGCTGGCAAGCGCAACACCACCGGCGTCCACAAGGGCACCGACGTCGTGCTCTATGGTTTCGGTCGGATCGGTCGCTTGCTCGCCCGCATCCTGATTGAAAAGACGGGCGGCGGCGATGGCCTGCGTCTGCGTGCCATCGTCGTGCGCAAGGGGGCTGACAACGATCTGGTCAAGCGCGCCAGCCTGCTGCGCCGTGATTCGGTCCATGGTCCGTTCGAAGGCACCATCCACATCGACGCCGAAAACAATACCATCACCGCCAATGGCAACCTGATTCAGGTGATCTATTCGAACGATCCTGCTTCGGTGGATTACACCGAGTACGGCATCGAAAACGCTCTGCTGGTCGACAACACCGGTAAATGGCGCGACGCCGAGGGTCTCAGCCAGCACCTCAAGTGCCCGGGTGTTGCCCGTGTTGTGCTGACGGCGCCTGGCAAGGGCGAGTTGAAGAACATCGTTCATGGCATCAACCATGGCGAGATCACGGCTGACGACAAAATTGTATCTGCGGCGTCCTGCACCACCAACGCAATCGTGCCGGTGTTGAAGGCGGTCAATGACCAGTACGGCATCGTCAATGGTCATGTCGAGACGGTGCATTCCTACACCAACGACCAGAACTTGATCGACAACTTCCATAAAGGCAGTCGTCGTGGTCGTAGCGCTGCGCTGAACATGGTCATCACCGAAACGGGTGCTGCGACAGCTGCTGCCAAAGCGCTTCCGGTGCTCAAGGGCAAGTTGACCGGCAACGCCATTCGCGTTCCGACGCCGAACGTTTCCATGGCGATTCTCAATCTGAACCTGGAAAAGGCAACGAGCCGCGAAGAAATCAACGAGTACCTGCGCCAGATGGCCATGCATTCGGACCTACAGAAGCAGATCGACTTCGTTAATTCGCAGGAGGTTGTTTCAAGCGATTTCGTAGGTTCCCGCCACGCAGGCGTAGTGGATGCCGAGGCTACGATCTGCAGCGACAACCGGGTCGTCCTGTATGTCTGGTACGACAACGAGTTCGGCTACAGCTGTCAGGTGGTGCGCGTAATGGAAGACATGGCGGGCGTAAACCCACCTGCGTTTCCACGCTAACAGGCAGCCAGCACTGCAGGCGAAACGGGAGCTTCGGCTCCCGTTTTTCATTTTTCAACTCGCCGCGTATGCCGCAGTCATCGTGCTTGCAGACGAGGCGTCAATAGTCGGTTGCGGATGACCGCTTGTCTTCAGTCAAAAAATTGGAAGGCCTTGGGTGGTCAGTCACGTGTCGCGGCCTCTATAATCGGACGGATTTCTACCTGGGCCCGTGGCATAGCGTCGCGCCAATATATTTTTGGTGCGCGTCGTGCAATTCGACCTTCAGCTAAATCGCTGGGCCTGTAAAAAAGTCTTTCAAAATCAGTGGTTAGGCGAGCCGATGATCAATATTAAACGTGGGCTAGATTTGCCCATTGCAGGTGCGCCGGCGCAGCGTATCGAGGCCGGAAGGCCCGTGCGAAGCGTCGCCGTAGTAGGGTTTGACTACCCTGGCATGAAACCGACCATGGAAGTTCAGGTCGGTGATCGCGTGAAGCTGGGTCAGGTACTGTTTTCCGACAAGAAGATACCTGGCGTCCATTTCACCGCCCCCGGTGCGGGTGTTGTAAGCGCGATACATCGTGGCGAGAAGCGCGTCCTGCAATCGGTGGTCGTCGATTTGGAGGGCACCGAAGAGCTGACTTTCAACCAGTACGGGTCGACCGAGCTGGAAGGCCTGGGTGACGAGAAGGTCCGTGAGAATTTGCAGCAAGCCGGTCTCTGGGCTGCGTTGCGCACTCGTCCGTACAGCAAGGTTCCGGCTATCGATGCCGTGCCGAGTTCAATCTTTGTCACTGCCATTGATACTCATCCGTTGGCTGCCGACCCAGCAGTGATCATTGCGGAGCGGGCTGCTGATTTCGAAGCAGGGCTCAAGGTTCTTGGCAATCTGGGTAAGTTATTTCTGTGCAAGGCCGATGGCACTTCGCTGCCCGGCGAACAGGTAGCCAAGGTTCAGACTGAGCGCTTCGCTGGTCCGCATCCTGCAGGTCTGGCGGGTACACACATCCATTTCCTGGACCCGGTCAGCGCTACTAAAAGCGTGTGGACGATCGGTTATCAGGATGTGATCGCGATCGGTGCGCTGTTTCTGACCGGTAAGCTTTCGGTGGAGCGTGTGGTCTCGTTGGCCGGCCCGGTCGTAGAAACCCCGCGTCTGGTACGCACTCGGCTAGGCGCCAATCTTGATGAACTGACCGCTGGTGAGCTGCAGCCTGGCGCAAACCGTGTCGTGTCCGGGTCTGTCTTGGGCGGCCGTACAGCGCATGGCGCTTTTGCCTTTCTAGGTCGCTATCACCAGCAGGTGTCCTGCCTGCGCGAAGGCAAGGAGCGGGAAATGCTGCACTACCTGCGTGCCGGTAGCGACAAGCACTCGATCCTCAATATCTACATCTCCAAGTTGATGGGCGGCAAGAAATTCGCTTTCTCAACCTCCACCAACGGCAGCCCGCGCGCCATGGTGCCGGTGGGCAACTACGAGGAGATCATGCCGCTCGACATTCTTCCAACCCAGCTGCTGCGCTCGCTGATCGTTGGAGATACCGAGGTTGCGCAAAAACTGGGTTGCCTTGAGCTTGATGAAGAAGACTTGGCGTTGTGCACTTACGTCTGTGCCGGCAAGTACGAGTACGGCCCGATCCTGCGAGACAATCTGACCCGTATCGAGAAGGAGGGTTAAGGCATGGGCATTCGCGAATTCCTCGACAAGATCGAGCACAACTTCGAAAAGGGCGGCAAGTACGAGAAGTGGTACGCGCTCTACGAAGCGGCGGACACCTTCCTCTATCGTCCGGGCAGCGTCACCAAGACTACCGCTCATGTGCGTGATGGCATTGACCTGAAGCGGATGATGATTACCGTCTGGCTCTGCACCTTTCCGGCTATGTTCTTCGGTATGTGGAACACCGGTTATCAGGCCAACCTCATATACGCCCAAAGCCCTGATCTGCTTGCGGTTCAGGAAGGCTGGCAGTTTGCACTGATCAGTGCGTTGGCGGGTTTTGATCCATCCAGCGCGTGGGATAACTTTATTCAGGGGGCAGCATATTTCCTGCCGGTTTATGCAGTCACCTTCATCGTCGGTGGCTTCTGGGAGGTGCTTTTCGCCTCGATCCGAAAGCATGAGGTCAACGAAGGCTTCTTCGTCACCTCGGTTCTGTTCGCGCTCACGCTGCCGCCTAGCATTCCGCTGTGGCAGGTCGCACTGGGCATCAGCTTCGGTATCGTTATCGGTAAGGAAATCTTTGGTGGCACCGGTAAGAATTTCCTCAACCCCGCTCTGACTGGCCGTGCGTTCCTGTTCTTCGCCTACCCGGCACAAATGTCCGGCGACGCCGTTTGGACTGCGGTCGATGGCTATGCCAGCGCGACCGCACTGAGCCTCGGTTTTGCCGGTGGCATAGAAAACGTTGTGGAAAGCGGCATCACCTGGATGGACGCCTTTGTCGGCACCATTCATGGCTCGCTGGGTGAAACCAGTACGCTGGCTATCTTCATCGGCGGCGCGGTACTGCTGATGACCAAGATCGCGTCGATGCGCATCGTTGCCGGCACCATGATCGGCATGATCGCACTGAGCTCGTTGTTCAACTTGATCGGTTCGGACAGCAATCCATTGTTCGCCATGCCTTGGTACTGGCACATGGTGGTGGGTGGTTTCGCATTTGGTCTGATCTACATGACCACCGACCCCGTGTCGGCAGCGATGACCAATACCGGTAAGTGGGTCTATGGCATTTTCATCGGTGTGATGGTGGTGCTGATCCGTGTAGTCAACCCGGCCTTCCCTGAGGGCATGATGCTGGCAATTCTATTTGCCAACCTCTGTGCACCCTTGATTGACCACTTTGTCATCCAGGCCAATATCAAGCGGAGGCTGGCGCGTAATGTCTAGTCAAAAAGAATCCACTGTCCGTACGCTGATAGTGGCCCTGCTGGTTTGTCTGGTGTGCTCGGTATTTGTTGCTGGTGCGGCTGTCGCACTGCGTCCGACACAGCTGGAGAACCGTCAGCTCGACAAGCAGCGCAGCATTCTGGCGATTGCCGGACTCGGTGAGGCCGGTATGTCTGGCGCCGAAGTGAAGGCGCTGTATAAAGAGCGCATCGTCGCCAAGCTGGTCAATCTCGAGACTGGCAAGTTTAGCGACGAGTTTGATCCAAATACCTTCGATCCACTGGTTGCTGCGAAAGACCCACAGCTGTCCGATGCACTGCCGCCAGAGCAGGACATCGCTTCGATCAAGCGTCGCGAGAAGTACAGCGTCGTGTATATCGTCGAAACCGAGGGAGAACTGGATACCCTGGTGCTGCCTGTACGTGGCTATGGTCTGTGGTCGACGCTCTACGGTTTCCTTGCCCTTCAGGAAGATCTGAATACCGTGGCGGGCCTCGGCTTCTACCAGCACGGTGAAACACCAGGTCTGGGTGGCGAAGTCGACAATCCCAAGTGGCGCAGCCTTTGGGAAGGCAAGGAGCTGTACAACGAGGATGGTGAGCTGGCGATTCAGATCGTCAAAGGTGGAGTTGATCCGCAGAGCCCGAAAGCCGACCATCAGGTCGATGCGCTGGCCGGCGCAACGCTGACCAGTAACGGGGTCAACAATCTGCTGCACTTCTGGCTCGGTGAGAACGGCTTCGGTCCTTTTATCGCTAACCTGCGCGCTGGGGAGGCTTGAGTATGTCGCAACCTACTATTAAGGAAGTCCTGTTAAATCCGGTCTTCAACAACAACCCCATCGGCCTGCAGATCCTCGGCATCTGCTCGGCGCTGGCGGTTACCTCCAACCTGAAGACGGCGTTGGTAATGTCCATCGCGCTGACACTGGTTGTAGCGTTTTCCAACCTGTTCATCTCGATGATCCGCAGCCAGATTCCTGGTTCCATCCGCATGATCGTACAGATGGTGATCATTGCGTCACTGGTTATTCTGGTCGATCAGGTGCTCAAGGCCTACGCCTTTTCCTTGTCCAAGCAGCTCTCGGTCTTCGTCGGCCTGATCATCACCAACTGTATCGTGATGGGGCGGGCCGAGGCGTTTGCCATGCAGAACCCGCCGGTGCTTTCGTTCTTTGACGGGCTCGGCAACGGCTTGGGTTACAGCGCCATGCTGATCGCGCTCGGGATCATTCGCGAGCTGTTCGGTGCCGGTAAATTGATGGGCTACACCATTCTTCCGGTCGTCAATGACGGTGGCTGGTATCTGCCGAATGGCCTGCTGCTGTTGCCGCCTTCTGCGTTCTTCCTGATCGGTCTGTTCATCTGGGGCATCCGTAGCTGGAAGCGGGAACAGGTCGAGAAGCCGTCCTTCAAGATGGCGCCTCAGGTCTCGAACAAGGAGGCTTATTAATGGAACACTACATCAGCCTGTTCGTCCGTGCCGTGTTCATCGAGAACATGGCTCTGGCGTTCTTTCTTGGCATGTGTACCTTCATCGCAATCTCGAAGAAGGTCGAAACGGCTATCGGCCTGGGTATCGCGGTCATCGTAGTACAGGCCATCACCGTTCCAGCCAACAACCTGATCTACACCTACCTGCTGAAGGCCGGTGCGTTGTCCTGGGCTGGCCTGCCGGAAGTCGATCTTAGCTTCCTCGGCCTGCTGAGCTACATCGGCGTAATCGCGGCAATCGTTCAGATCCTGGAGATGACCCTAGACAAGTACGTGCCCAGCCTCTACAACGCGCTCGGCGTGTTCCTGCCGTTGATCACCGTGAACTGCGCCATCATGGGTGGCACGCTGTTCATGGTTGAGCGCGATTACAACCTGGCTGAAAGTGTGGTCTATGGCATGGGTTCGGGATTGTCCTGGGCGCTCGCTATCGCCTTGCTTGCCGGGATTCGCGAGAAGCTGAAGTACAGCGATGTGCCGGAAGGTCTTCAGGGCCTCGGGATTACCTTCATCACCATCGGACTGATGTCGCTGGGCTTCATGTCTTTCTCTGGCGTACAGCTGTAAGGACGGGATGAACTGATGAGTTACGAAATTTTCCTCGCCATCGGCATGTTCACCGCCATCGTGCTTGCGCTGGTTGTGATCATTCTCGCGGCGCGCGCCAAACTGGTCTCCAGTGGCGACGTGAGCATCGAGATCAACGGCGAACGCACGATTACGGTTCCGGCTGGCGGCAAATTGCTGCAAACCTTGGCCGCCAACAATATTTTCCTGTCTTCTGCCTGCGGCGGCGGTGGCACCTGCGCACAGTGCAAGTGCATCGTCGAAAGCGGTGGCGGAGAGATGCTGCCGACTGAGGAGTCTCACTTCACCCGTCGAGAAGCTGGGGAAGGCTGGCGCTTGTCCTGCCAGACGCCGGTCAAGGCAAACATGCAGATCGAAGTCCCAGAAGAAGTGTTTGGCGTCAAGAAATGGGAATGCACGGTTCTGTCCAACCCCAATGTGGCGACCTTCATCAAGGAACTCACCTTGAAGCTGCCGGAAGGCGAGAACGTCGACTTCCGTGCGGGTGGTTATGTGCAGTTGGAATGCCCGCCTCATGAAGTCCGTTACCAGGACTTCGATATCCAGGAGGAGTATCGCGGCGACTGGGACAAGTTCAACCAATGGAAGTATGTGTCGAAGGTCGAGGAGACCGTGATTCGTGCGTACTCTATGGCGAACTACCCCGAAGAAGTGGGGCTGGTGAAGTTCAACATCCGTATCGCTTCGCCACCTCCAGGCAAAGATGATCTGCCGCCTGGTCAGATGTCCTCCTGGGTATTCAGCCTGAAGCCTGGTGACAAAGTGACCGTGTACGGGCCGTTCGGCGAGTTCTTCGCCAAAGACACCGATGCGGAAATGGTCTTCATCGGCGGCGGTGCGGGTATGGCGCCCATGCGTTCTCACATCTTCGACCAGCTCAAGCGTTTGAAATCCAAGCGCAAGATGAGTTTTTGGTACGGCGCTCGCTCGATGCGGGAGGCCTTCTACGTCGAAGAATACGATCAGCTGCAGGCCGAGAACGACAACTTCCAGTGGCATCTGGCATTGTCCGATCCGCAACCGGAAGACAACTGGGACGGTCCGACCGGCTTCATTCACAACGTGCTGTATGAAAACTATCTGAAGGACCATCCCGCGCCCGAGGATTGTGAGTTCTACATGTGCGGACCGCCAATGATGAACGCCTCGGTGATCAAGATGCTCACCGATCTGGGAGTCGAACCGGAGAACATCCTTCTCGACGACTTCGGCGGTTAGTATGACCCATGCGTTACTTCAGCCCGTCATCGTTGCCGCCCTGGCGGCAGCCCTGACGGGCTGTCTGTTTCAGGACAAGGTAGAAAGTTTCGGCGGGCCCACCATGGGCAGTACCTATTCGGTGAAGTATGTGGCCGATGACGCCGCCGTTTCCAAAGAGCGGCTGCGAAAGGAGACGGATGCAATCCTGGCCGAGATCGACTGCCAGATGTCTACCTACCGTGCCGATTCGGATATCGAGACATTCAATTCGCTTCCTGCCGGCGCGTGCATGGCCATGCCCGGCGAGGTTCTTGAGCTTTTTCGCGCCGGCCAGCAGCTCTCGGAGGAAAGCGCGGGCGCTTTTGATCTGACGGTAGAACCCTTGCTCGATCTTTGGGGCTTCGGTCCTCATGGAGCCGGCGAGCGGGTCCCTTCTGCCGACGAGATCGCGGCGGCTCGAGACAACATGGGGCATGAGCATCTTCGGATTGATGGCGAACAGCTTTGCAAGGATGTAGCCGTACAGGTTGATTTCAATAGCATCGCTGCCGGCTATGCAGTGGACCGGGTGAGCGCCAATCTCGAGGCTTCCGGCGTCCGCCGTTATCTTGTCGAGATCACTGGAGAGCTCAAAGCGCTTGGCCGTAAACCCGATGGGGCGCCTTGGAGAATTGCAATCGAAGCGCCGCATGACAATGAGCGAGTAGCACAGCGGGTTGTCGAACTCGATGGCTATGGAGTGTCCACGTCAGGAGACTATCGCAACTATTTCGAGCGTGACGGCAAGCGCTATTCGCATACGCTCGACCCGGTGACCGGTGCTCCGATTGATCATCATCTGGCCGCCGTGACGGTTGTCGATCGCTCGACATTGAGGGCAGATGGGTTGTCTACTGTATTAATGGTGCTTGGGCCGGAGCGTGGTCTGGCATACGCGACGGAGAGGAACATTGCAGCGTTCTTCGTGATTCGTGAAGGACAGGAATTCATTAGTAAAAGCACCGAGGCCTTTGATGAGCTGTTCGGTGCGGGAGTAGGCGAATGACTTGGTTAATCGTTTTTCTGGTCATGTTGCTGGTGGTGTTCGGCATGTCCATCGGTGTGATCATGGGCCGAAAGCCCATTGCCGGCTCTTGCGGGGGCATTGCCAATCTTGGCATCGAGAAAGAGTGTTCGATTTGCGGCGGGAGCCGTGAGAAGTGTGAAGAAGTCAATGAACAGGCAAGCCACGGCAATAAAGCAGATCTCGCGTACGACGCGACCAGACGCTGACAGCGGACTTGATCGAAAGCTCGGGATATTCAGTGTCCCGAGCGTTGGTTTTTGCATGCAAGGTCGAGGCAAACCGTGCACCGGCGCAACAAGCCATTCGGCGGCGCGCCGATAAGCAACTTCTTCCGCTACCCGGTTTCCCAAATTCGTTAACAGCGGCAGGGCTGCCTGCTGCCTGGTCTGGGGTGAATATGGCTGTCTACAATTACGATGTGGTGATATTGGGCTCCGGCCCTGCCGGCGAAGGCGCGGCGATGAACGCGGTCAAGGCCGGGCGCAAGGTCGCCGTGGTCGACAGCAGGCCTCACGTGGGGGGGAACTCGACCCATCTGGGTACCATCCCGTCCAAGGCGCTGCGCCACTCGGTACGGCAGATCATGCAGTACAACACCAACCCTTTGTTTCGTCAGATCGGTGAGCCTCGTTGGTTTTCGTTTCCCGACGTTCTTAAGAGTGCCGAGAGCGTAATCGCCAAGCAGGTCACCTCCCGTACGGGCTATTACGCGCGTAACCGCATTGATATTTTCTTTGGCACTGCCAGCTTTGCTGATGAGCAGACCGTGGAAGTGGTCAGTGCTAATGGGATGGTTGAAACACTGGTGGCTAACCAGTTCATCATTGCGACTGGCTCTCGTCCCTATCGCCCTGATGACGTCGACTTTTCCCACCCTCGTGTCTACGACAGCGACACCATTCTCACCCTGAGCCATACCCCGCGTCGTCTGATTATTTACGGGGCGGGCGTGATCGGTTCCGAATACGCATCGATATTCAGCGGCCTCGGTGTACTGGTTGACTTGATCGACAATCGTGATCAGCTGCTCAGCTTCCTCGATGACGAGATTTCCGACGCGCTCAGCTATCACCTTCGCAACAACAACGTGCTCATTCGTCATAACGAGGAGTACGAGCGGGTTGAGGGTGTGGACAACGGCGTGATCCTGCACCTCAAATCGGGCAAGAAGATCAAGGCCGATGCCTTCCTCTGGTGTAACGGCCGAACCGGCAACACGGACAAGCTCGCGTTGGAAAACATCGGCCTCAAGGTCAATAGCCGCGGACAGATCAAAGTTGACGAGCATTACCGCACTGAGATCGGCAACATCTTTGCGGCCGGTGACGTAATCGGTTGGCCATCGTTGGCGAGCGCTGCTTACGATCAAGGGCGGTCTGCAGCGGGCAGTATCGTAGAGAACGACAGCTGGCGTTTCGTCGATGACGTGCCGACCGGTATCTACACCATTCCTGAGATCAGTTCGATCGGCAAGAACGAACGTGAACTGACCGAAGCGAAGGTGCCGTATGAGGTAGGCAAGGCTTTCTTCAAAGGCATGGCGCGGGCGCAGATTTCAGGCGAGCCGGTCGGCATGCTGAAAATCTTGTTCCATCGGGAGACGTTGGCTGTACTAGGCGTGCATTGCTTCGGCTATCAGGCTTCGGAAATCGTGCACATCGGTCAGGCGATCATGAACCAGCCGGGCGAGGCAAACACGCTCAAGTATTTCATCAATACCACCTTCAACTACCCGACCATGGCAGAGGCCTACCGCGTCGCTGCCTTCGACGGGCTAAACCGGCTTTTTTGAGTGGCTCCGACCGGTGGCCTGAGCCGGTCGGAGAAGATACCCGAGATTGGCGTTGGCCGAATCGGGAAAGCTTTTAGGGCAGCAATTCGGGCCGCCAATGATGGCGGCCTTGCTTTATGCGTTGCGCAGCGTCGTCACGGCGAGACCGGGATAGTCGGTGATCACGCTGTCAACGCCGAAATCTGCAAGCCGACGCATCAAGGCCGGATCGTTAACCGTCCAGACCGACACATGCAGGCCAAGTTGGCGCGCCTTGGCGATTCGCGCGGGCGTGCACAGGGTCCATTTCAGTGCTAATAGCGAGCAATCATATTGCTTGGCCACTTTCAGCGGGTCGAGCCAGGCATATTCGGCGACCAGGCCGCAGGAAAGCTCAGGTGTCAGTCGTTTCAAGGCGCGCAGTACCTCTCGCGATCCTGATGTCACGGTGACCCGGTCAAGCAGGCCATGACGTTCTGCCAGCGCTTTGATCGCCAATACGGAGCGCGCGGCGCGAACGCGCGAGGCACTTTTTACTTCCAGTTGCCAGTGCTCGAATTTGCACTGCTCGAACAGCTCCTCTAAGCGCGGTATGGGGCATGGCTGTTTCCAGCTGGGGCCTCCCTGGCGCGCGTCGTATTGGGTCAGCTCTTGGGCGTCATGCTCGACGACCTTGCCGCGTCTTCCTGTGGTGCGCTTGAGCGTCGGGTCATGGATGACCATCAGCTCACCATCTTTGGAAAGATGCAGGTCGAGTTCGCAGCGGTGAACGCCATGCGCGAGGCACTGCTTGAAACTGGCCAGGGTGTTTTCAGGCGCCTCACCCTTTGCGCCGCGGTGGCCGTAGATTAGCGTCACGGTTGTCTCTCTGGTTGTGATGGCGAGGGATGTTGGTGGTGGACAACGCTGTCTATCACCCGATTGCCCTCGAAATAGACGGAAAAGTCGTGGTAATCCCAGCGAGTGATTGGCGGCTGTCCGACAGCTGGGTGTTCCTCATCGGCCAGACCGAAACGATCAAGCACATCGATTTTCGCGTCCCCGCGGCTGGGAAGCGGGAGGTTGGCCAGGCCTTGCTGGCCGAGCGGGATTTTGATGCCGTCAGCGTTTGCAGGCGAGTTGAGGCTGACGATCAGAAGTAAGAGCAGAAGAGGGTGCATCAATCAGGTTCCTTGCGAGCTTTCTCGAGCCAAGCGTCTTTCCGCCGCCTGTTTTTGCAGGATATGTCGTGCAAGCAATTGTCGCTGTGCATCAGTCAGCGCTTCGAACGACGTACCGATTGCATACTGCCCGCTCTCGAGGGCTTGGCAGCTCGCCACGCGGGCGGTTAGCAACATACCCAGGCCTTGGGGCATCAGCGCCAGCTTCAACAACCAGATCGAGCCAACGTGGAGCGGTTGGTCGTTGACGAAACTGATGCCGCCTTCTGACAGTACGGTGGGGCGTGCAGGACCGAGGTCTTGCAGTAGATCCTGAGCGAGCGCCTGGCCAATCAAGTCGATACGTTTGTTCTGTACCTTCAGGTAATTGGCCAGTGTACGGTTGCCTTCGGCTATCTGACGTAGCAGATGCTGTGCTTCGAAGTCGAGCTGGTGAAGTTCGCCGAGCAATGCGAACCGGTGCGTCGAACCCGCCCCTGAGACTGTTTCGGCGTGTTCCGGCGGCAGGATTTCCAGTGCGATCATGTCCTCGATACGATAGTATTCGCGGCGATCATCAGTGTCTTCTATGGGCATGTCGATCCCTGAGCTGCAGTGATGGCTTGAGTGTATCAGGCCGCTTGGCGTCGTCATTCAGCTTGTTATTTCCCGCCAGCGAAAGCGAACCCAACGATTTATGTTCAGACCGCTGTCCGTGTATATCGGGGCGCGCTACACACGCGCCAGACGTCGCAGCCTCTTCGTCTCCTTCATCTCCTTCACGTCCATGATCGGACTGGCGCTCGGTGTGCTTGTCATGATTGTCGTGCTGTCGGTGATGAACGGTTTCGATCATGAAATGCGCAGCCGCGTGTTGGGCATGGTGCCTCACGCTACCGTCGAAAGCTCAACCCCAATCGACGACTGGCGGGCGGTAGCCGAGCGACTTGCGAAGCATCCTCAAGTCGCTGCAGTTGCTCCGTTCATACAGATGCAAGGCCTACTGACCCATCGCGGGCAGGTCAGCAAAATATTGATCAACGCTGTGGATCCGGTTATCGAGCCGGAAGTATCCATAGTGGGCCAATTCTTTCGTGAAGGTACGTTGGCTGAGTTGGCGCCCGGCGAGTTCGGCATTGTTATCGGTGATAAGGCCGCCAGCACCTTGGGTGTTGCTGTCGGCGACAAGGTCACCTTCGTAGCCCCTGAGGTCACCGTTACGCCAGCTGGGGTATTCCCTCGCATGAAGCGGTTCACCGTACGCGGTATCTTTCATGTGGGAGCGGGCGAGATCGATGGTCATGTGGCGATGGCCAATATCTCCGATCTGGCACGACTGCATCGCTGGCAGCCGGATCAGGTTCAGGGGCTGCGTATGCGTTTCGTCGACCTGTTCCAGGCCCCGCGCATTGCTTGGGAGCTGGCAGGCCAGTTGGGGGACGACTTCTACTCGCGTGATTGGACCCGCACTCACGGAAACCTTTATCAGGCGATCCGTATGGAAAAGGCCATGATCGGCCTGCTACTGCTACTGATCGTTGCGGTGGCGGCCTTTAATATCATTTCCACGCTGGTGATGGTTGTGACCGATAAACGTGGAGACATCGCGATACTGCGAACGCTTGGCGCGACGCCGCGGCAGATCATGGCGATCTTCATGGTTCAGGGCACCGTGATTGGTGTCGTAGGTACACTGGTGGGTGCCTTGCTTGGCATCTTCGCGGCACTGAATGTAAGTGGCTGGATCGCTGCGCTAGAGCGGTTGATTGGGCACAAGTTTCTCAGCGCAGACGTGTATTTCATCGACTATCTGCCGTCTCGACTGATGACCGTCGACGTGGTGCAGGTCTGTGCAGCAGCATTGATTCTCAGCTTTTTCGCCACCCTGTATCCGGCGTGGCGTGCGGCCCGGACGCAACCGGCCGAGGCGTTACGATATGAGTGAGTTGTCTATGAATGAACGGTCTGCGAACGAGGCTGCGGTACTGAGCTGCCGTAACCTGGGCAAACGCTACGAACAGGGACCGGAGTCGGTCAGTGTACTTTCTGGTCTCGAGCTGGAGCTGTTTCCAGGCCAGCGGGTCGCTATCGTGGGTACTTCCGGTTCCGGCAAGAGCACGCTGCTCAACCTGCTTGGCGGGCTGGATACGCCTAGCGAAGGCAGCGTCTGGCTGGCTGGAGAAGAGCTTTCTGCACTCAGCGAAAAGGATCGCGGCCTGTTACGTAATCGTGCGCTTGGCTTCGTCTATCAATTCCATCATCTGCTGCCTGAATTCAGCGCTCTGGAAAATGTCTGTATGCCCCTGCTGATCGGCAACACGCCGATACCGGAAGCGCGCAAGCGGGCCAGCGAATTGCTACAGCGTGTCGGGCTTGGCCATCGACTCGCCCACAAGCCTTCAGAGCTGTCCGGGGGAGAGCGTCAGCGCGTGGCGATCGCTCGTGCGCTGGCGAACCGTCCGGCGCTGGTGCTGCTCGATGAGCCAACCGGCAACCTTGATCACCATACTGCTCAGGGGATTCAGGACCTCATGCTGGAGTTGAGCAGCTCGCTGCGTACGGCCTTTCTTGTTGTCACACACGATCCGCAACTGGCGGGGCAGATGGATCACATACTGCGTCTGGAAGATGGTCGGTTGGTGGCTGGTTAATGTTCAGGCCACTCAGTATCTTCATTGGCAGCCGCTACACGCGGGCCAAACGTCGAAACCATTTCATTTCATTCATTTCCCTGACGTCCATGATTGGCTTGTCGCTGGGTGTGCTGGCGATGATCATCGTGCTGTCCGTCATGAACGGATTCCAGCGCGAGATGAGCAACCGCATCCTGGGCATGGTGCCGCATGCCGTAATTGCCGGCGATGGACGGCCAGTGGATGACTGGCAATCGCTGGCCCAGCGGCTGCAGGCGCACCCGGGGGTGCTCGGCACGGCACCAATTACCCAGCTTGAAGGCATGCTTTCGTACAGAGGCTCGATGCAGCCGATTGAAATCAACGGCATCGATCCTCAGGCTGAAAGTGAAGTGTCGATCCTTGGCACGAAGATGGTCGCTGGCAGCCTCGATGACCTTGAGCCTGGAGAATCAGGCGTGATCCTCGGGTTGATGACCGCGCGTCGCTTTGGGCTGAAGCTGGGCGATAAGATCACCCTCATTGTGCCTGAACTCAGCGATGCGCCTGGCGGTATCACGCCGCGAATGCAGCGCCTGAACGTCGTTGGGGTATTCAAAGTCGGGGCTGAGCTGGATGGCAGTCTGGCAATGATTCACCGAGCAGATGCCGCCCAGATTCTTCGTTGGCAGCCGAATCAGGTCGAAGGCGTCAGAGTCAGGCTGGCAGATCTCTATCGGGCGCCCCAGATCGCAAGCGAGCTTGTCGCCGGGCTAGGTGAGGGGTACCGCGGCGAGGACTGGTCACTTACCCAGGGCAGTTTGTTCAGTGCGATGAAAATGGAAAAGACCATGATCGGTCTGCTGCTTTTGCTGATCGTGGCGGTCGCAGCGTTCAATATCATCGCCACCTTGATCATGGTGGTCGCCGACAAACGAGCGGATATCGCGATTCTGCGTACCTTGGGTGCAACGCCTCGGCAGATCATGGCGATCTTCATGGTGCAGGGCAGCATCATCGGTCTGACCGGGACCCTGATAGGGACCGTGCTGGGGGTGGTTGGCGCCATGAACGTGAGCGCTCTCGTGGCCTGGCTGGAAAAGGTGTCGGGACAGCACATCTTCAGTTCGGATGTGTATTTCATCAGCACCTTGCCGTCTGAACTGCGGCTGCAAGATGTCTTGCTGGTCACCTTGGCGGCACTGCTGCTCAGTTTTCTGGCGACGGTCTATCCCGCTTGGCGGGCCGCGCAGACACAGCCGGCCGAAGCGCTGCGCTACGAGTAGGTGATGATGTCAGCGGCGGTCCATCTGCCGCTTGCGCCAACTGCGACCGACCCACCAACGCCAGTAACTCTGCGTGGCTACGTACCCTAGTATCGCTACTACGATTCCGACGACAAAAGAGCCGAGGAACAGGG
Source organism: Stutzerimonas chloritidismutans (assembly GCF_038562055.1). Lineage (GTDB taxonomy): Bacteria > Pseudomonadota > Gammaproteobacteria > Pseudomonadales > Pseudomonadaceae > Stutzerimonas > Stutzerimonas chloritidismutans_A. The sequence continues at coordinate 182,570 of NZ_JBCFXD010000002.1, read as the reverse complement.
GCTGCCAGTGGCTATCGAGCATCTGGCGCACCCAGGCCAGGCTGAGTTCCATCGGCATCGGGGAAACCGGCGTGTCCATCAGCCAGGCACCTACCTTGTAGTTGCAGTAAAAGACCGGCGGCATCGTCAGTGGATTGGTGAGCCAGACCAGACCCACGGCGATCGGCAAGTTCGCTCGTGCCGGCACGGCGCACAGCGCGGCCACCAGCATCTGCAACGGCATCGGGATCATGGCCCAGAACAAGCCAATGGCCATTGCCCTGGAAACTGAATGCCGATTGAGATGGAGCAGGTTGGGGTCGTGAGTCAGCGTGCCGAGAAACCGCAAAGACTTGTGAGCCTTTAGACGGTCGGGGTGCGGCATGTAGCGTTTGAAAAAACGACGCGGCATGAAGGTTCTCTGGCGGGGTGAAGCGCGCTGATTATGCCTGAAACGAGACCCGGCGCTGAGAGGAGTTTGTGACATAAATTCTACACTGTGAGCACCGACAGGACGTCGGTCAGGCTATGGGGCGCGGCATCTGGGTTGTCCAGAGGGACGCGTCGCTGGAAAGGACTCCGGGAGATCCAATGCGTACAGCGATGCTGGCGCTGGCAGCAGGCCTTCTGCTACTGCGTTTTTTACCGCAATTGCCGCCCGTCTCTGTGTTGCCATTCGTATTGGCGGCGGGGCTGGCGTTATTGCCGTTCCGCTGGCGAGCGGTCGGCTGCTTTCTCTGCGGGTTTGCGTGGGCCTGTCACAGCGCCCAGGACGCTTTGGACGACCGCCTTGCGGTCGAGCTTGATGGCCGAACGTTCTGGCTGGAAGGCATGGTAAGCGGTCTGCCGGATGTTCGCGGTGGTGTGGTGCGCTTTGAGCTGGTCGATATAACGTCCCGGCACAGCGGCCTTCCGTCCCGGCTTCGCCTTGCGTGGTACGGCGGTCCAGTGATGCAGGCAGGGGAGCGGTGGCGGCTCGCTGCCAAACTTAAAAGGCCGCGAGGCTTGGTCAATCCTCATCCATTCGATTACGAGGCCTGGCTTCTGGCTCGGCGAATCGGTGCCAGCGGGACGATCAAAGCCGGAGAGCGCCTGTCGGCGGCTGAAGGGGAGCTGGCATGGCGCGACCAGCTGCGGCAGCGTTTGCTGGCGGTTGATGCTCAGGGACGTTCCGGCGCTCTCGCGGCATTGGTGGTTGGCGATGACAGCGGTCTCTCCACCGCTGACTGGCGCGTTCTCCAGGACACCGGAACCGTTCATCTGATGGTCATCTCAGGCCAGCATATTGGCATGCTTGCCGGCTTGCTCTATGGCGTGGTCGCGTTGTTAGTGCGTTGGGGAGTCTGGCCGCGTCGAATCGCCTGGTTGCCCTGTGCTTGCGGTTTGGCCTTGGCTGGTTCGCTTGGCTACGGTTGGCTGGCAGGCTTTGATGTACCGGTCCAGCGAGCGCTGGTAATGGTCACCCTGGTGCTTCTGTGGCGTTTGCGGTATCGGCAGCTCGGTGTTTGGTTGCCGCTATTGATCGCGCTCGATGGCGTCCTGCTTTTGGACCCGCTGGTCGGGCTGCAGTCGGGGTTCTGGTTGTCGTTTTTGGCAGTGGCGTTGCTTGCGCTGGTATTTCGTGGTCGGCTCGGCAGCTGGCGTTGGTGGCGTGCATTAGGACGCGCACAGTGGAGCATGGCTCTGGGCCTATTGCCGATCTTGCTGGCGCTTGGCTTGCCGGTCAGCCTGAGCGGACCTATCGCCAATCTTTTTGCAGTGCCTCTAGTCAGCGCGGTCATCGTACCGCTGTCACTGCTGGGCACGGTCTTGTTATGGCTGCCAGGCGCTGGCGAGTCGCTGCTATGGATCGCCGGGGGGCTGTTGGCAATGCTTTTCGACGTACTGCAGTGGCTTGCTGACTGGCAGCCCGCCTGGCTGCCGGCATCATTGCCAGTCTGGGCTTGGTTGCTGGTTGCGCTTGGCGTGCTGCTGACGCTGCTGCCCTCCGGGATACCTTTCCGGGCGCAGGGTCTGGTGCTTCTTCTGCCGTTACTGTTTCCTCCCACCGATGAGCCCCTGGATGGACGGGCGGACATCTGGTTGCTCGATGTGGGTCAGGGGCTGGCTGTGCTGGTGCGCACGCATGAGCATGCGCTGCTGTATGACGCAGGCCCGCGATATGGTGATTTTGACATCGGCGAGCGGGTGGTATTGCCGTCATTGCGCGCGCTAGGCGTCAGCGATCTAGATCTGCTGCTTCTCAGTCATGCCGATAGCGACCATGCGGGTGGCGCATCGGCGATTCAGCGCCAGATGCCAGCTGGACGGGTAGTCAGTGGCGAGCTGGACGGACTGCCTGCTTCCTTAGGCGCCGAGAGCTGCCGCTCCGGCGAAGGCTGGGAATGGAATAGAGTCCGCTTCACGCTTTGGCAATCACCGCAGGCCATGGATGGAAATCAGGCCTCCTGCGTGCTGTTGATCGAGGCGAACGGCGAACGTTTGCTGCTCACCGGGGACATTGACGCGGAAACTGAGAATTTGCTGCTCGCGAGCGGCCTGCAGCTCGAGGTCGACTGGTTGCTGGTGCCGCATCACGGCAGTCGCAGCTCCTCTTCCGCTGCATTCATCGAGACAACAGGAGCTGAGCATGCGCTGGTCTCACGCAGCTTGCATAACGCATTTGGTCATCCTCATCCAGATGTGGTGCGGCGGCTGCAGGCGGCTGGAGCGCAGCTTCATGACACGGCTGAGCAGGGCGCAGTGCATATTCGCCTGGGCGGTTTCGAGCCTGTACGAGGATTACGTGCAGAGCAGCGATTCTGGCGGGAAAAATGAGAACCGGGGCCGTCGGCGGGCTGGCGGCCCTATGCTAGAGTGGCGCCACTTTTTCGAGGGGGATTCATCTCGTGTGGGAGCTGGTTAAAGCGGGCGGCTGGATAATGCTGCCAATCATCCTGTGTTCCATCGCAGCCGCCGGTATCGTTGCCGAAAGGCTGTGGACGCTTCGGCCTAGTCGAGTGACTCCACCGCACCTGCTTGGCCAGGTATGGAAGTGGATCAAGGACAAGAAGCTCAGCAACCAGAAGCTCAAAGAGCTGCGCGCCGACTCGCCGCTGGGCGAGATCTTGGCTGCTGGTCTGGCTAACTCCAAGCATGGTCGGGAGATCATGAAAGAGTGTATCGAGGAAGCAGCCGCGCGCGTTGTCCATGACCTGGAGCGCTACCTTAATGCACTGGGTACGATTGCCGGTATCGCCCCCTTGCTTGGGCTTCTTGGTACGGTGCTGGGCATGATCGAAATTTTCAGTGCCTTCATGGGCTCCGGTATGGCCAACGCGCCGTTGCTCGCAGCGGGCATTTCCAAGGCGTTGATTACTACCGCAGCGGGTCTGATGGTTGGCATCCCGGCGCTGTTCTTCCATCGTTTCCTCTTGCGCCGTGTCGAAGAGCTAGTGGTCGGCATGGAACAGGAAGCGATAAAGCTGGTTGAAGTGGTGCAGGGTGACCGTGACGTCGACCTAGGAGAGGGCAAGGCGTGAAGTTTCGTCGCAAGGCTCGGGAAAACGTCGACATCGGCCTGGCCCCGCTGATTGATGTGGTGTTCATCCTGCTGCTGTTCTTCGTGGTGACGACTACCTTTACTCGCGAAACCCAGCTCCAGGTTGATCTGCCTGAGGCGGCGAGTGGCGTGCCATCGCAGGAAATTGAGCAGAAGCGGCTGGAGGTTGTTATCGACGTCAATGGCAATTTCAGTCTCAACGGCAAGGCGCTGATCAAGCACGACCTGAACACCTTGATGGCGGCGCTCAGCAAGGAATCGGGCGGCGATACGAGTTGGCCGATGATCATCAGTGCCGATGGCAAAACTCCGCATCAGGCGGTTATTACCGCCATGGATGCGGCCGGGAAACTGGGCTTTGCGCACCTGCGCATCACTACTGTTGAGGCCCAGCCGGAGCCCTGATGTCCTTTGCTGATCGCCTCCAGCGGGCCTGGTATGAAGGGCATCCTGCCTTGACGCTGCTCGCACCGCTGGAAATGCTCTACCGGCGCGTGGTGGTCGCTAAGCGGAAGCGGTTCATCAATGGCGTGGGCGACTGCTATCGCTCGCCAGTGCCAGTGGTGGTGGTCGGTAATATCACCGTTGGCGGCACTGGCAAGACCCCTTTGATCCTCTGGCTCATCGAGCATTGTCAGCGAAGGGGGCTGAGGGTTGGTGTCGTCAGTCGGGGCTATGGTGCCAGACCACCCGAGTATCCGTGGCGAGTTGAGCCCGAGCATTCGGCGGCCGAGGCTGGCGACGAGCCGTTATTGATCGCGCAGCGAACAAACGTACCGGTGATGATCGATCCTGATCGCTCCCGCGCGGTTCGTAAGTTGCTCGAGCTCGAGTCGCTGGATCTGATTCTTTCCGACGATGGGCTGCAGCATTACCAGTTGGCTCGCGACCTGGAACTGGTCCTTATCGATGGGGCTCGCCGGCTGGGCAATCAGCGCTGCCTTCCCGCAGGCCCACTGCGAGAGCCACTGGACCGACTAGACTCGGTTGATGCGGTGCTGATCAATGGGTTGCTAACGGACAGTCCCGCCGGTTTTGGGTTCGCTCTAAAGCCCTCAAAACTGATCGAGCTAAGCAGCGGGCAGGTCAGGTCGCTTGATTATTTTCCGTCAGGCCAGCAGATGCACGCCGTCGCTGGAATCGGCAACCCACAGCGTTTCTTCACCACGCTTGAGGCGCTACACTGGCGACCGATTCCGCATGCCTTCGCCGATCACGCCCGCTATAGCCTGGAGCAGCTGAGTTTCAGTCCAGAGCTACCCTTGGTGATGACCGAAAAGGATGCGGTCAAATGCCGGGCTTTCGCGCTGCCGGGCTGGTGTTATCTCCAAGTACAGGCCGAGCCTTCCGCAGCGTTCGTGGCCTGGTTTGATGCCCAGCTGGACCGTTTGCTGCAGCCCGTTCATCTCTAAGCCGCACGATCTGCCTAATGCAGTCGGCTGCATCCAAGGACTGCGCCATGGATACCAAACTGCTCGATATTCTTGCCTGCCCGCTTTGTAAGGGTCCGCTGAAACTGACCGATGACAAGTCCGAACTGATCTGTAAGGCCGACGGCATGGCCTTTCCGGTCAGAGACGGCATTCCGGTGATGCTCGAAAGCGAAGCCCGCACCCTTGACGTGGATGAGCGTCTGAACAAATGACTAATGCTTATACCGTCGTGATTCCGGCGCGCTATGCATCCACTCGCCTTCCTGGCAAACCCCTACAAGACATTGCAGGTAAACCCATGATTCGTCACGTATGGGAGCAGGCCTGCAGGAGCGGCGCGCAGCGGGTGGTGATCGCCACAGACGATCAGCGTATTCTGCAGGCTTGCGAAGGCTTTGGTGCGCAGGCATTGCTGACCCGTGTTGACCATAACTCGGGCACTGATCGACTTGCCGAGGTGGCGGACCAGCTGGGCCTCGCGGCTGATGCAATAGTTGTCAATGTACAGGGCGACGAGCCATTGATCCCGCCGTCGGTGATCGACCAGGTCGCGCTCAATCTGGCTGCGCATCCCGAAGCGGCTATCGCCACGCTCGCGGAGTCGATCAGTGATGCGCATGCGCTCTTCAATCCGAACGTAGTAAAGGTGCTCAGCGATATGAATGGCCTCGCGCTGACCTTTAGCCGTGCACCGCTGCCCTGGGCTCGCGACGAATTCGCGCGTGATCCCGATGCGCTTCCGAGCGATGTTCCGTACCGTCGGCACATCGGCATCTATGCCTACCGCGCCGGGTTCTTGGCTGACTTTGTGGCTTGGGGGCCATGTTGGCTGGAGAATACCGAGTGCCTCGAGCAGTTACGTGCGCTATGGCACGGCAAACGCATCCACGTCGCCGATGCGGTCGAGGCGCCTCCGGCGGGGGTCGATACTGCTGAAGACCTTGAGCGAGTTCGCAAGCTGCTTGGAGCTTAACGTGAAGGTTCTGTTCGTTTGCATGGGCAACATATGCCGTTCTCCCACCGCTGAGGCGGTGTTTCGCAAATGTGCAGAGAAGGTGGGGATGGATGACCGAGTCACCGTCGATTCGGCTGGAACCGGTAATTGGCATGTCGGCAAAGGGCCAGACTCGCGTGCTTGTATGGCGGCCGCGAGGCGGGGCTATGACCTTACGACGTTACGGGCGCGCCAGGTCTCCATGGACGATTTTCAGCGTTTTGATCTGATCCTGGCGATGGACCACGACAATCTGGATCGGCTGCTCGCCATGCGTCCCTCAGCTTCCAAGGCTGAGATTGACCTGTTTCTACGCCGATATGGGGTAAGCGAGGATGCGGTGCCCGATCCGTACTATGGCGGCGAGGACGGTTTCGAACAGGTACTTGATCTGATCGAAGATGGCGCTGCGCAATTGCTCAACGAGATCAGAGGGCGTCTATGAGCCTTCGCATCGAAAAAGATCGCTCTCTCAAGTCATTTAACACCTTTGCTGTCGACGCCCGTGCTGCCTACTTCGCTGAGGCGATCAGTGATCAGGCAGTAACCGAAGCGATCGGCGAAGCCCGCCGCCTTGATGTTCCGCTATGGATACTGGGTGGGGGCAGCAATCTGGTATTGACGAGGAATGTAGATGCGTTGGTGCTGCGCATGGTCAATCGGGGCATTCGGATCCTCGAGGATGACGGGCAGCGTGTGGTTATAGAGGCGGAGGCCGGCGAACCTTGGCATCCGTTCGTGCTGCGCAGCCTGGAGCTCGGTTTGACTGGGTTGGAAAACCTCAGCCTGATCCCCGGTACGGTTGGTGCGGCGCCAATCCAGAATGTCGGCGCGTACGGTGTCGAGATCAAGGATGTCTTCGCTGGGCTGACTGCGCTGGACGGCCAAACAGGCAACCTGGTCGAGTTTGACTTGGCTGCATGCAAATTTGCCTACCGCGATAGCCTGTTCAAGCGCCAGGCCGGACGCTATGTGATTCTTCGGGTGCGCTTTGTGCTTCGCAGGGCTGCGGCGCTCAGTCTCGAATATGGCCCCCTACGGCAGTGGCTGCAGCAGCACCATATCCACTCACCGACTTCTATGGATGTCAGTCGCGCAGTCTGCTCGATTCGCAGTGAAAAGCTGCCGGATCCCAGGGTTCTGGGCAATGCTGGCAGTTTTTTCAAGAACCCATTGATTCCACAATCGACTGCTGATGCCTTGCTAGCACAATACCCCAGCCTGGTCGCGTTTCCGCAGGCCGGCGGGCAGGTCAAGCTCGCCGCCGGCTGGCTAATCGAGCGCGCAGGCTGGAAAGGCTATCGGGAAGGGGATGTGGGCGTTCATAGGCTGCAGGCTTTGGTGCTTGTCAACTACGGTCAGGCGACCGGCCAACAAATCCTCCAACTTGCCGAAAAGATCCAGGCTGACATCCTGGAGCGTTTCGGCGTGCTGTTGGAAATCGAGCCGAATGTCATCTGACCTAGACTCGGTTCGGCTGCGCTGTACCCAGTCCTTGCTGTCCTGACGACAGCCGTTAGTCAGCCACTTCTCCAAATATCTGTGTGCCTGGCGAAGGCGCAGTGCGGCGTCGCTTAAGTGATCGTCGTATAAAAAAAGGGATGCCGAAGCATCCCTTTTTGCATTGCCGCGTGTGTCAGTCTTGACGGTTGTCGGCGTCCCGCAGGGCCGCTTCCTGGGATCCATCCACTTCAGCATCAGCAGCGGGCTTGATACGGTCCACTTCAGGCCGTAGCGGTTCGGTGACAACCTGTTCGGCTTGCGCGTCGACCGACGGGACATTCGGCTCTTGAGCAACCTCGAAGCGTTGCTCCGCTTTGTCGTCTGCGGTGCTGGCCGGTTGCTCGGTGGCTGGACCGCTGTCCGGTTCAGTGACAACGATTTCAGGGCTGGCCAGCTCTGCCGGCGCTTTGACTTCGGTCGGTGCTTTGGTTTCAGCTTCAGCTGCTTCCTTAGCCAGACGCTCTTGCTCCAAGCGGCGGCGACGCACCTCGCGCGGGTCGTTAGGTGCACGACCGCCTGCAGTCACGGTTGGTGCTTCAGTCGCTGCAGCGCTCTGCACAGTCTCTTCAGCGGTAGGTTCGGCTACAGCTTGCGCGGCCTTGGGCTCGGGCTCGATTGCCGACTTCTGCGCCTCGTCGGCTTCGCGTGGTGCAGGGGTTGGCTCGGCTGCCGCTATAACAGGTGTCACGGCTCCGCTGTCCGGCGCTTCAGTGACATCGGCTGCTTCAGGACCTTTGTCAAAGGTCTTGGATGGCACAGATGCTTCCGCTTCCTTTGTTTCGGTCTGAACCTCAGCAGGCGCGATATCTGTGTCGGCGGTGTTTGCCGCAAGAGCGGCGGCAGTCGCGGCGATAGCCACTTGCTCTGATTTTACCGGCGCATTGCTTTCGCTGACTTCGGCGTTATTGGCCTGCGCTTCGTCGTCGATCTCGTTGCCATTGGCATCGCGTTGACGGTCGCGACGGTTGCTGCGGCGACGCTGACCACGCGAGCGGCGGCGAGGGCGATCGTTACCTTCTGATGAATCTTGCTCCTCCTGGGAGATCTCCGCGGTTTCGCTTTGCAGTTCTTCAGTGTTCTCGGCTTGTTCTGCCCGAGATTTACGTTCTTCGCGGGGCGCTCGAGGCTTGCGCTCAGAGGCTTCTTCGCTGGCAGTTGCTGCTGGCGCGGTCTGGGTGGAGTCATCGAGCGGTGCGCGCAATTCGCGCTTGCGCTCTTCTCGCGGCTGTCGCTCCTCGCGTGGAGTGCGTTCGCGACGTGGTTGCTGCTGTGGCTGCGCGTTGCTTTCGCTGACTTCTACAGGCTCGCGGGGTTCGCGCGGTTCGCGTGCTTCCCGCGGCTTACGGTCCTCGCGTGGCGGACGCGGCTGACGCTCTTCGCGAGGTTGGCGGTCTTCACGGAGGGCGCGCTCTTCGCGAGGCTTGCGCTCTTCGTCGCGATTACTGCGTGAGTCACGGCGACGGTTCTGCTGGCGACCACTGCGACGTTCATCGTTACGCTGTGGACGGCTAGCAGCGGCTGGCTTCTTCTCAACTTCGGCAGCGGGCGCTTCCTGCTTGCCCGCGAAGAGGCCCACCAGGGATTTGACCAGTCCCTTGAATAGGCTTGGCTCCTGAACGGCAGGTGCAGGCAGCTCAGCGGTCGCGTCGACAGGCGTCGGCGCAGGCGAAGTGCGCTGCGGCGCGGTTTTGACGGCTGCTTCCTGGCGAACCAATGTGCGCGTCGAGCTGACTGGCTGAGCCTCCTCAACCTCGGTTGGGCTCATTTCATAGCTGGCCTGGCCGGCAATGATCTCGGGGCTATCGTCGCGTAGACGCTGCACTTCGAAGTGCGGGGTCTCCAGGTGATCGTCTGGCAGGATGAAAATGCGTGCCCGGCTGCGCAGTTCGATCTTGGTGATGGCGTTGCGCTTTTCATTGAGGAGGAATGCCGCAACCTGGAATGGCACGCGGGCCCGAACCTCGGCGGTACGGTCCTTGAGGGCTTCTTCTTCGATGAGGCGCAGGATAGCCAGTGACAGCGATTCGACGTCGCGAATGATCCCTTGGCCATTGCAACGCGGGCAGACGATGCCGCTGGTTTCACCGAGCGAGGGACGCAGGCGTTGACGGGACATTTCCAGCAGGCCGAAGCGTGAAATGCGACCAACCTGAATGCGTGCGCGGTCAGCCTCGAGTGCCTCACGGACTTTTTCTTCGACGGCGCGTTGGTTTTTCGCCGGGGTCATGTCAATGAAGTCGATGACGATCAGGCCGCCGATGTCGCGCAGGCGCAGCTGGCGGGCGATTTCTTCGGCGGCTTCCAGATTGGTCTGCAGGGCGGTTTCTTCGATGTCACCACCTTTGGTGGCGCGCGCCGAGTTGATGTCAATAGACACCAGTGCTTCGGTCGGATCGATAACGATGGAGCCACCGGACGGTAGTTTCACTTCGCGCTGGAAAGCCGTCTCAATCTGGCTTTCAATCTGGAAGCGATTAAACAGCGGCACACTGTCTTCGTACAGCTTGATCTTGCTGGCGTACTGCGGCATCACCTGTTGGATGAAGGAGAGGGCTTCGTCCTGGGCTTCGACGCTATCGATCAATACTTCGCCGATGTCCTGGCGCAGGTAGTCGCGGATGGCGCGAATGATGACATTCGATTCCTGATAGATCAGGAAAGGAGCGGGGCGATCCTGAGAGGCTTCCTTGACGGCGCTCCACAGCTGCAACAGGTAATCCAGATCCCACTGCATTTCTTCGCTGGAGCGGCCAAGGCCTGCGGTCCGTACAATCAGACCCATGTCGGCCGGAACATTAAGGCCATTCAGTGCTTCGCGGAGCTCGTTGCGCTCTTCACCTTCGATGCGGCGGGAAATGCCACCGGCCCGGGGGTTGTTAGGCATCAGAACGAGATAGCGACCGGCAAGGCTGATAAAGGTCGTCAGGGCTGCGCCCTTGTTGCCACGCTCTTCCTTTTCGACCTGGACGATTACTTCCTGGCCTTCGCTCAAAACTTCCTTGATGTTGACGCGGCCTTCTGGTGCCTTCTTGAAGTACTCGCGGGAGATTTCCTTGAGAGGGAGGAATCCGTGGCGGTCAGCGCCAAAATCGACGAACGCTGCTTCGAGGCTGGGCTCGACACGGGTGATCTTGCCTTTATAGATGTTGGCTTTTTTCTGTTCGCGGGCACCGGACTCGATATCGAGATCGAATAGGCGCTGGCCGTCGACCAGTGCGACACGCAACTCTTCAGGCTGAGTTGCGTTAATTAGCATTCTTTTCATGTAGTACCGTCGGTTTCCAGAGCAACGGAAACGGCGTTTCGGCACACACGACTCTCGCGGTCGGTGTCAGGTGAGTCAGGAATGGTTGTAAGGCACTCCAGTGTCCAGCGATTTGAGGCCAGTTGGGCCGGCGTCGCGACGACGTCTCCTGCTTGCTGTCGGAACAGAAGCAATGGTTCGGGAGGAGGAATCAGCCAGCGGTAGCGGACGGAATGAAGCGTCTATGAAAGCCTTTGCTACGCAATCCGAGGGCTGTACATCTCCACCCAACACTCATACTTTGAAAATCGGGTGCCGCTCGCAGAGTCCGGGAGCGGGTTATCGATTATCGTGATTCCCCATCGGGGGCACGCATCATGTCTTCAAGGCTTGTTTCGAAACTTGTGCTACTTGAGAAAAGCTCCGTTGGACGGCCTCACGTCCTCAAACATTACTGGGTCGGGAATGGCGGCTTCGCTGGCATTCCCCAACCTGTCCGCTTTTGGCGGCGCCTGGACTATAACAGCAATGTTTAAGTGCTTCAAATAAGGGAAAATTGATATCATCCGCGCATGACAAATACCCCCTCTCAGACCTCCGGCGTGCAAATGCTCGAGGTCTCGCCGGAGCTTGCCGGCCAGCGCATCGATAATTTTCTCCGTACACAGCTTAAAGGTGTGCCCAAGACCTTGATCTATCGCATTTTGCGCAAGGGCGAGGTGCGGGTTAACAAAGGGCGTATCAAGCCTGAGTACAAGCTCCAGGCGGGTGATGTCGTGCGAGTGCCGCCGTTGAGGTTGCCCGAGCGGGACGATCCGGTCCCGCTTGCGCAAGGTCTCCTTGAGCGCCTTGAGGCGGCAATAGTTTTCGAAGACAAGGCGTTGATCGTGCTGAATAAACCGGCTGGTATCGCGGTGCATGGCGGCAGCGGTCTTAGTTTCGGAGTGATCGAGGCGCTGCGTCAGCTGCGCCCGGACGCAAAGGAATTGGAGCTGGTGCATCGCCTGGATCGGGATACTTCTGGGCTGCTGATGATCGCGAAGAAGCGCAGCATGCTGCGTCACTTGCATCTGCAATTGCGCGGTGATGGTGTCGACAAGCGTTATATGGCGCTCGTACGGGGGCGCTGGGATACGAGCAAGAAACAAGTAAACGCGCCCCTGCTGAAAAACACGCTGCGTTCGGGTGAGCGGATGGTGGAAGTCACCGACGAGGGCAAGGACGCCCTGACGCTTTTTCGAGTGCTCCGCCGTTTTGGCGACTTCGCTACGCTGGTCGAGGCCAAGCCGGTAACCGGGCGTACGCATCAGATTCGCGTGCATGCCCGGCATGCCGGACACAGCATCGCCGGCGACAGCAAGTACGGGGATGAGGAATTTTCTGCCGTTATTCGTGACCTGGGTGGCAAGCGCCTGTTTTTGCATGCCTACGCCCTCAGGGTGCCTCTGCCTGATGGTGGCGAACTGAGTTTGGAGGCGCCGGTCGATGAAGTCTGGACCCGGACGCTGGAGAGGCTTGGTGAATAACTACGAACTGCTGATCTTTGATTGGGATGGGACATTGGTGGATTCGATCGGGCGTATCGTCGAGTCCATTCTGGTGGCTGCTACCAAGTGCGATCTGCCGCGCCTGGATGAGAACAGTATCAAGGGAATTATTGGCCTGGGGCTGCCAGAAGCGATAGCTGTGCTGTATCCAGGCGAGACGGACAGGAAGCTGGTAGAGGCGTTTCGTCGTGCCTACGCCGATCATTATCTGGCCTTGGAGTCTGAGCCGTCGGCGCTCTATCCGGGGGTGGCGACGGCTTTACAGCACTTTCGTGATCGGGGGCACCAGCTTGCCGTGGCGACGGGTAAAGGGCGGCGCGGGCTGGATAGGGTGCTAGCAGGGCAGGGCTGGAGCGATTTCTTCGATGTAACCCGTTGTGCCGACGAGACGGCCAGCAAGCCTGATCCGCTCATGATTCACGAGATTCTTGAACACTGTGGCGTCAGTCCCGAGCGCGCCCTGATGATAGGGGACTCGGTTTTCGATCTGGAAATGGCTAGGCGAGCCGGCGTGGACAGTGTTGCGGTGTCCTATGGCGCGCAGCCTCTCGAGGTGCTGCTGTCGTGTTCGCCGCGCATGGCTATCAATCATTTTTCGGAGCTCGGTGAATGGCTGTGCTCTGCTGCTAGTCCCGCTGAGGTGGTTACATATGTCGGATGAATGGGGAAGGCCTGTGAGCGAGTCCAAGGAAGACGGCAACAGCTGGAAGCTGTTGGAGAAGACCCTGCTTGCTGGCGTTCAGGAGCAGCGGCGAGCTCGGCGCTGGGGGATCTTTTTCAAGCTGTTGACCTTTGTCTATCTCTTTGGGGCGCTGCTGATGTTCTCGCCTCTGTTGCAGATGGGTGACGGGAAGGCTGTCGGTGAGTCCCATACCGCGGTGATCAATGTAAGGGGGATGATTGCTGACGAAGAGGCGGCGAGTGCGGACAACATCGTCCGTGCGCTGCGCACAGCCTTCGAAGATTCGAATACCAAGGGAGTGGTATTGCGGATCAACAGCCCGGGCGGCAGTCCGGTGCAGTCCGGTTATATCTATGACGAGATCCGCCGGCTACGTGGCGAATACCCGGCGATCAAGGTCTACGCGGTGATCGCTGATCTGGGCGCCTCGGGTGCCTATTACATCGCCAGCGCGGCGGATGAAATCTACGCTGACAAGTCCAGTTTGGTTGGTTCAATCGGTGTGACGGCGGCAACCTTCGGATTTGTCGAGACCATGGACAAGCTGGGTGTCGAACGTCGGGTGTACACCTCCGGCGAACATAAGGCGTTTCTGGACCCGTTCCAGCCGGAAAAGCCAGGAGAAACCGAGTTCTGGCGAAATGTGTTGGCGACCACTCATCGGCAGTTCATCGATAGCGTGAAACAAGGTCGTGGCGATCGACTGCAGGTCGCCGGGCATCCCGAGCTCTTTTCCGGGCTTATATGGTCTGGTGAGCAGGCGCTTGAGCTCGGCCTGATCGACGGCCTTGGCAATGCCAGCTACGTCGCGCGCGAAGTGATTGGGGAGGATGAGCTGGTCGACTTTACCGTCAAGGAGTCGCCTCTGGAGCGATTCACCAAGCAGCTCGGCGTCAGTATTGGTTCGCAGTTGGCCCTGTGGATGGGTTTCCAGGGTCCGCAACTGCGTTAATGGGTTGTCAGGGAAGTTCGAGTCCGGCGCTATTGAGCATGTCGACCAGTCGGATCAGGGGTAACCCTATCAGGCTGGTAACGTCTGGCCCTTCCGTGCTCCGGAACAAGCTGACCCCTAAACCTTCGGCCTTAAAGCTGCCCGCGCAGTCGTAGGGTTGCTCGGCCTGAAGGTAACGCTCGATCTGCTGGTCGCTGAGCGTACGGAAGTGGACAGTAAACCGTACGCAGTCGACCTGCGTCGTCCCGGTTTGGCTGTCAAGCAGCGCCAGTCCAGTCAGGAAGGTGACGCTTTTGCCGCTGCAGGCCTGTAACTGCTGCTTCGCTCGCTCGAATGTGTAAGGTTTGCCGAGGATCTCTTCTCCAAGTACAGCTATTTGGTCGGATCCAATAATCAGATGCTGCTGGTGGGTTCGTCCCAATGCCCGAGTCTTCTCAAGAGCCAGTCGGCGTACAAGCTGTTCCGGCTGCTCGCCAGGGTGTGCGGTTTCGTCTATCTCTGGAGAGCTGCAATCGAACTCCAGTTGCAGGCGTGAAAGCAGTTCTCGTCGGTAGGGGGAGCTTGAAGCGAGAAGCAGGCGGCGCATTTTTCTTCCTTTTATATAGGGGGCCATTGGTAGTCGGATTGGCTCGATTGTGCGGCTGAATTCCTTTGACAGTCGAGGGGCGCATCCCTAGAATGCCGCGCTTATGTTGAAAGGACCAATACCTCCGCACGTAGATCCGCGCAAGCTCGCTGACCGAGCGGCTTCCCTGAAGGGTGAGCTGCAATTGTCTGGGCTGAAGCGGCTCGTCGATCCTCTTGAGGACGATAAGGGTGTGGTGCGCGCCAGTTTTGATTTTGGGCGCGACGAGCAGCGCACTGTGGTCATTCACAGTGATCTGGACGTTGAGGTCACGATGATTTGCCAGCGCTGTCTGGAGCCGGTTGTTCTGCCTATTCACAGCGAGTGCGATTATGCCGTCGTGAATGAGGGTTCGAGCAGCCAGCACCTGCCCAAGGGCTATGACGTGCTGGAAGTGGGAGAGGATCCTCTGGATCTGCTGGCGCTGGTTGAAGAGGAGCTTCTGCTTGCTCTTCCGATTGTTCCACTCCATGACCCAGAAGTTTGCCAGCCGCCGGCTGGGCCTGATGAGCCCGAGCCGAGTGAGGACGAGGTATCGCGGTCCAACCCGTTCAGCGTACTGGCTCAGTTAAAGCGTGACCCAAACGTTTAGGAGTTGATCCCAATGGCTGTTCAGCAGAACAAAAAATCCCGTTCCGCCCGTGACATGCGTCGTTCGCACGACGCGCTCGAGCCGAACGCCCTGTCCGTAGAAAAGAGCACAGGTGAAGTTCACCTGCGTCACCACGTTTCCCCGGAAGGTTTTTACCGTGGTCGTAAAGTGATCGATAAGGGCGCTGACGAGTAATCTTGTCTGCTCCGGTCATAGCGATCGATGCAATGGGTGGGGACTTCGGTCCCCACTGCATTGTTCCAGCCAGTGTCCAATGTCTGGCTGAAGTCCCCTCGCTGCATCTGGCCCTGGTTGGCCAATCCTCCATACTTGAAGAAATCATCGCCCAGCATCCAGCTGTTGATCGCGCTCGCCTGACGATTGTCGATGCCGATGAGGTAATCGGCATGGATGAGCGGCCGGCGCAGGCGTTGCGTGCCAAGCCGCGCTCGTCCATGCGCGTCGCTTTGGAGATGGTGCGTGATGGTCAGGCGCAGGCCTGTGTCAGTGCCGGGAATACCGGAGCGCTGATGGCGCTTGCTCGCCAGGTATTGAAAACCCTTCCTGGGGTCGACCGCCCTGCAATGGTGACCGCTATTCCCACGCTAAAGGGGCCGTGCCTGTTGCTTGACCTCGGGGCGAACGTGGACTGCACTGCCGAACAGCTCTATCAGTTTGCGGTAATGGGGTCGGTTGCGGCGGAAAGTCTCGGCATCGAGCGGCCGCGAGTTTCGTTACTGAATATAGGTACAGAAGAGATCAAGGGGAACCAGCAGGTCAAAGCGGCGGCGGGGCTGTTGCAGCAGGCTGGCTGTATCAATTATCAAGGCTTTATCGAAGGTGATGGTCTGTTTCGCGGCGAGGCAGATGTGGCGGTGTGCGATGGCTTTGTTGGCAATATCCTGCTCAAGTCCAGCGAAGGCCTGGCTCAGATGATTACACTGCGCGTCGAGACGCTTTTTCGCCGCTCGTTTGTTTCACGTCTCGTGGGTGCGCTGGCGCTGCCGCTGTTGCGTCAGTTGCGGGCCGACCTGCGGCCGGCTCAGTACAACGGTGCCAGCTTCCTTGGGCTTCAGGGTATTGTCGTAAAAAGCCATGGTGCCGCGGGGGCCGAAGGTTTCCGGTCAGCAATAGGTCGTGCTGCTCAGGACCTGGAGCGAAATCACCCAGCGCAATTGCGCGGTCGTCTCGAACACTTGCTTGTGACTGGTCGGTCCGCAAGCGACCCTGGCGATGTGACTGCTGTCGATCGCTCGCCATCCAACTGAAATTCGCTGCGCCCTCGTGCGTATTCTTTCCCGACGAACAACCACAAGAGAGTCGTTTCATGTCTGCATCACTTGCATTCGTCTTTCCAGGCCAGGGCTCCCAAGCCCTTGGCATGCTTGCCGAGCATGGCTCACAGCAGTCGCAGGTCATCGACACCTTCGCCGAGGCCTCGTCTGTGCTGGGTTACGATCTGTGGGCGCTTTGCCAGCAAGGCCCAGAGGATCAGCTCAACCAGACTGACAAGACTCAGCCGGCCATTCTGACCGCCTCAGTTGCTTTATGGCGTTTGTGGCTGGCTGAGGGCGGTGCGAAGCCGGCATTCGTTGCAGGTCACAGTCTGGGCGAATACTCGGCGCTTGTTGCTGCGGGCAGCCTTCCGTTTGCTGACGCGGTGAAGCTCGTTGAGTTGCGGGGTCAGCTGATGCAGCAGGCCGTTCCTGCCGGCACCGGCGGTATGGCGGCGATTCTGGGGCTGGATGACGCAGAGGTGCTGGCGGCATGTGGCGAGGCGGCGCAGGATGAAGTAGTCAGCGCAGTCAACTTCAATGCACCTGGCCAGGTCGTGATTGCCGGCAATGCGGCAGCGGTCGAGCGAGCCATTGAGATCTGCAAATCCAAAGGCGCCAAGCGCGCCATGCCGCTGCCGGTTAGCGTGCCCTCTCACTGCGATCTGATGCGGCCGGCGGCCGAGCGTTTTGCCGCGGCAGTCACCGGTGCAGCCTGGCAGGCGCCGGAAATTCCGCTGGTGCAGAATGTAAGCGCGGCAATCGTTTCGGATCTCGACACCCTCAAGCGTGATTTGCTGGCTCAGCTCTATAGTCCGGTTCGCTGGGTCGAAACTATTGTTGTGCTGAGTGAGCGTGGTGTGACCGGTTTGGTCGAGTGCGGTCCCGGCAAGGTGCTTTCCGGCCTTAACAAGCGCTGCGTCAAAGGCGTCAGCACCTACAATCTGGACACCCCCGAAGGTTTTGCTGCCGCCCGTGGCGCAGTGCTCTGAACAAGGAGATATATATGAATCTGCAAGGCAAGGTCGCACTGGTAACAGGCGCCAGTCGTGGTATTGGTCAGGCTATCGCGCTTGAGCTCGGTCGTCAGGGTGCTATCGTGATCGGCACGGCGACCTCTTCTTCGGGCGCTGAGCGCATTGCCGAAACGCTCAAAGAGAACGGCATAGAAGGAGCTGGGCTGGTATTGGATGTCACTAGCGATGAGTCTGTGGCCACGACGCTGGAGCATATTCAGCAGCACCTGGGGCAGCCAGCTATTCTCGTAAACAACGCTGGCATCACGCGTGACAACCTGATGCTGCGGATGAAGGACGATGAATGGCATGACGTTATCAACACCAATCTCAGCAGCCTGTACCGTCTGACCAAAGGTGTCTTGCGTGGTATGACGAAGGCGCGCTGGGGACGAATTATCAGCATTGGTTCCGTGGTGGGTGCCATGGGCAACGCTGGACAGGTAAACTACGCTGCGGCCAAAGCCGGACTTGAAGGTTTCAGCCGGGCGCTAGCCCGTGAAGTCGGCTCGCGCGGCATCACGGTCAATTCCGTGGCGCCGGGTTTCATCGATACAGACATGACGCGCGAGCTTCCCGAAGCCCAGCGTGACGCACTGCTGGGGCAGATCCCGCTGGGTCGTCTTGGGCAGGCGGAAGAGATTGCCAAGGTCGTTGCCTTTCTAGCTTCTGACGGCGCTGCCTATGTCACCGGAGCTACGGTTCCGGTGAATGGCGGTATGTACATGAGCTAATGTGACGCCAAACGCATGTATGCAGTCATAACGGCTGATTAGTTTCGTTATAAAACTGTGGTTGGTTTATAGACAGATGGTTGAAGGCAGGTTCATGCTTGCCCGCTTTCAGCTTGAAATGCGGAAAACGCTTTCTATACACTACCGCGCAGACCAGCTGCCTGATTTTTCCATAGGAGTGAAAACAAGGTATGAGCACCATCGAAGAACGCGTCAAGAAAATCGTTGCCGAGCAACTTGGCGTCAAGGAAGAGGAAGTTACCAACAGCGCTTCCTTCGTCGAAGACCTGGGTGCCGACTCCCTTGATACCGTTGAGCTGGTGATGGCTCTGGAAGAGGAATTCGAGACCGAAATCCCGGACGAGCAAGCCGAGAAGATCACCACTGTTCAAGAAGCTATCGACTACATCAACGCGCACGCGCAGTAAGTCGTAGTCCTGCTTCGAACCAGTAAGCCGCACTGCCTTCAATGGGCAGTGCGGCTTTTGTTTGAGTTAGCTGAATGCAGTGGGTCGTGCCTATGGCCGACATCTGTGAAGGCGACTCTCTGTCCTCGCAGATGCTAGCGGAACAGGGCGAGTCGAATGAATGCAAGGAGAATTGCTGTGTCGCGTAGACGCGTCGTAATTACCGGTATGGGCATGCTATCGCCGCTGGGTAACGATGTGCCAAGCAGCTGGCAGGGGATTCTCGCCGGCCGCAGTGGTATCGGCCTGATAGAGCATATGGACCTTGCCGCCTATTCCACTCGCTTTGGTGGATCAGTCAAAAATTTCGATGTCGAGCAATACCTGCCTGCAAAAGAGGCTCGTAAGCTCGACCTTTTCATCCAGTACGGATTGGCGGCCAGTTTCCAGGCGGTACGTGACTCCGGACTGGAAATTACCGATGCCAATCGCGAGCGCGTCGGCGTCGCGATGGGCTCAGGCATCGGTGGCCTGACCAATATCGAGAACAGCTGCAAGGCGTTGATCGAACAAGGGCCTCGCCGAATCTCGCCCTTTTTTGTGCCAGGCTCGATCATCAACATGGTGTCGGGTTTTCTGTCGATCCATCTGGGCCTGCAGGGCCCTAATTACGCCATCGCTACGGCTTGTACTACGGGTACGCATTGCATCGGCATGGCCGCGCGCAACATCGCTTATGGCGAAGCTGATGTGATGATTGCCGGTGGCTCGGAAATGGCGGCCAGCGGACTTGGCATCGGCGGGTTCGCGGCGGCGCGCGCATTATCTACGCGTAATGAAGATCCGGCTTCAGCTAGCCGCCCATGGGACAAGGACCGGGATGGCTTTGTGTTGTCCGACGGTTCAGGCGCGCTGGTATTGGAGGAGCTTGAGCATGCCAAGGCTCGCGGGGCAAGGATCTATGCCGAGGTGATTGGTTTCGGCATGAGCGCGGATGCATTTCACATGACTTCGCCCCCTGACGATGGCGCGGGTGCTGCGCGCTGCATCCGTAACGCGATTGTGGACGCACGGGTCGACCCAGCTCAGGTTGACTACATTAACGCTCATGGCACCTCAACACCGGCCGGCGACAAGGCCGAAGCCGCTGCGATCAGAACGGTATTCGGCGATCACGCATACGACCTGTCGGTGAGCTCGACCAAGTCAATGGTCGGTCATCTGCTTGGCGCGGCTGGCGCTGTTGAGGCGATTTTCAGCGTGCTTGCTATCCGCGATCAGGTAGCGCCACCGACGATCAACCTTGATGAGCCTGGCGAGGGATGCGACCTCGATTTCGTTCCGCACGAGGCCAAACCGCGGACAATCGATATCGCAGTCTCTAACTCCTTTGGTTTTGGCGGCACCAATGGATCGCTGGTGTTCCGCCGGTTCGCCGAGTGAAGTTGAGCTGGGTGGACGGGCAGCCGGCTGAAGGGCTGCCCATTCATGATCGAGGGCTTGCGTACGGCGACGGTTTGTTTGAGACGATCAAGGTGGTGGGCGGCCAGCCCGAGCTGTTAGATAGGCATTTACAGCGACTGACGCGTGGCTGTCAGCGTCTGGCTATTCCCTGTGATATCGACCTCTTGAACAATAATCTCAGCGCTTTCTGTGCCGAGCTTGGGAGGGGTGTAGCTAAGCTCATTGTCAGCCGAGGGGAGGGCAGGAGAGGCTACGCTCCCCCCATTCCTTGCCGGCCCCGAATCGTTCTAACCGGATCACCCCTGCCTGATTACCCGAATGCACATGCCGAACAGGGCGTGCGCCTTTTCCCCTGTACGACCCGTCTTGCCGAGCAGCCGATTCTGGCCGGGCTGAAGCACCTGAACCGTCTGGAGCAGGTGCTGGCCCGCGCCGAGTGGCAGGATTCGGTATTCGCTGAAGGCTTGATGCGCGACAGCTCCGGGCGGGTTATCGAAGGCGTGTTCAGTAACCTGTTTATCGTCGATTCAGACAGGTTGATGACTCCGTCCCTCGAGCGTTGCGGTGTGGCGGGGGTCATGCGCGAAGAAGTGCTGGAGCGCGCGCAGCAAGCTGGCGTATCAACCCACATCGGCGATCTTTCGCTCGATCAGCTACATCGTGCAGACGAGGTTTTTATGTGTAACAGTCTGTACGGTATCTGGCCTGTGCGCCAATTGGACGCCAGTGTATGGCCGGTGGGGCCTGTCACACGTAAACTTCAATGCTTGGTGAATGATCTGTCGAGCAATACGTGATTCGAAAACTGTCTTATGCGCTAATTGGCGCCTCGCTGGTCGCTGCGCTGGTGCTCGGCGTGGTCTTTTGGAAGCTGCAGGCCGCGTTGGGACAACCACTTCAGATTGATGAAGCGCAAGCGCTCGAGGTCCAGCCCGGCGATACGCCCAGTGGCTTGTTTCTGCGGTTGGAGCGAGACGGCATATTGGGCGACTCGTTTTGGTTGAGGCTGCATTGGCGGCTGAAACTTTCCGGCCATACCTTGCACAGCGGCGAGTATCAGTTGCGCCCTGAGATGACTGCCCGCGACATGATTGGGCTATGGCAACGAGGCGAGGTGGTGCAGCACACCTTGACCATCGTCGAAGGATGGAACTTTCGTCAGGTGCGGGCCGCGTTGGAGGCGTTGTCTACGGTTCAGCAGACGATAGCTGGCCAGTCGGATGAGAAGGTCATGGAGCGCCTCGGTCAAGAGGGCTCGCACCCCGAGGGGCGTTTTTTTCCAGACACCTATAGCTTTACACGCGGTGTTTCCGATCTTGAGCTGCTTCAGCGCGCCCATTCGCGGCTGGAGACAGTGCTGGCTGAAGAATGGCAACAGCGTAGTGAAGGCTTGCCCTATCAAGACGCCTACGAGGCGCTGATCATGGCTTCCATTATTGAAAAAGAAACCGGCGTTCCTTCAGAGCGCGGCGAGATCGCCGGCGTTTTCGTTCGTCGGCTTGAGCAGGGCATGCTGCTGCAGACTGATCCGACGGTGATCTATGGCATGGGCGAAAAGTATAAGGGCCGCATCACCCGCAGTGATTTGCGTCGGCCGACTCCCTACAACACCTATACCATTAGCGGCCTACCACCGACGCCGATCGCTATGGTTGGCCGCGAAGCGATTCACGCAGCTCTGCATCCAGTTGAAGGAAAAAGCCTCTACTTCGTCGCGCGGGGGGATGGCAGTCATGTCTTCAGCAATTCCTTGAGCGAGCACAACCGCGCGGTGCGTGAGTATCAACTCAAGCGCCGATCAGACTACCGCTCCAGCCCACCGCCCCGGCAAAGCCCGGCGCCGATCGAGAATGCCCAGTGACAGGACTCTTTATTACGTTGGAAGGGCCGGAGGGTGCGGGCAAGAGCACCAACCGCGAGTACCTCGCCCAGCGCTTGCGCGGCCACGGTCTTGATGTCGTCTTGACACGAGAGCCTGGAGGTACGCCATTGGCGGAGTCCATTCGTGAGCTGCTGTTGGCGCCTGCCGACGAGCCAATGAACAGTGATGCGGAGCTTTTGCTGGTTTTTGCTGCGCGCGCCCAGCATCTTGCTCAGGTCATCCGCCCCGCGCTTGAGCGTGGCGCTGTGGTGCTTTGCGACCGCTTTACCGATGCCACCTACGCTTATCAGGGTGGTGGGCGTGGGCTCTCTACTCAGCGCATCGAACAGCTTGAAAGTTTCGTACAGGGCGAGATGCGCCCAGACCTGACGCTAGTTTTCGACTTGCCTGTAGAGGTCGGTCTAAGCCGGGCCGCTGCGCGTGGCCGCCTCGATCGGTTTGAACAAGAGGGGCTCGGATTTTTCGAGGCCGTGCGCAACACCTATCTCCGTCGGGCGGGGCAAGACCGGCAGCGCTACCGCATTGTCGACGCGGGCCTGTCCCTGTCGGCGGTGCAAGAGGCGCTGGACAGGCTTTTGCCTGAGGTGTTGGAACGTGCCCGTGGCTGACGGCATTCTTCCCTGGCAAGCTGATCTCTGGCATCTGCTGGCCGGTCGTCAACAGCATGCTCATGCATATTTGCTACATGGACCTGCGGGCATCGGCAAGCGTGCGCTAGCCGAACAGCTTATGGCGCTTTTGCTGTGTCAGCGACCGTCAACGCAGGTCGCCTGTGGAAGCTGCAAAGGCTGTCTGTTACTGGCCGCTCATACCCACCCAGACCACTACATCCTGGAGCCCGAGGAGGTCGACAAGGCTATCCGGGTCGATCAGGTTCGGCAGCTGGTAGGGTTCGTTACCCAGACGGCTCAGTTAGGCGGGCGCAAGGTCGTGCTGCTCGAGCCGGCCGAAGCGATGAACCTGAACGCTGCCAACGCGCTGCTGAAGAGTCTTGAAGAGCCAGCAGGCGATACCGTTCTGTTGCTTATCAGCCACCAACCCAGCCGCTTGCTGCCAACGATCAAGAGTCGCTGCGTGCAGCAAAGCTGTCCATTACCGAAGCGCCAGCAGAGCCTTGATTGGCTGGCGGCCAAGCTTCCTGATGTATCGCCCGCGCAGCGAGAAGAGCTACTTGCGTTGTCTGCGAACTCACCCCTGGCAGCGCTTAAGCTGCACAGTGCTGGTGTACTTGATATGCGGGTGCAGGTGGTCGACGGGGTGAAGAAGCTGCTCAAACGGCAGCATTCGCCCAGTCAGCTTGCTGAAGCCTGGAACCCGCATTCGTTGATTCTGTTATTCGACTGGTTTTGCGAGTGGGCACATCTGATTTTGCGTTTTCAGATGACCGGCGATGAAAGTGGTCTTGGCACGGCCGATATGCAGAAGGTGGTTCAATACCTGGCGGAGAAATCTTCACCTGACCGGCTGCTGACGTTTCAGGATTGGCTGCTTGCCCACCGGCAGAAAGTGTTAGGCAAAGCCAACCTTAACCGTGTCTTGCTTCTCGAAGCGCTTCTGGTGCAGTGGGCAAGCTTGCCCGGGCCAAGCTAGAATCCATCGGAACTGTTGTTAGGAATACTGCATGAGCCTGCCTGCAAACCTTGGTCCGCGTAACGGCATTCTGTCCCTGACCATCAAGGACAAGTCAGTGCTCTATGCCGCGTTCATGCCGTTCATCAAGCATGGCGGATTATTCATTCCCACCAACAAAAGCTACAAGCTCGGCGACGAGGTGTTCATGCTGCTGAGCCTGATGGATGAGCCTGAAAAAATCCCAGTCGCCGGCAAGGTCGTTTGGATTACGCCCAAGGGTGCTCAAGGCAACCGGGCGGCGGGCGTTGGTGTGCAATTCAATGAAGGCGACTCGACAGCGCGCAACAAGATCGAAACCTACCTGGCCGGCGCGATGAAGTCCGACCGACCAACGCACACCATGTAAGTTGATAACGGACGGCTGCCCGTTTCACTTCGCCTCCTTCTGGACTTTGCTGTTTTTGCTTGAGCTACCTTGGCCTGACGAACCTGGCTGCGAATGAGCAGGTGCTTGCTCTACAATGGCGCGTTTAGGTTCGGGTAGTTTCCATGCTGATCGACTCGCATTGTCACCTAGATCGCCTCGATCTGGCCTCGCACGACGGCTCCCTTGATGCAGCGCTCGATGCAGCGCGTCAACGGGGTGTTGGGCATTTCCTCTGCATTGGTGTCAGCGCCGAAAACACGGCGGCGGTCAAAGCGCTCTCGCAGCGCTATGAAGACGTCGACTGTTCGGTGGGCGTACACCCGCTGGACCTCGAGCCCGGCGCCGAACCTGCGTTGGGCTGGTTACTGCAGGAGCTTGACTCACCCGGCGTGGTGGCAATCGGGGAAACTGGGCTGGATTATCACTACGAGCCCGAAGCCGCTGAGCTGCAGCAACAGTCGTTCCGTCTGCATCTTGATGCCGCACAGATCTGCGGTAAACCTGTCATCGTCCACACCCGTGCGGCTCGCGCCGACACACTGGCACTGCTTCGCGAAGCGTCGTTGCCGCAGGCCGGCGTACTGCATTGCTTCACCGAAGACTGGGACATGGCCAAGTCAGCCCTGGATCTCGGGTTCTATATTTCGCTATCGGGTATCGTAACTTTTCGCAACGCCGAAGCGCTTCGCGATGTGGCCCGCCGTGTTCCTGCGGATCGTCTGCTGGTGGAAACGGATTCGCCCTATTTGGCCCCGGTCCCGTACCGTGGAAAACCGAACCTGCCGCAGTATGTGCGGGAAGTTGCCGAATTCCTTGCCGAGTTGCGTGGCGTCGGTTTCGAGGCCCTTGCCGCGCAAACGACGGAGAATTTCAAGCGGCTGTTTCCCTTGGCTCGCGTCAAGAGCTGAAGCCCGGCGCGGCTGCTTGCAAACCGGCGCACGCGGCGGGCCTTCTCTGCAGATGCGGTGTACAATCCGCGCCGCTTCACGCACATGCCGGCTACCGGCATGCGGATGTGACGGTTGGCTTGACGTTCATGCATCGCCTGCCGTCAGTTTCGTTTTTTCTTCGTCACAGACCAAACAAGGTGACGCCATGTCCAGCGATGCGCTGCACACTGGGCCGCTTCAACGCGGCCTGAAAAACCGGCATATCCAGCTGATCGCGCTTGGCGGGGCTATCGGAACGGGGCTCTTCCTCGGCTCGGCTGGCGTGCTGCGCAGCGCCGGGCCTTCGATGATTTTGGGCTATGCCATCGGCGGGATGATCGCGTTCCTGATCATGCGTCAGCTCGGTGAGATGATCGTCGAAGAGCCGGTAGCTGGGTCCTTCAGCCACTTCGCGCATAAATACTGGGCGCCCTATGCGGGCTTTCTGTCCGGTTGGAACTACTGGGTGCTCTACGTACTGGTGGGAATGGCCGAGCTGACGGCGGTAGGCAAATACGTCCAGTTCTGGTGGCCGGAAGTGCCGACTTGGGCCACCGCTGCAGTGTTTTTCGTGCTGATCAACCTGATCAATCTGGTCAATGTGAAGACCTTTGGCGAGACTGAGTTCTGGTTTGCCATCGTCAAGGTTGGCGCCATCGTTGGCATGATTGCGCTGGGCCTGTACTTGCTCCTGAGCGGGACAGGTGGCGAGCAGGCCGGCTTCAGCAACCTCTGGAGCCACGGCGGATTCTTCCCCAACGGCATCAGCGGGATGGTCATGGCCTTGGCCATTATCATGTTTTCCTTCGGCGGATTGGAGTTGGTGGGGATTACCGCAGCTGAAGCATCGGACCCGAAGACGGTCATACCAAAAGCCATCAATCAGGTTGTTTACCGGATTCTGATTTTTTACATCGGCGCCCTCAGCGTTCTGTTGGCGTTGTATCCATGGGACAGCTTGCTGGAAACGCTGGGCTCGGCCGGCGACCCTTACAGCGGCAGCCCTTTCGTGCAGATCTTTTCACTGATCGGCAGCGACACTGCGGCGCACATCCTTAACTTCGTGGTGCTGACGGCGGCCCTCTCGGTCTATAACAGCGGCGTGTACTGCAACAGTCGCATGCTGTACGGGTTGGCAGAGCAGGGCGATGCGCCAAAGGTGCTGATGATGGTGAATCGCCGTGGTGTGCCTGTGCTGGCGATCGCCCTATCAGCGCTGGTCACCATGCTCTGCGTGCTGGTGAACTACCTGCTGCCGCAAACAGCACTTGAATTGCTCATGTCGCTGGTGGTTGCGGCGCTATTGATCAACTGGGCAATGATCAGCCTTGCCCATTTGAAGTTTCGCAAGGCGATGAAAGCGCAGGGTATCGAGCCTTCCTTCAAGGCCTTCTGGTACCCGTTCAGCAATTATCTGTGCCTGGCGTTCGTGGCATTGATTGCGGCCATCATGCTGTCAATGCCAGGTCTGCGAACGTCCATCATTGCCATGCCCTTCTGGGTGCTGTTCATCTGGATATGCTTCCGGTTGCGGCTTTCGAGCAGGCGTGAAGTGCATAGTGAAGCCTGAGGCACGAGCAAAAAAAACCCGGCGTCACGAGGAGCCGGGTCAAGACCATTAGGAGTATGAGGTCACGTTCCTCGCTCCCTCAGCTGGCCGAGCATTGGGGGGATTGCGCGGCCAGTGATTGAAGTATTGGTCCGGATCGCTAACCCTGCTGGGCGAATGCTGTCATTTTTAAACGGATTTGGAATAGTCACGATCAGGCTGATCGCTCACTTCGCGAGCAGCCGGTGAATGATGGACAAAGTTTGCTCGATGACCTCAGGTCGCGTGTAGAAATGCGGTGACAGCCTGATCCCTCCGCCCCGAAGCGCACAGACAACCTGCTCTTGTTTGAGGCGTTGAAAAACAGTCGGGTTGTCCATTCCGTCAACCGTGAACGTAAGGATGCCTGCCCGTCGGCCTGGATTGGTTGGGCTCAGCAGCGCGATACCCTGCATGGCCGACAGCTCGCGCTGAAAATGCTCGATGCGTTGGGCCAGTGCCTGGCCCACTGCGACCATTCCAACTTCTTCCAGCAGAGACAAGCTTGCGTCCAATGCCATGGCGCCAAGCAGATTTGGGCTGCCGCACTCGAAGCGCTGAGCGCTGGATGCTGGCTGCCAGTCGCTGCGGTCATAATCACCGGCGTGCTCAAGCATATGCCAGCCGTATTCGTGAAGCTTGAGCTGACCGCGCAAGTCGCTACGGCAATAGAACACCCCCAGGCCCTCCGGCCCCAATAGCCATTTGTGCCCATCCGCCATGGCGAACGCGCATCGATACTGCTGAACATCGAATGGCAGCGCGCCCAGCTGTTGTATTGCATCAATGCACAGCAGTACCCCTCGTTGCTCGCAGCCTTGACCGAGTCGTGGCAGATCGAGCCGTAGCCCACTGGCGTACTGCACGGCACTAATCGCCAGTAGCCGCACGCTCGGGCCACAGGCCGCGAGCAGATCGCCTTCGGGATCTTTGCCCTTGAGACTGACCTGGATGACCTCAACTCCTTGCGGTTGCAGCGCCTCCCAAACCACACGATTGGAAGGAAACTCCTCGTCGCTTATGACGACCTGGTCACCTGCTTTCCAATCAAGCCCAAAGGCCACGAAAGAAAGCGCTTCCGAGGTGTTCTTAACCAGCGCAATGTCCGCTGGGGTGGGTGCGTTGAGTAATCTGGCCAGACGATCTCGCAGACGGTGTTCGACCGCTAGCCATTGGGGATAATCGCGCGCGCCAATCGTGCTGTTCTGCTCGGCAAATTTGATTACCGCATCAGTCGCGCGACGTGGCCAGGGCGCAACAGCCGCGTGATTTAGGTACCGTAAGCCTTCGATTTGGGGAAATTCGTCATTCACTGTACTCATAGGCAATGTTCCGTGCATTTTCTGACTAAACAGGCATAATCATCTGCTTCGATTTTTCACTCCGCAGCCCCTTATGCAAAATGAATCCCGCAAGGTCCGCGAATTTCGCCGTCGCGAACAAGAGATTCTCGACACGGCGCTCCAGTTATTTCTCGAACAAGGTGAAGACAGTGTCACTGTCGAGATGATCGCCGACAGGGTGGGCATCGGCAAAGGCACCATCTACAAGCACTTTAAATCGAAGGCTGAAATCTACCTTCGGCTGATGCTCGACTACGAGCGGGATTTGAATGAGCTGCTCCACTCGTCGAGTCTCGATCAGGACAAGGAAGCGTTGTCGCGAGCCTACTTCGAGTTTCGTATGGGCGACCCCCAGCGTTATCGCCTGTTTGACCGGCTCGAGGAAAAGGTGGTCAAAGGTAATCAGGTGCCTGAAATGGTCGAGGAACTTCATCGTATCCGCGCCTCCAACTTCGAGCACCTGACCCAGCTGATCAAAGGTCGCATCGCCGAAGGCAAGCTGGAAGACGTACCGCCTTACTTCCACTATTGCGCCGCGTGGGCTCTGGTGCATGGTGCCGTTGCGCTGTATCACTCGCCATTCTGGAGCAATGTTCTTGAGGATCAGGAAGGTTTCTTCCAATTCCTGATGGATATCGGCGTGCGAATGGGCAACAAGCGCAAGCGCGACTAGCAACTTGGACCAGCGGCAATGGCTAGCTGGCGAGGCGGGTAGATCCGATGAGCACATTTCCCATCAGCTACATCGAGCCGGTGTTCCGGCCGCCAAGCGAAGCGCATTCGCTGATCTTGCCTGTTACCAATGGATGCTCCTGGAATCGCTGCACCTTCTGCGAGATGTATGTTCAGCCGCAGAAGAAATTCCGTGCTCGTGACGAAGAGCAGGTGCTTGAAGAGATCAGGCGATGTGGCGAGCGACTGATCGTTCAGCGCGTGTTTTTAGCTGATGGGGATGCGCTGGTACTACCGACTCGCCGACTGCTGACTATTCTCGAGCAAATCCGCAAGCACATGCCCGATGTCGAGCGCGTGTCGAGCTACTGCCTGCCGCGTAATCTTCGCAAGAAGTCGGTCGACGAGCTCAAGGAGCTTGCCGATGCCGGTCTCAAGATGGCCTATATAGGCGCAGAATCCGGCGACGACGAGGTGTTGGCACGGGTCAATAAAGGTGAGACGTACGAGTCGACCCTCGGCGCATTGGACAAGTTGCGGCAGGCTGGAATCACGCGCTCGGTGATGATCCTCAACGGCCTGGGCGGAAAGCTACTCAGTGCGCAGCATGCAGTAAATTCGGCCCGCTTGATGAATCAGGCGCAGCCTGAGTATCTGTCTACGCTTGTCGTCAGCTTCCCGGGCGGCGAGGCGCGCTTTCGCCAAGGGTTTGCGGATTTCGAGCCACTTGACCGTCAGGCGCTGTTCGCCGAGATCGAGACCCTATTGCAGTCGCTGGAGCTCGAGGACACCGTGTTCCGCAGCGACCATGCTTCAAACTACCTGGTACTCAAGGGCGTTCTGGGCCAGGACAAGAGCGCCCTGTTAGCTCAAGTCCGCCAGGCTATTGAATCACCGGAGCGTGCACCGCTGCGCCAAGAGTGGCAGCGGGGCCTCTGACTCATATTCCTGCGAGCTGGCGTGTTTGCTGCATTGCTTTGTCGAACGTCGGTTTTCCGTCAGGACTGGTGCAAATGATGAAAGTGTTCAGCCTTATCGTGGCCGTGCTCATGCTGAGCGGCTGCATGAAGGTCAGCGATATGGCCGAGGAAACCCGCTACCAACTGCGAGACGTTGGCATTCTCGACCATAGCGAGACGGTGAGGTCCGCCTCGTGGCGGCTGCAGCCGGATTCATTCATCTACATTGCGCAGGGGCACTTCGTTCCCCCAGGCGGGGCTTATCCTCGACCGAACGTGGTGGCTGAAGAGGCGTTTGAGAGCTTCGTCCGCTACTTTCCGCTGGTCCGGCGCGCACCAGAACCTGTAGGGCTGGAGGAAGCATTGAACCAGGCGGCGATCGCTGGTGCCCATTACTTGTTGTATTCGCGCTTTGCCGCGGCCGATGACCGTATTGGCAGTTTTGACGAGCTCAACGACCAGCGCGCGCTTGATCGTCTGGGTGTTGATACCAGTGTGGTTCAGTTGATGCTGATCGAGACCGGAAATCGGTATCTGGTCGATACGGCAAGTATTCGAAGCCGCGGCGGTTTGCTAAACATTTATGACGCGACACCGCAGGTCTTGTTGGGGCCGCCCTTGCGTGACTACGCCCGGCGCCTGATAGGCCTGGGACGCTGAGGAGCCGATATGAGCGATACGGGAAAAGCTGCAAACCTGTTGAGTCAGATTCCCAAGGCCGAGAAAAAAGGCCTGCCACCGGTACACCTATGGAACCCGCCATTCTGCGGTGATCTGGATATGCGAATCGCGCGCGACGGGAGCTGGATCTACCAGGGCACGCCAATCGGCCGGCCAGCAATGGTGCGGCTTTTTTCATCGGTGATCCGGCGAGACGGCGACGATTATTTCCTGGTGACCCCAGTCGAGAAGGTCGGCATCAAGGTGGATGACGCGCCTTTCGTGGCAGTGGAGTTGGTGGCGGAAGGAAGTGGCGAAGGCCAGGTGTTGCGCTTTATCACCAATGTCGGCGACGAAACCGAAGCGGGAATCGAGCATCCCATGCGGGTCGAGCTGAATCCTGATACGCAGGAGCCAGCACCCTACGTTCATGTGCGAGCCAATCTCGAGGCACTTATACATCGCAACGTGTTTTACCAGTTGGTGGAACTGGCAGTGCCGCGAGAGATCGATGGTGTCGCTTGGCTAGGCGTCTGGAGCCATGGCCAGTTTTTTCAGATTGGTCGCTCCGAGTAGTGCGTTAGAGCGGCTTGAGCCGCTCACTTTCCGGCCTCGGTAACCCTTTGCTGGCTTTGCGTCTCGTCACAGACGTATCGAGTGCGCTGCGCTGGCTGAGGGTCAGTCGGTGCGCCAGACGATTTCAGCTTCGCCACGCTCGCTGACGCTGATCCAGCGGTCGGCGTCTTCCACCGATTCTTCTTCCTGCCAGCCGCCCGGTGCGCAGCGAATTTCCACGCCGAGTGCCTGATAGGCATCGCGGGCGCAGGCTACATCGTCTTCCCAAGGCGTGCCGTCGCTTTCAAGCAGCAGGCTATGCCACTTTCCTACAGCCTTGGGCAGCCAGGTCACTGGAATGTCGCCGGCCCTGCACTTGAAGGTTTTACCCTTTGCTTGCCAGGGGGAGCAGGTCCCGACCGCCTGGGTCAGCCAGTCAGTGACGGCGTCTTGGCTGGCGTCCCTGAGGTAGATTTCGATATCCGGTTGACGCATGAAATGGCCTTGTCTGGCTGACGGTACAGCCGATTGGATGGTAAGTGTTGAGGCCTCAAAGGGCACATCAGACGCATTGCATCGACTTTAGATCGAGGTAGCGTTTGCTTGCAGCTTTTGATCAGTCTCTTTGAATCCAGTCATAGCGTATCGCAACCCGTACGTGCAATGGCGCCTCAATGACTGCCGCGCGGCGTTCGGCACTGGCGCGCCAGCCGTGCGGAGTCATCGCCAGCAGATCGGCTCGCGCCTGCGAGTCGTCCAATTGCAGCTCGAAGGTTAGGGTCTCGCTGTGTGCGAGATGCATACCCTCAGGAATAAGCGACAGATGCTTCCGGTCGTCGTAATCACGGACCTCGTCGTACAGCAGCCCTCGCAGTTCCCATAAATGCTCGCGAGTCGGCCCCATGCGCAGCAGGCCGCCGCCGGGCGCTAGCAGGCGACGTGCTTCGGTCCAATCCAGCGGGCTGAAGACGCTGGCTAAGAGATCGCAGCTGGCATCGGCCAACGGCACCCTGGCCATGCTTGCTACCAGCCAGTCGATCTTCGGCGCGCGCTTGCAGGCGCGCTTGACGGCTTCGCGGGAAATATCCAGCGCATAGCCTTGCGCGCCGGGCAGTGCTTGAGCCATTTGCGCCGTGTAATAACCTTCGCCACAGCCAATATCGAGCCAGCGACGCGGCGATCGTTCGGCTGCCAGCTGTGCCAGGCGTTTCGCCAGCGGCGCGTAGTGGCCGCCATCGAGAAAGCGCCGCCTCGCCTCGACCATAGCCTGGTTGTCGCCGGGATCGCGGCTGTTCTTGTGTTGCACCGGAAGCAGGTTCAGATAACCCTGACGGGCTCGATCAAACCGGTGATTGGCCGGGCAGGCAACGCCATTTTCCACCGCACCCAGCTCGCCGTGGCAGATAGGACAGATCAGCATGCGAGCAGGTTGACCAGGGTCTGGTAGTAGATCTCGGTGAGCAGATCAAGGTCGCTGGCGAGGATATGCTCGTTTACCTGATGAATCGTCGCGTTTACCGGTCCCAGCTCGACCACCTGGGTGCCCAGTGTGGCGATGAAGCGCCCATCCGAGGTGCCGCCGCTCGTAGAGGGCTTGGTCTCGCGGCCGGTGACGCTGCGGATCGCCGCAGCCACGCCATCAAGCAGATCACCTGGTTCGGTCAGAAAGGGCAAACCTGAAAGCGCCCAGTCGACGCTCCAGTCCAGGCCGTGCTTGTCGAGAATCGCCGCGGTGCGTTGCTGCAATCCTTCGACCGTGGATTCGGTGGAAAAACGGAAATTGAACACGGCCTCCAGCGTTCCGGGGATGACGTTGGTCGCGCCGGTGCCTGAATTCAGATTGGAGATCTGGAAGCTGGTCGGCGGGAAGAATGGGTTGCCGTCATCCCAGTGTTCGGCGGCCAGCTCGGCCAAGGCTGGCGCGGCCAGATGGATCGGGTTTTTGGCAAGGTGCGGGTAAGCCACATGGCCTTGTTGTCCGCGAACGGTAAGCGTGCCGCCGAGTGAGCCGCGGCGGCCATTCTTGACCACATCACCGACAAGTGTGGTGCTCGATGGCTCGCCGACAATGCACCAATCCAGGCGCTGACCTCGCTCCCGCAGACGTTCTACGACGGCCTTGGTGCCGTAGTGTGCAGGGCCTTCCTCGTCGCTGGTGATGAGAAACGCGATCTGGCCTTTGTGGTTCGGGTGCTTAGCGGTAAAGCGCTCAACCGCCACAATCATCGACGCCAGGCTGCCTTTCATGTCCGCCGCACCGCGACCATGAAGCATGCCGCTCTCATCGATCCGTGCGGCGAACGGCGGGTTCTGCCAAGCCTGTACCGGGCCGGTAGGGACCACATCGGTGTGGCCGGCGAAGCACAGGACCGGACCTTCGTTGCCGCGAATCGCCCAGAAGTTTTCGACGTCCTCGATGTGCATTGACTCGATGGCGAAGCCGCAGGCGGAGAGCCGCTCGGTCATCAGCTGCTGACAGCCCTCATCCAGCGGGGTGACCGATGGCCGATTGATCAGCTCGCAGGCAAGTTCGAGGGTCGGGGAGAGGGCGGCGGCGGTCATCACGGCTCCGGGGTAAGGCGGGGAAAGGGCGCCATATTAAATTAAAAAGCAGGGCAGCAGCGGGTCAGAACCAGCCTGGTTGAAAACGCCTCGGTATGCCTGGTTGGGACGGCGAGGGCTCGGGCCTATAATCCGCGAATGTCTTGTTTGAGGTATGCCATGTCTATCGACGATCAACGGTTCGGCGGCATCGCCCGTTTATACGGTTCCGAGGGATTGCAGCGGCTGGCGGCTGCGCACGTCGCGGTGGTCGGTATCGGCGGAGTTGGGTCGTGGGCGGCCGAGGCGCTGGCGCGCAGTGGCGTCGGTGAGATCAGTCTGTTCGATCTGGATGATGTCTGCATTACCAACACCAATCGGCAGATCCATGCGCTTGAAGGCGCGGTGGGCAAGCCAAAGGTGGATGAAATGTCGGCGCGGATAAAGGCGATCAACCCGGCGTGTGTGGTTCACGCCGTGGCCGACTTCGTGACTCGCGAAACCATGGCCGAGTACATCACCGAGCAGCTGGATTGCGTTATTGACTGCATCGACAGCGTACCGGCCAAAGCCGCGCTCATCGCCTGGTGCAAGCGGCGCAAGATCCAGATCATCGCGACCGGCGGGGCTGGCGGACAGGTCGATCCCACCCAGATCCAGGTCGCCGACCTGAACAAAACGTTCAACGACCCGCTGGCGGCTAAAGTGCGTTCGCTATTACGGCGCGACTATAACTTCTCCCGTACGCCAGGTCGGACCTACAGCGTGCCTTGTGTGTTCTCCACCGAACAGCTGCGCTACCCCAAACCGGACGGCGGTGTTTGCCAGAGCAAGAGCTTTGTCGGCGAGGGGGTAAAGCTCGACTGCGCCGGCGGGTTTGGAGCGTCAATGATGGTGACTGCCAGTTTCGGCTTGGTCGCTGCAGCGAGGGCGGTTGACAAACTGGTCGCCGGGGCTCGGCGGCCGGCGGAGCGTTCGAAGAGCTGAAACGGCCACTGTCTGGCCTTCAGCCTTTCGAGGCTCGCCCGGCGGCCGCCGCCAGCTCGCGCATTCTGCCGATAACGGCGTTCATTCCATTGGCCCGGGATGGCGAGAGCTGTCGAGAGAGGCCCAGTTGGCCGAACCAGTCCGCTACGTCGAGCCGCTGTAGCTCGTCGGCATCCAGGCCATTTACCCGAACCAGCAGCACGGCAAGCAGCCCGCGCAACAGACGGGCCTCGCTGGTGCCGCGAAAGTGCCAGCTATCGCCTAGCTGTTCGCCAACCAGCCAGAGCTTGCTGTCACAGCCGGCAACCAGGTTGAGCTCATTGCGTTCGGCATCGCTCAGGGGCTCAAGCCGATCACCCCACTGCATCAACAGCCGCGCACGTTGCTCCCAACCTGCCGCCAACTGGAAGGACTGAAGCGTTGCCTCAGCGGCTTCGGGCAGCTCGGTCATCGCAGCATTTCCAGTGCCTGATCCAGCGCATCGAAGAATCGCTGCAGATCGACACCATCGTTATACAGTCCGAGCGATACGCGAATCGCGCCTTCGACACCCAGAGACTTCATCAGAGGCTGGGCGCAGTGGGTGCCGCTGCGTATGGCAATGCCCTGTTCGGTCAGTAGATGGGCCAGATCACCATGATGGATGTCGTCGACGGTGAAGCTTGCGAGCGCCAATTGAGGGCGGCCCAATAGCCGCACGCCCGGTCGCTGCGCCAAACCTGTTAACAGAGCGTTGTGCAGGGTCAGCTCGTGGCGGTCGACGGCCTCGGCATCCAGTTTTGACAGATAGTCCAGTGTGGCACCCAAGCCAATCACCCCGCCGATCGGTGGGGTGCCGGCTTCGAATCCAAGCGGTGCGGCATGAAAGTCGGCATTCTGGAAGTCAGCAACGCGGACCATTTCGCCGCCGAACTGCCAATGCCTGAGTTTGAGCAGCGATTCGCCCCTGCCATAGAGCGCGCCGACGCCTTCCGGGCCGTACAGCTTGTGGCTGGAAAGTACATAGAAATCGCAGTCCAGCGCCTGCATGTCATGCCGGCCATGAACCACGCCCTGCGAACCGTCGACTACGCTAAGCGCGCCCTGGGCCTTGGCCAGTGGCAGCAATTCTGCCAACGGCTGCCAAGCGCCGAGTACATTGGACAGTTGACTGATGGCAAGGAGGCGGGTGCGCGGGCCGATCAGGCGGGTTGCGGCTTCAATATCAATGATGCCGTGTTCGTTGAGCGGCAATACGACCAGCTTCGCGTTTTGGCGCCGGGCCAGCTGCTGCCAGGGCAACAGGTTGGCGTGGTGCTCCAAGGCGCTGACGACGATTTCATCACCCGCTGTAATCAGGTGTTCAAGGCCATAAGCCAACAGATTCAGCGCTTCAGTGGCGCCGCGGGTGAAGACGATTTCGGTCGGGCATGCGGCGTTGAGCCAGCGCGCCACCTTGATCCGCGAGTCTTCGAATGCGCGAGTCGCTCGTTCAGCCGGCTGGTGCTGGGCGCGATGAACGTTAGCGGTGCCACAGGTGTAATAGCCGGTAAGGGCGTCGATCAGTGCCTGGGGCTTCTGCGAAGTGGCCGCGCTATCCAGGTAGGTCTGACCCTGGGCTTCGAGGATAGCCAAGGCGGGAAAGTCGGCGCGCCAGGGGGATATCAGCGGCATGGATACTCCTGAAAGCAGGACGGGACGCCTGTGGAGGAACTGCCTAGACAGGCGGGGCTAAAGCGTCCGCCTGTCCGCATCGGTACGCTGCGCTTAGTTGTGCGCGTGCAACGCCTCGTTCAGCTCGATCGCAGACTTATGTGTCTTGCATTCGACTGCACCGCTCAACGAATTACGGCGGAACAACAGGTCGGTCTGGCCAGCCAGTTCGCGTGCCTTAACCACCTTGACCAGCTCGCCTTGTTCATCGAGCAGGTTCACTTTGGTGCCGGCTGTGATGTACAGACCGGATTCCACGGTGTTGCGATCGCCCAGCGGGATACCGATCCCTGCGTTTGCGCCGATCAGGCAGCCTTCGCCGACTGCGATGACGATGTTGCCGCCACCGGAAAGGGTGCCCATGGTCGAGCAACCGCCACCCAGGTCCGAGCCCTTGCCGACGAAAACGCCAGCCGAGACGCGACCTTCGATCATGCCCGGCCCTTCAGTGCCGGCGTTGAAGTTGATGAAGCCTTCGTGCATCACGGTCGTGCCTTCACCCACATAGGCACCGAGGCGGATACGCGCGCTGTCGGCGATACGGACGCCGGCCGGAACCACGTAGTCGGTCATCTTCGGGAACTTGTCCACCGAAACGACTTCCAGCAGGTAGCCCTTCAGACGCGCTTCCAGCTGACGTTCGGCGAGTTCGGCCAGGTCGACTGCGCCCTGGTTAGTCCAGGCGACATTGGGCAGCAGCGGGAAGATGCCAGTGAGGTTCAAGCCGTGCGGCTTGACCAGACGATGCGAGATCAGATGCAGCTTGAGGTAGGCTTCCGGCGTGGAGGTCAGCGCGGCGTCTTCGGCGAGCAGCGTAACCACCAGCGGGCGCTGGCTTTCGGCGAGGCGGGTAAGCAACGCGTGCTGAATGGGATCTATCGTCTTGATTGCATCGGCCAGTTGCGCCGCCTGGGTGGTGTTGATGGCGATCGCCTGGTTGCCGCCCTGGTAATTGAGCAGTGGTGCAACCGCGTCGACCAGCTCGCCAGCCGGACGAAGCAGCGGTTGCGCATAGAAGACTTCGAGCCAGTTGCCCTGACGGTTTTGAGTGCCGACGCCAAACGCCAGGCTGAAGAGGGAATTGCTCATGGTTGGATCCTTTATCAGTCGCGCGCGTCTTGGCGAGCGGTTTCAGTTCTTGGCTGCCAGCTCGGCAGCGTAAATGTCTGGCTTGAAGCCAACGAGTGTCTTGTCGCCTAAATCGAGAACCGGGCGTTTGATCATCGACGGCTGGGCCAGCATCAATTCGATGGCTTTTGCCTGGTCAAGATCGGCTTTTTGCTCATCGTTCAGCTTGCGGAAAGTGGTGCCAGCACGGTTGAGTAAAGTTTGCCAACCATGTTCGTTGCACCAGGCTTCCAGGTGGGCGCGGTCGATTCCGGCGCTCTTGTAGTCATGAAACTCATAGCTTAGCCCCTGCTGGTCGAGCCAGGTACGGGCTTTTTTCATGGTGTCGCACGCCTTGATGCCGTATAGACAGCGTCCTTTGCTTTTATCGGGCATAGCAGCTCCGCTTTCTCCGGCCAAACTGGGCCGCGGATTATGCCACGACGAGACGAAGCTTGCCGTCTGCGGCGCGAAGCCGGTTCAAACTCACTACCCCTGCACTCGTCCACGCGAGTGAAAGAGGTTCGACCTTTTCCTCCCTTCACGTTGTCCATTGATCACAATCATAACGATGAGGTCATGTATGGCACGCAAGCATTTCGAGAACCACGAAGCCATTTCGTCCGCCGTTCCTGCTGACAAGGGGTTCGAGGCTGTGATCGCCGTCAAGCGTCGCGGCACTGATGAGAATGCACACGTTTTCAAAGTCGCCAACGGCCGCCGTTACGACCTCGCGTCTGAAGCGGACGTGGCTGCCGAAGCTGCCTTGACCAAGGTGAGGGAGGTCAGCGACGAAGGCGAGCTGATCTGGGAAGAAAACGCGATCTGACGGAGGTTGTCATGAGCGAGTCGGAAAAGCCGAGCACTGAAGAGCAGAGCAGGCAAGACGAGAACACCAAGGCTGATATTCCCGAGCATATGAAGCCGGAGAATCTTGAAAAGCTGCGTGACTATGGCAAGGACATGATTCCGCCAGGCGTCGCCTGACATCGCCTAACCGGACGCCAGCGCGTCCGGTTCCGGCATCAAAGCGTCTTGATGAATGCGCGAATCCGCTCTGCGGCCTCGATGCAATCTTCCAGCGGAGCCACGAGCGCCATCCGTACCCGGCCCGTGCCTGGACTGATTCCTTCGACCTCGCGTGACAGGTAAGCACCTGGGACGACGGTGACATGCTCACGTGCATACAATTCGCGGGTGAAAAGTTGGTCATCTACAGGCGTTTTAGGCCACAGATAGAAGCCGCCGTCCGGCCGCTGAACGTCCATCACGGGTGTAAGGATGTCGAGCATCGCGTCGAATTTCTCGCGGTACAGTTGCCGATTGGCCTGCACGTGCGCTTCATCGTTCCAGGCGGCAACGCTGGCCAATTGCGTTTGCACCGGCATGGCGCAGCCGTGGTAGGTGCGGTACAGCAGAAACGCCTGGAGAATGTCCGCATCGCCTGCGACGAACCCGGAGCGCAGCCCTGGCAGGTTTGAGCGCTTGGAGAGGCTATGAAAGACCACGCAGCGCTTGAAGTCATCGCGCCCTAGCGCTGTACAAGCGGTCAATAGTCCGGCAGGCGGCTGGTCTTCGTCGAAATAGAGCTCGCTGTAGCATTCATCCGCGGCGATGACGAAGTCGAACTCGTCCGCCAGGGCAATCAGCTTCTTCAGCGTTTCAAGCGGGACTAGCGCGCCGGTCGGATTGCCCGGCGAGCAGAGAAAAAGAATTTGAGTGCGCTGCCAGACATCTGCCGAAACCGCGTCGAAGTCTGGGTTGAAGCCATTTTCAGCGGTGCAAGGCAAATAATGCGGCGTGGCGCCTGCCAAAAGCGCCGCACCCTCGTAGATCTGATAGAAGGGATTGGGGCTGATGACCAGCGCACCCTGCTCACGATTGACTACGGCCTGGGTGAAAGCGAACAGCGCTTCGCGGGTGCCGTTGACTGGCAATACATGCCGTGTCGCGTCGAGGGCTCCCTTAGCTACGCCAAAGCGGCGCTCACACCAATGGGCAATCGACTCGCGTAACGCCGGGATGCCCTGCGTGGTGGGGTACACCGCAAGCTGGTCGAGGTTGTCGGCCAGTGTCTGAGCGACGAACTCGGGCGAGCGGTGCTTCGGCTCACCGATCGACAGCGCGATGGGGCGCTTGTCTGCTGGCGGCTGCGCACCGGCAAGCAGGCCGCGCAGTTTTTCGAAGGGATAGGGCTGCAGCAGGGTTAGGGCTTCATTCATGGTCGGGTCTTCGAAACGTCGGGAGGCGCCAGGCTGCGCCCTCGATAAATTCAGTCTTGGCGGGCGCCGCCATAATAGGCGCAGCCGCGTAAGGTCTGGCCGTCCAGGCGCAGCTCTGCAGTCAGATGGCTGACTGTGCCGGTTGCGCTGTCCAGGCAGCGTTGCGGGGCCACCCATAGTTCGAGGCGCTGATCGTTGGCTTCTGTACTGAAGTTGGTCTGCCCGCCCGGCAGTTGCTCTTCCAGATAGGGGAGCGCCAAGGCCTGTTGGTCGGGACGCTCAAGGAGCAAGCCGCCGCTGGTGATCGTGACGCTCCAGCCTGGCTCATGCCCCGTCGCGCGCAGGAGCAACTGGCTGAATGCCGCGTCGCTGCAGCCGGGGCCCTCTGCTTGGAGCCGATACACCTGGGTCAGCTGAAGCTGATCGCTGTTGCCACTTTGATTGATCAGGCTGCCCCGCAGGTCGGCGAACAAAGGCTGGTTGCTTCCGGCCATCAGTGCTTGCACATCATCAGGTAATCCCGTCGTGGCGCTGTCGACCAAGGCGAGGCTGCGTCGCCCTTGGCAGCTGCTGAATTGCAACCCGCCGTCCAGCTGAGTGATGGTGCCTTGCAGACGTTCGGTCGAGTGCACTGGAGCCTCGTCGCTCCATTGCAGTGACTGGCAACCGGCGAAAACCGGTAGAAAACTGAGCAGCAAAGCGCGGGGTGCGATCATGAACGGGCTCGAATTCAGGCGGGGCAATGCTGCGCCAGCGGGGCTGGCGCAGTTGGATTAGCTACCTTTGACGGCTCGGCCATCGACGGTGCCTTCTTCGAGCATGATCTGATACTCCTTGCCGTCTTTTTCCACCTGATGCAGGCGGACCAGCATGAAGTCCCAGTTCTTGGCGAACCAGAGGATAGTTTGTCGCTTGCTCTGCGTCGGATCGCGCACGCGTTCGACCTTGATGGCGTCGACCTGACCGGCCTTCGTGCTGACCTTTTCCTCGCCCAGGACGCGGAAATCGTAGGTCTCGATCTCGTCACCATCTACTACTTGGTAGCTCATGCTCTTTTCGCCCGCTGCAACCGCGTGCTGAAGGGCGATCTGATAGGTTGATTTGTCCAGCAGGCCGCGATTCAGTGGAAGCTTAACCGGATCACCGCGGTCTTCTCCGACCACCTGTTTGGCTTGCCAGTCAAAATCGTGCTTGATGGACTTGCCTTTGCCCAGCCCGCTGCGCTTGAGTCGGTATTTCTGCGGCAGGAAGGTCTCGCCTTCGACCTGGAAAACGCTGCGCTCATTGAAGCTGGCAACCAGCATCGAGGCTTCGAAGTCCAGCTCCCAGGTATTGTCATCGCGCTTTTCCAGGCTGCGCTGGGCTGTGCCGCTGACAGGGACCTGTTTCCAATCCGCGGTGTAGCTGGCAGAGAAAGGCTTTAGCTCAAGGGCCTGGACCGGCAGGGCCAGCACGGCGAGAGCGAGCAGCAAGGCGCGACGCATAATGTCTCCTAGATTTCTAATAGATGGCCGGTGGCCGGCAACAGCACGTTATCCAGCATCGCGCCTTGATCGGCAAGGCGCAAGCGGCCGTCGGCGAACCAGCGAACTGCCAGCGGATAGATGATGTGCTCTGCCGCATGCACTCGATCGGTCAGTTGGTCGATGCTTTCGTTGGGTTCGATTTTCAGGCGAGCCTGTATGGCCACAGGACCGCCGTCGAGCTCCTCGGTCACGAAGTGCACGCTGCAACCGTGCTCCTGGTCGCCTGCATCGAGTGCGCGGCGATGGGTATCCAGTCCCTTGTATTTCGGTAACAGGGACGGATGGATGTTGAGCAGGCGACCCTGGTAATGGCGAACGAAGCCTGCGGAGAGTATCCGCATGAAGCCGGCTAGCACCACCAGTTGCGGCTGATAAGCGTCGATGATTTCAATCAGTGCCGCATCGAAGGCTTCGCGATCAGCAAATCCCTTGTGCTGCAGGACATGCGTATCGATGTCCACCGCCTGCGCACGCTGCAGGCCATAGGCCTCCGCACGGTTTGAAACAACAGCACGGATGCTCACGGGGCTGTCTTCACCGAGGCTGTCGATCAGGGCCTGGAGATTGCTTCCAGACCCCGAGATCAGCACGACGACATTGCAGGGTGCGTGCATCAATGGCTTTTCAGGTTGTTCAGCAGTACGCGCTCGGCATCTTCGCCAGCCGAGCCGATTTCGCCAATGACCCAAGGGCTTTCGCCGGACGTGCGTAGATTGGCAAGTACGGTTTCGACCTGATCCTGGGCGACACAGATGACCATGCCGACACCACAGTTCAACACGCGGTGCATTTCGTGTTCATCGACATTGCCTTGCTGCTGCAACCAATCAAACACAGCAGGGCGCTGCCAGCTCGCGACATCGATGACTGCCTGGCTGCCTTCGGGCAGCACGCGCGGGATGTTGTCCAGCAGGCCGCCGCCAGTGATGTGCGCCATCGCCTTCACCGCGCCGGTCTCTTTGATCAACTTGAGCAATGGCTTCACATAAATACGTGTCGGCGCCATCAGGAGCTCAGTGAGCGGCTTGCCGTCGAGCTGGGTGTTCTTGATATCGGCGCCCGCTACTTCGATGATCTTGCGGATCAGCGAATAGCCATTGGAATGCGGGCCGGAAGACGGAAGGGCGATCAGTGCATCGCCAGCGGCTACGTTCGAGCCGTCGATGATTTCACTTTTCTCCACTACGCCTACGCAGAAGCCAGCCAGGTCGTAATCTTCGCCTTCGTACATGCCGGGCATCTCGGCGGTTTCGCCGCCCACCAGCGAGCAACCTGCCAGTTCACAACCAGCACCGATACCGGTCACCACCGTGGCGGCGATGTCGACGTTGAGCTTGCCAGTGGCGTAGTAGTCAAGAAAGAACAGCGGTTCGGCGCCGCAAACAACCAGGTCGTTCACGCACATCGCAACCAGATCCTGGCCGATGCTGTCGTGCTGGTTGAGATTCAGCGCCAGGCGCAACTTGGTGCCAACGCCATCGGTGCCGGAGACCAGAACGGGCTGCTTATAGCCAGCCGGAATTTCGCAGAGCGCGCCAAATCCGCCCAGGCCACCCATGACCTCAGGACGAGCGGTGCGCTTGGCTACGCCTTTGATGCGTTCGACCAGCGCTTCGCCTGCATCGATGTCGACACCGGCGTCCTTGTAGCTGATGGAGGGTTGCTTGCTCATAAGAATCCGGACCTGTGAAGGGGAGTGCGGGGCGACCGGGTCAGAATCAGGTTTCTGTCGGGACGCGGCGAGGGCGCCGGACCGGTCTGCGGAAAGCGCGCGATTTTATCAGGCTTGCCGCACAGCGACCATCCCGCGAACGGTGATGTCGAACAGGTGTGCTAGGAGCATGTCTGAGATCCCGCGGCAAGATGTGCAGCTTGTGACTGCTGCGGTTGCCGCGAGCTAGGGGCCTGTTTAAGGTATAACACTTGATTACCGTAGCCGAACCCGATCGCCGCCACGCGACCGTCAGGTTCCCATGACTGGCTAGCCAGCGAGTTTCTATATATGCGCGTATTTCCCCGTCTCCTGGCGCTCTGCTGCGCAGTTGTGTCCGCCCATAGCATGGCGGTTCCCCTTGCCGACCTCTACAAGGTGCGTGAGCCGGTTGCCAGTCAACAGCCAGCGGAGCGCGAAGAGGCGCTGCGCAAAGCTTTCGACACGCTGGTGCTGCGTCTGACAGGCAATTCCAGCTCTGATCAGCAGGCCGTTGCGCCATTGCGCAGCGATCCGCAGCAATTGGTTAGCCGGTATGCCTATGAAGGGGACGCCGTCGTCGTCAGCTTTGATCCGGTGACTACCGAGCGTGCGCTGCGTTCAGCGGGGCTTCCGCTGTGGGGTGCTGAGCGTCCAAGCATCCTGACCTGGTGGCTGGGAGAGACTGCTGACGGTTCGCAGCTCGTTGGTGATGCGCAGGAAGGTTCTTCCGACTTGCGTGCTGCCGCCCAGCACCGCGGCCTTCCGTTGCGCTTGCCGCTGGCCGATCTGAGTGAGCAGCTCGTCGCTACCTCCGACGCAATCACTGCAAAGGACCCCCAGGCGCTTCGCGATGTTTCGGAGCGGTACGATGCAGACGGGCTGCTCGCTGTCATGGCGAAACAGTCCGGCGAAAGTTGGGAAGCCGACTGGCGCCTCTGGCTGGGTGACAAGCAGACGCAAGGCAAGGCGAATGGCGACACCCGCGTTGCATTGGCCGATGAGGTGATGCTCGCCGTGACTACATTCTTGGCACCGCAATACCGCGTTAAGCCCGGCGACAGATCGGAGATCACGCTTGAGGTGCTTGGGGCCGACGTGGAGCGTTTCGCCGAACTGGATCGCCTGCTCGAACCCTTCGGCGCGCAACTGCAGCAGGTTGCAAGTGATCGGCTGGTGTATCGCCTGAACGCCAGCCCAGAACAGCTTCGGGCTCAGCTGGCTTTGGCGCGACTGCAGGAAGTCGCTCCCGATGAAATCGACCCGCAATCGACGGATACCGCGGGCGCTAATAGTGGTGTCGAGCCTGACGGTGACCTGTCAGCTGGCAATGCTGAAGCGCAGCCGGACGCCGCCCAGATTCTTGAGGAGCCGGGTACGCTGGCAATCGACCGATTTCCGTCGGCAGATCAGGGCACTTTGCTGCGCTACCGCTGGTAGAGGCGATGCCGCTTACTGATCGTGACAAAGAACGAAGTGGGCGCTGTCTGCCATGACGTTTATCGATTCATCGGTCTCCTTGCGCCTGCCGAAGCCATGCGGCCTTCGATTACCCCAGACAAGACATTGAGAACATGACGATCACCCACAACAACCGCTGGCTATGGCTGGCGGCCCTGTTACTGATTGGCTGGCTGATTTATCAGTTGTCACCAATCCTTTCACCTTTTCTGGTCGGCATCCTGCTGGCCTATCTGGGCGACCCGCTGGTAGACCGGCTGGAGCGCTGGAAGCTGTCCCGAACCTGGGGCGTGATCCTCGTTTTCTCGTTGTTCACGCTGTTGTGTCTGTTGCTGCTGCTGGTGTTGGTGCCGATGCTCGGCAAACAGCTGATGCACCTCTATCAACTGGCACCGCAGGGGCTGGACTGGCTGCAGGTGACGGCGTTGCCTTGGGTGCAGGCGCAGTTTGGCCTCGATGAGGATTTCTGGCGCGTCGACCAGCTCAAGAGCGCGTTTTCCGCCAACCTCGGCAGCACCAAGGATGTAGTGGCGGTGATCCTCAGTCAGGCGACGGCGTCGAGCATCGCGTTGTTGGCTTGGTTGGCAAACCTGCTGCTGGTGCCGGTGGTGTGCTTCTACCTGCTGCGTGACTGGGACCTGATCATGGCCAAACTGCGCACCCTGTTGCCGCGGCGACGGGAGGATGCTGTCATGGCGCTGATGCGCGAGTGTCATGAAGTGATCGGGGCCTTTCTCCGCGGCCAGCTGCTGGTCATGTTGGCGCTGGCTGTGGTCTATTCGACTGGACTCATGTTAATCGGTGTCCAATTGGGGCTTTTGATTGGCGTCCTGGCAGGCCTCGCCAGCATCGTGCCGTATATGGGCTTCGTGGTTGGCATAGGCGCGGCAGTGATTGCCGTGCTGTTTCAGTCTGGTTTGGAGCTCTATCCGCTGCTGGGCGTCGCTGCGGTGTTCACAGTCGGTCAAATGTTGGAAGGCATGCTGTTGACCCCGCTGCTGGTGGGAGA
The DNA here is from genome assembly GCF_038562055.1 of Stutzerimonas chloritidismutans. Taxonomy (GTDB): domain Bacteria; phylum Pseudomonadota; class Gammaproteobacteria; order Pseudomonadales; family Pseudomonadaceae; genus Stutzerimonas; species Stutzerimonas chloritidismutans_A. The sequence continues at coordinate 137,761 of NZ_JBCFXD010000002.1, read as the reverse complement.
CCGTATCGGCCTGCACCCGGTTGCGGTGATCTTCGCTGTGCTGGCGGGGGGGCAATTGTTCGGATTTACCGGTGTGCTTCTGGCATTGCCAGTTGCAGCGGTGATCATGGTTCTGCTGCGCCACGTGCATGATCTCTATAAACTCTCGGACCTCTACGCAGAGCCGCCGGTCGACCCACCCCGCCAACCATGAAACCCATTCAGCTCCCCTTGGGCATTCGTCTTCGTGACGACGCCACCTTTGCCAACTTCTATCCGGGCGCCAATGCGGCCGCGCTTGGTTATGTCGAGCGCGTCTGTTCACCGGCAGCTGGCTGGTCCGATGAGTTGATCTATCTGTGGGGCAGCACCGGTGTCGGGCGCAGTCACCTGCTACAGGCTGCCTGCTTGCGCGTTGAACAGCGTAGTGAGCTGGCGGTATATCTGCCATTGGCGGAGGTGGCGGAATACGGCCCGGCACTCCTGGATAATCTGGAACAGAGCGAGCTGGTCTGTCTGGATGATCTGGATGCGATAGCAGGCGATCCGGCCTGGGAGGAAGCCTTGTTCCATCTGTTCAATCGTCTTCGCGACAGCGGTCGACGGCTGTTGCTCGCCGCTGATGCCTCTCCGCGAGAAATCGCAGTGCAGCTTCCAGATCTCAAATCCCGGTTGAGTTTATCGCTCGTGTTTCAACTGCAGGAGCTTTCGGATGAGGACAAGCTGCGTGCCCTGCAGCTGCGAGCGTCGCGCCGCGGTCTGAGTCTGCCGGACGACGTGGGTCGTTTCATTCTCACGCGCGGAGCCCGCAGCATGAGTGCATTGTTCGAGTTGCTCGACCGGCTCGATCAGGCTTCGCTCCAGGCGCAACGTAAGCTGACCATCCCGTTTCTCAAGGAAACGCTCGGCTGGTAGGAATGACGGCTGCAGGCTGTTGAGCTCGGCCCGGCTTTGCAGGGCAACGCCGGCAGGCCGAGGCGAAACCTCGGCTGGCTCAGGCTAAATCAAGGTGAACTGCTGGCGTAGGGTGGGCTTCAGCCCACCGACGCCGTTCAACGTTACCTCAGAATCTTGCGCCTCCCCCCCCCGTCTCGTCTCAGTTCTCGCCTGCTGCTTTGCGGCCGTACTGATAAGCCCAGCGGGTATAGAGCAGGGCGCTTATGAAAAGCGTCAGGCTGATGATTGCCTCCAGCCAGCCGTAAACCATTCGCGCCGGGTTGATAGCGGCAAGCACGCCCTGAATAAAGTACAGATTGACGATAAAGCAGGTCCAGGCATGGGCTCGCGGGCTCCCTGATATCATCCCTGGCGCCACCAGGAGGAGTGGAATCAGCTGAATGCTGACCACCACCCAGGTCCGCGCGCCGTGCAGGTCGGCAAACGCCAGATTCCAGACCACCAACAGCACGGCCAGTCCAATGAAACTAGCCAGGCTGATTGCGCGACTGAGTTTTACCCGTGGGGTCAGCCATTCGAGCGATGGCAGGGGTTTGGGCTTTCTAGCCACGGTCATTCTCCAAACGCTTGGCGGTCTGCGCGAGGCGTTGGCCCAGTGCGCGGCAAAGATCGATTTCATGCTCGTCCAGCAGCCGCTTTCCATCGGCCCCGGCATGGTGGCTGGGGCCATAGGGCGTACCGCCGCCGCGAGTCTCAAGCAGGGCGTTTTCGCTGTAGGGCAAGCCGAGCACCAGCATGCCGTGGTGAAGCAGGGGCAATAGCATCGACAGTAGAGTGGACTCCTGCCCGCCGTGCAGGCTGGAGGTCGAGGTGAACACGCCGGCTGGTTTGCCTACCAGCTCACCGGTTAGCCAGAGCCCGCTGGTGCCATCGAGAAAGTATTTCAGTGGGGCAGCCATGTTGCCGAAGCGGGTGGGGCTGCCCAACGCCATACCGGAGCAATGTTTCAGGTCATCCAGCGTTGCATAGATGGCGCCTTGCTGCGGGATTGCAGGCGCAACAGCCTCGCATTCCGCTGACACGGCCGGTACGGTGCGCAATCTTGCCTCAAGCCCTGCCTGTTCGACGCCACGGGCAATCTGCCGGGCCATTTCCGCGGTGGCGCCGTGGCGGCTGTAATACAGCACAAGGACGTAGGGTGCAGTCATGGCAGTATCTCCAGTACCTTCTCTGGTGGCCGACCAATCACCGCAGTATCGCCAACGACCAGGATCGGGCGTTCGATCAGTTTCGGATGCGCAACCATGGCATCGATGATCTGCTCGTCGGTGAGCGTTGGGTCTGTGAGGTTCAGGGTTTTGTATTCTTCCTCGCCGCTGCGCAGCAGCTGGCGCGGGCTGATGCCCAGTCGGGCAAGGATCTGCCTGAGCTCGTCAGCCGACGGCGGTGTTTCAAGATACCGGATCACGGAAGGGGTGAGGCCGCGTTGTTCGAGCAGCTCCAGGGCGTTTCGTGATTTCGAACAGCGTGGGTTGTGGTAAAGGATCAGGTCGGTCATTTAGGTTGCTTCGCGCCAGTTTAGGCGGCCATTCTAACCCTCAAAGCCGTGGGGCTTGAAACGGTGGTCGCGGAGGGCTGTCTGCCAAGGTAGGCTTTTGCTTGCTATTGGCCTGCGGGCAATCGGTTTTCGACGATCGCGACTGGCACCGAGGGGATTGAATGCATCAACGGATCAAGGATTTTCTGGAGTTCGGTCGTTTTCTGGTACAACGCTTCCTTGCGGATCGCGGCCCACACAGCGCTGCCGCATTGACCTATACCACTCTGTTCGCAGTGGTGCCGATGATGACCGTGACCTTCGCCATGCTGTCCGCCATTCCCGCGTTCCAGGGAATCGGTGAGCAGATCCAGATGTATATCTTCAGCAATTTCATTCCCTCCACCGGTGCGACCATTCAGGACTACCTGGTCGCGTTCACTGACCAGGCGAGGCAGCTGACCTGGTTCGGCGTGGGTTTTTTGATGGCGACCGCCTTGATGATGCTGCTGACCATCGAAAAGGCGTTCAACGTGATCTGGCGCGTGCGGCAACCGCGCCGTGGAATCTCAAGCTTTCTGCTGTACTGGGCGATCCTTAGCCTTGGGCCGCTGCTGCTGGGGGCCGGGTTCGCCATGAGCACCTATATCACGTCGTTATCGCTGATATCGGGCCCGCATGCGCTGATCGGCGCGCGCACCGTTTTGAAAGCAATGCCGCTGCTGCTCAGTGTTGCGGCATTCACGCTGATTTATGCGGCCGTGCCGAACACGCGTGTGCCGCTGCGGCATGCATTGGTTGGAGGGACCTTTACTGCTGTGCTATTCGAAACGGCAAAGCAATTGTTCGGCTTGTATGTCAGCTATTTTCCCAGCTATCAGTTGATCTATGGGGCGTTCGCAGCGGTGCCGCTGTTTCTGCTGTGGGTGTATCTCTCCTGGATGATCGTGTTGTTCGGGGCCGAGCTGGTCTGTGGGTTGTCATCATCGCAGCAGTGGCGGCGACGTTCGGTACCGCGTCTGCTGGTCATGCTCGGCTTGTTGCGGGTGTTTTACGAGAGTCAAAAGGCTGGGCGTGAGGTGCGTCTGCGCGACGCACACCGGAGCGGTTGGAGACTGCCCGAGGATGAGTGGGACGAGATCCTGGAGTTCTTCGAGCAGGAGCAGCTTGTCTGTCGAACCGGGTCGTCCGGTTGGGTGCTCTGTCGCGATCTCAATAGCTACAGTTTTGATCAGCTGCTGCGCTCCAACCCTTGGCCGCTCTCCGGTAAGCAGGCCTTACCGGAGCGTCTGGATGAGCCCTGGTATCCAACGCTGCGTCAATCTATGGAGCTGCTGCAGCGGGAGCAGGCCAATCTTTTTGGTGGTAGCGTCGCGGACTGGCTGCAGTCGCAGCGGGTCTGACGGGCCGATGATCAGCAGTATGAGGTGTACGAGGATGAAAAGGGGACTCAGCGGAATGCTCGGCGCCTTCGCCTGCTTGATGCTGGTGGGCTGTAGTGAGGATTGGGGGATGGACCAGCACGGCGCAGCTGTCACGGCGCAGCAGCTCGACGGGCAGTGGCTGCTGATCAACTACTGGGCCGAATGGTGCGGCCCTTGCCGTACCGAAATCCCGGAACTGAACGCACTGGATCAGTCGCGGGATGACATCACCGTGCTGGGGGTCAATTTTGACGGGCTGCAAGGCGAAGAGCTGGCCGCAGCAGCCGAGCAGTTGAACATCGATTTCAGGGTGCTTAGCGTCGATCCGGCGGAGCGGTTGGGTCTGCCGCGCAGTGCAGTGCTGCCGGTGACCTATATCGTCGATTCTGCCGGTGAGGTCCGCGAGAGTCTGGTTGGCGAACAAACGGCAGAAGGGTTGCAAGCTCGGCTGGATAAGCTGCGAACTGAAGGGTAGCGGCAATTCGCGGCTGTGACGCTGGGGGATTTACGGTTTTACGTACCAGAAGTCCTGCCAGAACCCGATCACCTTTGCGGGGTAGTGATGCTTGCCAAGGCTTCCGTTATAGCGAGCCAGCGCGCGGTTGATGTCACCGTTTTCCTTCTTCAGGTAATAGCTGAGGATGGTGCAGCCGTAGCGGAGGTTGGTAGCGTTGTCGGTCAGATTGTCTTGCGGCCGTCCCAGTTCGGCCTTCCAGAAGGGCATCACCTGCATCATGCCCTGCGCGCCGACGCTGGAAATGGCGAAACGGTCGAAGTGGCTTTCAGCATGGATCAGTGCCAGAACGATATCTGGTTTGAGCCCCGCCTTGCTGGCCTCCTGATGCACTAAACGAAGAAAAGTCAGACGCTCCTGCGGGTCACGAACGTAGCGCTTCAGTCGAGTCGACATATCAAGCAGCCAGACTTCCGCATCAAAGCGATCCTGAAAGCTCTCAGCTTCAGCAACGGTGCGCTGCATCAGGTCGCGAAGCTCTGGCTCCGGCGCCTGGCGAACAGTCGCAGAAACTGGCCAGGCAGCGAGCAGCATCAGCAGCCATAGGAGCGGGAGCGGCTTCATGGCGCAGCTAGTCGCCTTCGCCAGTATCGTGTGCCTGACGACCTGCGTCCTGCATCAGGGTCTGGAGAAACTCCTGCTGCAAGTCTGGGTCGTTGCGGGTCAGCTCAATCAAACTCTGTTCAAGCTCGCTGGCTTCCTCCTCCAGGCCAAGCTCTGAAAGTCGCTTGACGCGATGCACCCACTGATTGACATCGTCACCTTCGAGGTCATCGAAGATCAGATCGTGCGCTTCGAGCAGCTTGCCACGCAGTGCGCGGCTGACAAGAAGCGTGGCGTCAGCTCGGGTGCCGTCCTGCGAGTCTTCGACCTGCAACTGGAGTTTTCCAACCTGGCTGATGTCCTGATCTGAGAAGGGGCCATCAAGCAGATTCAAGCGCAGCACGCCGTTGCGGTCGGTGCTCAGTTCGTGTTTCTCGTTAGCTGCGATGACCTGCACCGGACGCTCCGCCCATGGCAGGCTGGAATACTCCAGCCGGGCGTCGCGTCGTTGCTCGTCGAGGCTGGCAAGGTTCTGCTGCGATCGACCGTTGGACTCGACATTGATAAAAGGGTTTAGACCGGCAAAACCATAGCTGATCCAGTCGCGGGTAGCGCTTTCCGGCAGGTTGCCGAGCAGCACCACATTGAGCACATTGGCGCCAATGCCCGCGACCACTGCTACAGCGCCCAGCGGGATCTCGTACAGCTCGCGCCAGGGCTGGTAGGGCGTATAACGGTCATAGCGCCGCGTCACCTCGAAGTCAGTCACCTCGAAGGTCTTTTGATCGAGTATGCGGATGCGCCGCTGGGGAAGCTCGAGCAATGGCGCGCCCACCTCTATACGCAGGCTGTGATCGAGCAGCTTGCGTTCGGTGCGGGCTTCCTGTTCGCTGCGTTGAGGCAGCTGATTGGCGCAGCCGCTCATAAAAAGCGCCATGCAAAGCATGGCGCAGGTTGAAGCACTTCGGTTGAGCATGATTTCCGTCAGCGGCTGGCGCGGGAATTGATGAATTCGAGAATGTCGGCAGCCGGGACGGCCTGGCTTTCGGCATCACGGCGATGCTTGTATTCCAGTGTGCCATCTGCAAGACCGCGGTCGCCCACAACGATGCGATGCGGTATCCCTACCAACTCCATATCGGCAAATTTGACGCCTGGACTGGTCTTTTTGTCACGGTCGTCTAGGAGGACGTCGTAGCCAGCCGCCGTGAGTTCTGCGTAGAGCTTATCGGTTGCTTCGCGGACGAGCTCGTTTTCATACTTCATCGGGATTAACGCGATCTGGAACGGGGCGAGGGCATCCGGCCAGAGGATGCCGCGGTCATCGTAGTTCTGCTCGATGGCGGCCGCGACGACGCGAGACACACCAATGCCGTAGCAGCCCATGGTCAGGGTGACGGGCTTGCCGTTCTCACCCATCACGCTGCAATTCATCGCCTCACTGTACTTGGTGCCCAACTGGAAGATGTGGCCGACTTCGATGCCGCGCTTGATGATCAGCGAGCCGACGCCATCGGGGCTTGGGTCGCCTGCAACCACGTTGCGCAGGTCAGCCACCTCAGGTAGGGGCAGGTCACGCTCCCAATTGACGCCGAAGTAGTGCTTGTCCTCCTGGTTGGCTCCCGCCACGAAATCGCTCATCAGCGCCACAGAGCGATCAATGACGCAGCTGATCGGCAAGTTCAGCGGGCCGAGCGAGCCAGGACCAGCGCCCATGGTGGCGCGGATTTCGGCTTCGGTCGCGAATACCAGCGGTTGTGCGACCTGAGGCAGATTCGCCGCCTTGATCTCGTTCAGTTCATGGTCACCACGCACGATCAGTGCAACCAGTTGGTCCTTCTCGATGCTCCGCACAAGCAGTGTTTTGATCGTTTTTTCAATAGGCAGTTGGAACTGCTCGACCAGTGCCGCGATCGTCTTGCAGTTCGGGGTATCCACCAGACGGAGCTCTTCGGTTGCAGAGCCGCGCTCGGCCTCGCGTGGGATCGCCTCGGCCTTCTCGATGTTGGCCGCGTAATCGGAGCTATCGCTGAATGCGATATCGTCTTCGCCGGACTCGGCCAGCACATGAAACTCATGCGAGCCGGTGCCGCCAATGGAGCCGGTATCCGCCTGCACAGGACGGAAATTCAATCCCAGTCGCGTGAAAATCTTGCAGTACGCCTCATGCATCCGGTCATACGTTTCCTGCAGTGACTGTTGGTCAGCATGGAACGAATAGGCGTCCTTCATGATGAATTCGCGCCCGCGCATCAGGCCGAAGCGAGGACGGATTTCATCGCGAAACTTGGTCTGTATTTGGTAGAAGTTGATCGGCAGTTGCTTGTAGCTGTTCAGCTCGTTGCGTGCCAGGTCGGTGATGATCTCTTCATGAGTCGGGCCAACACAGAATTCGCGGTCATGACGGTCTTTCAGGCGCAGCAGCTCAGGACCGTATTGTTCCCAACGGCCGGTCTCCTGCCAGAGTTCGGCAGGCTGTATCCCAGGCATCAACACTTCCAGCGCGCCGGTCTTGTTCATTTCTTCGCGAACGATGGCCTCGGCTTTGCGTAGCGCGCGCAGCCCCATCGGCATCCAGGTATAGAGGCCGGACGCCAGCTTGCGGATCATCCCGGCACGCAGCATAAGCTGGTGGCTGATGACAACGGCGTCGGAAGGCGTTTCTTTGAGGGTCGAGAGCAGGAACTGACTGGTGCGCATGTGGGCCGTTGTGTCCTTGCAGAGCGGAGAATTTGGCCCGGCATTGTACGGCCAGGACAGGGCAACGTACAGAATCGTTCCGATAGTATGCGCGCGCAGAAACGAAGAAGCCCGGCGCAGGGCCGGGCTTCTCTTCTAGCTCGAGTTACAACTGATAGGCCTGTATTACAGGATGCTCAGCGGGTACTCGACGATCAGGCGGGTATCGCTCAAGTCGTTATCCAAGCCGTTGGTGGCCTGATAAAACGCCTGGCGGACACGCAGGGACAGGTCCTTGGCTGGGCCTTCCTGGAATACGTACTTAGCTTCGATATCCCACTCGGACTCTTCTGCGTCTGGGTTGCCAGCACCCATGTTGATGTTGCTGCCGTCAACATAGCGAGTCATGAAGCTCAACCCGGAAACGCCATAAGTAGTCATGTCCAGGTCGTAACGGACCTGCCAGGATTGTTCGTCTTCGTAATAGAAGTCGGAATACTGGACCGAGTTGCTCAACCATACAGTGCCGCCGCCGTCGATGCCGTACGTGTAGCCGGTTGTATCGTAGCCACCGTGGGACTTCTGATAAGCGACCGTGAAGCTATGAGCGCCAAGGGAGTAAGTTGAAGCAAGGCTCCAGATAGTATTGTCTTCGTCGCTACCGGTGCCGGTGAATTCCGACTCGTATTCTGTCTGGTAGATATTGAAGTCAAAAGCCAGTGACTGGTCTGCGCCAAGGCCCAAGTTATAGTTGACATTGCCGTAGACTTTCTCGAAGGCGTCTTTTACGTCCGAGTAGTACAGCGAGGTGCTCAGGCTGTCGCTGAACGCGTAGGTGCCACCGACGAGGTTGATCTCTTCTAGGCCAACGGAGTCATGGTCCGCTTCAGATTTTGCGCTCAGGGCAGTGAAGCGACCGATGTTCAACTCAAGCCCATCAATCTCACTGCTAGTGATCAGGCCGCCGCGTGCAGTTTCTGGCAGCAGGCGGGCGTCGTCGGTGGAAAAGACCGGCAGGGCCACAAACTGAGTGCCGTACTTCAGTACGGTATCTGAAACGCGGAATTTGACTGCTACGCCGGCCGAGGAATAGTCATCTTGCGGCTTGCCTTCGCTGTCCTTCGGGAAAATGTCCGGCCAGGCGCGACCTTCGCCGCTGTCAAGCTTGACGCCAAGGAGGCCAATTGCGTCGACGCCGACGCCAATGGTGCCTTGGGTGAAGCCTGACTCGAAGGTGCCAATAAAGCCATGGCCCCATGCTTCACGATAGCTTTGGGAAGCATCGTCACGGAAATCACGGTTCATATAAAGGTTACGGTTCAGGATGGTCAGGCTGCTGCCTTCAACAAAGCCTTCCGATTCGGACTGGCTAGATGCAAAAGCCATTTGCGACGTGCCGGCCGCAACGGCCATTGCAATAACGCTCCACTTCATCACTTGCATTGTGATTGCTCCTTTGGTTTCAAATTGGTGCTTGCTTTCCTGCGTGCGCCGGAAAGAGGCATCTTTATTTTCGGTATACAAGCTCAATTGAGTCCTTCGTTTGCCTAGCTGGTCGTGACCTGCAGCAAGCCTGGAATGTATTTCCGAGAATTACTGTGTAGCTGGGTAAACTGGCGCGAGCAAGCTTAACTCAGCTATCCGCGATTTTCTTCCCCCGTTCATGCAGCTTTTTTACTCAAAGCAATAACCGTGCACAAAAACAATTTATTGATTTTCCGCGACGTTTGGAGTTGATGCATGTTGCCGGTCGCGCTAAAGCAGGGCTGGGTGCGAACCTGCGTGCACCTCGCTGGTGCGCTTGCCTTGCTGATCGCTTTCGGGTGCTGGAGTATCCTGCCGCAAACGATCAGGCAAAGCTTAGCTGGCGCCGACATCAAATTAGGTAAAGGAGACCGTTATGTTCGTTCTCGATGAACGCTTGCAGCAGGACACGGTGACGCTGGGCAATTTTCCGTTATGTCGGTTGCTTTTAATGAATGATGCCAGTTATCCGTGGTTCATCCTGGTGCCCCGTCGCGAGGAGGTCAGTGAGCTGTTTCAGCTGGATCCTGCCGATCAGCAACTGTTGTGGCGAGAGGCGACGGCCCTGGCGGAAATAGTCAAAGACACCTTTGGCGCGGACAAGATGAATGTGGCAACACTGGGCAATGTCGTAAGCCAATTGCATATGCATGTGATTGCCCGTAGGCGGGGCGACGCCGCCTGGCCGGCCCCGGTGTGGGGCTTTCAGTCGGCCAAGCCTTATAGCGAAGCGCAGCTGGCGGGTATCAGCCAAAAGCTGAAGCTCGTCCTCGCTAATGGCTTTCAGTTCGAGGAGGGCAGGTAATGGATTTGGAGCAACGCATTGCCGACTTGGAGGCGCGCCTGGCTTTTCAGGACGACACTATTCAGACACTAAGCGATGTACTGGTCGCACAGCAGCGTACGGTGGACCGGCTGCAGGCGCAGTTGGGCTTGCTCGCAAGGCGGCAGGAGGATCTGCAAAGCAGGGTGGAGGGGGAGGGAGACGAAGCGCCCCCGCCCCATTATTGACAGGGCGGCGGCCTTATAACAGCAGGGCGTGCTGGCGCTCTGCCTCAGCGGTCAGTGGTTCGGCTGATCGGCGACTACGTCTTCAGCCTGAAGGCCTTTGTCGCGCATCATGGTTGTGAATTCGACGCGTTGGCCTTCGACCAGTACCCGGTGGCCTTCGCCTCGAATTGCCCGGAAGTGGACAAAGACGTCGTCGCCACTGTCACGGGAAATGAAACCGAAACCCTTTGAAGTATTGAACCACTTGACGGTGCCAGTCTCGCGTCCTGCTGTCGGAGCAGTGGCGTGGCTGGGCTGGGCTTTGCGGATTTTGCCAGAGCCGCGGTTGGAGTTGCTCGCGCTTGGGGCCTTGGTTTGGCTTGTTGCCAATTGCAGCAGAACGGCGATAAAAGCGAGCATGAGACTGGCCAAGGTTGCCGGCTGGCCTGCGACGCTGGCGACTGGAATCAATACGATGGCAGTCTGGATGGCAGCTGAAGCGATTAGCAGTGCGGATGCGCCGAATAAAAGCGGACGGGCATGCCCGTTAGTGTTCAGTTGAGTTGAGGCGGCGAACTGCACATTTAGCAGACCCAGAAGCAGCAGGCACAACGCTGCGGGTTGAACCAGCAGAGGCATGGCACCGGTCAAGCTGGGTACGAACGATAACATCAGGGCGGCTACGCCCGTTAATACATGAAGGATCTTAAGCATTCTTATGACTCGCAGTTAAATAGCACGACAGAAAACGGCAGGCTTTCGGGCAAGTGGAGACGCTGAGCGTAAGTGCGGCGATCGCTCATATTTGATGGTGCCCTGCCTGCGGCGCGCGCGAATTTAACAGTAAAGAGTGGCGTCGCTCAATTCGGTACGGTTGAGGCTGTGGATTGAGCGAGGGTGGGATGAATTGTGTTGAGCGTTCCGGCGTGCGGTTCGCACTGAAGGGGGCGGCGGGATAACCGCGTCAAGCGGCTATCCCGTTTGCAAGCGTATACGCTGGTTGGCCGTCAGGCGGCCAGCAAGCTGCGCAGCATCCAGGCAGTTTTCTCGTGGATCTGCATGCGCTGAGTCAGTAGGTCCGCAGTGGGCTCGTCGCTCACTTTTTCCAGTAGCGGGAAAATGCCACGTGCCGTGCGGACTACGGCTTCCTGACCTTCAACCAGGAGCTTGATCATCTCTTCAGCAGCGGGGATGCCCTCTTGCTCCTTGATTGATGAAAGCTTCGAATAGGCCGCGTAGGTGCCCGGAGCCGGAAAGCCCAGTGCGCGGATCCGCTCAGCAATGTCATCCACAGCCAGTGCCAGTTCCGTGTACTGCGTCTCGAACATAGTGTGCAGGGTATTGAACATGGGCCCTGTCACGTTCCAGTGGAAGTTGTGAGTCTTCAGGTACAGGGTATAGGTGTCGGCCAGCAGGCGGGACAAGCCCTCCGCAATAGCAGCGCGATCCTGTTCGGCAATACCGATGTCGATTTCCATGGTTATCTCCCGTTTAGTGAATTCGCTGACATTTATGCCAGAAAATGAGTGTCTTTGGTGAGACGCTGCGCTGGCAGCGGCGATCTAGAGATTGGAAGGGGGGTGACGACTTCAGTTCAGTAACGGTGGTTATGGCCTCGATTGCTTGACCCTATCGGCAGTCGGCTGCGTTGAAATGATTATGCAGATATAATCCCGCGCTTGTGTCGGGCGGCTCGTTTTGCCGTGCGAGGAAGTACTGAGGTGCCGGTGCTTGATCCCTCCATTGCCGACGATTGACATCTCAGGCGGGGCGCCAGTTGGCAGCCGTCTGCACAGTCGCGATTCGAGCGACCCAACGAATTTTCAAGATGCGAGAAGCGAACCTCACCATGATGCGCAGCCACTATTGCGGCCAGTTGAACGAAAGCCTGGATGGCCAGGAAATCACTCTTTGCGGCTGGGTTCACCGTCGCCGTGACCACGGCGGGGTTATTTTCCTCGATGTGCGTGATCGTGAGGGCCTGGCTCAGGTCGTGTTCGATCCCGACCGTGCCGAGACCTTCGCCGCCGCAGACAAGGTGCGCAGCGAGTACGTAATCAAGATTACCGGTAAGGTGCGCTTGCGCCCGGCTGGTGCGGTTAACCCGAACATGACGTCCGGCGCTATCGAAGTGCTGGGTTACGAACTCGAAGTACTCAACGAGGCGGAAACTCCGCCGTTCCCCCTCAATGAGTACAGCGATGTCGGTGAGGAAACTCGTCTGCGTTATCGCTTCATTGATCTGCGCCGACCAGAAATGGCCGAGAAGCTCAAGCTGCGCTCGAGAATCACTGCCAGCATTCGCCGCTACCTCGACGAAAACGGCTTTCTCGACGTGGAAACGCCCATCCTCGGACGCCCGACCCCTGAGGGCGCGCGTGATTATCTGGTGCCTAGCCGCACCCATGCCGGCAACTTCTTCGCACTGCCCCAGTCGCCCCAGCTGTTCAAACAGCTACTGATGGTCGCGGGTTTCGATCGTTACTATCAAATCGCCAAGTGCTTCCGCGATGAAGATCTGCGCGCAGACCGTCAGCCGGAATTCACCCAGATCGACATTGAAACCAGCTTTCTGGAAGAGTCCGACATCATCGGGATCACCGAGGGCATGGTGCGCAAGCTGTTCAAGGAAGTGCTGGGCGTCGAGTTCGGCGACTTCCCGCACATGCCGTTCGAAGAAGCCATGCGTCGCTATGGCTCCGACAAGCCGGATCTGCGTATTCCGCTGGAACTGGTTGATGTTGCCGATCAGCTGCAGCAGGTCGAATTCAAAGTGTTCAGCGGTCCGGCGAACGATCCCAAGTGTCGCGTCGCCGCGCTGCGTGTTCCGGGCGGTGCGAGCATGCCGCGCAAACAGATCGACGATTACACCAAGTTTGTCGGCATATACGGTGCAAAAGGGCTGGCGTACATCAAGGTCAACGAGCGCGCCAAGGGCGTCGAGGGACTGCAGTCTCCGATCGTGAAGAACATCCCGGAAGACAAGCTCAACGTGATCCTTGATCGCGTCGGTGCCGTCGACGGCGACATTGTCTTCTTTGGCGCGGACAAGGCCAAGATCGTATCCGAGGCGCTAGGCGCGCTGCGCATCAAACTTGGCCATGACCTGAAGCTGCTGACCTGCGAGTGGGCGCCGATGTGGGTGGTCGACTTCCCGATGTTCGAGGAGAACGACGACGGCTCGCTCAGCGCGCTGCATCATCCGTTCACCGCGCCGAAATGCACGCCAAAAGAACTTGAGGCCAACCCTGCAGGTGCGCTGTCGCGTGCTTATGACATGGTGCTCAACGGCACTGAGTTGGGGGGCGGTTCGATCCGTATTCACCGCAAGGAAATGCAGCAGACGGTATTCCGCATCCTGGGCATCGATGAAGCAGAGCAGGACGAAAAGTTTGGCTTCCTGCTCGACGCGCTCAAGTTCGGTGCACCGCCGCATGGCGGGCTAGCGTTCGGCCTTGACCGTCTGGTGATGCTGATGACCGGCGCGCAATCGATTCGTGAAGTCATTGCTTTCCCTAAAACCCAGAGTGCCGCGGATGTCATGACCCAGGCGCCAGGTGCGGTGGATGGCAAGGCGCTGCGTGAATTGCATATTCGCCTGCGTGAGCAGCCGAAAGCCGAATGACGGCACAAGAGCCCAGGGAAACCTGGGCTCTTGGTTTCAGCAAGATGAAAAGTTGATCGGAAAGGGAGGCAGTTAATGGCTGGTCATTCCAAATGGGCCAACATCAAGCACCGCAAGGGGCGTCAGGACGCCAAGCGCGGCAAGATCTTTACCAAGCTCATTCGCGAGCTGACGGTCGCCGCAAAGAGCGGGCCTATTCCCGCAGACAATCCACGTCTGCGCTTGGCGGTCGACAAGGCACTGGTAGCGAACATGTCGCGCGACGTGATCGACCGTGCCATCGCGCGGGGCGCGGGCAACAACGAGGCCGACAATGTCGTCGAGTTGACCTATGAAGGCTATGCGCCCAGCGGCGTCGCCGTCATCGTCGAGGCCATGACAGACAACCGTAACCGTACAGCGGCTGAGGTGCGCCATGCCTTTAGCAAGCACGGTGGCAACCTCGGCACGGATGGCTCGGTGGCCTACATGTTCGACCGCAAGGGTCAGATCAGCTTTGCCGCAGGCATAGACGAGGACGCATTGATGGAGGCGGCGCTGGAAGCCGGCGCCGACGACGTGGAAATGGCGGAGGACGGCTCGGCTCTGGTGTCTACCAGCTTTACGGATTTTCATGCCGTCAATGAAGCGCTGGATGCGGCCGGGTTCAAGGGTGACGAGGCGGACATCGCCATGATCCCGTCGATCGCGGCGCCGGTCACTGATCTGGAGACTGCGCAGAAAGTGCTTCGCCTGATTGATGCGCTGGAAGATCTGGATGACGTACAGAACGTCTACCATAACGCCGAGATTTCGGATGAGCTCATGGAGCAGCTGGACTGATCCGTTGCCATGAATAAAGAGCCGGAAGTCACCAAAGGTGCTTCCGGTTTTTTTTCGAGGAGCGCCTGCTGCCTCGTTATGTCTCTGGCCGTAGAGAAGGGGCGTCCTTATACTGGCGGCTGGATAAATAGACAGTATGGCGGTGTCATGACGCTAATTCTCGGGATAGACCCGGGCTCACGAATCACCGGCTACGGCGTGGTGCGGGATAACGGTCGCAGTTGCGAATACGTGGCCTCGGGCTGCATTCGCACGGGCAGCGGTGAGCTTTCGGCGCGCTTGCAGGCAGTATTCTGTGGCGTCAGCGAAGTCATTCGGCTCCACGGTCCTGTGACGATGGGCATTGAGCAGGTGTTTATGGCGCGCAACGCGGACTCCGCTTTGAAGTTGGGGCAGGCGCGAGGGGCTGCGATCGTGGCGGCTGCCGAGCAGGGCCTCGAGATCTCCGAATACACTGCCACCCAGGTCAAGCAGGCGATTGCAGGAACGGGTGGGGCGGACAAGCAGCAGGTGCAGATGATGGTAATGCACCTGCTGAAATTGACTCAGAAGCCGCAAATTGATGCGTCTGACGCTCTGGCAATTGCGCTGTGCCATGCACATCATCGTCAGAGCCTTATTCCGCATGGCCTTGCTGGTGCCAAGCGAAGAGCCGGACGCCTGCGGCTGTAGTCGAACCTCTCCGGCGTTGAAGCCCGGAGGCAGGTTGTGAGCAATCCGATCGGTTCCAAATCGATCGAACGAGGACGTATCACAGTGATTGGACGCTTGCGCGGGACCCTGGCGGAGAAACAGCCGCCTCATTTGATTCTCGACGTCAATGGCATCGGTTATGAGCTTGAGGTGCCAATGACCACTCTTTATCGCCTGCCTACGGTGGGCGAGCCGGTCACGCTGCATACCCATCTGGTGGTGCGTGAAGACGCGCATCTGCTGTATGGCTTTGCTGAAAAGCGCGACCGAGAGCTGTTCAGGGAGCTGATTCGGCTCAACGGTGTTGGGCCGAAGCTAGCCCTTGCTTTGATGTCCGGCCTTGAAGTGGATGAGTTGGTGCGCTGTGTCCAGGCGCAGGATACTTCGGTGCTGGTCAAGATCCCGGGGGTTGGAAAGAAGACCGCCGAGCGCCTGCTGGTCGAGCTGAAGGATCGTTTCAAGGCCTGGGAGACTATGCCGTCCATCGCCACGCTTGTAGTGGAACCTCGCGGTGCTGTGACAGTCTCAAGCGCCGAGAGTGACGCAGTTAGCGCATTGATTTCCCTTGGCTTCAAACCGCAAGAGGCGAGCCGAGCCGTCTCCGCCGTACAGGAAGAAGATTTGAGCAGTGAAGACCTGATCCGCCGTGCACTAAAGGGAATGGTCTAGCGTGCGATATCAAATGTTCACCACGGCGTCGGTCTCGAAGCGTACTGGCGCGCCGTTGCTTCTCTCTGCTGTCGCGCCCGCGTTGCGCCAGGTATCGCAGTTCGTGGCGGATCTGCCTGAAACGGAATTGGCTGAAGGTGGATGCTCATGATCGAAGCTGACCGGCTCATCACGGCCACTGGCCGTGAGCGCGAAGAACAGTTCGATCGTGCGATCCGTCCGCTGAGCCTGGCCGAATATGTTGGTCAGCCGGTAGTGCGCGAGCAGATGGATCTCTTCATCCGTGCTGCGCGTGGGCGCAAAGAGTCGTTGGATCACACGCTGATCTTTGGTCCGCCGGGCCTGGGCAAGACCACGCTCGCGAATATCATCGCGCAGGAAATGGGCGTGTCGATCAAAAGCACCTCGGGGCCCGTGCTCGAGCGGCCAGGCGATCTGGCGGCGCTGCTGACGAATCTGGAAGAAGGTGATGTGCTGTTCGTCGACGAGATCCATCGGCTGTCGCCAATTGTGGAGGAAGTGCTTTATCCCGCGATGGAGGATTTTCAGCTCGATATCATGATTGGTGAAGGGCCCGCCGCACGCTCGATCAAGCTCGACCTACCGCCGTTTACCCTAGTTGGTGCGACGACGCGGGCCGGCATGCTCACCAATCCGCTGCGCGACCGTTTCGGCATCGTCCAGCGTCTTGAGTTCTACTCAACAGCTGATCTGGCAACCATTGTCACTCGTTCAGCAGGAATTCTCGGTCTACCCATCGAGGCGGAAGGGGCTGTCGAAATCGCCCGGCGCGCCCGCGGCACCCCGCGTATCGCCAATCGCCTGCTCCGTCGGGTGCGCGACTTCGCCGAAGTGCGCGGCAATGGCGAGATCAGCCGTAATACGGCGGACCTCGCGCTGAACATGCTCGATGTCGACGAGCGCGGCCTGGATCATCAGGATCGCCGGCTGCTACTGACGCTGATCGAGAAGTTCGATGGCGGTCCGGTTGGTATCGACAGCCTGGCGGCTGCCATCAGCGAAGAGCGTCATACCATCGAGGATGTGCTTGAGCCCTATCTGATCCAGCAGGGTTACATCATGCGCACCCCAAGGGGGCGAGTCGTCACACGCCACGCCTATTTGCACTTTGGTTTGAACCTTCCGAAACGCCTGGGGGATACACCGACTCCCGATCTTTTCAGTGGCGACACAGAGTGACGAAAATTTCTTTGTTTTACCCAATTGGCAATTGCAGGGCCTGGCACTAGTATGCGCGCGGAATCACAAGTTCAATTGTTCTCCCATCGTTGTCGCGTGTACTACGAAGATACCGATGCGGGTGGCATCGTTTATTACGTCAATTACCTCAAGTTCATGGAGCGGGCCCGTACCGAACGGTTGCGTAGCCTGGGTTTTGCCCAGTCGCAGCTGGTTGGTGAAGACCTGCTTTTTGTCGTGCATTCCAGTGAAGCGCGTTATCACGCGCCGGCGCGTCTGGACGACGAACTGCTGGTGACAGCCGAAGTGGTCGAAGTGAAGCGTGCAAGCCTGCGTTTCAAACAGCAGGTGCGGCGAGCTGAAGATGATGTACTGCTCTGCGAAGGGCAGTTCGTGGTGGCGTGTGTGCGCACCAAGAGTTTGAAACCCCGTCCTATTCCAGAGCTGCTGCGTGCCGCTTTCGTCGGGTCGGGTCTACCCCCAGCAGGAGAGTAAGCGTGGAATCCAACGTCGATCATATGTCCATGTGGAGCCTGATCAGCAACGCCAGCTTTGTGGTTCAGCTGGTGATGCTGATTCTGGTGGGCGCCTCGGTGACCTCATGGATCTTGATTTTTCAGCGCGGCAATATGATCCGAGCCGCCAAGCGTTCCCTGGATGCTTTCGAGGAGCGTTTCTGGTCGGGTATCGACCTGTCCAAGCTTTATCGTCAGGCTGGAAGCAATCCGGACCCGGACTCGGGTGTCGAGCAGATCTTTCGTGCTGGCTTCAAGGAGTTTTCTCGCCTGCGTCAACAGCAGGGTGTCGATCCGGACGCTGTGATGGATGGCGTAAACCGTGCGATGCGAGTAGCTATTTCACGTGAAGAAGAAAAGCTCGAGCAGGGGCTGCCGTTCCTGGCAACAGTGGGGTCCACCAGCCCCTACATCGGCCTGTTCGGTACTGTGTGGGGCATCATGAACTCTTTCCGCGGACTGGCTCAGGTTCAGCAAGCCACGCTGGCCACGGTTGCGCCGGGTATTGCCGAAGCACTGATTGCCACGGCAATCGGTCTTTTTGCGGCAATTCCAGCGGTCATTGCTTATAACCGCTTCGCGGCGCGTGGCGAGATGCTCATCGGTCGTTACTACACCTTTGCCGATGAGTTCCAGGCGATCCTCCATCGCAAAGTTCACACCTCCGAAGATTGAGGCCCATAGGCCATGGCAAGAATTCGCAACAGACGCAAACCCGTCGCCGAGATGAACGTGGTGCCGTACATCGACGTGATGTTGGTACTGCTAGTGATCTTTATGGTGACCGCCCCAATGCTCAACCAGGGCGTGAAGGTTGACCTGCCAAAGGTCAGCAGCGAAGTGCTGCCTCAGGATAACGATGCGCAGGTGCTGACAATCTCGATCAAAGCCGACAAGACCTATTACTGGAACATCGGCAGCGAGGTCGACACCGATACCGTTCAGGACAAGGCGTTGACGCTCGAGGAAATGACCAAGGCGGTTACCGCGATCATGAACCAGAACCGCAGTCAGGGTAAGCAGATCCAGGTCTTCGTGCGAGGCGATAAAGCCGTGGCTTATGGTTCTGTAATGGCGGCCATGGGTGGATTGCAGGAGGCGGGCGTGGGTAACGTCGGCCTGATTACCGAGGCGCCTTGATGCAGCAGCTGGATCGTTCGCGCTCTGAGAGCCTCTATTGGCCCACCATTCTGGCAGTGGGCCTGCATGTAATCATTTTTGCGGCGTTGTTCGTCAGCTTCGCCATGACGCCAGAACTGCCGCCGTCCAAGCCTATCGTCCAGGCCACTCTGTATCAGCTGAAATCCCAGAGTCAGGCGAAGGTACAAACGAACCAGAAAATCGCCGGCGAAGCGCAGAAGACCGCAGCAAAGCAATATGAAGCCGAACAGCTGGAACAGCGCAAGGTAGAACAGCAAAAGCAGGCGGCCGCAAAAGCTGCGGAACAAAAAAAGGCTGACGAGGCTCGAAAGGCCGAGGCAGCGAAGGCTGATGCGGCAAAGAAGGCCTCCGAGGCCAAGAAAGCTGACGAGGCAAAGAAAGCCGAGCAACAGAAGCAGGCGGAGATTGCAAAGAAGAAAGCGGCCGAAGAAGCACAGAAGAAAAAAGCCGCTGAGGAAGCTAAGAAGAAGGCAGCAGCCGAAGCGGCGAAAAAGAAAGCTGCAGAAGATGCGAAGAAAAAAGCGGCCGCTGAGGCAGCAAAGAAGAAAGCCGCCGAGGAGGCAAAAAAGAAAGCTGCAGCCGAGGCCGCCCGCAAAGCCGCTGAAGACAAGAAGGCACAGGCACTGGCCGAGCTGCTGTCCGATGATACGGAGCGACAGCAGGCGCTGGCTGATACCCAGGGCGATCAGACCTCCGGAAATTTCGACGATCTGATTCGCATGCGTGCCGCTGAAAACTGGACCCGGCCACCCTCGGCGCGAAATAACATGTCGGTTACGTTACGAGTCAACATGCTGCCGGACGGCACCATTACCGCTGCGACAGTTTCACGTTCCAGTGGTGATGCTCCGTTCGACAGTTCCGCAGTAGCGGCAGTAAAGAATATCGGTCGGCTGACCGAAATGCAGGGGCTCTCTGCACAGGACTTTCAGCCGTATCGCTCGTTCACGATGACATTTACGCCTGAGGATCTAGCGTTGTGATCAATTACTTTCGAGGTTTCATCGTTATTCTCCTATTCGTATTGGGCAACGCAGTTGCGCAGGAGAAAAACATCGTCGTTACCAGCGGTGCCGATCGCGCCATTCCGATCGCGGTGGTTCCGTTTGGCTGGCAGGGTGGTACCGTGCTGCCTGAAGACATGGCCGAGATAATCGGCAATGACATGCGTAACTCAGGAATCTTCCAGCCTATTCCCAAGCAGAACATGATCAGTCTGCCTACCCGCGGCACTGAGATTATCTTTCGTGACTGGAAGGCTCTCGGTGCGCAGTACGTCATGGTCGGAAACATCACGCCGGGCGCTGGCAAGCTGCAGATTCGCTATGAGGTGTTCAACGTAACAACCGAGCAGCAGGTTTTGACCGGCACCGTTGGTGGTTCTCAGGACCAGCTGCGGGACATGGCGCATTACGCGTCTGATCAAGCTTTTGAAAAGCTCACGGGCATAAAAGGCGCGTTCTCGACCCGCCTTCTGTATG
Source organism: Stutzerimonas chloritidismutans (assembly GCF_038562055.1). GTDB lineage: Bacteria > Pseudomonadota > Gammaproteobacteria > Pseudomonadales > Pseudomonadaceae > Stutzerimonas > Stutzerimonas chloritidismutans_A. Next base: position 117,508 of record NZ_JBCFXD010000002.1, on the reverse strand, counting down.
TGACCGTTGAGCGTCTTGGTGGTGCGAATACACGCTATACACTGCAACGCTCCGACTATGACGGTGCTCGCGCAGTAACCTTGCTGCAGTCCCGCGAGCCGATTCTTTCGCCGCGCTATTCGCCGGACGGTCGCCGTATTGCCTACGTCTCGTTCGAGCAGAAGCGACCGCGTATCTTCATGCAGCACATCGATACTGGTCGTCGCGAACAGATCACCAATTTTGAAGGGCTTAACGGCGCGCCCGCGTTTTCGCCGGATGGCAATCGCCTTGCCTTTGTATTGTCGAAAGATGGCAATCCCGAGATCTATGTGATGGACCTAGGCTCGCGTCAGTTGCAGCGTCTGACTGATCATTACGCAATCGACACCGAGCCTTTCTGGGGTGCTGATGGGCGTACCATCTATTTCACCTCAGATCGTGCCGGCAAACCGCAGATCTACAAGCAGCGTTTGGGAACCAATAACGCCGAGCGCGTCACCTTTGTTGGCAACTACAACGCCAACCCGAAGCTGTCGGCAGATGAAAAAACGCTGGTCATGATTCACCGTCAGGAGGGCTACACAAACTTCAAGGTGGCGGCGCAAGACTTGCAGCGTGGGAATCTGCGCATTCTTTCCGAGACAAGTTTAGATGAGTCGCCCACTGTTGCGCCTAATGGCACCATGCTAATCTACGCGACCCGCCAGCAGGGCCGGGGAGTCTTGATGCTCGTATCAATCAATGGTCGAGTTAGGCTCCCGCTTCCTACTGCTCAAGGCGAAGTCCGTGAGCCATCGTGGTCCCCTTACCTGAACTGATGCGGTATCAACGCTTTACCTAACCAAAAACACACCTGGGGTTGTTACACATGGAAATGCTGAAATTCGGTAAGTTCGCTGCGCTGGCTCTGGCTATGGCCGTAGCTGTTGGTTGTTCGTCTAAGGGCGGCGACGACTCTGGCGAAGGCTCCACTGCCATTGATCCGAACGCTGGTTACGGTGCTGATAGCGGCGCCGTTGACGGCAGCATGAGCGAAGAAGCTGCTCTGCGCGCTATCACTACTTTCTACTTCGAATACGACAGCTCGGACCTGAAGCCGGAAGCCATGCGCGCTCTGGACGTTCATGCCAGGGATCTGAAGTCCGCTGGCAACCGCGTTGTTCTGGAAGGCCACACTGACGAGCGTGGTACTCGCGAGTACAACATGGCTCTGGGCGAGCGTCGTTCCAAAGCCGTTCAGCGTTATCTGGTGCTGCAGGGCGTGTCGCCTGCGCAGCTGGAGCTGGTTTCCTACGGTGAAGAGCGTCCGGTTGCCATGGGCAACGACGAGCAGTCCTGGGCTCAGAACCGTCGCGTTGAACTGCGTAAGTAATAAACCATGCTCAAGCACCGTTATGCTCTGACGCTTCTCGCACTTGGTCTGCCACTCTCTGTGACAGCTCAGGTTCCGGTTGTTGATTATGACTCGCAAGCCCAAGGTGGTGCGGTCGGGTCAGGCTATTCAGCCGGGTCGGATACTGGCGGTGCCTATGTCGGAGGCGGGGCGTCAGCTCCGTCTTCGGCGCAGGGCATGCTCTTCGTGCAGTTGCAGCAAATGCAGGAAGAGATCGCGCAACTGCGCGGGATGTTGGAAGTGCAACAGAATGAGATTCAGCGCCTGAAACAAGAAGGGCTGGAACGCTATCAAGATCTAGATCGTCGCTTGTCGGGCGCCTCCACGGGCGGATCGGCCAGTCAGAATTCTTCAGCTGCTGGTGCCATCGATGCCAGTGGTCCGGTACAGGCCCCAAACGGAGGCTCTGCACCACAATCGGCAGGCAGTCAATCGGCCGATCCTGAAAAGGAAAAGCTCTATTACGACGCCGCATTTGACCTTATCAAGGCAAAAGACTTCGATAAGGCCAGCCAAGCCTTTGCTGCTTTTCTACGCAAGTATCCGAGCAGTCCTTATGCTGGTAATGCCCAGTATTGGTTGGGCGAAGTGAATCTCGCCAAGGGGGATTTACAGGGTGCAGGACAGGCGTTCGCCAAGGTTAGCCAGGCTTACCCTCAGCACAACAAGGTTCCTGATTCGCTGTACAAACTCGCTGATGTGGAATTGCGTTTGGGTAACCGTGATAAGGCCAACGGAATCCTTCGTCAGGTCATCGCCGATTACCCAAATAGCTCGGCTGCGCAGTTGGCCCAGCGTCAGTTGAATCGATAGAGCTAACCTTTGCTCCGCTTTAAACCCGCCCATCAGGCGGGTTTTTCGTTAGAATCGCGCCCCCTTTCCCGCAACGGAGGCGGATGGCCTGTTTAGCCGTCACGCCCGTGGCTGATATGCATCCAACTTTACGAATTTCCGAGATTTTCTACTCGCTGCAGGGAGAGACGCGCACCAGTGGGTTGCCCACTGTGTTCGTGCGTTTAACCGGCTGCCCCCTACGCTGTCAGTACTGCGATACCGCTTACGCCTTCAATGGCGGAGAAGTCATGTCGCTCGATGCAATTGTTTCCCGCATCGCCGAGTATCGGCCACGTTATGTGTGCGTTACCGGTGGTGAACCGCTGGCTCAGCCGAACTGCATCCCGCTGCTGGAACGTCTATGCGATGGCGGTTATGAAGTTTCGCTGGAGACCAGTGGTGCACTGGACATATCGATGACTGATGTGCGGGTGAGTCGGGTAGTGGACTTGAAAACCCCAGGTTCGGCAGAGGTGGCGCGCAATCACTATGAGAACATTGGGCATCTGAGGGCTAATGATCAGATCAAGTTTGTGATCTGTTCTCGCGAAGATTACGACTGGGCAGTATCAAAGCTGATTGAGTACCGGCTGGATGCGCGGGTGGGTGAGGTGCTGTTTTCGCCTAGTCACGGACAGGTGGATGCACGCGCGCTGGCCGACTGGATCGTCAGTGATAACCTTCCGGTGCGTCTGCAGCTGCAGCTGCATAAAATTCTTTGGAACGATGTCCCTGGCCATTGACCGGCGGTAAGTTGCTGCAGCTCGCAGAGACATTCACAGGTATTCACGATGACTGGTAAAAAGGCGGTAGTGCTTCTGTCCGGCGGGCTCGATTCGGCCACCGTGGTGGCGATGGCCAAGGCTAACGGTTATGCCTGCTACAGCATGAGTTTCGATTATGGCCAGCGTCATCGAGCAGAGCTGCAGGCTGCCGAGCGGGTGGCTCAACATTTGGGCGTAGTTGAGCACAAGGTTATTGGTATGAATCTCAACGGGATTGGCGGATCGGCTTTGACCGATAGCAGTATCGCCGTGCCTGAAGAGCTAGGGGAAGGAATACCCGTCACCTACGTACCGGCACGCAACACCCTGTTTCTCTCGCTGGCATTGGGTTGGGCTGAAGTGCTGAATGCCCAAGATATTTTTATCGGTGTGAATGCAGTCGACTATTCAGGCTATCCGGATTGTCGTCCGGAGTTTGTCGAGGCTTTCGAGCGACTCGCAAATCTGGCCACCAAGGCGGGTGTAGAAGGGCGTGGGTTTACCATTCATGCTCCGCTGCAGAGCCTGAGCAAGGGCGAAATCATCCAAGCTGGCGAGCGTTTAGGTGTTGACTACAGCATGACTGTTTCCTGCTACCAGGCAGACGAGGATGGGCGCGCATGTGGTAAGTGCGACAGCTGCCGATTACGTGCAGTCGGCTTCGACGAAGCTGGTGTCCCTGACCCTACCCGCTACAAGTGATCCTAAAAAAACTTGATTTACTCAATCAAATCAGTATTATGCGCTCCGCGTCGGGTCGTTAGCTCAGTTGGTAGAGCAGTTGGCTTTTAACCAATTGGTCGTAGGTTCGAATCCCACACGACCCACCAAATTCCCTAAGGGAACGAAAAGCCGGAGGCCGAAAGGTCATCCGGCTTTTTTATATCCGCAGTTTATAAATTTACAAGAACGAGCGTGCAACACGGTTATTAAGGTCAATTCCTCTACGACCTTGGTATGTGACCCGAGCGTCTTTAAACGTACTAGACTGCGACCTTCCGATTTCACAGTGGTTCGAGGCTCAAATGTATTCTGATCGCATCCGCTTGTCCTCCCTGCATAGCAAGGTCATGAGCGCCGACGAGGCCGCTACCCATGTTCTCGACGGCATGACTGTCGGCATGAGCGGTTTTACCCGTGCCGGTGAGGCTAAGGCCGTTCCCATGGCGCTGATCAAGCGCGCCAAGGAAAACCCGCTGAAAATCAGCCTGATCACCGGTGCCAGCCTCGGCAATGATCTGGACGGCCTGATGGCTGAGGCCGGTCTGCTGGCTCGTCGTATGCCCTTCCAGGCGGACGCAGCGCTGCGCAAGGCGATCAATGCGGGTGAGGTCATGTTCATCGACCAGCACCTGTCGCATACCGTCGAGCAGATGCGTAACCACCAAATCAAGAAACCCGATCTCGCCATCATCGAGGCCGTTGCGATCACGGAAGATGGTCACATCGTGCCGACCACGTCGGTGGGTAACTCCGCCAACTTGGCTCTGTTTGCCGATAAGGTGATCATCGAGCTGAACATGGCACACAACCCCAACCTGGAAGGTCTGCACGACATCTACATCCCAGGTGAGCGGCCGAATCGTCAGCCGATTCCCCTGCTGAAAGTCGATGATCGCATCGGCACAGGCGCCATCCCGATCGATCCGGCCAAAATCGCTGCTATCGTCGTCACGGACCAGCCTGACTCCTATTCCACAGTCACCCCGCCGGACGATGAGACTCAGGCTATCGCCAACCATCTGATCCACTTCTTCAAGAAGGAAGTCGATGCAGGTCGTCTGAGCAACAGTCTCGGCCCGCTGCAGGCTGGTATCGGCAACATTGCCAACGCAGTGATGTGCGGTCTGATCGATTCGCCATTCGAAAATCTGGTGATGTACTCCGAGGTGCTGCAGGACTCCACCTTCGATCTGATCGATGCGGGCAAGATGGTTTTTGCTTCCGGCTGCTCCATCACCTTGTCCGAGCGCTGCAACAACCGCGTGTTCGGCAACCTGGAAAAGTACAAGGACAAGCTGGTACTTCGTCCGCAGGAAATTTCCAACCACCCGGAGCTTGTGCGTCGTATCGGCATCATCGGCATCAACACCGCACTTGAATTCGACATCTACGGCAATGTCAACTCGACCCACGTTGGCGGCACCAAGATGATGAATGGCATCGGCGGTTCGGGTGACTTTGCTCGTAACGCGCATATGGCCATTTTCGTCACCAAGTCGATCGCCAAGGGTGGCAACATCTCCAGCGTCGTCCCGATGGTCGCTCATGTCGACCACACCGAGCACGACGTCAGCATCCTGGTGACCGAGCAGGGGCTGGCTGACCTTCGTGGTCTGGCGCCGCGTGAACGTGCGCGAGCGATCATCGATAATTGCGTGCACCCGTCCTACCGTGATGCGTTGAACGCCTACTTCGACGCGGCTTGCAAGAAGGGTGGGCAGACGCCACACCTGCTGCACGAGGCAATGGATTGGCACACCAATCTCGAAGAGCGCGGACACATGCTCAAGGGTAAGTGATGCAGAGCCCGCCGACGCAAGTCGGCGGGCTTTTCAGTTCAGGCCAGTATTTTGTTGTTTCCCCATCTGCTTTCACTTTTCTGAAAGCTTCGGCTAGTATTCCGCCCCCTTGGTAACGGCAGGGGTGAAATGCTCGGTCTTTCCTCGCTTCACCTTTCCTTTCGCTACGTCCGTATTCTCGGCCTCGATGGCTATAATCGGCGGCTCGTACACCGCCGTGCTTGCAGGAACCAGCGAACATGACGCAAATACCCGAACGTATTCTTGTGCAGGCTCATCTGGCGGCCAAGCAGCCCAAGCCGCTGACGTCCGAGCAGGAGGCGCAGTTGCGCAGCGATATCGCCGCCGAGTTGAAGCGGCAGAATGCGGTGCTGGTTGCCCACTATTACACCGACCCGGTGATCCAGGCGTTAGCCGAGGAGACCGGCGGCTGCGTTTCGGATTCGCTGGAGATGGCAAGATTCGGCAATGAACATAGCGCGCAGACCGTGGTTGTCGCGGGCGTCAAGTTCATGGGCGAAACTGCAAAAATTCTTAATCCCGAGAAGCGAGTCCTGATGCCAACGCTGGAGGCCACCTGTTCCTTGGATCTGGGTTGCCCGGTCGAGGAGTTCTCGGCATTTTGCGACCAGCATCCAGAGCGTACCGTAGTTGTTTACGCCAACACATCGGCCGCGGTGAAGGCGCGTGCCGATTGGGTCGTCACTTCCAGTTGCGCCCTTGAAATCGTCGAGAGCCTGATGGACAACGGTGAAAAGATCATTTGGGCCCCCGACAAGCACCTCGGAAGCTATGTGCAGCGTGAAACCGGTGCCGACATGCTGTTATGGGACGGTGCCTGTATCGTCCACGAGGAGTTCAAGTCAAAGCAGCTGGAGGATATGAAAGCGCTGTACCCCGATGCGGCTATATTGGTTCATCCCGAGTCGCCCGAATCGGTGATTGCTCTTGCTGACGCGGTAGGCTCGACGAGTCAGCTGATCAAAGCTGCACAGAATCTGTCCAACCCTATGTTCATCGTCGCTACGGATCGCGGGATCTTTTACAAGATGCAACAGCTTTGCCCTGACAAGCAGTTCATTGAGGCGCCGACGGCAGGGAGTGGGGCGACCTGCCGGAGTTGCGCTCATTGCCCTTGGATGGCAATGAATACCCTTGAGCGCACACTGGAGTGTTTGCGCACTGGCCGTGACGAGATAACTGTCGATCCGGCATTGATTCCGCGAGCGATCAAGCCGCTCAAGCGCATGCTGGAATTCACTCAGGCTGCGCGCATCCGGCAGGCTGGCAACGCCTGACGCAGCTGCTGTCAGTCTGAGTCATGCCGCAGCTTTCAGCCGCTGCATGACTCAGCGCAACATGTCCTCCACCATCCGCTTTTCTTCGAGCAGCTGCTTTTGCCGGGCATCGATTCGTGCCGCGCTCTGGAAGTTGTCCGAACGACGTTTGGCGAAGTCCAACTGCTCGATCGCCTGATCGTAGTCTCCGACGAGTGCAAAGTACTCCGCGCGAGCTTGATGCAGGCCGATGATATTGCCCGTGAGCCCGCGGATTTCTGCAACCTGATACCAGATGTCCGGATCCTGCGGCCGGGCTTCGACCAGTGCGTTGAGCTGTTGCTCAGCATCCTGCAGTTTGGTTTCCTTGATCAGTAGATCGATGTTCGCCTGCCGTACCGGATAATTTCCGGGGTAAAGACTAAGCAAGCTCTGCATGCGCGTCCGCGCGGCGGCAAGTCGGTTGGCGGTGATGTCCAGCTCGATCTGAGCCAGATTGTAGGTGACATCATCCGGCTCCTTTGCCAGCAGTGGCTCGAGATTTGTCGCGGCTTCACTCAACTGGCCGCTTTTCATTTGCGCCAGCGCCAAGCCATAGCGCGCCGCGTCGAGGGTCGGGTCGTCTGCCAGCATCGCGCGGAAGCGCTTGGCGCTGACTCCTGGTGTGCTTTCGAACTTCAGCTCTACGCGCGCGCGCAGGAGCTGATACCGAAGGCTGTCTTCAACCCCGGTGTCGGCGTATTGCTCAGCCCGGTTTTTGGTGTCGGCAATACGTGACTCAGTGACCGGGTGAGTGAGCAGGAACTCAGGCGGCTTCTGGTCGTAACGATACTGGCGCATCAGACGACCAAACATCTCAGGCATGGCGCGGGGGTCGTAACCAGCTCGTTCGAGATTGATGATGCCTATCCGGTCGGCTTCTTGCTCGTTCTGTCTGGAGAAACGACGCTGAGACTGAATGGCGGCCGCTTGGGTCGAGATGATGGCGGCGATGCCAGCATCGCCTGCGCCAGCTGCAGCAGCAACAACACCAGCAAGCATGGCGGCCATCAGCGGCAGCTGCATGCGTTTCTGCGCTTCCAATCCGCGAGCGAAGTGGCGTTGGGACAGGTGGGCCAGTTCGTGCGCGAGTACCGAGGCGTATTCAGCTTCAGTCTGGGCATGCAGGAACAGGCCGCCATTGACGCCTATGATCCCGCCCGGTGCAGCAAAGGCGTTTAGTTGCGGGCTGTCGAGCAGCACGAATTCCAAGCGGCGATCCTGTAGCTGGCTGGTTTCGGCCAGACGGTAGACGCTGCGCTCCAGGTAATCCTTGAGCAGTGGATCGGAAAGCTGTGGGACCTGGCCGCGCAACAGGCTGAGCCAGGCTCTGCCCAGCTGGTGCTCCTGCTCCGGTGAGACGATGCCGGAGCTGGAATCACCGAGCGAGGGTAGGTCATTTGCTATCACTGGCTGGCTGATCAGGCAGGCGAGTGCGAGCAGGGTAGGGCGCAGCAATTTCATCCAGACTGGCTCTTCAAGGCAGGAGCGCTACTGTAGCCTTGTGCTCGGGTCGCTGGCCAGAGCCGGGCGCAGCTCGGTATCCTGCAGCCCTTTCGAGGAGATGAACATGACTCAACAGGGTGCCCCTGGCATGGCCTGCGATGCCGAGCTGGATGCGGTCGGGCTGGACTGCCCGATGCCTTTGCTCAAGGCGAAACTGGAGCTCAATCGGTTGGCCAGCGGGCAAGTATTGAAAGTCACGGCAACCGACCCGGGGTCGCAGCGCGATTTTCGTAGTTTCGCCAATCTGGCTGGTCACACTCTGCTTCACGAAGAGGCGCAAGAAGGGCTCTATCGTTACTGGCTGCGCAAGGCCTGATGGCTGCTAAGGAAGGCACATGCTAAACGTATTGCGGGGTTGGATTCATCGCTATTTCTCGGACGAGGAGGCGGTGGTCCTTGGGGTGTTGTTGGTGGTCGCCTTTGCGACAGTGCTGACCCTCGGCCACATGTTGGCGCCGGTGATCGCCGGGCTGGTGCTGGCGTACCTTATGCAGGGGTTGGTCGGCGCGCTGGAGCGAATCAAACTGCCGCATCTGGTAGCGGTATGGTTGGTTTTTCTGATGTTCATCGGCTTGCTGACCGTCTGCATTCTATTCCTGGCGCCGTTGATGTGGCAGCAGGTGTTGACGCTGTTCAACGAGCTGCCGCGGATGCTGGTCGAATGGCAGTCGCTGCTGCTTCTTCTGCCCGAGCGCTATCCTCAATTGCTCACCGAAGTGCAGGTGTTGCGCGGTATCGATTTCATTCGGGGCGAGGTCGGTCGCTACGGTCAGATCATGCTCACATCTTCGCTGTCGAGCCTGCCTCTGCTGTTGAGCCTGATGATCTACCTGATCCTGGTGCCCATTCTGGTGTTCTTTTTTCTCAAGGATCGCCAGCAGATCAACGACTGGCTCAGTGGTTACCTGCCGCACGAGCGTGGGCTGATCACTCAGGTGGCGCAGGAAATGAACGTGCAGATCGCCAACTACATTCGCGGCAAGGCGATCGAGATCCTGATTTGCGGGGTCGTCTCGTATGCGGTTTTCGCTGCTCTGGAACTGAATTACGCGGCGTTACTGGCGATGCTTGTCGGGATCTCGGTTGTCGTGCCTTATATCGGTGCGACGGTTGTGACCATTCCCATTGCCTTGATCGGCTTGTTTCAGTGGGGGCTGGGTGATCAGTTCATTTATTTGATGGTGGCCTACGCCATCATCCAGGCCCTGGACGGTAACGTTTTGGTTCCGCTGTTGTTCTCTGAAGCGGTGAACCTGCACCCAGTTGCGATCATTTGTGCTGTGTTGCTGTTCGGCGGGCTATGGGGCTTCTGGGGCGTGTTCTTCGCCATTCCGCTGGCCACTCTGTTCAAGGCAGTGCTGTACGCGTGGCCGCGTCGGTCGGCTACGGTGCCTGTGGTTGATCACGTTGGGTAGCCGCTGGGTCCTAGCGCTGGCGGCAACAAGCTGGCGAGTAAATGCGGGCTCGCGTGTGGTGTAGCGCTGCGGCCCGCTACGGAGTTTTTTAGCGCTGCTGCAATGCCTGTGCGGCCTGCAGTACAGCTTCGACATGCCCTGGTACTTTCACGCCGCGCCATTCCTGGCGAAGCAGCCCATCACGGTCGATGAGAAACGTGCTTCGGTCTATGCCCAGATATTCCTTGCCGTAGAGTTTTTTCAGCTTGATCACGTCGAACAGCTGGCAGAGCTGTTCGTCCTTGTCGCAGATCAGCTCGAACGGGAAACCCTGCTTGGCCTGGAAGTTCTCGTGGGTTTTGAGGCTGTCTCGTGATACGCCGAACACGACCGTGTCGGCCGCGAGGAAGGCATCGTGCTGGTCGCGAAAACCCTGACCCTGGGTGGTGCAGCCCGGAGTGTTGTCCTTCGGGTAGAAATACAGGACCACCTGTTTGCCCTTCAACGCCTCGAGGCTAACCGCAGTATCGCTGGTGGCCTGTGCCTGGAAGGTTGGTACGGGTTGGTCAATGGCAACAGACATAATGGTTTTCCTACTCAAGGGTTTTGAGGGCGCCAGGGCTCAATCAACGCATCCAGGTTCAAGGCATCGGCGAAATCGAGAAACTGGTCCCGTAGCCAGCTGATCTGCGTGCCGGCCGGCAGCGTCACGGTCATTGTCGCGTTGAGCATGGTGCCGCCCGTTTGCGGCGCCTCATAGGTGTCGCATGTGAGGGCTTCGAGCTCGACGCGATGATCGATAAAGAACTGGCACAGCTCGTTGAGGATGTCAGGCCGATAGACCGAGCTGACATAAGCCACATAGGGCAGCGCTTGCGGTCGGGTTTCCAGCGCTTCGCTGCGCACTACATTAGTGGTGAACTCGTGCTTTTTGGCCAGGCCGGGTAGCGCCGTCTCCATTCGAGCAAGCGCGTCCCAGGTTCCGGTGATTTCTAGGACCAGGGCACAGCATTCGCCGTGTCGGGTCAGGCGCGTGCTTACCACGGCGCAGCGGTTCTCGTTGCTGGCTCGGCAAAGCACGTTGGTGAGCGCCATCGGGCTAGGGCCCATGGCGCTGATGACGAGAAACTGTTCTCGGGGTACTGGAGGGGTGGACATGCAGATTCCTGGCGGTGATGAATCGGTCGGCCAGCCAAGCCGAAAACAGCTAAGGGTAGCGAAAAGCGTGGTCAGTGGGAATGCGTGAACCAGGGGTGACAATCGCCTGCCACTTCAAAGCTCAGTCGTTCCGGCGGGCGATGCCTCCAGCGTGCTCGCAAAGCGCTCGGGAGCCTTGTACCATTACGCCTCTCTTTTTCCGGCAGGAGTGGGTTGCATGATTGCGGGCAGTATGGTGGCGTTGGTCACTCCCATGGACGCGCAAGGTGGTCTTGATTGGGATAGCCTGAGCAAGCTTGTCGACTTCCATCTTCAGGAAGGCACCAATGCAATCGTTGCAGTCGGTACCACTGGCGAGGCGTCTACGCTCGAAGTATCCGAGCACATCGAAGTCATCCGTCGCGTTGTTGATCAGGTCAACGGCCGCATTCCGGTAATCGCAGGCACGGGAGCCAACTCCACCCGCGAAGCCGTCGAACTCACCGAAAACGCCAAGCAGGCCGGCGCCGACGCCTGCCTTCTGGTGACGCCGTATTACAACAAGCCAACCCAGGAAGGGATGTATCTGCACTTCCGGCACATTGCCGAAGCCGTAGCGATTCCGCAGATCCTTTACAACGTCCCCGGGCGCACCGCCTGTGACATGCTCCCGGAAACCATCGAGCGCTTGGCGAAGGTGCCGAACATCGTGGGCGTCAAGGAAGCGACTGGTGATCTCAAACGCGGTCAAGAGGTGCTTGATCGTGTGGCTGATGACTTCCTCGTCTATTCCGGCGACGACGCTACTGCCGTTGAGCTGATGTTGATGGGCGGCAAGGGCAACATCTCCGTTACCGCGAACGTAGCTCCGCGCGCGATGAGCGAGCTGTGTGCCGCCGCCATCGCTGGCGATGCTGAAAAGGCGCGCGCCATCAATGCGCTGTTGATGCCGCTGCACCAGACGCTGTTCCTTGAGGCCAATCCGATTCCGGTGAAATGGGCCCTGCATGAGATGGGCCTGATACCGGAGGGCATTCGCCTGCCGCTTACCTGGCTGAGCCAGCGTTGCCACGAGCCGCTTCGCGCTGCGATGCGTCAGTCAGGTGTGCTGGCCTGACAGTTCAGGTGTACTGGTTTATTAATGAAGGAACATGCATGAAGCGATTGGCCGGCCTCTCGACCCTAGCCTTGATTATCTCTGGAACCAGTGGTTGTGGCTGGTTATGGGGTGAAGACGGATATTTCCGCGACCGTGGCAGCGACTATCTTCAGGCACAACAGGTGCCGCCAATGCAGGTGCCTGGCGATGTCGAGCTGCGCCCTATCGAGCCGCTGCTGCCGATCCCCCAGCAGGTAGCCGACAGCCGCGCGACAGGGGAGTACGAAGTGCCCCGTCCGCAACGTCTGGTCGCCGCCGAAGAGGTGAACGAATACAGCCTGCAGACTTCAGAAGATGCGCGTTGGCTTGTTGCGATGCGATCGCCTTCGCAGGTGTGGGCGTCAGCCCGTCAGTTCTTTACCGACAATGGCTTCCAGATTGCCGAAGAGCGACCGCAGACCGGTGAGTTCGTCACCGCTTGGCAGACCCGTGATCAACTCGCGCCGGCGCTGGTACGCAATCTTGGGCTGGGTGAAGGAGAGACCCGCGTCCGGGTTCGCGTCGAGCCAGGTGTGCAGCGCGATACAAGTGAAATCTTCCTGGTCAGCGTTCAACGTCCTGCAGGCAGCAGTGCCGACGTTGCCTGGCCGGACGCGCCGATCAATGCGGAGCGCGATCGGGTTCTGCTCGATGAGCTGCAGGCAGGGCTGAACAGCAGCACTGTCGAAGGTGGCTCAGCGTCGCTGCTGGCTGAGCGCGAGTACGACGCGCCAAGCCGTGTGACGCTGAGTGAGGCCGGAAGCGGCGAGCCGATATTGCAGCTCGATACAGACTTCAACCGTGGCTGGTCGAGCATCGGCCGCGCGCTGGCGGCGAGCGATATTCTCGTCGAGGACCTTGATCGAAGCCTCGGCATTTACTACATCAACCTGTCCGAGGGTGCAGCGAATCCGGACGAGAAGCCTGGTTTCTTCTCCCGACTCTTCGGCGGGGAGCCTGACCGCGAAGAGATCGAGGCCCGCGCTGAACGCTATCAGGTGCGCGTAACAGATGTGGGCGGCAAGGTTCAGGTCACCCTCGACAAGGACCTCGATACTGTCGCTCCGGCTGATGTGTCCCGACGCGTGCTGAACATGCTCAAGGACAGCCTGGACTGACTTAGTGAAGCTGTCCGTCCCGATCCATTCAGGCGAAACCTCTCGGTTTCGCCTGTTTCGTTTGATGACTGATCCAGTCGTTGTGTCTGCGCTCTTGCGCAAGCCAGCGTAGGTTCGGCAACCGCGAGAAAAGCAATGACCACTCCCAGCTCCCTGAGCCTGAAAAAAATCTATTCTGGCAAGGTGCGTGATCTGTACGAAATCGATGATAAGCGCATGCTTATGGTCGCTACCGACCGGCTCTCGGCGTTTGACGTGATCCTTGCCGAGCCGATCCCGGAGAAAGGCAAGATCCTTACCGCAATTTCCAACTTCTGGTTCGACAAGCTCGCGCAGCTCGTACCTAACCATTTCACTGGTGACAAGGTAGAAGACGTTGTGCCATCCGAGGAGCTGCCTCTGGTTGAGGGGCGGGCAGTAGTGGCCAAGCGCCTGAAGCCGGTTGCAGTGGAGGCCATCGTACGTGGCTATATCGTTGGCTCAGGCTGGAAGGAGTACCAGCGGAGTGGAACCGTGTGCGGGATCCAGCTGCCAGCTGGCCTGAAAGAAGCGGCCAAGCTGCCGCAACCGATCTTCACGCCGTCCACCAAAGCGGCCGTGGGTGATCACGACGAGAACATTTCCTTCGAGCAATGCGAAGCCATCATCGGTAAAGAGCTGGCGGCGAAGGTGCGCGACACCTCGATCGCGCTGTACAGCGCAGCCGTGGCATACGCTGCGACGCGAGGCATCATCATCGCCGATACCAAGTTCGAGTTCGGCCTCGATGAAAACGGCGACCTGACGCTGATGGACGAAGTGCTTACGCCTGACTCTAGCCGCTTCTGGCCAGCAGACAGTTACGCAGAGGGCAGCAATCCGCCAAGCTTCGACAAGCAATTTGTCCGCGACTGGCTCGAGTCCACCGGATGGAACAAGGAACCGCCAGCCCCTCCAGTACCCGCCGATGTCGCGCAAAAAACCGCCGATAAATATCGTGAAGCGCTGACGCGCTTGACCAGCTGATTGGTTGGCCGCCAGCGGGGCAGCTTGATGCGCTCAGCATGTTTGTCTCGCTATGGTTTCGCTAAAAAATCTGCGCAGTTGGGGTTAGACAAAACACGCTGAACTGCTATGATGCGCGCCGCTGGAGAGATGCCGGAGTGGCCGAACGGGACGGATTCGAAATCCGTTGAACTGGCAACAGTTCCTAGGGTTCAAATCCCTATCTCTCCGCCACATACCTAAAAGCCCCGCAATCAGTGATTGCGGGGCTTTTTGTTTTAGCGTTCTACGTATATGTAGTTGGTTGCGGTTTACCTAAGTCGCCTCACATTGATTGCTTGCTAAGGTGATGGAGCCGACCGTACAGCTAGCTCATATCTGCGTAAGCCTTTCTGCTATTACGAAGTAAAAAAGCTGTGAAAGGTCATCTTGGTAAGCCCGACTAATGTGTGGACGAGGATCGAATACTCATCCGACGAGATCGGCGTTCAAGAGACCTGGCAAGGTGGTTTCTTCTGGGCCGCTCTGCGACTATCGATGATATACCTCGCATTGACGGACTTCGAAAAGGCGTAGGAAAGGTTGACTCCAAAAAAACGGCTATAGCACCGTGACAGATGCGAAGCGTCGGTAAAGCCCGCCCGCTTTATCGCCGACGCAACGGGTACACCGGACAGCATCAATGTTACGAACTCGATCAATCTGAACCACAATCGATGCCGGCGCAGCGGCGTCCCGACATGCAGGCTGAACAACCGTATCAAGCTGGACTCCGAAAGACCGACTTCGCTTGCCAGCGAGCTGACCGAAATATTCATCGAGGCGGTGTCTCTGAGCCGGTCGATTACATAGATGATCCGTGGATCGGTGCTTACAGTGCTGGTGTGCGTGCAGTCATGGATAAGCGCCTCTATACGAAGCTGTGCTTCGGCGAAGCCCGGAGCTTCGTCCCGCAATTGAGTCAGGCCGCTAGTCAAACGGCTTTCATCAGCCAGGTTGTAGTAGACCCCCTCGGCCATCGATACCATTCGGCGCTTCAATACTTGGAAATCCGGCTTCGTTGCGTCCAGATAGCAGGCCGACATTACGCCTCCCTGGTTTTCCAAGCTGACACGGGTACCTGCTGGTATGAGAATACTCTTTGCGCTTATCCAGCGTTCGTCTCCTGGCAGCCGAAACCTCACAGAGCCTTCCAGGCAAACCAGCAATGACGAAGCGGCCGAGTGCAAATCCTTTATGCGCAACTGAGTGCGACCTAGATAGATATAGCGCCTACTTGAAACATAGATCAATGCAGGCCGCGAGTGCTGGCTGGTACCGGAAGGGATCATAGCCTGTTTCTTATTGTTTTTTATCAGCGGGTTGCGTCTAGAAACCATTAGACAGTCTGTATTGAACGTACTTTGCCGCAAGCTGCGGCTGAGTATAGTTTCCGTCATTCGCCTGTCAAAAACGTTACTGTAAAACGCAGGTTAAGCTGCTCTAGCTTCATTCAGCCAGATAGAGCGCGACGCACACCGGCTGTAGTTACCATTCATTATGGTTTCGTGATTATTGAAAGTTATTCATGTCGCGTATTTTGGTCCGCTGTGTTGCATGCCTTCGCTGCGTTAGTGTGGTTTGTGTCGAGACGCTTGGGCCTGGGATAAATTGCTGCAAGGTGCCAAGCTATACATTGAGGTAGGCGGTAGCTGGCTGTTTTTTACGGAACTTTTCGCTTGAAATAGTTACCGTCTAGCCGTTCTGCAACGCCGCATCCGACTGAGTCGGGCAGAGGGTTCTGCTTGTACGAATTGAGCGTTTTCTCTGATTGTTGGCCACTTGCCGCTCTTGTTAGTTTTTGTACCGGCAGGCTTGCCGCATGTCTGCGGGTGCTATGAGGAACTAGAAAAATAACAAGAGGCGAATTTTAATGAAGATCAAGATATCTATGGTGAGAAGTGCGTTGCTGATCACTTCGCTGCTGGCGAGTGCTTATGCGTTATCCGCTCCGGGCCCGTCCGCACCTTGCACAGACTGCGCACGCGGGCCTAATCCGACAGTTGCTTCGCTCAAGAGTAGATCCGGACCTTTTAGTGTTGCCAAGTTCTCAGTGTCCGGCTTCTTCAAGGGGTTCGGCGACAGCACCGTGCATTACCCAACCAATACCTCCGGAAAGATGGGTGCCATCGCCGTAATTCCCGGATACCTGTCGTATGAAAACAGCATCGAATGGTGGGGGCCGCGCCTGGCTTCGCATGGTTTTGTGGTGATGACCATGAATACCAGCACCATCTACGATCAGCCAGATAGCCGCGCCAGCCAGCTCAGTCGCGCGCTGGACTACCTAATCGAGCAGAGCAACCGAAGCGCCAGTCCGATCGCGGGCAAGATTGACAGCGCTCGTCTGGGCGTCATCGGCTGGTCGATGGGGGGAGGCGGCTCGCTCAAGCTCGCAACCGAACGCTCGCTTAACGCAATCATCCCTCAGGCACCGTACTACGCAGGTCTTAACAGCTTCAATACCATCAAAACGCCTACGATGATTCTGGCGTGCGGCGGCGATGTTGTGGCGCCAGTGGGCATTCATGCTTCTCCGTTCTATAACCGAGTCCCTGACACAACGCCGAAAGCCTTCCTGGAGATCTACGGTGGCTCGCATTTCTGCGCCAATTCCGGCTATCCCAATGAAGACCTGCTCGGCATGTATGGCATCTCGTGGATGAAGCGCTTCATCGATTTTGATCGTCGCTACGACCCGTTCCTCTGCGGCCCTAACCATGAAGCGAACCTTAGCGTTTCCGAATACCGAGAGAACTGCGACTACTAGCCCAGCACATGTGTACAGGAGGGCCAGGCTCGCCTCTGAGCCAGAGAGGCGAGCGCTTTGATGCCTGATTCGAAGCGCCAAACGATAAGCCCGATGGATTTGCGAGGCGCGCTTGCCATCCGTCGGCGGTCATGGCTGAGCCCGGCTTCGCCTCGATAGTCGTTTAGCTTGTTGATTTTTTAACAACCATGCCAATCCCCGAGGCGCGGCGGTTGCGGCGCCAGGCGGCTGCAGTGCCAGGCCCCGGCAGGAATGCTCCGGGACTGTGGCAATTGGTCGGATGCGGCGCCAACATCTGCTTTTACGTAAGCAATCGCCCAACCGGAAATTTCGGTGACGAAAGGCCCACTGCGCTTTCCTTTGATGGCAAGCCTTCGTCCTCTAACACCCTGAAGTCGCCCCAAAAGGCGAAAGCGCCACTCCACGCCCGGTGGCGGCGTTCGATGATCAATTCGCGGTTAAGCGCTTCCGGACATCAGGTCGCGCCACCGTAGCCTCCTTGTCAGTGCGTGGGACTTGCTTACCAGGCCCAACTCACGCCATCTGTCCGGGACAGTGCTCCGAGCGATGCCGGTCTTTCGCCCAGTTATCACCATGGCCAGGGCTGAATTCGCGCCAACGTAGTGTGCCCTAACCAAGTCCCGACCTGTCCGGGTTGGCTTGTATGGGGGCTTAACAAAGAAAACATTACCTGCATACAAAATATAAAAAAAGATAATATAATAATTGTAACCGTAGGCGGCCGATGGGAGGCGCTGTCAGGAAAACGTTCGATGCTGTCGTGCTTTGTCGCCAGCCGTACGCTCAATGTTCAAGACTCATTTCAATTAAGGACAAGACCGCACATGAAGACCATCAGTGTTCAAGGCAGCATGGGTGACGGCTTCGCAATCGCAGTGGACTGCGGCAATCACCGGGTGCTGATCGACCAGCCGCGTGCCGCGTTCGGTACTGATACCGGACCGAGTCCTCTGGAGTTGGTCTTGGCGGCGCTTGCGGGTTGCTTCGGAACCATCGGCCGTTTTCTAGCCCACCAGCGCAAGGTGGAGCTGCGCGGCATGCGCTTCGAAGTCGAGGCGGACTACGATCCGGCCGGGTTACTGGGGCGTGACACCAGCGTGCGGCCTGGCTTTGAGGAAGTTCGCCTGCGAGTGGAGATCGACGCTGACATGACGCTGGAGCAAAAACAAGAGTTCCTCGCCGAGGTGGAGCGCCGTTGCCCGCTGGCAGACAACCTGTTGCATGGCACGCAGCTGCACAGTGCGCTGGCAGGCTGAGTAGTGCTGAAGCCGAGCACCTGCTAAAGCAAAGGGCAGCTGCCTGGCTGCAGGGCGGTTCGATGAACGCCGGACCTGTTGAATTTGGATTTCATTCATCGCATTCGGCCGCCAGGCCGGCTAGGAGTTTTTATGCATTATCTGTTGCCCTTGAGCTGTTTGGCGTTGAGCTTGTCCGCCCAGGCAGAGCCCCTGGGTCCGTTGATAAAGGAGGGGATGGCGCTCATTCCTCCGTTCCAGCAGCAGCTGATGGCCACTGTGAAGTCGGCGGTGGAAAGTGGCGGGCCACAACAGGCGGTGCAGGCTTGTCAGCAATTGGCACCGCAGATCACTGCCGAGCATAGCGAGGCGCCGTGGCGGGTGGGTCGCACGGCATTGAAACTGCGCAACCAGCGTAATGCGCCCGATCCCTGGGAGCGCGCCGTGCTCGAGCAGTTCCAACAGCGCGCCGCAGAAGGTGAGCCGCTGCAAAGCATGTCGCATGCCGAAGTGGTGGGCGGCGAGTTTCGACTGATGAAAGCCATTCCCACCGGCGAGGCATGTCTTGCCTGTCATGGGAAAGCGATCAAGCCTGAACTGGCGGCGCTGATTGACCAGTACTACCCGGAGGACGAGGCTCGTGGCTTCAATGCAGGGGAGCTACGGGGCGCTTTCACGCTCAGGCGAGCCGTCGACTAGCCGTCGACTAGCCGTATGCTTTAGTGACCTGCCGCAGCTGCCCGGCTGCGGCTCAAGCCGAATGTCGTGATGCACTTCGGGCGGCGCCTCCAAACCTAGCTGCCGCATCCTGCTGCTTGGCTCGTACGCCGAGACGGTCGGCGCAGAGGCCGGTGATAGCAAGGCTGACGGTGATCAACGATTGCGAATGGCGGTGCAAATCGTCGATTAGTGTTGCTGAGATTCCTCTTCGTTTCTGATGTTCTCGTCGTCTCCGTGAGCGTTTTCGATCGTGTCTTCGGTCAGACGCGGGTGCGGATCTTCGCCGGTAGGGTTCTGATAGCCGTGCGCGCTTGCCTCGTTGTCGAGGTTCTGCTGGGCCTGGCTGTTGCTGTCGGCCGGCTCACGCTCGGTCGGTTCCTGATTGGCCGACGCGGTCGTTGCTAGCAGGGCCAGTAAGACTGATGAAGCGATGCTCAAACTCTTCATTGCATTTCCCTCGACTGTTGGCGGGCTCCATGTTTCGGACCTGCAGCGGCTGGCGTTCGTTCGTGCCTGCTGCTGGACGGGCCCCGCATGGAGCGGCGCTTACCGACAGGGGTGGGGCACCCAGTCGGGTTTGGACTGTCTCAGCTGGGAATCACTTACCGAGGCGCTACATGATCGATTGGTTAATGAAGAACCAGCAGCTCGTTTCCTTGTTGATCTCCTTGAGTACGCTTTTGGTGTGGATGTTTTACGCGCATTTGCTCTTGCGAAACTTCAGACGGCAGCGTCAGCCGAGCCTGCTTATCAATCGAGGCGCAGGCAAGGGCCTCGGCTCGCTTTGCATCATCTCCAACATGAGTGCCGAGCCGATGTTCATCAATCAGCTCGTGGTCTCGATAGTGACGTCACGCGGGCCCTTGGAAGTGGACATCACCGACATTCGCCAGAGCATGGAAGATGATGTGTCACCCGATCTCGCCATCCACCAGACTACCCACCAGGGGCCGTTAAGCAGTGGTGATTTCATTCACGTCGGCACCTTTCAGGGCATGTTGCGGCGAGTCGCCGAACTCAACGGCATCGAGCTTCAGGGCCATCAGCCAGTAGGTGATTGGCAGTTCCACTGTATGGAAATCCGCGCAGTGGCGTTTTACGGGCCAGAGCGCCACCCGATGGGTGTATTGCGCCGCTTCAAGCTGGGCGACCTCACCAATCCGGAATGCCGTCTGCTGCCGGAGAGCCCGTTCACCCATCAGTTGACCTCCTGGCGGGACCGGCGCCGGGTACGCGGATGGCTGTCGGAAGGGCTGAATGACTAGCCCTGCGCGCGCAAGGGCTTAAGCAGGCTGGAACTCCGCTTCGTTTCAAAGGTCACGTAGAACTGGCTTTCCAGAGCGTGTCTTAGCAATACGTTGGATTTAAGCATGTGACATGCGCTGCGCAGCGGGACACTGCTGACGTGTAAATGATTGGACAGCTTGGTTTCGACGAGGCTGCAGCAGTAAGGGAATTGGTCGTGGAGATCAACCGGGTAAGCGCAAAGGACATCAACAAAGAACACTATGAGTTGGTTGTAATCGGGTCTGGTTTTGGTTCGAGCTTCTTTTTGACCGAAGCCTTGAAACACCTCACCGGTCGCGCATTGATCATTGAATGGGGCGACTTCCATCCCTGGGATTGGCAGATCAAGACCCAGAGCAGTTCGGCCATAACGCCCGAGTCCACCTATGACAATCGTGGCGAGAAGCCCTGGAATACCACCATCGCTCTCGGCGGTGGGATGAACTGCTGGTATTCCCAGACCCCTCGTCTGCACCCCAGCGATTTCGCCATTCAGACGCGATACGGCGTCGGCAATGACTGGCCGCTGAGCTATGCCGAGCTCGAGCCCTACTATTGCCAGGCCGAGCAAATCATGTCGATTGCTGGCGACCCCGATATGACCCGCGTGCTGCCACGCAGCCAACCATTTCCTCAGCCCCCGCACAAAGGCTCTTCCATCGACATGCTGATGAAGGAGGCCATGCCCGACCATCATTTCATCATGCCGACCGGGCGTGCTCGGGTGGCGACGGGCAGCCGTGGCGTCTGCTGTGCCAATGCCACCTGTAGCCTCTGCCCGATGAATGCCAAGTTCACCGCGCAGAATGGCCTGGCCGAGCTCTATCGTCACCCAAAGGTGGATGTGTGCCTGAACACCGAAGTACGCACGCTCGAATACCAAAGCAACACCATCAACGGCGTGACGGTTCGTTCCGCAGGGCAGGAATACAAAGTATTCGGTGACCTCTTCGTGCTGGGCGCTAATGCCATTCAAAGCCCGGCGATTCTGCTGCGATCAGATATCAACTTTGGCGAAACGGGCATGGGTCTGCACGAGCAGGTTGGCGCCAACGTCGAGGTTTATCTCGATGGCCTGGGCAATTTCGATGGAAGCACCATTACCACCGGCCTCAATTACGCGCTGTACGACGGTGACTTCCGCAAGGAGCACTCGGCGTGTCTGGTCTACTTCGAAAATCGCTGGCCTTATGGGCTGCGTCCGGAAATTGGACGCTGGAACCAGACGCTGCCGTTGATGCTGGTCAGCGAAGACCTGCCCAGCGTGGAGAACCGGGTCGTCATCGACCCGCAGACCGGGCAGGCCATCATCGATTACCGGGGCGAGTCTGATTACGGCATGAAGGGGGTTCAGTACGGTCTGGACAGCCTGGAAAAACTGCTCGCACCGCTGCCAGTGGAGTCGATCAACTTCAGGGAGTGGCGTCTCACCGAGTCGCATGTTCAGGGCACGCTGCGCATGGGGCAGGCCGATGACGGTTCGGTAGTAGACGGGCATATGCTGCATCACAAGATGCGCAATCTTGTCGTAGTCGGCACCACGACCTACCCGAGCTGCTCGCCGGCGAATCCCAGCCTGACGGCCGCCGCCTTGTCCATTCGTGCCGCCGACCTGCTCTACAGCTAAGGAATGCCCATGAAACGTCGTACCTTGTTGGTTTCATCCGCCGCCGCGCTTGGTCTGGTGGCGGTCGGCTCAGGCGCTTGGGTCTACGAGGACCGCCAGGTCTTTATCCCTCAGCTGCTGCAACGGCTGGTGGGCACTTTTCAGATGGATTCGGAGGACCAGCGCAAGTTTGTCGATGCGATGGCTAACCACTATGGCTCGCAGAAGCTGACCGCATTGATGGGGCTCTACAAAATTCGCCAGGAAACTGGTGTAGGGACGCCCTACACTGATCTGCGAGTCGACCATTTCGAGCGCCGTCTGTTAACGGACTTCATGGTTTCGACTGATTACCTGCGACAGCAGAACAAGACCAATCCCATGGTCAGCTTTCTTGGCTACCGGCTGCCCTGCAGCAATCCTTATGCTCGGTTCGACGGGCTGGCGTGAGGTTATACAAGTCTTCGCCTGTCCCGTGGATGCGGTTGGCCGAGTGCCTATGCAGCCTCAGTCGGTAGATCAAGTGAGTACCGTCGCCCGCTCATCCCGTCTCGCGAGGAGGCCAGTTCATGCGCATCGCCGTCTTCAGTACCAAACCCTACGACCGCATTTTTCTCGATCAGGCCAACCAGGCGCACCAGCACCAACTGGTCTATCTGGACGCTCGGTTGACGGCTGAAACGGCCACGTTGGCTTCAGAGTTCAGCGGCATCTGTGCGTTCGTCAATGACAAGCTCGACCGTGAGGTGCTGCAGCTCCTGCACGCAAACGGCACAAGGCTGATTGCCCTGCGCTCGGCCGGCTTCAACAACGTCGACCTAGCAGAAGCAGAGCGGCTAGGCATGACCGTGGCGCGAGTACCGGCTTACTCGCCGCATGCAGTGGCCGAGCATGCGGTGGCGCTTATCTTGAGCCTCAACCGGATGACCTTCCGGGCCTACAACCGCATTCGAGAGGGCAATTTCTCCCTCGATGGCCTGCTGGGCTTCGACTTGTACGGCAAGACGGTGGGCGTGATAGGCACCGGCAAGATCGGCCTTATCTTCGCTGACATCATGCATGGCTTCGGCTGCAGGGTACTGGCCCATGATCCTTTTCCCAGCGCTGATGCGAAGGCGTTCGTGCGTTACGTGCCTCTGGAACAGCTGTTTGAGAAAGCGGACATCATTTCGCTGCACTGCCCACTGACACCCGAAACTCACCACCTGATCGATGATGCTGCAATCGCTCAGATGAAGCAGGGCGTGATGTTGGTCAACACGGGCCGCGGCCGCGTGGTCGATACGCACGCGGTGATCGACGGCCTGAAAAGCGGAAAGATCGGTCGCCTGGGCCTGGACGTTTACGAGGAAGAGGAAAACCTGTTCTTTCAGGACCTGTCACAGCGGGTCATCAGCGACGACCAGTTCATGCGCCTGACGACCTTTCCCAACGTCTTGATCACGGGACATCAGGCGTTTTTCACCGCTGAAGCGCTGACCAATATTGCCGAGACCACACTGGCCAATATCAGCGCCTTCGAGCAGGGGAGCGGAACCCTGAACCGGGTGACCGTCGACAAGGTGGTGTGACCTTCACGGTTCGCTTTGTCAGCAGGGGTAGCTGGCGATTACGGGGCTTGCAGTATCAGCGAGCGCGTTGCTCGCTGATCAGCATGCCACAAGCGACTTGATAAACCTGATTCCCACGTCTGATCGTCAGCGGCGCTCGTTCAGCTATCACCGCGCCGCTATCGAGCATCCGTTCAATGTGAGTACGCAGTTGATGGTATTGCCTGGTGTATTCCCGATGCATCTGGATCGGCTCCCTCAGGTATCTCGAGTTATTAGCTGTGAAGATGCAGTTACGACTCGCCAAATACCGGTTGGGTCCTACCGTTTGTCCGAGAATGCGCCTGTGCCTTGATCATCAGGGGCCGCTGCGGCAATGGCATTCGCACAAAATCGCCGGTAGTATCAAAACGCTATCTCGACCGCGACGCTTTACCAAGGATGAGCCAGACGGATGAACCAACAAGCCATACCGGTGCTAATCACTTTTCTCGCCGTTGCCGGTATCGCCGCGCTGTTGTTGCGTCGAGCGCTGACCACCCTGAGTCATCGGCGCGATGTGAACGAAGCACAGCCAACCCAAGCAAAGGTTGCACACCCCGAACTTCAATCCGACCGATAGCGAGGCAACAGGCGAGGCGCGGCGACACGCCTGGCCGGCTCAGCTCTGGAATAGCTGGCGCAGGCTGCTCGGCGCCAGACCGGTCCAGCGTTTGAACGAGCGGCGAAAGTTGGTGGTGTCGTTGAAGCGCAGGTAACTGGCGGTTTCGTCATTGCTGTAGCCCTTCATCTGATACAGATACAGGGCTACATGTTTGCGCACCTGATCCAGCTGCTCCTGAAATCCCGTGCCGTGCTTGTGCAGCTTGCGCTTGAGCGACGCGGGGCTCATCTCGAAAGCATGGGCGACGCGCTCCAGATTCAGCGGCTCGCGGATATTCGCATACAGATAGTCATACAGCTGATCGATAAAGCTGCCAGGCCAGCCAAGACTTTCCAGCTGCGCACAACTCGCTTGGTACGCGACCTGTCCGGCGGTGGCCGAGGCGCCAGGCCAGGGCTTGTGAAGATATTCCAGCGGCAGACTCATCATGGTCATCTGGCTGGCGAACTCCAGCTGCTCGCCCAGGTGCACCCAATACTGTTCGACATGTCGCGGTTGCGGGTAGGCGAGGTGGAAGCGCCATGGCAGGCGCTCGCCGGATAGTCTTTTGCTCATCGCAACCACGGCGGTCAGGCTGGCCTCGGTTAGAAAGCGCTGCTGATCACCGGAACCACAGCTGTCAGTCCAATATAGGTATGCCTGCTGCTCGTCGAGCAGCAAGCGGGGCGTGAGTAGCGGACTGAGCAAGGCGCGAAATTGCTGCAGTTGTTCCAATGCCTGTCGCAACGTGCACGTATGGGTCAGCGCGTGGCTGACCTCGCCGTAATGGCCGGGCAGCAAACGCTGGCCGAACAGAAAGCTGCTGTCGTCCGCCCCAAGCAAGCGCTGCGCGTTTTCAATCAAGGTCAGAAACTGAAGGGGACTGATCCTCGCCTGGCCGCCCAGCACGTCTTCATAGAACAGCCCACTGCCACGCAGCAACTGGTGGCTGTCGATTCCTCGTGACAACGCCAGATCAATCAGCACAGCCGGCTGATGATGTGCCGCGATGCAACGTGTATCGCACTCGTAACCAGGCGTCATGGCTGTTCCTCAGGCGCAGCGCGAAAGCTGCTGCTTGGTTTTGGCCAGGTTCAGATTCAGGCGTTTGAGCAGCTGTTCAGCCTCTTCGTTGAAGGCCATCACCGCGCCGGTGCTGACATGCAGATGCACCCGCTCACCGTGCTGTGTGGTCTTGTGCGCCAGGCTGGCCACGGCCTGTTTCAGTTCATCTGCGATTATTCGGGCCTGGGTCTCGCCCGTGTTCGGCAACACCGCGACGAAGCGATCTCCGGCCAAGCGGCAGAGCAGGTCCTGGTGGCGCAGGTTAAGCAACAGTAGTTGCGCCATGGCCTTGAGGACCGCATCGCCCTCGGCCTGGCCGAAGCGCTGGTTGATGGCGTTAAAATCGTCCAGATCCACAACCACCAGCGACAGCGGCTGCTGTTCTGCCTCGGCGTGAGTGAGCGCCAGCTGCACCTGCTGGCGCAGGTATTCCGCAGCGCCTAATGGGGTGAGCTTGTCGAACAGGCGGTGCTCGCGGAAGCCTTTCTCGCGCTTGCTCATCTGCTGACTTATGGCGCGTTGTTCCTGATTGAGGTGGTAGATGCCTAGGGTCAGCAGCAGCAGGCCGACGGGCATCGGCGCGGTCTCCAGCCAGTTGTCCCAGATCGCCAGCTCAGGCAGTTGGATGAATTCGTCCAGGGTGTCCATCCACCATGAGAAGAAGACACAGGCCAGGCCCAGCGCCAGCAGTCGGGTCACTCGGCCGGCCGGACGGCTGTGCAGCAGCATGATCAGCCAGGCCAAGGCGAGCACGGCCGAACCGCCTTCCCCTGCAACGTCCATCCAATTGATCTCGGCCCAGGGTTTGATCTGGCCGGTCGCCAAGTAGATCTGCAGACCAAGGTTGGCAACGAAGGCAAGGCCGAGCAGGGTGAGCGAATGGAGCTTGAGCAGGGATTTCATCGGGTCTCCGTGGCGAGGCTGCGCGCCAATGCGTGAGGGCACGGAAACAGATGAATGTGACGGTTGGATGAATGCGGTGGGGGTTGAATTGGCTCACCGCTTTTTTTGGGGGGCTAACTGAGGAGGTGGATCGTTTTGGTTGTTAGGCCTGTTTGCGAGGTGGTTGAAGCATTGGTTTCGCCCTGCTGGGCGAGTCACTTTTTCTTGCGTGGCCAAGAAAAAGTAACCAAAAAGAAGGCCACCCCTGCATCCGGACTGGGCGTCCCCGGTTTGCTTCGCAAAACTTCCCTCGCACCGGTGCTGCTCCGGGGGCCGGCGCGAAGGGACATCCATGTCCCATCACGCCTCGCTCGGCATCCATGCCTCGCGTCCCCCTGCGCAGCATCTGCGCTCGGCTTCCTGAAGGGCAATCGAGTCCGAGTTGTCTGACAGTTCGGGCACAGCGAAACAAGAACGCTTTGCTTGTTTCCTGACAAATGATCTACCACACGACGCCGAACGCCCCTTCAGGAGGCCGAATGGAATCCGCGCGGAGGGGAGCGAGCGGCATGGCTGCCGCGAGAGGCGTAAAGGGCCATGGATGTCCCTTCTACGCCGGCCCCCGGAGCGCGGATGGAATGAGGGAAGTCGAGCGAAGCGAACCGGGGACGCCTAGTCCGGATGCAGGGGCAAGACTTTTTGGTTCCTTTTGGCGGGGCGGCCATCCGTGCGACTGCCAAAAGGGACTCGCCCAGCAGGGCGAAACCAGCGTCCCGGACCACGCGGCAACGAGCAGCGGCACGAACCGCAACCTCACACACGTCTCACCCGACCCACCAAACCAGGTCATATCAGCTCAATTCCCACCCAAAACTCCCCCAATAAGCCCCTGCTGGCCCCCCAGCACCACCCGCTGTCACAGAACCGCCATATTCCGACCCTACCGTCCGCTGCAGTTCCGGGATGGACCCGGTAATCAGCGTTCGGGGGATTTGTTCATGAGCACATACCGCAGCGGCATCCGTCATGCAGGATTTCGCGTCAGCCTGCTGGCACTGGCCATCAGTGCCGGTTCGGCGTGGGCCGAGGAGCCGCTTGTCATGGAACACGTCGAAGTGATCGGCCAAGCTGTCAGCCTCGACGAGGCATTGAAAGAACAACGCAGCTCCGACAGCGTGAAGAGCGTGGTCCATGCCGACGGCATCGGCCAGTTGCCCGACGACAATGCCGCCGAAGCCTTGCAGCGCATCCCCGGACTTTCGGTCGAGCGGGACCAGGGCGAAGGCCGCTTCGTCAGCGTGCGCGGCATCGCGCCGGACCTGAACAGCGTCACTATCAACGGTACCCTGGTGCCCTCGCCGGAGAGTGGTCGCCGCGCGGTGGCGCTGGACGTGCTGCCTTCGGAACTGGTGCAGTCGCTCTCTGTGGTCAAGACGCTGACCCCGGACATGGACGCCAATTCTCTGGGCGGCACCATTGAGGTGGAAAGCCTGTCGGCGTTCGACCACGACGGCCTGTTCTACAGCCTCAGCACCGAAGGCAGCTACGACGAGAACGTCGACAAGACCAGCCCCAAGCTATCGGGAGCCATCAGCAACCGCTTCAGCCTTGGCGGCGGTGTGGACAACTTCGGTGTCGCCGCGGCCCTGAGCTGGCAGGAACGGGATTTTGGCTCCGATAACGTGGAAACCGGCGGTAACTGGGATTTCGAGGATGGCGCGCAGCTGGAAGAGTTCGAGCAGCGCGACTACGAGATCACCCGCGAGCGCGCCGGCGTCGGACTCAATTTCGACTACCAGCCCGACGACTTCAGCAGCTACTACCTGCGCACGCTCTACAGCCGCTTCAAGGACAGCGAAACCCGCAATGCCGCCGGGGTCGAGTTCGAAGATGCGCAGCTGGCCGGCGAGCTGGGCGATGCCGAGGGCTGGCGCGAGATCAAGTCCCGCGAGGAAACCCAGACCATCCAGTCCTACGTGTTCGGTGGCGAGCGGATGATGGGCCTGTGGACGCTCAGCGGTCAGGTCGGCTACAGCGAGGCACGCGAGCGCAACCCGGGCGGCATTTCCAGCGCCACCTTCGAAGGCGACTTCGCTGACGTGGGTTTTTCCAGTACCACTAAGCCGCGTCTGACTGTCGATCCGTCCTTCTACGATCCGGCCAGCTTCGAGCTGGACGAGGTGGAGTGGGAAGAGAGCGACGCCCGTGACAAGGAAAAGAACATTCGCCTGGACCTGGCTCGCGAGTACGACATTCAGGGCTACGCCTCGCAATTCAAGTTTGGCGGCAAGCTGAGCCGGCGCGACAAGACCAATGACGTCGATGTCTGGGCCTACGATGATTTCGATGACCTGACATTGGCCGACTTCCAGCATGGCTCTGTCGACTACAGCCTCAATCGCTTCGGCCCGGGCATCAGCGCCGGTGCCCTTGAAGGTCTCATTGGTGGTTTGGACGCGAGCGCTTTCCGTGACGAAGAAGAGTCGCGCATCGGCGACTTCGACATGAGCGAAGACATCAACGCCGCCTACTTCATGAACACCCTGGACCTGGACAAGTGGCGCCTCATCGCCGGCTTGCGTTACGAGGGCACCGAGTTCAGTGCCAAGGGCACGGGGATACGCGAGGGTGAGTTCGAATCGATCTCCAGCGATAACCGCTATGACCACTGGCTGCCTGGTCTACACGCGCGCTACCAGCTAACGGATGACACCCTGTTGCGGGCCGCCTGGACCAACACTGTGGTGCGCCCGACGTTCGAACAGCTGGCGCCCGGTTTCATCATCGACGGCGATGAAGCGGAGTTCGGCAATCCCGACCTCAAGCCGCTGGAGTCGATGAACTACGACCTCGGCATCGAGCACTACATGGGCCGTGCCGGGGCCGTATCGGCGTATCTGTTCTACAAGGACATCGACAACTTCATCTATAACACCGACGTGGCCGGTACTGGTCAGTGGGCCGACTTCGACGAGGCGCTGAGTTACGAGAATGGCAGCAGCGCCAAGCTCTACGGTGTCGAGTTGTCCTACTCGCAAAAGCTCGACTGGCTGCCCGCGCCCTGGAACGGCGTATTGCTCGGTGCCAACGCCACCTTCAGCAAGTCCGACGCGGACATCGAAGGACAGGGCAATAGCCGCAGCATCGATCTGCCAAACCACTCCGATACCGTCGGCAACCTGATGGTCGGCTGGGAAAACGACGTGTTCAACATGCGGCTGGCGGCCAACTACAAGTCCGAATACTTGGCCGAGGTGTCCGGCATCGACGACGAAGTCCACGACCTGTACGCCGACGAGCAGCTGTTCGTGGACTTCAAGGCTGGCTACTTCATCACGCCGAACCTACAGGTGACGCTCGAGGCGCTGAACCTGACCGACGAGTCCTACTTCGTCTACACCGGACGCAGCCGCTACAACGCCCAGTACGAAGAGTACGGCCCGACCTACAAGCTCGGCCTGACCCTGACGCACTTCTGATCCAGACCTTACCGAGTTCACTTTTACGCCGCCCCGACGCCGTTCTGTTCCCCTTCTGAACGGTGTCGGTCAGCGGCTGCTGAATGGAAAAACCATGGACGTAATTTCGTACAAACCTTTGTGGCTGAGCCTCTGCATTGCGCTGGCAGGCTGTCAGTCCGGAACCGTTCAGCTGCCCGCGGAGCAGACCGCAGCAAGCCTGAGCCTGATGAGCGCTTCCCCACGGCAAGCCGAAAGCGCCCAGTTGATTGGCAACGACCGATTCTGGCCGGGCGCTTCGCAGCTGCTGGTTCGCCCGGATTCGCGCGGCATGGAGTTGCTGGACGCGCAGGGTGCGCGACTCAGTGGCGTCGACGGCCGCTTCGAGGGGCTGGATCACCGTGTCGGCAAGGACGGCCTGCTGGTCGCCACGCTCGACCGCAAGCGTCAGCAGGCCGTGCTGCTCGGGCTCGATCGCCAGCATCAGTGGAGCCAGCCGCTGTACGTTCCGAAGACAGACTTCGCCATTGAGGGGCTGTGCCTATATCGCGACGCCGTGCGCAATGGCTACCTGTTTCTGATCGGTGAGGATGGCATCGGCGAGCAATGGCTGGTGGCGGCAGGGCAGACGTTACTGGCTTCACCGCAGCGCGTACGTGGCCTGAGCCTGCCACCGCAGAGCAGCGACTGCCAGGCGGACGACCAGACCGGCGAGCTGGTGGTGAACGAAGAAAATGTCGGCCTCTGGCGTTACGCCGCTGACGCCGAAGCACCCTTGCTGCGCCATCCGGTGGACATTGTGCAGCCGTTCGGCGGCATCGCCGAAGCCATTGCCGGCATGGCGCTGGTGCCGGGCGGGTTGCTGGCGCTGGACCCGGAAGCGGGTGCGCTGCATCTGTATCTGCGTGACGGCGATGACTGGCGCAGCCATGAGGTGATCGCGCTGGACGGCTTCGACGAACCGGAGCAGGTCAGCGCCCGCGCGACGCTCACCGGCCTCGATCTGTTGTTGACCGACGAGCGCGGCGTGCACCGTGCGCACCTGGACTGGCAACCTGAAGCGCCGGTCGCAACGCCGGTGATCCCGGTGCTGCCCGCGAAGGTCCAAACCGATCCGGTGCCGCATCTGGGCGATGCGGCAGACGATCCGGCGATCTGGGTCAACCCGAGCGACCCTGCGCGCAGCCGTGTACTTGGCACTGACAAGAAAGGCGGGCTGGCTGTTTATGACCTGTCTGGCAAGCAGCTGCAGTACTTGGCGGTGGGGCGGTTGAACAATGTGGACGTGCGCACCGGCTTTGTTCTCAGCGGCAAGCGGGTCGATCTCGCCGTGGCGAGCAATCGAGATCACAACAGCCTGCACTTGTTCGCCATCGACCCGCGCAGCGGCCAGGTCAGCGGCATCGGCGAGATCGCAACGCCGTTCAATGAGATCTACGGCTTGTGCCTGTTCAAGGATCGCCAGGGCGCTATCCATGCTATTGCCAATGACAAGGACGGCACCTTCCAGCAATACCGCCTCGACGGTTCGGGCGGTTCTCTGAGCGGCGAGCAGGTGCGCGAGTTCAAGGTGGACAGCCAGCCCGAGGGCTGCGTCGCCGATGACCGCCACCATCGGCTGTTCGTCGGTGAAGAAGACGCGGCGGTATGGGCGCTGGATCTGCGCAGCGACGCAACGACGGTGCTGGAAAAGGTCATCGGCATCGGCGGGCCCCTGCATGACGACATCGAAGGTCTGGCGCTGTACCAGGGTAAGAAAGCCGACTACCTGGTGATCTCCAGCCAGGGCAACGACAGCTATCTGGTGCTCGATGCCACGGCGCCCTACGCCGTTCGCGGCGCCTTCCGCATCGGTTTGAATGCCGAGCTCGGTATCGATGGCGCATCGGAAACCGATGGGTTGGAAGTCACTTCGGCCAATCTCGGCGGTATCTGGAGCCGCGGCATGCTGGTGGTGCAGGACGGTCGCAAGCGCATGCCCGAAGGCGCTCAGAACTACAAATATCTGCCTTGGGCAGCGGTTGCCGACGCGTTGGGGCTGGACTGACGTCTGACGCATGGGCGCATCAGGCGACGCCCATGGCGTTGCCTGAACGTAATCAACGAGTGCCTTCCCACGGGACGGCCGGAGGAAAAACAGATGCAAAGTGAACACATGTCGGTCTGGGGTCTGGTCAGCGAAGCCAGCCTGGTCGTGCAACTGGTGATGATGACGCTGGTGCTGGCGTCGCTCACCAGCTGGTACCTGATCATCCAGCGGGGTGCCGCGCTGCGCCGCAGCGAACGACTGCTCAGGAGCTTCCTGCAGCGCTTTCGCAGTGGCGGCGAACTGACCCAGCTCTATCGCGAGGGCGACGAGCAGGCGCTTCCCCGCGAAGCCGCGTTGCAGCACATTTTCCTCGCCGGTTATCAGGCGTTCAGTCAGCTCCAGCGCCAGCCGGGTATCGCTCCGGATGCGGTGATCGAGGGCGTCGAACGCAGCCTGTACGTCGCTATCGCCGAGCAGGAAGAGCGACTCGAAATCGGTCTGCAATTTCTTGCCACGGTCGGTTCGGTCAGCCCCTATATTGGCCTGTTCGGCACTGTCTGGGGGATCATGAACTCCTTCCTCGGGCTGTCCATGGTGCAGCAGGCGACCCTGTCCACTGTTGCGCCGGGGATCGCCGAAGCGCTGATCGCGACGGCCATCGGCCTGTTTGCCGCGATCCCGGCGGTGATGGCCTACAACCGTTTCTCCGCCCGTGGCCAGACCCTGAGCGCGCGTTACTACAGCTTCGCCAACGAATTGCAGGCGCGTTTGCATCGCCGTTTGCACGCCTGCTCGCCCAGCGTCGTCGCTGCTGCCTGAGGAGCTTGCCATGCTGATCAAACCGCAGCGCAAACATGGCCCCAAGGCCGAAATGAACGTGGTGCCCTATATTGACGTGATGCTGGTGCTGCTGGTGATCTTCATGGTCACCGCGCCGATGCTGGTGCAGGGCGTGAAGATCGAGCTGCCCAAGGTCGCCGCCGAGGCGATGCCCACCGAGAACGAGCGGCAGATCCTCACGCTCTCGGTCAAGGCCGATGGCGGCTTCTACTGGAACTTGGGCAACGAGCTGAACGCCGATGACCAGGCCGACAGCGCAATCGACCTCGAGCAGATGCGCGATAAGGTTGCGGCGATCATCGCCGAGCGCGGCGACACCCAGGTCTACGTGCGCGCCGATGATGCGGCGGACTATGGCCGCGTGGTGGCTGGCATCGCCGAGCTGCAGCGAGGCGGGGTGGTCAATCTCGGCCTGATCACCGAGGCGCCCCCCGGGCAGCCCGCTCCATGAGCAGCTTGAGCATGCCGCTGCCCGGCAGCTTCCCGGTGGCTCGACCCCAATGGCGCAGCCATGCCAGCGCGGCGACAGTAACGGTCGCGCTGCATGCCGCGGTGTTCGGTCTGTTGCTGCACGGCTGGACGCCCGAACTGACGCCGCCCAGCTCCACGCAGGTGCTCAAGACCCAGCTGGTCAGCCTGCCTGTGCCGCAGCCGAAACTCGAGGCGCTAGTCGAACCTGAGCCTGCGCCCGAGCCGGTCGAAGCGGCCATCGAGCCGGTCCTCGAGGAACCGCAGGTGGATCCGCGAATCGAACAGCATCGGCTCGAACAGGCCGAACTGGCATTCAAGCGGGCCGAGCAGAAGAAACAGGAAGAGGCGGCGCTGGAGCAACAACGGCTACGCGACGAACAGCGCGAGCAGAAACGCCAGCGTGAGCGGCAGGAACGGCTCGAAGCTGAGCACCGCGAGCAGCTGGCACGCGAGGCGCAACAGCGCGAACAGGCGGCTCGGGCCGAAGCAGCTGCCGCCGCCGAACGTGCGCGACAGGCCGAGGCCGCCGCAGCTTCCAGCCGCCAGTACCTGCCGATCGCCAAAGATGCGCCGGACTATCCGCAGCGTGCACTGGACAAGGGCATCGAAGGCAGCTGCACGGTGAGTTACTCGGTCAACCCGCAGGGGCGGATCGAAAACCCGAAGGTCCTGGAGGATTGCCACCCGCTGTTTATCCGGCCATCGCTGAACGCCGCGAAAAGCTTTCGCTATCAGCCGCGTATTGTCGAGGGTCGTGCCGTGACCGTTCCCGAAGTGAAGAACACCTTTCATTACCGCATCCAGTGATGCGCAGCAGATCCATTTGCCAGACGAGCCAGTGAATGAAACAGGACTTTCAGAGTTTCCACGCCAACCTTTCCGCCCTGGACGATCAGGCCATCAACCCCAGCGCCAATCCCTCGCTTGGGCAGCTGGTCGATCAGGGCCGGCGCAACCTGCTCAAGGGCGGCATGGGCCTCGCCGCGCTGGGCTTTCTCGGCGGCAGTCTGGGCGCCTGCCAGAGTGCCGTACAGTCGGATTCGCTGATCGGCTTCAGCGGGATTCCTACCCAGCTCGACCCTAAATTCGACAGCGTGCAGGTCGCGCCGGGCTACAGCGCGCGCACCTTCTTTTCCTGGGGCGACGCCGTGCTGGCCGACGCGCCAGCGTGGAACCCGGATGCCAGCGACGATTGGCAGGCTCAGCTCAAGCAGGCCGGGGACAACCACGACGGCATGCACTTTTTCCCGTTCCCAGACGCCCCTGATAGCCACGGCTTGCTGGTGATGAACCACGAATACGTCAACCCGCCGCTGCACCCCAACGGCATGACCTTCACCGATGGTAAGCGCCCGCTGGACGAGGTGCGCAAGGAACAGGCCGCGCATGGCCTGAGCATCATCGAGGTGAAGAAGGATGCCCAGGGGCAGTGGCAGCGAGTCATGCCGTCGCGCTACAACCGCCGCCTCTCCGCGATGACGCCCATGGCAGTTGGCGGTCCGCTGGCTGGTAACGATGCGCTGAAAACTGTTGCCGACCCGAGCGGGCGCGAGATCATCGGCACGGTCAACAACTGCTCCAGCGGCTTCACGCCCTGGGGCACCTACCTGATGTGTGAAGAGAACTGGCACAACTATTTCGTCAACCACGACGCGGCTGATCTGGCCAAGCGCAGGTCGCATAAGCGCTACGGCATCGCCGGCGAAGGCCTGAGCAAACTCTACGGCTGGGAAACCGCCGACCCGCGCTTCAACGCCACGCCGGACCCGGCGCAACCCCACGGCGGCTACGTGAATGAGCCGAACCGCTTCGGTTGGGTGGTGGAAGTGGACCCGTTCGACCCCCAGAGCAAACCGGTCAAACGCACCGCTTTTGGTCGCTACTGCCGCGAATGTTCAGTGCTGTCGCTGGGCGAGGACGGCCGCATGGCGTTCTACTCCGGCGACGACACCAAAGGCGAGTATGTCTACAAGTTCGTCCCCTCTGGGCGCTACGTGCCGGGTGCGGATCAGGCCAACCGCCAATTGCTCGACCACGGCACGCTCTACGTGGCGCGCTTCAATGCCGACGGCAGCGGTATGTGGTTGGCGCTGGTCCACGGCCAGAACGGGCTCACGGTCGAGAATGGGTTCGCCGACCAGGCCGAAGTCCTGCTCAACGCGCGTGCGGCAGCTGATAAGGCGGGCGCGACGCCCATGGACCGGCCCGAGTGGGTGGCGGTGCACCCGCGCAGCCGTGAGGTCTACGTGACGCTCACCAACAACGACAACCGCGGCGTCAAGTGGCCAACCGACAAGTCCAACCCGCGGCCGATCAACTTGCACGGGCAGATCCTGCGCTGGAACGAGAAGGGCGCCGACCCGACCGCCACCGCCTTTACCTGGGAAGTCTTTCTACTGGCCGGCGAACAACCCGGCGCCAAGAGCGCCAGCGGCCAGCCGGTGCCGGCCAACCTCACCGGCACCATCAATGGCGACATCTTTTCGTCGCCGGATGGCCTGGCGTTCGATGAGGCAGGGCGGCTGTGGATCGAAACCGACTACGGCGACGAAGAGCCCGCGATGCAGGCCATGGGCACCAACCAGCTGCTCTGCGCCGACCCGCGCACCCGTGAAGTCAGACGCTTTCTGGTGGGTCCTCGCGGATGCGAGATCACCGGCATCACTTGGAGCCCGGATTACCGCGCCATGTGGATCAATATCCAACATCCTGAGTTGAGCTTCCCAGCCAGTGATGGCAAGACACGCCCTCGTTCTTCCACGGTGCTCATCACCAAAAACGACGGGGGCGTTATCGGGACTTGATGCGTCCCGTTACAGACGAGCAGCCACGCCGTTGCGCGTCTGCGTGCACCGCGCTCACGCTGAACGTTTAACCTGCGGCCCGGCTCTAACAGGCAGATACATACCTGTTTGCATGTAACCAAGGAGCCGGGTCATGGCCATGTCGCAGCTGTATACACGCGTGTCCCTCGCCGTCATTGTTTCTTGCACGCCGCTGGTGAGCCAGGCGGGCCTTTACTCGCTGAAAATCGAAAACGACCTTTTCGCTTCTGATGATGGCCACTACACCAACGGGTTCGAATTGATGCGCTCGTTCAAGCCCGACGCCGATCACTGGTCGCGACGGTTCGCAGGGGCAATGCCAGGTTGGGAGGCAGAGGAGGTCGACAACATCGCCTATCGGCTTGGTCATCAGCTCTATACGCCGGACAACATCAGGCGTGCGGAGGTGATCGAGGATGACCGGCCCTATGCCGCACTGCTGTTCGCCGGCATGTCGATCTTCTCGGATGAGCAACACGAGGGTTGGCGCGGCGCCGGTGGGTTGCATCTGGACATCGGCATCGTCGGGCCGGCGGCCGGTGGCGAGAGGATTCAGCGCCGGGTCCATGAAGTCACCAACAGCAACGACCCGCGCGGCTGGGACAACCAGCTGCGCAACGAACCCTTCGTCAACCTCGCTTACCAGTACCGCTGGTGGCAGCAGCAACGCCTTGGCGGGCTGGAGTTCGAATACGGCCCGAGTGCCGGTTTTGCGCTGGGCAATCTGTACACCTACGGTTCTGCCGGGTTCGGCTTGCGCATCGGGCAGCGGCTGGAGCGCAGCTTCAGCATTCCGGCCGTGGCGCCCGCGCAGAGTGGCAGCATGTTTTTTGATCAGGGCGGCGGCTTTGCCTGGAGCCTGTTCGCGGACGTCGAAGGGCGCTACATGGCGCAAAACATGCTGCTCGAAGGCAATACGTTCAAGGACAGCCACTCGGTAGACCCAAACGAGTGGGTTGGCGATGCCAAAGCAGGCGTCGCGCTGACTTGGAACAGTTGGCAGCTGGCTTTCGCCAGGGTCTGGCGCACCCGTGAATTCAACGGACAAGACGAGCACGATCAGTTCGGCTCGCTGACGGTTTCGACCTGGTTCTAAAGTCGAAAAGAAACGGGGTGCGGATGCACCCCGCGGAAGCTTCGCTTACTTCTTGATCCAGTTGCCGTTCAGCTGAATGATTTGTCCAGGTGGGGTTTTCTCGATGGCCTTTTTGCCGGCAATGGCCTCGACGTCAGCGACACCGATGCCGTTCTTCTGGGCCAGGCGATAGTACTCGGCGCGCCGCGCCTGGTTGATCTGGCTGGCGATTTCTTCCGCTTGGCCGCCACTCTGCACCACGCCCAGATAGCCGTCGGGCTTTTCGCCGAGCTGGCCGCTGGCCTTGGCTTGGCCGAGCGCGGACATGGCTTCGTTGAGTGTCATGGCCGCGGCCGGCAAGGCGAGGCACAGCGCCAGGAGCAGGGTTCCGAATCTCAGATAGGTCTTCATAACGCTCCTCAGAACAGGCCGCTGTCTTCATTGATGATCGAGTCGAGCTGCTTGTCGACTTTGATGTAGATCTCGTGCTCGATTTTCACGTTGAGGTTGATATTGATTGGCTCGTTGGGCACGGCGAGTTCTACGCGTGGCGTACAGGCGCTGGCGAGCAGCGCGAGCAGTAAAATGCTGATCGGGTGGGGCAACCGCATGACGGCATCTCCAGGTCGAGGACCGCGTTACAGTGCCTTATCTGAGGCGTTCCTGCACGCGCCGTTGAATGGTTTCGCTGACCCGGTCGGATAACTGAAGGCTGGTCAGCAGCGCTGGAATGTCTTCCTCCAGATTGATCGAGAAGTTGATCGGGCGCCCGCCTTCCAGTGCCGGGTTTCTCCCATGCAGTTTCAGTCCCAGATCCAGCTTCCCGTCAGCCGCATAATGTACGTCGCTGGCCAGAAGATCGTAGTGGAAGTCATCCAGTGCCTCGGTCACCAGGCGCATCGCCGGGTTGGCCTGCCCCAGGGCCTGGATCTTCGGCGAACGGAATTGCAGCGCGCCTCCAGGATCGCGCGCCTGCAGCGAGCCTTGCTCGATACTGATCCCGGCTTCGCTGCGTTGCAGTTGCAGTTCTCCATCGATCACGCCCGTGCCGGAGAGTCCTTCGGCGGGATAGGCTTCGAGCAACAAAGGCAGTTGCAGCCCGCGCAGATGAGCATGCAATTGTTGGGTGCCTGCCGCGAGGTCGGCCGCGCCCGGTTCCAGCCATAGGCGACCACCCAGCAGCCGCACCTCGGCGACATTCCAGGCCAGGCGCCCCTGAGCGGGTGTGTCGAGCGAGGCCACATAGTCGCCGGCAAAGCGCAGGGGGCCAAAGGTAAAGCCGGGATTGGCTTCGCGCAGTGTCAGTTCTGACACCTCCAGCCGCAGTTGATTGCGCCGCAGGACGGCTGACAGCTCAGCATCGAGTCCACTCAGTTCGGTGCGGTCGTAAATACCCCCGAGCCCCTTGGCGCTGAGCTTGGCCGACGCTGCGAGTGGGCCGCTGCCGGGCAGGCTGATTTGTGCCTGACCCTGCATGCGGCCGTTGTTGAGTTCCAGCAGTGGCGGCCAGTCGGCGAGGGTCGTGGCCAGTGGGTTGCCAGCACGCAGGAATAGCTCTGGCAGGGAGATATGGAGGCGAGTCGCGCTGTCGACCCGGTTGTGGGTCAGCTTCAACGGCAGGCTGATTCCGGCGTCGTTGCTCAGCGGGCCGTCGAGCGAAATCTGGGACTGGTCCGCATTGAGCGTGCCGCTCCAGCGCCAGCCCTGAGGACGCAAGGCGGGCTGCTTCACTTCACCGGCGGTTACGGCTGTTTTTCCAGTGACCGCCAAACGCTGAATCTGGCCATCGCTGAAGCTAGCCTCGGCGCCCAGCCCCGCCAGCGCCATAACCAGCGTGCTGGCTGTAAGGTCTGAGGCGGCTGTCAGGCTGTCGAGCCGCAGCTGCGAGCCCTTTTCCAGGCGAATGGTGGCGTCCTTTTGCGAAACCCGTCCGCGCAGTCGCAGGTCCGCTTCGAGGCCTTTCAAGCTGAAGTCCGCCCCCGCGATCGCCGGGCTGCGCAGCTTGACCTGGGTGCGGTCAAAAGCCGCTGTATAAGGCTCAGTGGTTTGCAGTACCAGGCGCGTATCGAGCGTCATGGGCGAGGGACCGCGGGTAGCCAGTTGCATACTCAAGGGCAGTGTGTGAGGGGTCTCGTCATTCTGTGCCGGAACGATCTTGAGGCTGACGGCACGTGGGCGCAGTTGCTCTGGCAATGAGGCGAGCAGATCGGCGGCCGGCTGCAGGGTGAGATCGCCGTTGAGTTCGGTTGGTATCCAGAAGCCGTCATTGGCACGAACGCTGAGGTCCAACTGACCCTGTACCTGGCCCAAGCCGACCACGGGCCATGGCGCCGGCAGATTTGCTGACAATCGCAGTTCGCCGTTCAGCGCTTTCCAATCCTGCGGCAGAGTCTGCCTGTTGATCTCAAGTGCCCAGCCCGCGCCGATCCGCATCTGCTCGGGCAGTGTCGGCAACGCGGGTGGCGAATAAGCCAGCCATTCACTCAGCCAGTCCAGCAGCCAGGGTGCTTCAGGCAATTCGTTCATGGCCAATGTGCCGCGCCAGACTGTCGAGTCGCTACTGTCCGTCAGTTGGTTTTGCATGCTTAAGCGCGGCTGGCCGTCCAGCTGCAGGTCGAGGTCCAGATGGGTGTCGGTATCGCGTTCGTAGGCGTTCAGCGCCAGCGCCAGGCGGTGTGCCTGATGGTCCAGCTGCAGATCGAGCGTGGCGGGCAGGGTGTTGTGTTCGCCAAGCTGCCACGCCAGTTGCCCTTGAGCCTGACAGGTTCCGCTTGCACAGGGCACCGTCAGGCCAAGCGAGTGGATCAGTCCCTGTCTCGGCAGCCAGGTTGACCCGTCGATCACTTTTTTAAGGTCGGGTAAATAGAAGGGCGGGCTGTCGTCGTTTTCAGTGGCGGGCTGCCACTGAGCGTCGAGGCGCTTGATGTTCAGCGATCGCAGCGGCAGCAGTTGCCAACCGTCTGCGAAGTCTAGACGTAGGTCGTTGAGAGTTATTGCGAGCCGTTCGTCGGCTGATGGCTGCCTGACCAGGACAATCTGTCGCACGGCAAATTGGCTGAGTGTCAGGCGCGGTCCGCTCACCTCCAGCGTGACGATCCCGAGGTCACGCTTCAACTGCTGCCAGCGAATGCCTGCGTAAAACCCGAGCCCAAGGACGAGTAGCGTCAGGCCGGCAACCGCCCAGACGAGGATTGTCCGCCGCTTAGTCATGACCCGTTCCGCCGACATTCGATGCTCTAGCATAGGCTGGTCATGACGCGCTTGCGACCGGCTCCGGTACGAGTTCATGCGAGACTGATCCTGGTTCGGAAAGTTCCCGGAAATACAGTGGCGAGCCCGGAAATAGCGCTCTGGCGGGTGTTTGGAACAGGTTGCGCCAAACTTGTGCACATCTGCCTGTAAGCCTTGTCAAGCGCTTATGACAATCTGTCGCAAACCAAGCGGAAGCTTATATCTTCAATAACTAACTGAAAAATAAAGAAATTTTTCTTTGGCGAAAAAACCGCCAGTTTAACTGAAGCCCGCTAACCATAGGCTCTAGAGAAATCTGTAACCGGTTTGCCCACAGACTTATCCACAGGTTCTGTGGATTAAAAAATTGTGTGACCCAGATCGTGTATTTCCGATTTTTTCAAGACTTTAACTCTATGAAAAAAGGAGTACAGTGCGCGCCCTTGTTCCCCCGAACCATTCGGTGACCATGAGAACGCGTCCACTCGCCTCGAGCTCGCTCGAGAGCACATCATCTTCTCCACGCCTGCCGATGCGCATGGCGTTGTGGCTGCTGGACAGCCAGCGTCTAGGACAGACCAAAAGTGTTAAACGTATCGCGGGGCGGATGCTCAAGCAGCCGGCACTCGAAGGTGTAGTTGAGGCACAGAGCCGACTGGGACGCTTGCTCTGCCATGACTGCGACAGCCAGCGTGATCGCCGCATTGGTTTCGAACTGTTGCGCCAGGCAGCCAGAGCAGGCGACCGTCAGGCCCAGCTCGAGCTTGGTCAGCTTTACTGTCAGGGGCAGCACCGCGAGCTATCCAAGGCGCGCCACTGGCTTGAACAGGCTGCGGCCCAAGGCTCGGCCGAAGCCTCGCGCATCCTTCTGCGGCTACCGGCCAAGCGCTAGATCCTGCGTCGCAGACGGGCCAGCCTGACCTGTACGGGCTGGCTGGCTATACTGCCGGGCAGTTCAGCCGGAGCCGTTCATGCCTCTCAACCCCCTCTATCTAGCAGCAGGTCTCGGTGCCCTCTGTCTTTTACTCGCCGTAGTCATGTTGTCACTGCAGCGGCGCCTGTCCCTGCGTCAGGCGGAGCTGTCATTGCTGGACGAGCGGCTGAGTCAGGCGGTCATGGCCCAGGAAGGCCTCGGCGCACAGCTGGAAACCAGTCGTCAGGAGCAGGCCGACCTGCATGAAGCCCTCGCGACGCTGCAGGCTGAAGCTGCCGTGTTACGTAGGGAGACCGAATGGCTGCAGGCTCAGCGCCTGGAAACCCGCGAGACGCTCGATGATCTGCAGGCCGAGCGCGATGCGCAACAGTCGGAGCTACGCGCCCTGAGTGCTGCTCACGCCGCGGTAACAGCTGAGTTGAATGAACAACACAAAACCCATGAGCAGCGCCTGCAAGATCTTCAGGGTGCACGCGACGAATTGCGCGCCCAGTTTGCCGAGTTGGCGGGCAAAATTTTCGAGGAGCGCGAGCAGCGTTTCGCCGAGACCAGCCATG
The DNA here is from genome assembly GCF_038562055.1 of Stutzerimonas chloritidismutans. Classification (GTDB taxonomy): domain Bacteria; phylum Pseudomonadota; class Gammaproteobacteria; order Pseudomonadales; family Pseudomonadaceae; genus Stutzerimonas; species Stutzerimonas chloritidismutans_A. The sequence continues at coordinate 76,182 of NZ_JBCFXD010000002.1, read as the reverse complement.
AGCGACTTGGGCAGCTGCTCGATCCGCTTAGAGAACGTATTCAGTCATTCGAGAAGCGCGTCGAAGAGAGCTACCAGAACGAAGCGCGTGAACGTTTTTCGCTGGCCAAGGAGCTGGAGCGCTTGCAGCAGCTCAATCAGCGTCTCGGTGATGAAGCGACCAACCTGACTCGTGCGCTGCAAGGACAGAAAACTCAAGGCAACTGGGGGGAGTTGATCCTTGAGCGGGTGCTCGAGCATGCCGGCCTCGAAAAAGGCCGTGAATACCACACTCAGGTGAGCCTCAAGAGCGCCGATGGCGAGCGCTTCCAGCCTGACGTTGTCATTCAGCTGCCCGGCGACAAGCAGGTCGTGGTGGACGCCAAGGTCAGTCTCACCGCCTACCAGGCGCTGACGCGCGCTGAGGACGAAAGCAGCCGGGCGCTGGCCCTCAAGCAACACGTCTTGTCGCTGCGCAACCATCTGAAGGGCTTGTCGCTTAAGGACTATCAGCGCCTCGAGGGGCTGCAGAGTCTGGATTTCGTCCTGCTTTTCGTGCCGATCGAGGCCGCGTTCGCGGCCGCGCTGCAAGGTGACCCCGAGCTATTTCAGGAGGCCTACAGCAAGCACATCGTGATCGTCAGCCCGACAACCTTGTTGGCGACGCTAAGGGTGATCGACAGCCTCTGGCGGCAGGAGCGACAGAGCCAGAACGCGCGCGAAATTGCCGAGCGTGCCGGGGCGCTGTACGACAAGTTCGCGGCGTTCATTCAGGATCTGGACGAGATCGGCAGCCGCCTGCAGCAACTGGACAAGGCTTACCTCGGTGCGCGCAACAAGCTCACCGACGGGCGTGGCAATCTGGTGAGCCGCGCCGAACAGCTCAAGTTGCTGGGTGCACGGGCGAGCAAGCAGCTGCCAACTGATTGGCTCGAACGTGCTGGGGCGGAGGCGCCTCTGGAGACCGAGGAATAGCGCGCGTCTCTGTTACAGCAGCCACAGCACCCCGAGGCCAAGCAGCAGACCGCTGAGCATGAACGGCAAGGTCAGCAGCGCCAGGGTACGCCCGCCGATGAAAAGGATCAGGCCGCCCTTGACCAGGCTGTTGCTCAGCGCGGCAAGAAAGATTCCTTGCACCGCGACCTGCTCCGCCAGGTCTGTCCGGGCGCTGTTGGCCAGTGACAGAGTAATGGCATCCACATCAGTCAGCCCCGACAACAGAGACACCAGATAGACCCCCGCATCTCCGAGCCCCCGTTGCGCAGCTTCGACGAGGAACAGGATGAGTACTAACAGGCCGGCAAAACGCAGCGCGGGCCCCAGTTCGAAAGGGTTCTTCAGGGGTGGCTCGGCGGTGTGGTCGTGATGCTGACCGGCGCGCAGGTAGTAAAACAACGCACCGGCGGCGTAGATCAGACCGGCTGCCAGCATCGGCGCGAGCAGTGCCGGTAGCAACGCCCGATTGACCACCCCGACTTCCAGCAGTACCCGCGGGAACATCAGCGCCGAGGTTGCCAGAAGGCCGGCGGCCAACGCATGGCGCATTTTTTCCGAGTCCAGCCGGGCGAGGGTGATGGTCATCGCTGTGGATGAAACAATGCCGCCCAGCAGTGCCGTGATCATCAGTCCGTGTCGGGTGCCCAGCAGACGGATGGCGACATAGGCGGCAAAGCCGATACCGGCGATCAGCACCACCATCCACCAGGTGGTGTAGGGATTGAAAGCCTGCCAGGGTCCATAGCCCTGATTCGGCAGCGCTGGCAGCAGCACCACGGAGATGAACAGCAGCTTCAGCACGCCGCTCAGTTCGGCCTCGTTGAGCTTGTGCAGCGCGCCGTGCAGCCGCGCCTTCAGACTCAACAGCAGCGCTACGACGATCGCCACCGAGGCGGCCAGCAAACGACTCTCCGCTACCGCGAGGCTGCCCAGCAGGAAGGTCAGCAGCAGCGCCATTTCGGTGGTCATGCCGTGGTCGGTACTGGTGCGGGACTCGATTACATAGCCGACGATCGTCAACAGGGCCAGTACGGCGAACATTGCAATCCAGGCGGGCAGGCCGAAGTGACTGGCGCTCAGTGCAGCCAGACCACCGAACAGTCCCGCCAGGCCGAAAGTGCGAATGCCGGCCATCTCCTGGCCTTCCTGGTCACCGCCGCTCCAGCTTCTTTCCGTACCGATCAGCAGGCCCACACCGAGAGCGGTTGCCAGGTTCAACAGTAATTCGAGGGTCATGGGCAAAGGCCGTCAGCAACTTCTGATGACTTCAGTTTAGCCGTCTCGCTGCAGCGACGGCTTGCGCTGGCGCAACGCGGCCTCAATGCAGCGGAACGTGACGGCTCATCAGGGCGCGCAGCGCAGCAGGCTTGACCGGCTTGGCGAGAAAATCCAACCCCGCCGCGTGGATCGCGGCGATCAGCTCCGGACGCCCGTCAGCGCTGATCACCACTCCGGGCACCGGCTCGCCGAGGCGGGTACGCAGCCAGGCCATCAGCTCCGAACCAGTCTCACCATGGTCCAGGTGGTAGTCGACCAGCACCAGTTGCGGGCGCACATCCTCACGCAGTAACGCCTCGCATTCGGCCCGGTTACTGGCGGTCCAGACCTGGCAGCCCCAGCGTGACAACAGGCTGTTCATCCCCACCAGGATGCTGTCCTCGTTGTCGATACAGAGCACCTGAATGCCGGTCAGGGCGGTTTGCTGCGCTTCGCCTTTGCCGTTGCTGATGGGCTGTCGCTGCACCTGGCTGGCGATTGGCACCGTCACGCTGAACACGCTGCCTTTGCCCGGCCAGGAGCGTACCGCCAGTGGATGATTGAGCACTTGGCAGAAGCCATCTGCGATGGCCAGACCCAGTCCAAGACCCTTCTCGGCGCGCGTCTGATGGCTGTCCAGTCGTTTGAATTCCTCGAAGATCACCCGCAGTTTGTCCTCGGCGATGCCCGGGCCGTGGTCCCATACCTCAAGACGCAATGACGAACCCTGGCGACGCACCCCCAGCACCACCCGGCCCTTGGCATAACGGAAGGCGTTGGTGAGGAAGTTTTGCAGCACTCGTCGCAGCAGGCGGATATCGCTGTCGACCCGCAATCGACTGCCATGCACCCTGAAGTCGACGCCCTGTTCGGCGGCAAGCATGGTGAACTCCGTGGTCAGGGTGTCGAACAGAGTCGCCAGCGGGAAGGGGTTGCGGTCGGGGGTGATGCGACCGTTTTCCAGGCGTGAAATATCGAGCAGATCGGAGATCAGGTCCTCGGCCGAGCGCAGGGAGCTGTCCAGATGACGCACCAGGTCCCGCGCTTCTACCGGCAGTGCGTCATGCTGGTGCGACAGCGCGGCGGAAAACAGCCGCGCCGCGTTGAGGGGCTGCATCAGGTCATGACTGACCGCGGCAAGGAAGCGTGTCTTCGACTGACTGGCCGCCTCGGCTGCACTCTTGGCGGCCGTCAGTGCCTTGTTCAGCTTCGACAGTTCCTGCGTGCGTTCGCTGACGCGCTGCTCGAGGCCTTCGTTGGCGTCCTTCAGGGCACGTTCGGCGTCACGGTAGGCGGTGATGTCGCTGAAGCTCATGACGAAGCCGCCACCGGGCATGGGGTTGCCGATCAGCTCGACCACCCGACCGTTGGGGAAGGTGCGCTCCGAGGTATGCGCGCGGCCCTGACGCATCCAGTACAGACGCTTGGCCACGTGTGTATCGGCATCACCGGGGCCGCAGAGGCCGCGTTCGGCGTTGTAGCGGATGATGTCGGCGATGGGGCGGCCGATGTAGACCAGCCCGTCCGGGTACTCGAACATTTCCAGATAGCGGTGGTTCCAGGCCACCAGCCGCAGCGACTGGTCGACGACGCTGATGCCCTGGGTGATGTTTTCAATTGCTCCTTGCAGCAGCGCACGGTTGAACTGCAGTACCTCGGAGGCTTCGCCGACGATGCGCACCACGTCATCGACCTGCATGTCCCGGCCTTCCAGCGCGGCCTTGACCACGGCACGGGTGGACGAGGCGCCCAGTACCCCGGCCAGCAGTCGTTCGGTATGAGCGATCCATTGACCGTCGGCCTGCTGCCGGGGCGAATAGTCGTGACCGTGACGCCGGGCGAAGCGCTGGAAGCTGAGTTCGGCGCGCTCGGCACCAACGAAACGCGAAGCGAGCAGGAGCAGGTCCTCCACCTGCACGGCAAGCAGCCGGCGGGTGCTCGCCGTGGAGTGGATTTCCTGACCAATGAAGCGGCTGGCCTGCCAGTGTTCGGCCACCCGCGTCTGCGACAGGATGGACACCCAGAAGAACAGCGTCGCGTTGCCCACCAGGGACAGGGTGACGCCTAGCGTCAAGGCGCTGGTGTTGAATGGCAGATCGGCTGTGTACATCCACTGCAGGCCGGGGAACATTTCCAGCGGCCAGCCGAGCAGCGGCAGGATCAGGGTGTAGATCCAGATCAAGCCGCCCGCAGTGAGGCCGGCGAACACTCCTCGGCGGTTAGCCTGCTTCCAATACAGCGCGCCGACCATGGCGGGTGCCAGCTGAGTGAGCGCGGCAAAGGCAATCTGGCCGATGGTCGCCAGGCTCGCGTTGGAGCCCAGTAGGCGGTAGCTGACATAGGCCAGCAGCAGGATGGCGACGATGCTGATCCTACGAACCGAGAGCATCCAGTGGCGGAACACTTCAAAAGGCTGTTCGGCCTCCTTGCGACGCAGCAACCAGGGCAGCAGCATGTCGTTAGAGACCATGGTCGACAGCGCCACGCTGGCCACGATGACCATGCCAGTCGCCGCTGATGCCCCGCCAATGAAGGCGAGCAGGGCCAGGGCTGGATGCGATTCTGCCAGTGGCAGGCTGATCACGAAGGAGTCCGGGCTGACGCCACTGGGCAACAGCAACTGGCCAGCAAGCGCGATCGGGATGACGAATACGGCGGCCAGCACCAGATACAGCGGGAACACCCAACGGGCCAGGCGGAAGTCACGCGGTTCGATGTTTTCTACAACAGTCACGTGGAACTGCCGTGGAAGGCAAACGATGGCCATCAGTGCGACGGTGGTTTGCACCATCATGGCTGGCCAGTTCACCGTCTCCTGCCAGAAGGCCGAGAGTTCGGGGGCGTCGTGGGCACGGTTGAACAAGTCGCCGAAACCATCGAACAGGCCAAAGGTGACGAAGGCGCCGATCGCGAGAAAGGCAAACAGCTTGACCAACGCCTCGAAAGCAATGGCCAGGACCATGCCGCGGTGGTGCTCGGTCACATCCAGGTTGCGAGTGCCGAACAGAATGGTGAACAGCGCCAGCACCATCGATACGATCAGCGCGGTGTCTTGCGCGCCGGAGCCGGCAGCGGCCTCGCCTTCATTGCCCACCAGCAGGTTCACGCCAAGAACGATGCCCTTGAGCTGCAGCGCGATGTAGGGCAGCACGCCGACCAGGCAGATGAGTGTCACCACCACCGCCAGCGGCTGCGACTTGCCGTAGCGCGCCGCAATGAAGTCGGCAATCGAAGTGATGTTCTCCTGCTTGCTGATCATGATCATCTTCTGGATGACCTGAGGCGCCAGCAGCATCAGCAGAATCGGGCCAAGGTAGATCGGCAAAAAGGCCCAGAGTTGTTCTGCCGCCTGGCCGACCGCGCCGAAAAAGGTCCAGCTGGTGCAATAGACCGCCAGCGACAGGCTATAAACCCAGGCACGAACCCGCGGCGACAACTGGCTGCGGTTGCGATCGCCGTAGAAGGCAATGGCAAACAGCACGGCCATATAAGTGAGGGCGACCAGCGCAATCAGCCCACCGGACAACGACATGCGAACTCCAGATACACATAAATAAAGCGGGCTCGAGCCTGGCCCATTCCACCGTGTGGCCGAGTCATGCCGGGGTCGGGCAGCATTTCACGTTTTGCCGGTCGGCGGCCTGATCACTCGAGCTGCGCATCAGACGTAGCCGATATAAGGGCGGTTACCGGGATAGTGTTTGGGTGCTGCTCAAGCTCGGCAGGTTTCGGATGGCCGGAGTTACCGCTCATTGATAGTTGAATGGGTAAAGTTTCGCAGTAAAACGGGGCGGCGTGTTGCGGCTGCGACCATGGTCGCATGAGCGCGACAGCTATGGCTGAGTCCGGCGCAAAGCCTTGCGATAGACCTCCTGCTTCGCGATCGTGGCAATTTGAGGCGTCAGCGCTGCGCGATTGCCGTTGATGAGAAGCGAACCACCGAGGCGCACGTTCGCTTGGTCGCGCCGCTTTGCCGATTTCAATCCTTCACTGCCGGAGGCGGAACTGGGCTGGACCTGGCTGGACTAGGCCGAGCATGGCAGCGGCCTCAACGCCGCGATCAAATACCTATTGCTCAAACATGCTTTCGAAACCTGGCAGCTGGTGCGCCTGCAGTTGAAAGCGGCGCTAAGCAATCTGCGCTCTCAGTGCGCCATCGAAAGCTCGGTGCCCAGTGGGAAGGCCTTCTGCGCAATCACCGCCGCCTTGCCGATGTCCGCCTGGATAGCACCGCGCTGTACCGCATCGACACCTCAAGTGCCGGCCATCGCCCCCGAGCCTCGACTTGCGGTAATGTTGGTCCCTTCCAGAAACGCTGCCTCAGCGTTCATCCGCCTGTCTTCAACCTTTTCTATGCTCCGGCCACGACGGCGGTGCGTAGCTCATCATCGTTTGCGGTGCATACCTAAGGAGCCACGATGTCCCGCTCGCAAGAATTCTTGCACGGTTGCCGCGATATTCTGCCGCTTATCGTAGGTGCCATTCCTTTCGGCATCATTTTCGGAACCCTGGCCATAGGTGCTGGGCTGTCCGGCTGGCAGGCCATGGGGATGTCTGCCTTGGTCTTCGCTGGTTCGGCGCAATTCATTGCCATCACCTTGATCACCGGTGGCGTTGGGGCAGCAGTGGTGCTGCTCACGACCTTCGTGGTCAATCTGCGCCACGCGCTCTACAGCGCCTCGATGCAGCCCTTCGTTCGGCATCTTCCCGGCCGCTGGCGTGTTCCACTGGCGTTCTGGCTGACCGATGAAGCTTTCGCCGTGATCCAGCATCGATATGCGCGCGATGACGTTTCGCCGCACAAGCACTGGTTCTTCCTCGGTGCTGGGCTGACCATGTACCTGAGCTGGCAGCTGGCGACACTGGCCGGTATCGCCTTTGGTCAGGCTGTGCCAAACGTCGCGAGTTGGGGGTTGGACTTCGCCATGATCGCCACCTTCATCGGCATCGCCGTACCCATGATGCGCACCCGACCGCAGGTGGCATCAGCGCTGGTCGCAGCGGTCGTCGCGCTGTTGACCTGGGAGCTGCCTTACAAGCTCGGTCTGATTGCCGCCGCGCTGGCCGGCATTGTCGTGGGTGTCTGGCTCGAGCGACGGGCCGAGCGACAGCTTCAAGCGGAGGCGTGCTGATGCAGATTTGGCTACTCATTCTCGGAATGTTGGCGATCACCTTTCTGACTCGATTCAGCTTCTTCGCCTGGCCCAACCTGCGTTTTCCACGCCTGGTGGAGCAGGGGCTGCATTACGTGCCGGTCGCGGTGCTCACGGCCATCGTCGTGCCAGGAATGCTGATGCCAGCAGGCGAATGGGCACTGGACTGGCGCAACGCCTATCTGTTGGCGGGCCTGCTGTCGATCCTGATCGCAGCCTTGACCCGAAACCTGCTGGCGACTATCGCGGGCGGCTTGCTGTTCTTCTTTCTGTTGCGCTGGGCATTCGGGCAGTTGCCGCTGTGACGTATCGCCCAGTCCGCGACGCGCGCGTGGCAGCGCTGTGCCTTTGCTGGACCCTGGACGCTCAAATAGCCAAGGTGTTTTCCATGGAAGCGGATCGATGACCAAGCCACATTCCCAGTTCACTCTGTTCGGTAAGCGGCGCTTCCTGCCGTTCTTCCTGACCCAACTGTCGGGGGCCTTCAACGACAACCTGTTCAAGCAGGCGCTGATCCTGGCCATCCTCTACAAGATCGGCGCGAGTGCCGACAGCAGCTTGCTGATCAACCTGTGCGCGCTGTTGTTCATCCTGCCGTTCTTCCTGTTCTCCGCGCTCGGCGGCCAGCTTGGCGAGAAGTACGCCAAGGAGAGACTGATACGGGCAATCAAAGCCGGTGAGATTTTCATCATGCTCGCCGGCGGCGCGGGCATGCTGCTCGGCAATCTGCCGTTACTGCTGGCCGTGCTGTTCTGCATGGGCACACAGTCCGCGCTGTTCGGGCCGGTCAAATATTCCGTATTGCCCAAGCTGCTCGAGGATCACGAGCTGGTCGGTGGCAACGCGCTGGTGGAGATGGGTACTTTTCTGGCGATTCTTGCCGGCACCATCACGGCTGGCGTGATGATGGCCAGCGACGGTTATGCGCAACTGATAGCCGGCAGCGTGGTGCTGGTGGCGGTTGCCGGCTATCTCGCCAGCCAAGCTGTACCTGCGACCGGTGCGTCCTTACCGACGCTTGAGATGGACTGGAATTTGTTTCGTCAGACCGGCGCGATCCTGCGCATGGGCTTGGGACAGCGCCTCTCGGTGTCGCGCTCGCTAATTGGTAACTCTTGGTTCTGGTTTCTCGGCGCGACCTATCTGACCCAGATCCCGGCGTATTCGAAGGATCTGCTGCACGGCGATGAAACCGTCGTCACGCTGATCCTGACGGTCTTCTCGGTGGGCATCGCCCTTGGTTCGCTGCTCTGCGAGCGGCTTTCCGGGCATAAGGTGGAAATCGGTCTTGTGCCGTTCGGCTCCTTTGGCCTGACACTCTTCGGCCTGCTGCTGTGGTGGTGTTCGAGCGGTTTTCCGCAGGCTGCATTCCCTCACGACTGGCTGGCGCTGCTGGGTATCGGGCAGGCCTGGTGGATTCTCGCCTCGGTGCTGGGGATCGGTGTGTTCGGCGGGTTTTACATCGTGCCGCTGTATGCGCTCATCCAGTCGCGCACCGCCGAGCACGAGCGGGCACGAGTGGTGGCGGCAAACAATATTCTCAATGCGCTGCTGATGGTCATTTCAGCGATTGTTGCGATCTTGCTGCTGACTGTATTTGGACTGTCGATTCCGCAGCTGTTTCTCGTGGTGTCGCTGATGAACGTCGCCGTAAGCGCCTACATCTTCAGCATCGTGCCTGAATTCAGCATGCGCTTCCTGGTCTGGCTGCTCGGCCACTCCATGTACCGGGTGCGCCAGCAAGGACTTGACGCGATCCCTGATGAAGGTCCGGCCGTGCTGGTCTGCAACCACGTGTCCTTCGTTGATGCGCTGTTGATTGCCGGGGCGGTGCGCCGACCCGTTCGCTTCGTCATGTACTACAAGATCTTCCGCATTCCGGTGCTGAACTTCATCTTTCGCACGGCGGGCGCAGTGCCCATCGCTGCGCGACACGAGGACGAGGTGATCTACACCCAGGCGTTCGAGCGCGTCAGCCGCTATCTCAGCAATGGCGAAGTGGTGTGCATCTTCCCCGAAGGCAAGCTCACCACCGACGGCGAGATCAATGAGTTCAAGGCGGGCGTGGAACGTATTCTTGAGGCCAATCCAGTGCCCGTGGTGCCGATGGCGCTTCGGGGCCTGTGGGGCAGCTTTTTCAGTCGCGATCCGGACAAGGGCTTCTTCCGACGGATCTGGTCGCAGGTGGACCTGGTCGCCAGTTCGCCGGTTGCCGCCAGCGAAGCCAGTCGTGAGCAGCTACAGGCGCAGGTCAGTCTGTTACGTGGCCATCGGCGCTAGGCAGCAAAGTGTTTTGCAATCACGCCATCCACAGGCGAGTGTTTTAGCCGGCCCGATGGGTCATACATATCGGCTTGACCAAGCAAGGGCATGGATCGCTCGTGTCGAGTCGGGGTCGATTAAGAGAACGGGACCGGAGGAGATGAAGCATGGTCGACTTATACAAGACAGAAACCATCACTCGTTCCGAGGTCGATTCGCTTGATGGGATAACGGTGCTCGACTTTGGCACAAACTGGTGTGGCCATTGCCGTTCTGCGGAGCCGCATGTCGAGCGGGCGCTGGCTGATTTTCCGCAGGTCAACCACATCAAGATCGAAGATGGTCAGGGTCGACCACTCGGACGCAGCTATCGGGTCAAATTGTGGCCAACGCTGGTGTTCGTCCGCCTTGGGCAGGAACTAGCGCGGGTGGTGCGGCCGACGAGTGCCGATGCGGTAAGGGACGCTGCAGCCAAGGCTACCGAGCAGGTTTGATCTGAGCCGCTCGGTTAGGCATGGCAGTGGTTGGTGGCGTACCGAAGGTGTGTGGCGGCCGACCTGGGATCGGCCGCCATACACATTACTGCTGAGTCACGGTGGCCATGTTGCCCGAGCCCATCTGCGACACGATGGCCGAGTCACCCATGCCGCTCTGGGTCAGCATGGCCTGGTTGCCGACACCACCCTGCATGACCTGCGCCAGGTTGGCTTCGCCAGTCTGTGTCAGGCTGACCTCGTTGTCTGAGCCGTATATCTGCTGAATGTCGGCCACGTTGAGGTCGCCGCCCTGCAGCACATCCACACGGTTGTTGTCGCCGTAGCTAGAACCGGTCAGCTCGTTGCCATTTCCGGTTTGAGTCACGGTGAGCAGGTTGTCGGCGCCGTCCTGGGCGAAGTCGATCAGCTGATCGGTGCCCGCCTGAGTGACATAAGCCTCGTTGAACTGCCCGTTCTGCTGCAGCGAAGCCGTCATCATGCTGCCGTCTTGATCGACGATGGCATAGTTGTTGTCCCCGGTCTGCTCGGTGCTGGCGGTGTTGCTATCGCCAACCTGGAAGATGTCGGCGCTGTTGGCGGTGCCGTCCTGGTAGATCGACGCTGTCTGCAGCGAGCCGCTCTGGTCGATGTAGGCTTCGTTCTGCAGTCCGTTGGACTTGATCTCTGCGCTGTGCTCGGTGCCTTCCTGCGTGACGGACGCGACCTGCAGATCACCCTGCTGGTCGATATCGGCGATGGAGTCAGAGACATTCATCTGGTAAACGGTGGCGTCGTTGCTGTTGCCTTCCTGATTGACCAAGCCATCATTACGCGCGCCACCTTCCTGCCAAACCAGCGAGGTGTTCTCATTGCCCACCTGACGCTGCTCCGAAACGCTCAGTTCGGTGCTGTTCTGAATGGACTCGGCAAAGTTGTCGCTGCCGTTCTGATCGATCACGGCGGTGCTCAGGTCAGCAGCGGTCTGCTCGGTGTAGGCAGTGTTGAAGCTGCCTTGCTGGTACTGGCGAGCAGTGGCCCCGAAGGAGTCGCTCTGAACGATGCTCGCGTCATGGTTGTCGCCGTCCTGCAGCTGGATCGCTTCGCTTTGCTCGGTCGTGGTCTGGGCGATGTCAGCGAAGTTCTGGTTGCCGGTCTGGGTTTGCACGGCGTCGGACATTGTGGCCCCGGTCTGCGTCACCATGCCGTCGTTGCTGATCCCCGTCTGGGACTGATAAGAAATGTTGTCCTGACCGCCAGTCTGGGTGACCTCCACAATGTTGTCCGCGCCTGACTGATTCTGTTCTGCGCTATTGTCTGCGGCGTGTGCCTGAGTGGCCAGAATCGCGATGATGGCGGCTGCGAGGGGCTTGCACTTGAACATGTCATCTCTCCATGGATTTTTAGATGCGTGTTGCTCCTGACTGGGCGGCTGCGCAGCGCTGTTAGGCGGCAGCTACTGCGAATCAGTCCTGGAACTGCATCAATCCTAGAAGTTGCTCGTGACAGCTAAATGTCGATTCGCTTGTTTCTCGACGTTTTTATGACGGGCGGTATGCCCTAGGCTCTGCAGCGAGTGGTTCAAATCGCTCAATGTCAGCCCGCTTCCCGGTGTGTTCACTGGCTGAGCTTCAGGCCAAGCAGGCCGATGCAGATCAGCAGCACGCTACTCAGGCGAAGCAGGCTCATCGATTCGCCGAACAGGATGATGCCGGCGATCACTGTGCCCACCGCGCCCACGCCGGTCCAGACGGCATAAGCGGTGCCTAGCGGCAACGTTTTCATGGCGAGCCCCAGCAGGCCCAGACTAGTGGCCATTGCAGCAATGGTCAGCAGCGTGGGAAGGGGGCGGGTGAAGCCATCGGTGAATTTCAGCCCTACAGCCCAGCCGATTTCGAACAGGCCGGCAAGCAGCAGAATGATCCAGGACATACGCACCTCGACAGGACGGTGATTGGGTGGGGCCGTCCCCGGTGAGTTGTGCAGCCTGAGGTCGTCCTCAGCTGGTGCTATCGTTCACGCTGTGATCGGTCCGGGCAATGGGTCCGGACTGATCGCAGCTAACCCTGTTGTGCGTCCCGGCAGCGTCGACGGGAGCGGGCAGATCAGATGCCCTGCGGAATCTCCTCGCCACCCAGAGCTTCGAACAGTGCCGGGAGGAATTCCTTGAAGGTCAGCATCATCAGCAGGAAGCTGGCGTCCTGCTGGCCTAGATCATCGTCACCTCCATCCTGCTCGGCCTGGTCCTGCAGCAGCTCCTCGAAGCGCAGGCGCTTGATCACCAGCTTGTCGTCAAGCACGAAGGACAGCTTGTCCTGCCAGCCCAGTGACAGCTGTGTGACCTGCTTACCGACTTCAAGGTGTTGCTGAATTTCATCGCTGGTCAAGTCCTGGCGCTTGCAGCGCACCACGCCGCCGTCTTCATGGGTATCGCGCAGCTCGCACTCGTCGAGGACGAAGAAATCATCTGCGGCTTTCTGCGTCTTCACCCAGTCGGTCATCGTGGCCGAGGGAGCAATCTTGACGGTTAGAGGACGAACCGGCAGCGAGCCGATGGCTTCACGCAGCGTGGAAAGAAGGTCTTCGGCGCGCTTCGGGCTGGAAGCGTCCACCAAGATCAGGCCTTGCTCGGGCGCGATGGCGGCGAAAGTGCCGGACTTGCGAATGAATGCACGAGGCAGGAAAGCCTGGATTATGTCGTCCTTGAGCTGCTCGCGCTCTTTCTTGTAGACCTTGCGCATTTGCTCGTTTTCGATCTCGTCGACCTTTTCCTTCAGCGCGTCCTTGACCACGCTGCCGGGCAGGATGCGTTCTTCCTTGCGGGTTGAGATCAGCAGGAACCCCTGGCTCGCATGCACCAGCGGTGCATCCTCTCCCTTGCCGAAGGGTGCGACGAAGCCATAGGTGCTCAGTTCCTGACTGGCGCAGGGGCGGGCGGGCTTGGCGGCCAATGCGGTTTCAAGTGTCTCGACATCGAAAGGGATGTTCTGAGTGAGACGGTAGATGAGCAGGTTGCGAAACCACATGCGATGGAAACTCCGGTAAAAGCAAAGCGCGCATTATTCCCCTCTGGCGAACGCAGGCCAACCCTGTGCGGGAGCAATGCCGATGGAAACCACAAAAATGGCCCTTAAACCGAGTGTTTCCTAAGTCTTTGTAAGTTCTTCAATTTTTTTTTCAAAAGGGGGTTGCCAAGGTCAAGATCCATCTCTAGAATGCGCCCCACTTCGAGAGCAAACGGGTGATTAGCTCAGCTGGGAGAGCATCTGCCTTACAAGCAGAGGGTCGGCGGTTCGATCCCGTCATCACCCACCACTCGAGGTTTAGCGCAGCGGTAGTTCAGTCGGTTAGAATACCGGCCTGTCACGCCGGGGGTCGCGGGTTCGAGTCCCGTCCGCTGCGCCATATTTGCCATCAAGGACCACTGAACGCCTTGATAGCTCGAAGAAAGCGACCTGCGGGTCGCTTTTTTTTGTCCTCGATTTTTCCCTTCGTCAGTTTTGGCGTTTCGTGCGGCACTTCCATACTTTTCAAGGTCTTTACCTATTAGCTAAGTGCGTTCGGTAGCCACTGCACGAGCTCGCTGCTAAGCTCCGGCAATGTTTTTGCTCCACTTCTTGGGTAATAAGGAAACAGAATGAGACCTCAACGTTTGGCGTCGGCGATAGCCCTGGTTGGCCTGGTCCTGGCGGGCTGTGATTCGGAAACCAGCGCTAAGCTGGAAACGCCGGCGCAGAAAGCCTCTTATGGCATCGGCCTGAATATGGGCAAGAGCCTGGCGCAGGAAGGCTTGGCAGATCTGGATTCGACAGCTGTCGCGCAAGGCATCGATGATGCCCTTGGCAAGAAAGATCAGAAGCTGACTGATGAAGAGCTGATGGAAGCCTTTGCCTACCTGCAGACCCGTGCCGAAGAGCGCATGGTCGAGATGAATAAGGAGGCGGTTAGCGCCGGCAAGAAGTTCCTCGAAGAAAATGCCAAGCGTGAAGGCGTGAAGACCACCGAGTCCGGCCTGCAGTATGAAGTGATCAAAGAGTCGGACGGCGCCCAGCCGGGTCCTGATGATGTTGTCACCGTTCACTACGAAGGCACCCTGACTGACGGCACGGTCTTCGACAGCTCAATCAAGCGCGGCACCCCGATTGATTTGCCTGTTGGCGGCGTGATTCCAGGTTGGGTCGAAGGACTCCAACTGATGCACGTAGGTGAGAAGTACAAGCTGTATATCCCGAGCGAACTTGCCTATGGCGAGCAGAGCCCGAGCCCGCTGATTCCAGCCAATTCCGTTCTGGTCTTCGACCTTGAGCTGCTGGGTATCAAAGACGAGAAAGGTGGAGCAACGCCTCCGCCGGAAGCTGTCGAAGAAGCTATCGAGGCGGCCAAGGAGTAACTGCTCCGCGCCAGCCAAACGCCCCGCAGATGCGGGGCGTTTTTGTTTCCAGTTTTCGTAGTGTTCGAGATGGTTTGCGGCGCATGCCTTTTGTGGCGGCGAGCGTGCCCTCGATCAGTGTCTATGCGGTCGCGAAGCAAGCGTTGAGCTTGGTCCGCCAGCAAGCTGGCTCCTGCAGGCAGTTCTCACAAGGCATTACTGTCCTATGAGAGCAAAGGCGTCTGGTTGTCATCTGATGCTTTGAAGGCGGCTCCGCAGTCTCAGGGCTCGCCTGCACAACGGAACGCGCTTCAGTGCGGTCCCGCGGGGGGGAGCGAAGCGAATAACCTGGGACAGCGTCTCTGGTGAGAGTCCGGCTAATACAAAAAAGCCCCAGACAATCGTCTGAGGCTTTGATTTGGCTCCGCGACCTTGGACTCGACTGCACAGCAGAACGCGCTTCAGCGCGGCCCCGGGGTGAGCGAAGCGAATAACCTGGGACAGCGTCCCTGGTGAGAGTCCGGCTAATACAAAAAAGCCCCAGATAATCGTCTGAGGCTTTGATTTGGCTCCGCGACCTGGACTCGAACCAGGGACCCAATGATTAACAGTCATTTGCTCTACCGACTGAGCTATCGCGGAATAGCGGTGCGTATCCTAATGATAACTAAGGGGAAGTCAACCCTCGGCAGTTACAGAACCTGGACGATGGCGTCAGTGACATGGTCAAGGTTATTGTGGTTCAGCGCTGCGGCGCAGATGCGGCCGGTGCCGATCGCGTAGACACCGAATTCGACGCGAAGACGCTCGACCTGCTCGGTGGTGAGGCCTGAGTAAGAGAACATTCCGCGTTGCTTGGCGACGAAACTGAAATCTTGTTTGGCGCCTTTTTCGGCCAATTGGCGAACCATGGTCAAGCGCATGTCTTGAATGCGCGTACGCATTTCGCCAAGTTCGGTTTCCCACATGGTCCGCAGTTCTGCGTTGTTGAGCACGGCAGATACCACTGTGGCCCCGTGGGTCGGCGGGTTCGAATAGTTGGTCCGAATCACGCGCTTGATCTGCGATAGCACGCGCGCCGACTCGTCACGGCTCTGAGTCACCATCGACAGGGCCCCAACTCGCTCGCCGTACAGCGAGAACGATTTGGAGAAGGAGCTGGAAACGAAGAAGCTCATGCCTGATTCAGCGAACAGGCGCACGGCTGCAGCGTCTTCTTCGATGCTGTCGCCGAAACCCTGGTAGGCGATATCGATGAACGGTACGTGGTCGTTGGCGCGCAGTACTTCGAGGATCTGCTTCCAGTCTTCCGGCTGCAGATCGACACCGGTCGGGTTGTGGCAGCAGGCGTGCAGCACGACGATGGAGCGCGGGGGCAGGCTGTTCAGGTCTTCCAGCATGCCGGCCCGGTCGATGCCATGGCTGGCCGCATCGTAATAGCTGTAATTCTGCACAGGAAAGCCGGCGGCCTCGAACAATGCGCGATGGTTTTCCCAGCTTGGGTTTGTGATGGCCACGACTGCGTTGGGCAGCATGCGCTTGAGGAAGTCTGCACCGATCTTGAGTGCGCCAGTGCCGCCCAGTGCCTGGGTGGTGACCACGCGGCCATCGGCAACCAACGCCGAGTCGGCACCAAACAGCAGGCCTTGCACGGCCATGTCGTAGCTGGCAATACCATCGATCGGCAGGTAGCCGCGTGGCGCGTTCAGCTCCAGTCGCGCCATCTCGGCGGCAGCGACAGCGCGCAGCAGGGGAATCCGACCTTCTTCGTTGTAGTAGACGCCCACCCCCAGGTTGACCTTGTTCTGCCGCGTGTCGGCATTGAAGGCTTCATTGAGGCCGAGGATCGGATCGCGCGGCGCCATTTCGACAGCGGAGAACAAACTCATGATGGGGAGGCTCGAAGAGAGGAGGTGACTGATGCAGCACCCTCGCTTCGCGCTGAGGGCGGTGCGCAAACGGGGCAAGAGTATAACGGGACTAGGCTTGCGTCGCGATATGCTAGGGCGGTTTTTCTGTCGGTTTAAGCCCAGCGGAGGCCGCGATTTTTCATGGCCTTGCCTGCTCGTCACCCGAGCACTTGATATCGCTGGGCGAGCCCGCATTGAAAGGAGCTGTGGTTGCTGCCTGCCGCGTCGCCAGCAGCCCGTTGCACGTCTGGAAACACCGCCATAGCGGCTCGAATATGCATGTCTCGAGTCGTCTCGCTATCTGAAGAGGTCGATATGTCGCAGTTCGAATTGGTCACGCGCTTCAAGCCCGCCGGAGACCAGCCTGAAGCCATTCGGCAGATGATCGAAGGCATCGAGGCGGGCTTGTCGCACCAGACGTTGCTCGGTGTAACGGGGTCCGGCAAGACTTTCAGCATTGCCAACGTGATCGCCCACGTGCAGCGCCCCACGCTGGTGCTTGCGCCAAACAAGACGCTGGCAGCCCAGCTCTACGGGGAGTTCAAGGCGTTCTTCCCGAACAATGCGGTTGAGTATTTCGTCTCCTACTACGATTACTACCAGCCGGAAGCTTACGTACCGTCGTCCGATACCTTCATCGAGAAGGATGCGTCGATCAACGACCATATCGAGCAGATGCGTTTATCAGCGACCAAAGCGCTGCTGGAGCGGTCGGACGCGATCATCGTCACCACAGTGTCCTGCATCTACGGTCTGGGTAGCCCTGAGACCTACCTGAAAATGGTGCTCCACATCGATCGAGGCGATCGCTTGGACCAGCGTGAGCTGCTGCGCAGGCTCACCGGGCTGCAGTACACCCGCAATGAAATGGATTTCGCCCGTGCGACCTTTCGCGTGCGTGGCGATGTGATCGACGTTTATCCGGCCGAATCGGACCTGGAAGCGGTGCGCATCGAGCTGTTCGACGACGAGGTTGAAAGCCTGTCCGCCTTCGATCCGCTAACCGGTGAGGTGATCCGCAAGCTTCCGCGGTTCACGTTCTACCCCAAGAGCCACTATGTGACGCCGCGCGAGACCTTGCTGGAGGCCATTGAAAACATAAAG
Source organism: Stutzerimonas chloritidismutans (assembly GCF_038562055.1). GTDB lineage: Bacteria > Pseudomonadota > Gammaproteobacteria > Pseudomonadales > Pseudomonadaceae > Stutzerimonas > Stutzerimonas chloritidismutans_A. Next base: position 58,680 of record NZ_JBCFXD010000002.1, on the reverse strand, counting down.
GCGGAGCTCAAGGACCGTCTCGACTTCCTGCGTAGCAATAACAAGCTGGTGGAGGCGCAGCGGCTGGAGCAGCGCACCCGATTCGATCTGGAAATGATCATGGAGCTGGGTTATTGCAACGGCATCGAAAACTACTCGCGCTATCTGTCGGGGCGAGCCTCTGGCGAAGCGCCACCGACCCTCTACGATTACCTGCCGGCCGATGCGTTGCTGGTGATCGACGAGTCCCACGTCAGCGTGCCGCAGGTCGGCGCCATGTACAAAGGCGACCGTTCGCGCAAGGAAACGTTGGTCGAGTACGGGTTTCGGTTGCCATCGGCTCTGGATAATCGGCCGATGCGTTTCGATGAGTGGGAAGCCATAAGCCCGCAGACGATTTTCGTCTCCGCCACTCCGGGGCCCTATGAGGCGGAGCACGCCGGTCGGGTGATCGAGCAGGTGGTGCGGCCCACGGGCTTGGTGGACCCTCAGATCGAGGTGCGTCCGGCCCTGACTCAGGTCGATGACCTGCTCTCGGAAATCAACAAGTGTGTGGTCAAGGAAGAGCGGGTGCTGGTCACGACGCTGACCAAGCGCATGGCTGAAGACCTCACCGACTACCTAGGCGATCATGGCGTGCGGGTGCGTTACCTGCACTCGGACATCGACACCGTGGAGCGGGTTGAGATCATCCGCGACCTGCGCTTGGGTGTGTTCGATGTGTTGGTGGGCATCAACCTGCTGCGCGAAGGTTTGGACATGCCCGAGGTGTCGCTGGTGGCGATCCTTGACGCTGATAAGGAAGGCTTTCTGCGTTCCGAGCGCTCTTTGATCCAGACCATCGGCCGCGCGGCCCGTAACCTCAACGGGCGCGCCATTCTTTACGCCGACAATATGACCGGTTCCATGGAGCGAGCCATTGGCGAAACCGAGCGCCGTCGCAACAAGCAGATCGCCTTCAACGAGGCGCACGGTATCGTTCCGCAGGGAGTTTTCAAGGATGTGAAAGACATTCTCGAAGGCGCCACGGTGCCAGGCTCGCGCAGTAAAAAACGCCGTGGGGAGGCGAAGGCGGCAGAGGAAGCGGCGCGCTACGAAAACGAGCTGCGCTCGCCGAGCGAAATCACCAAGCGAATTCGCCAGCTGGAAGAAAAGATGCTCGCCTACGCGCGCGACCTGGAATTCGAGGCCGCCGCGCAGACTCGCGACGAAATCCACAAGCTGCGTGAGCGTTTGTTGCAGGTTTGACGTCTGGCGCTCAGCGCATGTTCTGGTGTGCACAAGCCTGCACCGCGGTGCAGGCTTGTAGTCCTGCTGCGCCAAGTTTATCTGCCCCTTTCCATGGCGCCGTTGGGTCAGTGCGCCGCGCCACCCTTCATGTTCTCGGGCAGATGACGTGTCAGCAGCACCGCAACCATGCTGACCCCCAAGGCGATGCCGACGAAGTGGAACGCATCGTTGTAGGCCATGATCATGGCTTGCTGATGCACGATCTCGCTGATTCGTCCCAATGCCGCCTGCTCGCTACCCAGCTGTTGGGTCAGTGCAGTCAGGCGTTCAGCCACCGCCGGGTTGTTCGGCACGATGGATTCGCGCAGGTAGTCGAAGTAAACCTTGCCGCGGCTGTCCAGTAGGGTAGCGAGCAGGGCGATGCCGATGGCGCCGCCAAGGTTGCGCAGGATGTTGAACAGGCTGGAGGCGGAGCCTGCATCCTGCGGCTGGATGTAGGCGGTGGCGATCAGGGAGATGGTCACCATGATCATCGGCTGGCCGAGCGCGCGGACGATCTGGATCGGATGGAACTGATCGCCGCCAAAGTCGGGGTTGAGGATACCGGAGGCGAAACTGGATATCCCGAACAGCGCGAATCCCGCGGCACAGAGCAGCTTTGGCGGAATGATCTTCATCAGCTTGGGTACAAGCGGAATCAGGAACAGCTGCGGAATGCCCATCCACATGATCACCTGACCAATCTGCAGTGCGTTGTAGTTCTGAATCTGCGCCAGGTACAGCGGCAGCAGATAGATCGACCCGTAAAGCCCCAGACCCATGCCCAGGCTGGCGATGCTGGTCAGGCCGAAGTTGCGCTCGCGAAGGATGCCGAGGTTGATCAGCGGGTTGGGGCGCGACAGCTGCAGGATCACAAAAAGAATCAGGCTAACCACGGCCACCGAGCCCAGTTGGACGATCAGGGTCGACTCCAGCCAGTCCTTGCGATGGCCTTCCTCGAGAAACACCTGCAGGCAACCCAGCCCCATGGCCAGCGTGACGATGCCTGCGTAGTCCGTGCTCTTGAGCAGCTCCCAGTGCGGCGGCTTCTTTTCCAGGCCGTACAGTAGGCCCGCGATCATCAGCAGGCCGGGCGGCACGTTGATATAGAAGATGTATTCCCAGCCCCAGCTCTCGGTGAGCCAGCCTCCTAAAGTCGGGCCGATCGAGGGCGCAAAGGTCGCCGTGATGGCGAACAGGGCCATGCCCTTGGCACGGTGATGGTCCGGCAGTTTGATCAGCGTAAGGGTGAAGGCCAGCGGAATCAGCGCGCCGCCGGTAAAGCCCTGCATCGCGCGGAACACGATCATGCTCTCGAGGTTCCAGGCGAAGGAGCAGAGCAGGGAGGAGATCAGAAAACCGATCGATACCCAGACCGCCAGCCGGCGTGCCGAGAGCAACTGGACCAGCCAGGCCGTCAGCGGAATCATGATGATTTCCGCGACCAGATAGGACGTCGAAATCCAGGAGCCTTCCTCCAGCGTGGCGGACAACGCGCCTTGGATGTCCTTCAGCGAAGAGTTGGTGATCTGGATATCCAACACCGCCATGAACGCACCCAGCATGGCGCTCATCACGGCAATCCAGTCACGCCGGCTGGGCTCGCCCACCGGCCGGATCAGCGCATCAGCGGCCACGGATATCGATCTTCACATCCACCGACATGCCGGGGCGGATGCGGCCCGTGAGCGGGTTGTCGCTGGCGAAGGTCACTTTGACCGGAATGCGCTGAACCACCTTGGTGAAGTTGCCGGTGGCGTTGTCTGGCGGCAGCAGGCTGAACTGGGCGCCGGAAGCGGGGAACAAGCTTTCGACACGGCCTTCGACAGGTGTATCGGGGTAGCTGTCGAAGGTCAGTTCTGCGCGTTGGCCTTCCTGCATGGAGCCAATCTGGGTTTCCTTGAAGTTGGCCTGTACCCAGATCTCCTTGTCGGGGACGATGGACATCAGGTACGCGCCGACAGGCACATACTGACCGCTGCGCGCCGATCGTTGGCCGACGATGCCGCTGATGGGCGAGCGGATTTCCGTTCGGCCGAGGTTGAGCTCGGCTTGCTCGATGTCGGCTTGAGCACTGGCGATCTGCGCTTGCAAACGCTTGACGTCGGCTTCCAAGGCCTCCACCTGTTGGCGCTGGGCGGCCAGATCCGCTTCAGCCTTTTGTCGCTGGGAGCGGGCGACCTTGGCATCGGCAGAGAGCGTAGTGACGCGTTCTTCCGAGATGAAGCCGGGCTTTCGCAACGCCTCGACGCGCGAAAGGTCCATCTGGCTCCGCTCGAGATTGGCCTGAGCGGCGCCGACCGATGCCTGGCTGGCCGCGATCGTGCTGCTCTGCTGTGCCAGCCGGCTGCGCGCCTGGGCGAGTTCGGCTTCACGGATGGCAAGGGTGGCTCGGGCTTGTTCGAGTGCCAGGCGGAAGTCGCCCGGTTCCAGCGTCACCAACAGGTCTCCGGGCTTCACATGCTGATTGTCCTGAACGTGAAGCTGTTCGATACGGGCAGGAAGCTGGCTGGAAACGCGCGTGATTTCACCTTGCACATAGGCATTGTCGGTGTGCTCGTAGTAACGGCCAACAAAATACCAGTGGGCGAAAAAGGCAGCCGCCACCAGCAGGACCAGGGCAATGAAAATGAACAGTCGGCGTTTCAGCTTGGTGGGCATTTTGTCGCTCTTGGCCGGTAAGTGAGCCGGTCAATCTATCAGTGTTCCGGTTCTGTAATAAGCCGTTACAATCGCTAAACTTTGTTGCGCATAGGGAACAATGGATGGGGCTGGACGACGCGTTGATCTTCACCCGCGTGGTGGAGTGCCACAGTTTTACCCAAGCAGCTACAGGTCTAGGGATGCAGAAATCGACTGTGAGCCGGCGCATCGTCCAGCTCGAAGAACGACTCGGTGTGCGTTTGATCCACCGCACCACAAGGCGTTTGCGCTTGACGGAAGTCGGCCAGGCCTACTACGAGCGCTGTCGGCAGATCATGCTCGACTTTGCCGAGGCTGAGCAGACGGTGATGCAGCTTCAGCAGGCACCGGCAGGTTTGCTGAGAATCACGGCACCTATCGAGGTTGGTCAGTGGATTCTGGGTCGGGTGCTGGGAGAATTCATGCGCCTGTATCCGGATATCAACGCTGAAGTCGAGTTGGCTTCACGGTCTGTCGACCCCGTGGAAGAGGGCGTCGATATCGCCATATCGGTCGGCCAACCGCAGGATTCAACGCTGATCGCGCGCAAACTGTTCGAGACCCGGCGGCGATTTTGCGCAAGCCCGGCGTATCTGGCACAACACGGTGTGCCACTGCAGGTAGAGGATCTGGTTCATCACCGAGCGATCACGCTGTCGCGAGACCCTGTGCGCTACTGGCCGATCACAGAGCAGAACATCACCTGCCACCGCGCCTTGACCTGCAACAACATCACCTTCGCCCGTGAAGCGGCCCTGGCGGGGGCAGGTATCGCAGCATTGCCAACCATGATCACTGATCAGGAGGTGCGTGAGGGGCATCTGGTGGAGCTCTTGCCCGATGTCGTCTTGCCCACCGGAGAAGTCTACGCGGTGTACCCAACGCGTCGGTTCCAGGCGATGAAGGTCAAGGCGTTTCTCGACTTCCTGATGCAATCGCTGCCGGTTGTTGAGGGGCGTCTGGTGGAGCCGGTAGAGGCACGCCTGCTAACATCGCGCCTTTACACGCGCTGACTCAGCCGACCGAGCCGGCTATTGCAGCCGCCGTGTCTTCCTGTGCCTTGATTCGAGAACATCATGACCACCGTTCGCACCCGCATCGCACCATCCCCCACCGGCGATCCACACGTCGGCACCGCTTATATCGCGCTTTTCAATCTCTGCTTCGCACGCCAGCACGGCGGCCAGTTCATTCTGCGCATCGAAGACACGGATCAGCTGCGCTCCACGCGCGAGTCGGAACAACAGATCTATGACGCGCTGCGCTGGTTGGGGATTGAGTGGGACGAGGGCCCGGACGTGGGCGGCCCGCATGGCCCCTATCGGCAGAGCGAGCGCGGCGAGATCTATAAGAAGTATTCCGACGAATTGGTCGCCAAAGGGCATGCCTTTCCGTGTTTCTGCAGTGCAGAGCGTCTGGATCAGGTCCGTGCCGAGCAGATGGCGAACAAGGAAACGCCGCGCTATGACGGCCACTGCATGCACATCCCGGGCGAGGCCTCGCAGCAGCGTATTGCGGCGGGCGAATCGCACGTGATTCGCATGAAGGTGCCGAGCGAGGGCGTGTGCCAGGTCAATGACATGCTGCGCGGTACGGTCGAGATCGGCTGGGATCGCATGGACATGCAGGTGCTGATGAAGGCTGATGGCCTGCCCACGTACTTCCTGGCCAATGTCGTCGACGACCATCTGATGGGCATCACCCATGTGCTACGCGGCGAGGAGTGGCTGCCGTCGGCGCCGAAACTGATCAAGCTGTACGAGTACTTTGGTTGGGAACAGCCGCAGCTCTGCTATATGCCGCTGCTGCGCAACCCGGACAAGAGCAAGCTTTCCAAACGCAAGAATCCGACCTCGGTGACCTTCTACGAGCGCATGGGCTTCATGCCCGAAGCGATGCTCAACTACCTCGGCCGCATGGGGTGGTCGATGCCGGACGAGCGTGAAAAATTCACGCTGGCGGAAATGATCGAGCACTTCGACATCAGTCGTGTCTCTCTGGGCGGGCCGATCTTCGACGTCGAGAAGCTGTCCTGGCTCAATGGCCAGTGGCTGCGTGAGCTACCCGTCGAGCAGTTCGCAGCCGAAGTGCAGAATTGGGCATTCAACCCTGACTACATGATGAAGATTGCGCCCCATGTGCAGCAGCGTGTCGAGACCTTCAGTCAAATTGCGCCATTGGCAGGGTTTTTCTTCTCTGGCGCACTGAATCTCGATCCAGCCTTGTTCGAGCACAAGAAGCTAGACGCCACACGGGTTCGACAGGTGCTGCAATTGACGCTGTGGAAGCTGGAAGCGTTGCGTCAGTGGGACAAAGAGCGCATCACCGAGTGCATTCAGGCGGTTGGGGCGCATCTCGAATTGAAGCTGCGCGATGTCATGCCCTTGATGTTCGCCTCGATCACGGGCCAGGCCAGCTCCGTGTCGGTACTCGACGCCATGGAAATCATCGGGCCAGACCTGACCCGGTTCCGCCTGCGTCAGGCGCTGGAGCTGTTGGGAGGCGCCTCGAAGAAGGAAGTGAAGGAGTGGGAGAAGCTCTTCGCTGCGATGGGCTGACCCGCGCTTGCTTCATGGGCGGCGGTTGGCGCTGCGCCGCAGTTGTCCGCCGCTTGCCACTCGTCGCCGGTAAGTATTTGTTCTGCTGCTGAAAAATCTTCGGGGTCAGGCAAAAATATCGTTGACACTCCGAGAGGCCACACCTAATATGCGCCCCGTCCTCGAGATGGGGCTATAGCTCAGCTGGGAGAGCGCTTGCATGGCATGCAAGAGGTCGACGGTTCGATCCCGTCTAGCTCCACCAATCTCGATTGCCACACCAGTTCACGCTGGTTGCCTTTGAAGGGCTTGCGTCCCCTTCGTCTAGTGGCCTAGGACACCGCCCTTTCACGGCGGTAACAGGGGTTCGAGTCCCCTAGGGGACGCCATTATTAAAATCGCGACGCGAAAGCGAGGCGAGTCGAGAGACGTTAAATCCGGGGCTATAGCTCAGCTGGGAGAGCGCTTGCATGGCATGCAAGAGGTCGACGGTTCGATCCCGTCTAGCTCCACCAATCTCGATTGCCACACCAGTTCACGCTGGTTGCCTTTGAAGGGCTTGCGTCCCCTTCGTCTAGTGGCCTAGGACACCGCCCTTTCACGGCGGTAACAGGGGTTCGAGTCCCCTAGGGGACGCCATTTTTTTTGCCCGGTTTGGGCGTCGAAGGGTCATTTCTCACGAAATGACCCTTTTTGTTTTGCCTGTAATTCAGCGCCGCGTCATCAATCTGAAATGAACCGGCATGCTGAATGGTTCGTCATAGATGTCCGCAGTTCGCGTGACAATCATCCATGCGTGGCTTCCAATAGGCGACACGGCCGCATCGGCGGCGCACTGTACAGCGAGGGTATGCATGATCTGGGACCAGGCCGACGCATTCGTCATCGATATCGAGGTGCAGTCCGAGCATATCGACGAGCTCGGCCACGCTAACAATGCGGTGTATGTGACCTGGCTGGAAACGTGCGCCTGGCGCCATTCACAGAGTCTAGGGCTGGGGTTGGAGGATTATCGCCGTCTGGATCGGGCGATGGCCGTGCTACGGCACGAGATCGACTACCTGGCTGCTGCGTATAAGGGCGATCAATTGCAGCTTGGCACCTGGATCGTGGACTCTGATCAGCGCTTGAAGATGAAGCGTAATTTCCAGTTGATCAGATCGGCAGACCAGGTGACGCTGCTGCGTGCGCAAACCACGTTCGTCTGCATTCAGCTGTCCACCGGCAAGCCTAAACGCATGCCGGGCGAATTTGTCGAGGGGTACGGCAAGGCGTTGGTTCAGCCTTATCCCCTCGAACTCTGATGCCAGTATCGATCAGCGCTGTTCTGGCTTGCTGACATCTGCCTCGCGACGCTCCTCGGCATCGCCGCGCCAGTCGTCCTGCACCTCGTTCTCCATTTTCTGCTCGAGAGTCTTGGGGTCATTCTTGATGTTCGCCGTGTTGGCGCGCTGGTGGTTTTCGTTCATTGCGCTGCCCTGGGCAGTGCTGGATAAGCCAAGGTCGTCATCCTGCGTGGCTTCCTGATTGGCCATGGCGCCGGTTGCAAGCAGACTGGTGAAAAGGGCAGTGGCAATACTCAAGGTCTTCATCGGTAATCCTCCGGGTAGGTTGGAAGTGTTTACTGCTCTACCTCTTAAAATCCGACTCGGTGGCCCGGAAATTGTTCGTGGATAGCCCCGGCCGCCCTGCGTGCAGGCGTTGGCGTCGCCTCTAGCGCAGCGCTTTCGAGCGTCTTACCTCTGGTCGGTTTGCCGTCTGGGTGACTTGATCAGGTGGGTAAATACTTTGATTGAAGAGCAAGCGGCTAAGTTTTCTGGACGAATCTCAGGTCGACGCCTCGCTTATCCGCTCATCCTCGCAATATCCTCGCGGCCGTCCGGATCGGCCATAATGTCGCGCGGCCCGCTTCGCTCTTGATGGCCCCGTCCAGAGGCGCGGCGTTTCAGTCCACTCACGAGTCTCCTACCGTTATTCCGTCCAGAAAAATCATCCATGTCGATTGCGATTGCTTCTATGCCGCGATTGAGATGCGCGACGATCCCAGCCTCGCTAACCGGCCCATCGCGGTCGGCGGCTTGGCTGATCGGCGCGGCGTGATCGCAACCTGCAACTACGAAGCTCGCGCCTACGGCGTGCGCTCGGCGATGGCTTCCGGTCATGCGCTAAAGCTCTGTCCGGATCTGCTGATCGTGCGGCCGCGGATGGATGCCTATAAGGAAGCGTCACGCGAGATCCACGGGATTTTCCGGACGTACACGGATCTCATCGAACCCCTATCGCTTGACGAGGCTTTTCTCGACGTGAGTGGCTGCGAGCATTTTGCCGGCAGTGCCACGCGTATCGCTCAGGACATCCGTCGGCGAGTCTGGCAGCAGCTGCGCATCACGGTTTCGGCTGGTGTTGCGCCGAACAAGTTTCTGGCGAAGATCGCCAGCGATTGGAACAAGCCGGACGGCCTGTTCGTGATTACCCCAGATCAGGTGGACAACTTCGTGCTCGCTCTGCCGGTCACCAAACTCCATGGTGTCGGCCGGGTGACGGCGGAGAAGCTGAAGCGCATGGGCATTCACACCTGCGCTGATCTGCGCAGTTGGAGGCGCCTTGATCTCATTCGGGATTTCGGTTCGTTCGGTGAGCGGCTCTGGGGGCTGGCGCATGGCGTCGACGAGCGCCAGGTTCAGGTCGAGAGCCGGCGCCAGTCGGTCAGTGTCGAGAACACGTACGAACGCGACTTGCCGGACCTCGCCGCCTGCCTTGAGTGCCTCCCGGAGCTGCTCGAGCAGCTCGCCGGCAGAATGGCCCGACTCGATAGTGGCTACCGGCCCGGGAAGCCTTTCGTGAAGCTGAAGTTCCATGACTTCACCCAGACGACCCTCGAACAGTCCGGTGCGGGACTGGAGCTTGAAGACTATGCCGACCTTCTGGCGGGTGCATTTGCCCGTGGCAAGCGACCGGTGCGGCTGATTGGCGTCGGGGTTCGTCTGATCGACCTGCGCAGCGGTTTCGAGCAGTTGCGGTTGTTTTAGGTCACCACCCGTCGGCCAATCGTCTCTGTAAAATTTCATCCTGCTTTCTGGTACGCCTGTTGCTGCAGGCGTAGCGGTCGCCCATATGGCGCAAGTTTCTTGACGCGCTTCAGTGATGAAGAGGCGCCGGAGACGGTGATTGGACCGGGCGACGCATTTTGTTAGGCTTCCCGTGGTAAAGGTGGCAATCTGATTTCAGGCTGGGTGAGTGTGTTCCGTCTCGTGTTTACAGTTGTGCAAGTCGCGAAGCGGCAGGAGTGCCTTCCCTGATGGGGCTATTTTTCAAGCGTCGCAAAGCCGCTGCAGCTGGGCTGCTGGGCCTAGAATTCGCGCCGCAAGGCGTCGCGCTCGCGCAGGTCCAGCGGGCTGACGGCGATGCACCGCAATTGCTGCGTTGCGACTACCTCGAAGGTCAGCCGGAGGCACAAGCCGAGCTGCTCAGGCAAGTCGTTGCCGACCATGGACTGAGCGGTATGCCAGTCAATCTCCTGCTCCATCCTTCGGCTTATCAGATGTTCCTGCTGGAAGCGCCAGATGTTCCGGCCGAAGAGCTGCGCGACGCCATGCGCTGGCGCGTCAAGGATCTGCTCAGCGAACCGCTTGAAGACGTTGTCATCGATTGTTTTAGCCTCCCTGAAGATGCCTACCGTGGCCGCACGCGCATGGTTTATTGCCTAGTACTGAAAAAGTCCCAGATGAACGAGTTTAGCTCGCTCGTTCAGCAGGCCGGCCTGACTCTCGCAAGCATCGACATCACCGAGATGGCCTTTCGCAACCTCGGGCTGCTGGCGGGTGCCGATGCCATCAATCTGGCGCTTTTGCGCCTGCGCACCAGTGAAGGCTTGATCAGTGTGCAGAATGGCGCCTATCTGTACATGGCGCGGCGTATCGAACACGGGCTGGCGCGTGCCGAGCAGGACCTGTCCAGCACGACGCTGGAAATCCAACGCTCGCTCGATTACTACGAAAGCCAGCTGGGTAAAGGCTACATCAGCCGCCTGCTGCTGCTGCCGATGAAACAGGACGGTGAGCGGACCCATCAGGCGCTGGCGGCCGGGTTGGCAGTCAATCTGCAACGGATGGACCTGCGCGAGCTGTTCCCGGGGCAACCGGCGGCTGACCTCTCCGAATCGAGTCAGGCCTTCTGTATCGGCGCGGTCGGCGCCGCCCTGCGTCAGGATGCAGGCTGATGCAGAACATCAACCTCTATCAACGCGAACGCCGTAGCGGCGGCGGGCCACGACCCGGGCAAATGCTGCTTGGCGCTGTACTGGTTATCGCAGTGCTGGCAATCCATGGCGCATGGCAGGGTTGGCAGCTGCATACCGCTGGCCAAGCGGCCATGCGAGCTGAACAACAGGCCGCGCAGTCAGAGACCCGGTTAGATGTAGTCAAGGCGGATTTTCGCGAGCCGACACTCGACCCGCAGCTCCCGCTGCAGCTGGCCGAACGTGAAGCCGAGAACCGCGAACTGCAACGACTGGCCGACCACCTTAAAACGCTCGATGCGCAGCGCAGCAGCGGCTTCTCGGCGTTGCTGCAGGGTTTGGCTGATCGCCACCCGCCGCAGGGGCTGTGGCTGACAAAGATTCGCCTCCAGGCGGGCGGGGATGAGATGGCGCTGCTGGGGCTGACGCAGGATCAGGAACTTCTTCCGCTCTATTTGCAGAGTCTGGGCCAGAGCAGCGCGTTCAGCGGGCGAGCGTTTGCCCGGTTCGAGATTCAGCGCGACGACAGTGATCTGCTGCAATTCCGCTTGTCCTCGCAAGCCGTGACGGAGCAGAACGATGAATAAGCTCATCCAGCATTGGCAGGCCCTGGCGCCGCGTGAGCAATGGTTGACCTACGGCGTCGGGTTGGCACTGCTGATCGTGTTCTACGTGTTGCTAGTCGCCGAGCCGCTGGGCTTGCGCATCGCGGCCGAAGGCAGTCGGCAACAGGACGCGCAGACCCGTCTCCTCGCGGCCGACAACAGCTTGCTGGAAATCCAGGCCAAGCTCGCGGCTGATCCGAACCTGAGCTACCGCCAGGCCTTGGCGGTCGCCCAGACCAGCCACGACAACCTGTTGCAGCGCATCGATCTGGAAACCAGCACGCTGATATCGCCGGCACGAATGAAGGCGCTGCTGCAGGATCTGTTGCGCAACCAGGTCAAGTTGAAACTGGTCGCCCTGCAGAGTTCGAGCGGGCCCCTTGCTGTGCCTTCTGCTGTGACAGCCGATAACAAAGAACAGAAGACGCCGCCGGTGGTGTTCTACCGTCACGGCCTGCGCCTGACGCTGGAAGGTGGCTATTTCGATCTGCTGGCCTATCTCAACGCGATTCAGGCAAGTGGCTGGCGCTTGCATTGGGACAGCCTGAAATACGAAGTGGGCGAGGAGGGCGCCAGCCGGGCTCGCGTCATCCTCGACTTGCATACCTTGAGTCGCGATGCGGGGTGGGTTGGTGTTTAAGTCTGCAGTCAACTCGATCTGCCTGGCCGCGCTGTGTTTCACGGCGCCGGTCTTGGCCCTTGATCCTACCCAGCCGCCGCCCGGGCGGGTTGCTGGCGATGCACCCGCAGAGGCTACGGCCGACTTGCATCTGCAGGCGATCCTGCGAGGTCCTGGGCGCGCCAGTGCCGTGATCAACGGAAACATCCTGCGGGTTGGAGACCGAGTGGGGGAGGCGCGCATCCTCGCAGTCCACCGGCACGCCGTCGTAATCGATCGCCAGGGTCAGCAGCAAGAACTGCGCCTGAGCGCCCCCCTCATTCAAACGAGCCGTACCCAGCCATGATGCCGATCCAGATGTCTCGCTTCGGCGTGTTGAGCCTGTTCTGCCTGCTGTCTGCCTGTCAGACCTTTGAAGACGGCGACAAACGCCTGTACGAGCAGAGCAATCGACTGTTCGAGGAAAGCCTGGAACAGAATCAGCTGAAGGTTGTGCCTCCGGTTTCGGTACAGGCCGGTCTGATACCGCCGCTGGCAGCCGACAACCTGGTCGTGTCGGGGCCTCGGTTCGATGTGGCCGTCAGCGACATGCCGGCCCGCGAATTTTTTCTGAGCCTGATGGAAAGCGCTGGGGAGAATCTGCTGGTGCATCCCGGGGTGACCGGCAACGTGACCTTCAGCCTGCGTGACGTGACCCTCGAAGAAACACTGTCGGCGGTACGGGATAGCTACGGCTACGATTACCGCCGCACTGCCTACGGCTATCAGATCCAGCCCAATCAGGCGATCACGCGCACCTACGATCTGGACTACCTGAACGTCCAGCGCCAAGGCATGACCGATACCCGCGTGAGTTCCGGCCAGGTCACCAGCAGCGACAGTACCGGTGTGGGCGCGGCAGGCACCACGACCAGCAGCACCTCCTCGACCGTGAACGCCAGCCAGTTGCTGACCACCAGCAACGTAGACTTCTGGAGTGAAGTACGCGCGGTGATCGAAATGATGATCGGCGGCGAAGAGGGTAATCAGGTCGTGGTCAATCCGCAAAGCGGATTGCTCGTGGTACGCGCCTCCAGCGCAGACCAGCAGGCGGTGGAACGTTTTCTTGCCCTGGCGCAGCGCAACCTGCAGCGTCAGGTCATCCTCGAAACCAAGATTCTTGAAGTGAATCTGTCCGATGGCTTTCAGTCCGGGATCAACTGGGCGCAGCTCGGCAGCATGGGCAACGCCGATTTCAGCCTCGGCGTGCAAGGCGACACCCTGAGCGGACCGAACAGTGTTGGCGGTGTGTTCAGTGCCGCTGTGCAGGTCGGCGATTTCAGCGGTGTGCTGCAGCTATTGGAGACCCAGGGTGAAGTGCGGGTGCTGTCCAGTCCGCGGATTTCGACCCTGAACAACCAGAAAGCGGTCATCAAGGTCGGGACCGACGAATTCTTCGTGACTGATGTCTCGACCACCACCACTTCCCTGGTGGGCGGCACCACCGCGCCAGATCTGGACATCACCCTCACTCCCTTCTTCTCCGGCATCTCGCTGGACGTCACCCCGCAGATCGATGAAAGCGGCCAGGTCACGCTGCATGTGCGGCCTACTGTCAGCCGCGTGCAGGACCAGAACAAGAGCATCCAGTTGGGCGGCTCGGACAACGTCTTCAATCTGCCGCTGGCACTCTCGACCACGCGTCAGTCCGACTCCATCGTGCGCGCTCGCAGCGGTCAGGTTGTAGTGATCGGCGGCCTCTTGGAAAACCGAAACACCAATACCGACGCGAACATTCCTTGGGCATCGAAGCTGCCAATAGTCGGCACGCTGTTTCAGCAGCAGCGCAAAGCCTTGCTGCAGACCGAGCTGGTGATCCTCATGCGGCCACAGGTGGTGGACGATCAGGTCTGGCTGGATGACCTGCGCAAATCCGCCGAATCCTTCCGGTCGACCAGGTAACGGCCGGTATGTACGAAGCATTTTTCGGCCTGCGCGAGAAGCCCTTCGCGCTGACGCCGAACACAGGCTTCATGGTCCAGTTGGCGCCGTACCAGGCCTGCCTCAATCTGCTGCGCGTGGCACTGGGCGAAGGCGAAGGCTTCATCAAGGTCACCGGGGAAGTGGGCACGGGCAAGACGCTGCTGTGCCGCGCGTTGCTCAACGAACTGGACGCTGCTCAATACCAGGTCGCCTGGCTGCCGAATCCGACGTTGACGCCGATGGCCTTGCGCCAGGCGCTGGCGCAAGAGCTACATATAGCCGAGGCGGCGGAGCTGGATAATCACGGCTTGCTCACCGCGCTCCATGCGCGCCTGATCCAGCTGGCCGGGCAGGGCAAGAGCACCGTCTTGCTGATCGACGAAGCCCAGGCGCTGCCGACAGCGACGCTGGAAGCGTTGCGCCTGCTGACCAACCTCGAGACCGAACACCGCAAGCTGCTGCAAGTGGTGCTGTTCGGTCAGCCGGAATTGGACGCGACGCTGGCCCGTGAAGACTTTCGCCAGCTGCGTCAGCGCATCACCTTTTCCTATAGCCTGCGACCGCTGGATGTCAGCGATGCTACCCGCTACCTGCAGGAACGCCTGGCCGTGGCCGGCTACCGTGGCGAGCCGTTGTTCAAAGCTGCGGCGGTACGTTTGCTGGTGCGCGGCAGTGGCGGCATTCCACGCTTGCTTAACATTCTGGCGAACAAGTGCCTGATGGTGGCGTTCGGCGAAGGGGCTCGTCAGGTCCTGGCCCGCCATGTCCGTCGGGCGCTGGACGACACCGAAGGGGCAAAGCCGTTCTGGCGAAGCGCCTCGAGACTGTTTGGTTGGAAGATCGCTGCTGGCGGCTTGTCACTGGCGCTGATCGTCGGTGCCTGGCCCTGGCTGTCGCACCTCGCGGAGGTGCTGCCGTGAGCCTGGTCAACGACATGTTGCGGGATCTGGAGACACGCCGCGCCGCGCCGGCCGAGCGTGAGCAACTGGGCAGCCTTTACGCCGTGGACGAGGCCGGTGCGGCAAGGCGTGAGCGCTATCGGCGCATGCGTCGTGGCTTGCTGGTCGCTGGGGCCCTCGTGGTAGCGGCCGTTGGGCTGTTCCTGCTTTCAGAACGCCTGCAGCCGGTTGCCCAGCCCCCCGTCGTCTCAGCCCCTGTTGCCCCGGCATTGATCGAAGAGGTGGCACCGCCGCCAGAGGTTGTCGCTGCGACGCGGCTGCTGGATGTGTTGCCGCAAAACGACGGGCGGCGTTTCGTTCTGCAACTGCTGCTTGATCGATCCGTCAGCTATCAGCGCGTCGATACGACCGGATCGGTCAACTTCCGGCTCAACGATGTGCAGTTCACAGGCGAGCCACGCACCGGGCGCATCGAAAAAGCCGGGCAGACCCTCTCATGGCGCGTCGAGCCGCAGGACGGCGATGTCAATGTGCTGATCATCGGTTTCGGCGACCAGTTGAACGTCGCTGATCGCCTCGAATCGATGGGTGAACGCTCGCAGCTCTGGCTCGATGTGTCGCTTGGCAGCATCGCTGAAGCCGACCCGCAGACCCTGTCGCTGCCAGTTGCCGAATCGCCGGATATGGACGAGGAATTGCCGGACTGGGTGACCCGTGAAGTCGAGCCGGCTGAGACGCTCAACGAGCCGGCCCGCGCCAAGCCGTCCCCTGAGCCCAAGGCTATGCTCCGCGCTGCAGTTGCAGCAGAGCCCGTTGCTCCCTCAGCGAAAGCAAATCTCACCATCGGTGCGCATCAGCCCGATCCCCTCGCGCAAGCCCGCAGCGCCCTGGATCGCGGTGATCATCTAACGGCTATTCAACAATTGCAGGCACTGCATCAAGCACAACCTGACAACCCTGAGATCAGCCGCTGGCTGGCTCGTGCGTACCTCAGTGCCGGCGACACTGCCGCATTGCTCAAGTGGCTGCCGGACCAGCTGCAGGCGCGTCCGTTCGATGCCGAGCTGCGCGAGCTGCTCGCGCGCGGCCAGCTACAGCTCGGGGATCAAGGCGCAGCCATCGCGACGCTGCAGCAGAACGCGCCGCCACTGCAGCGTCACACGGCGTATCACGCGCTGCTGGCTGCGCTCTACCAGCAGGTCAACGACTGGTCCGCAAGCGCTGCGACCTACCGCCAGCTGATCGCGGTTCAACCCGGACACGGCGCTTGGCAGCTCGGCTTGGCTATCGCGCTGGAACAACTCGATCAGCCGGCGCAGGCCGGCCGGCATTACCGGCTCGCTCTGCAAGGGCAGGGGCTGGATGAAAGCGCGCGTCGGTTCGCCACCGAACGCGCCGGTTCACTCGGAGGCACGCAATGACTCAGGATATCCGCCAGCGCAAGATTCGCCTCGGCGATCTCCTGGTCCAGGCCGGGCTGATCAGTGACGCTCAGTTGCAGCTCGCGCTTCAGGACCAGAAGCGGACCGGCTCCAAGCTGGGTCGCACGGTGCTGGACCTTGGCTTTATCGATGAAGGCCGCCTGCTCAGGGCTCTGTCTGAGCAGTTGCAGATTCCCTTCGTCGAGCTCAAACACTACAAATTCGACAATCAGCTGACGCAGAGCCTGCCCGAGGCGGTGGCGCGACGTTTCCGCGTGATCGTGCTGTCGCGCCAGACAGAGGGCGTGCTGGTCGGCATGACCGATCCACTCGACCTGTTCGCCCAGGACGAGATGGAGCGCATGCTGGGCAAGCGGGTATTCCCGGCCGTGGTGCGCGAAAGCGAGTTGTTAGGCGCGCTCGACCAGCTCTACCGCCGCACCAGTGAAATCGCCTCGCTGGCCGGTGAGCTGGAAGGCGAACTGCAGGAGAGCGATTTCGACCTCTCGCGCCTTGGTGCCGAAAGCAACAGTGACGCACCCGTGGTGCGGCTGCTGCAGACGCTGTTCGAAGATGCCGTGCAGATGAAGGCGTCGGACATCCATATCGAACCCGACGAAGGCGTGGTGCGGATCCGTCAGCGTATCGATGGCGTGCTCAATGAGCAGGTGATGAAGGAGCACCGCGTCGCCTCGGCGCTGGTCATGCGGCTGAAGATCATGTCCGGTCTGGATATCTCCGAAAAGCGCCTGCCGCAGGACGGCCGCTTCAATATCCGGGTCAAGAACCGCAACCTCGATGTGCGGGTCTCGACCATGCCCGTGCAATTCGGTGAGTCGGTGGTGATGCGCCTGCTCGACCAGAGCGGGGCGATGTTCCAACTCGATGGCACCGGCATGCCGGTAGCGATGCTCGAACGCTTCCGTCGCTTGCTGCAACGTCCGCACGGCATGGTGCTGGTCACCGGCCCGACTGGCTCGGGCAAAACCACCACGCTCTACGCCGGCCTGTCGGAGCTGAATAGCCCGGAAAAGAAGATCATCACCGTCGAGGACCCGGTGGAATACCGCCTGCCACGGATCAACCAGGTGCAGGTCAACGCCAAGATCGAACTGACCTTTGCCCGTGTGTTGCGTGCCGCGCTGCGTCAGGACCCGGACATCGTCCTGGTCGGCGAGATCCGAGACCAGGAAACCGCCGAGATCGGCCTGCGCGCGGCGCTGACCGGCCACCTTGTGCTGTCGACGCTGCACACCAACGACGCCTTGACCTCGGCCATGCGCCTGATCGACATGGGCGTGGAGCCCTTCCTCGTCGCCACGGCGCTCAACGCGGTGCTGGCCCAGCGCCTGATTCGCCGCGTCTGCGAGAACTGCCAGGAAGACCACCAGCCGGATCCGCGCCAGCTGGTTTGGCTGGAGACGCTGCACGGTGGCTCGCTGGCTGACAAACGATTCCGTCGCGGCAGCGGCTGCCACCAGTGCCACAACAGTGGGTACAGCGGCCGGATTGGCGTCTACGAGCTGCTCGAACTCGACGAGCCGATGATCGCCGCGCTGCGGCGGGGTGATCCGCAAGGTTTTGCCGAGGCGGCACGCCAGCAACCGCACTACCGACCACTGGCCGAATGCGCGCTGGATTACGCCATCGCCGGCATCACCAGCGTAGATGAAGTGCTCAAGGTCTGCGCGACCCTCGCGGATGACGAGGTGAGCGCGTGATTGCCGTGCTCGCACCACTCTGCACCGCTCCTGTAGGAACCCGCTTGCTGGCGAACCCGGGATGCTCGACGGAGCACCGCTTTCGCGATCGAGCTCGCGCCTACGGACGCTTGAACGGCTCGCGGGTCGTGGCTGGCACCCTGCTTTCGGCACTCCGATTTGCCGGAGCGTTCAGCTGATGCCTGCCTTCCGCTACACCGGCCGCAATGCCCAGGGCGTGAAGGTCAGCGGAGCGCTCGAGGGCACCAGCGCCGACTCCGTGGCGGGCGAGCTGCTGTCACGGCAAATTACACCGCTGACCATCGAAGCCAGCGAGAGCCAAGCGGGTAGCAGTGATGCGTTGGCGATGCTGCGCGAAAAGCTGCGCCGCAAGCGCGTCGATCTTGATGAGCTGATCATCTTCAGCCGCCAGATGTACAGCCTGAGCAAAGCGGGTGTGCCGATCATCCGCGCCATTGGCGGTCTGGCCGAGTCGAACCGAAACCTGTTCTTCCGTCAGATCCTGCAGGACGTGCGCGCCAGCCTGGAAAGCGGCCAGTCGATGGCCGTGGCGCTAAATGCTCACCCCAAGGTATTCAACAACCTGTTCGTCAGCATGGTCAGCGTCGGCGAGAACACCGGCCAGCTCGATCAGGCGTTCAGGCAACTGGCGGCCTATCTCGAGCTGGAACGCGAAACCCGCAAGCGCATCAAGCAGGCCACGCGCTACCCGATCTTCGTCATGGTCGCGATGGGCGTCGCGCTGGCGGTGATCAACCTCCTGGTAATCCCCGCGTTCGCCAAGGTGTTCGCCCAGTTTCACGCCCAGCTGCCCTGGGCCACCCGCGTGCTTATCGGCACCTCCAACTTCATGCGCGACTACTGGTGGCTGTTGCTTCTGGGCATCGTTGGCGGACTTTACGCCTTCTTCAAATGGATCGAGACCGACCCAGGTCAACTCAAGTGGGACCGGATCAAGTTACGGTTGCCCATTGTCGGCGGCATCTTCGAACGCATCGCGCTGGCGCGCTTCACCCGCACCTTCGCGATGATGTACCGCGCCGGTGTGCCGTTGCTGCAGACCCTCTCGATCAACAGCGCCAGCGTCGGCAACCAGCATATCGGCCAGGCGATTCTCGGCATCCGCGAAAGCGTCGAACGCGGCGAAGCGCTGACTCGCTCTGCCCACAACTCCGGCTTATTCACTCCGTTGGTCCTGCAGATGATGGCCGTCGGTGAAGAAACCGGCGCGCTGGACGACCTCTTTATCGAAGTCGCCGACTTCTACGAACAGGAGGTCGACTACGACCTCAAGCAATTGGCGGATGCCATCGAACCGATTCTCATCGTCTGCATGGGCGTGATGGTGCTGGTATTGGCGCTGGGCGTTTTTCTGCCGATGTGGGAGCTGGGTAGTGCAGCGCAGGGGAGGGGGTAAGACAACTGGCCGGGAGCTTGCTAAGGCCGTGCACCGGCGGGATTACCGTCAAGCACTCGGCGTGACGTGCAAAAGATTGCTGACAGGTCAGGGAAGACGTGTTGGTACAAACAAAACGGTTCGGCCACGGAAAGGCCGCGTTGACCGGCAAAACGAGGAGCAGCAATGAGCAGGAACAAGGGTTTCACGATGATCGAGCTGGTGGTGGTAATCGCCATCCTCGGCATCTTGGCGGCGGTTGCGCTGCCGCGTTTTATCGATGTCGCAGATGATGCACATGAGGCTTCGGTGCGAGGCGTCGGCGGTGCGCTAGCGTCCGCAGTCATGCTCGCGCGTGCACAGTGGGAAGTTAACCGGGGCAAGGGCATTACGTCGAACGATAACGTTGTGGGCTTTGGCGCTGGCAACGTCGACGTCAACACCAGTGGCTGGCCGGTAGGTATCGATGGCGGTAACACCCTTGGCTCGGTTGCCGACTGTCAGGCGCTCTGGACCAACCTGCTGCAGGGCTCCGCACCGACCATCACGGGAACCAGCGCGGATTACGTCGCGACTCTGGCTGGCGCCACTGGCCAGGCCTGCACCTATACCTATCAAGGGCAGGGCAACAACGACACGATCGTCTACGACTCGGCACTCGGTACTGTCGTCACCACTTTCAAACCGTAATACCAACTGCCTCGGGGGCATAGAAATGAAGAAACAACAAAGCGGTTTCACCATGATTGAGTTGATTATGGTGATTGTGATTCTGGGGATTCTGGCGGCATTTGCTATCCCTCAATTCGTAGATCTAGGCGGTGATGCACGGCGGGGCACCCTTCAGGGCGCCTATGGATCGATAAAGTCTGCCTCTGCGCTGACACACTCTGCCTGGCTTGCCCAAAACAATGCTGATGCCGCTTCGGTAAAGGTTGAAGGAGGCACGGTCGCGATGGTTAAGAAAAGTGGGTATCCGGCGGACTCTGCAATCGCTGCAGCGGCTGGAATTATCTCCTCTGACTTTACTATCGATACTGATGCTACTGCAGGAACTGTGATCAGCCCTAAAGGCGCAACGGATAAAACAAAGTGCAACGTAACCTACAAGGCTCCTGGAGAGACTGCAGGGACAGTGCCGACGATCACCTTGTCGTCTGACTTGACGGGTTGCTAATAGCTATCAAGAAAGCGAGGGCTCTTTATCAAGGCCCTCGGGACGGGTGCCAGCCAACACGAAACACTTTTGAGACTGCAATGAGCGATGCCCGCGGCTTCACCCTCGTCGAGCTGATCATGACACTCGTCGTCATCGGCATCCTCGCCGCTGTGGTGGGGCCGCGATTCTTCGATCGACGGGTGTTCGACGAGCGCCTGTTTTTCGAAGAGACAGTCTCGGCCGTGCGTTACGCACAGAAGCTAGCCTTGGCGAGCGGCTGCCTGACCGAGGTCAGCTTGGGGACTGGTGGCTACCATCTGCGCCGTGCGGCGAACTGCACCTCGGGCGCGTTCAGCGCCGAGGTGCAGGGACCGGACGGCCAGACACCCTTTGCCAATACCGACTTGCCTGCGGGCGTATCGGTGTCGGCTTCCAATTTCCCCGTGGTGTTCGACTCGCTGGGGCGGCCCTCCAGCGCGGCGAGCGCGACCATCGGCGCGTTCACCTTTAGCGTGACTGCCGAAACCGGGCTGGTGCAATGAGACGCCAGCGCGGCATGACGCTGGTCGAGCTGGTGATCACCATCGTGATCATCGGTATTGCGGCCGCGGCACTGTTTAATGCCATGGCCTCGATAACGGCACGTTCCGCCGATCCACTGCTGCGTCAGCAGAGCCTGGCGATCGCTGAGGCA
This sequence comes from Stutzerimonas chloritidismutans, assembly GCF_038562055.1. Taxonomy (GTDB): domain Bacteria; phylum Pseudomonadota; class Gammaproteobacteria; order Pseudomonadales; family Pseudomonadaceae; genus Stutzerimonas; species Stutzerimonas chloritidismutans_A. The sequence continues at coordinate 37,500 of NZ_JBCFXD010000002.1, read as the reverse complement.
TATCTGGAAGAAATCGAGTTGCAGGCGTTTGTCACACAGGCCAACGGCGCGTGCAGCCCTGCGCGCGCCTGCTTCAACGACGTTCGTGATTACGCAGGGTTGTCCGAGACGCCGCATGATGCCTTCGGTACCGCGATTGCTGACTTGGCAGCCTATAACGTCGCCGTTTCGGTGAGCGGCCCAGATGCCTGGAGCGGCGTACAGGCTCTGCGTATTGACGTCAGCGTAACCGATCCGGCTGGCGCTACATTGCAGCTCAGCGGCTATCGAACCTGCTACGGCGAAACGGACGCCTCGGGGGCGAGCCTATGCCCCTGAAGTTGCGCGGCTTCACTTTGGTCGAGCTGGTTATGGTCATCGCACTGGCCGGCTTGGTGGCTGTGATGATTTCGACGGTGTTGGGTCGACCGATGGAAAGCTTCGCGGCGCAGAGTCGTCGTGCCGAGTTGGTCGATCTCGGTGCGAGCGCCCTTCAGCGGATGACGCGGGACGTCAGGCTTGCGGTCCCCAACTCCCTGCGTGTGTCCGCCGACGGGCAGGCGCTCGAATTGCTGTTGATCCACAGCGCCGGTCGATACCGTCCGAACCGCAACGACAGCGATGGGCTGCGTTTCGGTGAAGCCGCGACCACCTGCGGAAGTACGACAGCTGATCTGAGCTGTGACAGCGTTCAGCTGCTTGCTCCGTCGATGGATCTCTCGGGGGCGCGTTGGATGGTGCTGTACAACGTCGGCGCCGAGTCTGGCGGTGTACCGCTTGCCGGCGCGAACGTCTGGAAGTTTGCCAATCCGGGTGTGATCACTCCGAGCGGGACGACCTTTTCGCTGCGGGCCGGTGCGCCGGCGGACGAGTCGCTCATTGCACTTGGCAGCCTGCCTGCCAGCGGGTTCCGCTTCGCCCTGGCCTCACCCCAGCGGCGGCTGTACTTTGCTGAAAGCGTGGTTGGGTATCGCTGCCAGGGTGGCGAGCTGGTGCGCTATAGCTACAACCAGTTACTGGAGAGTCTGCCCCTGTCGCCACCGAGCGGTTCCAACCCGCGAAAACTCACCGGCGACGTCAGCCAGTGCCGCTTCAGCTACCGAGCCGGCACCGCGCAGCGGGGAGGGCTGTTGAGCCTTGAGCTCGGTATCGCTCAGGATGGTGAGACCCTTCGCCTCACCCAACAGGTTCACGTCGACAATGCGCCCTGATTTCCGAGCACCACGACATTCGGCCGGATTCGGCCTGGTTGCAGCGTTGTTCCTGATGATTGTGGTAACCGTCATCATCATGACCATGGCACATCTGTCTGCGATCCAGCACGGGACCAGCAGTCTTTCGATTCAGCAGGCACGCGCGTACCAGGCCGCGCGAGCGGGGCTTGAATGGAGCATCGCTCGAACTCTGGACAACGGGACCTGCGCGGTGGGTTCACTGAGCCTGAGCGGCAGTCTGTCGGAGTACAGCGTGGCCGTAACCTGCGTCTCGAGTGTTTACACGGAAGGCACATCCAGCGTCGCGATCTACCGACTGACCGCGACTGCACAGAACGGCACGCCAGGCAGTCGCCCGGATTATGCCTATCGCCAGTTGACCGCCGTCGTGGAGCGTTGAGTTGAAAGAGGCAAGCGTAATAGGGCGTCTATCGATGGTTGTTTGCCGGCTCTTGACGCTGGGGACGCTCCTCCTGACGGGACAGGCGATGGCCGAGAGTTATGCGCTGGAGACGAACCAGAAGAATCTGCCCCCCTGCAGCGGTGACTGGAGCAGGAGCAACGGCAATAGTGTCTACACCTGCTCGGGTCAGGTCACGCTCAGTGCTGGTGACATGCTTGCTGCAAGCGGTGCTGTAACGCTGCGGGCTGCCGGTTTCTCAATTGCCAGCGCCACGATCGGCAGCAGCAGCGGGCCGATCTCCATCGAGGCTGACTGGGGTGGCATCACGGCGACTGGCACGTCCAGTTTCAGCGGGACGGTGTCGTCCAACGGCAATATTTCGTTGGACAATACGACCATCGCTGGCAGCCTGACTGGGAGAAGCCCAATCGCCATGAGCGGTGGCAGCGTCGGAGGGGATGTCAGCTCGGTATCGGGCTCGATTCGGCTCACCGGGGTTACCGTAACAGGCGCGGTAACGGCCAATAGCGGATCTATTACGCTCAGTGGCGGCAGCGTGGCAGGGCTGGTCAACAGCGACTGCTGCGACGTGGTGACCACTGGAACCAATCTTCAAGGCGGAGCCCGTTCGGGGTCGTCTTCGCTGTCGATCACCGGTGGGGCCATCCAGGGCGATTTCTCCTCGAATAACGCTGCCACCTTCAACACCGTGACGATGGTGTCCGGCACGGTCTTGGCGGGATCGATTTCATTCACTGACAGTACGGTTGGCTCTTCCACGGCGTCTGTGACCATGACGTCGCGCAATAACGCGATCACTTTGTCCGGGTCGCTGGTGTACGGCGATCTCACTGCCCCTAATTACTCGACGGTGAATGTGAAAGATGGCAGTGCCGTCTATGGCACCTGCCGGCCAAACTCTACGCCGGCTAATGCCTGCAAGAGCAAGACGTTGCTGCTTAGCTGGTGGCTGAACGAGGGGAGTTGGAGTGGGGCCGCGGGCGAAGTGCTGGATCGCTCTGGCAACAACCTGAACGGTCAGGCTTATAACGGTGCTTCGACCGCCGCTACGACGCCGGCGCTCGCCACGGTAGGCGGGCAGGGCACCTGCCGCTATGGCAGTTTTACTGCGGCGTCCCGGCAGTATGTTCAGACCGCTCACAGCGATCTACTGAGCCTGCAGCAGGAATTCACCATTGGCGTATGGGTCAGACCGCGGACCCTGCCAGCAAGCGGTCTCATGAGCATTCTGTCCAAGGACGAAAACTACGAGTTCCATCTGCGCCCGGACGGCACGGTCAACTGGTGGTGGCAAACCACCGGCCCGAGCGCCACTCGAGAGTTCAGCAGTACTGGCAAGGTTACGCTTGGCCAATGGAACCATGTGGTCATCCGATATACCGCAGCCCAACAGTCCATCTACATAAACGGAGCGGTGGCAGGCCAGGCGAGCCTGAGTGGTACGCCGCGCTCCAACAACGACCCACTGCAATTGGGCTGGGATCAGCTTGCCGGACGTTACTTCGACGGCGATCTGGACGAGCTGCGCATCTATCAAGGGGCGCTCAGCAACTCGGATATCGCTGCGTTGGCGACCGAGCGCCACGCCTGCAGCAAGGCACTGCAGTGCGTCAGCGATGATTTCAACAGGCCGCAATTGGGTATCGATTGGGTTGTATCCAGCCGAGGCTTGACGGGATTCACGCCTGCGATCACCGGCAATCGACTGCGCCTGACCAGCAATCAGGGCAACGTGGCCACGGCGAGTGCCTTGCAACGACTGTTTCCGGGGGAGGGCAATTTCATCCAGGCCCAGTTCAAGTACTACGCCTACAACGGTAATGGAGCTGACGGCATCGCGCTGATCCTGTCGGATGCTACGCAGACGCCACAGCCGGGAGGGTACGGCGGCTCGCTGGGCTATGCCCAGCTCAATTCCACCAGCGGCTTTGCAGGCGGCTGGTTGGGGATCGCGCTGGATGAATACGGTAACTTTTCCAACCCGACGGAAAATCGCCAGGGTGGGCCAGGACTGCGACAGGACTCCGTTTCCATACGCGGCCCAGGCTCGGGAACATCCGGTTATCGTTACCTTGCAGGCACCCCAGCAGGGCTGAATCCCGGAGTAGACAGCGCCACCAGCAGCAGCGCTGCGCCTGGCCACACCTACCGCATCACCATAGATGCGCGGACGGCGGGCAAGGCGTTGGTTACCGTCGAACGCGACACCGGTTCAGGCTTCGTGGTACTTCCGGGGCTGGAGAGTTTCGATGCCCTGGCCGCTTCAGGCCAGACATCAATCCCGGAAAACCTCTACCTGTCCCTGACGGGGTCAACCGGCGGCTCGAACAACGTCCATGAGATCGATGACCTGCAAGTCTGCGCCAGCGAGATCAAGCCAATCGGTCAGCAGATACATCATTTCGACCTGAGTTATTCGACCCCTGTCCTTACCTGCAACCCACAGGCGGTCATCGTGACGGCATGCTTGAACGCCGACTGCTCGCAGCGCTATACGGATCCAGTGAAGGTCACATTGACCGCAACTAACGGCGCAGTCTGGCAGAACGGAAACGCCGTCAGTTTCACAGGCGGCCAAGGCAGGGCGAGTGTCCAGGTCACCAAAGTGGGCGAAGCCGTGATTGGCGTCGGCGGATCGACTCCGTCCGCGCTGTCATTCAACACCACGACCTGTTCCAGCACTGGGTGCAAGCTGATGAGCGTCGAAAGCGGCTTCATATTCGATGTGCCTACACTTACTGCTGCCAAGCCTCGGGAGAAGATTGCCTTCCGTGCGGTCAAGGCTGATCCAAACGATCCCTTGCAGTGCATACCCGGTTTCGATGGCGGCACGCGGAACGTCGCGTTCAGTTCAACCTATGCCAACCCGGCCACTGGCACTCAGCCTGTCATCGTCAACGGTCAGGCAATAGGCGCGAACGCGACCGAGGTGCCGCTCAGCTTCGACAGCCAGGCGGTCGCCTGGCTTTCGGTGCGCTACGACGACGCCGGGAAGATGATCCTAGCAGCAAGTTACGCGCCCACTTCCGGCAACGAGGCAGGACTGCTGATGCACGGCAGTGATCAGTTCGTCAGCAAGCCCTACGGACTCTGCATCCAGACGATTCCTGCTGCGGAACAAGCCTGTACCAGCAATGACACCACGTGCCCATTGTTCAGCAAAGACAGCACAATCATCCGAGCCGGCGATCCTTTCCCGGTCTCGGTTCGGGCAGTGGGTTGGCAGAGTGACGGCGAGGCGCTCACCGCTGATCAACTGTGTGTCGGGAATATTACAACGCCGAACTTTGAGCTGGCCGGAATCGCACTGACCACTGAATTACTGGCTCCCGCGTCCGGTAAGCCCGGGACGCTCTCGTTGACGGCTTACTCCCATGTTCGGGGCGTAGAGACAAAGCTGGTCGATGCCGCTCAGCGAAACGTAATGTCTGTATCTGAAGTCGGCATCTTTCGCTTGATCGCTACGCCGCCAGTTTACTTTGATGAGCCAATAAACGGTGGAACGAGCAACCGGCTCGGACGGTTCTCGCCGGCCTTTCTCGGCGCGACCGGCAGCGCCAGCCTGACGCCCAGCTGCGGCCCTGGATTCAGCTATCAAGGCCAGCCGATGGAATTCGCGGCTGGCTGGGAGCCGACGCTGACGGTGACCGGACACAACCGTCAGGGTGGTATCACGCGAAACTATGACCGAGGGGGATTCTGGCGATTGAGTCCGCCGGAGGCAGGCAGCTACAGCTCGGCAGTAGGGCGCTCTGGACTCGACACACGGTTGACCACGATTGGAAATGCCACGACTGCCATTGAAGGCGCGGGCGATGGTGACGGCAGCCGGACCTACCGCTGGAGCGGGCAATCCCTCGTCTATGACCCGGCGGCCAAGCCGTCAGCCGATGACTTACCGTTCAAGGCGAAGATCAATCAAGTGTTCAACGCTGCCAGTCTGACCGACGCCGATGCTGCATGCCTGATGGGGGCTACCCTGTGCCAGTCATACAGCTACGATTTTGTCGACCAGCCGGGCAGTGCAGTGCGCCTGGGTCGATTGAGCATCGGCAATGGCCACGGCTCGGAACTGCAGCCATTGACGCTGCCGTTGACGGTGGAGTCCTGGCAGACGATGCCGGCCGGTCACGGCTTTCGAACCGAGTCCGAGGACTCGTGCACCAATGCAGCTTCGCTCGGCAACGCGCTGCTGGATGGTTTCACCGGGCGGCTGACCGATGGCGAAACCTCGGCGGTCGTGCCCGGCCTCGGTTCGGGGATGGGGCGCGTCGAACTCAATGCGCCAGGGCCTGGTAACGATGGGTCTGTACAGGTGTCGTTTCCCGGCATCCCTGAATGGCTCCGCTATGACTGGCGCGGAGCGGGGCGCGAACCAGGACGAGGACTTGCTACATTCGGTATCTACGGCGGCTCGAAGCCGCTGATATTCCGCCGCGAACTCTATCGCTAGATAAGCAAAAGGGCCGCATTTGCGGCCCTTTTGGCGGGTGTAAAAGAGGGGAATCCCTGGCCTGCCTGTACCAGGGTCCCCAAAACTGGTTACCTGGGTTATTGCAGAGGGCGTGCCAACTGTTGCAACTTTCTCTGCTGTCACGGTTGGTGGCTGTCAGACGGTAGCCTTGGGGCTTCGGTGAGTGGCCTGGGTGCAGCGTCTGTGCGGGTTTCAGCGGCTTTTGGCGGTTTTGACTGCAGACGGCCCGAGCGGTATGGCTGGTTGCCAGAGGCTTTAAGTGCTGGCCCAGGCAGGGTCTTTACGCTTGTTCGAAGGGCACGCCACTGTCGTCGTGCCCACCTTTGGCGCAGCTCAGTTCTGTTCCGGCCAAACTCGCAGCGGAGCGCCTTCTGCGGGCCAGAAGCGCAGTTGATCGATCCTGGAAACGTCCCAGCGCTCTATCTGCGAGAGTAGTTCGAGGAAGTGCTGTTCCTGCTTCATGAGGTGTTCAGGGCACATCTTGCGCGTACTACCGATTTCGCTGAAGCGCAGCTTTTGGCCGTCCAGCTGGTTGCTGGCGAACCAGTGGTTACAACCGGCGTTGCCATAGGCGCGGTCTTCGCTGAAGGTCAGCGAGACAGGGTTACGGCCTACCACGGGATCGTCACCGATCCACTCGGCGATATAGGTGACTTCGTTCTGCAGGGTCAAGGGTTCTACCGAACAGCCCGTTGTGGACAAAAAGGCCAAACCGGCCAACAGGGTTTTTTTCATGGATTTGCCCTCTGGCACGCAGGACACAGGTGACGGCCTGCGTCGTTCTTCCAGCCCAGTTCGGCGATCCGCGCTTCGGCCGCAGGGGCGCGGGCGGCTTCGCCCTTGGCGGCATCTACGGCGAACTCGAAATCCAGCTGTTTGCCGCATTCGTCGCAGTCGACCTGCCAGTTGATGATCGCCAGTTCCTTGAAGACCGGCCCGTTCGCCACGGCCATCCACTGGCCTGGTGGATTGATCAGGTGACGAACCTTGTCCACGGTCAGGCGCTGGGATAGTTCACGGCTGCCCTTGAGGGTGACGATCAGGACGTCACCGGCGCGCACGTTGCCGCCGTTACCGGTGACCTGGTAACGGCCCGGTGCCAGGGCGCGGCATTCGGTGAGGGTGTGTCCGGGATTGAGCAGGGTGTAGCGGAAATCGTGTTCGGCCATGACTCGCGATCAGTTCGAAATGGGGAGGGGCGATGAGGCCGCAATGCTAGCACGGCATCGGCTAGGTGGGCTGTCGAGACAAGGTTTGGCGGCTCTAGTGGCGAGATAGATGTCGCGGATTCTTGGAGACCAGGTGGTGCGGGACGGCCGATCACTACCGCGAATTGCACATATGTGATCGCTAACGAGACAAATCGCGGGTGGGTCATAGGCAACCGGTGTTTCGGCGACGCTAGCCCCTCACCCCAGCCCTCTCCCCTCAGGGGAGAGGGGCCAGGCCATGCAGTAGTTTCGGATGTATTGGAACTGCATCCACTAAGCCATCCTTGGCATTGGCTATCAGGAGTGGTCAATGCCTTCAATACAACCAGAACGCTGAAGCAGAGCGTTCAGCTATCCATCATCCAAGCCATTCGCAACGAGTGCCGGTGCAATCCCCGGTAAGTCATGGTCGGCTGCTATCGAATGTTTCGTCGAGAAACCGTTGCATGTCGTTCCAGGAGCGCTCGTCTGCAGCCTTGTTGTAGGCCACGTCAACGCCTTTTTCCTGAAACTTGTCAGCGCCTGGATTGGTGAAGCCGTGTTTGGCGCCGGGCAGGTTGACGAATTGGTAGTCGGCGCCGGCCTTGACCATCTCCGCGCTCAGGGCTGCGACGTCTTCGGCGCTGACCATGCTGTCTGCGCTGCCGTGCTCTACCAGTACGCGCGCTTTGACGATGCCGGGCGCTGCGCGGGTTTCGGTGGCCAGTGCCCCGTGGAAACTGACAACGCCTTCCAACGGTACGCCTTGACGCGCCATGTCCAGCACGACCTTGCCGCCGAAGCAGTAGCCAACCGCAGCAAGTTTGGCAGCGTCGGTCTGCTGTTGCTGTTTCAGCAGATCCAGGCCGGCGTTGAAGCGGGCTTTGGCGGCGTCGGCATCAGCCAGCGCGGCTTTCATGAAGCTCATCGCGTCCTTTGGATGCTCGGTGTTCTTGCCTTCGCCGTACATGTCGATCGCCAGAGCGCTATAGCCGAGTCCGGCCAAGTCGCGGGCGCGGCTTTTGGCGTAGTCATTGAGGCCCCACCATTCATGGACCACCACGACACCCGGGCGCTGGCCTTCTATTGCGTCGTCGTAGGCGTAATAGCCGACCATCTTGGTGCCGTCGGCGGCGGTGTAGGGGATTTCCTGGGTCTGAATATCAGCGTGAGCGAAGGCGCTGAAAGCCATCAATGCTGCACCGAACAGGGGATAGCGCATGGTGGAATCCTTGTTGTCGTTGATGTCGAGACAATCCGATAAATAGCTGGAGTTCGACATAGCTGCAACAGGGTTGTTCAGTGCCTTGGCAAAGGGGTGAAGCGTATTCGGCTAGCGAGTTTCGATGACCCGAGCCCGTACCTGGGCTCAGGTTTATCAGTCCAATCCGGCGTCTGTCCGAGCCGAAGCCCGTTTACCAGCCCGGCACGCCATGCATGTCCGGCAGGCGGTGAGCGATGCCCTTGTGGCAGTCGATACAAGTCGCTTCGCCTTTACCCAGGGCAGTGGAGTGGAACTCAGCGGCGCGTTTGCTCTGGCGGGTGAAATCCATGAACTCGTAGTTGTGGCAGTTGCGGCACTCCAGCGAGTCATTGGCCTTCAGGCGACGCCATTCACGCTCGGCCATTTCCCGGCGCATGCCGAGGAACTTTTCGCGTGTGTTGATGGTGCCGAAAATCTTGCCCCAGACCTCCTTGGAGGCCTGCATCTTGCGCGCGATCTTGTCCGTCCATTCGTGCGGCACGTGGCAATCCGGGCAGGTCGCGCGCACGCCGGAGCGGTTGGTGTAGTGGATGGTGTCCTTGATCTCCATGTACACGTTGTCTTTCATCTCGTGGCAGGAAATACAGAAGGCTTCGGTATTGGTCGCCTCCAGCGCGGTATTGAAACCGCCCCAGAAGATGATGCCCGCAAGAAAGCCCCCGAGTGTCAGCACGCCCAGGCTGTAGTGCACGCTCGGTCGGCGCAGGACGGTCCAGTAACGCTTGAGAAACGACAGTATTGACTTCATCCAGGCGTCCTCACTGTTCGTTCTGTTTGTTTTCGTGGTACAGCAGCTCGTCGATGTTCTCGAAGTTGTTCTGCACCAAGGGTTTCACATCGTGCTGCACCACATGGCACTGGGTGCAAAAGTAGCGACGTGGGGCAACAGCGCCCAGCGTCTGGCTATCGCGGTCGGTGAAGTGCGTGATGCTGATCATTGGCGCCTGGGTACGCGCACTGTTGGCACGGCTGTGGCAGGACAGGCACTTGTTGCTGTTCTTGTCGACCTGATAACCGCGAATGGTGTGCGGAATGGTTGGTGGCTGCTCCGGATAGTTGCGTTCGCGCTTGAGGTCCTTGTTCTCCTCATCCTTGAGCGGCGGCGGGGTGAACTCCTGGGTGATGGTGCCGCCCGGCCGGCGACCGTCCGGAGCAGGCGCATCCAGTGGGTAATCGGGCCCGGCTGCGACGGCCAGGCCAAACACCGCGAGGAGCATCAAAGGCAGTAAACGGTATTTCATGGTGACTCTCCTCAGGCGATGCTGACCACTTCGATCTTCACGGCACACTTCTTGAAGTCGGTTTGCTTGGAGATCGGGTCGGTAGCGTCGAGGGTGACCTTGTTGATCAGTTTGTTGGCATCGAAGAAGGGCACGAAGATCAGCCCCTTCGGTGGCTTGTTGCGACCACGGGTTTCGATGCGGGCCTGCATTTCACCGCGACGACTGATGACCTTGACCACACTGCCGCGACGGGCCTTGAGGTCACGCGCATCGTCGGGGTGCATGTACACCAGGGCATCGGGTACAGCCTGGTGTAGCTCATCGACACGCTGGGTCATGCTGCCGGTGTGCCAGTGCTCCAGGACGCGGCCGGTGCTGAGCCAGAACGGGTACTCTTCGTCCGGCATCTCTGCAGGTGCTTCATAAGGCAGTGCGAAGATGATCGCTTTCTTGTCCGGGTAGCCGTAGAACTGGACGCCTGAGCCTTTCTCGACGTAGGGGTCATGGCCTTCACGGTAGCGCCAGAGGGTTTCCTTGCCGTCTACGACGGGCCAGCGCAGGCCGCGCTCCTGGTGATAGCGGTCGAAGTCGGCGAGGTCGTGGCCGTGGCCGCGGCCGAACTGGGCATATTCCTCGAACAGGCCTTTCTGCACGTAGAAACCGTAGTCCTCCGACTCTTGATTTCGATAGCCTTCCTGGATGTCCGACACCGGGAAATTGTCGACCTGACCGTTCTTGAACAGCACCTCGAACAGCGTTTTGCCCTTGAGGTCCGGTGTCTTGGCCAACAGCTCCGCCGGCCACACTTCCTCAGTGGTGAAGCGCTTGGAAAACTCCATCAATTGCCAAAGGTCGGAGCGCGCTTTGCCAGGCGGGCTGACCAGTTGATGCCACAGGTGCGTGCGACGCTCGGCGTTGCCGTAGGCGCCTTCCTTTTCCACCCACATCGCGGCGGGCAGGATCAGGTCTGCTGCCTGGGCAGATACGGTGGGGTAAACATCGGAAACAATCACGAAGGTTTCCGGGTTTCGCCAGCCCGGCAGCACCTCCTGCATGATGTTGGGCCCGGCCTGCATGTTGTTGGTGGCCTGGGTCCAGTAGACCTTGAGGTTGCCATCCTTCAGCTCGCGGCTTTGCTGCACGGCATGGAAACCGGGTTTTTCCGGGATGGTGCCTTCGGGAAGCTTCCAGATCTTTTCGGTAACGGCCCGATGCTTGGGATTGGTAACGACCATGTCCGCAGGCAAACGGTGCGAAAAGGTGCCGACTTCACGTGCCGTACCGCAGGCTGACGGCTGTCCGGTCAGCGAGAAGGGGCTGTTGCCGGGCTCGCTGATTTTCCCTGTCAGCAGATGAATGTTGTAGATCATGTTGTTCGCCCAGACCCCGCGGGTGTGCTGGTTGAAACCCATGGTCCAGAACGACATCACTTTCGTTTTCGGATCGGCATAGAGTTCGGCGAGCATCTTCAGCCGTTCTGCCGGAACACCCGATTCACTGGCTGCACGCTCCAAGGTGTAGGGCTTGAGGAACTCGGCATAATCTTCAAAGCTGATGTCGGTCCAGCCGCCAGCGGTCGCCGCGTTCTCGGCCTTCATCTCCAGCGGATCGGTTGCCCGCAGGCCATAACCGATGTTGGTATTGCCTTTGGCGAATTTGGTGTGGTTCTTGATGAAGTCCTGATTGACTGCGCCACTCTCGATGATGTGGTTGGCGATGTAGTTGAGGATCACCAGGTCGGTCTGCGGGGTGAACACCATCGGAATGTCCGCAAGATCGAAGCTGCGGTGCTCGAAGGTCGACATCACGGCGACTTTCACATGCGGCGCGCTCAGGCGTCGGTCGGTCACTCGTGTCCATAGCACCGGGTGCATTTCGGCCATGTTCGAGCCCCAGAGCACGAACGCGTCGGCGGCTTCGATATCGTCATAGCAGCCCATGGGCTCGTCCATGCCGAAGGTACGCATGAAGCCGACGGCGGCGGACGCCATGCAGTGCCGCGCGTTCGGGTCGAGGTTGTTGGAACGGAAGCCGGCTTTCATCAGCTTGCTGGCCGCATAGCCTTCCCAAACGGTCCACTGGCCGGAACCGAACATGCCGACGGCGGTGGGGCCGTGGTCCCGCAGCGCAGCCTTGTACTTCTCTTCCATGATGTCGAACGCTTGTTCCCAGCTCACTGGCTGGAATTCGCCTTGCTTGTCGTACTTGCCGTCCTTCATTCGCAACAACGGCTCAGTGAGGCGGTCGTCGCCGTACATGATTTTCGACAGGAAATAGCCTTTGACGCAGTTGATGCCGCGGTTGACCTCGGCCTTCACATCGCCATGCGTGGCGACCACGCGGTCGCCGCTGGTGGCGACCATCACACCGCAGCCGGTGCCGCAGAACCGGCACGGCGCCTTGTGCCACTTGAGTGCCGTCGCTTGCGGATCAGTAACGAGATTGCTGGCGCTGGTAGCGATAGGCATGCCTGCCACGCTGGCGGCGATGGCCGCGGCGTTGGCTTTGGCGAATTGACGTCGTGTGAGGCTCATTCAGGCTCTCCTTCGGGGCTGAGGAGTTCGTGGTAAATCAGGGCAGCGTTGAGGACGCCGGGTAATTGTTGGATGTGGCTGATGGTGTCGAGAATGCGGCTTTCATGCTCAGCCTCGAGGACCACCACCACTTTTCCGGCGGCGCTTTCCTGATGCAGCTCTGTGCCAGGCAATACCACCAGGTTCTGTTTCACTGCATCCATCAGCTCGGGGCGGCAGTGCACGAGCAGGCTCGCGATATGCAAGGCATTGGTCATTTTTGTTATGAAGCTCCGCCTGCCCGAAAACGAGCAAGCAAACATTGGAGGGAGGTGTTCAGGGCTTAAGCAATCAGCTCGGTGGGCCGGGCGGGCCGAAAAACAGCTGGCTTATCCAGATGATGAAGCCATAGCCGGATACGGTCAGGACACTCAAAAGCGGAAATAGAAAGACCAGCAGAAAGACAAATAGCCGTGTTTCTTCCGGCTTTCCCACAGGTGCAGGATCGGTATGGTGCGGCACTACGTTCACCTTTAATCCGAGTGGCGTAGTGGGAGTCTAGTAAGCGTTCCCGGCTTAATCAAAGTCAGCTGTCTATTTGACTAAGGGCTATAGGGGCTAAAACCACTTATATTGATTTGGCGCAATAAACTGGCTCGTGCTGGATCTGTTTCGTCCGCCGCGCTCGATCGCAGTTGGCCTGGGTACGAGGCTCAGGGACGGTATGCAGGCAGCTGCTGATACCAAGGTTGTGCTAGCCTGTGAGGCTTTTTTGGGCCCGTGTTGTGCGGGCGTAGAGATTGTTGTCATGTCTTATGAATCGCTTGATTCCCACCTGAAACGCGGCACCGCTGCTTACCGTCGAGCGACGCTGGCATTGTTCTGCGCCGGGTTCGCAACCTTTGCCATGCTCTATTGCGTGCAGCCATTGCTGCCGCTGCTGGCCTTGCATTTTTCAGTGTCCGCCGCCACCAGCAGCCTGGCCCTGTCATTGACCACGCTGTCACTGGCGCTCTGCCTGTTGATTTCAGGTGGCTTGGCAGAAAGCTGGGGGCGCAAGCATGTCATGGGTGTGGCGCTCCTGTTGGCGGGCTTGCTCGGGCTTGCTTGCGCCCTGGTGGAGTCCTGGACGCTGCTGCTTGTGTTGCGGGCTTTGCTGGGTCTCGCACTCAGCGGGCTGCCAGCATTGGCGATGGCTTACGTGGGGGAGGAGTTCGAACCCGAATCGTTGCCAGCGGCAATGGGGCTGTATATCGGCGGAACTGCACTGGGTGGCCTGTTGGGCCGGCTCCTGTCGGGCCTGCTGAGCGATCTGGGCGGTTGGCAACTGGCGCTCGGCGGAATTGCCGGCTTGGGTCTGGTGGCGCTGGGTGCTTTTGTCTGGCTGCTACCCGCGTCTCGTCACTTCAAGGCTCAACCGCTGTCGCTGCGCGGGTTGCTGAGCAATTTTGCCGAGCACCTGGGCAACCCGATCCTGCGTAATCTCTTCCTTCAGGCTTTTCTGCTGATGGGCGGCTTCGTCGCCTTGTTCAACTACATTGGTTTCCGTCTGGCCGGAGCACCGTTCGGGCTTTCGTCGACCGTTATCGGTCTGCTATTTACCGTTTACCTAGCCGGAATCTTCAGTGCGGGTTGGGCCGGGCGGCTAGTGCCACGCCTGGGGGCGAGAACGGTGCTGCAAGGCGGTGTCGGGTTGATGCTGCTGGGCGTGGGGTTGTGTTCGACACCCTGGCTGTTCGCGATCGTGGTCGGGCTGGCGCTGTTCACGCTCGGCTTCTTTGCCGCGCACGCCGTGGCCAGCGGACAGGTTGGCGTACATGCCAAGGGCGCCAAGGCGCAGGCATCGGCGCTCTACCTGTGTGCCTATTATCTGGGCTCGAGTGTGGTGGGTTATGCGGCGGGCTATGTCTGGGAACATGCGGGATGGCTGCCGCTGATGGCGGTGCTGGCTACGCTGTTTCTGATTGCCGCCTGGCGCGCCAGGCGCCTGTAGCGCGCCGGTCGCTCAGTCGATTCGCAGTTCGCCGCTGAAAGCCAAGGTGGCACGGCAGCTGCGGCAGAAGTAGCGGCGACCTTTGCGTACCAGGGCATGACGCTGCGCTGTAAATGGAAAGTCTCGCTCGGGACAGGCGCAGCGATAGATGTAGGCGCTGGTCTGCCGACGGGTGATTGCGTAGCTATGGCAGCGATCGGGTGTCAGTTCGTACACGCCGCGCATGATCAACTGCCACTCTTCGCCATGTGGGCGGATTCGACCGCCGAACATCTGATGAGCGACCAGGTGGGCCACTTCGTGCGCCACGGTCTGTTTGAGGAAGTGCTCTCTGTTTTCCTGATACAGCTGAGAATTGAATCGCAGTAGGTTGGTGTTCAGGTGCGCAACACCGGCCTTCTGTCCACGCAGTTTGAAACTGACTTGTGGCCGCTCGAAGCGCTTGTTGAAAAAAGCTTCGGCCTGTTGGTAACAGGCTTCGACTCGCGCGTGTAGCTGATCGGGCATAGGGCCTCCGAGGAAGCCCTGAATTATGCCGCATTCAGATTGGCTGACAACCACTCACAGCTTAGGAGGAACACGTTCTGGGAGATCATCCTGAGTGCCGTAGGCTTGGTCCTGCTGCACAGTTCGTTCGTATGTGGGCGCTAGAGAGAGATTCCAGTACAGAATCGTGGTAACCATTACCGTTACTAGCGTCAGTAACGCTACCCCCCAGATTGAAGCAGCATAGAGAAATCTCTGTGAGCTGCGCTGACGCATGAATGCAGGCAGTCCGGTAAACAGCAGGTAGGTCGAATAGATGCCGGCGATAAGCAGCACGATGGCGGCAAACCAGCGATTCGGATACAGCCCGGTCACACCGGCGAGCAAAAAAGGCGTGATCACATAGGCAATGAAACCGATGCACTGGTTGAGGTTTGGGCGAGCATCAAACGCACGTGCCATCCAACGCACAAAGAACCCCATGATCACCGTTCCGATAACGATAGCGAGATATAGCAACAGGCAGAGCTGTAAGGCGCTCGCGGTATCGAGCCGAACGCGCTCCTCATCCACCAGGCTCCAGCCTACGATTGTGACGCCGATGAAAAGGCACACGGCGGGGACCAGGGCCAGCAGAAGTAGGTGCATCAGGTAGTGAAGCGAGTGCGCATCTTCCTTCTGGCGGATGGTTTCCCAGGCGCGGTCGGGCCGGGTGAACAAGCTGATGAATTCTGGGGTCATGAGGCCTCCGGATGCTGATGCTTGAGCGGGTCTTGTTGGTTTAGACGCTCAAGCGCGGCAGGGATTCAACGCCACAGTGTCGCAGGCAAAAAAACGGGCCGACGCGGAGGCCATCGCGTCGGCCCGTTTCGTGGTCAGGTCAGCGTACGTAGATCGGGCCAACCCCCATGCCCCACATGATCACCGACAACGCAAGGATCGCCACCAGCACAACCAGCCCGACAGCCAATACTGAGCTGGAGAACAGGAAGCCCTCATCGGCGTGGATGTTCATGAAGGTCGGCAAGCCGACATAGAGCAGGTAAGTCGTATAGCAGATCGCAGCCGTACCCACGATCATGCCCAGCCAGATATGCGGGTAGAGCGCGGCCAGGCCACCGACGAACAGCGGCGTGGCGGTGTATGCGGCAAACACGATGCATTGCACGAGCGTCGGGCTGGCGTCGTAGGTGCGCGACATCCAATGGATGAAGCCGCCCATGACCGCGACCCCCGCGAGCATCGCCAGGTAAGAGAGGATGGTCAGTTGCAGTGCACTGCTTTCGGTGAGCTTGACTGCTTCGCCTCCGCCAATGCTCCAGCCGACCTGCGTTGTGCCGATGAACGCCGAGATGGCTGGAATCGCTGCCAGTACCGCCACTTCTCCAAGGTGCAGTCGGCCAACAGCGCGTTCTTCTCCGGTAATTTCCTGCCATTCCTGGCCAGGGTGTGCGAACAGTCCCCAAACGTGATTGATCATGCCAGCGTCTCCTCGGTTTTGGAGGGTCGCTTCGCCTGGCGTGCCGTCAGTTGGACGGGCGTGCGACCTTAAGTCGCAGTATAGGAAGAGGACGATACGGCGCACCGGCCGGATTAGAGCATTTGGGAGCTATGAGCCTATCGGTAATAGCGTTGCAGTATTTCCATCGCCAGATTGATTGACTGCAGGCGTGTGGTACTGCCGCCCCGGTCCGGATGATGGATGCTGACCAGCTGGCGATAGCGCCGCTTGATGGTGTGCAAGCTCAATGGCGCAGCTTCCTGGTCCAGTTCGAACAGCTCCAGAGCAGCGCGCTTCTGATCTGGGTCCCAGCTTTCGTCGCGCTCACCCAGATGATCGCCGCGCATGCGCGACCAGAAGCTCGCAAGCAAGCGCTCCACTTCAGCCTCATCGGTATCGCGAAGGTTGGTCATGTCGAGGTAGTAATCGCGCAGCGGATCGTTTTCAACAATACCGCTGACCCCGGGTACGTAAGGTTGAAGCTGGACGCACAGCGGCGAGATCTGCACGGTATGGCTCGCCTCGCCCCAAAGCTGGTCGCGCAAGCGATATAGCGCGTTGAACACCAGGAAATGGGTACGGAACAGCACGAGCTTGTCGAGCAGCGGAAGGTTGGGGATATGCGTGCAATGGCGGGCCTTGAGCTGCTGAATCAACTCATATTCGCTGCAGCCTTCCGGCTGTTCGCGCAGCAGCACGAATACCTGCTCGGCCAAGTCCATTTCGGGTTCGAGATCATCGTTCATGTCGAAAAGCCTAGCACAAGGCCAGCGTTACAAACGGCTGGATGGATGGGGTGGGGCACCGGTGCTTTTTGCGCGTAAAATGCGCGCCTTTCGCATCTCACCGGACTCCTGAAATGGGCAACCTCTCGGTCAACCAGAACAAACTGCAGAAGCGTCTGCGTCGCCTTGCCGGCGAGGCGGTCACTGATTTCAACATGATCGAGGAAGGCGACAAGGTGATGGTCTGCCTGTCCGGCGGCAAATTATAACCAAAAAAATATTTGTAAAGCCTATAAACCTGTAGACATTGCCTGTAAGCCCCGCCTTCCGTCGCTTTTCCTTTCCTCTCGTTTGACAGAACTCATTTATGGACTAGTTTGTAACTAAATCGGTTATTGGACTAGCTTTTTTGTCAATTATGAAAGTCAAACGATACCAATTCAATTCGTTGCCCTTCGTGTCGATAGTGGACGAAGCGGATTGCCCTATTGATCCGTATGTTTCCTGCTACCTCAATGGTGCTTTATCTGCTAAATCGGCCAATACGAGATTTAGGTACGCAAATGAACTGCTGTTCGTGCTGCAGTACTTTTCGGAAAAAAATATTGACCTACCCGAACGAGTTGCGTCGGGCATTTTTATCTCCCAGATGGAGTACATGCAGTTCTATGACAGATGCTGCTTAAGTAAGGGTTCTGGTGATGAAGGTATAAATATAAGATTTCTAGATATAAATGATAAACATCTAAGGAACATCATTGTTGCCAATCAGAAAGGGATGGCAAAGGTCGCTAGCGAAACCTTGCAAGGTCGCATCAGACGACTTCGACAATTTCTTTTATGGTTGTTCGATGAGTTTCACGAAGTGCAAGATGCTGACGAAAAAACAAAAAATAAATTTAATGGGCTTATTGCAGAAATTAGGTTAGATGAAGATGCCCTTGGCAAGAATGGAGGGCAACATGTTGGCGATCCTGAGGAATCGGTGATCCCGGATGACGTTTTCGTAAAGTTTTTAGAGATGGTGATGCCGTCCTCTCCTAATAATCCCTTTAAAGCATCTAGGGTGAGGAATTACTTGATCGTCAATTTGCTAGTCCTAAGCGGCATCAGAAGAGGTGCGCTGGCAAAATTGAAGATTTCTGACTGTCTATTTCATGGCACTAACGATCAGCTAGCTATTTATCGATCTGCAAATGATCCAACAGATCTGCGCTCTGAAAAACCCAATCAAAAGACAAAAGCACACTTCGCCTCGGTTGATCCAGGTTTTTTGGAGAAGGTTAAGTTCTATATTGACAACGTTCGTATTGTCTTTCCTCGTGCGCAATTCCATGACTTCGTGTTTGTCAGCGAAAATGACTCTAAAGGCACTGCGGGTCAGCCTCTTTCTTTAAAGGCAATAAATGCAATATTTCAAAAGCTCTCTAGGTCGCTGGGCTTTCATGTCCATCCTCATTTGTTGCGCCACAAATGGAATGAAATTTTTGATAAGAAAGGGGAGTCGCTTGGGGTCAATCCGGCTTTGCTTGAGGATGCTAGAAAATATGCCATGGGCTGGTCGCAAAATACGACTCAGAACAGACGATATAATGAAAAGCGAATTGCGCTGAAGACGAGAGAGATATCAATGGCGCATCAAAAAAGAGTGGATCCGCAAAAATGACTCGCGAGAAGAGGCGGGAAGTTTTTAAGTCTCTGACTAATGAAGGCTCATGGATTACGGCCAAATCTGGCCTGATGGTAAATACCTCGGAGGATGTATGGATATTACTGCCGAATAATGGAAAAGGAAAACGGTTGTGCGTTGACTGGGTTCATTCGTCTAACATGCCAGATGATGATAAAAACTTAATTCTGAGTGTATTTGTGGACTACGTACGAACCAAGGCTGCGAGTACGGCGTCAGGTATCGTTTGCAATGTAAAGCCATTTATGTTGAATGGCATTCCGTCCTTAGCCAGAGTTAAATCTATATGGAGTGGGCTGCAGACAAACAATAAGAAGGGGCTCAATCAGTTCTTTGGGACGCTCTCTAGGCAAGGTAATACACGGTATGAAGAATATCACAAGTATACGCGGACACATTTGGACAAGGGTAAAGACAATACTCTTGATCCTTCCATTGGGGCACTAAGCGATATTGAGTTTGACTCGTTAGCCAGGCAGATCAATGAAAATATACAAGAGTTCGACTGGGGCGCCAGTCGGGATCTTTTGTTTTTTCAGTCGCCGAGGCTATATGCGCGGCTCAGAAATATAGTCACTAACAAGTTGTTGCTCTCCATCGTAAGGCGGCCAATTCAAATTGCGCTATTGAAATGGTCTGATTTGATCCCCTCGGGTGCGAGTTTTCGCGACGCGGGAATTCTTCCTGTGGACGAAATCGGCACGGTAGGGGGGCAAACATTGCAGCTTAGAGTGTTCATAGTTAAGTCTAAGGGCGCACAATTCTCAAGGGAGCGGCCCGAGCGCTATCCAATACATCTTTCCGAATATATCTCAGGGGTTCTTATAGACTATAAACGGGTGGTATTGGAAGGGCTCAGACTAGTGATGGACTCAGCAGAGATTAAAGTGGATCAATCTGAACTCTTGAGCCTCATGAATGATATGCCTATGTTTCCAGCGGTTGATTTTTTTAAAGTGCGATTTGACTCTTTAGATTTGTTCAAAAGCATGTTTACGCCAAAGTCTACTGCCTACCACATATCGGAGACTGCAGTTGCACACGCCATGAGATGGGTTCCGGTTGCCTCTGATCGAACTGTCGAATGTATGGCTACTTCCAATAGAATTCGTCACACCGTATTAACTCGCGGTGCTCAAAATGGTCTGCCCGCCGTTCAATTGGCCAAGATGACAGGTGTCACCGTGCCGGCTGCAAGGCATTACATAGATTTGGATTATGTATCTAGGAGAGAGATTGACACAAAGTATATCGGAAATGAGTTTCTAAAGAAGGCTTTTAGCCATACCTTAACTGTCGTTCCGGAAGGCGATGAGGTCATTGTCGACAATAAGTTCAACCCTGTTGGTGGGGCACTCAACAAGCATTCCTGCGCGACCTGTTCAACTGTTTTAGGGAGACCATTGGGGTGTTATGGGTGCCCAAACTTTCGTCCGATGCTAGAAGCTGATCACAGGTCGGTATTGGCTGATGCAGAGGGCAAGCTTGCTGCAAACCGCAACTCCCTAGTTAGTCCTATTTACGCCCGAAGTATTGAAAAACTGGAGAGACAGATTGTTTGGGTGAAGCAGACAATAATGGTTTGCGATGAAGAACTCGCAAGGCAGCGCACAATCAATGCTTAACAAATACCTTGGCCGATTGGAGCGGCTCATCAACGAATATCGCGAAGCCGAGCTAGCGCAATTTGAAGGACATGGCGGCAAGAAGGCGGAGTTTGATGATTTGGTCTGGTATCACGTGGACCCCAATACTGGCCGCCGAACCAGATTCTTGTGTGGTGTACATGGGCGTAAGGGCAAAAGCAACGCCGGCAACCATCCCATATACGCCCTTCCTTACCCCTATGACCACCTGATAAAAGTGTGGATCATAGAAACAACGAACACACCACTTTCCGTCAACGAGAAAAAAATTCGGACGTCGGTAGCTAGGAAATTGTTGTCACTCATGGATGGTGATCTCTATGAGCAATCAGAGTGCACAATCACCAGTCTTAATTTGGGGGCGCGTTCAGCTGACCGCTTGCGGCCGTTTCTCGCGTTCTGCGCTGAAAAGGGGGTGATGCGAAAGGTCAACCTGAAGGGCAGCGACAGCAGAGACAGGACGGGACATGCCACGTTTGACAATACGCTGGAGAAACTTCCAGATATCCAAGCAGTGCTTGCGCTAGCCGACATCTTCTCTACTGTATTTGAGTATGTGGATGAACATGGCTCGCTGCGCCCTGGTAAAGAGATAAAAATCCATGATGCCTTAGTAGTGACTTTTGGAACGCTGTCGCTGGCGTCGCCTAATCGAACTTCTGCGGAAATACCTGTTCTTCCTAAACAAAGACTGCATTGTTACTCTGAAAGCAATGGAGAGCCAGTTTATTACCTCGACTGGATTGGAAGTAAAGGCTACGGGAACAACAAGAACCACATACTTGCGGTGCTCGCTGATCCGATAAAGAAAGCCATGAACTTCTTTTACAAAGCATGCGAGCCAGCGAGAATTCTATGTCGATTCTACGAGAACCCGGACCAAAGCTTGAAAGCGTTGCTTGGTGGGTTCGAGATAGCGCCAGAACTAAAGAGGAATTTAAATTTAGCGCAGCGGCCCAATCTTTTCACATTGGGTTATGCATTAGGGTTCTATGGGGCTAATGATTGCGTTCCGATCCTTAAGGAAGGAGTTGATCTGACTTCCACCTATAAAAGTCAAAGAGGCCATTTTTTCGAAAAAAAACCGATTTATTCATTGCGGCCTAAAGATCAGTTGTCCGTGTCGCAAACAAGAAGTGCAGCTTTAGCAGGATTACCCCACTTGTTCGGGTACGCCAATATGCCAAAAGTTTTTTCCGATAAGTCTGTCGTTTCGGTTGAAGAAGTGCAGGAGTGGTGGATTGCTTTCTATAGGACATCAATTTTGCCGGAATTTCCACTCTCATTTTCAAGCGGAGAATCAAGTATCAAGCTTAAGGATGCCATGTTCTGCTTCTTGGGGAGTTGGCTTTATGGTGCGCCCGAGAGTGTCGGAAGTGGTGGGAAAGTTTTTCAAAAGACAAACTATGCGGTGGTGCCATTAGCGTCGCTAGGCGCCTCGGTTCTTACTCGACTGGTCGGCCAGGGGCGCTACACGACATCGATTTTTCAGGATTACGGATTTTCGTCAGAATTAATTCTGCGACCGCATAGTCTGCGGCACTTATCTAACACCCTTGCTGATTTAAGTAGCATTCCAGTTGAAATTATCACTGCTTGGTCTGGCAGAAAGAATCCCGAGCAAACCCATACTTATATTCATACGACTCACGACGAGAAAGCCAGTCGTGTGAGTGCGATATTGAATCCGCCAGATATCGACAGGCGGGATATTCGAGTCGTTTCCCAAAATCAACTTACACAAACCACCAACCTGCCGGCATCTGTCACCTCCACCGGTCTTTGTACTCAAAATCTTAATGTAACGCCTTGCAATTATTTGAACGATTTCGTCTCGCAGTGCTTCATGTGTCCGGAGACTTGTCACATAGCAGGCGATGTGAAGACAATCGAGTTTTTTGAGAAAGATTTATCGTTTCAAACTTTGAGATTAGAATCGGTAGCGTGTGATCCACGCTTACCAAACTCCCAGGCGATGAGGCAGTGGTATCTAATTCACTCGCGAAATACCCATATTCTATCCATGCTGAATGATTTGATGAAAAGTAAGCCTGTCGGAACGATGATTCGTTACTCAAATAAAAATTCTGAGTTCAGTTTGACCGATCTAAATACCAAGATCATTACAAAGGTCGCGTGTGCCCTACCGGATTTTGAGGCTCGCCTGAAGGGTATTATTGAAGATAAGACTGCCAGAACAGCATCTGATGCTAATCCCGAGTTGCGCTCTCTTTTATCCTCTTTCGGTCTGTCTGAAGGGGAGGTGTGATGTGGTAGTACCAAAAATATCAGCTCAGCAACAGCGTAAAATTGAGATTATGTTAGCTAAGTGGGTAGGTAAGCTGACTTGGGACGCGCTGGTCGCTAAGGTAGAGCTTGAGCTTGGCATAAAAACAACTAGACAAACCCTATGCACTTATGTCGGTATCAATACATATTATAAGAATAAAAAAGCTCAACTTCGTGGCGCAACTCCTTCCCTGCTCACAAAGATAACTGCTTCTGAAGTAAAGCTTGTGGAGCAAATAGAGCACTTGAAGGCTGAGGTTGCGGTTCTCAAAAGAAATAATGCAGAGCAACTGCGTATGATTGAGAGGATGCTTTTGAACGCCAATGCCATTCCCAACCTTGATCTCTATGCCTTGATCAAGAAAAGACCTGAAGAGATACAAAATGGCTAATCATTCGTACACCTCCTCGACTATGCCGTATTGGGCACACGCTTGGTGTGCAATCCAAGGGGGCATCCAGGAGAGAAGACTTGCTTTCTCCCGGATATGACCATCACGCTTTAATTGCCCCTTCGCTGACTAGGCGAGCTGTTTGCGGGTCATACGCAAAACCGGTAATCGACCCATCTCGAATGCGCTCAACCGCCTCATCAATCACATGCAGCGGCACCAGAAACCACTCCCTAGGTTTGACCGGATGGCCGAAGCGGTCTTCGATGGTCAAGTCCAGCTGCGCCGCGCCGAACAGGCGGTGGAAGATGTTTTCCAGCCGGGTGCGGTTCAGGTTGTGCAGCTTGTAAGTAGCGACCACCTCCACATCAGCCAGCAGGTAGGTGGCGTCTTTGTCTGCGCCTGCGATGCGGGTTTCCACTCGGCCTCCGGTTACGCCGATCTTGTGGATCAGCTCGCGGTGCTCGGCCACGAAGGGGTGGTTAGACTGGCTGCGCAGCACATAGATAGTGCCGCTTTCTATGTCGTCCGGCTCGGCGATGTCGCTGAACAGTGGGCCTGAGTCGACCTTGATCAGCCGAGATCCGGCACGCCCCTCACTGTCCTTGTAAAGCGCCCGCTGTAGGGATCGTAGCAACAGATCACTTTCCGTCTCATTGGAGTAGATGACGCGCAAACGCCCGTTCGTCTCCGCATTCGGCGTTTTGTAGGTGTCCCCGACTTCGGCGACGTAGGCAATGAGCCCGCTCAGAATGAAGAAGTCTCCAGCCTCAATGCTGGCGTTCTTGCCAAAAGGCTTGGTCACCCAGCGCTTTTGCTTGAGGCCTACTTCCACTTCATCAAACAGCGGCTTGAAATTCTCGAAGTCTTTACAGGGGTTCCGAGCGGCCATCTCTTCAGCCGCTTTTATTGCCGCACTGGAACGCACATGCCTCAGTACCGTTATGTCGTCCTGCTCGACGGACTCACTACCGATGCCCAGCTCGGCGAGCAAGGCGTCCTCATCCAGGTCATCCACATTAGTCGTGGTGACCGCAGTACCTGACAGTAGGCCGTGAGTATCCAGACCGGCCAGTAGGGTTTGTGCCTCTGGCAGTTTGCGCAGTTGATCCAGGCGCACGGCATACAAGCGCTCAAAAATGTCGCGGTCTTCGCCATGCAGCGGAGCGCGGCCGTGGGTCTGATAGAAGCGCTGAATGTCCTCGAAACCAGCGATGATGCGCTCTTCGCGAGGAGTTCGAGTGGCTGTCTTGAGCGTGGGGACTTCTACCCCCAGCGCCTCCAGCAGGTCGTCATCGTTCATATCAGCCATTGGCGGATTCCCCCTGCGCCGCTTTGGCTTGGGCGCGGTAGCGTGCCAATGCTGCTACGCCTTCAGCCAAGCGTTTTTCCCAGGCATCGGCAGAGTTGATGTCGGGCAGGCGGCCGCGCTCGTTCTTGAACTGCAGGGCACGCTTGGCCAGCTCTCGCGCCTCATCTTCGGGGATGCTCACCTTCTTGGCGGCAATGCTGGCCTGAACCTGGCGCAGAGACTTTTCATCCATTGCCTTCGCCAGTACCGCATAGGCGGCATCGAAGGGGTTGATGCGGTCGATCAGGTCAATGTCCAGCTCGCGCACGTTAACGAATTTGCGCACGCCATCAAGCAGTGCTGTGCTGCCCTGCACGTTGTCGCTACCGTTTGCATCTGCCTGCGCCAGAGCCAACTTGGCCTGCTGGGTAATGTTCATGGCGGCGATGGCGTGCTGGCGGATGGCTTCCTGGTCGACGTCGCTCAAATCGGGGTACCGCTCGCGCACGATCTTGCCCATGCGCAGTTGAGTCAGCTCTTCCGGCAGGGTGTTCTCCTTATCGAACAGGCCGCGCTCCAGCACGGTTTTGTCCTGCAGGAAGCTGGTCACTACTTCGTTCAAGTCTTCTTTGCAGATGCGCGTGGCTTCTGTGCTTTGCGGCGTGGTCAGGCCGTTAATCTCGACATGGAACTGGCCCGTGGTTTCATTCACACCCAGGTTGGTGCCGCCCGGTTGATACCCCTCCGGGCCATAATTGAAGCCTTCTTTCGGCCCGGTATCTTTCGGGGTGAACTCATAGCGCGGGGCGAGCACCTGTTCCATCAGCAGGCTGGCAGAAATGGCCTTGAGCATATCGTTTACCGCTTCGGCTACAGCTGCTTGATCAGCCATTGGCTCTGCGATCAGGTTGGTGAAGCGTGAGCGCTCTTTACCTTCTGCATCGCGGGTGGCACGGCCAATGATCTGCACGATTTCGGTCAGGCTCGAACGGTAGCCGATGGTCAGCGCATGCTCGCACCAGATCCAGTCAAAGCCCTCCTTCGCCATGCCCAGAGCGATGATCACATCGACGTTGTCGCGGTTGTTTTTCTGCGCCGGGTCTTTCAATGCGCCGAGCACTTTGGAGCGTTTGCCTGGGTCGCTGTCATCCACCAGGTCGGCCACTTTCAGCGTGCGGCCGTCCTTGGCTTTGATCAGGTGAAAGCCGGTGGTCGGGTCTACACCCTGCCAATCGCCGAGCGCGCTCATGATCTCGTTGACCTCGCGCTCTTTGTCCTTGAGGCTCTCGCGGGCATTTACGTTTGGAATGTGGACGATGGTTTTCAGTGCCGGGTCCAGCACCTTGGCGACCGCATCCACGTACCGGCCGGTGTAGAAGAAGTAGCCAATATCCAGCGACTTGAGCCAGCGGTAGCCGTTGAGCTGCTCGTAGTAGGTGTAGGTGACTGTCTCAAATTTGTTCTCTTCCGACGGGGCCAGCACGGCCTCGCTGTCACCACGGAAGTAGGAGCCGGTCATGGCAACCAGATGCACCTTGTCGCGGTTGATAAACGCGCTCAGTTGGCTGCCCAGTTTGTTGTCCGGATTGGCGGAAACGTGGTGGAACTCGTCGATGGCAATCAGGCGGTTGTCGAAAGCGTCGATGCCTAACTCTTCCACGGCAAAGCGGAAGGTGGCATGGGTGCAGACCAGCACCTTGTCGCTGCTGGTCAGGAAGGCGCGCACTGCATCTACCTTGGACTTGGCCACACGCGGTTCATCGATGCCTGGTGCATTGCACAGGTTCCACTGGGGGGCTACTTGCCAGTCCCAGTAGAAGCCATGTTGGCTCAGCGATTCATCGGCAAAGCTGCCGCCAATGGAGCGCTCCGGCACTACGACGATAGCCTGTTGCAGTCCCTGGTTATGGAGCTTGTCCAGGGCGATAAACATCAGGGCGCGGGACTTACCTGATGCCGGTGGCGATTTAATCAGCAAATACTGTTCGCCGCGCTTGGTATAGGCGCGTTCCTGCATGGTACGCATGCCCAGCTCATTTGCCTTGCTGGATGCCCCAGTGTGCGCGGTAGCAATGGATACCGACGGCACCGTGTATCTGTTGGTCGGGTTGGTAGTGTTAGTCACTGTGATTCTTCCTCCATGAGAGTACCGTCGCCTGGGCATTGTGGATGCGGCCTTTGAGATCAGCTAACCACTCGCCGTAGCCTTCGGGGGGCGTGGTCAGGTTAGCAAGGGTATCGCTCATGCCTTTTCCCTCGTGGCTTTTTCGGCGCGGCCTTCGATGTATCTGCTGTCATCTTGGTGTAGAGGTCAAACAGCTTTTCCAGTCGTTCGGTATCGTTTCTAAAACGCCGACCGATGTAGATACGCTCCAGCACTTCATCGTTGCGCTCGTGGGCGCGGCGCAGGTTGGCCGGCATGGCGTCCGGGGCGTACAGATCGGCGATGGTGGCGGGGAAGTGGGCTTCGCGGGCCAGGAGAATGTCCTCGGCGCAGCGCGTCAGGTCCGCCTTGTTCTGCTCGGTGAGTAGCGGCACTGGGAAGGTGTTCCAGCCAAGAGTGTTCGAGTAGCGAAAGTCAGTTTTCATTTTTCCGCAGACAGTGCCGATCCAGACTAAGTGCAAGCGGGAAGCAATCAGGGCCATGTTCCAGAGCGGAGCATCGTAGAGGGCGAAGGCGAGATTGGAAACGATAGTCCCGGCAGGCGCATAACCGCAGGGCAGATACGCGCGAGTTTCGGAGGAGACGCTAGGGACAATGAGCGTTGAATGCTTGCCGAAGTACATTCTTTGGAATTGGTGTGGTCTTTCAGCGATGTCCCTTGCTGTCTTCCCACCGTTGAGTCGCATATTGCGCACATCACGAAGACGTTGAGCAATAGGATGGATCGTTTGTGCTTCAGCCAAGTGCTGATCTTCGATCCACAGACAGTAACGCTCCAGGCCGCGAATGAACTCAGCGGAGCCATAAATCCGGCGAATAAATCGGCCTTGCTGAGCAGGTGTGAGTTGCAGGGCGTCGCGTTCGTCCCGCGAGAGCAGCAAATGACCGCCATCTATTGGAGTATTTCCAAAAGTCATCTCACTCTGCGTACCCAGGGGCTGGCTAGTCTTATCCACAATGACACTATCACCTACCGCCAGATATGCATTGATATGCGCACATTGGCGTTCGATGGTCTGTCCCGAGTCGTCCAGAGAGAACAAGCGCCTCGGATTGCGTGGCTGCGTTGTGATGCCAATGATGACTACAGTCACACCTGCATTGTGGCTGGCAAGATTGGCCCAACGAAAGGATGTGTGGGCAAATTCGATTTGGCGGCCACTGGCAAATATCTCCGGCCACAGGATTGGAACTTGCAGACCCTGGCAAATGGAGTTGGTGGACACGAAAGCCGCAGCAGAGCGGGTTTTGGTGCCGTAATCAGCGGCCTTAATGAACCAGCCGGCAACATAATCGAGCGACTTCCAGTTCTGGATTCGCCTATCGAAAAGAGTCTGCAAGTCAGCCTTTTGTTCGTCCTTCTGATCCCGTGAGCCAAGATACGGCGGATTCCCGCAGATATACGTTTCCCCACCTTCGTTCTCGAAATCAATTTCTGTCTGATTGAGAGGCGTGCCAAATAAGTCATCGGCGAGCACTCTCACGCCTGTTCCCGTTGGCGGGCAGATGCTCAGCCAGTCCAGCCGCAGCGCATTGCCGCAAACGATCCAGTTCTGCGCATCCAGAGGCAGAAACTCCGCCAGCGCATCCTGCTGGCCGCGATACAGCACATCGCACTGAAATTCGGCAATGATTAGCGCCAGACGGGCAATCTCTGCCGGAAAGTCGCGCAGTTCGATGCCGCGAAAATTGGTCAGAGGGATTTCCGATTTATTGTTGGCCTCGCCTCGGCGGCGATTGATCTCGGCTTCAATCTCGCGCATCTGCTTGTAGGCGATAACCAGGAAGTTGCCGGACCCGCAGGCAGGGTCAAACACACGGATGCGCGCCATGCGCTTGCGCAGGTTCAGCAGCTTGGCTTTGTTGTCGCCCGCAGCGTCTAGTTGAGCACGCAGGTCATCCAGGAAGAGCGGGTTCAACACTTTCAGAATGTTGGGCACGCTGGTGTAGTGCATGCCGAGTGCGCCACGCTCTTCATCATCGGCTACGGCCTGGATCATGCTGCCGAAGATGTCTGGGTTGATTTTTTGCCAGTTGAGGTTGCCAGCGTGCAGCAGGTAGGTGCGCGCCATGCGCGTGAAGCGTGGCACTTCGGTACTGCCGGAGAACAAACCGCCATTCACATAAGGGAAGGTGTTGGCCCAACTGGGTAGGCGCGGCTGAGCGGTGGCGCGCTCGGCCAGCTTGATGTTCATGGCGCGGAAGATTTCCGACAGCACTTGGTGGGTGTTGGAGCCGTCGCGTTCGCTGAACTGCTCAACCGTCTTGGTAAACAGACCATCGCCAGTGAAGATGTCGGTGTCTTCGGCAAAGAAGCAGAAAATCAGCCGCGCCATAAAGTGGTTCATGTCATGGCGGCGTTCGGCTTTGGCCCAGTCTGGGTTTTCATTCAGCAGCTCGACGTACAGCTTGTTCAAGCGGCTCGTGGCGCGCACGTCGATGGGGTTGTCCTTGATCTCCTTGATGGTGGAGATGCCGGCCAGCGGCAGCAGGAAGCCGAAATGGTTGGGAAGGTCTGGATAGCCGCAGGTGATGGTTTCACCCGTGATCAGCTCCTCGGCCTCCAGCGTTTGTCCGTCGGTAGCGAGGATGAATTTGGCCTTGGCTTTTGCGGTGGCCGGGCTGGCACGCAATGCCTTGAGCGTATCGCCCACGCTGCCGGGCTCGCAGGTGGCGATATGAATGTTGTTGCGCAGTAGTACGCCGCGAGGTACGTCCGAGGCGTTGTTGTTGCCGGCGCGCAGCCGCTTGAGAGCGGTTTCCTTATTGCCGAATGCGGCCAGGAAGGTGAACGGAAACTCCACCGCGTCAAAGGGCTCAAAGGCCAGGTCCGAAATGGCGGACTCAATTTCTACTGCATTCATGGTTTACCACTATCCAGATCGCTGATGCGCGAATGCGGCGATTTTAGCCGCTAAATTTTTGGGTAATGGCTACCTCCCGGCCGGCACATGCTGCTCTGTCAGCCTGGCGTCAGCATCGGCAACTCAGCTCTGCTCAGAAGCGTTGACGCATGCCTAATGCCATCGGCAGCGACATCTGAGCGCCCTGAGCCAGTGACCGGGAAATCAACCACTACACGATGCCGGGGGATGATAAAGGAAGGCGCTTCTGTAATGCGAAAAAGCCGCAGACCAGGTTTTGATCTGAGAGCGAAATTTGGCCTGGATCTGGTCAGGCCTTCTTGAACACCGCTCTCGATCAGATGCGGAGCTACAGCTCTGACAACTGAGGCAGAAGGCAGGATGGATCGCAAGCGAGCTCGCTTGCAATGCGATAGAGCTTCTCGACGGTGATGTTTACTTCGCCACGCTCGATTCGCCCCATATAGCTACGGTCCATACTGCAGGCCAGCGCTAGAGCATCCTGAGAAATCCGACAGGCCTTTCTCTGCGTCCGGATGCGTTCCCCTAACGCCTTCGCCAACTTATCCATGACCGTCTCAATTCCACTTGAGGCGGCACTATCGTGTGTTTGCGGACGTACGAGCCACGGATTATAATCCGCATTTCCTCTGCGTTAACTCTTCTGGTGCCTCAATGAAATCGGCCTCGTTTACCTTCGACAGGCGTCTGTATGAGCTGCTTCAGGAGGAAGGGCGTTCAAGGTTCACGACGCGTGAACTGCGTGATGCCTATGCCAAGCGCCTGGATGGCATGACTTTCCGTATCGGTGATGTGCGCCGCTATGTGTATGAGCAGATCCGCCGAATGCTGCGCATGGGTTGGGTTGTGCTCGATGAAGAGCGCCGTTCGCGGGGACAGGTCTACCACCTGCTGCCGATTCCGGCACATCTGCAATTGGAGCTGATCGACAACGGGTTCGAGAACAGCCATAAGACTGCTTGTGAGCCAGAGCAGGAGCCGTCAGCGTTCGATAATTCGGCGGTGCCGCAACCATCAGTCGATGCGGATCAGCACCTGGAGGCGCTCCTCAAGGAAATCAGGCTGGACTTCCTCGCATCGATGGGCGAGGCGGAGCGATACAAGCTGCTCCTCGATGATATGCCGCATCTCCGGGATAAGGTCGAAGGCGAGTACCTGGAAGCTAGAGACCGAAGCTCGCGCCTGCTGGGCCATCTTCGCGCCATCGAGAAGACACTCAAGACGCTTGCCTCCGCACGATGACCACACTGCTGCGAAACTGGCAACGCCGCTGCATCGACGCGGCACTGGAGCACTTTACTGCCACGCCGCACTTCTTCTGCCAGGCAACGCCGGGTGCCGGTAAGACGCGTATGGCGGCAGAGCTGGCCAGCAGGCTGCTTGAGCAGGACCGGATCGATCTGGTGCTCTGCTTCGCACCATCCTGCCAAGTTGTCGAGGGCTTTCGCTCGTCCTTTGCTGCGGTGCTCGGCAGACGCTTGGACGGCCAACTCGGCGCAGTTGGGGCGGCGTTCACCTATCAAGCCATGGAATACCGAGATGAGACGTTCTGGCGACTCCTCGATGACTACCGTGTGTTCGTGGTTTTCGACGAAATCCACCACTGCGCCGGCCACGATGTACTTCTGAGTAACGCCTGGGGCCAACAGATTCTTCAGCGGATACAGGACAGGGCAGCCTTCACCTTGGCCCTCTCCGGCACCCCATGGCGTTCGGACGACCGGGCCATTGCCCTGGCCCGCTACTCGACGCCCGAGGGGTACCTGATCTGCGACTACCGCTACGGATTGAAAGAGGCCATTGCTGATGGTGTGTGCCGTTCCCCTCGCATTGTCCTGCTCGACAACCAGAAGGTGATACTTACCGAGGAGCTGGACACGGAGAGCACTGTCAGGATGTTTCCCAGCATTGCCAAACTATTGGGGGAGTCCCCTGTCACCTACGAAGAGCTGTTGCGCCATGACGAGGTGATTGACCAGTTACTCGGTCTCGGGTGCAGCAAGCTGGATGAGCTTCGCCTGATCAAGCCTGATGCGGCAGGCTTAGTGGTTGCCACCGACATCGAGCACGCCCAGCAAATTGCCTTGGCCCTGGAAACCCTGGGTGAAGGTTGCCGCATCGTGACCAACAAAACCCCGGCTGCGCAGCAGGTTATCAATGCGTTCAGACACAGCGCCTGCCGTTGGATTATCGCAGTTGGAATGATCAGCGAAGGCACGGACATTCCTCGACTCCAGGTGTGCTGCTACCTCAGTCGCATCCGCACTGAGCTGCATTACCGACAAGTGCTTGGGCGAGTGCTTCGGCGCACAGGCGAGCCCGATAATCAGGCGTGGCTATTCATGTTAGAGGAGCCGACACTGCAGTGCTTGGCAGAGAGAATTGCAGATGATCTACCGGATGACCTGGCAGTGCTGAACGAGGTAGAGATGCCAGCCTCCACTTCAGGTTCAATATCTGGCTGGATTGGGGCTGCTGGTAATATCGATGTCCTGGATGACAGTAATGGAAGTGGCATTGCGCAGGTAATTGGGGCAGGTGCTACATGCGCCTTATCCCTGGGGGGCTCTGCCGCTGAGCCAAACCATCTGGTCAGCTTTTCCAAGCACTACCGGCAACAGTTGCTGGCTTGCTTTTGATGCTTGTATGGAGGACTGAATTCAAGCGTCGGCAGACGTGGTTGACTGAATCAGGAGATAGCCGCATTGACCCTTCCTCACGAAAGAACCCGCAGCGTCATCAAGACCGAAGAGTTCCTGCGAGAGCTCGCCCGTAACACTGAGCTGCCTCAGGATATCCGCAGCTATGCGAAAAGCCTGCTCAGGCACTACCCGTCGGCCGACCAGATCCTCTCGTTGGGGCGCCTTGAAGAGTGCCTGGTGAGCGATGCACCAGATGATGAATATCGACGGCGGGTGATCGCTTTTCATCAGCCGCTGTTCAGCTCGTCATTGGACTTCACGCGATAGAAATGAGAGCCGCAATGTCCAGCACTGATTTTGCTCTGTCGGTATCCACCCGCATTGCGCAACGGATTAAGCGCTTACCCAAAGGGCAACCCTTCTGCATCGGCCGCTTTGCGGAGCTTGGAGCGCGTGGCGCCATATCCAAGGCACTAGCTCGGCTGGTCAGCCAAGGCGAACTTGAACGGGTGCATCGAGGAATTTACATGCGCCCGAAATCCAGTCGATACGTTGCACGGGTCCGCCCAAATGTATGGGAAGTAGTGAGCTTGATCGCTAGGCAGAACCGCCATGTTCTACAGATTCATGGCGCTCATGCGGTCAGGTTGTTTGGACTGAGCACCCAGATGCCGCTCATTCCGATCTATTACACCAGCGGACCCAGCCGATCATTTTTTATAGGTAAGGGTGAGGTCCGGTTGGTACATGCGGCACCAATGGTCATGCAGCGTGCCGGGACCGAGGTAGGGACGGCTATCAGCGCACTATTTTATCTCGGTAAAGACGGCTCGACCCCGGAATGCATTGCCGCGATCAAGAAGGTGCTCAGGCCAGAAGACCTAACCACATTAATGGCCTGCAAAATGCCGAAATGGATGCGCATGGCGTTGGAGTAGTCAGCGCGCATACACACCGTCAACACGCTTGCTCCTTAACGCTCTGTCAGGCAGATTTCCGTTGCTGGCCGAGTCCGACCAAGCGACATCGGCGGCATCCCTTCACCCCTTGACCAAACGGAGATGGGCACCTGATTTCCCACCAGAGTCGGATGGGTTAGCGCTCTGCCCCTTCAACACGTTCAACATCAATCCGAACGTCAATTCATTGATCTCCTCAGGACTGATTGCCAGTTCTCCCGCGACGCCAGCTTTCCCAACCCCATCTGCACGTAACGCGGCGAAAATCTTCTCCAGGATCACTGACCGCTCATGAGCAATAGATTCCGGCTCTTCGGTGCGATAGCCCTCTTGAGCAATCTGAATACACAGCGTTCGGTAAGCCCACTCCGTGGAAAGCCCCAGGCTATGAAGCCGGTAATTTAAGGCTGCCACAGAAACGGACCAGAGCTTCTTGTATTTGATTAGGCTTTTGATAGTGATCGAACGTGGAGCCATCGCTAGAACGCTTGCACGTGGCATTAGAAAAGCCGACGCAAAGGCATTCGCCTCACGCTCTAAATCAGGTCCTTGTGGGTGGGCATGCTGGTGCATAACCAAATGTCCTAATTCATGAGCTGCGTCAAAGCGGCAACGCTCGGCCGACTTAAAGGTATTCAAGAACATAAAGGGGCGGCCGCCACTCCACATCGAGAACGCGTCGACCTCCTTTGCATCAATTGCAAGTGAGTAGACACGAACGCCTTTCGACTCAAGAAGCGCAATCATGTTCTTAACCGGCTGCTCACCTAAACCCCAGTGTGCCCTCAGCATCTCCGCAGCGGCCTCTGGCGCTTGGGCACTGCGTGATAGTGCCAGCTTATCGAGCGCCTCAAAATTCGTCAGTGCAGCGCGTTCGGACCCCAGGTCCGGAAGATCTGGCTCTGGCAAATCGAAACGTTGCTCGATCCAGTCATTCAGCAGGAGCGCAATTGCGCCTGCACCGAGAGCTGAATCCCTAAGGCCAGCAGTCATCTTTGAGAGCGACCGGAAACTGGCAACATCCGGCGTTGGCACCTCAGGATCATCACCAAAGAAAAACGCTTCGGGGAACCGAAGCGTTTTAGCGATTTTTGCAAGGGTTCCAGGCTCAGGCTCCTGCGTGCCACTCTCGTAGCCGGAGACTGATCGCTCCGTTACTCCTATATGAGTGGCAAGCTCACGCTTTTTCATACCTCGCCGGCGACGGGCGAGCGCAAATCGTTGTGGATTAAACATGATCTATCACGAGCTTTTACGGCGAATTTCGATGTCGATATCCGGACCGCCTGGGGAGGTAACCTCAAAGAAATCATCATCAAGAGCAAGGGTGCCAAGCATGATGCGTTCAGACCAGAAATTGATCTTGCCGCCTTTACCCATTCCCGATGGACGTGAGAGCTCGATGCGGATTTCCTTCTTCACCGTGTCGGTGTGGTGGAGCAGGATCCAGGTCTCATGAGGGCCTGATTCAGGCAGCTCCTCCGGATCGGGCAGCAAGTCATCAAACATGTCGAACTGGCAGTTCCGCTCAACAGCATCAACTGTATTTTTACCCTTCCTGGATCGGCTGCTCGGCATCCCCAGCAGATTTCCAACATAGCTATCTCCCGATGCGACAGCAATCGCGAGATTGAGCGCCGAGTGAACGGTAAGAGGGTAGTTCGACTGTTCATGCGCGACCCACCCTAGTGGGCGCAGCTGATCGCGCACCGCTCCTACCAACCAGCCCCACATTTCAAGGCCGGGAAAAATGCTGGGATGGTTAGGAGTCAGGCGAACCCGCTGTAGGTGAGCTTGATTGATAGCCTCACGCAGTGGCTCGCGCTCCAGACTCAACTGTTCAAGACGGGCGGCGATTTCATCCTGATCACTGAATACCTGGCAAGCCTGCATCTGAGGACTCCTAACACAACGGTGACTTCCGGTTATTATTCCTCAAATGAGGTAAAAAAACAAGAAGCACACGTCGCGGAGGGAGACCGAGAGGACGTTGCAGCATGCGTGTTGCCGCCTGTGCATTTTCCACCCACATGCCGGAATTTCATTGACCCAGTTTCGAGCACCAAGCGAGTTGTAGAATTTCGCTTTCAGACTGCTGGGTTAGGGCAGAATAGCGTCGGCACCTGGGTTAAAAATGCACTGGCGATAACATTTGATGTTTGCGGCAGTACCGCCTCCCGTTCCGGATTGGCACAGTAATAGACTTGATTCAAATTCGGAGGAAGCATGGGTATTTCGTATTACCTCGCATGTTTGGAGACCCGGCAATATGTCTGGGTTGGCAGGCTTGACCCACAGGGGGAGGTGCCGGCGGTGGACGTCGAAGGCTCCATCGCCATGTTCGCGCTGGAGAATCGGAACAAACCGTTGATCGTCGTTAGTGAAAGC
This sequence comes from Stutzerimonas chloritidismutans, assembly GCF_038562055.1. Taxonomy (GTDB): domain Bacteria; phylum Pseudomonadota; class Gammaproteobacteria; order Pseudomonadales; family Pseudomonadaceae; genus Stutzerimonas; species Stutzerimonas chloritidismutans_A. Next base: position 2,168 of record NZ_JBCFXD010000002.1, on the reverse strand, counting down.
CATCCGATCCTCGAAGAGGGAATGGAGTGGTCGCCGCCCGCAACGCAAGAAACGTGCAGCGGACAACCATGACGAACCACCGCCAACCGCATCTGTCGAAGACCTGCCATATCCACCGCCGTCATGGCACACCAGACCATGCTTGAGCTAACGCAGCGGGGCTGGAAAACTGGCAAAAGGCGCTCCGTTGCGCAGTGCCCTCGGTTACTCTTTTTAATACGAAGATGAGGTCTGCCCGGTGACAGAGAGCCATAAAGACACCATTTGCGATGTATGCGCTACCAGTACGAGGGTGCCGGGGTACGGCGAGCAGTTCGGGACGCTTCAGGCGCTCTGGGGCTATGGCGCAGGGCATGATGGCGAACGCTATCGAGTCAATCTATGCGAAAGCTGCTTTTTCGCGGCACTAGCGTTTTTGAAGCAGGAGCGCCGCACGCAGAATCTGTTCAGCGATGAGCAGCCCTGCGAGGAGGGGTTCTACCCCGTTTCCACGGACGGTTTGAAAAGGGCTGAAAACTTCAGATCTTGCCTGGCGACTCTACGACGCATTCGTGGGTTATGAAACCGCTCGATGTAGTCGAATAAATCCGCCCGTGCTTCATCACGAGTTCGATACGACTGATGGACAACGCGCTCCCGTTTGAGCTGACCGAAGAAGCCTTCACAGGCTGCGTTGTCGCCGCAATGCCCGACGGCACTCATGCTGCAGACCAGCGTGTTGCGATTCAGAAAGCGCTGGTAGTCGGTGCTGGTGAATTGGCTACCGCGATCCGAATGCAGGATTACGGACCAGTCACCCTGGCGCTGCCAAATCGCCATCTCCACTGCTCGAATCACCATCTGCCGATCCTGGCGGTGATGCATCGACCAACCGATCACCAGCTTGCTGTACAAGTCGAGCACCACGCATAGGAAAAGCTTGCCTTCCAGTGTGGCTATTTCCGTGATGTCCGTGACCCACTTGCGCTCCGGCTCCTGCGCGGTGAAATCGCGCTCCAGCAGGTTTTTCACGCCTGCTGGACGGCCACTGGCGACTCTTCCAAAACCACGCCTCTTACGGCGTGGCCAGCCTTGAATTCGCTCAGCCGCCATCAGGCGAGCAACGCGGTTCAAGCTGACGATTTCGCCCTCGTCGAGCAAATCCTCATGCATGCGCGGTGCGCCGATCACGCCACGGCTGTCCTCATGAATCTCACGAATGCGCCTGACCAGACGTGCATTCTCTTGAGTTCGCGGGCTAGGATCACGATCCTGCCAGGCGTAATAGCCACTGGCAGAAACCTTTAGGCAACGGCACATCAGACGTACCGGGTACTCGTTGCGGCAGCGCTGGATCACCGTGTACCGCTCGATGACTCCCTGGCAAAGTACGCTGCCGCGTCTCTTAAAAAATCACGTTCCTTGGTCACCCGGGCCAACTCACGCTTGAGGCGGGCCAGCTCCTCATCTCGCGGACTACCTGTTCCGGGAAAGGCCTTTTCTGCGCCTGGCTGTGCCTCTCGAACCCAGCGTGTGAGCAGGTTCGGAGCCACACCAATCTCCAGGGCCACCTGTCGACAGCTCGCCCCTGAACGACGAACCAACTCGATGGCTTCCCGCTTGAACTCGGGGCTGTATTTCTTGCGCTTCATGAACACTCCTTCAGCTCGGCATGAGCTTACTCGAAAGTGTCCGTGCTAATGGGGTAGAACCCCTGCTCAGTCCTTACGGCCTGAGCTAGCCCTATACAGCTGTTGTTTGCTCTCCTCGCTGATCCCCGTCAGGATGCCGCAGGCATTGATCTCCCGACCCTCGTTGCAACTCGCCCTCAGTGAAACGAGTTGTTGCTCAAGCGCTTGCAGAGCAGTTATCTGCGACCGCACATGAGAGATGTGGTCATCGAGCATGGCGTTGACGGCGGTACAGGGCTGGCGAGGGTCGTCCTGATAGCTCTGTAGCTCGCGAATCTCTGTCAGTGACAGGTCCAGAATTCGGCAGCGGCGGATAAAGGCAAGCCACTCGCCATGCTTCTCGGTATAGACACGGTAACCATTCTCCTGCCGTTCTGGCGGCGGCAACAGGCCCTGCTGCTCATAGAAGCGGATCGTCTGCGTGTCGATACCCGCTATCTGGGCTAACTGACCAATGCGCATCAGGCTTACTCCTCAACGGATCATCTGTCCCATTGA